>NZ_JADWPD010000011.1 GCF_017308975.1 Amycolatopsis sp. MtRt-6 | reverse complement strand
TCCGCGCGGACGAGGGTGCGGGCCGGTGGCGCCTCGGGCTCGGGCACCACGACGGCCGCGGGCTCCGGCTCGGCGTGGTATTCGGCGAGGTCCTTGGCCGGCAGCTGCTCCAGATCACGCAGGCCCAGCAGGCACTTCCAGCTCGTGCCGTAGACCTGGGCCAGTACCCGCAGCGCCGCGACGGTGGGCCGGACGCCGCGCTCGGGCCACTGTTCGTACTCCCAGATCCGCGTGCCGCGCATGCCCGCGCGGGGGTCTCCGGTGACGGCGTTGTACTGGTGTGCCGCGACGTCGAGCGAGAGCTCGGACGCCAGCCGCCACGCGGTGCGCGGCGGGATCCGGCATTCGACGATCAGGTTCTTCGCCACCTGGGCGGGAAGCGCCTCCTCGGGGAAGCCCAGGGCGGTCAGCCGGTCCCGCAGTTGTGCACGGTAGGGCTTACTCCCTGGCTTGGCCTGTCGACTCATCGTTCATCCAACGATATCCGGAGTACGGGTGCACACCGACGACAGTACCGCAGCGTGACCGCGAGGGCCCAGGCCGTTACCGGCGCGGGGACCGTGCGACGCCGGGCACCGTCGCTCACCGGCACTGAGAGCGCTCCCAATCTCCGGCATCGGCCGCTTTTCGATGATCTTGGGGTGATTTCCCGGAATCCACCCCAACGGCGGTGTCCGGCGCCGCATCCCGGTGGCGCAGCGCGACCGGAGGCATCTGCTGCGCCCCAACGGATTCGGCCGTTCAGGAGTGTTCAGTGGCGGCCGCGGGCGCCCCCGCTGCGGAAAACGGACCACCGGATCGGCCCGCGTCCGGGTCGCCCTTTACAAGCACGACACACCGGGGTTACCTTTCCCGCGGCTGGAAGCGCTCCCATGCCAGGTCGCCTCGCCAGAACGCGGCCACCACCCAGGGGCGCCCGGGGCCCAACCCCCCCCCCCCCCCGCCCCTGTCCGCGTCCGGAGGAGAAGCCACCCCATGCACAGGTTCGCCGGCGCGCTGGCCGCGCTCTGCCTCGCCGCCGCGGCGACCACCGCGGTCGTCCTGGCCGGACCGGCGGCCGCCGCGCCCGCCTGCGCGGTCGCCTACCGCCTCAACCAGTGGCAAACCGGCTTCACCGCCGACATCACGGTGACCAACGGCCCCACCGCGGCCTCCTCCTGGACACTCACCTGGCACTACGCCGGGAACCAGACCGTGACCTCCGCCTGGAACGCCACCGTCCGCCAGACCGGGAACGCCGTCACCGCGCAGAGCCTGTCCTACAACGGCGCGCTGCCCGCCGGCGGCTCGGTTTCGTTCGGGCTGCAGGGGACGGCGAGCGGGACGAACGCCGAGCCCACCGACTTCGCGCTCAACGGCGTCTCGTGCGGTGACCCCGCTCCCCCGACGTCCACCACACCGACCACCACTCCCACCACACCGACTTCCGGGCCCACCACCACGACGTCCGGGCCGCCGCCCGCCGGCTGCGCGGGCGCCGCGCTCTGCGACGACTTCGAGCAGCAGACCGGCGGTACGCCCGGCGGCCGGTGGACCGTCGGCGCCGCCAACTGCCAGGGCACCGGCACGGTCGCCGTCGACACCACGGTCGCCCACTCGGGCAGCCGCTCGGTCAAGGTCACCGGCCAGGGCGGCTACTGCAACCACGCGTTCCTCGGCACCAGCGTGTCCGGTTCCGGCGTCCTGTACGGGCGGTTCTGGGTCCGGCACACCACCGCGCTGCCCGCCGGGCACGTCACGTTCCTGGCGATGCGCGACAGCACCGACGGCCGCGACCTGCGGGCCGGCGGGCAGAACCGGGCCCTGCAGTGGAACCGTGAGTCCGACGACGCCACCCTGCCCGCCCAGAGCCCGGCCGGCGTCGCCCAGAGCGTCCCGCTGCCGACCGGCACCTGGTCCTGCTTCGAGTTCCGGCTCGACGGCGCGGCCGGGCAGCTCCGGACGTGGCTGGGCTCGGCCGAGGTGCCCGGCCTGGTCGTGGACGGCGTCCCGACCGCCGACGTCGACCAGCAGTGGCTCGCCCGGGCGTGGCACCCCGCGGTGACCGACCTGCGCCTGGGCTGGGAGAGCTACGCCGGCGACGCGGACACGCTGTGGTTCGACGACGTGGCCGTGGGCTCCTCGCGGATCGGCTGCTGAGCTACCGGCCGAGCACGCGCTCGATCGCGGCCAGCTCGTCGTCGGTGAACTCCAGGTTCGCGGTGGCCGCGACGGTGTTCTCCAGCTGGGCGACGCTGCTGGCGCCGATCAGCGCGGAGGTGACGCGGCCGCGGCGCAGCACCCAGGCGATGGCCAGCTGGGCCAGCGTCTGCCCGCGTCCCTTGGCGATGTCGTTCAGCGCGCGGACGGTCGCCAGGGTCTCCTCGGTCAGCCGGTCGCTGGTGAGGAACGGGCTGGCGCCGGCCGCGCGGGAGTCGGCCGGGACGCCGTCGAGGTACCGGTCGGTCAGCAGGCCCTGGCTCAGCGGCGAGTACGCGATCGAGCCGACTCCGTGGGAGTCGAGGGTGTCGAGCAGGCCGTCCTCGACCCAGCGGTCGAGCATCGAATACCGCGGCTGGTGGAGCAGCAGCGGGGTGCCGAGGTCCTTCAGCGCGGCGAGCGCGGCCTCGGTCTGCTCGGGCGAATAGTTCGAAATGCCCGCGTACAGCGCCTTGCCCGAGCGGACGGCGGTGTCGAGCGCGCCCATCGTCTCCTCGATCGGCGTTTCCGGGTCCGGGCGGTGCGAGTAGAAAACGTCGAAATAATCCAGTCCGGTGCGGGCCAGGCTCTGGTCGAGGCTCGCGAGGAGGTTCTTGCGGGAGCCCCATTCGCCGTACGGGCCGTCCCACATCAGGTAGCCCGCCTTGGACGACACCAGGATCTCGTCGCGGTACGGGCGGAAGTCGGCGGCGAAGTGGCGGCCGAAGCTGGTCTCGGCCGAGCCGGGTGGCGGGCCGTAGTTGTTGGCCAGGTCGAAGTGCGTCACCCCGAGGTCGAACGCCCGCCGCAGCACGGCCCGCTGGACGTCGAGGGGCTTGTCGTCCCCGAAGTTGTGCCACAGGCCGAGCGACACGGCGGGCAGCTTCAGCCCGCTGCGCCCGGCCCGCCGGTACGGCATGTCCGCGTACCGGTTTCCGGCCGCGACGAAAGGCGACATGGTTCTCCTTGTCGAAAGTGGACGGCGAACGCAGTCTAACCGCGCTTGAGGAGCGCGCCGGCGAACGACGCCGCGGGTGGCAGGCCGGGCAGCAGCGTTGCCTGGTAGGCGTGGTAGACGTCCGGTTTGCCGGCCCACACCGTCGCGGCGGGACGGTTCTCCGGGTCCAGTTCGTGGTGCCACGAACCGAGTTCACGGTCGACGAAGCAGGCTTCGGCGTGTTCGCACCATTCGGTGAACCGGGCGAGGTACGCCGGGTCGCCGGTTTCCTGGTGCAGGGTCCACGCCGCGGCCATCGCCTCGGTCACCACCCAGTGCAGCCGGGTGCGCACCACCGGCGTCCCGGCGAAGTCGGTCGTGTAGACGAAGCCCGGCCGCCCGTCGACGGCCCAGCCGTGGCGGACGGCGGCCTCGAACAGCGCGGCCGCGTCGGGCACCAGCCACGGCGGCGCGGCGTCCCCGAGCGCGCGGCCGAGGTGGACGGCCAGCCGGGCCCATTCGAAGAGGTGCCCGATGGTCGCCCCGAACGGGCGGAACGGGTGGGCGGGCTCGGCGCGGTTGAACTCCAGCCGCACGCGCCAGCCCGGGTCGAAGTGCTCCGGGAGCAGCCAGCCGTGCGCGCGGGCCTCGCCGTGGACCAGGCGCTCCACAATGGACAGCGCGCGGCCGGCCCACACGGGGTCGCCGGTGACGTCGGCGGCGGCCAGGAAGGCCTCCACGGTGTGCATGTTGGCGTTGGCGCCGCGGTAGTCCTCCAGGCGCGTCCAGCCGCGGTCCCAGACGTCGGCGACCCGGCCGGCGGCCGGTTCCCAGAACCGGCGTTCGACGATTTCCAGGGCTTCCGCCAGCAGCGCCCGCGCTCCTTCGGCGCCGGCCGCGGCCGCGCTCGCGGCGGCCAGCACGACGAACGCGTGCTCGTAGGCGCGTTTCTCGTCCAGGGCGGTCGAGGCGTACCAGCCGCCGTGCCCGGCGTCCCGCAGCGGGCCGGTGAGCGCCGCGACGCCGTGGGCGACCTGCGCGCCGGTGTCGGCGCCCTGCAGCGACGCGAGCGCGAAGACGTGCGTCATCCGGCAGGTGATCCAGGTCTCGACGGGCCGGTCGAGCACCGGCCGCCCGGCGTCGTCGAGCCAGGCGAACCCGCCGCCCGGGTGTACCGCGCCGCCGGCGAACCCGAGCAGCCGGGCGGGTTCGGCGCGCACCCAGGCGGGAACCGAAGACGGACTGTCCACTCTCTGCCTTTCTCCACGGGCGCGCCCGGTTCGACGGCCCCCGCCAAGGTAGGCCAAGGCGCCCGTCCCGGTCATCGCGGGCTGTTCCGGAAGTGACCGCCGCCGCGTATCCTGACCTTGGAAGCGCTCCCAGTCTTCGACGCACGCAACCCAATGAAGGGACTGACGTGACCAGGAGACGAAGTACCGTTCTCGCCGCCGTCACCGTGCTGCTGGCGAGCCTGACCACCGTCCTGCTGAGCACCGGCACGGCGGAGGCGCACGGCGCCATGATGAAACCGGGCAGCCGGACCTTCCTGTGCTGGCAGGACGGGCTCAGTTCGACCGGTGAGATCAAGCCCCAGAACCCGGCCTGCGCGGCGGCGGTGGGCGTCAGCGGGGCCAACTCGCTGTACAACTGGTTCGGCGTGCTGCGCTCGGATGGCGCCGGGCGCACGCGCGGGTTCATCCCCGACGGGAAGCTGTGCTCGGGCGGCAACCCGGGCTACGCGGGCTTCGACGGGGTCGGCCAGTGGCCGCTGACCCACCTCACGGCCGGCGCCCGGTTCGACTTCTCGTACAACGCGTGGGCGGCCCACCCGGGCTGGTTCTACACGTACGTGACCAAGGACGGCTGGAACCCGAACCAGCCGCTCACCTGGGACTCCCTGGAGGACCAGCCGTTCCTGACGGTGGACCACCCACCGGTGACCGGCTCGGTGGGCACGGTCGAGGGCCAGTACAAGTGGAGCGGCGCGCTGCCGTCGAACAAGTCTGGCCGCCACATCATCTATTCGGTGTGGAAGCGCTCGGACAGCGCCGAGACGTTCTACGGCTGTTCGGACGTCACGTTCGACGGCGGCAACGGCGAGGTCACCGGCGTGAAGGACCCGGGCACCCCGCCGACGTCGACCACGCCGACGACCACCACCGGCACCCCGCCGCCGGGCTCCTGCATGGCGATGTACGAGATCACCAACAGCTGGAGCGGCGGCTACCAGGCCTCGGTGACGGTGATGAACCACGGCACGACTGCGTACAACAGCTGGCAGGTCGGCTGGACACTGCCGGCGGGCCAGACGATAGGCAGCGTGTGGAACGGCACGCTGAGCCTGTCCGGCTCGGCGGTGACGGTCCGCAACGCCAACTGGAACGGCCGGATCGCCGCGGACGGCACGACGACGTTCGGGCTGACGGTCAACACGACGGGAGGCAACGCGGCCCCGTCGCCGACCTGCCAGGGCACCTGACCGTCCCGGGTTCGAACGTCGCGAATGACTCGTTCGGGACCTCCCACGTCCCGAATGAGTCATTCGCGACACCGGCGACCGTCACACATTCGCCGGCGCGGTGCTCCCCCGGGTGATCAACCGCGGCCGGGACGTGTACACGTCCCCGGTCCGCTCCCCCGCCAGCACGTCGTGCAGCACCGACGCCGCCAGCGTGCCGAGCTCGGCCAGGGGGCGGCGGATCGCCGTGAGCGCCGGGCGGACCAGCCTGCAGAGCGGCGTGTCGTCCCACGACACCACCGACAGGTCCTTCGGCACCGCGAGCCCGAGCTCCCGCGCGGCCGCGAGCGCCGCCACCGCCAGGTCGTCCGTGTCGCACAGCAGCGCCGTCGGCCGGGGACGTGTGGCCAGCACCCGCCGGACCGCGTCGGCCGAGGGCTCGGGGTGGACCGTGTCCGGGTGCGCCAGGCCCGTCGCCGCCGTCGCGAAGGCCCGCCTGCGCGCCATCGGGTCCGCGAACACCGCCGCGCCCGCGATGCGGACCACGTGCCGGTGTCCCAAGGCCGCCAGGTACGCCAGGGCCTCGGCGGCGCCCGCGAAGTCGTCCACCAGCACCGATGGCGTGCCCGGCACCCCGCCCGGACCGCCGAGCACCACCGCCGGCAGGCCGATCCGGACCAGCTCGGCCGCGCAGCCCGGCTCGGTGAGCAGCACGCCGTCGACCTTCCGCTCGGCCCGCCAGCGGCGGTAGATCGCCAGCGCCGCCTCGCGGCCGGGGGCGGCCTGCAGCAGCAGCTCGCCCGCGAACCCGTCGAGCAGGGCCGGGACGAACGCCTCCAGGTGCCGGTCGAGCACCAGGCCGAGGGCCCCGGTCCGGCCGCCGGACAGCGCGCGCGCCGTGCTGCTGGGCGCCCACCCGAGCTCCCGGGCGATCTCGGTGATCCGCCGCCGGGTGGCCTCCGAGACGCCGGGGCGGCCGTTGAGGGCGTAGGAAACCGCGCCCTTGGAGACGCCGGCCTCCTTCGCGATGTCGGTGATCGTCGGACGCTTCATCGCACCCCTTCCTGGCACCACAAGGACTCCGGCCCGCGGTCCGTGTCCGTCCGGACACCCGCCGTCGCGCACCTTGACACCCGCCGCACCGGGAAACGAGACTCGCCCCGGGAGCGCTCCCAGCCAACGGAGGCCGGGAGTGTGCCGCGAATGGGGAGTGCGCGTAGATGAGGAAGATCCGAAGAACGCTGGCCGCCGTCGTCCTGCTCGTGCCGGTCGTCCTGACCGCGGGCTGCGGGCCGGGCACGCCGGAGCAGATCACGCTCACGGTG
Source organism: Amycolatopsis sp. MtRt-6 (assembly GCF_017308975.1). Classification (GTDB taxonomy): domain Bacteria; phylum Actinomycetota; class Actinomycetes; order Mycobacteriales; family Pseudonocardiaceae; genus Amycolatopsis. Next base: position 266,226 of record NZ_JADWPD010000011.1, on the reverse strand, counting down.
GCGACGTTCGGCGAGTTCGGCTACGACGACCTCATCCCCGGCTACGAGTTCACCCACCCCGGGCTCACCATCCGCCAGGTCCGCACCGAACAGGGCGGCCCGTACCACGAGGACCTGCTGGACAAGCTGCAGAAGAACCAGGGCCTCGCCGACATCCAGGCCGTCGAGGAAGGCCACCTCGCCGACGTGCTCGCCCACGCCGGCAAGTTCGCCGACCTGGCCAAGATCGGGCCGCCCGAGGTGAAACCCGGCCGGTGGCTGGAGTGGAAGTACGAGGCGGGCCGCAGCAAGGACGGCAAGCTCGTCGGCTACGGCACCGACATCGGGCCGCTGGCCATGTGCTACCGCAAGGACCTGCTCGAAGCGGCCGGGCTGCCGACCGACCCCGGCTCGGTGAAGACGATGTTCGCGACCTGGGACAGCTTCTTCAAGGCCGGCGAGAAGTACGTCAAGCGCTCGAAGGGCAAGCCGTGGTTCGACTCCTCGGCGCAGATCTTCAACGCCATGGTCAACCAGCTCCCGGTCGGCTACCTCGATCGCGAGGACCGCTCGACGCTGGAGACGAACGCCGCGCTGCGGGACGCCTGGAACCGGGTCACCTCGGCGGTGAACCAGGGCCAGTCGGCCGGGCTCACCGCCTTCGCCGACGACGGCAACAACGGCCTGCGCACCGGTGCCTTCGCGACGAAGATGTGTCCGTCGTGGATGCTCGGCGTCATCGAACAGCAGGCCGGCATCGCCAACGCGGGCAAGTGGGCGCTCACCGACGCCTTCCCGGACGGCGGCGGCAACTGGGGCGGGTCCTTCCTCACCGTGCCGTCCTCGAGCCCGCACCAGAAGGAGGCCGCCGCGCTCGCCGCCTGGCTGACCGCGCCGGAGCAGCAGCTGCGCGCGTTCCGGGTGAGCGGGAACTTCCCCAGCCAGGTCGACGCCTTCACCTCCCCGGACCTGCTCAGCGAGATGAACGGCTACTTCGGTGGGGCGCTGATCGGCCAGGTCTTCGTCGCACAGGCCCGCAAGGTCGGGAAACCGCAGTACAAGGGGCCGGGCGACGGCAAGATCCAGGAGACGGTGATCGCGCCGTCGCTCAAGGCGGTCGAGCAGGGCGCCGACCCGGCGGCCGTCTGGCAGCAGGTGCTGGTCGGCGTGCACCGGCTCGTGCCCTGACGGGCGCCGCACGAGCGCTTCTTCGCCGGCAGCGCCGCGCACGGGCGCTCGGTGGTGCGGGCGATCACTTCGCCGCAGAACAAGGGTTCGCACGCGTTTCACACCCGGGTGGGGTTCGTCATCGAACCAGTTCGAGGGGGTATCGGGCCCGGATCGGCCCGCGCCACGGGGTCCGGCCCGAAGTCCCGTCGGACGTCGAGCCGGACCCCGCCGTCCCGTCCGGCCGGTCAGGCGGCCGGGCGGGACCGCGGCGAGCGGCCGGGCGGGACCGCCCGCTCGCCGGGTTGCCGTGGTGGTGGAGGCCGGGCCGGGCGGCGGCTGCGCGGCACCGCCCGGCCCGGGGTCTTTTACTGCACCGGCGGGTAGGCGTTCTGGACCAGCTGCTCGAACTGGGCCTGGAACCACTTGCCGGACAGCGGCGCGTCCGGCAGGGCGCCGGTCAGGTTGCCGCCGTTGGCCTGCTCGCTGCCGCGGAAGGCCGGGTCGCACATCGGGTCCGCGCCCTTGCCCTCGTCGTTCGGGATCAGCTTGCTCGCGCCGTCGGACTCACCCGGCGGCTTGATCCAGACGTAGGCGTCGAAGTGCGCCTGGGGCGCGACGGTGGGCCGCACGCCCAGCCCCGCACCGCTCTGGTTGCACCAGTTGCCGCGGTGCAGCCGCCGGTCGATCCGGCCGGAGTCGACGTAGGCGTCCACCGTGGACCCCGAGGCGCCGGTGGGCCGGGCCGCGCCGCCCCAGCCGTTGCGCGAGGTGTCGACCAGCATGCCGATGCCGCTCGGCAGGCCCGCGGCCACGAACGCGTTGTACATCGCCGTGGCGAACGGCACCTCGGCGAAGTACGGGTTCCACTGGTAGAACTTCGCCGACCGCAGCTGCTGGCCGCCGACGTTCAGGTTCGGGTCCGGCAGGTTCGGCTCGGTCAGCGGCGTGTAGTTGGCCGTGGAGCTGATGAACCCGTCGATGCTGTTCACGCCGGCCGTGGTGCCCTGCAGCATCTGCTTGACCGCGTTGACGAACGGGCCGAAGTTGCTGTCCCAGCCCAGCCACGCCGAGTGCGCGATGTCCAGGTAGTTGTAGACGTTGGAGATCGCGTGGAGCTTGTTCAGCGCGTACTGGATGCCCTGGACGTACGCCCCGCTCGACTGCGCCTCGGCGCACTTGGCCGTCGAGAGGTTGGTGATCAGGTTGGGCAGCGAGTCCGGCTCGACGACCGCCACGATCCGCAGCGGCGCGTACTTCGGGTCGGCCAGGATCGAGGCGATCGGGTCGATGTACTCCGCCTTGTACCGGGCCAGGCCGTTCTCGGAGACCTTCAGCTCACCGTTGGAGGCCAGCGCCGCGCAGTCGCGGTTCGGCAGGTCGTAGACGACGATCTGGATGGTCACCGGCGTGCTGCCGGTCTGCTGGGCCAGCGCCGCGTCGAGGTGCCCGCGCAGGCCGCGTGAGCTCGACGTGCCCGCGATCGCCGCGATCCGGTCCAGCCAGACCGCGGTCGAGGTGTTGGCCACCTTGGCCATCTGGGCGCCGAGCGTGCCGCCCTTGGCCGCGGCCGCCGCGGTCACCTGAGCCGACCAGTCCGGGTTCACGTACCCCTTCGACCCGGCGTACGGGTTCTCCACGTGCGTTCCGGGCTGGGGCGTCGTGGTGACCGTGGTCGGGGTGGTGGGCGTGGTCGGCGTCGTCGGGGTGGTCGGCGTCGTGGTGACCGTGGTCGGCGTGGTCGGCGTCGTGGTCGTCGGCGTGCCGTCGCAGTGGGTGCCGTTGAGGGAGAACGACGTCGGGATGTCGTTCGTGCCCGAGTACGAGCCGTTGAAGCCGAAGTTGGCCGTCGCGTTCGTGCCCAGGTTCCCGCCCCACGACGGGTTCTTCGCGCTCACGTGCTTGCCGCTCTGGCTGTACGTGGCGCTCCAGCCCTGCTGCACCTGCTGGTTGCCGCCGAAGTCCCATTCGACGTTCCAGGACGACACGGCGTCGCCCAGGTTGGTCACGGCGATGTTCGCGGTGAAGCCGGTGTCCCACTGGTTGACCGTGTAGGTGACCTTGCAGCCGGTGGCGGCGCCCGCCGGACTGCCCCCGGCCACCAGCAATCCGGCGGTCATCGCCGCCGCCGTCACCGAGGACGCCACGGCGAACCGTGACTTCCTCTTCGCGGACCAGAATTCACTCCTCATCGAGTGCGCTCCTTAGGTTGTTCGGTGGGGTGGGTCAGGTGGTGCAGGCGGTCGCGCCGACGGCGAAGCCGGACGGCGTGCCGGTCGAGGGGCCGGTCGCCTGGATGCCGATCGACACCGAGGCACCGCCGGCCAGGTCGGGAGCCCAGGCGGGAGCCTTGGCGCTCGCCTGTTGCCCGGTCTGCGTGACGGTCGCGTTCCAGCCGCCGGTGATCTGCGTCCCGGACGGCACGGTCCAGCCGAGCGCCCAGTTCTTCAGCGCCGAGCCGCCGGTGTTCTTCACCGTCACCGTGGCGAGGAAGCCGCCCTGCCAGGTGTTGTCGACGCGGTAGGTCACCGCGCAGCTCGCCGGCGGGTCGGCCGGGCCGCCACCCGAGCCGGCCGGCGGGATCAGGTACGGCTGCAGGATCGCCTGCTTGGTCTGGTTGACCGACGTCCAGTCGTCGTTGAGGATGCCGCCGGTGTCACCCGAGTTCGGGTTCCACGACCAGTACGTGAAGCTCATCCCGGACGTGCCGGTGCCCGTGTACTTCATCAGCTCCTGCAGCCAGACCTTGTCGCGCGGGTCGGCGAGCGTGGAGCCGAACTCGCCGAGCAGCACCGGCGCGATGTTCTGCTTGTGCAGGTAGCCGAAGAAGTGGTCCCACAGCGCGGGCAGGTTCGCCGGGAAAGCCGGATCGGAGAACCACTTCTGGGCGAACACCGACGTCGCGTACTCGTGCGCCGAGTACACCAGTTTGTCCGGTTTGGACAGTCGAACGGGGAACTGCTTCGCTCCGGAGAGGTTGCCGCCCCACCAGCCGCACTGCGGGTCGCCGGTGCCGCTGACGCAGTCGACGCCTTCGACGACGATCAGCCAGTCCGGGTTCTCCGCGAGCACGGCGTTGCCGGCCCGTTCGGCGGCGAGCCGCCAGTCGGTCGCGGGGTCGCCGCAGCCCCAGCACGCTCCCCCGCCGCCCTGGATCGCGTGCGGTTCGTTGTGCAGGTCCGCCCCGATCACGGTGGGGTTTCCCTTGTAGTGCCGGGCCAGCATCGTCCAGTCGGCGATCCAGCGGCTCTCCGGGTACGCGCTGGTGTACCAGAGCGGGGACTGCGCGCCGGAGTCCGGCCGGTGCCGGTCCAGCAGCACGCGCATGCCCTTGCCGCCGGCGTAGGCGACGATCTTGTCGAGCACCTGCAGGCCGGTCAGGCCCTGCAGGTCCGGGTTCTGCACCTGGTCGATGCTGACCGGCTTGGACCCGGCGTCGAACAGCTGGTTCGAGTACGGCAGCCGCAGCGTGTTGTACCCGAGCCCGGCCATCTGGTCGAGCATGTCCCGGTAGTTGCGGCTCCACAGCCCGTGCGGCGAGTAGTTGGCCGTCTCGGCGCCGAACCAGTTGATCCCGGTCATCCGGACCGGCGCCCCGGTCTCGTCGACCAGCTGGGCTCCGGCGGCGTGCCAGAACCCGGTGCCCGTGCCGGCCGCCGCTTGCGTGGCCGGCGGGGCCGCGGTGGCCGGGGACGCCGTGAGAACGGCGCCCCCGACCAGTGCGGCGACCACCAGAGCGAGCAGTCGCTTCATCGCGTGCCTCTCAGCCGAACAGGTCCACGTGCGCGGCGAACGCCGTGGCGATCTCCGTTTGCGCCCAGAACCGGTGGTAGGTGAACGTCGGCGCGGCGCCGCCGTCCAGGTAGGCCTGGACCTTCGGCCACTGCGGGTCGCTCTTGTAGAACGAGCGGATCGACAGGAACGTGGAGTTCGAGTTGATCGCGTCGCCGTTCGGCATCGTGCCCGTCCAGCCCGGCGGGATGTACAGGCCCTGGTCGGTGGAGGCGTTGTAGGTGTCGTCGAACCGGTCGTAGTCCTTCCGGGTCTCCGGCACCGCGATGCCCTTGCTGTCGGTGTTCGCCGTCAGCGCGGTGAGCAGCTGCTCCCCGGCCGTCTTCGCCGGGGCGTTGGCCGAGCGCGCCGCGTAGTACAGCAGCGTCTTGGCCAGGGAAGCCGCGACCCCGACGTCGTTGTTGAAGTTCTTCACCGTGACGTGCAGGCCGTTGTTCGCGCCCGGGCTGGTGGCGTTCCAGGTGTCCGGTGCGCCGGTCCAGGTGAGGTCGGCCGGGATCTGGAAGCTGCCGCCCGCCCCGACGGTGGTGTTGGCGATGGCCCACGGGACCCACTTGTCGAGGATCTTCTTCGCCCGGGCGTCGCCGGTCGCCTGGTAGTACTCGGCGATGCGTTCCATGCCCCAGGTCTGGAAGCCGAACCACTGGTTGCTCGGCGGGTCGTGCCAGACCGGCTGCCAGTCGTAGAACATCCCGTAGAAGGTCGGCGTGCCCGCGGGCGGCGTGCCGTACTGGCCGTCCCAGCTGTTGGTCGCACCGCCGGCGAGACCGCCTTCGGACGACTGCAGCCACTGCAGGAACTCGAGCTGCCGGTTGAGGCTGGTCGCCCAGTCGCTCGCGCCGGTCGCCGAGGTGACCTTCAGGCCCGGGTCCGCCGACAGCGCGTAGGCCGCCAGCGGGTTCTGGTAACCCTGGTGGGCCGCGCCGTCACCGATGCGCCACGCCCAGGCACTGGCCGGGTCCATCGAACCGCCCCAGGCGTAGTACCACGAGATCAGGTAGTGCTCGCTGTTCTTGCCGGTCCCGGCCGGGCAGGCCGACGCACCGACGCAGTTGCCGATCTTCTTGAAGTACTTGTCGAACAGCGAGTACCGCAGGTAGTCGCCCATCTTCGAGGCCTTCTTGACCACAGCCGCGATGTCCGCGCTCTTGCCCTGCGCCTGCGCCCACTTCTGCGCCTGGAAAGCCACCTGCACCACACGGGCATCCGCGTCCGGTGCGTTGGTGTACTTCCACTGCTTGGCGTAGGAGGAGTCACCGGTGAACAGGTCGAGGTAGCCGTTCTTGCCACCGAACTTCAGGACGTCGCAGCTGGGCTGCGTGACCGTCTCCCAGACCGACTCCTGCGAGCCGCGCTGGAAGGTGTTGATGAACGCCGGCGCGGTGTTGGTGCCGTCCTCGCAGCGGCCGAAGCCGTAGATGTTGTCCACGTCCAGCAGCCAGTGCATGCCGTAGACGTCCGGGTTGCCGTAGGCCGCCTTCAGCTCCGCCGCGATCGGGTCCGCCCCGACCGGGACGTTCGACTGCAGCTGCGACGGGTACTGCTTCGGGCTCGGGTACTCCGCCGCATACGTCGCCGGCTTGCTCGCGTTGTACCCGGAGTTGCCCGGCTGATCCGCCGCCGACGGGATCGCGTACGTCTCGATCGACGTCCACGCCTGGTTGAACGGGGCCCAGTCACCGGTGATCCGGCCGTAGGACGCCTCCAGCCACAGGTAGTAGCTGAACGCCTCCGACGTCGTCTCGTGCCCGTGATCCGGCGCCTCGACGATCAGCGTCTCGATCGAGTGATACGGCACCAGGATGTTCCCGAACTTGCGGAAATAACCGCTGTTCGGATCCTTGATCTTGTTGTACTGCGTCAGGAATGCCAGCTGGTAGTCCGAAGTGGACGACGAGATCTCGTTGACCGCCACCGTGGCCGCGGTGTAGCCGCTGCTGCTCGCGGTGAAGGTCGCGCTGCCGAGCGCGCCCCCGTTGTCGGCGCTGGTGACCGTGACGTTCTGCGGCACGTTCCAGTTCGCCGCGGTGAACGTCAGGCTCGCCGGGGCGGCCGAGAGGTCCGTGCTGCCGGCCGTCCGCGCCACCGCGACCGTGACCGGGCCCGTCGGGGCGCCGGCGAGGGACACCGCGAAGGTCGCCGTGCCACCCTGCTTGACCTGCGCGGTCGCCGGGGCGGCGACGATCGTCGGCCCGGAGAGGACCTTCACGCTGACCGGGCTGGACGTGGTCGACGCGTTCTTGTTGTCGTAGGCCTTCGCCGTCACCGAGTAGGTCCCGGCCGGCACGTTGCCCCAGCTGCCCTCGAACGGCGCGGCCGTGTCGGTGGCCAGCAGCGTGTCACCGGCGTAGAACTCGACCTTGCTCACTGTGCCGTCGCTGTCGGCGGCCGTCGCGGCTAGAGGGATCGTCGCCGGGGCGTAGAAGGTGCCGGTCGAGGACGGCGCGGTGAGGGTGACCGTGGGCGCCTTGTTCGCGCCGGTGCACGCGGTGCCGTTGACGGAGAAGTCGGTGGGCGGCCGGTTGGCCGAGCCCTTCGTGCCGTTGAACCCGAACGACGTGCTCGCCCCGGTCTCGAGGCGGCCGTTGTAGGACATGTTCGTCGCGGTGACCGCGGCGCCGGACTGGGCGAACGTGGCGCTCCAGCCCTGCTGGACCTTCTGGCCGTCGAGGAACGTCCAGCCGACCTTCCAGCCGTCGAACGGAGCTCCGTCGTTGCGCAGCGAGACGTTGGCGGTGAACCCGGTGTCCCAGTCGTTGGTGGTGTAGGTGACGGAACAGGCGATGTCGGCGCCGAGCGCCGGTGGTGGGGCGACCACCGCGCCCGTGGCCGCCAGCACGGCCGAGGCCAGTGCCAGCGCACGGACGCGCTTTCGGGGAGAGGAACGCATGGCTGCGGAACTCCTTTGTCCGTAGGGAGCCAGCGATCTGGGAGCGCTTCCAGGCGCAGACGGTAGCCAGCCGGAAACCTGGATGTAAAGAATCGAGTCAGAAGGACACGACGACCCCGAACGTCACATCTGCGCGCCCGGCGAACGCCGGCCCACTGAACACTCCTGAACAGCCGCACCCGAACGTCGTCCCGCCACCCGTTCGGCCCAGTCGATCAGTCACGCGGGGTGTCCGGAAAACGCCGTTTAGCGCCAAAGGCGTGCATCTCGGACCGGAACGTTCCCACCCATCGAGTCATGGACGCCGTGCCGGCTCCACGATCACGCGTGTCGACCCCCGAATCACGAGTGTCGACCCCCGGTGCGGCCGATCGGCCCCACCGGCTCGTGCAGCCGGATCCGGCGCACGTGATCGAGGAGGCTCCACGCGTGACTGGCCGGGCATCACGCGTGACTGGAGAGGCATCACGCGTGATTGGAGGGTCGGTCAGCTTGAGGCGCGGACCGCCAGGGAGACCGGGAGGATGTGCTGGCGCGGCTTGAGGTTGTGGTCGTCGAGCAGGCGCATCAGGGTCTCGACCATGGCGTGGACCTGCTCGCGGGGGTCCTGGTGGACCGACGTCAGGGGCGGGTCCATGGCCGGGGCCAGTGTCACGTTGTCGTCGAAGCTGACCATCGCGACGTCGTCCGGGACTCGGCGGCCGGCGCGGCCGAGGGTGCGCAGCGCGCCCACCGCCATCATGTCGCTGGCGACGAACACCGCGTCGATGTCCGGGTGCCTCGCCAGGAGGGCCGACATCGCGTTCGCGCCGCCCGAAAGGGTGAAATCGCCCTCCTCGGCCAGGTCGGCGGGGTCGAGGCCGGCGTCGAGGAGGGTCTTGCGCCAGCCGGCGAGACGGTCGATCGGGGCGCTCTGGTCCTGGGGGCCGGCGATCGTGGCGATCCGCCGCCGCCCGGCCGCGACCAGGTGCTGGACCGCCAGCCGGGCGCCGCCTTCGTTGTCGAAGTCGACGACGTGCACGCCGCGGCGGATGCCGGCCGCCTGGCCGCCGAAGACCACCGGGATGCGCAGCAGCCGCAGCGCCTTGGGCAGCGGGTCGGCCCGGTGCGGCGCGAACACCAGCGCGCCGTCGACGTGGCCGCCCTCGAGGAAGCGGACCGTCCGGCTCAGGTCCTCGCGGATGTCGCTGAAGATCAGCACCATCTGCCGGCCGACGTCGGCGAGCTCCCGGTAGCCGGCCCGCATGACGGCGGCGCGGTACGGGTCGTCGAGCAGCCGGGACTCCGGCTCCGACAGCACCACCGCGATCGCCCCGGTACGGCGCGTGACCAGCGACCGCGCGGCCTGGTTCGGCGAATAGCCCAGGTCACGGGCGGCGGAGAGCACCTTCTCGCGCGCCGCCGCACTGACGTACGCGTCGTCGTTCAACGCCCGCGACGCCGTCGACCGCGACACGCCGGCGAACGCCGCGACGTCCTCCAGTGTCGGCCGTTCTTCATCGCCTGCTCGAGGCCCCACGGCACCGCCCTCGCTCACCCTCTGCAACTCTGACCGCCTCAGCTTAACGTTCACGCTCCGCCACGTCCGGGAGCGCTCCTCGCAGGAAACGCTCCGGTTACAACCCCTTGACACCGGTGAACGCCCCCACCAGACTCTGCCACACCTGGGAGCGCTCCCAGATCGGCTCCCAGCAGTGAGAGCGCTCATTCCCGTCAACAAGGTGGTTGGACACGTGAGAACGATCCGGAACGGCCTGGTCCTGGCACTGGGCATCACGATGACGGCGCTCGGCGCCTCGGCCTGCAGCGGAGGCGGTGAAAGCAACACGCCGGCGGCCGCGAACCCGAACGAAAAGATCACGCTGACGCTGTCGACGTTCACCGAGTTCGGTTACGAGGCTCTCATCCCGGAGTACGAGCGACTGCACCCCAACATCAAGATCACCCACAACAAGATCGGTCAGGGCGGCCCCTACCACGAGGAACTCGTCACGAAGATGGCCGCGGGCTCGGGTCTCGCCGACGTGGCGGCGCTCGAAGAGGGCCACCTGTCCGACTTCCTGGACAAGGGCTCGAAGTTCAACGACCTGAGCAAGATCGGCCCGGCCGACGCCTCTCCCGACCGCTGGCTGCCCTGGAAGTACGAAGCCGCCAAGACCAAGGACGGCAAGCTCATCGGCTACGGGACCGACATCGGCCCGCTCGCCATGTGCTACCGCAAGGACATGTTCAAGGAAGCCGGCCTGCCGGAGGACCCCGAGGCCGTGAAGCCGCTGTTCGCCACCTGGGACAGCTACTTCGCCGCCGGCACCGACTACGTGAAGAAGTCCGGCGGCAAGGCCTGGTTCGACTCGGCGTCGCAGAACTTCAACGCCATGGTCAACCAGCTGCCCGAGGGCTACATCGGCAGCGACGACAAGCTCGCGCTCGAGAACAACCAGGGCATCAAGGACGCCTGGGCCAAGGTCACCGACGCGGTCGCCAAGGGCCAGTCCGCGAAGCTCACCCCGTTCAGCAACGAGTGGAACTCCAGCTTCAAGCAGAGCGCCTTCGCGACGAAGGTGTGCCCGGCGTGGATGCTCGGCGTCATCAAGGAACACGCCGGCCCGGAGTTCGCGGGCAAGTGGGCGGTCACCGCGGCGTTCCCCGGCGGCGGCGGCAACTGGGGTGGTTCGTACCTGACCGTCCCGACGCAGTCCAAGCACCCGAAGGAGGCCGCCGAGCTCGCGGCCTGGCTGACCGCCCCGGAGCAGCAGATCAAGGCGTTCCAGGCCAAGGGCACCTTCCCGAGCCAGGTCAAGGCCCTCTCCGACCCCGCGCTGCTGAGCAAGACCGACGACTACTTCGGCGGCACGAAGGTCGGCGAGCTGTTCGCCGAGCAGGCCAAGAAGGTCCAGAAGCCGCAGTACAAGGGCCCGGGCGACGGCCAGATCCAGGAGAACGCGACCAGGCCCGCCCTGCAGGCGGTCGAGCAGGGCAAGTCGGCCGCGGACGGCTGGAACCAGCTCGTCGAGGCCGCGAAGAAGATCACTCGCTGAGCCGATGACCGTCCTCGACAAGGTCGCGCCAGAAGGGAGTAAGGCCGGGGAGCGCGTGTCTCCCCGGCCCACCTTCCGTCATCGGTTGAGCCGGTGGGACGTCAAGGTCTCGCCGTACCTCTACATCGCGCCGTTCTTCATCGTGTTCGGGATCGTCGGGCTGTTCCCGCTGCTCTACACCGCGTACGTCTCGATGTTCAAGTGGGAGGCCGGGGCCGACCATCCCGACTTCCTCGGCGTCGACAACTACACGGAGCTCTTCGCCGACACGCAGTTCTGGAACGCGCTGGTCAACACGATCAGCATCTTCCTGCTCTCCAGTGTCCCGCAGATCATCATCGCGGTGCTGCTGGCCGCGTTGCTCGGGGCCCGGCTACGGGGCGCGACCGGGTGGCGCGTCGGCATCCTGCTGCCGTACGCGGCGAGCCTCGTCGCCATCGGCATCATCTTCGCCAACCTGTTCGGCCCCCAGTACGGGCTGATCAACGGCGTGCTGCAGACCATCGGGCTGGACCCGGTCGACTGGCAGGCCAGCCGGATCGGCAGCCACCTCGCCATCGCGACCATGGTCAACTGGCGCTGGACCGGGTACAACGCCCTGATCGTGCTGGCGGCCATGCAGGCCATCCCCAAGGAACTGCACGAGGCGGCGCTGATCGACGGCGCCGGCACCTGGCGGCGGTTCTTCCACGTCACGCTGCCGCTGCTCAAGCCCACGCTGATCTTCGTCACCATCACCTCGACGATCGGCGGCCTGCAGATCTTCACCGAGCCGAAGCTGTTCGACGCGCAGCCGGGGTCCAGCAACGGCGGCTCGACCGGCCAGTTCCAGACCGTGACGCTGTACCTGTACCAGACGGCTTTCCAGAACGCCGATCTCGGCTACGCCTCGGCGATCGCCTGGGTGCTGTTCGTGATCATCGTGCTCATCGCGCTGGTGAACTTCTTCCTCACCGGCCGGATCGCCCGCACCCCGGCGGTGAAGAAGAAATGACAACACTCCAGAGTGACATTCCCACGGCCGGTACCCGGAAACCGGGCCTCCGGCAGAAGGTCGCCACGCTCGGCAAGCCACGCAAGGCGACCTACGTCGTGCTGGCGATCTTCGTGCTCGGCTCGCTGTTCCCGTTCTACTGGTCGTTCCTGGTGGCCAGCCGCGACAACGGGATGCTCACCGAGCGCATCCCGCCGTTCGTGCCCGGCGGCAACTTCTTCGCCAACGCGGCGCGGGTGTTCGACACCGTGCCGTTCTGGAAAGCGCTTGCCAACAGCGTCATCGTGTCCGGCACGGTGACGCTGACGACGGTGCTGTTCTCCTCGCTGGCCGGGTTCGCCTTCGCGAAACTCCGGTTCCGCGGGCGCAACAAGCTGTTCGTGTTCATCGTCGTCACCCTCGCGGTACCCACCCAGCTGGGCATCATCCCGCTGTTCATCGCGATGTCCGAACTGGGCTGGGCGGGGAGCCTGGCCGCGGTGATCGTGCCCAACCTGGTCACCGCGTTCGGCGTGTTCTGGATGCGGCAGTACACAGTGGACGCTCTGCCGTACGAGCTCATCGAGGCCGCGCGCGTCGACGGCTGCAGCATGATCCGGATCTTCTGGAACGTCTGCATGCCCGCGGTGCGCCCGGCCGCGGCGATCCTCGCGATGTTCACGTTCATGATGTCGTGGAACGACTTCCTGTGGCCACTCGTCGTGCTGGACGCCGGCAACCCCACCGTCCAGGTGGCCCTGGAGAAGCTGCAGAGCGGCTACTACGTCGACTATTCGCTCGTCCTGGCCGGCACGACCCTGGCCACCATCCCCATCCTCATCGTCTTCGTCCTCCTCGGCCGCCAGATCGTGGCCGGGATCATGCAAGGTGCCGTGAAAGGGTGAACATGTCCGTACATCCCGACAGCGTTCGGGCGGAGACCGCGTTGATGTTCCCGCCTGGCTTCGTCTGGGGGGCCGCGACCGCGGCGTTCCAGGTGGAAGGAGCCACGACGGCCGACGGGCGCACCGATTCGGTCTGGGACGTCTTCGCACGCCGCCCGGGAGCGGTCCGGGGCGGCGACAACGGCGAACCGGCGGCCGACCACTACCGGCGGTACTCCGAAGACGTCGGGCTGATGCGCCGGCTCAACCTCGGTGCCTACCGCTTCTCGCTGGCCTGGCCGCGGGTGCGGCCGGACGGTGGTGCGGCGAACGCCGCCGGGCTCGCGTTCTACGACCGGCTGGTCGACTGCCTGCTCGAGTCCGGGATCCAGCCGTGGGCGACGCTGTACCACTGGGACCTCCCGCAGGCGCTGGAGGAGCAGGGCGGCTGGACGAACCGGGACACCGCCTACCGGTTCGCCGAGTACGCCGAGACCGTGCTGGCGCGGCTGGGCGACCGCGTCGCCAGCTGGTCGACGCTCAACGAGCCGTGGTGTGCGGCGATGCTCGGCTACGCGGGCGGTATCCACGCCCCCGGCCGCACCGACCACCCGGCGGCCGTCGCCGCCACCCACCACCTGCTGCTGGGTCACGGCCTGGCGATGGACATCATCCGGCAGCACGCCCCGGACATCCCGGCCGGCATCACGCTGAACCTGTACCCGGTCGCCCCGCACGACCCGGCGAACGTCGCCGACGTCTCCGCGGCCCGGCGCATCGACGGCCTCCAGAACCGGCTGTTCCTCGACCCGGTGCTGCGCGGCGGCTACCCGGACGACCTGGTCGCCGACCTCGAGCCGTTCGGGCTGGGCTCGGTCGTGCGGGACGACGACGCCGCGGTCATCGCCGCGCACGTCGACTGGCTGGGCGTGAACTACTACCGCGACTACCGCGTCGCGGGCCGCCCGGTGCCGGGCAGCGAGCCGGCGGGCGGCGAGTGGGTCGGCGCGGGCGACGTGCACTTCGTCCCGGACCCGGCGGCGCCCCGCACCGACTCCGGCTGGGAGGTCCAGCCGGGCGGGCTGACCGAGTCCCTGCTGCAGGTGCACCGCGGCTACCGGCCGATCCCGCTGTACATCACGGAGAACGGCGCGGCCTACCCCGACGTCATCTCCGACGGCGGTGACATCGTCGACACCGACCGCGTGGCGTTCCTGGACTCCCACCTGCGGGCCTGCCACGACGCCATCGCGGCCGGCGTCGACCTGCGCGGGTACTTCTACTGGTCGCTGCTGGACAACTTCGAGTGGGCGGAGGGCTACGCGAAGCGGTTCGGCCTGGTCCACGTCGACTACGACACGCAGCGGCGGACGCCGAAGCAGAGTGCCCACTGGTACTCCCGGGTGATCGGCCTCAACGGCCTCGGCTGATCCCCGAGCGCCCCAAGGCGGCCTTGGTTGCGTTGAACGCACCGAAGGCCGCCTTGGGTGCGTTCAACGCACCCAAGGCCACATTGGGGCGCTTGAGCCGGGGCGTGCATTCCGCGGGGCGCGTTGCCAGACTGGCCGGTATGGGACTGCGCAGCGAAGCTTGGTTCAACAACCCCGCCGACCCCGGGATGACCGCGCTCTACCTCGAGCGTTACCAGAACTGGGGCCTCACCCGGGAGGAGCTGCAGTCCGGCAGGCCGATCATCGGGATCGCGCAGACCGGCTCCGACCTCACGCCCTGCAACCGGCACCACCTCCAGCTGGCCGACCGTACCCGCGAGGGCATCCGCGAGGCCGGTGGCATCGCGATCGAGTTCCCCGTCCACCCGATCCAGGAGACCGGCAAGCGCCCGACCGCCGCGCTCGACCGCAACCTCGCCTACCTCGGCCTCGTGGAGACCCTCTACGGCTACCCGATCGACGGCGTCGTGCTCACCACCGGCTGCGACAAGACCACCCCGGCGTGCCTGATGGCCGCCGCGACCGTCGACATCCCCGCCATCGTGCTGTCCGGCGGCCCGATGCTCAACGGCTGGTACGGCGGCGAGCGCACCGGCTCGGGCACGATCATCTGGAAGGCGCGGGAGCTGCTCGCCGCCGGCGAGATCGACGACGCCGGGTTCATGGAGCTCGTCGCGTCGTCCGCGCCGTCGCCCGGGCACTGCAACACGATGGGCACCGCGTCCACGATGAACGCGCTCGCCGAGGCCCTCGGGATGAGCCTGCCCGGCTGCGCCGCCATCCCGGCCCCGCACCGCGACCGGGCGCGGATGGCCTACCGGACCGGGCTGCGGATCGTCGAGCTGGTCCGCGAAGACGTCAAGCCGTCGGACATCCTGACGCGCGAGGCGTTCGAGAACGCCATCGTGGTGAGCTCCGCGATCGGCGGCTCGACCAACGCCCCCATCCACATCGGCGCCATCGCCCGGCACATCGGCGTCGACCTGCCACTGGACGACTGGCAGCGGCTCGGGCACGGCGTCCCGCTGCTGGTCGACCTGCAGCCGGCGGGCAAGTACCTCGGCGAGGAGTTCCACCGCGCCGGCGGGGTCCCGGCCGTGGTGCACGAGCTGATGCGGCACGGGCTGATCCACGAGGACGCGCCGACCGTCAACGGCCACCCCATCGGCGACAACTGCCGCGACGCCGAGGCCGGCGACCGGGACGTCATCCGGACCTTCGACACCGCCCTCACCCCCGACGCCGGGTTCCTGGTCCTCAAGGGCAACCTCTTCGACGCGGCGATCATGAAGTCCAGCGTGATCTCGCCGGAGTTCCGGCGGCGGTACCTGGCCGGGGGCGTCTACGAGGGCACCGCGGTCGTGTTCGACGGCCCGGAGGACTACCACGCCCGCATCGACGACCCCGGCCTCGGCGTCGACGAGCACTCGCTGCTGGTCATGCGCGGCACCGGCCCGCTCGGCTATCCGGGCTCCGCGGAGGTGGTGAACATGCGGCCGCCGGCGGAGCTGATCAAGCGGGGCGTGCACGAGCTGCCCTGCCTCGGCGACGGCCGCCAGTCGGGCACCTCCGGCTCGCCGTCGATCCTCAACGCCTCCCCCGAAGCCGCGGCCGGCGGCGGCCTCGCCGTGCTGCGGACCGGGGACCGGGTCCGGATCGACCTCGGCGCCGGCACCGCGGACGTGCTCGTCTCCGACGAGGAACTCGCGCGCCGCCACCGGGAACTGGCCGCGGCGGGCGGCTACCCGGTGCCCCCGGCGCAGACGCCGTGGCAGGAGATCCAGCGGTCCATGGTCGACCAGCTCTGCGACGGCATGGTGCTGCGTCCGGCCGTCGCCTACCAGCGCATCGCCACGACGAAGGGAATTCCCCGCGACAACCACTGATCCCGGCGCTTCGCCCGCCCGGAAAACGGGTATCCCCAGCGATAGCCGAGGCGAGGAGGCCCCCATGCTCCCGGATCGAGAACGGCACGCCCTGCGCGAGATCGAGGCGGAACTGCGCGCGAGTGATCCCGCGTTCGCCGCCGCCCTCAGCGGTCGCAAGCCGCGTTCGCCCAGGCGCTGGAACCTGTTGCTGGTGCTCTGCGACGTCACGGCGGTGGTGATGCTGCTCGTCGGCCTGTTCGCCCGCGACGCCGCGCTCGTGCTCTGGGGCACGGTGAGCGCGGGCGCCCTGGTGGCCTGGCACATCGCCCGCGCCGAGTCGGTCCGCGAGTCCACTGAGGACGGTACCGCCGCGGCCGGTTCCCGCTGAAGCGCGGCACGGCCGCCCCCGGAACTCGCGCCGGGGGCGGCCGTGTGGCGTAGGAGGGGTCACTCAGTCGTAGGACAGGGCCTCGACCAGCTCGCCGGCGGTCGGGTTCGACAGCGCCCTGGCCACGTCGGCCTGGGCGACGATGCCGACGAGGTCGTGCCCGTCGATCACCGGCAGCCGGCGGACGCGGTGCTCGGACATCGTGCGCAGGATCTCCTGGGCGTCGTCGTCCGCGCCGATCGTGACGACCTCGCCCTGGGCGAGCTCGCCGGTGTGGACCGCGCGCGGGTCCTTGCCCTCGGCCAGCACCTTCACGACGATGTCGCGGTCGGTGATCATGCCCTTGAGCCGGTTGTCCTCACCGCAGATCGGCAGGGCGCCGACGCCTTTCTGCGCCATGGTGACCGCGGCGTCGTGCACGGTGTCGGACTCCCGGGCGCAGGTCGCGTCGGACGTCATGATGTCGCGTGCGGTGGTCATCGTGAACTCCTTTCTCTGGGGCGTTGTCCTCCGGCTACCCGGACCGGCGGGGTTTACCCGTGCCGCGGACGGGGAATTTCCGGAGGCATGCCGGATTCCCGCGGTGCCGAGCCACCGGACACCACCGACCTCGACCGGTTGCGGTCGGCGGCGTCCGGGTGCCAGGGCTGCCCGCTCTACCAGGACGCCACGCAAACCGTCTTCGGCGAGGGCGACGCCGGGGCGACGGTCCTCGTCGTCGGCGAGCAGCCGGGCGACAAGGAGGACCTCGCGGGCGAGCCGTTCGTGGGGCCGGCCGGCAAGCTGCTGGACCGCGCCTTCGCCGAAGCCGGCTTCGACCGGCGGTCGTTGTACGTCACCAACGCGGTCAAGCACTTCAAGTTCAAGCGCGACGAACGCGGGAAGCGCCGCATCCACCAGAAGCCGGGCCGCACCGAGGTGGTCGCGTGCCGCCCGTGGCTGCTGGCCGAGCTGCGCGCGGTGCGCCCGGAGCTGGTGCTGCTGCTGGGCGCGACGGCCGCGCAGTCGTTGCTGGGCCCGAAGTTCCGGCTCACCGCCCACCGCGGCGAGCCCCTGGAAGCACCGGCGGACGTCGCCGATCTGGTGCCCTCGGCGATGGCCACGGTCCACCCGTCGGCGGTGCTGCGGGCCCCGGACCGGGACGACGCCTACGCGGGCTTCGTCGCCGATCTGCAGGCCGCGGCGAAGCTGCTCAGGTGAGGCCCTTCAGCGCCTGCTCGGCCGAGCCCGCGTGCTCGTCGAGGTTCCGCCAGGGGTCCTCCTTGCGGGCCAGCCGCTGCCTCTCCTTGCCCAGCGCCCAGCCGTCCGGCGCCGCCTTGCCCAGCTCGCGCCAGTCCAGCGGGGTGGCGGCCGCGGCCCCCGGGCGGGCCCGCAGCGAGTACGGCGCGACGACCGTCTGCGCGTACCCGTTGCGGTTGGCGTCCAGGAAGATCCGGTCGCCGCGTTTTTCCTTGCGCTGAGCCGTGGTCAGCCGGTCCGGATCAGCCGCCGCGACCCGGTCGGCGAGGGCGCGGGACAGCTCCAGCACCACCTCCGTGTCCGACTTCGCGTCCAGCGGCGCGAGCACATGGAACCCGCGGCCGCCGGTGGCCTGGACGAACGCGGTCAGGCCGGCCCGCTCGTAGTGGTCGCGGATGCGCCGGGCGACGGCGCGCAGCTCCGCGACCGGCGTGCCTTCCGGCGGGTCGAGGTCCAGCACCAACCGGTCCGGGCGCTCTGGAGCATCCACAGTGGACAGCCAGACGTGGAACTCCACGGTTCCCTGGTTCGCCAGGTACGCCAGTGTCTCGGCGTCCTCGCACACGACGTATTCGTCGGTGCCACCGCCGCGCCGGGGCACCCGTTCGACGCGGATCGAGTCCGGGAAGTGCTCCCCCGGGTGCTTCTGGAACCAGCCCTGCTCGCCGATGCCGTCGGGGAAGCGCCGCAGCGTCAGCGGGCGGCCGCGCAGGTGCGGCAGCATGACGTTCGCGACGGCGCGGTAGTACTCGACGACATCGCCCTTGGTCAGCCCGTCGCCGGGGTAGAACACCTTGTCCGGGTGGGAAGTCTTCACGTGCGCACCCGTACGACGTCGGCGGTCACGACGCCTTCAGGGCCTTCTCGAGCTCGGCCCGCGTCATCTTCGACCGGCCCTTCACGCCCTGCTCACGGGCCAGCTTGTCCAACTCGGACTTGGACAGCTCGGCCAGCTTCTTCCCGGCCTTCTTCTTCGGTTCCTTGCCGCCGCTCTTGCGGTTCTTGACGCTGCGCGACAGCGCCTCGAACAGGTCGACGACGTCGGCCGAGGGCTCCGGCTCCTCCTCGTGGGTGATCTCCTTGCCGGCTTCCTTCGCCTTGATCAGCTCTTCGACGCGCTTCGAGTACTCGTCGCGGTAGTCCTCGGGTTTCCAGGGCGCGGTCATCTCGTCGACGAGCGCGAGCGCCATGTCGAGTTCCTTGGGCCGCGGTTTCGGCAGCTGCGGCAGCGTGCCCATGACGTCCTTCGGCTTCCGCAGGTCCGCGACGAAGTGCAGGGTGTTCAGCACCATCACGTCCTCGCCGGCGCGGACGGCCGCGAGGTACTCCTTGCCGCGCAACACGAACTTCGCGATGCCGGCCTTTTCGCTGCGGTCCATCGCCTGCAGCAGCAGGCCGTACGCCTTGGCGAAGTCCTCCTTCGCCGGCTTGAGCCAGTACGTCTTGTCGAAGAACCACGGGTCGATCTCGTCGAGCTCGACGAACTGCTCGATGTCGATCCGGCGCGACCGCTCGGGCGCGATCTCGTCCAGCTCGTCCGGTTCGACGAGCACGTGGTCCCCGCCGCCGAGGTCGTAGCCCTTGACGATCTCGTCCTGGGTGACCTCTTCGCCGGTCCGCTCGTTGACCCGGCGGTTGCGGATGCGGTCCGACGTCCCGCGTTCGAACTGGTGGAAGTGGATCGTGTGGTCCGCCACCGCCGGGTACAGCTCCACCGGCACGGTGACCAGCCCCAGGCTCAGCGCGCCGCTCCACACCGGTCGGGCCATGTCGTCCTCCTCGCCCCGCGTCCCGGCTCAGGCGACGTCGCTGCTGCGGCGGCTGCTCCGGTGCAGCCCCAGCATCTCGAGCAGCCGCGCGCAGTCCTCGGGGTCCTTCGCCCGGGCGGCCACGGCCAGCGCCGCCTTGTGGCGCGTGCGCTCCAGTTCCGGCGAGTCCCCGCCGTCGGCCAGCAGGTCCGCCACCGGCCGCAGATCGTTGCGCTTGTCCCGCATCTTTCGCTCCCCTCCGGCAGTCCGTTCGCCGGCGGGTTACCCCGGATCACCGCGGGCAACACGGCGGACTCCGAAGATCCGGCTCGACTAGGCCGAACGAGTGAATTCCCCCAGGTCCGGCGCCGAAGACGGGCAAGGTGGTGAGACCCACGTCACAGCAGGAGGCCGGATGGGCACCCAGCTCCGCATCAGCCGCGAAGACGGCTCACTGCCGTGCGAGGTCTGCGGCTTCCGGACGATGCACGTGGCCCAGGTGGTCGCGGACGACGGCACGGTGCTCGGCCGCACCCTGGTGTGCACGACGTGCCAGCGCGGCAAGCCGCGCCCGGACCCGGCACCGGTCGAGTCGGAGGCACCCCCGGACGAGGTCCCGGCCGGCTGACGACGCCGGCCGCTCGGCATCCGACACCCGTCCCGCGTACCTGGACAGCCACCCTCCGGGTACACCGGCGCCCCTCCGGGTACGCCGAGCAGGTCACGCCGTCGTCGCCACCGCCGCCACGAACTCCGCCGCCACCTCGTGGAGCTTCCGGTTGCCGTCCTGGGAGCGCTTCACCAGCCGCTGGAAGGCTTCCTCCGCCGTGATCCGGTGCGCGGCCATCAGGATCCCCTTGGCCTGGTCGATCACCGCGCGGGTCTCCAGCGCGCGGTTGAGCTGGTCGACCAGCTCGCGCGCCGCGAAGTAGCGTCGCGCGCTACGCAGGCCGATCACCACCGTCGCCGTGTACAGCTCGAGGATCTTGGTGCCCAGCTCGCTGAAGCCGTGCTCGCCGAACCCGAACAGGTTCACCGCGCCGGACATGTCCTCGTCCACCGTCAGCGGCGCGGCGAGGAAGCTGGCCACGCCCAGCTGCTCCGCCGAGGAGACGAACTGCGGCCACAGGTCCCCGACCGCGCCGACGCCGACGCGGACCGGCTGGCCCGTCTCGGCGGCGCGCAGGCACGGCCCGTCCCCGATCCGGTACTGCTCGCGGTCGAAGTTCACCGCCCGCTGGTCGGTGCTGGCCACCGTCTCCGGCACCCCTTCGCGCACCAGGGTGATGCTGGCCATGTCGGCCCCCGGCACCACCTGCACGACGTGGTCGCACACCGCCTGCAGCATCTGGCCGAGGTCGAGCTCGCTGTCCAGCATCGCGGTCAGCGACTCCATCGCGAGCGTGACTTCGTCCAGCCGCGCGGTGAGCTGCTCATCGCCGCCCGTCATCCTGGTGACGCCCCTTCTTCTTCCGACAGGGCGCTCTCAACCAGGGAGGACCCGGGCGCGCGCCACTAGTGGGCCGCTAGCGCTTTAACGGGTCCAGCGCGAGATTACTGCATCCCGATCAGCCCGGGCACGAGCGGTCACCACCGCGGCGCGCCGCACGCCCGTTCGGAGCAACGTCGGTTGCGAGCCGGAGGCGCGGGGTTAGTCTCGGTGGCACGGTTCAACCAGCAGCCGCTCGAACTCCCCCGAGCGCGGCGCTGCGGCCGCGCCGCACCAGGACGGTGGCGAACCGGTATGACCTCTCCCCGAGCCAGGCACCCCGGCCTGCGGCTGCGCACGACGTGGCCCGCCCCGCACGCGGTCCTGGTGACCGCGCGCGGCGACCTCGACAGCGCGACGGCCGGCGACCTGGCCTCGCTGCTCTCCGACCGCCTGTGGGCGACGCCCGAACGGCTGGTCGTCGATCTGTCCGAAGTGGACTTCCTCGGGGTGGCCGGGATCCGGGTGCTCCTGCACACGGCACTGCAGGCCGGGTCGGGCGGCACCGACCTGCTCGTGGTCACCGGGACGAACCCGATGGTCCGGCGGGCCCTGCAGGTGACCGGGGCGGACCGGCGGCTCACACTGGCCGAACACCGGCCCGCCCCCGCGCCCGCCTAACCGCGCAACGCCGGCAGCAGTTCCTTCTCGGCGAAGTCGAGGAAGCCCTCCTGCTGGTCACCGCCGATCTGGACCAGCGCCACGTCGGTGAAGCCCGCCTTCTCGAACTCCTGCACCGCCTCGGCGATCGGCTCGATGTCGGGGCCGCACGGGATCGAGCCGGCGACGTCCTCCTCGCGGACGAACTGCGTCGCTCCGGCGAATCCGGCCGGGCCCGGCAGCTCGGCGTTGACCTTCCAGCCGCCGGCGAACCAGCGGAACTGCTCGTGCGCGCGCTTGACGGCGGCGTCGCGGTCGGTGCCCCACGACACGGGCAGCTGCCCGACCTTGCGGCTCGGCGCGCCGCCGAGCTTCGTCGCGTCCCACTCCTGGGACAGCTCCACCTTCGGCTCGACGGCGATCATCACGTCGGCGACCGGGGCGAACCGCCGGACCGACTGCGAACCGGACACCGCGACGCCGATCGGCGTCCGCTTGTCCGGCAGGTCCCACAGCTTCGCCGAGTCGACGCGGAAGTGCTTGCCGTCGTAGTCGAAGTAGCCGCCGTCGAACAGGCCGCCGATGATCTGCACGGCCTCGGCGAGCATTTCGTGCCGGACGTTGGCGGGCGGCCAGCCCTGGCCGATGACGTGCTCGTTGAGGTTCTCGCCCGCCCCGAGGCCGAGGGTGAACCGGCCGCCCGAAAGCGCCTGCACGGTCGCCGCCTTCTGCGCCACGACCGCCGGGTGGTAGCGCATGGTCGGGCAGGTCACGTAGGTCATCAGCTCGGCTCGCTCGGTCACCTGCGTGACCGCGCCCAGCACGCTCCAGGCGTAGGGCGCGTGGCCCTGTTCGTCCAGCCAGGGCGAGTAGTGGTCGCTCATGACCTCGAAGTCGAAGCCGGCCCGTTCCGCGCCGGCGGCGAACCGGACCAGGTCGTCCGGGCCTGCCTGCTCGGTCATCAGGGTGTAGCCGATCCGCATCGGCGCCTCCTCTCGGTCAGCTTTCCGCTTACCCCTGGGAAGCAGCGGGTAACCACCCCGGCCGGGACGTTTGCGGCGCGATCACGCGGGTACTCATCCCGCGAGACGAGACGAAGGGAGCGGACATGCCTCAGTCGTGGAGCGGCAAGCGCGAACGCCAGTACGAGCACATCAAGGACTCGGCCGAGGACCGCGGGGCGAGCACCAAACGGGCCAAGGAGATCGCGGCCCGGACGGTGAACAAGAACCGCGCCCAGTCGGGTGAGTCCCGCCAGGCGAGCAAGACGTCGCTCAAGGACAAGTCCCCCCAGCGGCGCGGCGGCGAGCGGTCCGGCAACCGGAAGGGCCCGGGCGGCCCGACGAAGGACCAGCTCTACAACGAAGCGAAGAAGAAGAACATCGACGGCCGCTCGAAGATGACCAAGAAGGAACTCGAACGGGCGCTGGGCCGGTGACCATACCCGAAACCCCTGATCACGAAGTGTCAGCATTACACCGGATGGGTAGTACCTCCCGCATGGAAGAAACTCGAAGCGACAGCTCGTTCGGCGGCAAGCCGACCGTCGACGAGCTGCTCGACGAACTCGTCGAGCTGCGGCTCCCCGCCATGGCGGAGCAGATCCCGCTGGTCCGGATGCTCACGCACGGCGTGGTCTCGCGCGCGGACTTCGGGCTGGACGCGATCGCCGACGCCAAGATGGCGGTCGACGAGGCGTGCGCCCAGCTCGTCCAGCTGGCCGAGCTCGGCTCCCAGCTGCAGTGCCGCTTCCGCCTGGCCCCCGACGGCCTGCACGTGATCGTTTCGACCCGCTCGACCGACCCGAGGCCCCCGAGCGACCGCACGTTCGGCTGGCATGTCCTGACGACCCTGAGCCGGTCCGTGACGGCCCACTGCGACGTGCTGCCCGGTGGAGGTGCGGGCATCGTCACGATCGAGCTGGTGCTCAACCCGGGAACGAGCGCGTGAGCGGCGAGCGAAAAACCCTCCTCCACCGCCCGGACGAATATGCCCACTGCGAGCCGCTGTTCGAGGAGCTGGGCACACTCGACGACGGCGACCCGCGGCGCGAAGTCGTCCGGAGCAAGCTGGTCACCGAGCTCCTCCCGCTGGCCGAGCACATCGCCACCCGGTTTTCCGGCCGCGGCGAGCCTCGCGAGGATCTGGTCCAGGTGGCCCGGATCGGCTTGATCAACGCCGTGGACCGCTTCGACCCCACCCGCGGCCACGACTTCCTGTCTTTCGCGGTCCCGACGATCATGGGCGAGGTCCGCAGGCACTTCCGCGACACCGGCTGGTCGGTGCGCGTCCCCCGCCGGCTCAAGGAGCTGCACTTGTCGCTGAGCCAGGGCTCAGCGGTGCTGTCCCAGCGCCTGGGCCGCGCCCCCACGCCGACAGAGCTGGCCGAGCACCTGAACCTCGACGTGGACGAAGTCCGCGAAGGTCTCTTGGCGGGCAACGCGTACCAGGCACTATCGGTGGACAAGCCGGTGCACGACGACGCGGAAGCGCTGTCACTGGCGGACACCATGGGGGAACCGGACCACGAGATGGCGATGGTGGAGAACCACGAGGCCCTCCAGCCATTGCTGCAGGAGCTCCCGAAGCGCGAGCGGGCGATTTTGGTGATGCGGTTCTTCGGGGGCTTGACGCAGACTCAGATCGCGGATCGGATCGGCATTTCCCAGATGCACGTCTCCCGCCTGCTGTCCCAGACGCTGGAGCAGCTACGCGGAAAGCTGACGGGCGAGGGCTAGGAACGCACGACCCGACCGCCCGAAGGCGGCATTTGGTGCGTCCAACGCACCGAAGGCCACATTGGGTGCGTCCAACGCACCGAAGGCCACATTGGGGCGCACCTCCGGCCACACCCCCCTGCCGACCCGATACGCAGCCGCATCAGCGGCCGGCAGGCCGGGTCAAGGCACGCTTTCCCGCCTTGACGCGGTCTGCCGGCCGCTGAACAATCCGGCGTTCGGGCCGGCGGGAAAACCCCGGCAGAAGCAGACCGGCAGAAGCCCAGCTCACCCCAGCCAACCAGGCCGTTCTCCCTTCCGCACGCGCCGCCACTCCCCCAGAAACCGCTCCCGCAACTCCCCAGCCCGCCCGGCATCCCGCGCATGGAGCATTCCGAACGTGAAGGTGTTCTGCCCCTCACCATGCCCGGCAACAGCAAGCTGCCGCAGCACACCCCGCCCCACAACAGTGTCCTGATGCTCCCCCAGCGTCCCCTGAACAGCCTTCACGTTCTTCCGCCACGCCCGCAGCTTCTTCCCATAAACAGGCTTCACGACATCGGCGGCATACCGAGCCCGCTTCGCCTTCTTCCGCACATCGTGCAGCGCCCTCTCAAGCTCTTCACCAACCAACCCCCGCGCCGCAGCTTCGGCACGGCTCAGCTTCGAAGCGGCTTTCCGCACCGGCTTACGCAGCCCGGTCTTCGCCGGCTTACGCGCGGCAGCGGTCAACACCGGCTCCTCCACCAAAGCATCCAGCGCACGCAGGACCCCGAGATACCGCTTGGAAGTCAACGCAGTCAAAGCCCGAGCCCGCCCTTCCTCCGCCTCCCGCGCGAAGTACCGGGTAAGAAACTGCCGCAACGGGCCGAAAACCAGCTCCGAAGGCACATCGTCAAGCTGCGCCCGCAGCCGCGCCTCGACGACCTCGGTATCCCGAGCCGGCGACAGCTGACGCCCCAGCCACCGCAGCTCGCCCGCGACCGGCCCCGCCTCGACCAGAGCCCCGAACGTCCGCAGCGTGCTCCGCAGCTTCCGGATGGCAACACGCATCTGGTGCACCGAATCGTCGACGTCCAGCCGAACCCCGACGTCCGCCCGGCGCAACCGGCCGTACTGCTCCCGCAAAGCGGCCACCACGACATCCCCCGCGGACGGCTTCTTCCCCAGCCGCGCCGCCGCCGGCACCCGGTCACCGACAAGCCGCCGCAGCTTGGACGGCCAAGGCGACGCCGAAGCGCCGGCCGCGACCAGCGCCCGGTCGAACTCCCCGAGCAACCCGGGATCGGCCGACGGATCCAGCTCGAGTTCCAGCTCGCGCCACGAGTCGAGCCGCACGGTCTCACCGCCGACCTCGCCCGTCACGTGATCGTCGGTCAAGATCGCGATGGTCCCGCCATCGGCACCGGCCAGCCGATGGGCGAACCGAACGGTCCGCAAGCGCGCGATCGGCACCAGCTTCTCCCCCAGCGTGTACGCCTGCACGAGCCGCCGCAGCCGGCCCGGCACCTTGTTCGGGTCGCCGCCCAGCGGGAGCTGCAGCTCCTGGCGCTCGTCGGCCGACACCGGCAGCTTCAGGTGCCAGCCCGCGTCGGGCCCACCGACGCGCCGCCGCAGCGTGATGCCGCCGCGGGCCAGCCGGAACGTCTCCGTGTCGTAGTAGGACGCGTCGAGGACGTGCTCGACCGGGTCGTCCTGGGTTTCGACGCCGCCGACGCCGATCAGGCGGGGCACGCCGCTGCCCGCGACGATCTCGTACTTGCGTTCGCGCTCGGTCACCGCGGACGGCGCTGCCATGGTTCGTCCTCTCTGGGGCCGGGTTCACCGCAGGGATACCCGCACGGCGTCCGGCCGACACGGGATTCGGTGCCGGAGCAGCGGGTATCCGGTTCTGCCAACCCGAGCCCGGACCAGGAGAGTGCATGAACGGCAACCAGCCCGCAACCGATCTGACGACCATCCTCGCCGGCGACCACCGCGAGCTCGACCGGCTCTGCACCGAGCTCGAGCTCGGCCAAGGCAGTCCGGAGAACCGCAAGGACCTCGCCGACCACCTGATCGCGGAGCTGGTCCGGCACGCCGTCGCCGAAGAGCCCTTCCTCGACGGCGACGGCGATCTCGCCGAAGCCGACGGCCTGATGCGGCAGCTCGAAGGCGCGGGACCGCAGGAGCCGCGGTTCGAGCGCCTGCTGGGCGGGCTGATCCGCGCCATCCGGCGGCACGTCCGCGAGGAAGGGCCCGCGGTCGTGCGCGAGATCCGGCGTACCTGTTCCGCCGAGCGGCAGGCCGAACTGGGCAGAGCCGTCGTCGAGAGCCGCGATGCCGCGCCGACGCTTCCCCACCCGGATCTCGCCGACCGCATGCCGCAGGCCGATCAGCTGTGGCCGGGACCGGGATTCGTCGACCGGGCCCGTGCCGCGCTGCGGACCCCGGCATCGGGTTGAATGGGAGGCTGGCCACCCATACCGAAGGACAGCGAGGATCCATGAGCGTCGGCGAAGAGGAGTGGGCCCGGGAACGGGCCGGGTTCGGGCAGGACGGTGAACCGGCGCCGGGGCTGCTGGCGGGGCAGTTCGCCGATCTCACGCGAACCCTGCTCGACGCGACGCCGACCGTCGGCGGCGTGCTCAAGCTCGTCGTCGGCGCCGCGACCGCGCTCGTGCCGGGCGCCGACCTGGTCAGCGTCACCCTGCGGGACGCCGACGGCGCGTTCCACACCCCGGTCGAAACGGACGCGGTCGCCGAGCGGCTGGACCAGGTGCAGTACGACCACCGCGAAGGCCCGTGCGTCGAATCGGCCCGCCCGGACGGCCCGGCCGTCGCCTGGTCGCAGGACCTGGGCCGGGACCCGCGCTGGCCGGTGTTCGGCCCGGCCGCCGCCCGCCACGGCTACCACTCGGTGCTGGCCACGGCCCTGCTGCCGGACGCCCGCCCGCCCCGGCTTTCCGGCGCGCTCAACATCTATTCGCGCACGCCCGGCGCGTTCGACGCGCGGGCGATCGACCTCGCGCTGCTGCTGGCGACGCACGCGTCGCTGGCCCTCGCCCACACCCAGGCCGTGGCCTCCGCGGAGCTGGAGTCGGCGCACCTGCGCCGCGCGGTCGACAGCCGCGACGTCATCGGTCAGGCGAAGGGCATCCTGATGCAGCGCCGCGGCATCAGCGCCGACGAGGCCTTCGACGTGCTGCGCCGCGCGTCGCAGGACCTGAACGTCAAGCTCGCCGACCTGGCCAGGACGCTGGCCTCGCGGCACACCGAGGTGGATCTGCCGGCTTCCGAAGGCTGACACGCCGAAGGCGCCACCTTCCCGGGAAAGTGGCGCCTTCGATCGCTTTTTACTGGGCCGAATAGGGAGACCGGTTCTCCAGCGACGGGCTGGCGGTCGGGTACCGGCCGTCCTGGCCCGGCACCGGGGCGACCGTCGGACCCTGCTCCGCCTCCGCTCGCGGGCGGGGGCCGCGCTGGACGACCGCCTCCACTTCCTGCTCACCGCGGATGCGGGCCAGGACGCCGAGGGTGATCGCGTGGGCCAGGGCGAGGATCAGCAGCAGCACGCCGATCCGGCCGACGACGCCGGGCAGGTCGCTGCTGCCCATTTCGATGGTCGAGATCAGGGCGAGCACACCCAGCGTCGCGAGGTGGAACAGCACCGTGACCAGGCGGGTCATCGACGCGCCCGCCGCCGGGTCGCCGTAGGAGTTCTCCAGGTACCGGCGGCCGCTGCGGTAGATGATCTGCCCGTCTATCAGGACCAGCGCAACGCCGATCGCGAGGAACGACAGGTACGCGTTCGTGGTCATGCCGGACGCTCCTTCCTGGGGGACCTTGCCGGAGGAATACCCGGCAGGTCGCGCAGGGAAACGCCGCGGTCACGCGGTGAACACCGTCACCCCGCGAAGGTGTCCGGATCCCCTCCGGTGCGGCGGCCTTCGTCGAGCCTGCCGATCGCCGCCATGTCCTCGTCGTCGAGCGCGAAGCCGAACACGTCGATGTTCTGCCGGATCCGGTCGGGCGAAGCGGACTTCGGGAAGACGATGTTCCCGAGCTGGATGTGCCAGCGCAGCACCACCTGCGCGGCCGTCCGCCCGTGCTTTTCCGCCAGGCCGGTGAGCACCGGGTCGCCGAGGACGTCGGCGCGGGCCAGCGGGCTCCACGCCTGGGTGGCGATGCCGTGCGCCCGGTGGTACTCGCGCAGCCGCGCCTGCTGCAACGCCGGGTGCAGCTCGATCTGGTTGACCGCCGGCACGGTCGAAGTCTCTTCGGCGAGCCGGTCGAGGTGGGCGGGCTGGAAGTTCGACACGCCGATGGCGCGGGCCTTCCCGGCCCGGAGGATCTCCTCGAACCCCTGCCACGTCCGGACGTAGTTGTCCTTGGCCGGCAACGGCCAGTGGATCAGGTAGAGGTCGACGTAGTCGAAGCCGAACCGGCGCAGGCTGCCTTCGAGCGCGGTGATCGCGTTGTCGTGCCCGTGGGCGTCGTTCGCCAGCTTGGTCGTGACGAACACGTCTTCGCGGGCCACGCCGGATTCCGCGATCCCGGCGGCGACGCCGGCCTCGTTGCGGTACATCTGCGCGGTGTCGATGTGGCGGTATCCCGTTTCCAGGGCCGTGCGCACGGCCTGGGCGGTTTCCCCGGGCGGGATGTCGAACACGCCGAACCCGAACTGGGGGATGCGCACGCCGTTGTTCAGTTCCAGCGTGGGGACGTCGGCAGTGGTGGTCGTCATGCGTACGTCCTACCCGACGTTTCCCGGACGCGAAACGCGGCGGGACGAGATCACCCGCCCCGCCGCGACAACTCACCCCGAACGGGTGACTCGCGAGCTTACTGTCCCGGGCGATCCACGTCGCCGCGCCAGCCGCCGGTCTCCCGGCCGCGCTGCTCGACGAACTCCTTGAACCGCTTGAGATCGCCCTTCACCCGGCGGTCGAGGACGCCGAGCTTGTCGGCGACGTTCTCGGCGAAGCCCTCCGGGTCGATGTCCATCTGCGCGGTCACCCGGGTGTGTGAGTCGTCCAGCCGGTGGAAGGTGATGACGCCGGCGTGGTCCGGGCCGGAGTCCGACGTCCAGGCGACCCGCTCGTCGGGGTGCTGCTCGGTGATCGTGGCGTCGAATTCCCGCGTCACGCCGCCGAACCGCGTCACCCAGTGGGTGTGGGTGGCGTCCAGCTGGCGGATCTCTTCGACGCCCTCCATGAACTTCGGGAACTCCTCGAACTGCGTCCACTGGTTGTACGCGGTGGAGACGGGGACTTCCACATCCACGATTTCGGTGATCGTGCTCATGCACTCCTCCTCGTCGGTGGTCGGTCTTCGGCATCGAAGGGCACAAAGCGGCTACCCGGCGCACCGGCGGTCAAACCCGGCGCGGTTGACCCGTGCCGGGCCCGGGTACCCGCCGCCCAGGCGAAGGAGGTGTGCGGTGATCGAAGAAGCAAACAGGAAACCGGCGGCCGACCGTTCGGTCGGCGAGCTGGTGACGGACCTGACCGACGAGGTCAAGCGGCTCGTCCGGGACGAGATGCGGCTCGCGGTCTTCGAACTGCAGCGCAAGGGCAAGAAGATGGGCCTCGGCGCCGGGTTGTTCGGCGCGGCGGGCCTGTTCGCGTTCCTCGGCGCCGGCACGCTGGTCGCGGCCGCCGTGCTGGCGCTCGCGCTCGTCGTGCCCGGCTGGCTGGCGGCGGTGATCGTCGCGGTCGCGCTGTTCGCCGTCGCCGGGATCGCGGCGCTGGTCGGCAAGAAGGAAGTGTCGCAAGGGGTGCCACCGGTACCCGAAGAGGCCATCAGCGGCGTCCGCGAAGACGTGGACACCGTGAAGCAGGGAGTGCGGACATGAGCGGGGACTTCCCGAAGAACGCCGAGGAGGCGCGGCTCGACCGGGACACCACCCGGGAAGAACTCACCGAGACCCTGGCAGCGCTCGGGCAGAAGCTCGACGTCAAGGCCAGGGTCAAGGAGAACGTCGACGACAAGCTCGACCAGGCGACCGCGAAGGTCGCCGACGTGACGAACGAACCGACCGCGGCCAGGTTCCGCCAGGGCGCCGACGCCGTCCGCGCCAACCCGGTGCCGGTCTTCGCCGGCGTACTGGGCCTGCTGATCCTGATCCGCCTGATCCTGCGCCGGAGGAACTCGTGAACAAGACGCTCTACAAGCCGCTGAGCTGGGTGGTCGGTGCCCTGGGCGGCATCCTCGCCGGCCAGGTCTTCAAGCAGGTCTGGAAGCGCGTGGCCGGTGAAGACGACGCTCCCGACGCCACCGACCGCGACTACACCTGGCGGCAGGTGGTCGTCGCGGCGGCGGTGCAGGGGGCGATCTTCGGTGCCGTCAAGGCCGCCACCGAGCGGGCCGGCGCGGTCGGCTACCGCAAGGCCACCGGCGACTGGCCGGGCGACGACTGAGTGCCCGGCTTCCTGGTGTCCACAGTGGACGGCCGGGAGGCGTGCCCGCGGAAGCGGTCACGCCTCCCGGCCGGGCTCGGGGGCGAGGCCGGCGAGCGCGGCGCCGACGCCGGGGTGGATCTTCAGCACCAGGTCGGCACCGGTGGCTTCCAGCGATCGGGTGACAGCGTGGCCGCCGAGCACGACGGCGAGCTCGGCGCGGTCGTGCGCCTGCAGCAGCGACCGGACGCCGGCGCAGCTCAGGAACGCCACCCGGGTGAGGTCGGCGACCAGCCGCGGCCCGGTGGCGAGGGCTTCGTCGAGCGTGCCGATCGTGGCGGCGTCGATGTCGCCCACCAGGGTGAGGACGGTGATCCCGCCCGGACGTTCGGTCGTGGTGACGGTCAGGCCGGACGGTTCGTAGATCGTGCGGAAACAGTCGTACATGGCGCTCCCTTTGTTCCAGCGTTGCAGGGGCGCTGACCGGAGCACGTGTCTGAACAACAGCCAACACCCCTGACCGTACGCCCCTGAGCCGCGAGGTCAACCCCGCGGGTTTCCCGGCCCCGACCTCGGGTAATCCGTTCGGGACGGAAATCGGCGCCCCGGAAGGAGATCCATGCGTGTCGTGATCGTCGGCGGCGGTTTCGCCGGTTACCACGCGGCGAAAAGCCTCCGAAAGGAAGCCGGCGAAGACGTTGAAGTCGTGGTGCTGAACCCAACCGATTACTTCCTCTACCTGCCGTTGCTGCCCGAAGTGGCGGCCGGGATCCTGGACCCGCGGCGGGTCGCGGTTTCGATCCCCGAGACGCTGCGCGGGGTCCGGCTCGTGCTCGGCGTGGCCACCGGCGTGGACTTCGACGCCCGCCACGTCACCTACACCGACCCCGAGGACAACGAACACCGGATCGGGTACGACCGGCTGGTACTGGCCGCGGGCAGCGTCAACAAGCTGTTGCCGATCCCGGGCGTGCCGGAGTACGCGCACGGGTTCCGCGGCGTGCCGGAAGCGCTGTACCTGCGCGACCACATCACGCGGCAGATCGAGCTGGCCGCCGCGGCCGAAGATCCCGCCGAGCGCGACGCCCGCTGCACGTTCGTGGTGGTCGGCGCGGGCTACACCGGCACCGAGGTCGCCGCCCAGGGCCCCGCGTTCACCGCGGCGCTCGCCGCGCGCCACCCCGAGCTGGCAGGGCAGCGGATCCGCTGGCTGCTGCTGGACGTCGCCGAGCGGGTGCTGCCCGAGCTGGACAAGCGGCTGGGCCGCACCGCCGACGAGGTGCTGCGCGCCCGCGGGGTCGAAGTGCTCATGAAGACGTCGGTGGACCACGCCGACGCCAAGGGCGTCACGCTGACGAACGGGGACAGCGTCCCCACCCGCACCCTGGTGTGGTGCGTGGGCGTGCGGCCGGACCCGCTGGTGGCCGACCTCGGGCTCGAGACGGCGAAGGGCAGGCTCGTGGTGACCGAGCAGCTGAACGTGCCGGGCCGCGACGACGTGTTCGCCTGCGGCGACGCGGCCGCGGTGCCCGACCTCACCCGCCCCGGCCAGTACACCGCGATGACCGCGCAGCACGCCGAGCGGCAGGGCAGGCTCGCCGGGCGCAACGTGGCGGCGTCGCTGGGCTACGGCCGCCCGGGGACCTACCGGCACCACGACCTCGGCTTCGTCGTCGACCTCGGCGCCGGTGCGGCGGCGGCGAACCCGTTGCACATCCCGCTGTCCGGGCGGCCGGCGAAGGCCGTGACGCGCGGCTACCACCTCATGGCGATGCCGGGCAACCGCGTGCGCACGGCCGCCGACTGGGCCCTGGAGGCGCTGACCGGCCGCCAGACCGTCCAATTGGGACTCGTCCGGTCCGGGGCCGTGCCGCTCGACACGGACAGCCCGGAACTCCCCCGTCGCTGAAGTCTTTTGGTGAAAGGAACGCGCATGCCCGCCGAACCCGAACCCGTCCGCTCCGAAGGCCCTTCGGTGGTGACTGCCGGAGACCCGTCGGGCCCCAAGGTGATCGTGCTCGACCCGGCCGGCGCCGGGAAGCACGACGAGCTGCCCGCGACCTGGCGGCCGCTGGCCCGCAAGCGGGCGGTGTTCTGGTGCCGGGTCCCGGCGGGCGGAGCCCTGACCGAAGCCGACGACCTCCTCGGCGACGCGGGCCCGGGCGACCCCGAGATAGCGGTGGTGGCGAGCGGCCCGTTCGCGGCGGAGGCCCTGCAGCTCGTCGAGCGCCACCCGGGCGCGGCAACGCACCTGCTGCTCGTCGACCCGGCCTCGGACGCCTTCCTGTCGGCAGCCGACGCGGCAGCGGCCAACGACGCCTGGCTGGCCGAACACGACGACGTGGTGGCCAAGCTGCGCGGGGCGGGCACGGAGGTACGAGTGGTGGCGTCGAGCAGCGAGAGCCTGGAGGACCGGGTGCCGCCGCCGCTGCCGCTGGGCCACCCGGAGGTGGTGACGGCGGTGCGCGCGGCGCTCGGGGCGGATTAGCGGCCCGGCCTGGCCGGGTCTTGCTGGGCCCCGCCCAGCTCGACCCGGCTCAACCCACCCAACCCCGCCTACCCACCTGCGCCCCGCCAGCCCCACACAGCCCACCCGGCCACCGCCCGGCAAACTAACCGCCCCGGCCCCCAGCCAGCTCCACGAACCCCCGCACCACCGCGGACACCGCACCCGCCCGCCAGGCCAACCCCAGATCGATCCTCGGCGCCGGATCCTCCAACCTCCGCAACACCACGCCCCGTCGCCGCAGGGCTCGGGCCCGGTGCTCCGGGACCGCCGCCACGCCCGCTCCCTCCGCCACCGCGCGCATCAACTGCTCGTCCTCCGGTTCCTCGCGGACGATCGGCGGCAGCCCGCCTGGCCAGACCTGGGCGCTGATCGCGTCGTACTGGCCGGGGCCGTTCTCGCGGGGCCAGAACACCACCGGCTCCGCGGCGATCGCCGCCCTCCGCAGGCGGCCGCGGTGGCGGGCCAGCGGGTGGCTCGACGGCAGGGCCAGCAGGACCTCCTCCGAGCCGATCACCGCGACCTCGATGCCCGCGGCCGTCACCGGGGGCCGGACGAAGCCGATGTCGATTTCGCCCGCCGTCAGGCGGGCCAGGTTCAGGCTCGTCCAGCCCGTCTCCAAGGCCAGCTCGACGTCCGGGTGCCGGTCGCGGTACGCCGCGACCAGGTCGCCTGCCAACGGGCCTGGCGCCGACCGCGTGTACGCGATCCGCAGCCGCCCCGCGTCGCCCCGGCCCGCCGCCGCCACCGCGCCGCGGGCTCGCTCCAGCCGGTCGAGCAGGTCGCGGGCCTCCACCGCGGCCACCCGGCCGGCGTCGGTCAGCGCGAACCGCGGGCCCGTGCGGTCGAGCAGCGCCACCCCGAGGTCCGCTTCGAAGGCGCGGATCTGCTGGCTCAGCGACGGCTGGGACACGAACAGCCGAGCGGCCGCCTTCGTGAAGTGCATCTCCTCGGCGAGCACGGCGAAGTAGTGCCATCGGCGCAGGTCCACCCAGCGATTATAGGGCTATCCTATGGTTTCATCGGGACGAAGTCTTGGACGCCCCGGCCTGCCCGCTGCTGTCCTGTGTCCCGTGACCACGACCAGCGCACCCCTGACCCGCACCGACCGCAAGCTGCTCGCCCTCGCCGCCGCGGCGGACCGGGGGCTCGCCGGCCCGCTGGCCGGGTTCGTCGACCTGGCCGCCGTCCGGGAAGCCGTCGAAGACCTGACCACGGCGTTCGCGCCGCTCGGGCGCGTCCAGCACACGGTCGCCGCCAAGGCGTGCGGTCTCGCGCCGCTGCTGCGGTTCCTCGGCGAACTCGGGATCGACGCCGAAGTCGCGAGCCCGGGCGAGACGGCGGTCGCCGAAGCCGCCGGCCTGCGCGGCCCGCGGCTCGTGCTCGACTCCCCCGCCAAGACGACCGCCGAGCTCGCCCACGCGCTGGCCGAGGGCACGGCGATCAACGCCGACAACTTCCAGGAACTCGCCCGGCTCGACGCGCTGACCGGCGCGACGCCGCCGCGGTCGGTGCTGGGCCTGCGGATCAACCCGCAGGTCGGCGCGGGGCGGATCGGCGACACGAGCACGGCCACCGCGGCGTCCAAGTTCGGCATTCCCTTGACGGACAACGGAAACCGCGCACTGTTGCGCGAGGCGTTCCGACGCCGGCCGTGGCTGACGCGGCTGCACGTCCACGTCGGCTCGCAGGGCTGCCCGCCGGAGCTGATGGCCGACGGCGTCGCCGCGGTGCACGAACTCGCCGAGGAGATCAACGCCGAAGCCGGGTACCGGCAGGTGACCAGCCTCGACCTCGGTGGCGGGCTGCCGGTGGACTTCACCTCCGACGAGCCGGGCCCGACCTACGCCGGCTACGTCACGACACTGCTGAACCGGGTCCCGGCGCTGGCCGGCGGGCAGTACACGTTCGTCACCGAGTTCGGCCGGTCCTTGCTCGCGAAGAGCGGCTTCCTCGTCAGCACGGTGGAATACACGAAGATCGCGGGTGGGCGGCACATCGCCGTGACGCACGCGGGCGGCCAGGTGGCGGCGCGCACGGTGCTCCAGCCGGCGCACTGGCCGCTGCGGGTCGGCGCGTTCGACGCGGCCGGCACGCCGAAGACCGGACCCGAAGTACCGCAGGACATCGCCGGTCCGCTGTGCTTCGCGGGCGATCTGCTCGCCCGGGAACGGCCGCTGCCGCTGCTCGAACCGGGTGACCTCGTCGTCGCCCACGACACCGGCGCGTACTACTTCGGCGCGCACTACGCCTACAACACGCTGCCGCGTCCGGCGGTGCACGGGTTCACCGTGTCGCCGAACGGTGACGTCGAGTTCACGCCGCTCCGCCGCGCGCAGACCCTCGCCGAGCTGGTCGCCGACGCGGGCGGCGAATTCCTCGGAGCGCTCCCGGAGGCGTGACCACCGGCGTACGATCCGGGCACGCCGAGGGGAGACTGCCATGGGGGCGGATCGGGAGCTGCCGCGGTTCGCCGCGCTGCCGGTGGGGATCGTCGTCGCGGTGCAGGCCGTCGTGCTGACGGCGTTGTCCGGCCGCTACGGCTTCCACCGCGACGAGTTGTACTTCGTCGCCGCGGGCCGCCGTCCGGATTGGGGATACGTCGACAATCTGCCGATCACGCCGTGGCTCGCCCGCGCGGCCACCGCGTTGTTCGGCGAAACACCGAGCGGCCTGCGGGTGGTCGCGACCCTGCTGGGCATGGCGACCGTCGTGGTCGTCACGCTGATCGCCCGCGAGTTCGGCGGCGGCCGCGGTGTCCAGCTGTGCACCGCGCTCGCGACGGCGCTGTCGTCCTACGTCCTGGTCGTGTCGCACATGCTGGCGACCAACTCCGCGGACGTGCTGGTGTGGTCGGCGCTCACGCTGTGCGGCCTGCGGCTGCTGCGCACCGGCGACGGCCGGTGGTGGCTGGCCGTCGGCGCCGTCGCCGGGCTCGGCCTCGCGAACAAGTGGCTCGTCCTGCTCCTGCTGTCCGGGCTCGGCATCGGGGTCGTCGTCGCCGGACCGCGCCGGGTCCTGCGGACCTGGTGGCTCGCGGCCGGCGTCGGGATCGCCGCCGTCCTGGCCGCGCCCGTGCTGCTCTGGCAGGCGTCGCACGGCTGGCCGATGCTCACCGTGGCCGGCGGGATCAGCGAGGACGACGGCGCCGGGAACCGGCTGCTGTTCGTGCCGATGCAGCTGGTCCTCCTCTCGCCGGTGCTGGTGCCGGTGTGGATTGCCGGGCTCGTGCGGCCGTGGCGCGAACCCGGCCTGCGGTGGGCCCGCCCGCTGACGATCGCCTACCCGGTCGTCTGCGTCGAGCTCCTGATCGTCGGCGGGAAGCCGTACTACGCCGTGCCCCTGCTGCTGCCACTGGTGGCACTGGGCGCGGAACCGGTGCTGCGGTGGCTCGGCCGGGGCCGGACGCTCCGGCGGGCCCTCACCGGCGCGGCCGCCGCGGTGTGCGTGGTGGTGTCCGTCCTCATCGGACTCCCGGTGGTGCCGGCGACGGCGCTGAACGGCCCGCTGCTGGCGATGAACAAGGAGCCCGGCGAGCAGGTCGGCTGGCCGGACTTCGCCGGCAGCGTCGCGGGTGCCTGGCGGCGGATCCCGGACGCCGAGCGCGACACCGCGGTGATCCTCGCCGGCAACTACGGCGAGGCCGGGGCGCTCGAACGCTACGGGCCCGAGCACGGGCTGCCGCAGCCGTACTCGCCGCACATGTCGTACGCGGACTGGGGGCCGCCCCCGGACCGGCTGGTCGGCCCGGTGCTGCTCATCGGGCGGATCGAGCACGGCTCGCCCGCGGCAGACCTGATCACCGGGTGCCGCGCGGTCGCGAAGCACCACAACGCCGCGGGCGTCGACAACGAAGAGGAAGGCGTCACGCTGTCGCTGTGCACGCTGACGCGGCCGTGGTCCGTGGCGTGGCCGCAGCTCCGGCAGTACTACTGAGCGGTTGGCGATTCCCTCGGCCCATGGTGGCGAACCTCCGCCGATCTTCAGCTCCAGGCGATCTTGAACACCCAGGTGTAGCGGCCGGCCTGCCGGGCCGCCGCCGGGACGTCGATCACCAGCGAGCCGTTCTCCACCGTCCAGTGCAGGGTCCCGCGGTACCCGAGCAGCGTCACCCGGTCACCGCTGCGGATCGGCACCGGCGCGTCGACCACCAGGCGGCTGCCCGGCGCGGTCAGCGAATGCACGTAGAACGCCTCGTTCTGCTTGACCGTGAACCGCAGGTCGCCGAGCTGGGCCAGCCGCGACCAGTACGTCGTGTCGTAGATCGCCTCGCCGTTGACCTTCAGCCACGCGCCCGCGTCCCGCAGGTGCCGCTGCATGACGTCCGGGATCGTGCCGTCGAGGTCCGGGCCGATGTCGAGCAGGAAGTTGCCGTTCTTCGAGACGATGTCGACGAGCGTGCGGACGACCTCCTCCGCCGTCATGTAGCGGTCGTCGGGGGTCGCGCGGTTGTAGCCGTAGGAGAACGGGTCGAGGCCGCGGCTCGCCTCCCACTTCGCCACCACGGTGTTCGGGTAGGTCGTGTACTCCGGCGTCGTGAAGTCGTGGTCCGGGATGCCGCCGCGGTCGTTGTAGGTGACGTC
This sequence comes from Amycolatopsis sp. MtRt-6, assembly GCF_017308975.1. Lineage (GTDB taxonomy): Bacteria > Actinomycetota > Actinomycetes > Mycobacteriales > Pseudonocardiaceae > Amycolatopsis. The sequence continues at coordinate 228,534 of NZ_JADWPD010000011.1, read as the reverse complement.
CTTGGGGCGCTTGCGGTTCTTCGCGCGGTTGAAGTACTCGGTGAGCACGGTCCGGCTGTCGTTGACCCCGCCGATGTCGAACCACAGGACGTCCGGGTCGAACTCCGAAATCAGTTCCAGGACCTGCGGCGCCTGGTAGTCGCGGACGAAGTCCTTCCCCGCGGTGTAGCCGGTGTAGGGCAGCGGCGCGCCGGTGTAGGGGTTGCGCGGCGCGTGGCCCATCCACGGGTTGTCCGGGTTGAACCACTCCGGCAGCGAGAAGTACAGGCCGTTGCGCAGCCGCGGGGTGTACTTCCGGGACGCCGCGAACAGCTCGGCGACGATGTTCCGGCGCGGCCCGAGCTTGACCGAGTTGCGGTCGCTGACCTTCGTGTCCCACAACGCGAAGCCGTCGTGGTGCTTGGACGTCAGGACGTAGTACTCCGCGCCGGCGTCCGCGATCAGGTTCAGCCAGCCGCGCGGGTCGAACTTCGCCGCGGTGAAGAGCGGGATGAAGTCGTCGTAGGCGAAGTTCTCGCCGTACTTCTGCCGGTGGTAGGCGTAGGTGGCGCCGTTCGGGTCCTGCTGGTTCTGCCAGTACCACTCGGCGTACTGCTGCCCCACCGGCGCCCAGGCGGGCACGGCGTACACGCCCCAGTGGATGAAGATGCCGAACTTGGCGTCGGTGAACCAGTACGGCGCCCGGTGCGTCGACAACGAGGCGCCGGTCGGCCGGAAGTCCGGGATGCCGAGGGTGATCGGCACCTGCCGGGTCGCCAAGGTGCCACGGCCGGCGGTGACGCGGATCTGGCCGTTCGTGGTGGTGCCGGGCGGCACGGACGCGTTCGGGGCCAGGCCGAGCCGGACGGTCGCCTGCTCCCCCGGCGCCAGCGCGCGGACGGCCGCGGGCACGGTCGTCCGGCCGCCGGGGACGTCGACGGTGACGCTCACCCGGTCGCCCGCGCCGAGCCACACGGTCCCGGCGTTGACGATGGTCGCTTCGGCGGCCTGCGGCCCGCCGTCGGCCAGCAGGTTGGCCGTCGACCGGCCGTCCAGGACCAGCGCCGAGCGGCCCACGGCCACCGGCTGGAGAGTGAGCGCGAAGACGTGCAGGCTGGCGACGTTCGGCGCCGGGTTCGCGGTCGTGGGCAGGGTCAGCGCGACGGCCTCGCGGGCCGGGTCGACCCAGACCTGGCCGGTGGCCACGGAAACCGGGTTGTCGTCGACGACGCCGCCGGGGGCGTAGCGAAACGGCGAGACGAGCGCGCCGCTGCCGGTGTACCAGTCGGGGCCGGACAGGGACCCGGTGCTCGTGCTGCCGTCGGCGTAGTGCACGGTCGCCGGGCCGCCCGCCGCGCCGTAGCTGGCGGCGACCAGGAAGTAGGCGGCGAAGTAGCGGCCCTTCGGCAGGTCGATCCGCTGCCCGGTGGCGGCGATGTTGTTCTTCGCCCCGGCGGCCGCGGACCCGAGCTCGAACGGGACGCCGCCGGCGGTGACGGTCTGCCCGGCGGGCAGGTGCTCGGCCGGGAAGGTGTAGCCGGACCCGTCGAAGTCGCCGCCGGTGGCCGACGCGCTGTCGATGCCGTCGCATGAGAACCAGGGGTCGAGGGCGACCGGGACGGGTGGCGGGGGCGGCACGATCGGGGTACCGGGGCTGTCGGCCGCGGCGCCGACCGGCACGGCGGCGCCGGCGGGCGTCCGGCCGGCCGCGCTCAGCGCGACGGCGCCACCGAGCGCGATACCGAGGGCTTGACGGCGGGGGAAGGTGGGCACGAAACCTCCAGGGATCGGATGACTGCGGCGGATTGGCGGCAGAGTTCATCCCCAAGAGGGCACAACTGTCGCCAGTGAAGCTGATTCATCCGATGAATGACCTTGCTCGGTGGCCCTCGCCGTGTCAAGGGGCCAACCGGACCGATCGAAGTGAACCGCGCTCGTGTTCGCCGCGTATCACTGGGTAACGAGCTGCAGCAACTCGCACCGAACCCAGCCGCACCGAAAGGCCAGACCGATGTCCACCCACCCGAACGCGCTGAGCCGCCGCGCGATCGCCATGCTCAAGGCGGTCGCCGAAGGCCGTGCCGAGCTCCGCTGCAGCTGCGAACCCGATCTCCGCGTCGACGGGTTGTCGTGCTGCGACCAGAACACCGCCCACGACCTCGCCCACGCCGGGCTGATCAGAGCCACCCGGCTCGTCGCGCCCGGCCAGTGGGCGCCCGCCGAACTGACCGACGCCGGCCACCGCGCCCTGACCGGATTTCCCATCGCCGCAGCCTGAGCCTCCCGCTCGACAGCCGTGAAGGCCACTTCCCGCCCCCCGGGAGGTGGCCTTCACGGCGTTCGGCCCGCGTCGGGCGAGAAACCCCCGAAACTGCGCTGAACCACTCCGCACCGGCGGCCGTGCTTTGGGTGAGGGCGTCTCGCACACGCCCTCCGGGGTTCACCACGACGCAACGATCCGGGCCAGCCTCCGCCCGATCGGGACCGGGTACCCCGGCGAGCGGCCGTCGCGGCAACGGCCACCTCGCGCGGGCCCGTCCGGCATCCCCAGAATCCCGGACGGGCCCGCCCCCAGCTGTCGCGGATCTTGTCCGGTGCCTCACCTGATCAGCGGTCGCCACCCCGTGGACCCACGCGCGACGGTGGGATCATGCGACGTTTCGTGGCCGTGAGCGCGGCCGTCCTGGCGGGCATCGGTCTTCTCACCACGCCCGGGAGCGCGAACCCGGAAAGCGCTCTCCCGGCACCCGCGCAGCACGCGGTCGGCGGCTGGGTCGGCACGTGGGCCGCCGCGCCCGCGTCCGCCGTCCCGAACACGCCGGACGGTTACCCGGGCTACTCGATCCGCAACGTCGTCCACACCAGCGCCGGCGGCGGCCGCGCCCGCGTCCACCTGTCGAACGCCTTCGGGGCTTCTCCCCTGAACTTCGGGCACGTCACCATCGCGGTCCAGGGCACCGGACCGGACGCCGTGCCGGGCACCCTGCGGTCCCTGACCTTCGGCGGCGCCCCGAGCGTCGTCGTGCCCGCCGGCGCCGAGGCCCTGAGCGATCCCGTGAACCTGCGGATCCCCGCCGGCACGAACCTGCTCGTGACGACGTACGTGCCTTCGAAGTCCGGGCCGGTGACCCACCACCCGGCCGCGGCGCAGACGTCGTACTTCACCCGCACCGGCGACTTCGCCGCCAGCGAGTCCGGCGCCCCCTACACCGAGCAGACGTCGGTGTGGCACTACGTCTCCGGCGTCGACGTCCAAGGCGGCGCGGAAGCCTCGATCGTGACACTCGGCGACTCGATCACCGACGGCGTCGGCTCGACCTCCGGCGCCAACCGCCGCTGGCCCGACTACCTCGCCGACCGGCTGCACGGCCGCTTCGGCGTGCTCAACGCCGGCATCAGCGCCAACCGGCTGCTGCTCGACGTGCCCGGTTCCGGCGCCGGCCAGAACGCGCTTTCCCGCTTCGACCGCGACGTGCTGAGCGTCGGCGGCGTGCGGACGATCATCGTGCTGGAAGGCATCAACGACATCCAGCAGACGCCGCACCAGACCGACCCGGCCGCGATCACGTCGGCGTACCGCCAGCTGGTGGCGCAGGCGCACGCGCGCGGCATCCGGGTCCTCGGCGGCACGCTGACACCGTTCAAGGGCTGGCGGGTCTACGACGACACCCTCGAAGCGACCCGCCAGGCGGTGAACAGCTTCATCCGCACCGGCGGGGTCTTCGACGGCGTCGTCGACTTCGACGCGGCGATCCGCGATCCGGCCGACCCGCTCCGGATGCTCCCGGCCTACGACTCCGGCGACCACCTCCACCCCGGCGACGCCGGCTACGAGCGGATGGCCGCCGCCGTCCGGCTCGACCGGCTGTGACCGCGGGGGATGAACAGGACCGCGACCAGGCTCAGCACCGCGACCGCCACCAGGTAGAGCGACACCGAAAGCGAAGTGCCGGTGGCGGTCTGCAACGCCGTCGCGATCAACGGCGCGAAGCCCCCGCCCAGCACCGCGCCCACGGCGTAGGAGAACGAAGCGCCGCTGTAGCGGTAGCGCGGCTCGAACAGTTCCGCGAACAACGCCGACTGCGGCCCGTAGGTGGCGCCGAGGCCGATGTTGAGCACGATCACCGCCACGAGCAGCCACGCCGTCGCCTTGGTGTCGACGAGCAGGAAGAACGGGATCGGCCAGAGGACCAGGAGCACCGATCCGGCCAGGTACACGGGTTTTCGCCCCACGTGGTCGGACCAGGCCGCCGCGCCGAGGATGCTCACCAGCCACGTCACGCTGCCCACGATCACGACGACCAGCAGCGTGGTGCGCGGGATCTTCAGCACCGACGTGCCGTAGGACAGCAGGTACGCCAGGAAGATGTAGCCGATCGCGGTGTTGGCGATGAAGCTGCCGGACGCCACCAGCAGCGCCCGCGGCCGCTCGCGCAGCACTTCGACCATCGGACGGCTGCTGCGCTCCTCCGCTTCCCGCAACCGCGTGAACACCGGGCTCTCCTCGATCCGCAGCCGGATCACCAGCCCGACGCCGACGAGCACGATGCTCGCCAGGAACGGCACCCGCCAGCCCCAGGAGGCGAACTGCGCCTCGGTCAGCGCGCGGCCGAGGACGAAGAACACCAGCTGCGCCAGGATCAATCCGGCCGGGACGCCGATCTGCGAGAACGCGCCGTACCGGCCGCGGCGGTCCTCGGGCGCGTGCTCGACCGCCATCAGCGCCGCGCCGCCCCACTCGCCGCCCGCGCTCAGCCCCTGCAGCAACCGCAGGACCAGCAGCAGGATGGGCGCCCAGACCCCGATCGCGGAGTACGTCGGCAGCAGCCCGACGCCGACGGTCGCGAAGCCCATCAGCAGCAGCGACAGCACCAGCATCGCCTTGCGGCCGACGCGGTCGCCGAAGTGGCCCCAGAGGATGCCGCCGACCGGGCGCGCCAGGAACCCGACCCCGAGCGTCGCGAAGGCGGCGAGGGTCCCGGAGGCGGGCGACAGCGTCGTGAAGAACACCTTGTTGAACACCAGCGCCGTCGCCGTGCTGTAGATGAAGTAGTCGTACCACTCGATGGTGGTCCCCACCGCGCTCGCCACAGCAACCCGCCGCAAGGGCCGGGCCGCGACCGCGCGGCCGCTCACGAGCCGGCTAGTGCGGCTGCCGGGACCAGGTCGTCCACGAGCAGGTCCATCAGCAGCCCGTCGTGCCAGCTGCCGTCCGGACCGCGCTCGTAGGACCGCATCGTGCCGACCGGGCGGAAGCCCAGCGACCGGTAGAGCCGGATCGCCGCCTCGTTGCCGGCCGCGGGGTCGATCACCAGCCGGTGGTGCCCGCGCACCGTGAACAGGTGCTCGGCCAGTGTGCGAATGGCGTCCGAGCCGAGGCCCCGCCCCTGGAAGTCCGGGTGCACGGCGATGTCGATCCCGGCGTGGCGGTACTGCGGGTCGGCCTCCTCGAAGGCGAGTTCGATGCCGACGACGGTGTCGTCGTGCTCGATGGCGTAGGTCGTGGTGCCTTCGTCGGGGTCCAGCAGATAGGACACCTGGGCGGCCACCGGCTCCTCGGCGTCGGCCCACCAGCGGGCGACTTCGGGGTGCGACAGGATCTCCTCGAACCGGGCGGCGTCCGGGGCGGCGGCAGGCCGCAGCCGGACACGGCTTCCGGTGATCAGGCCGGTCATCGGCCCAGTGTCGCCCGCCCGGACGCCCGCTGTCGAGACCCCGAAAGGACTGCTCAGGAGTAGACGGTGACCACGTCCTGCCCGGACTCGGCGACCTTGCGCAGGGCGGCGAGCACGTCGTCGATCACTTCGGCGTCGTCCTCGTCCAGGTCGCCGGGCCGGTCGTCGCCCGCTTTCGCGAGGGCTTCGGCCAGTTCGCCGGCGAGCACGAACCCGACCATCGGGTAGTCGTTCCAGACGATCCCCTCGAGGGTGCGTGCGAGCAGGTGGTCGGCCACGTCCGCGCCCAGCAGCCCGGCGAGCACGCCGTCGAACAGCTCCTCGCGGAACCAGTCGCCGCCGGAAGAGGAGTGGCCGGTCCGGCCCACCTCTTCGCCCATCGCGAGCGCGGTGCGGGCGACGGCGTCCGCCACCTCCGGTGTCGGTTCGCCCCCGCCCGCGTCGCGGAAGGCTGCCACCACCGGGTCGGCGGCCACCCGCGCCCGGAACTCGTCCGCCGACATCGCGCGGAAGACCAACGCGTAGCTCATGCCTACTCCCCGTACCCTGGCGTCACCTTGACGACCGCCTTGCCGTCCGGGCCGACCGTCGTGTTGACCGGAACGTACTTGACCGGCGGGTCGCCCTTGTGGAGCGCGTTCCAGATCGACGTCCCGACCTCGCCGCGGCCGTCGTAGGTCGCGTTCTCCGGCTTGCTGTTCTTCATGTTCGCGGCGACGTCCTTGAGGTACTCCGTGCTGCCCTGGTCCATCCGGTGTTCGTTGGGCCGGTTCGCGGGCGGCACCGGGTCACCGGTGTTCGGGTCGAACTTCTGGACCCGGCCGTGCATCGGGCCGCCGGTGAGCGTCGAGCCGTTGCCCTTCGCCTCGACCACGTGCAACGTCTTGCCGTCCCAGTAGGCGACGTCGGCGACGTTGTTGCCGTTGAAGGCGACCGCGTTCGGCCACGGCTCGCCCTGCTTGGTGCCGTACTTACCCGCCGGCAGCGGGTTGGCCTTCGTCGGCGTGATCATGTCGAGGTCGTCCTTGCCGGTGACCTTCTTCAGGTAGTCGTGGGCCCCGGCTTCACCGACATCCTCCGACCGCTTGGTCTTCGTCTTGCCGGCGCCGCCGTCGTCCTTGAACCGGCGTTCCTCACCCTTCGGGAAGTTGTGGTACTTGTCGACCGCCGGGTGCTTGAGGTCGTCGTTGACGATGTCGCCCGGCTTGTAGTCCTTGCCGGTGTTGGGTTTCTTGTTCGAGCCGGACCCGGACGCCTGCGTCGAGTCGTCCTCGGAGCGCTTGCGCTTGGGGACCCGGTCGTCCTTGACCTTTCCGCACGGCGACACCGTCGGTGCCAGGCCGAGCGGGTCGGCCGCGACGAGCGGGTTCGCCACGTACGCGACCGGGTTCGGCGCCGGGTCGAGGCCCAGCGGGTCCGGGCTGAGGTACCGCCCGGTCGCCGGGTCGTAGTAGCGGTAGACGTTGTAGTGCAGGCCGGTCTCGGCGTCGCGGTACTGGCCGGGGAACCGCAGCGGCGTGCCGCTCGGGTCGGCGACGTCGTTGCCCCACAGATCCGCCTGCCCGCGCCACAGCAGCGATCCGGTCGCGTCGACCAGTTCGATCGGCGTGCCCACCTGGTCGGTGACGACGGTGGCCAAGCGCCCGGCGGCCAGCTGGGCCAGGGGCTTTCCGTCGTCCGGGTGGTACTCCCAGGTGGTGACCCGGGTGCCGGCCTGTTCCTCGACGAGGGTGGTGCCGTCCCAGGTGAACAGCACCTGCTCGGCCACCACGGGGGCGCCACCCGGGCCGGCGACGATCCGCTGCTTGGCGGTGCGCCGGCCGAGCGGGTCGTAGCGGTAGCGCCAGTGGGTACCGTCCGGGGTGACGACGCCGGTGAGCCGGCCGAGGGCGTTCCACGCGTACAGCCAGACGGCGCCCGCGGCGTCCCGGCGGGACACGAGCCGCCCGTGGGCGTCGTACTCGTAGGCCGCGCTGTCCGATTGCGTGAGCCGGGTGCCGGTGTAGAACCGGCGTTCCCGGGCCGTGCCGGTGATGTTGCCCGCACCGTCGTAGCGGTACTGCTCGGCGCGATTCGGGCCGGTGACCGCGGTGACCCGGCCGGCGGCGTCCAGCTGGTAGCGCACCGGGCCGCTCGCGTCGTCGTCGACGCCGGCCAGCTCGCCGTCCGGCCGGTACTCGTACCCGCGGGTGTGCACCCGCTGTCCGGCGACCGTGACGGTCTGCCCGGTGAGCCGCTCCCCCGCGTAGGCCTGTTCGAGCACGACGTCACCGAAGACACGCCGGGTTTCCGCGCCGCCGTCGTGCCCGAAGCGGATCGACTGGCCGGCGGTCTCCAGCGCGACCGGGGCGCCGTCCGGGTCGAACCGCCACACACTGTCCACTCCGGACGGTGTGCGGCGGCGCACGAGGTGGTTTTCGTCGTCGTAGCCGAATGAAATCGTCCGGCCGTCGACGGTGTGGGCGAGGACGCGGCCGGAGTCGTCGCGTTCGATGTCCACCCGGGACTCGGCGTTCGCCGCGCCGGCGAGCCGGCCGACCGGGTCGTGGACGAAGGTGGTGAGTTCGTCGGCCGTGCGGCGGGAGACGACGTTGCCGAGCGCGTCGTAGCCGTACTCGACGACCAGGCCGCCGGACTCCGAACGCACGAGCCGGCCCGCCGCGTCGTGGGTGTAGCGGGTCACCCGGCCGTCGAAGTCGGACTCGGCGGCGAGCCGCCCGGCCGGGTCGTAGGTGTAGTGCCAGGTCAGCCCGGCCGGGTTGGTCACCGCGACCAGGCGCAGCTCGGTGTCATAGGCGTACGCCGTGCGCGCGCCGGTCGGGTCGGTGACCGCCGTCAGCAGGTCGAACGGGCCGTACTCGCGGGCTTCGGCCTGGCCGAGCAGGCCGGTGTGGCCGAGCTCGTTGCCCTGCCGGTCGTAGCGCCAGACCTCCTGGGCGCCGGACGGCGTCGTCCGGGCCAGGAGCTTTCCTTCGACGCTCCAGCGCAACGCGGACCGCCCGCCCGCGGCGTCGACGACGGCCTTCGGACGGCCGAACAGGTCGGTGCCGTCGGGGCGCTCGCGCGCCTCCGCGGCAGTACCGGGCTCGGCTGTGCCCGGTGCTTCGTCGGCGGCACCGTCGGCGATGCCGGGCAGCGTGGTGTACGGGTCGGGCGCGCTGCCCGCCGGGTAGTGGCGCCGCCAGACGCGGCCGGCGGCCTCGACCGCGATGTCGAGGGCGCCGCCGAGGTGCCGGGTGACGGCGACGCGGCTGCCGTCGGGACGCACGACCGCCCGCAGTTCACCGGCTTCGCCGTGCTCGAACAGCGTCGTGTGGCCGAGCGGGTCGGTCCGGCTCCGCAGCCGGTCATAGCGGTCCCAGGTGTACGTCGTGACCGCGCCGAGCGGGTCGACGTCGCGCACGAGCTGGCCCAGCTCGTTGAAGTGGTGTTCGCTGGTGTGGCCGAGCGAATCGGTGAACCTCGTGACGCGCCGGGCGGTGTCGTAGGCGAACCGGCCGTCGAGGAAACCGCCGTCCCCGACGGTGACCACGCAGCGTCCGTCGGCGTCGTAGACGTAGCGGTACCAGATGCCGTTGCGGTCGTGCCAGCCGGTGATCCGGCCGGCGTCGTCGTACTCGAACCGGACCGGGGTCTCCGACGAGTCGGTCACCGCGACCAGCCGCCCGCGCGGGTCGTAGTCGTACCGGACGGCGCGGACGCGGTAGCCGGTGTCGCCGTCGACGACGTCCACCGCCACCACGCGGCCGCGGTCGGTGGTGAGCGCGACCTCGTAGCCGACCGAATGCTTCAGGCGCGAAGGTTCACCGGAAGGCGTGTAGGCACACTCGATCACGGCGCCGGTGGCGTCTTCGACCTGCCGCAGCGGCTGCAGCGCGGCACCGCGGCCGGGCAGCGGCGCGAAGGTGAGGGTGCGCCGGGCGAGGGGGTCGTGCAGTGTGTAGCCGCCGGCCGTGCGGGTCAGCGGCCGCCGCGGTCCTTCCAGCGGCAGCACCGGGACGCCGGGTTCGGCGTGCGGGTAGACCAGGACCAGGCCGTCGGCGGAGAAGAAGCAGACGTGCTCGTCGTCGAGCTCCAGCCGCTGGTCCACAGTGGACGTCCACGTGGGACCGAACCACTGGCCGGCCCGGTAGGACGAGATGTGCGTCCGGTCGAGCACGAGCGGGAGCGGGTCCGGCAGTTCGAGGTCGCGCTGCTCCAGGATGACATCGCCGTTCGCGACGTCCACCGGGTCGGACTTGCAGACGCGGTCGTCCGGGCCGACACCGCGGTCGCGCGGGTTGTCCGGCTTGTTCGACGAGCCGCCCTTGCCGCCGTCGCCCTTGCCCGCGCCCGACGGCGTGGTCGAGCCCCCGCCGGGGGTGGGGTCCGGGCTCTTCGGGGTGTCGTCGGGGCCCTTCGACGCCGGCGGCGGGTCACCCTTCGCGCCGGAGGTCGAAGTGCCGTCACCCTTCGCGCCCGAGGGGCTCGTGTCGCCGTCGGGCTTCGGGTTGCCCTTGATGTCGCCGTGCTTCGGCGGCGGCGCGGCCTTGCCCGGCTTGATGTTCCGCAACGCCTTGGCGGCGTCCGAGAACAGGTCACCGGCCCGCTTGAGCAGCGGAACCAGCGCCTTCAGCGCGGTGACCAGCCGCTTCACCAGATCGGCGATCTTCGACGCGGTCTTCGCCACCGCGTTGATCACCTGCGGCACGACCCAGGTCATCCCGATGCCGAGCGTGAACAGCACCTGCAGCGCCCAGCTGATCAGGTGCCCGATCAGCTCCGCGATGATGTCCCGGACCAGGGCGCGGACCGCGGCCACGACTTCTCCGGCGGTCTTCACCCCGCTGGAGGCGCCTTCACAGCCCTTCTGCGCGGTCTCCAGCAGCGTCACGGTGTCCTGGGCCCGCTGGCGGTAGGTGTCCGCCGCGTTCCCGGTCCAGGATACGGTGTCGGCCTTGACCATGCCGGTCAGGTCCGCGCCGATGCTGCCCAGCTCGGTCGCGATGTTCTTCCACGTCTCGGACTGGGCGGCGATCTCGTCGGCGTTGCCGGTGAGGCCGTTGAGGGCTTCCTTCAGCGGGCCGACGTGCTCCATCAGCCAGCCGACGCCGGCGGCGAGGATCGCGCCGAAGGGGTCCATCGCCATCGACAGCGCGTCCAGCGCGGTCCCGACTGAGCCCAGCGCGACCGACGCCCAGTCGCCGCTCTCGATCGCGGACTTCAGGTCGTTCGCCGACTCCAGCAGCGAGATGCCGGAATACGCCTTCGTGGAATCCTTCGTCTCCGCGACCAGCGGATTCACCACGGATTGTTGTCCTCATCGTCGGTGGGGGCGGGCCGTCGCGACGGCGGCTGCGGGGCTCCGGGTGCGGGCGGGGCCGCGGCGCCACCGGCCGGGGCCGGCGGGACCGGCCCGGGCGCGGCGGGCGGCTGCTCGTCCGGCTCGTCGGGGTCGGGGAACCGGCCGCGCAGGTTGTCGAGCAGCACGCTGCGGGTTTCGCGGTCCTCGTCGCCGAGCTGCTCGGCCATCACCCCGGCGACGCGCTCGGCGATGCCGGACTGCGCCCGCCGCATGGTCGTCAGGATCTGCCGCGAGAGCTCGTCGAGGGGGAACGACTTGACCTTGTTCGAGAACGTCAGGTCGGTGACGGTGCCGTCCGCGCCGACGGTCACACTCACCGCGCCGTCCGAGCTGGTCGCGGTCAGCCGCAGCCGTTCGGTCTGTTCCTGCGCCGCCTGGTAGCGCTGCGCCTTGGCCGCGAACCCGGCCGCCCAGTCGTCCATCCGGCGGATCGTCTCGTCGGGGTCCCGCATGAGGTCCCCCAGTCCGTTCGGGCCCGTCATGCCTTCGTCCTCGCTTCCGCCGAGGGCGACGACGCCGCGAGCTGACGCTCGAACGGCTGCGCGTTGCCCTCTTCACCTTCCCGGTAGGACTTCGCGGCCGCCGTGACGTTGTCCGCCAGCCCGCGCACGCCTTCCGCGGACGCCGTCAGCGCGTCCTTCGCCTGCTCGTTCGTCGGCCGGATGATCGGCGGGAGGAACGAGCACAGGAGCCCGTAGGCGTGGTCCGACATCGCCGTGTCGGCCGCGGAGCTCGCCGTGTTGAGCCGGTCCACCAGGCTCTCGACGTGACTCGCGTGCGCGACCAGGTCGTCCGGTTCGACCTCGAAGCCGGGTGCCGTCACGGGCGTCACTTCCAATCCTGGTTCTTCCAGTCGCCGATCACCGGGGGCGCGACCGCCTGCTCGCCCGCGAAGAAGTTCGGGTCGTCGCTTTCGAGGTAGTCGGCGGCCTTGTGTTCCTTGTCGTCCTCGCCCTTGCCACCGCGCGCTCCGGCTCCCATGCCGCCCATGCCCGGGGTGCCCGCCGCGCCGGCCGCGCCGCGGCCCGAAGCCGCGTTGCGCGCCGCCGCCGCTTCGGCTTCCGCGGCGAGGCCGGAGGCGGCACCGCCGCTGAGGTTGCCGGCACCGCGCAGGCCCGCACCGCCGGCGCCGGCCCCACCGGCACCGGCGCCACCGGCACCGGAGCCGCCGATCCCGCCGAGGGAACCGCCGCCACCGCCACCGCCGCCGGTCAGGCCGCCCAGCCGGCTGGCGATGCTTTCGCCGTTGATCCCGCCGCCGCGGCCGATGGTCGGCAGCTTGGCGCCGCCGGGGTTGTTGAGCCCGCCGGTGCCGGTGGGCAGCCCGGTGACCGGGTCGATGCCGGGCGGGGTGAACCCGGGGATCGGGTTGCCACCGCGAACGGTCCCGCCCCCGCCGGAGACGTCCGGGATGTTCGGGATCGACGGCGGGGTGAACCCGCTGCCGCCGGTCCCGCCGCCGCCGATTCCCGAAGGCGAGAAGCCGGACGACGTCGTCGAGTCGTCGAAGCGCGGCAGCGACGAGCCGGGGATGCCGGCACCGCTGAAGTTGCCGCCGGCGGGCGTGCCGGGCGCGTCGAAGTTCGGCGGCGTGAAGCCCGCGCCACCCGCACCACCGCCCACGCCACCACCGGCGCCGCCGCTGCCGGGAATGCCGGCACCGGAGAAGCCGGAGCCACCGGCACCCGGGATGCCACTGCCCGAAAAGCCCGAACCGTCACCGGGGATTCCGGCGCCGCCGGCGCCCGGGATCCCGGCGCCACCCGCGGCGGCACCGCCGGCCGCACCCGCGCCACCGAAGGCGGCCGCGTTGGCGTCGATCGGGATATCCGCGGCCGCGGGCTCGACGGGGTTCCGGGCGAGCAGCGGCTGCACCCCGCCCGCGCCGGCGCCGCCTCCGGCCGGCGCGTTCGCGGTGCGCGCGGTGGCCGTCGGCAGCTTCGGCGGGGCCGGGAACCGCGGGGTGGCGACGGCGCCGCCGATGGTTTCGTCGTACTGCGTCATGATCTGCGCGGCGTGCTCGCGCGCGGCCTGCTGCGCCCGGTAGGTCTGCATGGCCTCGCCCGCGGCCGCCGCGTACTGCACCGGGTCGGTCATCGACATCAGGCGCTGGTTGGTCGCCTGCAGGTCGAACTGCACCGGCGGGTTCGCGGCCATCTGCCGCTGGGTCTCGTTGAGCGCCTGGGAGTGGATTTCCTGCTGCCGCCCGGCGAGCGTGGCGCCCTGCGCGGTCGCGCCGAGCCACTTGCCGACGCCGGCGAGGTGCTCGCGGACGGCGTCACCGGCGTCGCCCTCCCAGTTGGCGGTGCTGGCGTTGATCGCGCTCGCCAGGGTCTTCTGGTGCGTGCCCAGGTCGTTGCCGACGCGCACCCACTCTTCCGAAGTCTCCGCGACGGTCGCCGAGTTGGCGTCCTGCGTGATGGCTTCGTTCATCTGCTCGTGGCTGGCGTTGTTCCACAGCGTCCGCGGCGCCCCGCCGGTTTGGCGCATGACGAGGCCCTCGTCGAGGCCGTGCTTGGCGTCGGCGAGGTGCTGTTCGTAGCGGTCCTGGATCTTCTGGTCGCGCAGCACCGGGTCGACGACCGGGCCGAGCCAGCCGCGCCGGATCTCGTCGTCGACCTGCCGGGTGGCCATCTCGCGGATCTGGTCGCCCGACGGCGACTTGTCCGAGGTCAGCGGCCCGACGTAGTACTTCGACGACGAATCGGCGGTGACGTCGTAGAGCGGGCTGCGCGGGTCGTAGTCCGGGGACGACGGGTCCGACACGGACTCGGCGGTGGGTGCCACGGTCTCCCTCAGCTCTGGTCGGCGGTCGGGAGCGAGGTCAGCGTCTTGCGCGTCTCCTCTTCCCGGGACTTGTAGTTCTGCTTCGCCAGCTTGATGGCCTCGATGTAGGTCGGGAACTCCTGCCGCGCGGCCTGCAGCTGCGTGAGCAGCCCGGCGTCGTCGGCGGCGGTGCTGACCATGTGCGCGGAGACCCACTGCCCGGTGGCGGTCCGGCTCATCGCGGGCGCGTCGTGCAGCCGTTGCAGCGTGGCCCACCGCGCCTCGAGGGATTCGAGCACGCCTTCGAGCGCCTCGATCAGCTGGTTGCCGGTGGTGTCGTCGACCGCGAAGCCACCGGTCTGGGCGAGCCGCTTCAGCTGCGCCCCGGCGAGGCCGACGCGCACCGCGGCCATCGCCTTGGCCTCGGGAGTGGCGGCGGTCTGCATCTGCATGGTGGCCTGGATGGCCTGGGCCGCCGCGGCGGTCTCTTCCGTCGTCATCAGTCCCCCGATCAGTAGACAGCCGCGATCGCGTCGCGGATGGCGCGCGCGAGATCCGCCCGCCCGGCCGGTACGTATTCAGCGGTGAGTTCCCCGGCATCACCCGTCCGCGTGTGCACGAGATACCGGCCATCGGCGGTGTCGAGCCAGCTCAGCGGCTCACCGGCCAGCCGTTCCCCCCGCCGTCCCTGAGCACTGACGGCAATGTGCCCACCCCCCAACCGGGGTTCGGCAAGCACCCGTTCGAGGACGGCGACATCGGAGGGTTTCGGAGCGGGCGGCCGCCGCCCGGGCCGCACGACGGCCTTGACCTCGATCATCCCGAAGGCATCGGTCTCTTCTTCGTCGAATTCGGCATCGGCGATCCGCTTCGCGGTCATGGCCGAAACCTCCCGCCCGGCAGCCCGGTGCACGACGTGCGTCCCGGTGGTGGCGGCGGGAGCGGGCGGAAGCACCCCGGTGACGACCTCGACGAGGTCTTCGTCGGCGAAGAGCGAGAACAGCAGGTCATCGGTGTCGGGAGCCTGGGTGATGCCGAGCGCCTGCGCCCCATCGCTGACGACGAGGACGGCAACATCGGCCCCCAGCCCATCGATCCCACTGACGGCGACGGAGATCCGCGGCTCGGCCAGCAGTTCGAAGGCGGTCCGCACGCCGGGGTGCAGCTCACCGGAGACGGAAAGCCGCCGTTCTTCGAGAGCGTCGTAGACCTGCCGCGCAACGGTGACGAACCGCACGGGATCGGCGGGCAGGTTCCCGGCCCGCAGCGGGTAACGCCGGACATCGCCCCCGGTGGCCCGCCCGACGACGAGCGCTTCGAAGACCTCGAGGACGAACTCGAACCGCTCCGCCATTTCCCCTCGGTTTCATCAAACCTTCAAGCAAGTTCCCGGATGAAGATTAGCAGTGCGGCATGGATGGGCGTCGGCACCGCCACCCGGATGCCCGAAAGACCACGATCCCCTGGCTCAGGCGGGCAAAGGGGGCTGTTCTGGGGTGCGGATGGAGGCGCAGGTCGGGAAAGGCGGAGATAGCGGACGTCGCGGCGGATTTCGCAACGGAGGCGGCGATCTCGGTGATGGACGGGGCGGCGGAGAGGGGCGCAGCGGGGCAATTGCGGGGTGGTGCGGCTTGGAGCGGCGGGGTTGGCGGCGGGGTTGGCGGCGGGGTTGGCGGCGGCAATGTCGCGGCCACGTGGGGGCGGGGACGCTGGCTACCGCCGCGGCCGCGGCAGGCGGAGATGGCCTTGGCGGCTGGCGATGGTGGTGGTCCGCTGTGGTGATGGTGGTGGCACCTGCGGTGCTGGCAGGTCGAGGCGGCACCGCGACGCTGGCAACCGCGGCGATGGCACCCGCGAGGCTGGCAGGCACGGTGGCGGCAGGCAGGGTTGGGCAGCGGCTGCGAGGGTGGCAGGTGCGGTGACGGCAAGCGCGGCGGCGGCAAGCGCGGTGGACGCAGGCGCGGTGACGGCAGGCTCAGACCGGTGTCGGGCGGTCGGCAACTTGGTCTGTACCAGAGCCTCTGGCAATGCTTCGCCGGCCCAGCGTCGGGGCGCCGGCGCCTGAGGTGGGCGTGGGTGTAGGCCCGTAGCCGTGGGGCTGCGGGCCTGTCCCGTGTTCATGCTGCGAATGGCAGTGGTTCGTGGAGGTTGTTGCGCCTGGGTTTGCGGCGCCGGTCGATGAACACTGGTGGGAGGAATTCGGGTAGGCCGTCGGTGGCGATGCGGACTTCCCAGCCCGATCGGTGCAATAGCCGGTGGTGGTGGGCGCACATCAGCACCAGGTTGGTGAGATCGGTGGGGCCGCCATCTGCCCAGTGCCGGATGTGATGACCTTGACAGTGCCGGGGAGGCCGATGACAGCCCGGGAAGGCGCAACCCCGGTCCCGGAGGAAGAGAGCGCGGCGCAGTCCGGCGGAGATCAACCGGCGGAGGCGGCCCAGGTTCAGCGGTTCACTCTTGTCACCGAGCACGGCGGGGATGATCATGGCGTCGCAGGCATGCACCCGCGCTTCGGCCGCGGACATCGTCCCGGTGTCACCGAGGGTGGCCTTGCCAACACCGGATTTCAGGTCCTCCAATGACACGGCGACCATGACGTGGGCGCGTTCCCCGGCCTGCATCGGCAACTCCGGAGAATTCAGAGCCAGGTCGACGGCATCGGAGAAAGCATCCCCGTAACGCTGCGGGGTGGTGCGGAAGTCGGGACCCTCGTCGCCGGTGCGACGCTCGGCCAGAGCATCCAACAGGGCGTGGGCGCGGGTGCCGGTTTCGTCGTCGAACCGGCCACTCAGCTCCCAGATCCCGGTTCTTTTGCGGCGGAGGAACAGCTCCCGGGTGGGGGCGGTGGGTTCGGTGTCGTCGGGTTCGGGACCGTCGGGGACGAGGTGGGCGAGGATGCGGGCGCCGAGGGCGGCGACCTGCTTGTGCCCGGCCTCCTCGGCGAAAGCCAGCAGGTTGGTCTCGGCACTCTCGCAGTGCTCGGGCGGAACCTGGGCCAGCACAGAGGTGATCACGTCGATCATCGGGTTGCTCAACCGCCCCGCGCGGGCCGCGACCCCGGTGGCGGGGGCCAAGGCAGGGATCGGGGAGCCGTCGAGGTTGCGGCCCGGATTCACCAGGCGGGCGCGTTTGATCAGCCGTTCCGTAGCCGGCTTCGGCATATCGGCCAGATGCTCCAACAGCCGGGCAGCGGACCGGTAGCCGAACAGCTCCATCACCCCGCGCTGCTCGATTTCCACCAGCAGGGCCCCGAGTTCGGCCTCAGCAGACCGCATAGACGCGACCAACTCGCCAATCCGGTCGGCAAAAGCCACCGCCTCGGACGAAAGAGCCGCGTCGCTGGTCATACCTCCAAGCTACCGACGATCGAACACAGCGGCATCACACGATCGGGCAAAAACGAGACACCGCAACCTAAACCCCGGCAACCCGCCGCGCCCGTTCGATATCCGGCCCCCGATAAAGCCGCTCGGGAATCCCCGCCAACGCCGACGGATGCACCTGCGAAGACAACCCGTAGAACTTCTGGAAGCTCATGATCAACGGCCGCCAGGCGTCGGGGTCTATCCGGTCCTCGCTCCCCGCCATCCGGATCGATGGGTGCACGTACACCCGTTGGACCCGGACCTCGAACGCCACCACTCCCCCGTCGTCCCCCACCGGGTGCACCTGCTCGACGACCACCTCCATCGCCACCGGGCACTCCGCCACCCGCGGTGGCTTCACCGTCGACGACTCCACCGGTGTCAGCCCCGCCCTGGCGAACTTGTCCGCCACATGGAAATACCCGCGCTCCCGCTTGCCCGGCGGTACCGGGTCCGCGCCCGTCGTCAGCGCCAGGCGGTCGACCGCGGGGGCCAACGACTCCGATGGCAGGTTCAGCACGCCTTCGCGGGTTCGCATCAAGTTCTGCGCCGTCCGGGAACGAACACCCAGGCCGAGCATGGCCCGCCACCCGAGCCAGAACGCCGACGACATCGGGGCCAGGTTCGTCGTACCTTCTTCGTTGGTGCTGGAAATCAGGACCACCGGGGTGCCGAAATAGAGGATTCCCGGCTCGATGGCCGTGTGCGCGACGTTTTTCACGCCTCCGATCCTGCCGTCCACAGGGGACTCGGGCTGGCGGGAATCGGCCGTCGCGATCAACGGGGGCGGCACCGGTGAGTGCCGCCCCCGGGAAATCACCGGCGAGCCTGCGTCAACGCCCGCTTCGTCAGTACCCTGGCCAGGTGGCGGCGGTACTCCGCCGTTGCGTGGGGCTCGTCCGGTGGGTTCGTTCCCGATGCCGCCAGCGCTGCCGCTTCCTCGATCGACGCCCCCGCCGCCAAGGCCTCCTCCGTGGCCGTTGCGCGCAGCGGCACCCCGCCCATGTTGACCAGGCCGACGCGGCCGCCGGCCACCGTCACGCCGACCATTGCCCAGTCGATCGCGCGGCGAGTGAACTTCTGGAACCCCCAGCCCTGGCCGCGCTGGGCCGGGAGGCGGATCTCCGTCAGCAGCTCCGCAGGCTCCAGCGGCGTCGTGAACGGGCCGAGGAAGAACTCCGCCGCGGGGATGCGGCGCTCCCCCTCCGGCCCGCGGGCCACCAGGACCGCGTCCGACGCCAGGATCGCCGCCGGGAGGTCCGCCGCCGCGTCCGCGTGGACCAGGGAGCCGCCGATCGTGCCGCGGTGGCGGACCTGGCGGTCGCCCACCTCGCCGGACACGTGCGCCAGCAGGGGCGCGTGCTCCAGCAGCACCGGGTCCTGCACCAGCGCGCTGTAGCGCGACAACGCGCCGATGACGACCTCGTCGCCCTCCAGGCGGACGTACCGCAGCTCGTCGAGCGGGCCGATGTCCACCAGGTACTCCGGGGCGGCCAGGCGCAGCTTCATCAGCGGCAGCAGGGAATGCCCGCCCGCGAGCACCTTCGCGTCGTCGCCGTGTGTGGCCAGCAGCGAAAGCGCTTCGTCTACTGTGGACGCACGCAGGTACTGGAACGAAGCCGGGATCACCGGTCCACCTCCTGCCCGGACGCGTCGATCACGGCGCTGACGATGTTGTGGTACCCCGTGCAGCGACACAGGTTCCCCTCGAGCCCGGCGCGGACCTCGTCGCGCGTCGGCTTCGGGTTGTCGGCCAGCAGCGACACCGACGCCATGATCATCCCCGGCGTGCAGAACCCGCACTGCAGGCCGTGCTGCTCCTCGAACGCCCGTTGCACAGGGTGCAACGCTCCGTCCGAAGAGGACAGTCCTTCGACCGTCGTGACGGTGTGGCCGTCCGCCTGCGCGGCCAGCACCGTGCACGACTTGACCGACTCGCCGTCGAGCAGCACCGTGCAGGCCCCGCAGGACGTCGTGTCGCAGCCGATGTTCGTGCCGGTGAGGCCGGCCGTGTCGCGCAGGAAGTGCACCAGCAGCGTCCGGTCCGGCACCTCCTCGGTCACCGGCCGCCCGTTGACCTCGATCGAGACCTTCACTGCGCGCTTCCCTTCCCAGTTTCTTCGAGTGCGGCCCAGACCCGGATCGGGGTCGTGGGCATGTCCAGGTGCTTGACGCCGCGAGCGGCCAACGCGTCGACCACGGCGTTGTGCACCGCCGGTGTCGAACCGATCGTCGCCGCTTCGCCGATCCCCTTGACCCCCAGGAGGTTCCGGTCGGTCGGGGTGGCCATGTCGACGAGCTCGAAGTCCGGCAGCTCGGCGGCGGTGACGAACGAGTAGTCCGCCAGTGTCGCGGTCGTCGGGTTGCCGTCGTCGTCGTAGGTCACGACCTCCATCAGAGCCTGCGCCGCGCCCTGGCCGAGCCCGCCGTGGCGCTGCCCGCGGAACGTCAGCGGGTTGACGATCGGGCCGGCGTCGTCGACGGCGACGATCCGGCGCAGCTCGACCTTGCCGGTCTCGGTGTCGACCTCGACCACCGCCAGGTGCGCGCCGAACGGGAAGGTCGGCTTGCCGTCGCCGAACCAGACGTCGGCCGACAGCTTGCCCTCGCCGGCCCGGCCGGCGACCTGCGCCCAGCTCAGCACCGTGCTCGACGGCGCGCCGCGGACCTGCCAGACGCCGCGTTCGGTGTCGAGCTCGAGGTCGTCCGGCGCGGCTTCCAGCAGTTCCGCGGCCAGCTCACGAGCCTGCGCGACGACCTCGTCGGCCGCCTGCCGGATCGCCGAGCCGCCCAGCTGCAGCGACCGGGAGCCGAAGGTGCCGACCGCGTTCGGCACCTCGTCGGTGTCGCCGTGGCGGACCGTGATCTTCTCCAGCGGGACGCCCAGCCGGTCGGACAGCAGCATCGCCAGCGACGTGCCGAGCCCCTGCCCGTGCGGCGAGCTGCCGGTCCAGGCGACGACCGAGCCGTCGGGGTGGATGTCGACGCGGCCGCTCTCGCCGGCGCCGTCGCCGCCGGTGATCTCGACGTAGGAGGCGATACCCAGGCCCAGCTCGACCGGGTCGCCCGCCTCCCGCCGCCGCCGCTGCTCGGCGCGCAGTTCCGCGTACCCGGCGGCTGCCAGCACCTTGTCCAGTGCCGCCGCGTACTCGCCCGTGTCGTAGACCGCGCCGGTCGGCGTCTGGTACGGGAACTCCTCCGGCCGGACGAAGTTGACCCGGCGGACCTCGGCCGGGTCCAGCCCGATCTCGGCGGCGAAGCGGTCCATCGCCCGCTCGACGGCGGCCGTCGCCTCGGGACGGCCGGCACCGCGGTAGGCCCCGATCGGCGTCGTGGTGGTGACGACCGCGCGGCTGCGCGTCTCGACCTTCGGGAACCGGTAGACGCCGACGGCCATCAGCTCGGTCAGCGTCGGCAGCATCAGCAGCCGCGGGTACGCCCCGGCGTCCTGGACGACGTCGAGGCGGTACGCCAGCACCGTGCCGTCGCGCTTCCCGCCGATGGTCACGGTGTTGCGCTGCGCCCGGCCGTGCGTCATCGCCGTGAGGTTCTCGCTGCGCGACTCGACCCAGCGCACGCCCCGCCCGAGCTGCTTGGCGGCCCAGCCGAGCACGGTCGCCTCGGGGTCCGCGCCGATCTTCGCGCCGAAGCCGCCGCCGACGTCCGGCGCGATCACCCGCACCGACTCTTCGCCGACGCCGAGGGCCGCGGCCAGCTGGCTCCGGGCCATCTGGGCGTTCTGCGTGGACAGCCAGGCGGTCAGCCTGCCGTCCTCGCCCCACACGCAGGCGGCGCCGCGCACCTCGAGCGGCGCGGGCGCGACGCGCTGGTTGAGGATGGTCTGCGTGACGACGACCTCGCAGCCGTCGAAGATCGCGTCGTCGAACTCTTCCGCGCCGTGGGCCTGCACGACGTTGCTGCCGTGCTCCGGGAACAGCAGCGTCTCACCCGCCAGTGCGGCGTCGATCGTCGCGACGGCTTCCAGCGGCTCGTAGTCGACGTCGACCAGCTCGGCGGCGTCGGCCAGCTGGTAGCGCTCTTCGGTGACGACGAGCGCGACGGGTTCGCCGACGTAGCGCACCACCTCGCCGGCCAGCCACGGTTCGGGCACCGGCCCCGCCGGGTGCGGGCCGAACCCGAGGTCCGCGGCGGTGAACACGCCGAGCACGCCCGGCGCCTCCTTCGCCGCGCTCACGTCGATGCCGCCGATCCGCGCGTGCGCGATCGGACTGCGCACGAAAACCGCGTGCGCGGCACCGGAAAGCGCTTCCGTCCGCAGATCGTCCACGTAGGTGCCGCCCGCGGTGATCAGGCTCCGGTCTTCCCGGCGGATCACCCTGGTCCCGACAATGCTCATCTGGTCTCCTGCTCGCCGATATCCGCCGATCATGCCCGCAGGCCGAGGACGACCGCCAGGCCCAGTCCGCCCAAACCGATCCCGACGCGCAACGGCGTCGCCGGCAGCCGCCGCACGAGCGCGGACCCCAGCCACGACCCGCCGAGCGAGCCGAGGCAGACGGCGAGCGCGGCCGGCCACACGACCTTCCCGGTGACCGAGAAGACGATCGCGGCGAGCAGGTTCGCCGAGCCGGTGACCAGGTTCTTCGCCGCGTTCGTGCGGGCCAGCGGCTGGCTCCACACCGTGACCAGCAGCGCGAGCATGAGCACGCCCGCGGCGGCGCCGAAGTAGCCGCCGTAGACGCCGATCAGGAACGCGACCACACCGGTCGCCGGGCTCAGGCCGTGGTGCTCGGCGCCTTCGGCCAGCCGGCGCAGCCGGGGCCCGGCCATCAGGACCAGCGACGCCCCGCCGATCAGCCACGGCACGATGACGGTGAACGCGTCGGACGGCGTCAGCAGCAGCACGAAGCCGCCGCACGCGCCGCCGACGGTGGTGATGGCGCACAGCGGGACGAGCCGGCGCCGCTGCCCGGCCAGTTCGGGGCGCGCCCCGGCCGCGGCGCCCACGGTGGTGCCCAGCATGGCGACGGTATTGGTGACGTTGGCGGTCACCGGCGGCAGGCCGGCCGCGAGCAGGGCCGGGTACGACACCAGCGACGCGAGCCCGGCGGTCGCCCCGGTCAGGCCCGCCCCGACCCCGGCCAGCACGAGCAGGAGCAGCACCCACGGGTCGGTGATCACGTTGTCATCTCACCACGCCGCCCGCGCTGCCCCGCCGACGGGTATAGGGCGTTATACCCGGCCATTGTCCACATCGGACCGAAGAGCGCACCGGCGGCCCGGCGACCCCGTTGTCGTCCGCACTTGATCGATCTCGGACCGGTCGCGGCGGCCCCGCGGGCGAGTACCTTGACACCACAGGGCCTGGCACCCCCGCTCGGGAGGACGGATGCGCGTCACGATCGCCGAGGTCGCCCGCCGCGCGCGGGTGAGCAAGACGACCGTGTCGCGGGTGCTCAACAACAAGGCCGACGTCGACGCGGCGACCGCGATCCGGGTGCGCGAGGTGATCGCCGCGACCGGCTACATCCCCAGTGCCGGCGCGGTCGGGCTGGCCCGCGGGGTGACGCGCACGGTCGGGATGCTCGTGCCCGGCCTGACCTGGCCGTGGATGGGCGAGGTGCTGCAGGGCGTCGCCGACGTCGTGGAGTCGAAGGGCTACGGCCTGCTGCTGTCCACCACCAACCGCGGCGCCGACTCCCTCGGCGAGTTCTCGCGGCAGGTGTCGGCCAAGGCGTTCGACGGCCTCCTGCTGGTGGAACCGCCGGAGGCCGTGCGACACCTGCGCGTGCTGCACGACTCGGGGCTGCCGGTCGTGGTGATCGACGACCGCGGCCGCCGCCCGGCGTTCCCGTCGGTGGGCACGGACAACCGCCACGGCGGCGCGGCCGCGGCCCGGCACCTCCTGCACACCGGCCGCACCCGGCTCGCCACCGTCACCGGGCCGCACGACTTCGGCTGCACCGCCGACCGCCTCAACGGCTTCAACGAGGTCGTCCTCGACGCGGGCCTGACCCTCGACCCGCGGCTCATCATCGAAGGCGACTTCACGAGCGAAAGCGGCGAGGCGGCGATCCTCCAGCTCCTCGAAACGGGCCCGGAGTTCGACGCGGTCTTCGCGCACAACGACCTCACCGCGGCGGGGGTGCTGACCGGCCTGCGCAGGTCCGGCCGCAGGGTGCCGGACGACGTCGCCGTGGTCGGCTTCGACGACATCCCCCTCGCCGCGCACACCCAGCCCCCGCTCACCACGATCCACCAGCCGCTGCGGCAGATGGGCGAGACGGCGGCCACGCTGCTGCTGGACCGCCTGGCCGGCGCGCCGGCCCCGGACGAACCGCTGATCGTCCCGACGACGCTGGTGATCCGCGGCTCGACCGGGGTGCGGTAGCCTGCTCCGTCCACTGTGGCCGGTCAGCCGCCGGTGGCGCGCCGCAGCGCCGGGCCGATCGCCGCGGTATCGCGGAGTACCGCCGCGACGTACGCGTCCGGGCGGACCAGCCACGCTTCGCCCGGACGCGCGCCGAGCGCCCCGCCCACCGGGATCTCCACCGACCGCAGGCCCGCCGCGGGCACGCCCGGCGTCGTCAGCAGCAGGAACCCCGCCCGCGCCAGGTCACGCAGCCGGCCGCCCGCGACCGTGACGTCCGGCAGCAGGATGCCGGGGCCGGGCGGCGGCAGCGCCCCGCGCGGCGGGCGGCCGGCGAACGGGCGGGCGGGGTCCGGGGTGGTCAGCGGCGATCCGGCGTACCAGAACGGCTCGGCCAGCCGCCCCGAGTCGACTTCCGCGTGCGCGGCGGGGTCCCGCGCGGCCCTGGCCAGCACCTCGGCCCGGTGCCGTCGCTGCTTGTCGTCCCGCGGGACCAGGAAGTCCATCGTCGCTGTCGTCACCTCGGCGTTCTCGACGGCGGCCGCGTACCGCTCGGCGTGGTAGCTGTCCAGCAGCCCCTCGCCGGCTTCTCCGCGCAGCACGGACGCCAGCTTCCAGGCGGCGTTCTCCGCGTCCGCGATCCCCGAGTTCAGCCCGCGGGCCCCGAACGGCGCGACCAGGTGCGCGCAGTCGCCGGCCAGCAGCACGCGGCCGGCGCGCATCCGGCGGACGAGCCGGGTGTGGAAGCGGTAGACCGACCGCCACACCACCTCGTACGGCCGGTCGCCGATGATCGCCCGGATCCGGCGGTCGAGGGCCCCGCCGGTTTCCTCGGCGGCGAGGTCGTAGTCGTCGGGCACCTGCCAGTCGATCCGGAACTGCGCGCCCGGGCACGGGTGGATCAGCACCTGGCGGCCGGGGTTCCACGGCGGGTCGAAGAAGAACCGCCGCTCGGCGGCCCAGCCGGGGAGGTCGGCGCGGATGTCGCAGATCAGGAAGAGATCGGCGAACGAGACGCCGGCCAGCTGCTCCCCCACCGCGCGCCGCACCACGTCGCCGTGGGCGCCGGTGCACGCGATCGCGTAGTCCGCTTCGATCCGGCGCGGCCCGGCCGCGGTGTCGCACTCGACCACCACTCGGCCCGGCTGGGTCAGCCCGGTGACGCGGTGGCCGCGGCGGACGTCGATCAGCGGCTGCCGCGCGATCAGCTCGTCGAGGACCTCCTCGACGCGGGCCTGGGAGAGGTTGACGAACGGCGGGAGCGCGGATCCCGCGTCCGGCAGCCGGAGGGCGAACAGCTCGCGGTCGCGGTGGAACGTCCGCGCGGTCGTCCAGGTCAGGCCCTCTTCGGCGAGGCAGCCGGCGCCGAGCCACGCCCAGACGTCCAGGGTGTCCCGCTGCTGGCAGATGGCCCTGGAGCCCACGGGATCGCGCCGCTCGTGCTCGTCGACGAGCACCACCGGCACGCCGCGGCGCGCGAGCAGCAGCGCGGCCGTCTGGCCGACCGGGCCGCTGCCGAGAACGACGACCGTCATCCTTGGAGCCGGTCCCAGACTTCGCGGTCCCGTTCGGCCGTCCACACCACCGGCCGTTCGATGCCGCCCAGCTCGTCCCACAGCCGCGAGACGTCGAAGGGCAGGCAGTGCTCGAAGATCGGCCAGTGCCCGTACCGGTCGTTCAGCGCGACGTGCGTCCGCTCGAAGGCCTCCTTGAGCGTGCCGCCGGCGTCGCGGACCGCGCCGACCTCGCGGATCATCGTGTCGAGGAAGTGCCGGGTCTGCGCGATGGCGGCGTCGACCGCCGCCGCCCCGCGGCTCACCCCGCCGCGGCCGCCGACCAGGGTCTCGGCCCCGAACGCGGCGACCCGGTCCAAAGTGGACGAAGCCCAGTCGCGGTGGAAGGCGTCGCCGGTGTACAGCGCGGCTTCGGCTTCCACGAGGTCGCCGGCGTAGAGGATCTTTTCGCGGGGCAGCCAGGCGACGATGTCGCCCTCGGTGTGGCCGCGCCCGCAGTACTGCAGGACGAGGTCGCCGCGGTCGCCGCCGAGGTCGATCGTGAGCCGGTCGGAGAAGGTCAGCGTCGGCCAGGTCAGCCCGGGCACCGATTCGGCGCCCTTCGCCAGCCGCGGCATCCGGCCGAACTCGCTTTCCCAGTCCTCCTTGCCGCGCTCGGCGACCAGGGCGCGGGTGTTCTCGTGCGCGACGATGACGTCGGCGTCGAACGCGGACGCGCCCAGCACCCGCACGGCGTGGTAGTGGCTGAGCACCAGGTACCGCACGGGCTTGTCGGTGTGCTCGCGCAGTTTCGCGAGCCACTCCCCGGCCGCGACGGGCGTGGCCAGCGCTTCGAAGCAGACGAGGAAGTCCTCGCCTTCGATCGCGCCGATGTTCGGGTCGCCCTCGGCGGTCAGCGCGTAGACGCCGTCCGCGAGCACTTCCAGGGTCTGCGCTTTCTCCGCCAGGTCGGCCGAAGAGGCGAAGGCTTTCTTCGTCACGGCGAGCGCTCCTTGATCGTCAAAGGATTGACTATCGAGCCAGGCTAATCCGCCGGACCGCCGCGGGGAACCCCGTTGCCCCTAACCTGGGCCGCATGACCGACCGACCGGCCGACCTCGACTACCTCTCGTTCGTCGACTACGCGATCGGGAAGACGCAGGCCGAGCTGCCCGCGACCGACCCGGTGGCGATGCGCCTCGGCCTGACGCTGCACCGCCTGGCCGGCGCGCTGGTCTACGACTGGGAGTCGACGGTCCACCGCCCCCGCGGCTGGAGCTGGGGCGGCTTCCGGGTGCTGTTCGTGCTGTGGCTGGCCGGCCCGCTCGAGTCCCGCCACGTGGCCCGCCTGGCGGGGATGAGCCGGGCGGCGGTGTCGGCACTGGTCAAGACCCTGGAGCGGGACGGCCTGGTGACGCGCACCGCAGTCCCCCACGACCGCCGCGCGGTGCGGCTGGCGCTGACCGAAGCGGGCCACACCGCGGTGACCGACGCCTACCAGGAGCACAACACGCGCGAGCGGGCCTGGGTGGCGGCACTGACCCCGGCGGAGCAGACGACGCTGATCGGGCTCCTGGAGAAACTGACCACGAGCCCGGCGGCCGCGGCGGCCCAGCGCCTCACCTGACCGTCCAGGGCAACC
The DNA here is from genome assembly GCF_017308975.1 of Amycolatopsis sp. MtRt-6. GTDB lineage: Bacteria > Actinomycetota > Actinomycetes > Mycobacteriales > Pseudonocardiaceae > Amycolatopsis. The sequence goes on along the minus strand of NZ_JADWPD010000011.1, from coordinate 201,939 downwards.
CGACCTTCCAGGTACACCGGCCGACTCTCGAGGTACGCCTACCGACCCTCCGGCACGCGACCTGACCCGGGCCGGCGCCGCTCAGCTGGCCAGCCCGGGCAGGCTCAGCGTGTGCCCGGTCTGCTCGACCTTGGCCCGCAGGTACCGGACGTTGCTCTCCGTCGCGAACACGCCGGTCGGCACCCGGTCGCGCACCGCGATCCCGGCCGCGCGCAGCTGCGTCGCCTTGTCGGGGTTGTTCGACAGCAGGTCCACCCGAGCCACCCCGAGCGCACCCAGCATCTGCGCGGCGACCGTGTAGTCGCGGGCGTCCTCGGGCAGGCCGAGCGCGGCGTTCGCGGCGTAGGTGTCGAGGCCGCCGTCCTGCAGGGCGTAGGCGTCGAGCTTGTTGTACAGCCCGATCCCCCGGCCCTCCTGGCGCAGGTACAGCAGGTACCCGCCGGTCTCGGAGATCCGCGAGACAGCCTCGGCCAGCTGCGGGCCGCAGTCGCAGCGCGCCGACCCGAAGACGTCGCCGGTGAGGCATTCCGAGTGCGGCCGCACCAGCGGCACGTCACCGGGCGTGCCCAGGACGAACGCCAGGTGCTCCCCGCCGTCGGCCAGGCCCCGGAAGGTGACGGCTTCGGCGTCGACCGCGACGCCGCCGTCGAGCCGCAGCGGGATCCGCACCCGTGTCCGCACCTCAGCCGTCATGCCGTCGCCCCTGGAGTCACCCACAAGATCGACCCTACACGAGGTTCAAATTCGAACTTTCACGGCAGTTTCTCCGAAAACCGGTGGCGGACAGGTCGTATTCTCGGGCCATGATCCCCGGTGCCACCGCCGCTTCCTTCCTCCTGGTCGTCGTGCTCGGGGCGATGTCGCCCGGGCCCGACTTCGTCGTCGTGACGCGCTCCTCTCTCACCGGTGGCCGGCGGGCCGGGATCGCCGCCGGGGCCGGGATCGCGCTCGGTGTCTTCGCCTGGGTGGTCGCGATCGCCCTCGGGGTGGCCGCCGTGCTCACCGCTTCCGCGGTCGCCTTCACCGTCGTCAAGCTGGCCGGGGCCGCCTACCTCGTCTTCCTCGGTGTCAAGGCGTGGCTGGCCGTGCGGCGCGGCGAGTACCGGGATCTCGCGGCGGCCACCGAGGCGCGGCAGCTCACCGCCGGGGCCGCCTTCCGGCAGGGGCTGGTGACGAACCTGCTCAACCCCAAGGTCGCCGTGTACTTCCTGGCCCTGCTGCCCCAGTTCCTGCCCGCCGACGGCTCCACCCTGCAGACGCTCGAACTGGCCGCGATCGCCACCGCCGGCACGGTCCTGTGGTTCGTCACCCTCGCCGTCGTGGTCGGGGCGCTGAAGAAGTTCTTCAGCGCCGGCCGCGTGCGCCGGGGTCTCGACGCCGTCCTGGGTACCGTGCTCGTCGCCCTCGGGCTGAAGGTCGCCGCCGAAACGGCGTGAGCCCGGGAGCGACCCTCAGCCGAGCTGCTCCGACGCCAGCCGCGTGCCCTCGACGCGGGCCGCGATCTTCGCGAACGCGATGTCGCGCGAGGTCGACGTGTCGTCGGCGAACGGCGAGAACCCGCAGTCGTCGCAGGTGCCCAGCCGCTCGGCCGGTACGTACTTCGCCGCGGTCAGGACCCGGTCCCTGACCTCCTCCGCGGTCTCCACGCGCGGGTCGATCGGGTCGGTGACGCCGACGAACACCCGCTGGTCCGCCTTCAGGTTGTCGGCGATCACCCGCAGCGCGCGCTCCGGCTCGGCTTCACTCGCCAGCTGGACGAAGAACCGGCCGGCCTTGAGGTCGAACAACGCCGGCAGCAGCCCCGCGTAGTCGACGTCGAGGCTGTGCACCGAGTCCTGGTCGCCGCCCGGACAGGTGTGGACGCCGATCTTCGCGCGTTCCTCGGCGGTGAACCGGTCGAGCACGGCGTTGTTGAGCTCGACGAACTGCCGCAGCAGGCCGCCGGACGGGTCGAGCTTCAGCGACAGCCGTCCCTCGGTGAAGTCGATCTGCACGCTGTCCGCGCCCGCGTCGAGGCTGCCCCGGATGTCGGCCTCGGCCTCGTTCACCAGGTCGGCGACGAACTGCTCCTGCGAGTAGCCCTCGATGCCGTCGCCCGGGTAGATCAGCGAGAGCGCGGACGCGGCGATCACCGCCTGCTTGACCGGGCGGTCGGTCAGCGCCTTCGCCCGCGTGAGGTAGGAGCCGGCGTGCGTCGCGTAGCGGAACGGTCCCGCGGTGAGCCGCGGCAGCTGCCGGGTGTGGCCGTCGGCGAACGGGATGACGACGCCGTCGGGCGCGAGCGCGTCCAGCCCGGCCAGCGGGTACGTCGCGAAGCTCGGCTTGCCCTGTTCCCCGTCGGTCAGCACCGGGGAGCCGGTCTCCTCGAACCGGCGGATCGTGTCGGCCAGTGCCCGGCTCTCGAGCTCGGCGAGCGCGGCGGCGTCGATCCGGCCGGCCGCGAAGTCACCGAGCCCCTCGACGAGGTAGGCGGGGCGCGGGATGCTGCCGATCGGTTCGGTGGGCAGGGTCATCAAGTCCTCCGGCTGCTTGAAGGGCCTGACCGGGCACCGGCGCGACGACAGGACGTGGCCCTCCGGCCGCCCCCACCCACCGTCCGGCCGTGACCGGCCACGTTCGAGGGCAACTTAACGTGGCCGAACCCGGTCACGGAGCGCGGATCACCCGGACGGACCAGAGAAAAGCACGAAATCGGAAGGCGTTCGGCGGTTCGTTCGGAGGACGATTGGGTATTCGCTACGGCGATACGGCGGGTTCGGCGCCGAAGGAGGCCCGATGCTCAGTCACCACGACCGCACGGAGCTGGAGAAGATCGAGCGCAGTCTCGAGCTCAGCGACCCGGAACTGGCTGCCGCGCTGCGCGACGGCCGTCGCCCGAAGTCGCGCGCGCTCCGCAGCACCCTCCTGATCTTCTTCGACATCACCGCCGTGACACTGCTGGTCCTCGGGCTTGTCCTGCCCGATCCCGGCGTGACGCTCTGCGGGATCCTCGCGCTCACCGGCACCGTCTGGACACACGTGGCGCGGCACAAGATCTGAGGCAGACTGAGCTGGTGAAGTGGGTCCTGCACGTCGACCTCGACCAGTTCATCGCCGCGGTCGAGATCGCCCGCCACCCGGAGCTGCGCGGAAAGCCCGTCGTGGTCGGCGGCAACGGCGACCCCACCGAGCGCGCCGTCGTGGCGACGGCGTCCTACGAGGCCCGCGAGTTCGGTGTCCAGTCCGGCATGCCGCTGCGCGTCGCCGCCAAGCGCTGCCCGGACGCCGTCTTCCTGCCCAGCGACCCGGACGCCTACCTCGAGGTGTCGGCGCGCGTGATGGCCGCGGTGCGCGAGCTGCCGGTGGTGGTCGAGGTGCTGGGCTGGGACGAGGCCTTCGCCGGCGCGGAGGCGGACGACCCCGAAGCGCTGGCCGTCGCGATCAAGGAGGCGGTGGCGCGCGAGACGGGGCTGTCGTGCGCGGTCGGGATCGGCGACAACAAGCTGCGGGCCAAGCTCGCCACCGGGTTCGGCAAGCCGGGCGGGATCTTCCGGCTGACGCGGGAGAACTGGTGGGCGGTGATGGCGGACCGCCCGACCGACGCGTTGTGGGGCATCGGCGGCAAGACCGCGAAGAAGCTCGCCGGACTGGGCATCCACACCGTCCTCGACCTGGCCGGCTCGGACCCGGCTGAGCTGGCGGCGCGGTTCGGCCCGAAGACCGGTCCCTGGCTGCGCCTGCTGGGCGGCGGCATCAGCGACGCCGAGGTCAGCGCGACACCGTGGGTGGCCCGGTCCCGCAGCCGCGAGACGACGTTCCAGCGCGACCTGGCCGACCCGGCGGAGATGGCGGCCGAGGTCTCGGCACTGGCCAAACGCGTCGCCCAGGACGTCCTGGAGGAAGGCCGCCCGGCGGCGCGGGTGGCGGTCAAGGTGCGGTTCGTGCCGTTCCTGACCCACACGCACAGCATCACGCTGCCGGAACCGACGTCGGACGCCGGCGAGCTCGACCGGGCGGCGCAGGAGGTGCTGGGGATGTTCGAGCTGACCCGCGCGGTGCGGCTGCTCGGTGTGCGGGCCGAGTTCCCGCGCGAAGACTAAAGCCCCTCCGGAAGCGGCAACGGCCGGTCCGGGTCCAGTTCGACCCCGCCCGCGCGCAGCGTGTGGTCCAGCATCGCCCAGATCGTGCCCGTCAGCTGGGCCGTCAGCTGGGCCAGGCTGAGCTCGCCCGGGTGATCGAGCCAGCGGGTCGTCGCCGATTCGACGTAGCCGACCAGGCCGAACGCGATCGTGTCCGCCGGGGCCGGATCGAGCCCGAACGCCATCAGGTAGCCGGTGAACAGGCCGCTGAGGTGGCGGGCGATGGCCCCGCGGACGTCGGGGCCGTCCGGGACGCCGCGGGCCAGGTAGCGGTGCAGGTGGGCGTGCTCGGTCAGCCAGCGCAGGTGCGTCGCGATCACCGTGGAGATCATCTCGTTCGGCGAGCCCTCGGGGTGCCAGAGCGGCGCCAGGTCCGCCGTCACCAGCTCGGCCGCCCGCTGGGCGATCGCCCGGCGGAGGTCCGCCGCGTCGGAGAAGTGCCGGTACAGGCGGGTGCGGGCGACGCCGGCGCGCTCGGCGATCTGCTCGGTCGAGACGTCCGGGCCGTGCTCGGCGATCGCCGCCAGTGCCGCGTCGACGAACTCCGCGCGCCGGCGTTCCTGCTGGCCCGCCCAGCGCGTCGCCCGTCCGTCGACCTTGGTCACGGCGAAAGCCTACTCACCACCCGCCGGGCGGTGTACGCTCGCCGAAGTAGCTAGTACAGCGCGTACCCCCTACTTTACGGAGGCCGCCATGGGCGTCGAGGCCCAGGACCGGGACGTCACCGCGGCTCGCCTGCTCAAGAGCTCCGCGAAGAACTCCTACGACCCGTACGTCGATGTCGACTGGGACGCCCCGCTCGCCGAAGGCAAGGCGTACATGCCGCTCGAGCGCCTCTCCCTCTACGGCACCGAGCTGTGGGCGAAACTGACGCCGGAGCAGCGGATCGAGCTGTCCAAGCACGAGATCGCCAGCATCATGAGCGTCGGGCTGTGGTTCGAAATCGTCCTGATGCAGCTGCTCGCCCGGTACGTCTTCGACCTGGACGCGCGCACCGAGCACGCGCAGTACGCGATGACCGAGATCGGCGACGAGACGCGGCACTCGGTGATGTTCGCCCGCACCGCCGAGCGGCTCGGTGTCCCGCGCTACGGCGTCCCGAAGGTGGTGCACCGCGCCGCGAAGGTGTTCGGCGCGACCGCCGCCGGCCCGTCCATGTTCGCCAGCGTGCTGGTCGCGGAGGAGACCACCGACCGGCTGCAGCGGTCGATGATGGACGACGACGGCATCCAGCCGCTGATCCGCTCGGTCAACCGCATCCACGTGGTCGAGGAGGCCCGGCACGTCCGGTTCGCCAAGGAGGAGGTGCTGCGCGAGACGCCGAAGCTGTCGAAGGCGGCACTGCGGCGGCACCGGCTGCGGACCGCGCTGGTCGCGTTCGGCGTCATCGACAGCATGGTCGACGCCCGGATCTACCGCAGCGTCGGGATCGACCCGCGCGAAGGCCGCGCCGCGGCGCTGGCGAACCCGCACTTCCACGAGACGCGCCGCTGGATGGCCGGGAAGATCGTGCCGTTCCTGCGCGACGCGGGCCTGATCGGCGGCCGCTCGGAGGGCATCTGGCGGCGCGCGCACCTGCTTTGAGGGCAACGGCGGAATTCCCCTTTCGCCGGGTTCCGGGCCGCGCCACGATGGCCGGGTGACCGAGGACTCCCCGCTGGCACCCGGGCAGCAGACCCCGGTGCCGCCCCGCTCGCTGCTCGCCCGGCCGGCCGTGACCGGCCTGATCGGCTTCGTGGCGGGCGCGGTCCTGGTCGGCGTGCCCTGGCTGGTGCTGAGCCTGCTCGACGGCCCGAGCGGCGGGCCGCTGACCGCGCCGGCGGACCTGGGCGGGCTCAGCCGCGCCCAGGACGCGGTCGCGAAGCTCGACAAGGCCAAAGGGCAGGCCCTCATCGACCGGATCGGGAAGTCCGACCGGGAGACCGCGGCCCGCGTGTCGGCGGCCTACGGCGGCGCCGGCGCGGTCGTGCAGCAGTACCAGGACGACCAGCTCCTGCGTTCGGTCCAGTTGCTCGCGGTTCGCGCGCCTTCGCCCGGGCTCGTCGCGCCGTACCAGGACGCCGCGGCGCTGGGCCTGGCCGCGCCGAGCACCGAACTCGTGCGCTTCGGGGACGTGCAGTGCCTGGTGCACCACGACCCGGTGCGCGCGGGATCGACGCCGGACCCGGACCAGACCTCCGTCCAGACCTGCCAGCGCACCGGCCCGGGCCTGACCGTGACGCTGCGGAGCCTGAGCTCCGAAGGCAACCGCGACCCGCGGGAAATGGCTGGAATCCTCGAAGAGGCCTGGACGATACTCAGCCGGTGATCACCATCCGCCTCGCCCGCGCCGAAGACGAAACCGTGCTCGCCCGGATCGACGCGCGCACCTGGACCTCGGCCGTGTCGCCCGCTCCCCCGCCCGAGCCTGGTACGCCCTTCTTCGGCGAGGGCGCGCAGCCCGGGACCTTCCTCGTCGCGGAGCACGAGGGCGAGGTCGCCGGGTACGTCCGGCTCTCCGCCGGGTTCGACATCCCCGCCCACCGGCACGTGCTGGTCATCGGCGGGCTCGCGGTCGACCCGGACCGGCAGCGGCTCGGCATCGGACGGCAGCTCGTGGACGCCGCCGTGGCGGTGGCGCGGCGGAAGGGCGCCCGCAAGCTGACGCTGCGCGTGCTGGGTCACAACACCGGCGCCCGCCGGATCTACGAGCGCTGCGGGTTCGTCACCGAAGGCGTGCTGCGCGGCGAATTCCGCCTCGACGGCACCGACGTCGACGACGTTCTCATGGCCCGGTCGCTCGCTTGACAGCCTCACGGCGGCTTTGCCATCCTGGTCCCGGGCCGAGAGGCGCAGCGACGGAATTCTCTTCCGCCACGCTCGGCCCGAGACCACGACTCCAAGGGCGCCTCCCGCGAGGGAGGTGCCTTTTTCGTTGTCCCACGGGGACTTCCGCCTCCCGAGCGTTTCGCCGACGAACTCCGGAGCGCATCGAAGCATGAGTGACAAACTGCAGACCCGCCATGGCCTCGACTTCGCCGTGGCCGACCTTTCCCTCGCCGAGGCCGGCCGCACCCAGCTGCGGCTCGCCGAGCACGAGATGCCCGGCCTGATGGCGATCCGCCGCGAGTACGCCGCTGCCCGGCCACTGAAGGGCGCCCGCATCGCCGGGTCGCTGCACATGACCGTGCAGACCGCCGTGCTCATCGAGACGCTGGTGGCGCTCGGCGCGCAGGTGCGCTGGGTGTCCTGCAACATCTTCTCCACCCAGGACGAGGCCGCCGCCGCGGTCGTCGTCGGCCCGGACGGCACCGTCGACGCCCCGGCGGGCACCTCGGTGTTCGCGTGGAAGGGCGAGACGCTCGAAGAGTACTGGTGGTGCACCGACCAGCTCTTCGCCTTCCCCGGCGGGCAGGCCCCGAACATGATCCTCGACGACGGCGGCGACGCCACCCTGCTCGTCCACAAGGGAGTCGAGTTCGAGGCGGCGGGCGCGGTGCCGCAACCGTCCGAAGAGGACCCGGAGGAGTACCGGATCGTCCTCGAGACGCTGCGGGCGAGCCTGGCCGCCGACGGCGACCGCTTCACCCGGATGGCCAAGGAGATCCGCGGCGTCACCGAGGAGACGACCAACGGCGTCAAGCGGCTCTACAAGCTCGCGAAGGACGGCGAGCTGCTCTTCCCCGCGATGAACGTCAACGACTCGGTGACGAAGTCCAAGTTCGACAACAAGTACGGCATCCGGCACTCCCTTGTGGACGGACTGAACCGGGCCACCGACGTCATGATCGGCGGCAAGCGCGTGGTCGTCTGCGGCTACGGCGACGTCGGCAAGGGCGCGGTGGAGGCACTGCGCGGCCAGGGCGCCCGCGTCGCGGTCACCGAGATCGACCCGATCTGCGCGCTGCAGGCGGCGATGGACGGCCTCGACGTCGTCGAACTCGACGACGTGGTCGCCGACGCCGACATCTTCATCACCACCACCGGCAACTTCGGCATCATCTCGGCGGACCAGATGGGCCGCATGAAGCACAACGCGATCGTCGCCAACGTCGGGCACTTCGACAACGAAATCGACATGGCCGGGCTGGCGAAACTGCCCGGTATCGCGAAGAAGGAAATCAAGCCGCAGGTGCACGAGTGGACGTTCCCGGACGGCCACGCGATCATCGTGCTGTCCGAAGGGCGGCTGATGAACCTCGGTAACGCGACCGGGCACCCGTCGTTCGTGATGTCGAATTCCTTCACCAACCAGGCGATCGCGCAGATCGAGCTGTTCACCAAGCCGGGCGAGTACGCCACCGACGTCCACCGCCTGCCGAAGCACCTCGACGAAAAGGTGGCCCGCCTGCACCTCGACGCACTCGGTGTGAAACTCACCAAGCTCACGAAAGCGCAGGCCGAGTACATCGGCGTCGACGTCGAGGGGCCGTACAAGCTCGATCACTACCGGTACTGATTCAAGGTTGCTCCATTCGCCGTAGTTTGGTTTATCGGGAAACTGGCCATCCTCCGGTCGAGAGCGCATCCGCCCGGACGGCACGGAGCCGGGCCGGGTCTCATGCGAAGGAGTGTGTCAAGTGATCATTCTCGGTGTGATTCTGCTTGTCATCGGGTTCATCGTGGGCATCCCGGTGCTGTACACCATCGGTATCATCCTCGCGGTGGCCGGCGTGGCACTGGCCATCCTGGGCGGCACCGGCCGCCGGATCGGTGGCCGGGCGCACTGGTACTGATCCCGGGACACCGCCACGGCCTGGCGCGTCGGCAGCAGTGCCGGCCGCGCCAGGCCGTTCGGCCTGTCCGGGCCGCGCATCCGCGAGGCGCGGGCCTCCACACTGGACACACCCGGAAACGCGCCACATCCGGAAACGAAGGTGTCCTCCGGCTCCGAGGGGGAGGGAGAGCCGAAGGACCCCGTTAGTGTTAGCACATCGCCCAGCCCCTGTACACAGCTGCATACACGATCGTGTTACGCCCTTGACGCCGTCCGGCCGCCGTGCAGACCTCCCCGGCGGGCGCGGAAACCCGCCGGGGAGGCCGGCACCATCCTGGCGGGAGGCTCAGGAAGCCTGGCGCAGCAAGGGTTCCCGCGGCGCAGCGGCACAGCCGCACCCGCCGCCGACACCCCGGCAGTCGACGATCAGCCCGTGGCGCACGCGGTCACCGTCCCCGCAGGCCGGATCGGTGCACTCGGCGAATCCGCCTTCCGGGTGCACCACCAGCGTGCCGTGGCAGTGGTCGATCCCCGCGTCACAAGAGGCACACTCCATGACCGGCCGCCTTTCCGCGCTCGTGGACGACGTACACCCAAAGTAGAACCGGGGTGCCGCCGGGCCCGGCAGGGGCACGGCGTGTCGTCGCAACCACCCGTCCGGGCGGCCGCAGGCCTCAGGCGGACTTCGGCGCCCGCTTGCGGGCGGCCGGCTTCTTCTTCGCCGGCTTGGCGTCCTCATCGGACACAGCGGGCTCCTCGGACTCTGCGGACTCCGCGGCGGCCTGCCGCGACTTCTTCGCGGCGTCCACACTGGCCTGCAGCGCGGCCATCAGGTCGACGACGTCGGCCTTGGCGGTGACCGCCGCCGGCTTGGTCGTCTCGTCGCCCGCCACCTTGGCCTCGATCATCTGCTCGAGGGCTTCGCGGTAGTGGTCGTGGTACTTCTCCGGCTCGAACACCGGCTCGGCCAGCGAGTCGATCAGCGACCCGGCCATGGTCAGCTCCTGCGGCCGGATCTGCGGCGGGTCGTCGCGCAGGAACGGGAAGTCGGGCTCGCGGACCTCGTCCGGCCACAGCATCGTCGTCATCACCAGCACGTCGGCGTGCACCCGCAGCACCGCCATGCTCTCCCGCTGCCGCACCGCGACCTTGGCGATCGCGACCTGGCTCGACTTGTGCAGCGCGTCCCGCAGGACGACGTACGGCTTCACCGCGTTCTTCTGCGGCTCCAGGTAGTAGGTCCGGTCGTACTGGATCGGGTCGATCGACTCCAGCGGCACGAACTCCAGCACGTCGATCGTCCGCTGGGTGGACAGCGGCAGCTCGGCCATCTCCGCGTCGGTGATCACGACCATCTCGCCGTCGGGCAGCTCGTAGCCCTTGGCGATCTCGGCGTACGGCACTTCCTGGCCGTCGATCGTGCAGAACCGCTTGTACTGGATGCGGCCGCCGTCGGCCTCGTGCACCTGCCGGAGCGAGACGTTCTTGTTCTCGGTGGCCGCGTACAGCTGGATCGGGATGCTGACCAGCCCGAAGGACACCGAGCCCTTCCACATCGCCCGCATGCCAAGCACCTCCGGGGTCCGCCTTCACGCTACGTGACCACCGTAGCCCGAATCGTCCCTCCGCGACAGGGCGATCTAGACCTCTGCCAGGTACTTCTCCCAGAGTGCGGGGTCCATGAACCAGTGCTGGAAGTCGGACGGGTCCATGAACCCGTTCACGAACCGCCGGGCCACCGCCGGGTTCTGCCCGGCCACCCCGAGGATCTGGAGCACGTGCGGGGGCGGCGGCAGGAGCAGCGCGTTCGTCCATTCGGTGACGTGCCGGGCGTACTCCCAGTAGCGCTCGAACGTCGCTTCCATCCACGCGGCGTCGAACGGCCGGTCACCCCGGGCCACGATCGCGTCGAGGTAGGTGGCCGCGCAGTGGCTCGCGTTGTTCGACCCCTGCCCGGTGATCGGGTCGTTGGCCACCACGACATCGGCCATGCCGAGCACGATCGCCCCGCCGCCCACGGTGCCGACCGGGCGGCGGACCACCGGCGTGTACCCGCCCGCCAGGGTGGCCTTCCCGTCGGTCAGCTCGGCTTCGCGGCAACGCTCGTACTCCCACGGCACGAACTGCCGCATCAGGTCCAGCACGCGCCGGAAGTGCTCGTCGGGGCCGGGGCGGTCGTCGAAGCAGTCCAGCGGGCCGCCGGGCACGCCCTCGAAGAAGAGGATGTCGCAGTTCCCGCTCAGCGTGTACGCCGGGATCATGAACAGCTCGCCGACGCCGGGGACGATGTTGAACCGCACCCCCACCTTCTCCGGGTGCTCCGGCCGCCGGCCCACCCCGTGCGCGTAGACCAGCGACAGCGCGCGCATCGGCTGCGTGAACGGCGACCGCTCGGGCACGCGGTCGAACAGCTGGACCAGCTCGCCCTTGCCCGCCGAGATGACCACCAGGTCGTAGAGCTTGGCCAGCGCGTCCAGTTCGGACGTCATCACGCCGTGGATGACGAGCTTGCCGCCGCGGTCCTCGAACAGCTCCAGCCAGCCGGCCATCTTCACCCGCTGGTCGACCGACTGGGCGGGGTGGTCGAGCTCGGCGAACCAGTCGAGCGCGCGGCCGCCGTCCGGCGCGGCCACCGAGATGCCGAGGCCCTCGACGTCGACCGTCTCCGCCTCCCACAGGTTGATCCCGAGGTCACGCTCGTGCTGCAGCGCGTCGTGGAACATGCACTGCGTCGACATCACCCGCCCGCTCCGGATCTCCTCCGGCGTCCGCGCGGACATCACGGTGACGTCGTAGCCCTTCGCCTGCAGCCCGAGGGCCAGCTGCAGGCCGGACTGCCCGGCGCCCACGACCAGGACCTTGCGCATGGAGCTCGTTCTCCTTCTCAGGCGTGCGGGGCGGTGGCGGCGAGCTGGCGGCCCGCCGGGCCGGAGAGCACCGCCAGCGACAGCGTGTGGCCGACCAGCTCGGTCAGGGTGGCGATCGTCGACGCGCGGTCCCGGGCGTCGCAGGTCACCAGCGGGACGGCCGGGTCGAGGGCCAGCGCGTCGCGGACCTCGTCGAGGTCGTGCACCGGCTTGCCCTCGAACTGGTTGACCGCCACGACGAACGGCAGCTCCGAGTCGTTCTCGAAGTAGTTGATCGCCGCGAACGACTCGTCGATCCGGCTGGTGTCGACCAGCACGACCGCGCCGAGCGCGCCGCGGCTCAGGTCGTCCCAGAGGAACCAGAACCGCGCCTGCCCCGGCGTGCCGAACAGGTACAGCAGCAGGTCCGGGCGCAGGGTGATCCGGCCGAAGTCCATCGCGACGGTCGTGGTCGACTTGCCGCCGGGCGGGATCTCGTCGATCCCCTCGCCCGCCTCGGTCATCCACGCCTCGTTACTCATCGGCGGTACTTCCGACACCGCGCCGACGAACGTGGTCTTGCCGACACCGAAGCCCCCGGCGACGACGATCTTCGCGGAGATCGTCAGCAGATCGCCCTCAGGCGGGGAGCCGCTTGAGCCCATCAAGGATCCTCTCGAGCACGTTGGTGTCGTGGTGGTAGGCGTGCGCGGTGGGGTGGACGAACACCGCGCCCTGGGTGGCGAGGTCGCCGAGCAGCACCCGCACCACGCCCAGCGGCAGGTCCAGCCCGACCGAGAGCTCGGCGACCGAGCACCGCACCCGGGCGCGTTCGTAGAGCGAACGCGACTCGGGCATCAGCGTGTCGCTCAGCGCGGGGTCGTACTGCGGCACCGAGATCAACGTCTCCACCAGCAGCTGGTGGCGGGTGCCGGTGCGGCCGCCGGTGAGCGCGTACGCCCGGATCCGGCGGCTGCGCCGCGGCAAGGCGGTGTCCTTTCCGGACATCGGCATCACATCCTCAGGCACGGCCATCACACCCCGGGGCGGCGCGCGGTGAGCACCTGGCGCAGTTCGGCGCGCACCTCGGGGGTGAGCGCGTGGCCGGCGTTGGTGATGAACTGGGTCATCTCGTAGGCGACCACCTTCATGTCCGCTTCGCCCGAGGTCAGCACCGCGAGCCCGGCCCCGGACCCGATGCCCATGAACAGGAAGTAACCGTGGGTGAGCCGGATGATGATCTGCTCGCAGGTGCCCTTCCCGAACAGCGCCGCGCTGTTGCCGGCCAGCGACAGCAGGCCGCTGGCGATCGCGGCGAGCTGTTCGGCCTCGGCCTCGCCGACCGAATCCGAGGCGGTCAGCGGGAAGCCGTCCACGCTCATGATCAGCGCGTGGCTGACGCCGTGGACCTTGCGCACGAAGTCGTCGAGCAGCCACGCGAAGTTCGCCGTGGCCACGTGGGGGTCGCTCACGAGGCGGTTCCTCCGGGCGTCTCGTCCTGCCGGGTGCGGTGCTCGGCGAGCGCGGCCTGCTCGCCGTCGGCGAACGCGCCGAGGTCGGCCAGCAGCTGCTCGTGCCCGGCGGTGTCCGCCGCCGGTGGCGGTGGCGGAGGTGGTTCCGGCGCGGCGGCGCGGATGCTGCCGGGCACGCGGCGCGGCAGGCCGTTCGCCGTGGTCCCGCCGACGGTCCCCTCGGCGACCGGGCGGGGCCGCGGGCTGGGCTTGCGCGGCGCCAGCGGCTCCGGCGTCCCCGGGGAGAAGGTGCCCGCGCGGCGGCGCGGCAGCCCGCCGACGGTGGCCGGTTCGCGGCCGTTCCCGGCCGTGGCCGGTTCGGCGGTGACAGCGCCGTCCGGGGCTCCGCCCCGCGCCGGGGGCTCCGCCACCCGGCCCCCCGCACCGAAGACCGTGTCATCCGGGGCTCCGCCCCGCGCCGGGGGCTCCGCCACCCGGACCCCCGCACCGAAGACTGTGCGCGTGCCCGACCACGCGTGCTCGGCGTGCTCGGTGACGATGCCGGTGGGCAGCAGCACGGTGGCCACCGTGCCGTGCGGGCTGCGCCGGTCGAGCCGCACGGTGACGCCGTGCCGGGCGGCCAGGCGGGCGACGACCGCGAGCCCCATGTGCCGCGCCGAGGCGTCGTCGAGGTCGCCACCCGCGGCCAGGCGCGCGTTGAGGTCGCCGATGCGGTCGGCCGGGATGCCGATGCCCTCGTCCTCGATCCGGACGAGCACGCTGCCCTGCTCGGTCAGGTGCGCGCTGACGTGCACCGGCGAGCTCGGCGACGACTGGTTGGCGGCGTTGTCGAACAGCTCCGCGAGCACCCGGCCCAGGTCCTCGGCGGCGAAGCCGACCACGCCGAGGTTGACCACGCGGCCGATGGTGATCCGCGCGTAGTGGTTGATCGAGGACATCGCCGCGCGCATCAGGTCGAGCACCGACGTCGCGCGGGCGGCGTCGTCGGCGGTGTCCTGCCCGGCGAGCACGCGCAGGTTCTCGGCGTTGCGCCGCAGCCGCGTCGCGAGGTGGTCGAGCTGGTAGAGCTCGGCGAGGCGGTGGTGGTCCTCCTCCTCCGCCTCCAGCTCCTCCAGCCGGGCGAGGAGCTGGTCGAGGAGGTTGAGGTCACGCAGGGCGACGCTGGCGCAGATCTCGGCCAGCACGCCTTCGCCGGACGGGGCCGCCACCGGCTCCGGCCGGGTCAGCTCCACGAACGCCGGTCCGGCCGCGGGCGCGTGGCCCGGGTGCTTGGGCGGCGCGGTGAGGAACTGCGCGGCGGCGACGCGCGAACGGTCCAGCAGGACGCGTGATCGATCCAGGAGTTCCCGGGCCCGGCTCGCCATGTGGTCCCACTTCTTCCTTGATCAGGTACCGAAACGACTGTGCTGTCGAACGACTGCTTCGCCGGCCCCCGGCGGCGATGCGGGACATGCAAGCAGAAAGGTTCGTGGGATGTCCACACGCGGTCTCCGTGCGAACGCGGTGTGTGATCGGGAATTCGGAGCGTCGCTGCTGGTGAGCGCAGTGGATTAGGCCATTCGGTTCAATTTTGCACTTTGCACCCCGCAACAGAGCGCACATGGCCGCCGAACCCGCAGCTGAGGAAGGCTGTTCCCGGGAAGTCCCAGGTCGCGTCCGATTCGTCCCAACTTTGCGTGCCACGCAAATTTTTGCGGGGCACGCAATTTTTTCGCTACACTCTGCACATGCCGCCGGAAGAACCACCGAAGCAGCTGACCCTGCGCGAGCGGAAGAAGCGCGAGGCCCGCCGCGCGCTCGCGCAGGCCGCGCTGCGGCTGACGCTGGAGCGGGGACTGGAGAACGTCCGGGTGGAGGACATCGCCACCGAAGTGGGAGTCTCCCCGCGGACGTTCAACAACTACTTCTCCAGCAAGGAGCAGGCGGTCTGCTCGGTCGTCGTCGACCGGCACGAGGGGATGCGCGAAGCCCTGCTCGCCCGGCCGGCGGGCGAGCCGCTCTGGGAGTCCGTCAAGCAGGCGGTGCTGGAGCAATATTCACGTGAGGGCGAGCCGGATCGCGCGTATGTTGCGCGTATCCGGGAGCTGATGGGCCAGCTCATGCTGCGCGGGGAATTCCTGAACGCCCACGCGGCGGTCGAGCGGGTCCTCGCCGAAACGATCGCGAAGCGGGTGGGCGGTGTGGACCACCTGTTGTGCCGGTTGATGGCCTCCTCGGTGGAAAGCGCCGTCCGCGTCGCCTTCGTCAACTGGTTCACCGAGGGCGAACCGCTCCTGCCGACCCTGGAGCGGCTGCTGGACGAGCTGTCCGCCGGGATGCCGACCCTGGCCGGCGCGACCGCGGACCCCGAACCGAACACCACCACCACTCCTCTGGGGGAATCGTTGTGCTAGTCAAGCTCCTGCGCAGTCACCTGCGCCCGTACCGGGGCACCCTGTGGGTGATCGTCGCGCTCCAGCTGGTGCAGACGGTCGCCATGCTCTACCTGCCGACGCTGAACGCCGACATCATCGACGACGGCCTGATCAAGGGCGACATGGCGTACATCCTGCGGGTCGGCGCGATGATGCTCGCCGTCACGCTGGCCCAGATCGCCGGCTCGATCGGCGCGGTGTACTTCGGCGCCCGTACGGCGATGGCGATCGGCCGCGACATCCGCGCCGGCGTCTTCCACCGGGTGCAGGACTTCTCGGCCCGCGAGGTCGGCCAGTTCGGCACGCCGTCGCTGATCACCCGCACCACCAACGACGTCCAGCAGATCCAGATGCTGGTGCTGATGACGCTGACGCTGATGGTGTCCGCGCCGATCATGTGCGTCGGCGGGATCATCCTCGCCCTCAACCTCGACGTGCCGCTGTCGTCGCTGCTGCTGGTCATCGTGCCGGTGCTGGCCGTCGCCCTCGGCACGATCATCGCGAAGATGCGCCCCGCGTTCCGGTCGATGCAGGAGCGCATCGACCGGATCAACCAGATCCTGCGCGAGCAGATCATGGGCATCCGGGTCATCCGGGCGTTCGTGCGCGATAAGCACGAACGCGCGCGCTTCGACGTCGCCAACGACGAGCTGCTCACCGTGTCGCTGCGGGTCGGGCGGCTGATGGCGCTGATGTTCCCGATCGTGACGCTGGTGGTGAACGTGTCCAGCGTCGCGGTGCTGTGGTTCGGCGGGCAGCGGATCGACTCCGGCAGCATGCAGATCGGTGCCATGACGGCGTTCCTGTCCTACCTGCTGCAGATCCTGATGGCCGTCATGATGGCCACGTTCATGTTCATGATGGTGCCGCGCGCGGAGGTCAGCGCCGAGCGGGTCAGCGAGGTGCTGGACACCGCCTCGAGCGTCCGCCCGCCGGTGTCGCCGATCCGGCCCGGCGCGGTGCACGGGCACCTGGAGCTCTCCGGTGTGGAGTTCCGGTACCCCGGCGCGGAGAAGCCGGTGCTGTGCGACATTTCGCTGATCGGGCGGCCGGGTGAGACCACCGCCGTGATCGGGTCGACCGGGACCGGCAAGACCACGCTGCTCAACCTGATCCCCCGGCTGATGGACGCCACCGCCGGCACGGTGAAGGTCGACGGCGTCGACGTGCGCGACCTCGATCCGGACGTGCTCGCCCGCGCGGTCGGGCTGGTGCCGCAGAAGCCGTACCTGTTCGCCGGCACGGTGGCGAGCAACCTGCGCTACGGCAACCCGGACGCGACCGACGAAGAGCTGTGGCACGCGCTGGAAGTGGCGCAGGGCAAGGACTTCGTCGAGGCGATGCCCGAGGGGCTCGAAGCGCCGATCGCCCAGGGCGGCACGAACGTCTCGGGCGGCCAGCGGCAACGGCTCGCGATCGCCCGGATGCTGGTGCACAAACCGGAGATCTACCTGTTCGACGACTCGTTCTCGGCGCTCGACTACGCGACCGACGCGGCCCTGCGCCGCGCGCTGGTGGCGGAGACGAAGGACGCCACGGTGGTCATCGTCGCGCAGCGGGTGAGCACCATCCGGAACGCCGACCGGATCATCGTCCTCGACGAAGGCCGCGTCGTCGGCACCGGCACCCACCACGAACTCTTCGACGGCAACGAAACCTACCGCGAGATCGTGCTGTCCCAGCTGACCGAACAGGAGGCGGCGTGAGTACCACGGAATCCGCCAAAGCCGCCGTCACCGACGCCGGGGAACGGCCGGCCGCCGAGCGGCAGCAGAACACCGGGAACGCCGCCGGCGGGGCCGCCCGGTGGATGTCGGGCGGCGCGCCGCCGGAGAAGGCCCTCGACTTCAAGGGATCCCTCAAGCGGCTGCTGCGGCTGCTGAGACCGCAGCGGGCCGCTCTGATCGGCGTGCTGGTGCTGGGCGCGGCCAGCGTCGCGCTGACCGTCATCGGGCCGAAGATCCTCGGCCACGCCACCGACCTCATCCTCGCCGGCGTGCTCGGCAAGCAGGTGCCGCCGGGGGTGACCAAGGAGCAGATCGTCGCCGGCCTGCGGGCCCGCGGCGACAGCACGCTCGCCGACATCTACAGCCGGGTCGACCTGGTGCCCGGCGCCGGCATCGACTTCGACGCGGTCGGCCGGATCCTGCTGATCGTGCTGGCGCTGTTCGTCTTCTCGGCGTTCTTCGGGCTCATCCAGGCCCGGCTGACGACCACCCTGGTGCAGCAGGCGGTGTACCGGCTGCGCCAGGATGTCGAGAACAAGTTCGCGCGGCTGCCGCTGAAGTACTTCGACCGCCAGCCGCGCGGCGAGGTGCTTTCCCGCGTCACCAACGACATCGACAACCTGGCGCAGTCGCTGCAGCAGACGCTCTCGCAGATCGTCTCGTCGCTGCTGACGGTGATCGGCGTGCTGATCATGATGTTCCTGATCTCGCCGCTGCTGGCGCTGATCGTGTTGGTGACCGTGCCGGCGTCGGCGATCCTGGCCGCGAAGATCGGCAAGCGGGCGCAGCCGAACTTCATCAAGCAGTGGTCGACGACCGGGAAGCTCAACGCCCACGTCGAGGAGATGTACACCGGGCACTCGCTGGTCAAGGTGTTCGGCCGCCGCGCGGAGTCCGCGGCGATCTTCGACAAGCAGAACGAGACGCTGTACCAGGCGAGCTTCAAGGCGCAGTTCATCTCCGGGATGATCCAGCCGGCGATGATGTTCATCGGCAACCTGAGCTACGTGCTGGTGGCGGTGATCGGCGCGCTGCGCGTCGCGTCGGGCAGCCTGACGCTCGGCGAGGTGCAGGCGTTCATCCAGTACTCGCGCCAGTTCAGCCAGCCGGTCACGCAGATCGCCAGCATGGCGAACCTGCTGCAGTCCGGCGTCGCCTCGGCCGAGCGGGTGTTCGCGCTGCTCGACGCCGAGGAGCAGGCGCCGGAGCCCGCTTCGCCGGAACGGCCGGCGGTGGTCCGGGGGCGCGTGGAGTTCCAGGACGTCTCGTTCCGCTACCAGCCGGACAAGCCGCTGATCGACGACCTCTCGCTGACCGTCGAGCCCGGTCAGACGGTGGCGATCGTCGGTCCGACCGGCGCGGGGAAGACGACTCTGGTCAACCTGCTCATGCGGTTCTACGAGCTCGACGGCGGGCGGATCACGCTCGACGGCGTCGACATCGCGAAGATGAACCGCGAAGAACTGCGCGACCAGACCGGCATGGTGCTGCAGGACGCGTGGCTGTTCGGCGGCACGATCGCGGAGAACATCGCCTACGGCGCCGACAACCCGAGCCGCGAGGAGATCGTCGAAGCGGCGAAGGCGACGCACGTGGACCGCTTCGTGCGCACCCTGCCGGACGGGTACGAGACCGTGCTCGACGACGAGGGCGGCACGGTCAGCGCGGGTGAGAAGCAGCTGATCACCGTGGCGCGGGCGTTCCTGGCCAAGCCGGTCATCCTCATCCTCGACGAGGCGACCAGCTCGGTCGACACCCGCACCGAGGTGCTCATCCAGCGGGCGATGAACTCGCTGCGCAGTGGCCGCACGAGCTTCGTCATCGCGCACCGCCTCTCGACGATCCGCGACGCGGACGTGATCCTGGTGATGGAGCACGGCCGCATCGTCGAGCAGGGCGACCACGAAACGCTGCTGCACAGCGGGGGCGCGTACGCGCGGCTGTACGCGGCTCAGTTCGCCGAAGCCATGGCGGAAACGGACTGACCGCCGGCGTCGTGCGGGGAAGCGGCTCGGCTTCCCCTCACGACGCCGGCCGCCGGGCCGAGAGCCAGACGTGCACGAGCAGCCCGGCGGCGAGGAACAACGTGCCCTGGTACACCGCGGCGTAGCCGGCGCCGGCGATCAGCCACAGCGACACGGCGAACGACACCCCGGCCACGGTGACGTCCAGCGCCAGGCGTCCACCGCGGACCTTCTCGCGGTCGCCGCGCGCCAGCCAGTGGAGCTGGGCGGCCGCGGACAGCAGGTAGGGCACCGCCGCGGTGAAGCTCGTGATCAGCACCAGGACCCGGAAGACCTGCCCGGCCCCGGCGAAGTGGTTGAAGAGGATCAGCACGGAGGCCAGGACGACGCCGATCAGCGCGCCGGCCCAGGGCACGCCCCGGCGCACCCGGGTGAACACCCGCGGGAAGAGCCCGTCGACGGCGGCCGCGTAGGGCATCTGGGCGCTCATCAGGATCCAGCCGTTGAGCGCGCCGACGATCGACAGCACGGCCGCGACGGCCATCACCACGCCACCGGCTGTCCCGCCGAACAGCGCGTTCAACGCGTCGGAGAACGGCGCCGCCGACCCGGCCAGCGCGGTGTGGGGCACCAGGCCGAACACGGCGACGGTGCCCAGCACGTAGACCACCGCGGCGGCGACCGTGCCCAGGACGCCCGCGCGGATGACATTACGTTTCGGGTTCCGCACCTCGCCGGCGCTGACCGCCGCCGACTCGACCCCGAGGTAGGAGTACAGCAGGATCGCCGCGGCCGCCGACATCGAGGGCAGGACGCCCTGGCCCGTCGCGTCGAACGGGCCGAAGTTGCCCGCGTGGACGAAGAACGGCCCGACAAGGGCGACCACCGCCAGCGGCAGGAACTTCAGGACCGTCGAGACGATCTGCGCGGCGGCGACGTACTTGAGCCCGGCGAAGTTCGTCAGCGCGGGCAGCCACAACGCCGCCAGGGCGAGCAGCGCCTGCCAGCCGGCGCCGCCGGGCACCGGGAGCAGGATCTGCAGGTACCCCACCGCCGCGACCGCCAGCGCCGCGTTGCTGGCCCACGTCATCGTCCAGTAGGACCAGACCGAGACAAAACCGGCGAAGTCCCCGAAAGCCTCGCGCGGGTAGACGTAGAGCCCGCCGGTGACCGGCGTCCGGGCGGCAAGCCTGCCGAAGAGCACCGCCAGCGCCACCGCGCCCACGGTGAGCACCCCCAGTGCGACGAGGCTCACCGTGCCGTACGGCGCCACCGTCGCGGGCAGCAGGAACACCCCGCCGCCGATGATGTTGCCGGTGACCAGGCACACAGCGGTCAGCAGGCCGAACCGGCGTTTCACGGGCTGTTCGGCGGGCGTGTTCGGCGTCATGCTCACTCTTCCGGGGTGGACGTCCCTTGTGGACGTTCGGCTCGGGGATCCTACGAGGCGGGAAGATCGGCTCTCACGGACTGGGAATGCTACGTTCGCCCGCGTGCCGTCTCTCGAAACCGCGTTGTCCCGCGGCCCCGTCGTCCTCGACGGCGGGCTGTCCAACCAGCTGGAAGCCGCCGGGCACGACCTGTCCGACGAGCTGTGGACCGCGCGCCTCCTGCGTGACGATCCCGCGGCCCTCGTCGACGCGCACCTCGCCTATTTCGCGGCCGGGGCGAGCGTCGTCCTCACCGCGAGCTACCAGGCCAGCTTCCCCGGCTTCGCCCGCCACGGCATTTCCGCCGAGGAGACCGCGGAGCTGTTGCGCCGCAGCGTTTCCCTCGCGAAGACGGCCCGGGACGCGGGCCCGGATCGTCCACTGTGGATCGCCGCCTCGGTCGGGCCGTACGGCGCGTCCCTGGCCGACGGCTCGGAGTACCGGGGCCGGTACGGCCTGAGCGCGGCGCGGCTGCGCGAGTTCCACCTGCCGCGGCTGGCGGTCCTCGCCGAGGCCGGGCCGGACCTGTTCGCCGTCGAAACCATCCCGGACGTCGAGGAAGCCGCGGTCCTCGTCGCGATCGCGGCGGAGCTGGACGTCCCGCTGTGGCTGTCCTACACCGTGGCCGGGACCTCGACCCGGGCCGGCCAGCCGCTCGGCGAGGCCTTCGCGCTCGCCGCCGGGGTCCCGCAGGTGATCGCCACCGGGATCAACTGCAGCGCACCGGAAGACGTCCCGGCCGCCGTCGCGCTCGCGGCGGCGGCCACCGGGAAACCGGTGGTCGTCTACCCCAACAGCGGCGAGGTGTGGGACGCCGCGGCCCGCCGGTGGACCGGCCGGGCGAGCTGGGCGCCGGCGGACGTGCGGAGCTGGGTCGACGCCGGCGCCCGGCTGATCGGCGGCTGCTGCCGCGTCGGCCCGGAGGGGATCGCCGGGTTGGCGGCCACCGTCGCGACACCGTGACCCGCTACCCTGGAAGCTCTTCGAGCGGAAGGGGTACCGGGGCGCCCATGGCCGACAGACTCGAGGAGTACCGGCGCAAGCGGCGTCGCTCCCGCACTCCCGAACCGTGGCCGGAAGGCCCGCCGCAACCTGGGAACGACAACCTGTTCGTCATCCAGGAACACCACGCCACCCGGCTGCACTGGGACTTCCGGCTGGAGCGCGACGGCGTGCTGGTCTCGTGGGCGGTGCCGAAGGGCCTGCCGCTCTCCCCCGGCGTCACGCGCCTGGCGGTGCACACCGAAGACCACCCCATGGAGTACCTCGACTTCGAGGGCGAGATCCCGGCCGGCGAGTACGGCGGCGGGTGGATGGCGATCTGGGACACCGGGCGCTACGAAACCCTGCACTGGAACAACCACAAGGTCGAGGTCGTCTTCCACGGCGGCAAGGCGAACGGTAAGTACCTCTTCCTCAACCGGCACAACCCCGAGGACGAGGGCGACTGGACGCTGCGCCGCCTCGACCCGGCCGAGCCCGGGCACGAGGACTCCCCCGAGTTCCTCGAGCCGATGACCGCGGTCGACGGCGAACTGCCCGCCGAGGACGGCGATTGGGCCTACGAGTTCGACTGGGGCGGCGCCCGCACGATGCTGTGCGTGTCCGGCGGCCGCATCGCCGCGCACGACGACACCGGCGCCGACGTCATCGGACGCTGGCCGGAGCTGCACAAGCTCGGCGAAACCCTGGGCTCGACGGAGGTGCTGCTCGACGGCGAGATGGTCGTGGTCTGCGACGGGCGCCCGGATCCCGCGGGGCTCGTCCGGCGCGGCCGCGCCGAGGGCAACGACGCCAAGCGGATGGCCAAGCACTGCCCGGCGTTCTTCTTCGCCTACGACCTGCTGCACTACGAAGGCCGGACGACGCTGGACCTGCCCTACCTCGAACGCCGGGACATGCTGGCCGACCTCGGCCTGTCCGGCGGCAACTGGCAGGTGCCGCGCTACTTCCACGGCGGCGGCGAGGCCGTGCTCGCCGCGGCGCGGGAGAACGGCCTCGGCGGGATCTACGCGAAACGCGCCGGCGGCGAGTACCGCCTGGGCAAGGCCGACGGCGACTGGCTCCGGATCCGAACGTGAAACGGCCTCCCCGTCGTCGCAGATGACGTGCCGCACGTCGCTGGTCGTCCGCTGCGGGATCGCCTCGACGCGGATCCAGGAGGGCAGCTTCGGGCTGACCTCCTTCTGGTACCAGGTCTGGCCCGCGATGCCGTTCGGGTAGCGGCGCAGGGTCAGCGGCCGGCCGCGCAGGTGCGGCACCATCGCCTCGGCGACCGTCCGGTAGTGCCCGACGACGTCGCCCTTGGTCAGCCCGGCCTCGGGGTAGTAGATCTTGCCCGGGTTCGAGGTCGTGATCTCGGCGGGGTCCAGCACGCCTCCCAGGGGTCGGCGGCGGGCCCCTCCACCCGCACGCGCTCCTGGGCGGAGCTTGCCCCCCTCGGGGCCGGCACGTCCACCCGGAGCGTGCTCAGCGCTCGCCCGCGAGCGCCGAGCACACGCCGGCCACCACGACCACCGCGCCCGCGACGACGTTGCCGACCAGCGCGGCCGTCGACGGCGGTGTCTCCCCCGCCGAGGACAGCAGCCACGGCGAAAGCGCCACCCACACGCCGAGGACCGGGACGACCCAGCCCAGCAGGCGCACGCGCCGCGTCGCCGCGCGGGCGATCGCCAGCGCGACCAGGACGAGACCGAGCACCGTGTCGCTGAGCGCGAGCACGCCCGCGCCGCCGAAGCCGGCGATCCACGGGGCGAGTACGAGGTAGAGCCCGGCCAGCAGGACCAGTCCGGCGGCCGCGCCGACCACCGCGGTGCGGTGCCGGACGGCCGGGGTGCTGCGGGATGTCATCTCCTCACCTCCCCCCGGAGAGGTACCCCCTCGTCGCACCCGGTAACCGGTCGGTTCAGGTGCGGCGGGTGCGCCCGCGCAGGCGACGGCGCTCGGCGGCGGCGTCGGTGCGTTCCTCGTGCAGTTCCTTCAGCGACCGCATCATCGCGTCCTCCTGCTGCATCAACGGGTCGTGGCGCAGGTCCATCCAGACCGACACGCACAGCCCGACCATCACGAACAGGAACGGCACCGCGATCAGGATGGTGAGGTTCTGCAACCCGGTCAGCGCCTCGTTCCCGCCGACCAGCAGCATGACCGCCGCGACGGCGCCCATCAGCACACCCCAGAAGACCACCACGCCCTTCCGCGGATGCACGCTGCCGCGCTGGGACAGCGTCCCCATCACCACCGACGCGGCGTCCGCGCCGGAGACGAAGAAGATCGACACCAGGAGCATCACCAGGACCGCGATCGGCACGAACCACGGCAGGGTCTCCAGCAGCTCGAACGTCGCCGACTGGGCGCTGCCCGCGCCCGCGATGTCCGTGCCCGCCCGCTGCCTGCTGATCGCCGCGCCGCCGAAGATCGCGAACCACAGCAGGCTCACGATGCTCGGGATCGCGATGACCCCGAAGATGAACTGCCGGATGGTGCGGCCGCGCGAGATCCGCGCGATGAACATTCCGACGAACGGCGTCCACGAGATCCACCACGCCCAGTAGAAGACCGTCCAGCCGCCGAGCCAGGTCTGCATCTGCTCGCCGCCGGTCATCCCGGTGCGGCCGGACATCTCGGCGAACTCGCGGAAGTAGTCGCCGATCGCGCCGGGCACGATGTTGAGAATCAGCACGGTCGGCCCGACCACCAGCACGAACACCGCGAGCACCGCGGCGAGCACCATGTTGATGTTGGACAGCCATTGGATGCCCTTGGCCACCCCGGACACGGCCGAGGCGATGAACGCGATGGTGAGGATCGCGATGATCGCGACCAGCAGGCCCTTGCCCGGGTCGTCGATCCAGCCGACGGCGCCCATCCCGCCGCCGACCTGCAGCGCGCCGAGGCCGAGCGAGGCGGCCGAGCCGAAGAGCGTGGCGAAGATCGCCATGACGTCGATCGCCTTGCCCAGCGGGCCTTCGGTGCGCCGTTCCCCGAACAGCGGGGCGAACACGGAGCTGATCAGCTGGCTGCGGCCCCTGCGGAAGGTGCTGTAGGCGATCGCGAGGCCGACGACCGCGTAGATCGCCCACGGGTGCACGGTCCAGTGGAACAGCGTCGTCGCCATCGCGGTGTGGACGGCTCCGTCGGAGCCGGGGGCCGCGGTGCCCGGTGGCGGGCTGGCGAGGTGGGACACCGGTTCGTACACGCCGAAGAACATCAGGCCGATCCCCATCCCGGCGCTGAACATCATCGCGATCCACGACGACGTCCGGAACTCGGGCAGTTCCGTGTCCTGCCCCAGCGGGATCCGGCCGTACCGGCTGATGGCCAGGCACACCGCGAAGAGCACGAACCCGCTGGCGGTGAGCACGAAAGCCCAGCCGCCGTAGGGGATCACGGCGTCGTTCAGGACAGTGGACGCGACGTCGGCGAGGCTGCCCGGGGCGAGCACTCCCCAGGCGATGATCGCGACCGCGAGCACCGCCGCCACCCAGAACACGACGCGGTCGGTGGCGGCCGGCTTGTCGGCGGCGAGGTCGAGGGGGACATGCTCGTCGGGCGGGTGTCCGGGTCCCGTCGTCTCCGGGGCGTTGGCGAGGTCCGTGGTGGCACCCGCCACGACCTCTTCTTCCGCTGGCTTACCGTCCTGCGAGCTCATCGTTCAGCACGCGCCGAGGAAAAGCGCGATCTCCTTCCGCCCGGATCGACCCGTTCGCACCACTGCACCCTAACCACAAACCGGGCTGGGAGCAGCGGAAACGAGCGAACGTCGGCTCAGGCGTGCGCGAGGAGCTTCTCCATCAGCTCCGGATGCTCCTTCAGCCCTTCGCGCAGCGTGTGCTCCCGCAGCGGCTTCAGGTCGCCGTACGGCTGGTTCGCCCAGTCCAGCGCCCCCTGCGGCGGCTCGGGGTCGTACTCGATGGCGAACTGGATGTTCGTCGCGACCTGGCGCCCGGCCAGCCGCTCCGCCAGGTGCAGGGCCAGGTCGATGCCGGCCGAGACGCCCGCCGCGGTGATCACCGGGCCGTCCTCGACCCACCGCCGGGCGACCGGGGTCGCGCCGAGGGCGGTCAGCAGGTCGCGGAACATCCAGTGCGTGGTCGCCTGCCTGCCGGCCAGGAGCCCGGCCGCGCCGAGGACGAGCGAGCCGGTGCACACCGACGTCACCAGCTCCGCGGAGCCGGCCGCGGTGCGCAGCCAGGCGAGGAGGCGCTCGTCCGCCATCGCGTGCAGCGTCGGGACGGTGCCGCCGGGCACCAGTACCGCGAAGGGCGCCGGCACCTCGTCGAAGGTGTGGCTCGGGGCGATCCGCAACGGCGTGTCGGTGCCGACGGTGTCCTTCGTGGCGCCGACGACGACGGTCCGGAAGCGCGGGTCCAGCTGCCCGAGCGCGCTCAGCACCTGCAGCGGACCCACGAGGTCGAGCGGCGTCAGGCCGGGGTAGACGACGAAGGCGATGGTCTTCTGCTCATCGGTCATGCGGTCCACCGTGGCGGGGCCGGCGGCCGGGGGTGGCACGAATGTCCGAATTCCTGCGAACCACGTCCGAGTGCCGGGCGGGACTGCTAGCGTTCGACCATGGCAGGGTCACCCAGACGGGTCGTGATCGTCGGTTACGCCGACGCCGAGCTGCTGGACATCGCCTGCCCCGCCGACGTGTTCGACGCGGCGAACCGGCTCGGCGCGCGACCGCCGTACGAGCTGCAGCTGGCCTCGGTCGACGGCCACGGCATCCGCACCTGCTCCGGGCTGACGCTGCAGCCGCACCTGCGCCTCGACCAGGTCGCCGGCGACCTGGACACACTGGTCGTGTCGGGTGGCTGGGGCAGCACGGCCGCGGCGGCCGACGAGCGCGTCCTGGCCCACGTGCGGCGGCTCGCCCGCACCAGCCGCCGGGTGGCGTCGGTGTGCACGGGCGCGGAGGTGCTCGCGGCGGCGGGGTTGCTCAACGGCCGCCGCGCGACGACCCACTGGCGCTACGCGGACCGGCTGGCCCGGGAGTACCCGGCGGTGACGGTGGACCCGGTGCCGCTGTACGTCCGCCACGGCAACGTCTACACGGCGGCGGGCGTGACGAGCGGACTGGACCTGACGCTGTCGCTGGTGGAGGCCGACCACGGCCCGTCGCTGGCCCGCGAGGCGGCCCGGATGCTCGTCACGTACCTGCAGCGGCCCGGGAACCAGGCCCAGGTGAGCTTGTTCCTGGCCGGACCGCCACCGGAGCACCGCGAGGTCCGCGACCTCACGGCGTACATCACCGAGCACCTCGACGCCGACCTCGGCACGCCGGCGCTGGCGGCCCGCGCGGGGATCAGCACCCGCCAGCTGACCCGCCTGTTCGACGCGCACCTCGGCACGACCCCGGGCCGCTACGTCCGCACGATCCGCACGGAGCACGCGGCGCGGTTGTTGTCGGGCACGGACCTCCCGCTGGCCACGATCGCCCGCCGCTGCGGCTTCGGCTCGACGGAGACGTTGCGCCAGGCCTTCCTCGACCACTTCGACACGCCCCCGTCGGCCTACCGGCGAGTCCACGTCCGCCAAGCCCACGGCTGATGCCCCGCCAAGCACGCGAGATACCCGCTCAATCACGCGAGATGCGGTTCTGATCACGCCAGATCGGCGTACCGGGACGAACCGGGCCGTCGGCGGCCCCTCGCGCGGGGTGCGGGATCCCGCTGTCAGGATGTGCGGGTGGACCGCCCCGACCTGGACGACGACGCAACCGGCCCGATTCGCCGGATCACGGACGAGGTGTCCCCTTCCCCGGCCGGCGGCGCGTCCGGAACGCCGGGAGCGCCCCGGAAGCCCGCCCGCCGCACGCCGCCCGAAGGCACCCGCCGGGCGGCCGATCCCGCCCACCGCCGGACCGGGACCGGTGCACAACGGGTCCCGGCCGCGGACAAGCGGGGCGACACCGGACCGCAGCGCGCCGCCCGCTCCGGGTCGCCGCGGGTCCCGGGCGAGAACGGCCGCGCGGAGACACCCCGCCGCCGCGGGGACACCGGGCCGCAGCAAGCCACCGGGAGCGACCGCCGCACCCGCCGGGGCGACACCGGCCCACAACAAGCTGCCGAAACCGGCGCCCGCCCCCGGCGCAAGACCCCGGAAGCCCACGTCGGTCACGGACACGGACACGGTCACGGCCATGGCCACGGCCCCGCCGCCCCGGCGTCGCGCCGTGTCCGGCTGCTCCTGATCTGGCTGCTCGCCCCGCTGGCCCTCGCCACCGTCGTCGGCATGATCGTCCTCTATCCCTGGGGCAAACCCTCCCCCACCAGCGTCGTCCCGCAGGGCACGCCCGTGCACGCCGACATCCGCGCCACCAGCACCGGCCCCTGCCTCGCCCAGGGCCAGGTCCAGGTCGGCGACCAGACGGACCCGAACGCGAAACCCTGCCTGACCGTCGACCTCACCATGACCGACGGCCCGGCCACCGGGAAGCCGCTGCGTCTCACCGTCCCCATCGAGCCCAGCACCCCGCGCTTCGCCGCCGGGGACGCCGTCGTGCTCGCCTACAACAACGGCAACCCGGACGATCCCGCCAGCTTCCAGCTCGTCGACTTCCAGCGCGGCACCCCGCTGCTCGTGCTCGCCGCGCTCTTCGCCGTCGCCGTCCTGGTGCTCGGCCGGTGGCAGGGCATTGCCGCGCTCGTCGCGCTCGGGCTCTCCTTCGTCGTCATCGCGCTGTTCATCCTCCCGGCCATCCTCGCCGGGGAAAATCCCCTGCTCGTGGCCATCGCCGGGGCGGGCGCGATCATGTTCATCGCCCTCTACCTGACCCACGGGCTCTCCGCGCGGACCTCCGCCGCCGTGCTCGGGACGCTCGTCAGCCTCGCCCTCATCGGCGTCCTGTCCGCGATCTTCTCCGCCGCCGCCTCGCTGACCGGGCTCGACGACAGCACCTCGACGCTGATCGGCTCGCTCGGCCACGGCATCGACGCGCGCGGGCTGCTGCTCGCCGGCGTCGTGATCGGCGCCCTCGGCGTGCTCGACGACGTCACCGTCACCCAGACCAGCGCCGTCTGGGAGCTCCGGCGCGCCAACCCGGACCTGACCTGGCGCGAGCTCTACAGCTCCGGGCTGCGGATCGGCCGCGACCACGTCGGCTCGGCGGTCAACACCCTCGTGATGGCCTACGCCGGGGCCGCGCTCCCGGTGCTGCTGTACTCGTCGATCTCCGGCGTCGGGCTCGGCGCGCTGCTCGGCAGCGAGGACATCGCGCAGGAGATCATCCGGACGCTGGCCGGCAGCGTCGGCATCGTCGCCGCCGTGCCGGTGACCACCGTCCTGGCCGCGCTGATCGCCTCCCGCGAGCCCGCGGGACACCTCGGCACGGAAAAACTCAGTCCAGCGTTGCCACGAACCGGCTGACCGCTTCCATCGTGAAGCGCTGCACGTACTTGCCCGACGGCGCCACCGACGCCAGCCGGTAGAGCGGGCGCTCCGCCACGCCGCCGCCGCGGGCCTCCGCCTTCAGCTCGGCGACCAGCAGCTCGCCGAACACGAGGCCGTTCGCCTCGGTGTTGTTCATCAGCGCGTTCGCGAGCTTCCGCAGCGGCAGGATGCCCAGCTCGCGCCCGCCGGTCCCGGAGAACACGGCGAGGTCGACCTTCGCCACCTTCCCCCGCTGTCCCGCGTTGACCAGCAGGCTCACCGTGCGGCTGCCCCGGACGTCGCCGACGACGAGGTCGAGGCGGGTCGCGGTCACCAGGTCGACCCGGCGCAGCCCCCACGTGCGCACGAGCAGCGTCGAGCCCTCCAGCCAGACGCGGCGCCGGATGCTGACCGCCATCACGTACAGCAGCGGCAGGGCGATCACCAGCGCGACGACCAGGCCGGTCACCGTGCCGCCGATCAGGCCGGCGATCCCGCCGAACGCCGCCGCGACGATCACCACGCCGATCAGGCCCGAGATCCCGCGGCGGCGGCGGCCGCGCGGGTCCTCCTCGAACAACGCGATGCGTTCGGCCACCGTCACGCCCCTGTCCCGGCGAGGAACGGGTTGCCCGCGCGTTCCCGGCCGATCGTCGTCGCCGGGCCGTGGCCCGGCAGCACCACCGTGTCGTCCGGGAACGCCGCCAGCAGGTCCCGCACCGCCTCTGCCACGTCCCCGCGGCCGACCGACCCGGCGAACAGCGTGTCGCCGGTCAGCGCGAGCCGCCCGCCCTCGGGCGTCTCCAGGCCCAGCGCCACCGAGCCCGGGGTGTGCCCGGGCACGTGCCGGACGTCGACGTCCAGTCCCGCGAACGAACCCGGCGCGAGGGGGACGCTCTCGCCGTCGTACAGCGGAGCGTCGTCCGGGTGCAGGTGCAGCGGGACGCCGTGTTCGGCCGACAGCGCGGCCGCCGAGGCGACGTGGTCGGGGTGGCCGTGGGTGGCCAGCAGAGCGGCCGGGACCAGCCGGTGCTCGGCGAGCGCGGCGGCCAGCGGCGCGGCCACCTCCTGCCCCGGATCCACGACCACGCACGGCCCGCCGGCGGCCGCCGCCAGCAGGTAGCAGTTGGCCTGCAGCGGGCCGCTGCCGAACCCGACGACGAGCACCGAACGCCTCCCCGGACATCCGCGCCGGATGGCGCCGATCACGATCGGGTTGAGACTAGCGGGCCCTGTACATGGTCCTCACAGGCTGTGCCCATACACTGCCGCTACCTCAGACGTGTGACACGAGCGGAAACCTGGAGGGTACGGGGTGGCGACCAACCAGCAGCGCCGCGAAGCTGCGAAGCGCAAACTCGAGCGGCAGCTCGAGCGCCGATTGGAGCAGCAGAAGCGACGCCGGATGATCGGGGCTGGTGTAGTCGGCGTGGCCGTCCTCGTCGTCGCCGGTGTCGTGGTGTGGATCGTGAGCGCCAACAGCGGCGACGGCACGGACGCCGCGGCGTCGTCGTCCTCGGCCGCCCCGCCGCCGACCGAGCTCCAGATCCCGACGCAGCGCACCGCGCTGCCGAAGCGGGCGACGCCGTTGCCGAACCCGACGACGTGCGACTTCAAGGCCGACACGACGGGCAAGGCGCCGAAGAAGGTGAACCTGCCGGACGGCAAGAACGTGCCGTCGACCGGCACGGTGAACGTCACGCTCAAGAGCACGGCGGGCGACATCCCGCTGACGCTCGACCGCGCGCTCGCCCCCTGCGCGGTGCAGAGCTTCGTCAGCCTCGCCAAGCAGAACTTCTACAACGACACCATGTGCCACCGGCTCGGCACCGAGGGCCTGCAGATGCTGCAGTGCGGTGACCCGGCGGCGACCGGCGACCCGACCACCGACGGCCAGGGCGGTCCCGGCTACACGATGCCGGACGAGGCGTTCCCGGAGATCAAGTACGGCCGCGGCATCCTCGCCATGGCGAAGACGCAGGCCCCGAACTCCGGTGGCAGCCAGTTCTTCATGGTCTACGGCAACGCCGACGGCCTCCCCGCGGACTACTCGGTGTTCGGCAGCATCAGCGACGAGGGCCTGAAGGTGCTCGACGCGGTGGCCAAGGCGGGCATCGCGAACCCGAACCCGCAGGACGGCACCGGAGCGCCGACCAAACAGGTGAAGTTCACCGGCGTCACCGTTTCGTAGCACGGCTCGGCATTGCCGCGAATGACTCATTCGGGACTTCCGACGTCCCGAATGAGTCATTCGCGGCATCTGCGGCGCCGGCAAAACCGTGCCGCCGGGGACAAGATCTGAACCGCGCCCGCACCCGCCCCGTGTAAGGGGTGACACCGCCAGGCCCGCCGAGGGTCGCCGGGGAGAGGTGCGACGATGGTCGAAAACCGGGTTCCCGTGGTCCGCCGCGTCCTCGGACGGGCCGGCCAGGCCGGCTGTGCCGGCGTCCTCTTCGCCGTGCTCGCCGGCGGTCCCGCGCTCGCGCAGGACGATCCGCCACAGCCGCCGCCGGTCAAGTACTTCATCGTGCCGCACGCCGACAACCCCGAAGACATCACGCTGTTCAAGATCGCCGAACGCGCGCTCGGCGACGGGCGCCGCTTCCCCGAGATCTTCCGGCTCAACCAGGGCCGGCCGCGGCCGGACGGCACGCCGTTCACCGATCCCGCCGCGATCGAGCCCGGCCAGGTGCTCCAGCTGCCCGACGACGCCGCCCCGGAGCCGGGCGTGCAGTTCGGGCCGCTGCCGGCGACCCCGCCCGGCACCCCGGCCACGGCCCCCGCTCCCGCTCCCGCCGGGGAGACGTCCGGGCTCGGCGTCGGGCTGGCGTCGGTCGTCAGCGGCACCGGCGGACTGCTGACCGGCCTGCTCGCCGGGCTCTGGTGGCGGCGCCGCCCCCAGCTGCTCCCCCCGGCCCCGTTCGAGCCGCCCACGCCCGCGGACGAGGACTTCGGCTCCGGCTCGGTCAGCGGCACCCTGCCGCTGCCGATCGTCGTCCCCGAGCCGCGTCCGGACGTCGTGTTCCGCCCGGAGCCGATCACCACCGAACTCGCGATCATCGTGCTGGAGCGAGCCGAAACCCAGGTGATCGCCGCGGTCCGGCCCGGCTCGCGGTTCCACTTCCGGATCGGTCCGGAGCCGGACTTCGCGGACTCCTCCACCGTGCTCGTGATCGACGGCGAGCGCGACAAGCCGTGACCCCACCGCGTGCGCGCCGGGTCACTCTGCGCTGAACGGATCAACCGGCGCCGGAACACTGGCCAGCGGGCAGCCGGGCCGCAATAGTCGTCGCATGACCTGGGATCCGTTCGGCACCCTGCAGAAGGCGCTGTGGATCGGCGGCGCCCCGTGGACCGGGAAGTCCACCGTCGCGCGGCTGCTCGCCGAGCGGCACGGCCTGACGACCTACCACCACGACGACCGGGCCCGGCCCGGCACCCCGCTGCCGGACGACCTCCCGGCCGGCGACCAGCTGACCGCGATGATGGCCGAGTTCGGGAACCGCTTCCGCTGGGCCCTCGACGACCTGCGCGCGCTGACCTCGCCCCGGCCGATCCTCGCCGAAGGCCGCGGGCTGCGGCCGGAGCTCGTCGCCCCGCTCGTGGACTCACCCGGCCGGATGGTGGTGCTGGTGCCGACCGAGCTGTTCCGCCAGCACCAGCTCCGGCACCGGCCGGACGGGCCGGCGATCCCCGAGCAGCGCACCCGGCTGACGCGTGACCGGATGCTCGCCGCCCACGCCGTGCGGGCGGCACGGGACCTCGGCATCCGCGTCATCGAAATCGACGGCAAGCTCGACCCGGCCGGCGTCACCGACGTCGTCGCCGAGCACTTCCACGCCTACCTGGACGGCTGATCAGCGGAAGGTGAACCGCGGCGGGCGCCGCTCGAGGAACGCGGCGACGCCCTCCGCGTAGTCCTCGCCGTGCAGGGCTTCCGAGCGGATCTCCTCGACCTCGGCGTCCGGGGTTTCCTGCCCGGCGACGATCTTTTCGATGATCCGGTTCATCCCGCGGACCGACGCCTGCGAGCGCGAGCACAGCGTCTCGACGAAGGCCAGCGTCGAGGCTTCGAGGTCGCCGGCCGGGAAGACGTCGTTGAGCAGGCCGATTTCGCGGGCGCGGGCGGCGGTGATCAGCTCGCCGGACAGCAGGAAGTACTTGGCGTGCGCGGGGCCGACGAGCGAGACGAGCTGGCGCGTCGACCCGAAGTGGTAGACGATGCCGAGCTTCGCCGGGGTGATGCCGAACCGCGCGCCCTCGGCGGCGAACCGGAAGTCGCAGGCGACCGAGATCTGGCAGCCGCCACCGATGCAGTTGCCCTGGATCATCGCGACGGACGGCTTGCGCATCGCGGTGAGGGCGACGACCGCGCCCTCGACGGCCTTGTCGTAGCTCGCCGCGCCTTCGGCGGTGGTCCGCAGCTCGCCGAACTCGCTGATGTCGGCGCCGGCGGAGAAGTGCTTCCCGGCCCCGGCGATCACCAGCGCCTTCAGCGCGGGATCGGCCTCCACCTCGGCGACGACGTCCGGGATGGCCGCCCACATGCCGTAGGTGATGGCGTTCATCTTCTCCGGCCGGGTCAGCGTCAGGCGGGCCGCTTCGCCGTCGCGGGTCAGCTCGAATCCGTCGGTCATGACCGCACAGTAGCTTCTCGCCCTCAGCGAAACCGGCGGTGTGTGACGCGGTCGTGTGGCTAGCTTGGCACCATGGCGGCGATCGAGGTGGGCGGGACGGCGTTCGGCTACGACGAAGCGGGAGAGGGGCCCGCGGTCGTGCTGCTGCACGCCGCACTGGGCGACCGCCGGATGTGGGACGCGCAGTTCACCGAGCTCGCCGCCACCCACCGGGTGATCCGCTACGACCGCCGCGGGTTCGGGGAAACCGGCGGCGAAACCGGCGAACACGCCCACTACGAGGACCTGCTGGCCCTGCTCGATGCCCGGGGGATCGAGCAGGCCGCGCTGGTCGGGGCCTCGATGGGCGGGGCGTGCGCGCTGGACGCCGCCCTCGCCGCGCCGGAGCGGGTCACCCGGCTGGTGCTGCTCGGCTCGGGTCTCACCGGGCACACCTGGCCGGACCACATGCAGGCGGACATCGCCCGGCTGACCGCCGCGGCCGTCCCCGCCGACCGGCTCGCCCGCTACCAGGCCCGCGACGGCGACGTCGACCCGGCGGACGTCCGGGCCATGGCGGAGGCCAACATCCGGTACCTGGTCGCCGGCCCCGCGCGCGATGTCTCCGTGCTGCCGGGTGAAATGCTCGCGCTGGTCCGGGAGATGTGCGAGCAGGTGTACCGGCACGACTGGACGGCTCCACAGTGGACGGAGCGGATCCCGGACACCCGGCACCGGCTCGCCGAGATCACCACGCCAGCCCTGGTGGTGATCGGGACGTCGGACGCGCCGGGACTGGTGGAGCTGTCGGCGCACCTGGCGGAGTCGTTGCCCCGGGCCGAGTTCGTCGAGCTGGCCGGCACCGGGCACCTGCCGTCGATGGAACGGCCGGACGAGGTCAACGCCCTGCTGCGGAAGTTCCTCTAGCCGAAGATCTTCTGCACCTGCTCGGAGATCTTCGCGACCAGCTCCGAGAACTGCGCCACCCCGCCCAGCAGCCCCTTGACCTTCGCCCAGCGGCTGCGCACCACCGCGGGCTCCGCGGCCTCGCCCGCGCGCAGGTCGGCCGCCAGATCCGTCAGCGTGTCCTCCAGGACCTCCTGCTTGGCCAGGTCCTTGCCGCGCACGTCGGTGGTCAGCCGCTCGACCAGCTCCAGCAACGCCGGGAGCGCCGTCTCGGCGCCGCCGCCTTCGATGCCGGTCTGGCTGATCGTCCCCGAGTTGTCGCCGCCGATGCTGACCTTGTTGGTGATCCGGTGTCCCATCAGGCCTCCGTCCTGGTCCGTCCGCCGGGTGCGGCCGGCGGGCGCGGGCGCCGGCCGCGCAGCCCGGTCTGGCTGATCGGGGCGCTGTTGTCGCCGCCGATGGTGATGTCGTTGTTGATCACGACCGCCGCCTGCTCCTCGAACTTCGCCGTCGAGAACCCGGCGTCGTCCAGCAGCTTGCCGATCGCCGGGAGCAGCCGGCTTTCGAGGATCTTTTCGTACCGTTCGATGTCGACGAGCTGGAAGTAGTCGGTGAACAGGTTGACCGACCCGAGTTCGCGCAGGGTGTGCGCGGCGCCGTAGCGGTCGGGGTCCAGGACGCCGGGCTCGCGCTTCGGGTGGCGGATCCACGACACGAGGTTCAGGATCCGGCCCGGCAGGCTCGCCGGCATCTCCAGCCAGGCCAGCAGCCCCTGGCCGAGCGGGCGCAGCGAGTCCGGCCGCATCTTGTCCACCACGCGGTAGTCGGCCCGGATCGGCGGCAGCATGAACGGCGTCCACTCGACGTACAGCGTCGTGTCGTCCACGGCGACGTGCAGGAACGTCGTGAGCACCAGCTCGCGGTCCCACGTCTCCACCTGGAAGGAAAGGTAGTAGCGCGCCCATTCCTTCGGTTCGGTGCGCAGCCGGGCGACGGCGGCCGGGGTCAGCCGGGTCTGCGGCGGGTGCGCGACGTCCGGCAGGTAGGTCGCGGCGTCCGGCTCCCCCAGGTGGTCGATGAGCGCGGCGGCCGGGGTGAACACCGCTTCGGTCACGGTCAGCGCGCCGAGCCGGTTGTCGGGCGTCAGCGCGTTCGCGTGGCGGAGGTTCGCGAACGCCTCGCGGATCCCGTCGTACAACGCCTCGGTCGTCAGCCGCGGCCGGCCTTCGCCGTCTTCGACCCGCTCCAGCGGGACCGCCATGGACCAGGCGTCACGCCGGAACCCGGCGCCCACGAAGGGGTTGTACCCGCGGTAGACGACCAACGGCGCCCCGGCCGGCTCGGCGGCCTCCGCGCCGGCCCGGTAGCGGGCGAGCTGTCCCCGGAAGTCTTCGGTGAGCAGCCCGGTGAGGCCGCCGCCACCGTCGTCGGCGGGCTGGGCGAACCGCCGGAAGCGCGTCGTCACCAGGTTCCACAGGGACCAGCGCTCGATCGTCACGACCACGCACACGACCACCGCGAGCACGATGCCGATGACGGTCCGCGCGGTCTCGCCACCGGACGAGTCGTCGTATTCGATGTCGTCGTAGTAGCGCGAGGAGTACCGGCTCCCGGAGCCGAAGAGCTCGTCCGAATAGGACAGCAGCAGCCAGGCGACGACGATCCCGGCGGCGAGCAGGATCATCGCCTTCGGCTTGACCGGCTTCTCCGGCGCGGTCGCCTTCCGCCCCATCCGCACGCCGACGAGCACCAGCGACACCACGATCCAGGCGTAGAGCAACGGGTTGTCCCACAGCAGCCCGATCACGACGGCCATGAGCAGCACCAGCAGCCCGTCGTAGTTCTTGCGGCGCGCCCGCGCCCGCACCGCCTCGGTGAGCACGACGCCCGCGTCGAGCCCGGTCGACGGCGGGACCGGCCGGGTGGGCTCGACGAGGAACTCGGTGATGGCCCGTTTGCCGTAGGCGGGATCGAGGTAGGACGCGGCGCAGAGGTAGCGCGTGGTGTCGTCGGCCATGCGGCTCCCCTTGTCAGGCCGGGAGCGGGGTCGCTCCCCCGCAAGTTGCGGACCGTATCATGCAGCCGCGGCCCCCGGGACGGTAATTCCGGCGCGGTTCTGTCACGACAACAGCGCGGCGGTCAGTTCCCCACGGCTGCGGACGCCGACCTTGCCGAACACCGACTTGAGGTGGTCCTGCACCGTGTGCGCCGAAATGGCCAGCCGGGCCGCGATGTCCGATGTGGACAGTCCGGCCGGCACCTCGTGGCAGACGTCGCGTTCCCGGGCGGTCAGGCCGTAGGCGGCGAGCAGCACGCCCAGCAGCTCGGCACCTGAGGCGCGGCCGAACGTCACGACCGTCTCGCCGTCGTCCTCCCCGGCCACCAACCGGCCGGCGTGCACCACGATCCACCCGCCGCGGGCGTCGCGGACGCGGGCGCGGAACGTCCCCGTCGCCGCCGCGCGGGCCCCGGTCACCACCGCGCGCACCATGACCGCGAACCGGCCCGGGGCGATCTCGTCGAGCTCGGACCGCCAGGTCTCCGCCGCCGCGGTGGCCGTCCGCTGCCT
The DNA here is from genome assembly GCF_017308975.1 of Amycolatopsis sp. MtRt-6. Classification (GTDB taxonomy): domain Bacteria; phylum Actinomycetota; class Actinomycetes; order Mycobacteriales; family Pseudonocardiaceae; genus Amycolatopsis. The sequence goes on along the minus strand of NZ_JADWPD010000011.1, from coordinate 164,811 downwards.
GCCGTCCGGGCCGACGACCACGATCGCCGGGTCCGCCCGCTCCCCCGCACCGCGGGTGCGGGCGGCCCCACCCGCGTCGCCGCCGTCAGTGCCGGGGCGACCGACGTCAGGAACTCGACCTCGCGGTCGCCGAACTCGCCGCGGCGCACCAGGCCGGCCGCGCCCCACGCCGTGCCGTCGACCCGGAACACCACGCGCAGTTCGTGACCGAGTCCCAGCGGCCGCCAGACCTCGGTGAGCCGTCCGCTGCGCTCGACGGCCCGGCGGGGCAGGTCGGACAGGCGCGCCACCGGCACCGGCCGCTGCGACATCCGGGGGCTCCGCCCCGGGCCGGGGGCTCCGCCACCCGGAACCCCCACAAGCAGCTGTGCCAGGTCAGCGAAGGTGTGGGCTGGGCGCCGTCGTACTCGTAGGCGGCCAGCAAGGGCTCGTACTCACCGGGGATGCGGGCCCGGCCGCTGGTCATCGAGCTGATCACCGCGGTGTCCGGGTCGAGCGACGCCCAGCAGGTCAGCTCGGCGGGCACCACCCGGTCGACCAGCTCGATGGCGGCGGCGTGCAGCTCGGCGACGCCGAGGCCCGCGGTGGGGAGCGCGGCGACGTCCCGCCGCACCGCCTGCGCCCGGCTGCTGCTGGCGGGGATCGCCCTCGGCGTCTCGGACGTGCTGGCCCTCAGCCGTCCCCGTGGGGCCGGCCGGGGTGGCGCGTTCGCCCAGGCGCTGCCGCCGCTGGGCGCGCTGGTCGCCGCGCTGTTCTAGCGCCTTTCCGGTGCCCTGCGCACCGCGATGGCCGCCTGCGGGCGCGGCGACCGGACCGGCAGCCTCAGGAAGCCGACGTCACGCGGTAGACGTCGTAGACGCCCTCCACGCCGCGGACCACCTTCAGGACGTGGCCCAGGTGCTTCGGGTCGCCCATCTCGAACGAGAAGCGGCTGACCGCGACCCGGTCGCGGGACGTGGTCACCGAGGCCGACAGGATGTTGACCTTCTCGTCGGCCAGCACCTTGGTGACGTCCGACAGCAGGCGGTGGCGGTCGAGCGCCTCGACCTGGATCGCCACCAGGAACACCGACGACGCCGAGGGCGCCCACTCGACCTCGACCAGCCGCTCGGGCTGGGACTGCAGGTCGCCGGCGTTCGTGCAGTCCGTGCGGTGCACCGAAACGCCGCCGCCGCGGGTCACGAAGCCGAGGATCTCGTCGCCCGGGACCGGGGTGCAGCAGCGGGCGAGCTTCGCCCAGACGTCGCTGGCGCCCTTGACCACCACGCCGACGTCGTTGGAGCCGCGGCGGCGGGTCACCGTGGACGGTGTCGCGCGCTCGGCGAGCTCCTCCTCCGCCGCGTCGACCCCGCCGATCAGCGCCACCAGGCGCTGCACGACGTGCTTCGCGCTCGTGTGTCCTTCGCCGACCGCCGCGTACAGCGACGAGATGTCGGCGTGGCGCAGCTCGGTGGCCACCGCGCCCATCGACTCCGCCGAGACCAGCCGCTGGATCGGCAGGCCGACCTTGCGGATCTCCTTGGTGATGGCTTCCTTGCCGCCCTCGATCGCCTCGTCGCGGCGTTCCTTGGCGAACCACTGGCGGATCTTGGCGCGTGCCTTCGGCGAGCCGGCGAACTGCAGCCAGTCGCGCGACGGCCCGGCGTTCTCCGCCTTCGACGTGAAGATCTCGACGACTTCGCCGTTTTCCAGCTTGCGTTCGAGGGCGACCAGGCGGCCGTTGACGCGGGCGCCGATGCAGCGGTGGCCGACCTCGGTGTGCACGGCGTAGGCGAAGTCGACCGGCGTCGAGTCGACCGGCAGCGTGATGACGTCGCCCTTCGGCGTGAAGACGAAGATCTCGCGCGCGGCCAGCTCGTAGCGCAGGGACTCGAGGAAGTCACCCGGGTCCGCCGCCTCGCGCTGCCAGTCGAGGAGCTGGCGCATCCACGCCATCTCGTCGACGTCCATCGCGTTGCCGGTGTGCGTGCCCTTGGTTTCCTTGTAGCGCCAGTGCGCGGCGATGCCGTACTCGGCCGTGCGGTGCATCTCGTAGGTGCGGATCTGCACCTCGAGGGGCTTGCCGTCCGGACCGATCACCGTGGTGTGCAGCGACTGGTAGACACCGAAGCGCGGCTGCGCGATGTAGTCCTTGAAGCGGCCGGGCACCGGCTGCCACAGCGCGTGCACGACACCCATCGCCGCGTAGCAGTCGCGGACGTCCTCGACCAGGATCCGCACGCCGACCAGGTCGTGGATGTCGTCCAGGTCGCGGCCGCGGACGATCATCTTCTGGTGGATCGAGTAGTAGTGCTTCGGCCGGCCCTCGACCTTCGCGGTGATCCGCGACGAGACGAGGTTGCTGGTCAGGTCGGTGATGACCGAGCGCAGGTAGATGTCACGCGAGGGCGCGCGGTCGGCGACCAGGCGGACGATCTCGTCGTACTTCTTCGGCTGCAGGATCGCGAACGCGAGGTCTTCGAGCTCCCACTTGACCGTGGCCATGCCGAGCCGGTGGGCCAGCGGCGCGAGCACCTCGAGGGTCTCGCGGGCCTTGCGGGCCTGCTTCTCCGGCGGCAGGAAGCGCATGGTGCGCATGTTGTGCAGCCGGTCGGCGAGCTTGATGACCAGCACCCGGGGGTCCTTGGCCATCGCGATGACCATCTTGCGGATGGTCTCGGCCTCGGCCGACGAGCCGAGCTGCACCTTGTCCAGCTTGGTGACGCCGTCGACCAGCTCGGCGACCTTCTCGCCGAAGTCGGCCTTCAGGCTCTCGACGGCGTAGCCGGTGTCCTCGACCGTGTCGTGCAGCAGCGCCGCGACGAGCGTGGTGGTGTCCATGCCCAGCTCGGCGAGGATGGTGGCGACGGCGAGGGGGTGGGTGATGTACGGGTCGCCCGACTTGCGCCGCTGGTTGCGGTGCAGCTCCTCGGCGACGTCGTAGGCGCGCTGGAGCAGCCCGAGGTCGCCGTTGGGGTGGAGTTCGCGGTGGATGACGGCCAGGGGTTCGAGGACCTGCTTGACCGGGGCGGCCCGCTGCGCGGTGATCCGCCGGGCCAGGCGCGCCCGGACCCGCCGGGTCGCGGACGGGTTCGGCGCCGCACCGTTCGGCTTCGGCGACGCGGGCTGTGCCGCCGCCTGCCCGTTCTGCTGGGCGCCCTGCTTCGCGGGCACCGCGGCGTCGAGCTCCTGGCTCACCCGCACCTCCTGCTGCTCGTGCGGCCTTCGGACCACCAGGGTAGCCGTTGCGCCTCGCAGCCCTGTCGAGTGCGCCCGTTCAGGGGGATGTGGGACCCGTCACCAGCCGGAACGCGCACGTTCCGGCTGGTGCGGCGGTTCAGCAGGTGCGGAGGGCGTGGACCTTGCGGTCGCCCAGGACGTCCCGGCCGCCGAGGGCGGCCAGTTCCAGGACCACCGACACGCTGTCGACCACCGCGCCCGCGTCCTCCAGGAGCTTGCCCGTGGCCGCGACCGTGCCGCCCGTGGCCAGGACGTCGTCGAGGACCGCGATGCGCTGACCCGGCCGGACCACGCCGGCCGGCAGCTCCACCGTCGCCGTGCCGTACTCCAGGGCGTAGTCGACGCGGCCCGCGACGGCCGGGAGCTTGCCCGGCTTGCGGATCAGCACCACGCCGAGGCCGCGGGCGTACCCGACGGCCGCGGCCAGGAGGAACCCGCGGGCCTCCACGCCGGCGAGAGCCTCGACCGAAGGGTCGAGGGTGCTCGCCAGCGCGTCGGTCACCGCTTTGAACGCGCCCGCGTCCGCGAAGAGCGGGCTCAGGTCGCGGAACAGCACGCCGGGCTCGGGGAAGTCCGGCACCTCGGCGATCAGGCCGAGGGCGTCGTCGAGCTCCACGTCAGCGCTTCCGCTTGCCCGCGGGCTTGCCGGCCGGGCGCTGCTTCTGGATCCGGGCGGGAACGCTGGCCGCGGCCGCGTACGCCTTCTCCTTGCGCAGTTCCTTCGCCAAAGCGTCGTCGTCCGAGGCGTCGAAGTCCTCGCCCGCCGCCTTGCGCTCCTGGTTGGCACGGCGCTGGCGGACCCGCTCGGCCTGCTGCTTGTACTTCGGGTCGCGCATCTTCAGGTCGACCAGCAGCGGCGTCGCCAGTGCCACCGACGACAGGACGCCGACGAGGGTACCGGTGAGCTGCACCAGCGCCAGGTCCTGCAGCGTGCCCGAGCCGAGCAGGATGTACCCGACGACCAGCAGGCCGAGGATCGGCAGCAGCGCGATGAACGCCGTGTTGAACGACCGCATCAGGGTCTGGTTCAGCGCGAGGTTCGCGGCCTCGCCGTAGGTGCGGCGGGTCAGCCCGAGCAGGCCGCGCGTGTTCTCGCGGACCTTGTCGAACACCACCACCGTGTCGTACAGCGAGAACCCGAGGATGGTCAGCAGGCCGATCACGGTCGCCGGGGTGACCTCGAAGCCGACCAGCGAGTACACACCGGCCGTCACCAGGATGTCGTGCAGCAGCGAGATCAGCGCGGCCACCGCCATCCGGGTGTCGAAGTAGACCGCCAGGAAGATGACCACCGCGACGAGGAACACGCCCAGCGCGATCAGCGCCTTCTGCGAGATCTCGCCACCCCAGGACGCGCTCACCGCGCTGTCGCTGATGGCCTGGACGCTGGGCTGGCCGTTGGAGCCCTTCGGCCCGAGATCGTCGAACAGGCCCTGCTTGACCTTCGCGACGTCGGCCGCGTTCAGCGTGTCGGTGCGGATCTGGATGGTCGCCGCGTTGCCCGTGCCGACCTTCTGCGCCTCCGTGGCCGGCCGGCCGAGCGCCTTCTGGAACGACTCCTTCGCCTGCTCCTCGGTGATCACGCCGTGGATGCCGTTGGCCGGCATCTGGATCTGGGTGCCACCCTCGAAGTCGATGCCGAGGTTGAAGCCGCGGATGATCATCGAGGCGAGGCACACCAGCACCAGCGCGCCGAAGAAGACGTACCAGCGCTTGCGCTTGCCGACGACGTCGAACGCGCCGGTGCCGACGTACAGCCGGCGGAAGACACTTTCCTTCTTGCCCGGCTTCGCCGCCACCTTGGCGTTGCCTTCGGCGTCCGTGCCCAGTTCTTCGACCCCCATGTCAGGCCTCCTTCACGTTCGCGCGGCCGACCGAGGTCGACTTCTTCCGCTGCGAACCCACTTGCTGCACGGCACCGAGGCCCAGGTGCCTCGGATTGGACAGGAACGCGTTCTTGGACGTGGACACCAGCGCGACCAGCGGGTGCGTCACCAGGTACACGACGACGAGGTCGAGGACCGTGGACATGCCGAGGGTGAACGCGAAGCCCTGGACGTCGCCGACCGCGATGACGTACAGGATGGCCGCGGCCAGGAAGCTCACCGCGTCCGACGCCAGGATGGTGCGCCGGGCGCGGACCCAGCCGCGCGGCACCGCGGACCGGAACGTCCGGCCCTCCCGGATTTCGTCCTTGAGCCGTTCGAAGTAGATGACGAACGAGTCCGCCGTGATACCGATGGCGATGATCAGGCCGGCGACGCCCGCCAGGTCCAGCGTGTAGCCGATCCAGCGGCCGAGCAGCACCAGCACCGCGTACACCAGCGAGAAGGACAACGCCAGCGACAGGATGGTGAGCACGCCGAGCAGCCGGTAGTAGAACAGGCAGTAGACGAAGACCACCAGCAGGCCGATGCCGCCGGCGATCAGGCCCGCCTGCAGCGACGCCAGGCCGAGGGTCGCCGACACCGTGGTCGCGTCCGACGACGCGAACGACAGCGGCAGCGAGCCGTACTTGAGGATGTCCGAGAGGTTCTTCGCCTCGGTCTGGGTGAACTTGCCGGTGATCTGGGTGTTGCCGTCGAGGATGGCCACCTGGATGTTCGGCGCCGAGACGACCTGCGTGTCGAGCACGAACGCGGCCTGCTGGCCGGTGTTCTTCGAGGTGAAGTCGGCCCAGGTCTTGGTGCCCTCGCTCTTGAAGCTGAGGTTCACCACCCACTGGCCGCGCTGCTGGTCGTAGCCCGAGGTCGAGTCCGCGATCTCGGTGCCCGGCAGGAACTCCGGCTCCAGCAGGTACTTGTAGGTGTCGTTGTCACCGCAGGCGACCAGCGGCAGCTTCGGGTCGTCGTTGCCCTCGAGGGGGTCCTTGGCGTTCGGCGCGCAGGTCAGCGACGCCATCGCCTGGGCGACGAGCTCCTGGTTCGGCTGGCCGTCGGCGCCGATCAGCTGCGGGTTCTGCCGGACCGCCTTGGCGGCCTGGATCTCCTGCGCGGTCTTGGCGTCCACCGAGCCGTCGGAGGGCGCCGGCGCCGGGGTCGACGCGGGCGGCGGCGGGGTGCTGCTGCTCGGCGGGGCCGGCGTGGTGTTCTGCTGCGGCGCGGCCGCGGCCCCGCCACCCCCGCCTGCCGTCGGCGGCGCGCTCGACGTCGGCGGCGTGCTGTTCGGCGCACCCGAAGTCGGCGTGGTCGGCGCGCCCGAGGTCGGGGTACCCGTGGCGGGCGGCGGCGTGTTCGGCTGCGGCGGCACCACCGGCTGGGTGGCGTTCGAGACGACCTTCCGGAAGCCGAGCTTCGCGGTCTTGCCCAGGTTCTTCGCCTGGTCGCCCTGCTCGCCCGGGACCGTGATCACGACGTTGTTGCCGTCGAGGAGGACCTCGGTGCCGCTGACGCCGATCCCGTTGACGCGCCGTTCGATGATCTGGCGCGCCTGGTTCAGGGACTCCCGGGTCGGCTGGCCACCGTCGGGGGTGCGGGCGGTGAGCGTGACCCGGGTGCCGCCCTGCAGGTCGATACCCAGTTTCGGGGTCGGCTTGTGGTTGCCGGTGAGGAACACCAGCGCGTACAAGACGATCACGATCAGGGCGAACAGGGCGAGATAGCGTCCCGGGCGGAGATGCCCGGCTGAAGCTGCCACGGTGCTTCGGTCTCCTCGGACGGGGTGGACCCCAACGTTGCGGTGCCCGCCCGGAGGGTTACCGGGAGGGACTGTGTGCGATTCACCCCCGGGCACGGGTATGACGGCGGACACGCACGCAGCACCGAGACACTACTCGGTGCTGCGTGAGCCCGGCGTGCGAGGCCGTACCGACTTTCGTCGGGATTCCCGGCCCCGCCCAGGAGTGCCGCGGGGGCTTACTTCTTGCCGTGCTCCAGCGGCGGCGCCACCTGCGCGGTGGTCTGCGGCTCGCTGTCCTTGACGGAGGCCGCCTCGACGGCCTTCGGCTCCTCGACGGTCTCCTCGACCTCGTCGGCGGAGTCCTCGTCGGTCTCGACGACGGGCTCGACCTTCTCGCGGACGGCCAGCCGCAGCCAGGTGGTGACGACACCGGGCGCGATCTCGATGTCGATCGTGGTGTCACCGGAGGCGTCGGCGACGGTGCCGTAGAGACCGGACGTGGTCATCACGCGGTCACCGGGCGCCAGGCTGCTCTGCAGTTCCTGCTGCGCGGCCTGCTGCTTCTTCTGCTTACGCGTGCTCATCACCAGCGGCACGGCGAGGACGAGCACGAGCAGCAGGGGCAGCAATAGCTGTTGCATGATTCTCCGTTCGACGGACACCCGGGCCCTGCCGAAATGTCCGGTTTTTGGGTATGTGCTCCGGTCAAGTGTGCCAGGTACCAGCGCGGACGCCAGCACCCACCCGCCGGTACGGGCCGCTCAGTCCTGCTCGAACAGCGACGGCCCGCCCTGGTCCGGGCGCCCCGGGAGGTCCGCGGGCGGCACCATGCCGAGGTGTTCCCACGCGGCCGCGGTAGCGACGCGCCCACGCGGGGTGCGGGCGAGCATACCGGCGCGCACGAGGTACGGCTCGCAGACCTCTTCCACGGTGGTCGCCTCCTCCCCCACGGCCACCGCCAGTGTCGAGATGCCCACGGGCCCGCCCCCGAACGACCTGGTCAGCGCGGTCAGCACGGCCCGGTCGAGGCGGTCGAGACCGAGCTCGTCGACGTCGTAGACGGCCAGCGCGGCGCGGGCGACCTCGCGGGTCACCTTGCCGTCGGCGCGGACCTCGGCGTAGTCGCGGACGCGCCGCAGCAGCCGGTTCGCGATCCGGGGCGTGCCGCGCGAGCGGCGGGCGATCTCGGCGCAGCCGTCGCGGTCGATCGGGATGTCGAGGATCGTCGCGGCGCGGCGGACGACCAGCTCCAGCTCGGCATCGGTGTAGAACTCCATCTGGCCGGTGAAGCCGAACCGGTCGCGCAGCGGGCCGGTCAGCGAGCCGGACCGGGTGGTGGCCCCGACCAGCGTGAACGGCGCGATCTCGAGGGGGATGCTGGTGGCGCCCGGGCCCTTGCCGACGACGACGTCGACCCGGAAGTCCTCCATCGCCAGGTAGAGCATCTCTTCCGCGGGCCGGGCGATCCGGTGGATCTCGTCGATGAACAGGACGTCGCCGGGCGCGAGGTTGGACAGCATCGCGGCGAGGTCGCCGGCGCGTTCCAGGGCCGGGCCGGAGGTGATCCGGATGGCCGCGCCCAGCTCGGCGGCGACGATCATCGCCATGGACGTCTTGCCGAGCCCGGGCGGGCCGGACAGCAGGACGTGGTCGGGCGGCACGCCACGGCGGCGCGCGCTCTCCAGCACCAGCTCCAGCTGCTCGCGCACGCGCGGCTGGCCGACGAACTCGTCGAGCTTGCGCGGGCGCAGGGTGCCCTCGACGTTCTCCTCGCCGGTCTGGGCCCACGCCGAGAGGGCCTCTTCCTCGTCCACCGCCTCATACTCCACGGCCGGGCCTACCGCTTCCGGCCGAGGGTGGCCAGCGCGGCGCGCAGCACGCTGGACGTGGTGTGGCCGTCACCGTCGGCGAGGACCTTGTCCACGGCCTGCTCGGCCTGCTTGGCCGGGAAGCCGAGCCCGGCGAGGGCCTCGACAACCTCGGCCCGCAGCGCGCCCGGCGCGGTGACGGCGGGCGCGTCGCCGGCGCCACCGAGCGCGGTGACCTTGTCGCGCAGTTCGAGGGTGAGCCGTTCGGCGCCCTTGCGGCCGATGCCGGGCACCGAGGTGAGCACGGTGATGTTGCCTTCCACCAGCGCGGCCCGCAGCTTGTCGGGGTCGAGCACGGCGAGGGTGGCCAGCGCGAGCCGCGGCCCGATGCCGGAGACCGTCTGCAGCAGCCCGAACAGCTCGCGCGCGTCGGCGTCGGCGAAGCCGAACAACGTCAGCGAGTCCTCGCGCACGACCAGCGCGGTGTGCAGCCGGGCCTCTTCGCCGCGGCGCAGGGTGGCCAGGGTCGCCGGGGTGGCCTGCACGGCGAAGCCGACCCCGCCGACCTCGACCACGACGTGGTCGAGACCGACCGAGAGGACTTCTCCGCGTACCGACGAGATCATCGTGCTGCTCCTGGGTTCTTGACTTGTTTCGCCGCCGCGGCGAGGCGGGCTTTATGCGTGCGGGCCATTTCGGCCGCGCGGGCTTCGGCTTCGGCGAGCCGGGCCCGCATCGGCTCCCGCCAGAGGTGGCAGATGGCGAGGGCGAGCGCGTCGGCGGCGTCCGCGGGCTTCGGCGCGACCTCGAGGTTGAGCAGGCGCATCACCATGGCGGTGACCTGCGCCTTGTCCGCCCGGCCCGAGCCGCTGACGGCGGCCTTGACTTCGCTCGGCGTGTGGAAGACGACGGGCAGCCCGCGGCGCGCGGCGGCGAGCGCGACCACCCCGCCGGCCTGCGCGGTCCCCATCGCGGTGCGGACGTTGTGCTGGGCGAAGACCCGCTCGACCGCCACCGCGGCCGGCTTGTACCGGTCCATCCAGCGCTCGACCTCGTCGGAGATGCCGAGCAGCCGGTGCGCCAGGTCGGCGTCCGCCGGCGTCCGCACGACGTCGACGGCGACGCAGCGGACGGCCCGGCCCTTGCCGCCGTCGACCACCCCCAGGCCGCACCTGGTCAGACCGGGGTCGACCCCGAGCACCCGCACCCGCATTCCTCCCGCCGCGAACATCAGTTCGAGCTTGCAGGCTACTGGGCGCGTCTGCGGCAGGATGGAGGACATGCCGCAGCCGTCGGATTTCGTCACCCACCTGGGTCTTCAGCCGCTTCCCGTCGAAGGCGGGCGGTGGGCGCAGAGCTGGCGTTCACCCGACGGATCCGCGATCTACTACCTGCTCGTCGCGCCGGAGTTCTCCGCGCCGCACCGGCTGGACCGCGTCGAGGTGTACGTCCACCACGCGGGCGCGCCGGCGGAGATGCTGCTGCTGCACCCGGACGGCTCGGTGGCGCGGCCGGTGCTGGGCACCGACGTCGCCGCCGGGGAACGGCCGCAGGTCGTGGTGCCCGCGGGGACCTGGCAGGCGACGGTGACGCGGGGCGAGTGGAGCCTGCTGGGCACGATCGTCGTGCCGCCCTACACCGACGACTGCGTGGAGTTCGCGCCTGCCGCCGAGCTGGCGCTGCGGTACCCGGAAGCGGCCGCCGACCTGCGGAAGTTCCAGGAACCGCGTTAGGGGCCGTCGACCCCGGGGGTCCAGCTCTCGGGGTCACCGCTTTCGGTCAGCACCGGCTGCCACCGGTCGAAGCCCTCGGGTGCGTCCGGGTGCCAGGGGAACTTGCCCTCCGGCGTCGCGACGATCAGCTGCAGGGCCGGGAAGTCGCCGTCCGGGTAGATCAGGAACGCGGTGCCGAAGTACTCCGGGTAGTGGCCCTTGTTGACGCGCTCGAGCACCACCGGGACGCCCTCGAAGAAGTCGTCGTAGCGCTTGCCGACCTCGAAGATCTCGCCGTTGGCGGCGCGGTCGACGTAGGCGTCGAGCAGCACCTGCCCCATCTGGCCGGGCAGCCCGACCACGACCGCCTCGGGCACGTTGTGCAGCGCCCACGCGCAAGCGGTGAAGGAGTAGCCGGCGCCTTCGTCGTCGGAGGCGACGTTGATGACGGCGTTGCCGCGTTCCTTCGCCTGCCCCTCGATCCATTCGATGAGGCGCAGTTCTTCCGCGGAGAGTTCGGCGGTGATGTCGGCGGCTGCGGCGGGGGTCGTCGAGGTCACGGCGCACATTCTGCCTGACGGGCCCGCCACAGCCCAGTGCCCGGGCCGGAAATTTCCGGCCCGGGCACGAAAGCGTTGCGGCGCAAGGGAAACGGCGCAGCAAAACTCAGCCGACTTCGGCGAGCACCTCGTCGGAGACGTGGAATGCTACGCAGTGCGAAGACGTTCTGGACCCCGTCAGCCGACTTCGGCGAGCACCTCGTCGGAGACGTCGAAGTTGGCGAAGACGTTCTGGACGTCGTCGCAGTCTTCGAGGGCGTCGATGAGCTTGAAGACCTTCTTCGCGCCGTCGGCGTCGAGCGGGACGCTCACCGAGGGCAGGAACGTCAGGTCGGCCGACTCGTATTCGAAGCCGGCGTCCTGCAGCGCCTTGCGGACCGGCACCAGGTCGGTCGCCTCGGACACGATTTCGAAGCTCTCGCCGAGGTCGTTGACCTCTTCGGCACCGGCGTCGAGGACCGCCATGAGGACGTCGTCCTCGGCCGCGTCGCCCTTGGGCATCAGCACGACGCCCTTGCGGTTGAACAGGTAGGCCACCGAGCCGGGGTCGGCGAGCGAGCCGCCGTTGCGGGTCAGCGCGGTGCGGACCTCCGACGCCGCGCGGTTGCGGTTGTCGGTGAGGCACTCGATCAGGACGGCGACGCCGTTCGGGCCGTAGCCCTCGTAGGTGATGGTCTGCCAGTCGGCGCCACCGGCCTCTTCACCGGCGCCGCGCTTGCGGGCGCGCTCGATGTTGTCCTGCGGGACCGAGTTCTTCTTCGCCTTCTGGATGGCGTCGTAGAGCGTGGGGTTGCCGTCCGGGTCGCCACCACCGGTGCCCGTGCGGGCGGCCACCTCGATGTTCTTGATCAACCGCGCGAAGAGCTTGCCGCGCTTCGCGTCGAGGTTGGCCTTCTTGTGTTTCGTGGTGGCCCACTTGGAGTGGCCGCTCATCTCTCCTCCATCTGTTCCGTACCCCGGCCGGGCACCGCGTCTCAGGCAGCCTTTCGCACGAGGTCGACGAACAGCCGGTGCACCCGCACGTCGGGCGTGAGTTCCGGGTGGAACGCGGTCGCCAGCACCGCCCCTTGCCGGACCGCGACGATCCTAGCGGTGTCCTCCCCGACGCCGGGCACGCCGCTGACGGTGGCCAGCACCTCGACGCCGTCACCGGCCTTCTCGACCCAGGGAGCGCGGATGAAGACGGCGTGCACCGGTCCGTCGACCCCGGCGAAGTCCAGGTCGGCCTCGAAGGAGTCGACCTGCCTGCCGAAGGCGTTCCGCCGGACGACGACGTCGAGCCCGCCGAGCTGCTGCTGGTCGGGCCGCCCGTCGAGGGTCTGCCGGGCGAGCAGGATCATCCCGGCGCAGGAGCCGAAGGCGGGCAGCCCGCCGGCGATCCGCGCTTTGAGGGGTTCCAGCAGTTCGAAGCTCTCCAGCAGCCGCGACATGGTGGTGGACTCGCCACCGGGCAGCACCAGACCGTCCACTTCGGACAGCTCAGCGGCGCGCCGCACCGGCACGGCCCGCGCGCCGGCTTCGGCCAGCATGGCGACGTGCTCGCGCACGGCACCCTGCATGGCGAGCACCCCGATGAGTGGTTCCGACGACACCCGACCTCCCGAAAGACCTTCCCACCAGCCTAGACGTACCGGCCAGGCAGCTTACCGGCAGGTCAGAACCCCTCCGATCACGCGTGATGCCCGCCTGATCACGCATGATGCCCCTCCGATCACGCGTAATGCCCCTTTCCGCACGTCAAGCCGAGCCGGGCGCGGGCCGTCAGGGGACGCCGGCCAGCCTCAGCAGCGCCGCCGTCGCCGCGGCCGCGACGACCACCAGCGCGAACGGGGCCTTCCGCCAGGCCAGCACCCCGGCGACCAGGACCCCGGCCGGCCGGGCGATCCCCGCGAACCCGTGCCCCTCGGTCAGCGCGCTCACCGCGACCAGCGCCGCCAGCAGCACCACCGCCGCCAGCGCCATCAGCCGCTCCGCCTTCGGTGTCGGCTTCACCCGGCTGCGCAACGCCGGCCCCGCGAACCGGAACGCGAACGTCCCGAGCGCCAGCACCGCCGTGGCGACCAGCAGTTCCGTCCCGTCCATCAGCGCGCCTCCGCCGGTTCCGGCTCCTTCGCGAACACCCCGGCCAGCACGCCCGCCAGCGCCAGCAGCACCGGCAGCCCGGCCGGCAGGAACGGCGTCGCGGCCAGCGCGACCAGCACCCCGATCAGCACCGGCAGCCGGGCCGCCTTGTCGCGCAGCGACGGCAGCACCAGCGCCAGCAGGACCGCCGGGAACGCCGCGTCCAGGCCGAACGCGTCCGTGTCGCTGATCGCCGTCCCGGCGAACGCGCCGGCGACCACGCCGAGGTTCCAGCAGGCGAACAGGCCGATCCCGCACGCCCAGTAGGCCGCGCGGCGGCGGTGTGCCTCCTGCTGGGCCAGCGCGAACGCCACCGATTCGTCGATCATCAGGTGGCTGCCCGCGAGCCGGGCCGCCCACCGCTTGCCCAGGACGTCGCCGATCGCGAAGCCGAAGGGCAGGTGGCGGGCGTTGGCCAGCAGCCCGGCCAGCACGGCCGCGAACGGGTTGCCGCCCGCCGCCACGATGCCGATGAACATGAACTGGGACGCTCCCGCGAAGACCAGCACCGACATCAGCATCGGCAGCCACAGCGGGAAGCCCGAGCTCACCGCGATGGCGCCGTAGGAGACCCCCACGAGACAATCGGCGAGACAGACCAGGCCGATGTCACGGGCGAGGCCACGATCGAGTGTTCGCCATATCGAACGCATGTGTTCTAGAGTGAACGCACAGCCCCGTGTTCGTCAAGGCGAACGAGAAGACCGATGGAGCGAACAGGTATGTCCCAGGAAGCCGGCGGGGCACCGCTGGAGATCATCGCGGCCTCCCTGCGCCGCGAACGCACCCGCGCGGGGCTGTCCCTCACCGAGGTCGCTCGGCGCGCCGGCCTGGCCAAGTCGACGCTCTCGCAGCTCGAGTCGGGCACCGGCAACCCGAGCGTCGAGACGCTGTGGGCCCTCGGCGTCGCCCTCGACGTACCCTTTTCCCGGCTGGTCGAACCGGAGCGGCCGAAGGTCCGGGTGGTCCGCGCGGGCAAGGGACCGACGGTGTTCGCCGAACACGCCGACTACGCGTGCACGCTGCTGTCGGCCTGCCCCACCGGCGCCCGCCGCGACATCTACGTCGTCCGCGGCGAGCCGGGCACGCCCCGGCGCTCCGACCCGCACATGACCGGCGTGGTCGAGCACATCGTGCTGTGCGCGGGCCGGGCCCGCGTCGGCGTCATGGACGACCCGGAGGAGCTCCTGCCCGGGGACTACATCTGCTACCCCGGCGACGTCCCGCACATCTTCGAGGCCCTCGAGCCGGGGACGTACGGCGTCGAGATCTCCGAGTACATCTAGGGAGCCCGGAACGCCCGCCGGTAAGCGCCCGGCGTGGTGCCCACGCGCTCGCGGAACCGGCGGCGCAGGTTGACCGCCGAGACCAGGCCGACGCGGGCCGCGACCGCCTCCACCGGCAGGTCCGTCTCCTCCAGCAGCGTGCGCGCCGCCGCCACCCGGCGGGCCAGCAGCCACGCGCCCGGACTCGTCCCGAGCCGGTCGGCGAAGCGCCGGGCCAGCGTGCGCGGGGAGACGTTGAGCCGCGCGGCCAGCTCACCCACCGGCAACGGCGTGCCGAGGCGGGCACCGGCCCACTCCAGGAGGCCGTCGAGGTCGTCGTCCGCGCCGGGCGGCGGCGCGTACTGCGCCTGCCCGCCTTCGCGGTGCGGCGGCAGCACCATGTGCCGCGCGAGCAGGGCCGCGTACGCCGCTCCGTGGTCCTTCCGGACGAGGTGCAGGCACAGATCGAAGCCGGCGCCGGCCCCGGCACTCGTGGCGACGTCGCCGTGGTCGACGTAGAGGACGTCCGGTTCCACGCTGACCTCCGGGAACTCCCGCCGGAGCTGCGCGGCCCGCGCCCAGTGCGTCGTCGCCGAGCGGCCGTCCAACAGCCCGGTGCGGGCGAGCGCGAAGACCCCCGAGCAGATCGTGACGAGCCGTGCGCCACGCGCGTGCGCCGCGAGCAGCGCCCGCCGCACGCGGGCGGGCAGCGGCGCCTCCACCGACGCCCAGCCCGGGACGAGCACGGTGTCCGCGGTCTCCAGCGCCTCGAGGCCGTGCGGCACGGCCATCGCGTACCCGGCCGTCGTCGGCACCGGACCCGGCGTCTCGGCGCACACCTCGAACTCGTAGTGCCGCGGGATCCCGGCCCGCGCGGTGCCGAACACCTCGGCGGCGATGCCGAGCTCGAACGTCGACTGCACCGGCCGGACGAGGGCCACCACGCGATGCATGGCAGGAATGTACCCCACGGCGTCTTTTCGGACACTGTCCCGCCGCGGCGGCGCCCGGCACGGTGAAGTCATGCACCCGGAGATCCTCGCCCAAGAGGGCTACACGTCCGTGTCCGTCGCCGACGCTCCCGTCCGGGAGCTGTTCCCCGGCATCCGGCTGCGTCCACTGTGGACGGGTGCGAACGGCGCCCACGCCCACGTCCTGGAGATGGACCCCGGCACGTCGTGGCCGCACCGGGACGTGCACGAGCCCGGTCCGGAGGAGGTCTACGTGGTAGCGGGCACCTTCGACGACGGCGCCGGCAGTCATCCGGCCGGGACGTTCCTGCACGCCCCGGCCGGATCCTGGCACGTGCCCGCCAGCGCTACCGGTTGCACGCTGTTCCTCTTCTACCCCGAGGGTTAGCGGCTCACCCGTCGTCTTCGTCGGGGGCGGTCGCGCCGCCGCGCCGATCGGCGAGCCACTGCCGCGCCATGGCCGCCAGCGCCACCCCGGTCATGGCCACGGAGCCGATCATGTCCGGGGTGGAGGCCTGCGACTCGGCCGGCTCGAAGTGTGGGTGGTCCTCGGTGGTGACGGTGTGTTCGTGCGCCGGGTCCGCCTTGGCTTCGGCTTGGGCTTCGTTCTTGGCCTGCGCGGCCTCCCAGAGCTTGACGGCCGGCTCGGCGAGATCGGCCCCGTCTTCGGCGAGCCGCTCCGCGACCGTCTGCTCGCCCTTGAGCTTTTCGGCCAGGTCTTCCATCCGCTGTTCGCGTTCGGCGGGCGTATCGGGGCCGACCTCCCAGCCGTCCCCGTCCTCGTACCGCGCGACGACCTCACTGTTGTCGAAGTCCGTGTTCCACGGCCCGGCGACGGCGTCTCCGGCCTCGTGCTCACGCTGGGCTTCCGTGGGCTTGCCGGGAGCGTCCCGGTCGAGTTCCAGTTCGCCGGTCTTGGGGTCGAACTCGCCGCGGTAGGGGTTGGGCGCCTCGGGCCCTCGCTGCTCGGCTTGTTGGTCTGCTTGTTGGTCGGCTTGCCGCTCGGCTTGTTGGTCGGCTTGCCGCTCGGTTTGCTGCTCGGCTTGTTGGTCTGCTTGGCGCTCGGTTTGCTGCTCGGCTTGTTGCCCGGCGGCCTCACCGCTCGGCTCGGTCTCAGTGGTGACCACGGTTTCCTGCTGCGCGACGGGCTGCTCGCTTTGCGGCTTCGACTCCGGGGACGACCAGTTGCCATCCCATCCCGGCTCCCGCGGCTTCAGCTCCAGCTCGAGTTCGTGGTCCTCGGGCGGAGGCTGGTTGTCGGCCGCCTCCGGGTTTTGTGCGTTCTCCTGAGCCGCGTCGTCCGCATCGGTCTGCGCGTCGTCGGTTTCCGTGTCGTCGGCTTCCGCGCTCGCGGTTTCCGCGGCTTCGGTCTCCGCGCTCGCGGTCTCCGCAGCCTCAGTCTCCGCGCTCGCGGTCTCCGCAGCCTCAGCCTCCGCGCTCGCAGTCTCCGCGCCCTCGACCTCCGTGCCCTCCGTATCGCCGGTTTCCTCGCCTTCGGCTGCAGGAACCTCGTGGTCCGAGCCGTCGCCCTCGTCCTCCGCTTCCTGGGGTCCCGCGGTGGGAGGCTCGCCGTCCTGCTGGTTATCGGCGGCCGGCGGTGAATCGACGTTGTCGTCTTCCTGCTCGTCCGGCAGCGGCGTCTCCTCGGAAGCATCGGACTCCGGGGAAGGCGCATCGTCCTCGTCGTCGGCTTCCTGCGGGCCGCTCCGGTCGGCCGATTCCGGCTCTCCGGCGCCCTGGCCCGGGTCGTCGCCCTCATCCGCGGGTTCGGGACGCTCCGGTGTTTCGCTCGTCTCGCTCATTCTCGCCCCCGGTTCTCGTACGCGTCCCGCGCGATCGGAGTGACCGCCGCCGAGCCGCCGGTTTCCCGCATCAGTCCCTCCCCGCCACTTTGAGCACCGCCACCGCCCAGCTGTTGGGAAGGTTCAGGAACCCGGCCGCGTGCAGCAGCCGCTTCGCCGGGTCGGTCTCCCGGCTGAGCTTCCGGACCGCCGTGTCGATCAACGTCGGCCGCACCGTGCCGAGGACCGTTGCGTCGTCGTCGCGCCAGCATTCGGGGCGGTCGAGCAGCTCCGCCAGCTGCTCGGCCCGGGTGCGCCCGGCCAGAACCAGGCCGCGCGCGGCCCACGATTCCGTCGCGGGGTGCGGTGCGTCGTCCGAGCCACCTCGGGGTTTCAAGGCGCGCTTGACGTCGAACCAGCGGTAAGTGCCTGCCTGCCACCGGACTTCCGGGAAGGCGCAACCAGGCTCGCCGTTCAGCGTGCGCGTCGCACTGCCGGCCAGGTGTGCGACGAACTCGCCGGGCGCGTTGTACTCCGCGATGCCCGCGTAGCGCGCGTCGACCGCGGCCTGGATGCGGTGCGCCACCGCGCATTCCAGCGTCTGCTCGTCGAACGAACGCCGCAGCGACGCGATCCACGCCTGGTCCGGCTCGGGTGCCCGGCGGCCGGTGATGTGCGAGACCGTCAGCAGTTCCAGCCACAGCACCAGCTTCGGATCGTTGTCCGCCCGGTGCGCGGCGTCGCCGATCCGGCCCAGCGTGCACGGCGATGCCGCGCACAACCGTCCACAAGCGGCACTCCGGCGCGCGAGCACCGGCGGCGACTTCGAAACCCGCGTGGTGTCCTCGGCAGCTTCGTTCAGCGGCATCAGCAACCGCAGTGGCCGGTCCATGCCGTCGGTGAACACCGCGGCGCGGCCCGGCGGCAACGTCACGACGTGGCGGGACTGGGCCTCGCTCAGGTTCATCGTCGCGCCGACGGCCAGCCGGTCGTCCTCGGCGGGCAGCCGGTGCAGGATCTTGCACGCGGTGTTCTTGATGACGTCCGGCACGATCTTGCCCGGAATCTGCTCGGCGACCACGATTCCCTCGCCGTACGCGCGGATCTCCGCCAGCAGCGACGTGAACAGCTCCACCGCGTGCTCGGCCGGGCTGCCCGGCTCGGCGCGCTTCAGCAGCCGGTGCGCCTCCTCCAGCACCAGCACGTGCTTCAGCCCGCGCGAGCCGTGCCGGTGGTGGACGCGCAGGTGCTCGAACAGCCGGATCAGCACCGCCCCGATGAAGAACGCCTTGTCGGCGTCGGAGCCGATGTCCTCGATCTCCAGCACGACATTGCCCCGCAGCAGCGCCGCGACGTCCAGCGGGTGCCCGCCCTCGAAGAACCGGCCGGGCGTGCCCAGCCGCAGCGAGCCGATCCGGACGTCGACGAAGCCGCGGACGTTGTCGGCGACCTCCTTGCCGTAGCCGATGCCCTTGACCACCTCGATCGCGGTCGCCTGCAGGTCGCCGAGGCTCGGGTACTTCACCGGCCCCACCCGGCCGCGCACCTGCCCGGTCACCGTGTCCCAGCCCTGGTCGGTGTAACACCGGGTCAAGGCCTGCGCCAGGACCTGCGGAAACGGCTCGTCGGCGTCGAACGCGGCCAGGAACAGCGCGCGGACGAGGTCCAGGTGCGTCTGCAGCGGGAAGCCCGCGACGGGTTCCAGGGGGTTCAGCCCGCCGGGGTACGCCGTGGGGTCGCCGGGCCGGATCACCGTGACCGGCCCGCCGTCGCCGAGCCGTCCCGCCATCGCGGCGTACTCGGCCTTCGCGGGCTCGATCACCAGCCACGGCACCCCGGCGCGGTGCAGCCCCTCCAGGAGGTGCCGCACGGTCTGGGACTTGCCCGAGCCGGTGGCCCCGGCGACGAACGTGTGCCGGTTGAGCGTGTCCAGCGCGACGCCGAACTCCCCGACCGGCTGGTCGGCGTCGTCGAGCACCGTGCCCAGCGGGACGTCGCCGTCGAATTCGGGGGTGACGTCGAACAGCGGCGGCTCGGTCATCCGGATGCCCGGCAGCTCCCGCCTCGGCGGCCGGGCGACCGCGGCGACGAGCTCGCCGGTCGCCCGGAACGGCGAGCTCAGGGTGCCGTTCTCGAGCGGCTTGTCCCAGACTTCGGCGAACCCGGCGCAGTCAGTGCCCGGCGTCAGCACGTAGGGCAGCGCGTCGAGGTCGCTGGCGCTGCACAGCAACGCGGCCGCCGCGCGGGTCGCCGCCTCGTCCGGGCCGCCGACGAGGACGTGCACGCTCCACAGGCCCGCCGGCTGGGCGCGCGACAGCTCCCGGTACCGGCCTTCCGCGCGCAGCAGGGCGATCCGGTCCGGCTCGGAGTTCTCCCGCTGCCGCAGCCGCGGCATCGTGGTCTCCAGCCCGAGCAGCTCGCGTTCGATCGCTTCGGCACCCACGGGTTCCGCCACGACCAGCCAGGCGAACGCGCCGGGCATGTGGGCGACGTAGTCGTCGAACCCGCCCCGGCCGGGCGCCTCGGCGCCGGACTGGGGTGTCCACAGTGGATCCGAGCCGCCCGCGCAGCGCGTCCAGGACGGCAGCGCCGCCCACCGGTCCGCGAGTTCCGCGGTGTCCGCCGCCCGGCCGAGCCCGCCCGGTGGGTACAGCACCGGGACGACCCCGCCCCCGTTGACGCGGGCGACGGGAGAGTGCGGGCGGCCCCCGACCAGGACACGCAGCGCGCGGCTGCCCGCCGGGCGCTCCCACGCCACGGCGAAGGCCGCGTCCGGGCCGCGGAACCGCAGGTCGGCGTGCGCCGCGGAAAGCGCGGCGAACAACTGCGCCGGGGAACGTCCGCCGGTTTCGTCGGGCCGGTCCACCCCCGCCGCGAGGTCGTCGCCGCGCGGGACGGCCAGCAGGTCGTGGAACGCGAACCCTTCCAGCACGGCGGGCCTCAGCCGATGCGGGGGCGATCGGCGACCCGGTCGAGCAGCACGGTGCCCGGATTGCAGTCGCCGGTCAGCACCCGCCGGCCCGACACCCCGTTCTCGACCATCACGTACGCCGTCGGCGCGAGCCCCTGCAGGGCGGTCGGCTCGACCTCGAACTCGTACACGCGGGCCGCGGTCACGCCCCGGTTCTGGGAGTCGGCCTCGGACTGCGAGACCGTCTCCGACCAGTTCTGTTCCCGGCTGTGGGTCGTGGTGTTGGTGGTGCTCCACGAGCTGCTCGAGCTCGAACTCGAGCCACCGGGCCCCGTCGATCCGCCGGACGACCCGCCGTAGGTGTAGCCACGGGACCGTTGCACGCCCACGGATCCGCCCTCGGTCGACGACGTGCCGTGGGTCAGCGTCCGTCCGACCTGGAGCGTCAGCTGCGACAGCTCGAACTTGTGCCCGCGGCCGATGAACTCCGCCGCGGTCGCCGCCTCGTCGCCGTTGCCGAGCTGCATCAGCAGCGTGACGGTGCCGGCGGCGCCGAGCAGCTTCTGCATGTCGTCGCGCAGGTGCTGGACGAGGAAGATCAGCCGGACGCCCGCGCGGCGTGCCTGGCGTGCCATGGCCTCGAGCGATTCGAGGCCGATCTGGTCGGCACCCGCGACGATCAGCGTCTCGCGGCCGGTCGGCTCGCGGGTGTGCAGCTCCTGGAGCGTGCGGTGGAAGACGATGTGCTCGACGAGCCGGCGGTGCCGGCCGGTCTTGGACCTGGTCGCGACGACGGAGTACCCGCGCACCGGCCACAGCGCGCGGAACCCCGCCGTCGTCTGCGTCTCCGCGGCGCGTTCCGCCCTGGCCAGCCCGCGCAGCTCGCCTTCGAGCGCCTGGAGCTCGTTCCGGGTCTGCTCGGTGCTGCCGACGGTGTCCACATAGGAGTTGAGGTTGCGCACCTCGTCCGGCGAGAGGGTGTCGTCCGAGCCCGCGTCGTAGACCCGGCGGAACACCTGCAGCCCGGCGACCAGCTTGGCGAAGGTGGGCGGGCCGCTCAGCCGCTCGCCGACGGCGGTGAGCAGGTCGATGTGCAGGCCGCGCAGGTCCGCGCCGAACTGCGTGCGGTTCATCGTGTGCATGGTCTCGGCGATCACCTCGGCCAGCTCCGTCGCGTCGAGGTCGGCGATGATGCCGAGCTCGGCCAGGTCGCGCGGCAGCTCCTGGACGGCGACGGCGTAGCCCTTGCCCGCGGCCGCGACGGCGAGGTTGTCCCCCACCGCGAGGTCGGTGAAGTCGAGCAGGAACACCGACGAACCGGCGGCGAGCTGCGTCGACCCGACGGTCATGAGCAGGCTCGCCCAGCCGTCCTCGGTACCGCCGAAGACGTCGATCCGGGCCGGGCGCGAGGTCAGCTGGACCGGGTACCAGCGCATCTCCGACGCCACCCGCTGCGCCTCGCGCCGGTCGTGCTCGGCGACGCGCTGCTGCCACGACGTGTACGCCTGGTTGTAGCGTTCGACGGCGCCGTTGTACCGGGTGGTGTAGTCCCGCTTCATCACGCTGAACCGGCGCCGCGTGCGGAGGAGGTTCCAGACCGCCAGCAGGACGCCGATGCCCAGCACGACCCAGCCCGTCACCTCGACGGCGGCGGGGACCTGCTTCGCGACCGCCTGCACCATGCCGGCCGCCATCAGCGCCACCACGAAGGCCAGCACGACGTAGCCGAGCAGCCCGATCCACGCTCGCTTGCTGCGCTTTTCCCGCAGCTGGTAGTCCTGCGGCGCGTACACCTGTTCCGCGATCGGCGGGGTGCTCGCCTCCGGGCTGACCGCCGCGGGCACGGGCTTCACGAACTCCCAGCCCCACCGCTCGGTCGGCTGGAAGAGCCGCTCCCACATCTCGGTCGTCCGCCCGGCCACGACCACGTCCCGCCCCTGCACAGCGCCTCCGGTCCTCGCCCGCCCGTGTCGGGGCCATTCTGCCGGATGGTCTAACCCGATGTGACACTTTCCCCCATATTTGTCCATACTGGCCATCGCTCGATGTCGATCACGCAGGGGGGGACCATGTCCGAGCAGTACCCGCCGAACCCGCCGCAGTGGATGCCCGGGGTGCAGGCTCCGCCGAAACCGACGGGCACGAACGGGTTCGCGACCGCCTCGCTGATCCTCGGCATCCTGGGCCTCTGCGGCCTTTCCCTGGTCCTCGGCCTGGTCCTGGGGATCGTCGCGCTGGTCCAGATCGGCCGGACCGGGCAGGCGGGGCGCGGCCGGGCCATCGCCGGCATCGTGCTGAGCCTGCTGTGGGCGGGCGGGCTGACCATCGGCGTCATCTACATCGCCGACAAGGCCAGGACGACCGGGACGACTCCCACGATCGTGGGACTCAAGGTCGGCGAGTGCTACAACACCCCGGACGGGTACGGCCTGGACGCGACGAAGGCCGACTGCGCCCAGCCGCACGACGGCGAGGCGTTCGACACCGTGCCGCTGAAGGGCTACCTCAAGGGCGAGTACCCCGGCGAGGACTACCTCGAGGACCAGGCGAAGACCGGCTGCGAGTTGCGTCGCGCCGCGAAGTTCGGGCCGGGCCACACGCCGCCGGTCGAGGCCGAACTCGGGGTGTTCTACCCGGACTCGAAGGCCTGGCTGGCCGGGAAGTTCCACGCCGTCTGCACGCTTCAGGCGTCCTCGGACAAGCAGTTCACCGCGCCGCTGGGCCGCTGAAAGACGGCCGGCTGACGTATCTTGCCGCGCACGTGTTGCCGCCGGACCGGGCGCCTCGGAATACTTTTTCTCCTGCACCGCAGCTCCGCGATCGCGGCGAAGGCCGGCGGCTCGACGAGATCGGGCCGGGCGGTCTTCCCGGGGACCGACACCGAGCGGGAGGCGTCCATCGCTTCAGGACCGGTTCCGGCGAAGCAGTCGCGGAAGGGGATCTTCGCCGCCAGCATCGTCGGCACGTCCATCGAGTGGTACGACTACTAGATCCTCGGCACTGCCGCCGCCCTGGTCTTCGGCACACTCTTCTACCCCAGGACCTCCCCCACCGCGGTGATCGGGCACTTCGGCGACCGGACCGGCTGCAAGGCTGATCGGCGTACTGCCGACCTACGCCTCGATCGGTCTCGCGGCGCCGAGCCTGCTCGTGGTACTCCGGCTGGTCCAGGGCTTCGGCGTCGGCGGCGAGTGGGGCGGCGCGATCCTCATCGCCACCGAGAACGCGTCGCCGCGGCGCAAGGCGCTCTACGGCAGCTTCGCGCAGTTTGGCGTGCCGATCGGCGTGCTGACGTCGAACCTGGCGTTCCTCCCCGGGTCCGGGATGGCCGACGACGGCCTGCTCGCCTACGGCTGGCGCATTCCGTTCCTGATCAGCGTCGTGCTGGTGGTCGTCGGCTTCCTGGTCCCTTCCCGGCTGCGGGACACGCCCGAGTTCGAGCGCGTCAAGCGGGACGGCGCGGTGGCCAGGATCCCGATCCGCGACCTCGTCCGCCGCCACCCGCGCGGCCTCGTCCTGGGCAGCCTCGCGTCCGAGAGGAGTGCCGGCGGCGTCAGGTGCAGCAGGGCGAGACCGGCGAACAGCCGCGGATTTCCCATTCCGCACGGACCCGGGTCAGACGCAAGACGCGGGGAGGCCCCGTGAGCAGACGTTCACGGGGCCTCGATCGACCGAAGCCGCCTTACCAGCCGCGCTCGGCGAGGCGGTGCGGTTCCGGCAGCTCCTCGACGTTGATGCCGACCATCGCCTCGCCCAGGCCGCGCGAGACCTTGGCCAGGACGTCCGGGTCGTCGTAGAACGTCGTCGCCTTGACGATCGCCTCGGCGCGCTGGGCCGGGTTGCCGGACTTGAAGATGCCCGAGCCGACGAACACGCCCTCGGCGCCGAGCTGCATCATCATCGCCGCGTCGGCCGGGGTCGCGATGCCGCCCGCGGTGAACAGCACGACCGGGAGCTTGCCGTTGGCCGCGACCTCGCGCACCAGCTCGTACGGCGCCTGCAGCTCCTTCGCCGCGACGAACAGCTCGTCCTCCGGCAACGACGTGAGGCGACGGATCTCGGCGCGGATCTGCCGCATGTGCGTGGTGGCGTTGGAGACGTCGCCGGTGCCGGCCTCGCCCTTGGAGCGGATCATCGCCGCGCCCTCGGTGATCCGGCGCAGGGCCTCGCCGAGGTTGGTCGCGCCGCAGACGAAGGGCACGGTGAAGGCCCACTTGTCGATGTGGTTGGCGTAGTCGGCCGGGGTCAGGACCTCGGACTCGTCGACGTAGTCGACGCCGAGGGACTGCAGGACCTGCGCCTCGACGAAGTGGCCGATGCGGGCCTTGGCCATCACCGGGATCGAGACGGCCTCGATGATGCCGTCGATCAGGTCCGGGTCGCTCATCCGGGCGACGCCACCCTGGGCACGGATGTCGGCGGGCACGCGTTCGAGGGCCATCACCGCGACCGCGCCGGCGTCCTCGGCGATCTTGGCCTGCTCGGCGGTGACCACGTCCATGATGACGCCGCCCTTGAGCATCTCGGCCATGCCGCGCTTCACCTTGGCGGTGCCGGTGACGGACTGGACGGTGCCGCTGGAGGGAGTGGGCTGCTGCTCGGACACGACGAGGCCTTTCGACACGGTTCGGGGGTGGACGAGTCCGAGGGTAGGTCGGCGGTGGCCCCTTCAAGCAGGCCAGTACGCGGGTATCTCAGCAGTCCACTTCGCCGGTGCCCGCGACCAGGGATTCCGCGAGCGAAGTGCGCACGTAGAGCACGTGACGTCCGGCACGATGCCGGTTGACCAGGCCCGCAGCATGGAGTACGCCCAGGTGCTGCGACACCGCGCCGGCGCTCAGCCCGGTCCGCCGGGCCAGCTCCGCGGTGGACGCCGGTGCGGCCAGCTCGGCCAGCAGCATCGCCCGGCCGCGGCCCACCACGGCGGCAAGCGCGCCGGGCGCCGTGGCCGTGCCGGTCTCCCACAGCGTGGCGATCCCACGCGGCGGGTAGCGCAGCACCGGCTGCCAGCGCGTGTCGGTCTTGGAGAAGACACGCGGCCAGACGAACGCCGAGGGCACGAGCACGAGACCGCGTCCGTCGAGCGGGACGGCGGCGTGCAGGTGCCGGTGCGCCACCGTGAGCGTGCCGCCCTGCCAGCGGACCAGCGGCGTGAGGTCGTTGAACAGCTCGGCGGCCCCGCCCTGGGCCAGCAGCCGGGACCGGTACAGCACGTCGGCCTCGAGCAGCGCGCGGATCCGGGGCCAGTCCGGGGCCAGCACGAGCTGCCAGTACTGCTCCATCAGCGTCGCGAGCCGTTCGAGGCCCGCCTCGGGCTCGCGGTGGAAGCGGGTCAGCGCGGGCGAGCGCGGCCCGGCCATCGCGTCCAGTTCGCGCCGGACCAGGCGGGCGGGCACGTCCCGCAGGTCGGCGAGCTCGTCGGCCAGGTCGGGCAGCGGCGTCGACGGCGTGCCGGCCAGGAACCCGGGCAGGTGCCGCAGCGGGACGAGGTCGCGCAGCAGCCCGATGTCGAGGCCGGCCTCGGCCAGCGCCGCGGTGGCGCGCTTGATCCACGGCAGGTGCAGCGCGTGCTGTCCCGGGGAGTTCAGGACGCGGACGCTCGCGACGACCTCCCAGGCCGGGGAGAACGCGAACCGGGTGTGCGCCAGGTCCTCGGTGGAGAATGCCAGGTCGAGCACTGCTGCCTCCTGCCGGCCGGGTCCGGCGCAGTCTAGGACTCTCCCCTTTGGACAGTCGAGCGGGGCCCGGAAAGCCCTTGTGGGAAGGCGAAAAGCCCGCGCGGGTCATACTTCCGGGCGATCGCGCGCAGCCGCGGCAGATTCACCCCGTAGTACGCCCGCGCCCAGTCCGGCATGTCCGGGTCGAGGTAGTTGACGTACCCGGTGGTGCCGAACTCCGGCCCCAGCCCGTCGCGCACGGCGGCCAGCGCGCGCCGCGCTTCGGCTTCGCCGCCGTCTTCGGGCGTCGCGCCGTGCAGGAACTGGAAGCTCGCCAGGGCTGAGCGGTGTGGAAAGGCCGTCTCGCGGGCGCCGACGCGGGCGATCGCGCCGCCGGCGGAGTCGATGAGCGTGCCGACGCGGGGCGCCCGGGTCAGCACCTCGACGACGGCGGCCGGGTCGGTCACCGGCCGCCGCAGCATGCGCGAGGTGCCGACGTACGCCGCCCGGTTCGCGACGACGCCGGGCCGGGTCTCGTGGTCGTCGAACGACCGCAGCGCGCTCAGGTGGTCGGTGCGCCGCGCCTCCCGGCCGGCCGGCGGGGTGCCCACGCGGCGGACGAGGTCGTCGAGCAACGCCTTGAGCCGGGCTTCGGTGCCGAGGAACGTCCCGCTGGTTTCGGCGGCTCCCGCGTCGAGATACACCCCCGACCACAGCTCGTCGGGCATCCCCGGCAGCCACTCCTGCCACCCGGCCAGCAGCGCGGCCTGGGTGCCCGGCGGGAAGACGAGCTTGAAGGTGACGACGTCGGCGATGGGCACGGTCCGGAAGGTGAAGCCGGTGACGATCCCGAAGTTGCCACCGCCCCCGCCGCGCAGCGCCCAGAACAGGTCCGGCTCCGCCGCCGGGGACACCGTGCGCACGTGGCCGTCGGCGGTGACGATCCGCGCCGCCTCCAGGTGGTCGCACGTCAGTCCGTGCTTCCGGTCGACCAGGCCGACGCCGCCGCCGAGGGCGAGCCCGGCGATGCCGACGGTTTCGCACGAGCCGGCGGGCAGGACCCGGCCGTGCGCGGCCAGCGTCGTCGCGATCGGCCCCAGCCGGGCGCCCGCGCCGATCACCGCGCGGCCGTCCGGGCGCACGTCGATGCCGGAAAACCGGCTCAGGTCCACCACGATGCCGCCGTCCACAGTGGAATAGCCGGGGTAGCTGTGCCCGCCGCTGCGCGCGGCGACCGGCAGCCGGCGCCGGGCGGCGAACCCCACCGCGGCCTGGACGTCCTCGACGCGCGCCGCGCCCACGACCGCGGCCGGCATCCGGTGGTCGTACATGGTGAAGAAGCCCTGCTTGGCCTCCGGGTAGCCGGGGTCGCCCGGCCGGAACAGCGGCCCCGAAAGCCGTTTCCGGAGCCGCTCCCAGTCGTCCGGCGGGGGCCACCCCGCCAGGCCCGCCACCGGCACCGCGCCGGAAATCCGCAAGAACGCCCGCCTGTCCATACCGCTCCCCCGCGCCGCACTTCCCCCGGGCATTCGGCTGGTCCCGGGGGCCTTGCCTTGCCGTGACCAGGGTAGCGGGTGTGTGATCGAGGACACATCCCGTACACCAGCCGTTCGCCGAGGAGTCGTCATGGCAGACAAACAAGCCAAGCACGCCGACACCGGGGCCGCCGTCGCTGTGGACGACCCCGCCAAGGTCCGCAACGTCGTGCTCGTCGGGCCGGCGGGGTCCGGGAAGACCACGCTCGCCGAGGCCCTGCTCGCCGTCTCCGGCACGGTGCCGCGGGCGGGCTCGGTGGTCGACGGCACGACGGTGTGCGACCACGACCCGGCGGCGGTCCGCCAGCAGCGCTCGGTCGGCCTCTCGGTCGCCCCGGTGCTGCACCAGGGCCACAAGATCAACCTGATCGACACGCCCGGGTACGCCGACTTCGTCGGGGAGCTGCGGGCCGGGCTGCGGGCGGCCGACGCGGCGCTGTTCGTCGTCTCCGCCGCCGAAGGCGTCGACGCCTCGACGGTCGCGGTGTGGGAGGAGTGCGCCGCGGTCGGGATGCCGCGCGCGGTCGTCGTCTCCCGGCTCGACCACCACCGGGCCGACGCGATGGCCGAGATCGCCGCCTGCCAGGCCGCGTTCGGCGCCGGGGTACTGCCGCTGTACCTCCCCGCGGCCGACGGCCTGGTCGGGCTCATCACCCAGCGGTACTTCGACTACTCCGGCGGGCACCCGCCGAAGATCGGCGAGCCCGCCGCGGCCGACCTGGAGCGGCTGGCCGAGGCCCGCAACGAGCTGATCGAAGGGATCATCGCCGAGAGCGAGGACGAGTCCCTGATGGACCGCTACCTCGCCGGCGAGGAGATCGCCGAGGCGACCCTCATCGCCGACCTGGAGACCGCGGTCGCGCGCGGGTCCTTCCACCCCGTCATCCCGGTGTGCTCGACCAGCGGGATCGGGCTGGCCGAGGTGCTCGACGGCATCGTCCGGGCGTTCCCCTCCCCGCTGGAGCACCGGCCACCCGACGTCACCACGCCGGACGGCGGCGAGCACGCCGCGATCACCGCCGACCCCGCGGGCCCCCTCGCCGCGGAGGTCGTCCGGACGGCGGTGGACTCCTACGTCGGCCGGGTATCACTCGTCCGGGTGTTCTCCGGCACGCTGCGGCCGGAGCGGCCGGTGCACGTGTCCGGCCACGGCCTCGCCGAGCGCGGTCACGAGGACCACGACGCCGACGAGCGCGTCGCCCACCTGTATTCGCCGCTCGGCTCCGCCCTGCGGGAAGTGCCCTACTGCGTCGCGGGCGACCTCTGCGCGCTGACGAAGGTCGGCTCGGCGGAAACCGGCGACACCGTCTCCTCCCCCGACGACCCACTGCTCATGGAGCCGTGGGCGATGCCGGAGCCGCTGCTGCCGGTGGCGGTCGTCGCGAAGACCCGCAGCGACGAGGACACGCTGGCCCGCAACCTCTCGCGCCTGGTCGCGGGCGACCCGACGCTGCGGCTGGACCGCAACGCCGAGACCGGCCAGCTGGTCCTGTGGTGCATGGGCGAGGCCCACGCCGACGTCGTGCTCTCGCGGCTGCGCGCGGGCGGCGCCGACGTCGACACCGAACCGGTGAAGGTCAGCCTGCGCTCGACGTTCAGCAAGCCGGCCAAGGGCCACGGGCGGCACGTGAAACAGTCCGGCGGGCACGGCCAGTTCGCCGTCTGCGACATCGAGGTCGAGCCGCTGCCGCGCGGCAGCGGGTTCGAGTTCGTGGACAAGGTCGTCGGCGGCGCGGTGCCGCACCAGTTCATCCCCAGCGTGGAGAAGGGCGTGCGGGCCCAGCTGGCACGCGGCCTGGCCGATGGCCACCCGGTGGTCGACGTCAAGGTGACCCTGGTCGACGGCAAGGCGCACAGCGTGGATTCGTCGGACGCGGCGTTCCAGACGGCGGGCGCGCTCGCCCTGCGCGAGGCCGCGGCGAACGGGCACATCACGATGCTGGAACCCCTGGAGGAGGTGGCGATCCGCCTCCCGGACGAGCACCTCGGCACGGTCCTCGGCGACCTGTCGTCCCGCCGCGGCCGGGTGCTGGGCACCGAAGCGGGCGAAGGCGGCCGGACGGTGATCCGCGCGGAAGTCCCGGCGACGGAACTGGTGCGGTACCTGATCGACCTGCGCTCGATGACTTCGGGCACTGCCACGTTCACCCGCCGCCACGCCCGCTTCGAGCCGATGCCGGAGGGAATGGCCGTGCACTAAGCCGGATCTCGCGTGATCGAGCCCGTGACTCGCGTGCTTCGAGGCGGAACGGCCCCGATCACGCGAGTCACGGCTTCAATCACGCGAGTCACGGCTCCGATCACGCGGGTCACGGGGTGAAGTCGAAGCCGCCGGGGCGGTTGTTGCGGTCGGCGAGGAGACCGGCCAGCGTGGCCAGGGCGATCTCCGGCGGGGTGCGGGAACCGATGTTGAGCCCGACCGGGCGGTGCACGCGGGCGATGTCGGCGTCGGGCACGCCGAGTCCCCGC
Source organism: Amycolatopsis sp. MtRt-6 (assembly GCF_017308975.1). Classification (GTDB taxonomy): domain Bacteria; phylum Actinomycetota; class Actinomycetes; order Mycobacteriales; family Pseudonocardiaceae; genus Amycolatopsis. Next base: position 135,184 of record NZ_JADWPD010000011.1, on the reverse strand, counting down.
AGGGCGGCCACGTGCGGGCCGGCGTGACGCGGGTTGCCGAGCACCCCCACCCACCGCGGCTCGCCTTCGAGTGCCGCCTTCAGCACCGCGCCCAGCTCCGGCCGGTGGTGGTCGGTGACGACCACGTCCGTGGCGGCGTCGAGCGGCGGCAGGACCGTGTCCGCGTCGAAGCCCTCGGGGACGTCGGTGACGCGCGCGGGGTCGGGCTCGTACAGCGCGACGTGGTAGCCGAGGTCCTTCGCGAACTTCAGCAGGAACCGGGAAACCGGCGAGGCGAACACCGCCACCAGGGTGCGCACCCCCGGGTCGGCCGGGGCCGTGCCGTGGGCGACGTCGCAAGTCTCGCTCATGGGCTCAGTTTGGCAGCTTCAGACCTCTTCGAGCACGCTCACCCGGAAGTGGAACGTCGCCGTCCGGCCCTCGGCGATCACCAGGTAGCCGCCCGGGCCGCGCAGCACCGTCCGCGTCTTCACCGACCACGGGTGGGCCGGTTCGTGCTCACGCGCGAGCCGCAGCGCCTCGGCCTCGGCGGTCTCCCGGTCGGCGAACCGCACCCGCTCCGACAGCGCCCAGTTCCGCTCCGACCCGCGCTGCTCCTCGACGACCACCCACCAGGTCACGGTGCCGCCACCCTATGGCCAAGTGTCACACGGAAGTGAAACTTAGCCGTAGGGCCGGACGCGATCACCAGATACCCGTCGGCGACCTGCAGCACCTTCCGCTCGGTCACCTTCGACGGGTGTATCGGCTCATGCGAGAACGCCAGGCTCCGCGCCACCGCGTCGGCGTGCTCGCGATCGCCGCCCGCCGGCTTCGTCTTCGTGACGTTCCAGGCGCGCGCGTCCCCGCCGCCACGCTGTTCTTCGACGACCACCCACCACATGTCAGACCTCCGGCTCCGCGAATTCGAAGTACTCCGGCAACGGCGCGGTCCCCGCCAGGCGGAAGTACCGCACCTTGCGCCGCCGCCGCAGCCGCAGGGTGTCGCGGACGGCGTCGTTGTGGACGCGGCGGGCGATCACCACCCGGTGCTCGGCGTCGGTCAGCTCCTCGGCCAGCTCGGCCGGCAGGCGGTCCCGGTCGACGCGGCCCAGGTGCAGCGTCAGCTCGTTCTCCGCGGCTTCGCGCTCGGCCCGGGGCGCCGCCTCGGCGCGTTCGGCCGACGTCCGCAGGCCCGGAGAACCCAGCACCGAAGCGACCGCGCGCGCGACGACCGCCCGGCGGGCCAGCGCCGCGTCCAGCGCGGCCCAGCCGGCGTCCGTGCGGACGTGCAGCCGGTCGAGCCGGTTCGCGGTCGCCACCAGGAACAGCCCGCCGAGCACCACGACGAGCGCGAGCAGCGGGAGCAGCCAGCCGAGCACGTTCACCGGGCGAGCTCCCCCTCCGGCGCCGCGACGCGCCGCGGGTCGGCGGCAACGGCCGTCTCGTAGACGCGCAGCACCTGCGTGGCCACGACCGACCAGTCGTACATCGTGACGCGCTCCCCCGCCGCCGCGGCCAGCGACGCCCGGCGCGCCGGGTCACCGAGCAGCTCACGCAGCCCGTCCGCGAGCGCGGCCGGGTCGCCGGTCTCGACGAGCATCCCGGCGTGGCCGTCGTCGAGCACCCGCCGGAACGAGTCGAGCCCGCTGGCCAGCACCGGGGTGCCGGCCGCCATCGCCTCGGTGAGGATCATCCCGAAGCTCTCGCCGCCGGTGTTGGGCGCGCAGTAGACGTCGACGCTGCGCAGCGCCTGGGCCTTCGTGGCGTCGTCGACCTGGCCCAGCAGCTCCAGGTGGGGGGCCAGCTCGGGCCCGGCGTCGCGGCGCAGCTGCTCGGAGTCGCCCCGGCCGACCACGACCAGCCGCAGGTCCTCGAACTCCGGGAGGATCCGCCGCAGCGCCTCCAGCAGCACGCCCATGCCCTTGCGCGGCTCGCCGAACCGGCCCACGAACCCGACCGTGCCGCCGGCCCGCGGGTACCCGGCCAGTGGCGGTGCCGAGGAGAAGAACTCGACGTCGACGCCGTTGGGGATCTCCACGGCGTCGCCGCCCGCGTGCTCGACCTGGACGCGGCGGGCCAGCGCGGACACCGCGATCCGTGCCGTGATCTTCTCCAGCAGCGGCCGCAGCACCGGCTGGAACGCCGAGAGCGTGCGCGAGCGGGTCGTCGCGGTGTGGAACGTCGCCACGATCGGGCCGTCCGCGATGAGCAGCGCCAGCAGCGAGAGACTCGGCGCCGCCGGTTCGTGCAGGTGCAGGACGTCGAAGTCGCCTTCGCGGATCCAGCGCCGCACCCGGGCGTAGGACACCGGGCCGAACTGCAGCCGCGCGACCGAGCCGTTGTACGGGATGCCGAGTGCCTTGCCCGCCGGGTGGACGAACTCCGGCAGCTCGGCGTCCTCGTCCGCGGGCGCCAGCACGGAGACCTGGTGCCCGCGCGCGAGCAGCGCCTTCGTCAGGTCGATGACGTGCCCCTGGACCCCGCCGGGCACGTCGAAGGAGTAGGGGCACACGATCCCGACCCGCATCGGCCGCGTGGCCACCGTTCAGCTCGCTTCTTCGAGGCTTGCCTGCTCGGCGGCCTCGAGGTCGGAAGGCCAGAACTTCTGGAGCATGTGCCAGTCGGCCGGGTGCGCGGCGATGTCGCCGGCGAAGATGTCCGCCAGGGCCTGGGTCGCGGCCGGGACCTCGGCGCGCGCGGTGACGCGGATGCGCGGGTGCAGCCGGATCTGCCAGCCGTCCTCGGTGAACCAGCAGCCGGCCGGGATCAGCGCCGCGCCGGTCGTCGCGGCCAGCCGCGCCGGGCCGCCGGGCAGCCGGGCCTGCTCGCCGAAGAACTTCACCGGGATGCCGCTGGTGGTGAGGTCGCGGTCGCCGACCAGGCAGACGGCCTTGTTCTCGCGCAGCCGTTTCAGCAGCACGCGCATCGCCGAGCTGTCGCCGGTCAGCGGCACGATCTCGAAGCCGAGCGACTCCCGGTACTCGACGAACCGGCGGTAGAGCGACTCGGGCTTGAGGCGCTCGGCGACGGTCGTGAAGCCGCCGAGGTAGTCGGCCAGCCAGACGCCGGCGATGTCCCAGTTCCCGCTGTGCGGCAGGGCCATCACCGCGCCGTTGCCCTCGGCCAGCGCCGCGTCGAGGTTCTCCACGCCGGTGATCGACGCCGCGACCTTGGTGCTGACCTCCTTGTGGTCCATCGACGGCAACCGGAACGTCTCGTGCCAGTACCGGGCGTACGAGCGCATCGCGCGCCGCGTCAGCTCGTCGAGCTCGACCGGGTCGGCCTGCGGCACCACGCGGGCGAGGTTCGCGCGCAGCTGCCGCACGCCCCCGCCGTCGCGGCGGACGGCGAGGTCCGCGCCGAGCGAGAAGACCGTGCCGCCGAACCCGGCGGGCAGCCAGCCGGCGAGCTTCCACCCGGCCGCGTAGCCGAAGGCGCTCAACCGCTCTGACAGCGCACTCATGCCCGTTGCTCCCCGGCGGCGGCCTCGCGGGCCGCCTTCGCCACGGCGGCGAAGCGCTGCAGCAGTGTGACGACCGACCCGGCGGCGAGCAGCCAGAGCGTCACGTCCACGGTGTACGGGATGCCGAAGCCGTGCAGGCCGGTGCCGACCAGCGCGATGATCAGCCGCTCGGCGCGCTCGACGAGCCCGCCGTCGACCGGCAGGCCCGAGGCGTCGGCCCGGGCCTTCACATAGGAGATGACCTGGGCGAGCACCAGGCACAGGAGGGCCGCGGCGGCGGCCGGGTGGTTGTCGTCGACGACGAAGCACCACCAGGCGATGGCGGCGAACAGGGCGCCGTCGACCAGGCGGTCGCAGGTCGCGTCGAGCACCGCGCCGAACGGGGTGCCGTAGCCGCGGGCCCGGGCCATGGCGCCGTCGAGGATGTCGAGCATGGCGAAGCCCCACACCGTGAAGGTGCCCCACAGGAGGTGGTCGTTCGGGAAGAAGACGAGTGCGGAGACCACCGCGCCGGCGGTGCCGAGCACGGTCATCACGTTCGGGGTCAGCCCGGCGCGGACCAGCGCCTGGCCGATCGGATCGGTGACGCGGGAGACGGAGGCACGCGCGAAGATATTGAGCATCGGTTCGTCGAGGCACCTGGCTACGAGGGTCGGGTGGGCGAATGCAGCCTATCGACCCTTGTGCACGGCCCCGACGCGCCGCCCCGGGTCAGCCGGATTTCGTGAGCTGGCCCTCGTGCTCCCGCGCCTCCTCGGCGGCCGCGGCGGCGGCGCACTTCGGCGACAGCTGACGGCGGATGGCCGCGCTGATCTCGCCGAGCGCCGTCACCTGCTCCGGCGTCAGCGGGTCGAACAGGCTTTCGCGGACGGCCTCGACGTGGCCGGGCGCGGCCGCCTCGAGCGCGGCGAAGCCGGCGTCGGTCAGCACCGCCCAGGCGCCACGCTTGTCGGTGGGACACGCCTCGCGCCGCACCCACCCGTTCGCCTCCAGCCGCGCGACGGCGTGCGAAAGGCGGCTGCGCGACGCCTGGCGCGCGTCGGCGAGCTCGCTCATCCGCAGCCGGCGGCCGGGCGCTTCCGAGAGGGCGACGAGGACCTCGTAGTAGGTGTGCGGCATGCCCGAATCGTGCTGCAGCTGCCCTTCGAGGTGCGCGCTGAGCATGCGGGTGGCCGCGTTGAACTCACGCCAGACGCGCTGTTCGTCATCGCTGAGCCATCGGGTTCCGGACATAACCCCATCATACTCTCGGTTGAACACTCAATCAGGAGTTTTCGCCCGTCCGCCACCCGTGGTCCAGACGATTTCACCAGGCGTCGGCGAGCAGGTCCCTCGTCTCCCCCAGCAGCTGTGGCAGCACCTTCGTCTGGCCGATGATCGGCATGAAGTTGGCGTCCCCGCCCCACCGCGGCACCAGGTGCTGGTGCAGGTGCGCCGCGATGCCCGCGCCCGCGATGTGGCCCTGGTTCAGGCCGATGTTGAACCCGTGCGCGCCGGAGACCGCGCGGATCACCTTCATCGCGTGCTGCGTGAACTCGGCGACCTCGCGCGTCTCCTCGACCGTCAGGTCGGTGTAGTCCGCGACGTGCCGGTACGGCACCACCATCAGGTGCCCCGGGTTGTACGGGTACAGGTTCAGCACCGCGAAGACGACGCCGCCGCGGGCGACGACCAGGCCGGTTTTGTCGTCCAGCGAAGGGATGCGGCAGAACGGGCAGCCGGGTTCGTCGTCGCCGTCCGGCTTGTCCTGGCCCTTGATGTAGGCCATCCGGTGCGGGGTCCAGAGGCGCTGGAACGCGTCCTGGACCCCGACGCCCTGCTGTTCGACGAGCTCGGGACCATCGCTCACCGAACGACCGTCTCCAGCGCCTCGGCCGACGGCGACGCGTTTTCGCGGCGCTCGACCCACGACGCGATCGCCTCGACCGCCTTCGCCACCGGGACGCCGTTGATCTGGCCGCCGTCGCGGAAGCGGAACGACACCGCGCCCGCCTCGACGTCCTTGGCGCCGGCCAGCAGCATGAACGGCACCTTCTGCGTGGTGTGCGTGCGGATCTTCTTCTGCATCCGGTCGTCGCTCGCGTCGACCTCGGCGCGGATGCCCTTGGCGCGCAACGCCTTCTCGACGTCCTGCAGGTACTCGACCTGGTCGGCGGTGATCGGGATGCCGACCACCTGCACCGGCGAGAGCCACGCCGGGAACGCGCCCGCGTAGTGCTCGGTCAGCACGCCGAAGAAGCGCTCGATCGAGCCGAACAGCGCGCGGTGGATCATCACCGGCCGCTGGCGCGAGCCGTCCGGCGCGGTGTACTCGAGCTCGAACCGCTTGTTCTGGTTGAAGTCCAGCTGGATGGTCGACATCTGCCAGGTGCGGCCGATGGCGTCCTTGGCCTGCACCGAGATCTTCGGGCCGTAGAACGCCGCGCCGCCCGGGTCCGGGACCAGCTCGAGGCCGGAGTCGATCGCGGCCTGCCGCAGCGTCTCGGTGGCCTCCTCCCACTCCCAGTCCTCGCCGATGAACTTGTCGGAGTCACCGCGGGTGGACAGCTCGAGGTAGAAGTCGGAAAGGCCGTAGTCGGCGAGCAGGTCGAGGACGAACTTGAGCAGCGACTTGAGCTCGCCCGGCATCTGCTCCTTGGTGCAGTAGATGTGCGAGTCGTCCATCGTCAGGCCGCGCACGCGGGTGAGGCCGTGCACCACGCCGGACTTCTCGTAGCGGTAGACGGTGCCGAACTCGAACAGCCGCAGCGGCAGCTCGCGGTAGGACCGCCCGCGCGAGCGGAAGATCAGGTTGTGCATCGGGCAGTTCATGGCCTTGAGGTAGTAGCTCTCCTCGTCGAACTGCACCGGCGGGAACATCGTGTCCGCGTAGTAGGGCAGGTGGCCGGAGGTGTGGAACAGCTCGCCCTTGCTGATGTGCGGCGTGTTCACGAACTCGTAGCCGGCCTCCTCGTGGCGGCGGCGCGAGTAGTTCTCCAGCTCGCGGCGGATGATGCCGCCCTTCGGGTGGAACACCGGCAGGCCGGAGCCGATCTCCTCGGGGAAGGAGAACAGGTCCAGCTCGGCGCCGAGCTTGCGGTGGTCGCGGCGCTCGGCCTCGGCGATGCGCTCGAGATGGGCGTCCTGCGCCTCGGCCGACTCCCACGCCGTGCCGTAGATCCGCTGCAGCTGCGGGTTCTTCTCGCTCCCCCGCCAGTACGCGGCGGCGACGCGGGTCAGCTTGAACGCCGGGATGAACTTCGTCGTCGGCACGTGCGGGCCGCGGCAGAGGTCACTCCAGACACGTTCCTTGGTGCGCGGGTCGAGATTGTCGTAGATGGTGAGCTCGCCCTCGCCCACCTCCATCACCTCGGAGGTGTCCACTTCGGACTTGAGGTCGACGAGCTCGAGCTTGAACGGCTCGTCCGCGAGCTCCTTCTTCGCCTCGTCGACGGAGTCGAAAACGCGCCGCGAGAACTGCTGGGCGCCCTTGACGATCTGCTTCATGCGCCTTTCGAGCGCCTGCAGGTCCTCCGGGGTGAACGGCTTGTCGACCGCGAAGTCGTAGTAGAAGCCGTCCTTGACCGGCGGGCCGATGCCCAGCTTGGCATCCGGGAACTGCTGCTGGACGGCCTGGGCGAGCACGTGCGCCGCCGAATGGCGGATGACACTGCGGCCGTCGTCGGTGTTCGCGGCGACCGGCTCCACCTCGGCGTCGGCTTCCGGTGCCCAGGCGAGATCGCGGAGCTTCCCGTCGGCGTCGCGGACCACGACGATCGTGTCCTCGCCCTTCGTCGGCAGACCGGCCTCGCGGACCGCCGCGCCCGCCGTAGTGCCCGCCGGTACCACCACGCGGGAGGCGGCCACGGGGGAAACGGGGGGCGACTGCGACACGATCGGCTCCTCAAGCTGGAGTGACAAAGATGACGTCGTCGATGCTAGTCGGCTGCGCTCGCGCGCCTCACGCGCGTTGGGCGAACGCCGGACGGGCCGCCCCCGGCTCCGGAGGCGGCCCGTCCGATCGTGGTCAGAGGGTCTCGACGACCTGGTCGAAATCCAGCCGCGGCAGGCGGTCGAACCACGGGTTCTCGCCCGGCTTGCCGACGTTGACGACGACCAGCGAGCGCCACTTCTTGTCCGCGAAGAACTCGTCGTCGACACCTTGGGCGTCGAAGCCGGTCATCGGGCCGGCGGCCAGGCCGGCGGCGCGGACGCCGATGATGAAGTAGCCGACCTGCAGCAGCGAGTTGAGCTTGGCGAACTCGACTCGGCCCTGCTCGTCGGCGAAGTTGTCCTTGACCCCCGGGTTGTGCGGGAACACCTGGGGGATGTTTTCGTGGAAGTCGACGTCCGCGGCGAGCACCACGGTCAGCGGAGCGGCTTCGGTCTTGTCCCGGTTGCCCGGGGACAGGTGCGGGAGCAGGCGGGCCTTCGCCTCGGCGGTCCGGAGCACCAGCGCGCGCAGCGGCTGGGTGTTCATCGACGTCGGGGCCCACTTGACGAGGTCGTAGATCGCGCGGACCTGCTCCTCGGTCACCGGCTCGGAGCTGAAACTGTTGGCCGTGCGCGCCTCGCGGAACAGCAGGTTCTGGACGTCCGCGGGGAGCTCGAGGGCCTCGGTCTGCTCGGCAAAGGTGGTCATGGGGCTGTGCTTCCTTCCGTTGGGTCGGTATCCCGTGCAACCAGGTTGAGCGTTGAACTATTTCGCGCTCAACTACCCATCGGCGGTGATGTGGCCCACAGGCCTGCCGGTAATCCGGGCGAGCAGGCGCATTCCGGATCACCCGGACAGGTGCAGACCTCTGGGGCACTCAGCGGTGCGCGGGCCGTCCGACGACCCCCGCGGCCGTGGCCGGTAGCGCGCTGCAGCGGGCGCGACCCGGAAACGAGCACGGCCGCCGGCTCCCCGCGGCGGGAATCGGCGGCCGTGGCGCGCGGCGCGGCGGAGACGGGTCAGTAGGCGCCCTGCCCGCCCATCACCGCGCGGAACGTCTTCCAGAGGATCACCAGGTCCAGGGCGAGCGACCAGTCCTCGACGTAGCGCAGGTCGAGCCGGATGCTCTCCGCCCACGTGAGGTCGCTGCGGCCGCTGACCTGCCAGAGGCCGGTGAGGCCCGGCTTGACGAGCAGCCGGCGGCGGGCGTCGGGCGCGTACTGCGCGGTTTCCTCCGGCAGCGGCGGCCGCGGCCCGACGAGCGACATCTTCCCGGCCAGGACGTTGAACAGCTGCGGCACCTCGTCGAGCGAATACCGGCGCAGGAAACCACCCACGCGGGTGATACGCGGGTCGTGCTTCATCTTGAAGAGCGGGCCCGCGCCTTCGTTGTCCTGCTCCAGGGTCTTCCGGATTTCGTCGGCGTTGGTGACCATCGTCCGGAACTTGAGCATGGTGAACGTCGCGCCGTCGCGGCCGACGCGGCGCTGGCGGTAGATGACCGGGCCGCGGTCGTTCAGCTTGATCGCGACGGCGATCGCCACCAGCACCGGGGAGAGCAGGGTGAGCAGCAGCGCCGAGCCGAAGCGGTCGACGATCTCCTTCACCACCCGGCGGCCGCCGGTGAACATGGGCGCGGTGACCCGCAGCAGCGGCATGCCGAGCACGCCGGTGACGTTCAGCCGGGGCCCGGCGACCTCCATCAGCACGGGCGCCACGACCATCTCCGCGCCGGTGCCTTCCATGTCCCAGGCCAGCCGCTGCAGCCGTTTCGGCGTCCAGTACTGGTCGGCGGTGATCGCCACGACGCGGTAGCCGCCGCGCCGCACGTGCCGGGAAAGCTCGTCCAGCCGCCCGACCACCGGGACGCCGTCGATCTCGCCGCTGTCGCGGTCGGCGCCGTGGCCGTTGAACGTGCAGGCGGCTTCGACGCGCCAGCCGACGTGGGCTTCCGAGCGGGTGCGGGCGATCAGGTCGGCGACGGTTTCCGGGCTGCCGGCCGCCATCACCGGCAGCAGGCAGAGTCCCCTGGCGCGCTTGCGGTGCAGGACCTGGCGCAGCAGGTAGCGCTGCGGGAAGGCGACCAGCGCGATGGCCGGGACGACGACGAACACCCAGACCTGGACCTCGAGCGCGCCGAACAGCAGGCCGCCGAGGGCGACCAGGACGGCGGCGGTGATGAAGCCGCGGCCGAGGGTGCGGTACTCCTCCGCGCCTTCGCCGAGCACGCGCGGGCTCCAGGCCCGGCTGGCGGGCAGCGAGACGAACACCGCGAGGATCGTGCCGAAGGCGTGCATGTCATGGGGGGCAACGCGATCGATGACGAACGCGCTGATCGCGATCACCAGCAGCGTGATGAAGACGTCGCTGCCGATGACCCAGGCTCTGTACCGCGCTTCCCAGGCCGCGGGCCACGCCTTGGCGGCCGGGTCCCCGGCGTCGCCGGGTCGGTCGTCCCGCTTGGCGGGACGCGGGATGGCCTGGAGGTCGATGTGCGGCGGTGGCTGGCTCACCGTGTACGAAGGCCGCACCGACTCTTCCATCTGACCTCCCGGGAACTGGATCGAGTTGAGCCGCAGGCACGCAGCGTCACCGAAAACGATTTCGGAGAGTCACTACATCTCGGTAGTCGCGCGGCGCCCGCGGAGGCATCACACGGCAAGTTATCGGCGGCTGTCTCGGCAGTGTTACAAGGATTTCCAGCCACATCCTGCGGGACTTCCCGGCCAGAAAATGGCCGGAACATAACAAGATGATGACGATGCGTAATAGGGCGTATCCCCGTGAAAATTACGTTGAGTAACGAACAGGGCGATGCCCGCACCCGGGTGGACCAAGCACCGCCAAACGGCCCAGCCGACCCCCGTGGAATCTACTGTGGACACTCCCGATCAAGAAGGTCCACAGTGGACCAGCCGGAGCTGCGGACGCCGGCTCGCGGACCCGGTCGCCACCGACGGTGACATTCGCCGTCACCACGTCACGCACACCGGCTTTTGTCACACGTCGAACCGCATCGAAGGGGCACGACGTGCCGAGAATCACATCGGACCTCCCGAAGGGACGGCGTTCGACAAAAAGCGGCCGCAGCGACAGCGTTCGAAGGCGGTTCCAGCGGGCCCGGGCGGCGGGGGGCGCGAACCACTCTCGCAAGCTGATACGCATGACCCGAACGGATCGTTCACTCCGTTTTTGCGACGCGACCACGCACTTGCCGAGCTTTGCCTCAAAAAGGCGACCCAACCTGGGGGGTCCGGGGGCTTGCCCCCGGACGGGGCGTGGGGGCTCGGCCCCCACAGGACACGCCAAGAGAGCCCTGTCTGCGCTTTCCGCAGACAGGGCTCTCTTGGCGATCGGGTGGGCGATACTGGGATCGAACCAGTGACCTCTTCGGTGTGAACGAAGCGCTCTCCCGCTGAGCTAATCGCCCGCTCGCGGTGTTGTGGTGAACTTTAGCGTACGACTTTCAGGCGCCTGCAAACGGGTGGTCCTGGACAACCACACTCCGCTTACCGGTGAGTACGGAACGCACAACCCCGAGCTAGCCGGGGTTGTGCCGGCAGGGGGCCGCCCGACACCACGTTCGACATCCGTGCGACGGTGCTATCGCCCGGCGACTAAACCGCGCAGTATGGAGGCGTGGGCTCCGCGGGGCGCGCCGGTCAGTTGCGCGTCGCGGGTGGTCACGGGTGGAGACGGGGGCCGAAGAGCCCGGACGGGTGATCTGCGGCGCACCCGCGACGGATTCGGCCTCCTGATGCGTCCAAGTGGTGACGCCCTCGGCCGGGCCGGGCCGGGAAGGGAGACGAAGGGTAGGACGATGCGCAACGATCACGTGACGCTCCGCTCGACGGCGGTCTTCGACCTGCTGGCACCGCGGACTCCCGCGGTTCCGGTGAAGGTGGAGCTGCGCTACGACACACGCGACCCGTACGCGGTCGTCGCCGCCTTCCGCACCGGCCGCGCCGGCTGGGTCGAGTGGGTGTACGCGCGCGACCTCCTCGCGGACGGCCTCCTGGCCGACGCGGGTGACGGGGACGTCCGCATCCGCCCCTCCGTCGAGGACCCCGAAGCGGTCCTGATCGAGCTGAACTCGCCGTCCGGGCACGCCATGTTCGAGGCATCGGCCCAGGAGCTGGCCGACTTCCTCGACCGGACGTATGACGTGGTCCTCCCGGGCAACGAGCACCTGTGGGTCGACGTCGACGACGCGCTCACCCACCTCATCCCCCACGATCTGGCCTGATGACAGGCTCGCAACGGCGAAGTGACACCCCGGTGTCGGCCCCGTTTTCGGGGTCCGATATGGTTTTCCCACACCACGGCGACGGGGACACGGGTTCCCGGAGCGGCGGAGTGCGGATGTAGCGCAGCTGGTAGCGCATCACCTTGCCAAGGTGAGGGTCGCGGGTTCGAATCCCGTCATCCGCTCGGTAGGCTCTCGAGCCTGGCACGGTGGAGTGGCCGAGAGGCGAGGCAACGGCCTGCAAAGCCGTGTACACGGGTTCGAATCCCGTCTCCACCTCGCGCGATTAGCTCAGCGGGAGAGCGCTTCCCTGACACGGAAGAGGTCACTGGTTCAATCCCAGTATCGCGCACCACATGTTTACGCAGGTCAGAAGCCCTGTCCCTCCCCGGAGGGGCGGGGCTTTCAGCTGTCAGTCGGCGACGATCCGGCGACGGCCCCCGGACCCGGCCCGATCGCCCGCTGGGACCGCAGGTGCGGGAACCACGACACCAGCTTGGCCCGTTCCCCCGGGTACAGCGATGCCACGGATCGCAGCCAGCGTTCCTCCAGGGCGTCCAGGATTTGGTTCACCATCGCCGGGGTCACGTGGTCGTAGACCCGCGCGATGCCCTTCATCTTCTGCCCCAGCCGCGCCCGCCGCGCGACCTCCGGGATCCCCTCCTCAGTCAGCCACGTGCTGTGGGTGTGGCGGCCCTCGTGGAAGGTGAACGTCGGCAGGATCGGCGGCCGCCGCTCCCCCGCCCCGGCATCGTCGAGCTCGACACCGTCCCACGCCGGCCGCCAGAACCGGATCCGGAAGTTCGACCGCCGCCACGGATACCCCTCCGGCGTGCACAGCACGAAGGGCTCCCGATGGCTGTCCATCAACTCCTCGTACAGCACCGCAATCCCCGGCGGCAACGCCACGAACCTCGTACCCGCAGGGGTCTTGGTCCGGCCCTTCTTGGGCCGGGAGTTCCCGCGCCGCGTCGGCGGCCGCTGACGACCATCCGCGTGATGATCATCACTCTTCCGGCCTCCTTTGTAGACCTTCCCCGCCACCTCCTTCAACGGTGTCCGAATCTCGATGCCACGACGCTCGGAGTCGTACTCGTGCCGCTGCTGCCCGACAAGTTCACCCCATCGGGCGCCGGTATAGAAATCCATCAAGCACAACACGAACCCTGACTTGCCCAGCCCGAGCTCGTAGAGCCGCATTGCGGCCCGCAGCGCCTGGGCTGGCGTGGCGACCAATCGCTCGGTGTCGAACTCGCCGCTGGACACCCGGACCCCGCTGCACGGGTTGGCCGGGATCATCCGCGCCCGCACGGCGGCGTTGAGGATGGTGGAGAACAGCGCGAAGTACGAGGCCACCGACGACTCGGCATAGTCCTCGTGCAGCTCCGACAGCCACCGTTCGATCTCGACGTAGCCGTTGAAGATGGCGATCAGCGGCCACGCCTTCCACTGCGGGAGCAGCTGGGTGTCGAGGAACGACCGGTACTTCGCGACAGTGTTCAACTCCAGCCGCGGCGCGACAGCCGCCAGCCATTCCTCGGCGAAGTCGTCGAACCGGGTCTCGCCGTCGCGGGGGTCCAGCCAGAGGTTCCGCCGGATCAGGGCCTCCTGCTCCAGCCCCCACTCCTCGGCGGCTTTCTTGGTGGGGAATCCTGACCTGCTCCCCCATGTCCCGTCGGGACGTTTGTACCGGGCACGCCACTCACCGGTGCCGGGCTCTTCCTGGCCGTGGGCCATCCTTCAGCTCCTCTTCTTCTCTGTTGCTCCGCCCGCCTCACGCGGCGCGGAAGTCCTGGGCAACGTCCTGAACGGACACCCGCCGCCGCGGCGCCTTCACGGGGGTAGCGCTGAGGCGCACGATCTCGGCGACATCGGCGTGGGTGAACCGGTAGTGCTTCCCGAACCGGTGATGCGGCAACACCCCGGCGGCTGCCTGGTCCTTCAACGTCCTCGGCGACAGCTGCAGCAACTCCCCCACCTGCTCCGCGGTCAGCAACGCATCCGGATCCGCCGGCGGCTCCGGCACGGTCGCCTGCACCGCCGCGGCCAGCTCACGAATGGCCATGGCGACGGCACAGCCGTCTCCGTTTCCGTGGTCGCATTCGTTCTCCATCACGCACTCCATTCTTGTTGTCAGAAATCGAGTCGGTCAGGGAAGTGTTCGCCCCGGCATACACCTATCCACACCGAAACACGACCGGCAGTCAATAGGCTCTCGAAAGAAACTCAAAGAGCCTCGTACATGAGCAAACCCCGCAACACCCCGCGATTCCGCGACGCTACTGTTCGACGCACCGGTATCCGAAACGGCACCAGAACGAAAGGATGAGCAGATGACCAAGAGGGTCACGATCGAGATACTCGACGACACGGACGGCAGCCGGGCCGAGCAGACCGTCCCGTTCGGACTCGACGGCGTCGCCTACGAGATCGACCTGTCCACAACGAACGCCAACGAATTACGCGAAGCACTGGCCCCGTATGTGGCGGCGGCACGCCGAACCGGAGGCCGCCGGATCAAGGTCGCCGTCGGCCAGCCGACCGACAGCACGAAACAGGAATCGGAGCCAAGTTTGAATTACACGGCGACTCACGATATTCGCACGTGGGCTCGAGCAAACGGGTACGAAGTAGCCGATCAGGGGCGCATCTCCAAGACAGTGGTCGAGGCATACCACTCATCTCGCCAGCACGGCAGCACCGAAACCAGTCGGAAGCGTCCGACCGGAACAGTGGCTAAGCGGCGCACCAAACCACGAAAATGATGCTCCCTCAGCATCGAAGCACGTCTGTATTCTCATGACTCCTCCGAAGTAGCGATGGTGTGCCGAGTGCGGCACACCGGCGCTCCTAACTCCGGCAATCGGCTCTACTGGAGACATGCGGAGACCAGCCTTCCAGCGCACGTGTTCCCAAGGTGACAGCCGCCGGTACGTCTCGGCCTCCGACGGGTCGCGGTAGATGCCCGGTCCATCGGGCACAACACGTAACGTTTCGTCTGCCCGACCGCGCTCTTTCCGATGGGCTTTGGTACCAGTCGGAGGACCGAGTTGATCTATAACCCCAACCTGAAGTTCGCCACCGACCTGCTGCTCGAGTGACGATGGCCCGGTTCGCGAACGACGCGAACGGTCGCCGATCGCTTCATAAGACCCGAGCGGAGCACGGGAAATCTCCCATGTCTGCGTGCTCAAGGGGACTCGAACACATGTTCGTAGCATCCCTGCGCGAGATGCGTGTTCATGCGATCACCATAGCGCTGCATCGCAGCCAAACGCCAGCCGGTTCACGTCGGCGTGCCGACCGCCAACACGGAGAACTCCCCAACCCGCGCGGGCTCACCGACGAGCAGGGCGTGGAAGTTGCCGGGCGGGTTGACCACCGAAGCAGCACCGCAGGGTGCACGCAGTTGCCGGGGCGCAACCGGTGCTCGACAACCCGGCTGGCTGACGCTACGTCCGCGCGTTGAGCACGATCACGCCGCACACGATCAGGACGATTCCGGCGAGTGCGGGGACGGTGACGACTTCCGAGAACAGCACCGCGCCCGCCACGACGACCAGGGCGGATCCCGTTCCGGTCCACACGATGTAGGCGATGCTCGCCGGAATCGTCGTGACGGTCCGGGCGAGCAGCACCACCGCGGCGAGGTAGCCGGCGAGCGCGCCGAGCGACGGCAGTGGCCGGGCGAAGCCGTCCGAGACCTTCAGCAGCAAAGTGGCGGTGACTTCGACGGCGATCGTCAGTCCCAGGAGCAGCCGGCTCCGTGCCTTCGTCACAGGGCGCCGCCGACGTGGACCAGCGCGATGCCGCTGACGACCAGGCCGGCGCCGAGTGCATGGCGCCAGGTCAGCCGTTCCCCGAAGAACACGCGGTCGATGATGAGCAGCACGACGGCCGCGACGCCGCTCCACACGGCATAGACCACACCGACCGGCAGCACTTCCAGCAATCGGGCCAGCAGCACGGTGGCGCCGGTGTACGCGACAAGTGACCCGAGGGCCGGGCGCCACCGGCGGAATCCCCGGGAAAGCTTGACGAGCACGGTTCCCGCGACGCCGCAGAGCACGGCCGCCGCCAGCAGCAGATAGGCCATCATACGTCGATGTTCGCAGCTACTTCCCGTTGAGGGTCAAGCTGTCGTCCTGCTTCCAGTTCGCCAGAATCTTCTGCGTGGTGCCGTCCGCCCGCAGCGCCGCGATGTCGGCGTTCAGGGCCTTCCCGAACTCGGTGTTGGTCTTGGCGAAGGGCATGTCGACGCCGTAGATCGGCCGCAGATCCGGCGTCGCGGCACCGGGCACGAGGCGGGTCACCTGCAGTCCCGAGTAGCCGGACTTGTCGATCTGGTACCGCGCTTCGGCGGACGCGGCGACCGCGACTTCCACCCGGTTGTTCTTCACGTCGGCGAGCAGGTCCGATGTGGACGGATACTCGCGGACGCGGCCGGCACCGAGTGCGGCACGCAGCGGTTCGACGTACGCGGCGCCCGACAGTGCGCCGATCCGGCGTCCGCGCAGGGCGTCGATCGTGGCGGCAGGCGTCGCGGACACCGTCACGGTGTACTGGTAGTACAACGGATCCGTCTGCCCGACGACCTCGCCGCGCGCCGGGGTGATGTAGGCGCCCGCGGACAGCAGGTCGATCTTGCCCGCGTTCAGGCTCTGGATCGCGTCGGCGCCGCCGACCGCGACCGCGGTCACGGTAAGGCATTCCTTGGCCGCGATGGCAGCTCCGAATTCGGCGTCGATACCTTCCCACTTCTGGGAGACCGGGTTGACCGCGGAGTACGGCAGCGACGAGATCACCCCGACGGTCAGCGTCTTCGGCTTGACCGTCGGAAAAGTGTGAGCTGGTTTGCAGTCAGCGGCGACGGCGGGCGACGTTCCGGCGTCGGCACCGGAGCAAGCGGCCAGCGACAGGGTGCCGAGGACGGCCACGGCGGTCATCGTGCGTCGAGCCATGGTGCGTCTGCCTTTCAGAGAGCGGGACGGCGCCGGTGCAACCGGGCCGCGAGCGCGAGGAACGGGATGCTGAGCGCGGCGTAGAAGACGGCGGCGAGCAGGATGTAGTAGGTGTAGGCGAACTGCTGCGCGCCCAGGCTCGTCGCGCGGGCGAACAGGTCGGACGCGCCGACCACGCTCGCCAGGGAAGTACCCTGGAACAGGATCACCGTCCAGGAGATCAGCGGGGGCGCCGCGGCCCGGATCGCCTGCGGCAGCACCACCTTGGTGTGCACGGTCCAGCGGGGCAGCCCCAGCGCGTCCCCCGCCTCGACGTGGGCGTGGGGCACGGTGGCGATGGCCGCGGCCAGGATCGGTGCCGTGTAGGCGACGAACGTCAGCCCGAACGCGACACAGATGCTCAAGGTGTCGGTCAGGACGACATCTGCCGCGGGTAGTCCGTAGTAGACGAAGTAGAGGGTGACCAGCGCGGGCATGCCGCGGAGCACTTCGATCACGACGATCACGGGGACCGTCACCCAGCGGCGGCCGCTGCGGAGGCAGACGGCGGCGACGACCGCAAGGGGCAGTCCCATCGCCAGGGTCAGCGCGGTCAGCCCGAGCGTGGTCACGAACCCCGGGAGAAGCAGCGCGAGGTCGTGCGGCACGCCGGTCATGACCGCCCCTGCAGGATGCGCTGTTCGACCCGGCGCGCGGGCACGGCGACAAGGACGCTCAGAACGATGTAGAACGCCGCGGCCACCGCGAACACCTGGATCGGCTCGCCGAGGGCCTGCCGGTACTGGTTCGCCCGGAAGGTCAGCTCCGACAGGGCGAGCAGGGAGGCCAGCGAGCTGTCCTTCAGCAACGAGATCGCGTACGACGCCGTGGACGCGGCCAGCAGAGCGGCCGTGTTCGGCAGCATCACGCGCCGGTACTTGTCCCAGGTGGTCAGTGCGAGCGCGTCAGCCGCGTCGATCTGCCCCTGCGGCACGGCCTCCAGCGCCGCCCGGTAGATCTCCGCCATGTAGGCGGCGCCGACCAGCCCGAGTGCCACGACGGCGGCCGCGATCGGCGGCAGCTCGACCACGTTGCCCAGTCCATAGTAGACGGACAGCAGCCAGGCAACCGGCGGAACTCCCCGGAGCACCGCCACGTACGCTCCCCCGGCGAGCCGCAGCACGGCGAGCGGGCTGCGCCGGGCGATCGTGACGAGGGCGCCGAGGACCGCGGCGACGGCGAACGCGCCGAGTGTCACCTGGACGGTCGCGAGGATGCCGCGGGCGAGGAAGTCGATCATCCCAGTGTCCCTTCCACCGCGGCCAGGAAGTTCCGCACCCGGTCGTGCCTCGGGTCGTCGAGCACCTGGCCCGGCGGGCCGCACTCGAGGACGGTGCCGGCGTCGAAGAACACGATCCGGTCGGCGACCTGCCGCGCGAAGCCGAGCTCGTGGGTCACGACGATCATCGTCATGCCGGCGTCGGCGAGGCCGCGCATGACGCGGAGGACTTCGATCCGCAGCTCCGGGTCGATCGCCGAGGTCGGCTCGTCGAACAGCATGATCTCCGGGTCGAGCGCGAGTGCGCGGGCGATCGCGACGCGCTGCTGCTGCCCGCCGGACAGCGTCAGCGGCCGCGCGCCGGCCTTGTCCGCCAGGCCCACCGACTCGAGCAGTTCGCGGGCCCGGCGCACGGCCGCGTCCCGGCTGCGGCCGAGGCTGCGGACCTGCGGCATGGTCACGTTGTCCAGGACGGACATCGTGGGGAACAGGTGGAATCCCTGGAACACCATCCCGATCCGGCGGCGCAGCTCCCGCAGCTCGCGCACCGACGGGCACACGGTGGCAGCGCCGTCGACGGCCTCGAAGACGAGGTCGCCGTCCAGCCGGACCGAGCCGGCATCGGGGCGTTCGAGCAGGTTGGTGCACCGCAGCGCGGTGCTCTTGCCCGAGCCGCTCGGGCCGATCATCGCGACGACTTCGCCGCGGCGGACGTCGAGGTCGACCCCGCGCAGCACCGGAACCTCCGCGTGGCGGTGCGGGTGGAAGGTCTTGGTCAGGCCTGACAGCCGCAGGACCGCGCCGGGCGTGGTCTGGACGGCGTCGACGGCCGTCCGGGCTGGGGTGCTGTCCTGCATGATGCCCTCCGCTCTGGCGTGGGGTGCGGGAATCGTGGCAAGTCCGGACCCGCCGGGACGTCGTGCCGATGTCGGAACCTGGTGGCCGGCGCTGCTACAGCTGTCGAAGCCGGCGACGCAGCGCACCGAACGCTCTCGGCCGATCGAGCGCGGCGACGGCCGTCACCCGGGTTTCGTCTTCGTAGACCCCGGCGAAGCTCTCGCCGTCCAGTTCCCCTTCGACGACGCGGAACGTGTCGCCCGGACCGGGGCGGCCCGCCAGCTGCAGCCGGCTCCCGTACTGGTCGGACCAGAAGTACGGCGGCCGGTCCCCGACCGCGGGGCCCGGCGAGCCGAGCAGCGCCGCGGCCGCGACCTGTGCCTGGTCGACGGCGTTCGTCCAGTGCTCGACCCTGGCCGGACCGCACGGGAACTCGGCCGTGGCGACGTCGCCGGCCGTGAACACCGACGGGACCGTTGTGCGGCAGTACCGGTCGGCGGCCACTCCGCCGTCCGCGGCGAGCGCGACGCCGGAGCCCCGCAACCAGTCCGTCTCCGGGACCGCGCCCACCGCGACCAGCACGACGTCGGCGGGCAGCTCGGTCCCGTCGCCGAGGACCACCGCGTGCGGCGTGATCGCCGAGACCGGAGCCCCGCAGACGACCCGGACGCCGTGTTCGCGGTGGGTCCGCAGCAGGCGGCCCGCCACGGCCGGTCCGAGCGGCGCGAGCACCGCCGGCCCCGCTTCCACGATGGTCACCTCGACGCCGAGGCCGCGGCTGGTCGCGGCGACTTCGCACCCGATGAACCCGCCCCCGACCACGACCAGGCGGGCACCCGGCAGCAGCACGGCGGCGAGCCGGCGGGCGTCCTCCAGCGTCCTCAGGACGTGCACCCCGCGCGGCGCCGGGATGCTCCTGGCTCGCGCGCCGGTCGCGACGACCACGGCATCCGCGCGGACGTCCGAACCGTCGTCGAGCCGGACCGCGCGGTCGCCGGGCACCAGCGACACGGCCCTGCGGCCGAGTCGCCATTCGACGTCGAGGTCTTCGTCGAGGGCGATGTCCGCGGCGGTCACCTTGCCCGCCAAGAGGTCCTTGGACAGCGGTGGCCGGTCGTAAGGCCGGTGGGGCTCCGCGCCGATCAGGGCCAGGCGCCCGTCGAAGCCGAGTTCACGCAGCGCGCGGGCCGTGCCGGTACCGGCCAGGGACGCGCCGACGACGGCGACCGAGCCGATCACGGCGCCGGCCGGGTGACGAAGACGGAGCCGTCCCGGACGACCACCGGGTACGTCCGGACCGGACGCACGGCGGGCGGCCCGGACGGACGCCCGGTCCGCAGGTCGAAACAGGAGGCGTGGAGCGGGCATTCGACCGTGCGACCGTCGACGAAGCCTTCGGACAGGAAGGCTTCCTGGTGGCTGCACCGGTCCTCGACCGCGAAGAATTCGCCGTCCACGTTGAACACCGCGACCCGGGCGTCGAGTTCCACGACGACGGCGGCGCCCTCGGGGATGTCCGCCGCCCGCCCGGCGAAGACGGCCGCCCGCGTCATGCCACTTCTCCGAGCGAAGCCAGGTACCACCGGTAGAAGACGCCGATCTGGGTCTGCTCACTGGGCACGAGCACGCCGCCGTCGCGGTAGGCCCGCGAGGACATGTTCGGCTGACACCACTGCGCGGCCGCGAAGTCCTGCTCGTTGACCTTGCCGAACAGCGCGATCGCGTCGCTGACGTCGTAGTCGCCCGAGTCGACGACCTCGGCCGGGAACAGCCACTCGCAGACGGCCTTGGTCCGGTCCGGGGCGAGCGGCTCGAACCGGTGGACGATGACGTGGTCGGACACCAGGGAGATGAAGCAGTTCGGCCGGACGACCATGCCGTAGTAGAGCCGGTCGTCCTCCGGCAGCAAGTGGGGCAGCGTCGGCAGCACGGTGCGGCCGCTGAGCGAGAAGGAGTCCAGTTCGGCCGCGATGGCGTACCCGGTCGGGTCGTATCCGCCGGTGCCCATGGCCGGGGACTGGAACTCCGGGATCGTGTGCACCAGCTCGGGGTGGATCGTCCCGCAGTGGTAGCACTCCTGGAAGTTCTCGTAGATGAGCTTCCAGTTCGCCGCGACGTCGTACTCGACGCGCCCGCCGACCTTCAGCCCGCCCAGGTCGTACCGCTCGAACTTCGCGTAGTCGGCCAGCCGGGCCTCGATCTGCGGACGCAGCTGGTCACGCAGGGGCTCGGGCCGCTCGGCGAGGCTGACCCACAGCAGGCCTTCCCACTGCTCGACGTGCACGTCGTGCAGGCCGTACCCGTCCCGGTCGAGGCTGTCCATGGCCTGCCAGTTCGGCGCGGTGATCAGCCGGCCGTCCAGCCCGTACGTCCACGCGTGGTACGGGCACCGGATCGCCTTGCCGGTATCTCCCGTTTCGGTGAGGCACAGCTGCGCCCCGCGATGCCGGCAGACGTTGAGGAACCCGCGGATCACCTGGTCGCGCCCGCGCACCAGCAGGACGGTCTCGCGGCCGACCCGGCGGCGGAGGAACCGGCCGGGCGCCGGGATCTCGTCGGCGCGGCCGACGTAGTACCACTGGCTCTCGAAGATCAGCTCGTTCTCCGCCTCGAACACCGCGTCGTCGGTGTAGTAGTGGCTGCCCAGCGTCGGCATGAGGACGGAATCTCGGGTGGTGGACACGGTGTCTCCCGTTCTGTGGACGACCCGGAAACGGTAGGCAGGGCGCGAATTCACGCACGTCCGGCAGAAGTCGGGAGTTACCGCCCCCGGCATCGACAGATGTAGGAGCGCGCGCCGAGACGGTTTCGTGACGGCGCCCGGCTGGCCACCCGCCCGCCGCTGTCGTAGCTTCGACAGATGTAGGAGTGAGGAGCGAACATGCTGGAAGACGGCCTGCAACTCGTCGTCGAACAGCTGGCCGAGCGCCTCGGGCGGTCGGTCATCGTCGACGACCCGGCGCTGCGCCCGCTCGCCGTCAGCGCCCAGCTGGGCCAGGTCGACCAGTCGCGGATCGACGCCGTGCTCCAGCGGCGCACGAGCGACCCGATCCGGGCGATGATCACCGAACACGGGCTCAGCCAGGCCCGCGGCCCGGTCCGCATCCCGGCCAACGCCGAGCTCGGCACGCTCCCCCGGCTGGCGATTCCTTTGGTGGACAAGGGATACCACGTCGGCTACCTGTGGCTCATCGACAATCCCGCTCTCACCGAGGAGCAGGTCGGCGAGGCGGTCACGTGCGCGGCGGAGGTGGGCGGGCTGCTCGGCGAACGGCTCGCGCAGGAAACCGAGGAGACGGAGTCGACGCGCCGTTTGGTCGACGACCTTCTGCGACCCGACGCCGGGGTGCGCGAACGCGCTGCCGAGCGGATGCGTGACGTCCTCGACGGCACCGCACCCTACGTCGTCGGGGTGGTCCGCGCGCCCGGAGACCTCCGCCGGCTGGCGGGCGACGTGCGGCGCCGGGCGGGACGGCGGACCGTGGTGTGCGGCTCCGCCCGCACCGAGCTCGTGCTGATCACCCGCGAATCCCGGCGTGACCTCGTGGTCCGCGCCCTGCGGTCGGCCGCGCCCGGGTCCGTCATCGGCCTCCGCGGCGGCGTCGGATCCCTCGGGCTGGTCCGGGACGCCGGTGCGGACGCGCGATACGCCGCGGAGGTCGCCGAAGCCGTCACGACCTTCGACGGCCTGGCCGACTGGGCCGATCTCGGTCCGTACGCCGCTTTTCAGCACCTGGCGCGGACCGCGGACGGCCTGGAGCGGCTCTGCCCCGGCGTGTCGGCGCTCTGGGACGGCAGCCACGAAATGTACGAGTCCACCATCCGCGCGTACCTGGACCACGGCGCGAACGCCCAGAAGACGGCGACCGCGTTGCACATCCACCGCACGACGCTCTACTGGCGGCTCGCCAACGCCGAACGCCTCCTGGGCCTCGACCTCGCCCGCGGCGACGACCGCCTGCGCCTGCACATGGCCCTGACGTTCGCCGACCTCGTGTCGATCCGACATCTGTCGCACGGCGCCGCCCCGGACCCCGACGATCGCCCGAGTCGGCACGCGACGCCGTCGGCCTAGGGTCAGGCGATGACCACAGCGGACGCGCAGACCGTCGTCATCGGAGCCGGTGCCCTCGGCAGCGCCGCGGCCTACTGGCTCGCCGAGCGCGGCCAGACCGACGTCGTCGTGCTCGAACAGTTCGACCTCGGCCACGGCAACGGCGCCTCGCAGGACCATTCGCGAGCCATCCGGCACAGCTACCACGACAACGCCTACGGCCGCCTGACCCAGGCGGCGTACGACAACTGGGACCGGCTCGCGACGGAGAGCGGCCAAGCCGTCCTGCTGCGGACCGGCGGCGTCGAGATCGGGCTGCGCGGAACCGTCGGCGAAGAGATGATCGGCCGGTACCGGAAGATCCTCGCCGACCAGGGCCACCCTTTCGAGGCGGGCGACAACGCCCTGCTCGCCGAGCGGTATCCGCAGTTCCGGGTGGACGAGCCCGCCACGGTGACCTTCCAGCCCGACATGGGACTCGTCGACATCGGCAAGGCCGGGCAGACCCACCGCGCGCTCGCCGCCGCGTCCGGCGTGACGTTCCGGCCGCGCACCACCGTGACCCGCCTCGAAAGCCTCGACGACGCCGTGCGGGTCCACACCGGCTCCGGTTCGCTGCTGGCCCGGCATGTGGTCGTCACGGCCGGAGCCTGGACCGACTCGGTCCTCGCCGGGGCCGGCCAGACCTGGCGGACCACCGTCAGCCAGGAACAGGTCGCCTACTTCGTCCCCAAGGCACTGCGGCAGTTCACTCCCGACGTGTTCCCGGTGTGGGGCTGGTACGGTCCGACGCTGTTCTACGGTTTCCCGATCCACGGCGAGGTCGCGGTCAAGATCGCCCGCGACATGTCCGGCCGGTTCGTCACCACGTCGACCCGGTCGTTCGACCCCGTACCCGAGGAAACCGCTTTGCTGGAAGGGTTTTTGCGCGAGCGGCTGCCGGATGCGGCCGGGTTCGAGCTGTACAGCAAGACGTGCGTCTACGACATGCCCCCGGACCGCAACTTCGTCCTCGACACCATGCCCGGCCACCCCCGGGTCGTCGTCGGGATCGGCGCCGGACACGCCGGGAAGTTCGCCGGACTGTTCGGGGAGATCCTCTCCGAACTCGTCGTCGCGGGCCGGTCCCGCTACCCGATCGCCCCCTTCGCAGCCGACCGGCCGGCGCTCACCGACCCGTCGTTCACGCCGGTCTTCGCGCTCTAACCCATCACCGTGCC
Source organism: Amycolatopsis sp. MtRt-6 (assembly GCF_017308975.1). Taxonomy (GTDB): domain Bacteria; phylum Actinomycetota; class Actinomycetes; order Mycobacteriales; family Pseudonocardiaceae; genus Amycolatopsis. The sequence continues at coordinate 111,250 of NZ_JADWPD010000011.1, read as the reverse complement.
GGAACTGCCGGAGTTGAGCGGCCGCCGGCGTGAGAAAGCCGCCAGATCGATCTCCGCGCCGGTGTGCGGGGCGTGGAACCGCACCGGGAACTCGTCGTGGCTGCGGCCGTTCTCGACCTGCTCGACGATCGCGGCGAGGAACCGGCCCACGACCGGCGCGTTCTTGAACTGGTTGCCACTGGTCCCGATCGCCACGTAGAACCCGGGGAGATCGCTCTGGTCGTAGATCGGCGTCCAGTCGTCGGCGACGTCGTAGACACCGGCCACTCCCCTGGCCCGGTTCGGCACCGCCAGCTCCGGCAGCCGCCGCGCGGCCCGGGTCACCTGCGCGTCGAACACCGCTTGCGTCGGGTTCGGGTTCAGCGCGTCCGGGTCGTCGAGCCACTGCACCGGGTCGCACTCCGGCTCGGTCCCGCCCACCAGGAGACCGCCGCCGGTCTCGGGGCGGACGTAGGTGCCGAGATCCATGTCGGCGAAGCAGATCCCCTTGGTGCGCAACGGCTCCGGCGCCGGCACGTGGTGCACCTCCTGCCGCATCGGCCGCAGCCCCACGGTGAAGTCCCCGCCGACCCCGGCGAGCGCGTTCACCCGGCTCGACCACGGCCCGGCCGCGTTCACCACGATGGCGCACGCGAGCCGTTCCCCGCCGGCGAGCCGGACACCGGTGACCCGCTCGCCCCGGTCGATGCCGACGACCTCGCGGCCCAGCCGGAACTCGGCGCCGCGCGTGGCGGCCGCGTCCGCGAGGTTCCGCGCGGCGAGCTGCGGATCGTTCACGTAACCACCGTCGGGCGTGTACACCGCGCCCAGCGTCGCCTCGGCGTCCTTCCAGAAAGCGTCGTCGTCGACGCGTTTGGGCGGCCAGTACTTGCCGACGTCGATCCCCGGCACCCGCGCGGCCAGCGTGGCCGAATCCCATTCCTCATAAGGGATCCCGGCCGCGTCGAACAGGGGGAGGTAGGTCTTCCGCGGCGCGAGGTCGACGTCGAGCATCGCCAGCCCGGTCCGGACATACCGGGCGAGGTCGTGGCCGGCCGGCAGCTCGAGGTGATCCGCCCAGCTCTCCCAGCAGGCCCGCGACTCCCAGGCGGCGTCGACACCGGCCGCGGTCGAGAAGTTGAAGCGCACCACCGCGCTCGACGCGCTGGTCGAGCCGTGCCCGACACCGGCCGCCTTGTCCACGACGACCACGCCGTATCCGGCCTTGGCCAACTCGAAGGCGACCGACGCGCCCACCACCCCCGCCCCGATCACCACGACGTCCGCGCGCATGCTCGACTTCCTTCCCACCGGTCGTCCTTGCAGTGTCACGACCCGTCACACGACCGGCTTCAGGTCGCTGCCGAAGCTTGCCGAGGAGTTCTCCGACACCTGTAGGAGGTCGTCCCGATCACGGCGGCGGCCTGCCGCGTACGCTCCGCGATCGAGTACCTTGTCTACCGGCCGCCGCGCCAGAGACCGCGCTACGGACGCCGAGGCGTGGCGCTGTTCCAGGCGTGCTTGTCGGCGAGGGGTGTCCCTATGACGCTGCTATGTGGCGTCATAGGGATTGCAGGTGCGGTGCTGTGGTGTTGCTGGAGAGTGCGGAAGAGCTGCTCACCCAGGTCCTGCGCGACGAGTGGGGTTCGAGGGCGCCGTCGTCTCCGACTGGGGGCCGTCAGCGACCGGGTCGCCGCCCTGGAAGCCGGTCTCGAAATGCCGGGCAGCGGTGGGGTCACCGACGCCGAGATCATGGCGGCGGTGCAGCGCGGTGAACTCGACGAAGCGGTGGTGGACCGCAGCGTGCAGCGGGTGCTCGCCCTCACCGAACGGGTCACGCCCGCGACCGGCACCCCCGAAACCCGGGTCGCCGTCATCGGCGAGTTCGCCGTGGAGGCACGGTTCCAGGGTGGCGGCAGCTCGCACGTCAACCCGACCCGCGTCGACACCGTCCTCGACGCGATCGGCCAGGCGACCGTCTTGCGCCTTCTCTCCGAGGGCGCGCACGTCGTTGCGGTGGACGTCGCCGAAAGCGGCCTCAAGGAGACCACTGACCGCGCCGACAGCGACCGGCTGACCGCCCGCGTGCTCGACATCTCGGACGAGGCGGCGGTCAAGACCGTCGTCGCGGAGAGCATCGACCTGCTTGGTGGCCTCGACGTGCTCGTCAACGCCGCGGGCATCCTCCGCGGCGCTCACACCCACGAGTGCGAGCTCGAGATGTGGAACCGGATCATCGAGGTCAACCTGACCGGCACGTTCCTGGTCACCCGCGCCGGCCAGCAAGGGCGGCATTCAGTCGTTCACCCACGCCATCGCGCAGGAGTACTCCAAGCAAGGCCTGCGTGCGGTGTGCGTCGCCCCCGGCAGCATCCGCAGCGGCATCACCGAAACCACGATCCAGCACCTGCCCGAAGACGTCGACTGGCAGCTGTTCGGCAAGCTCCAGCCGGCCATCGGCGAAGGCTTCGCCCCGCCCGAGTCCGTCACCGGTGTGATCGCCATGCTCGCCTCCGAAGACGGGTCGTTCATCACCGGCACCGAAATCCGCGTCGACGGCGGAACCCACCAGTGACCGCACCCACTCACCTGCGCGTCGAGCACCTCGAAAACCCGCTGGGCACCAGTCTCGCCCGGCCACGGCTGTCCTGGTGGCTCCCCGCCGGCGCCACGACGCAGTCCGCCTACCGGATCCGCGGCACTCCCAGGTCCGCTCCGTGAGCGGCGTCAACGAAAATCCGAACCCCTCGGGCCACTGAAGACCTCGCGGAGCATGCGAGGCACAATGGAAGGTGAACCGGACTCGGGTGAATCACGCGAGTCCGGTTCGCGTACTGCTGGGCGTGGCGCGTGCGGTCGAGTCCAGCGACGCGCAACCAGATCGGCGAGTTGGTGCCGGCGGCGACGCCGAACGTCCGCGGGCTGAGCGTGCTCTCGTTCCAGTTGCATACCATCGATCTCAACAACTCCGCCTGATCGATAGGCGGGACACGCGGGGCCGTCGCCGTCGCGGCCAGCAGCCCTGCCGGCCATGTCGCCAAGGCGAGCAACGAACTGGACCATTCAGGTGCGGGCGGGGCCGTCCGGACGGGACAGAGTGGTGCGGACGCCCTTGCGGTCCGTGCCCAGCTTCGCCAGGATCCGGGCCACGTGTTTCTCGACCGTGCGGGGCGAGAGGAACAGGGTCTCGGCGATGTCGGAGTTGGTGGCACTGCGGCTGAGGAGTTCGGCGACCTCCAGCTCGCGGGGTGACAGCTCGTCGCCGTACCCCCGGCGTCCGCGCCGGCCTGATTCCTCGACCCCCAGCGCACGCAGAGTGTGCTGGCAGCGCAAGGCATCCGCGATCGCGCCGAGTCCGGTGTGGACACGCGCGGCGTCGGTGAGATGCGTGGCCGCGTCCTCGGGATGGGAGGGCGCCAAGGCGTTCGCGAGGTGTTCCGCGGCCTGTGCTGCGTGGTAGGGCCTGCCGATGTCCTGCCATGCGGCGCGGGCCGCGGCGAAGTGCTCGGCGGCGGTGGCCGGTGCGCTGTCCCGCACGAGCAGTCCGGTGGCGAGCTCCAGTTCGGCCGTGGCAGCGGGAGCGTCCCGGCCCCGTGCCCCGCGTGCGGCATCGGCCACGAGCCGCTCGGCTTCCTCGCGGTGTCCATCGGCCAGTGCGGCTTCGACCGCGACCGGGACCAGGCCCGTGGTTCGCGTCCAGCTGCCGAGCCGGCGCAGCATGGTCACCGCTGGTTCGGCGCTCGCCCATGCCGCCCGCGGGTCCTTCTGTGCGAGTCGCACCGCGGTGAGGCCGGCGGCGATGCTCATGCTCACGTCCGCCTCGGACGTCTCACGTCCACGCCCGGCGGCGGCGAAGTGCTCAAGCGCCTGGGAATGTTTGCCCTGGGCGAGCGCAAGATGCCCCCGATACAGGGCGCGGTCGAGGTCGGCCTGCCGGACGTCGGGATAGGTCCGGCACAGCACGTCGTACTGCTCGTCCAGACCGGCCCAGCGACCCGCCAGCCAGTCCGCGCGCAGCAGCCTGACCCGAGTGAGGCACTCGAGCGGGGCGTTCTCCGTGCGGGCAGCCAGGTCCTGGCTCTCCAGCATCAGGGCGCGGGCGCGCCGGTCGTGGCCGAGCTGGAGGGCCGCCTCGCTGAGGTTGTACAGCGCTTGGCACATCCGACGCAGCACGGGCTCGGCCGCGTCCCGGCGTGGCAGCCGGTCCACCAGCGGCCACACGGCCGGATCGCCGGCCCTGGCCATCAGCATGAGCCGGGTGACCTGGACATCTGTCCGGGCCAGCTCGTCAGTGCTGTCACGCACGGCCTGCTCGGCCCGGTCGAGCCACTCCCACGCGTGCGCGGCGGCACCGTCGTACTCGTTCAGTGCCAGCGCGATCATGGCTCTGGCCGCTTTGTGCGGGAGCGTGCCCAGCTCGTCGACGGCGCGTTCGAGCTCGCAAAAACCCGCCGGGTCGCCCGCAAGGTTGAGCATGATCAGCCCCAGACCGAGGCGGATCTCGCCGCGGATCTCCTCCGGCAGCCGGTAGTCGGCGAGCACGGCGGTGAGCACGGAGGCGGTCGCGGCGTAGTCGACGCCGGCACTGGCAATTCTGGCGAGCCCGAGCGCGGCCCTGGACCGCCGGTCGGCGCCGATGTCCTGCCGGTTCAGGATCTGGCGCAGGAGGGTGGCGGTGGTGCCGGTGTCACCGAGCGCCACGGCCTGGTCGGCCGCTTGTTCCACGCGCACGAGCCAGGTTTCGTGGTCACCCGCGGCGAGCGTGTGGTGCGCGACCTGCACCAGCGGCGCCGGATCGTGGGTCTCGAACACCTCGACGGCCCGCCGGTGCAGGCGGATGCGACGCGGGCCGGGGATGTGCCGGTAGGCGACCTGCTGCGCCAGCACGTGCCGGAAGCCGTATCGGCCCGTGCCGACCTCCCTCAGCACGGCGGCGTCCAGTACGTCGATGATGCCCTGAGCGCCCTGCTCGGGATCCAGCCCGGCGATCTCCGCCAGCAGGGCTTCGGTGGCGGGGACGGCGAGCACGGCCGCCGCTTCGACCACCGCCGCCCCGGCCGGTGACAGGGCGACGAGCCGCTCGGTGACCGCCGCACGCAGTCCCAGTGGCACGTCGGCGTGCTCCAGCGCGGCGGCGTCCTGCCGCTCCTGGTGGCGGAAGGTCAGCAGATCTTCCTCGGCGACCAGCGGCAACCCCTCGCTGCGGCGGTGCAGCACAGCACAGAGCTCCGGCGTGGCCCTGGCACCGAGCACGGCCCCGGCCAGCTCGGCGACGTCGGTCTCGGTCAGCGGCGCCAGCCGGATCACCGTGGGGCGGCAGGCGCCACCGAGCACACAGGACCGGTCCTCGGCGCGCCAGGTCAGCACCAGGGCGAGGTGGCCGGGCAGGTCGCGGGCCAGCATCAGGAGCAGCTCGCGGGTGGCGTCGTCGACCCAGTGCAGGTCCTCGACGACCACAATCACCCGGCCGAGCGAGGCGAGCACCGACCGCACGGCCTGGATCAGCTGGTGCCGGGCGACGCCCGGATCGTCCGGTGTCGACGGTGCGGGCGGCAGCAGGCCGGCGAGGTCCGGGAGCAGCGGTGCCAGCGCACCGGCTGTGGGCGGCAGCTCGGCACCCGGCAGCCAGGGGCCGACCTTGCGCAGCGCTTCCACCACCGGCCCGTAGGGTAACGGCTCGCGCAGCGGGTGGCAGAAGCCGGTCACCACCCGCCACCCCTCCCGCTCCAGGATCGTGATGGCCTCACGCACCAGCCGGGACTTACCCATGCCGGCATCGCCTTCGACCACGACCACGGCCGGCGCGCGCCGGACGGCGTCGACCAGCTGCCCTAGTTCGTGACGGCGGCCGACGAATGCGAAACCCCGGCCAAATCCGGCATTCCGATCCACCGTGTCACCGCCCTCCCGCATACCCATCTTTTGCGCATACTACCCACTCAAATTCGTTCCCCATTGCCTTCGGCCTGCGCATGACCCGCATCGTCTGGATCGTTCGAGAGGCCGACGGCGCGATCACGCTCACTCCACACCGTGCAAGCGGAGCGGAAACACCATGATCGACTCGCTGTTCGCGTCGGAGGCCCGCACGCTTGCTGCCTCACAGCGCACCACCAGGCCCGGGCGCGGCGCACGTGCACTACACGCCCGCAGACACGCCGCGAGCCGTGTCGTAGATCTAGGTCCGGAAGTCCGGCGAACTGGTGTAGGCGGTCGGCGAGACGCCCAGGTACTCGTCGGCGGCGCGGCTGCAGGTGCCGACCAGTTGCGGCACTCCGTCCACCACGGCGGCGGGGCCGCCGGAGTCCCCGCCGCCGGGGCCGTCGGTGCCGTGCGGGTTGTCGTGGCAAATCTCCCCGGCGGACTGCTGCGCGTCGGCGCACTGGTCCGGTGCCGGCACCGTCGTGTGCAGTTGTTGAAGCCGCTTCGGCAGGTCGCTGGTGTCCCCGTCGGGCTTGTCGGCGCCCCAGCCATAGAGCGTCACCGGGTCCCCGGGGCGGCCTGCGTGTCCGGCGAACTGGATCGGCTGCACGTTGACCGGGTGATCCAGCTTGAGCATCGCGATATCCTCCACCCGCTGTGCGGGCGCCCCGCCGACCACTGCCCCCCGTTACCTTCTTCGTAGTTCCTGATCAAGGAGCTGTGGTCGCCAGGTCCGGCATGACTTTGTCCCAGAACTCAACGAGACCCTGCTGAGCAAGGTGGCGAGCCACCTTGGCCGGAAGCCGGAGGACCACGGCGACGGAGATGATTCACCCTGCCCCGCGCAGGCAGGTCCGGAGACCGACATCAGCTTCCGCTTCCCGGCCGCGTCGGACAGCGTGATCGGGGTCGAACTCGAGAACTCCTCCGGTGACGGCCCCGAAGACCGAAACTGTGGACGGTCACGAGATCGTCCGGCCCCGCACGGAGCCATCAACGACACGGTACGCGGCGTCCTGGACCGGCCGACGGCAATGCGGAGTGTGGACACCCTCGACTGGAGGATCCGCGACAGCGAGAAAGTGGCCCAATCCGTCCCTGATCGGGTCAAAACCCCGGCGACATCGTGCTCATGCACGACATCCGCCCCACGACGGTCGCGGCCGCACCGAATCCTCAATGGACTGAAAGAGGCCGGATACGACTTTGTCACCGTCGGTGAGCTGTTCGGTCAAACCCGGCTGGACCCCGGGCCACCTATGTAGCGAGAACCCGTGAGCATTCGGACGGAACTGACAGTGGCAGGGCGCCGCCGGGGCTGCCCAAGGTCTGGTTGACCTGGTGCGCTGGTGCTCGGCTGAGCAGCGGCATGCGGGAGTTCTCGACGAGGAACTGCCGGTCGGCCTCCGCATCACCGTCCTTTGCGGGCACCCTGCCCCCGGTCGGTCACGTGCAGTAATCAGGGCTGGGCAGGCGTCATCGGTTCTGCCCATCTATTGGGCGCAGCTACCCACTGAAATGCGTCCCCATTGTTTCGACCTGCCCAGGCTCGCATCGTCAATGCCGTCCACAAGCGTCAGTCCCGGACGCTTCCAGAGGCAGACATCGGTCTCTGGTCCCCAAACAGCTGGAGAGTTCGAGAACCATGTCCCACCCCGACGTCACGACGGCCGCTGAACCGGCGGTCACCTCCGTCAAGAAGCCCGCGCCCGCGAGGGCGTTCCGCAGGCTCCTCCCCACGACGTTCCTGGCGGCGACGCTCGCCGTCGCGACCCTCGTCTCCGAGGTCCACATCCCGGCCACACCCACGGTGCAGGCCGGCGGTGTCCCCGGTAGCAGCCCGAGCATCAAGCTGGTCCAGGACCAGACCCCGATCTTCTGGTGGAACGGAAGCCGGTGGGACTACTTCGGCTTCATCAACGCGATCCGTCGTTCCATGAACGTCTACAACAACTATGTGCCGGGTTCCAGCAACACCATCGATCACACCGACCCGTGGAACCGCAGCGGCTCCTTGGACGTCGTCGTCGGGTCCCGGAACGGCCATCAGGTTCGCATCCGGCTGCGCCGCTCCGACATGTACGTCCTCGGCTGGTTCGACCGGAATGGCACGTACCAGTACCTCGGGAACTGGACCGAAGCCAACGGCCCGGGCGGCAGCAACATCCACCAGGCCCTGGACACGCCGTCCTACGACGGAATCGAACGGATGGCGAACCTCGGCAACCCCGGCCAGTGGCGCTCGCGCTACACAGCGCGGTTCAACCAGGACGTCGTCAGCGCTTCCGCGGACAACCTCTGGAACGCCGATTTCAACCACCCGGAACTCATCGGGCAGGCGCTGCTCGTGCTGGTGCAGTTCATCTCGGAAGCCACGCGGTTCCGTGGCATCTCGGACACGATCGGCTGGGGCGGGTTCGCCGACCGGTCGGCGGACAACTGGCAGTTCAACACCAACATCCCGTCGCAGCTCGTCGACATGGAGAACAACTGGGGGCAGATGAGTGAGCGCTTCGACTGGATGCTGGAGAACAACGCGCAGGACAGCCCTGGCAACGCGTTCACCGGGTTCTGGCGGAACCCGGACGGCTCCATCGCCAGCCGGCTCCTGATCACCATGGCCGACTACGGGCTGGTGTTCAACCTCGTCAAGGGCTTCCCCGGTCGCCGGCAGTGACAACGAACAGATCTCCCCAGGGGCTGCCCTGGGGAGATCCGTCGTGCCCACCGGGTCAGCCGAAGAGCGGCCAAGCCGAGCATTCCCACCCGCGAGTGACCCTGACAGTCGTCGGACGACCACTACATCCGGGCTGGGCGCGATCGTGGAGCACGGGACGACCGCCCGGCCTCACGGTGACAAAGCGCACTGCGACGAGCGCAGCGGGAATCTCGCGCGGTCCGCCTGCTCCCTTCACCGCATCGCCTTGATCAGCAGCCGGACGACAGCGAGGGAGGTGACCCAGTGCCCGCCGGGTGGGAGCGCGGCGGGCACCGGGTGTGGGGTCACGGGCGGATGAGGTCGGCCCAGTCGTCCCACCAGGGGACTGTAAAACGAGCGGCTCTGGCGCACTTTCGGTGGTGGTTCGGTGGGTCCCCGGGTCGGACGGGGTTGCGGGGTTGCCATGATCGTTTGTGGCTGAGATGGCGGACATGGTCGGTGCGGTGTTCTCGGGGCTTTCGGCGCTGTCGATCGAGGGGGTCGAGGACGCTGGAGATGTGATCGTGGTCCGGGCATCAACCAGGGATGAGGCGACGTCGCTGCCTCACCGGCCTCCGCAGCACCGCGGCGGTCACTCACCACACGTCGCCGTCGTTCCAGCCGCCGGGGTCCGGGCCGCCGTAGTAGTGGTCGCCGAACGCGTTGCTCAGCGCCTGGAACAGCAGCGCGCCACCGACGACCCGGCGGCCATATTCAGGAAGCCTATCCAGTGCCGCCGGCGGCACTCACGTTGACGTAGCCCATCATGCCGTTGTCCTCGTGGCCGGTGATGTGGCAGTGGAACATCCACTTCCCGGTGAAGTCGCTGAAGCGGATCCGGATCACCACTTTTCCGGCCACGCCGTCGACCGCGTGGGGAACGGTCACGCCATCCCGGTAATCAGCAGGCGGCTGGGCAACACCGTTCACGCTGAGGACCTGGAACGGTGCGGTGTGGATGTGGAACGGATGGTTCTGGCCACTGGTGTTCGTGAGCGTCCATTCTTCGACCGTGCCGAGTGCGGCCGGTTCCGCGAACGTCGGCTGCATGTCGAACAGCTTGCCGTTGATGGAGAAGTTGTTGCCGCCGTCGTCGTTGAGTTCCACGCTGCGAGACCGGGCGACGGGTTCACCGGACAGATCGGGCAGGGATCCGGGAAGCGGCCCGGCGATCTGGGGCGAGGCGCTCATGCCCGCGGGTCCAGCACCGTCGCCCTGTTGGACGTCGACCTTCATCAGGGTGGTGTCGGGGTAGTTGTCGGCGGTCGGGCCGGTCGAGTAGGCCAGGGTTCGCAGCCAGGTCGATCCGGGGGCTCCGGCCGTCACCAGGACGTCGAAACGTCCGCCGGGTGGCAGCAGGAGGTGGTTGACCTGAGCCGGTGCCGCGGAGGGGTTTCCGTCCTGGCCGACGATCGTGAAGCTGCCGCCGTCGAGCTGGAGGTCGTAGGCGATGGCGTAGCCCTCGTTGGCGATCCGCCACAACTGGGTTTCCCCGGCCGCCATGGTCAGCGTCGGCTGGTATTGGCCGTTGACCAGGCGAACCGTCGCCGAGGCGGGCTCGAGGACCCCGTCCGGGTAGACGATCGAACTGCCGTCTTTGAGCTGGGCGTCCTTGAGTGCCAGGGTGTGCGCGGTGACGCCGCGGTAGGCGGGCGGCAGCGATTCGCGGTTGTCCCCGACGATGATGGTTCCCGACAGCCCGGCCCCGATCTGGCTCTCGGTTCCGTCGCAGCGGCCGTTCGCCGGGTCGGCGGGCATCGTCATCCCGGGCATCGACTGGCCGCTCTTGGGGCACATGTCGTGGTCGTGGTACCAGTACGTCCCCGGCGGCTGGTTCGCGGGAATGTCGAGCTGGTAGGTCAGAGTCCGGCCTGGCTTGCCGGACAGGAAGATGTTGTCCGCGTTCCCCTCCGGGGACAGGTGCAGCCCGTGGAAGTGCAGGTTGGTCGACGTGCCCAGCTTGTTGACCAGGTTCAGGGTGACCCGCTGGCCGGGCACCACGTGCAGCGTCGGCCCGACGAGGCTCCCGTTGTAGGTCTCCGCCATCACCTTCTTGCCCGAGATCATCACCTCCTGCTGAACGGCCGTCAGCTCGACCGTCAGGTCCCCCGGGGTTGCCGGATTGAGGTCGGGCGGATCCGCCAGCGCGGCGCCGGGAACCATGCCGGACGCCTGCTCCTCGGCAGCCGGCACCTTTCCGCCGGTCCCCGGCTGCGGCCCGCCGCTCTCGCACCCCGCGAGGCAAGCGGACAACAGTGCGGCCCCGGCAGCGAGGGCTCCAAAGCGGACAATGCGCGATCGAGGCGCGATTGAACGTGCGGTCAAGAAGGGCATTCCTCTCCGGGCGACGGAACAGACATCGTCCCGATGAACGGGAAGATCATAAGGTCGCCGGGTGGACCTTCCGGGTCATGCCACCTGACACAACCCGAAGGTGTGAGGACCGTGCCACGGCCTGCCTTCAGGCAGCGGTGCCCCGGGCGCCGAAGCCGGCGTCGGCCAGGACGCCCCGGCCGGTGTCGGTCAATCTCGCCGGGACCTGCTCGCCGATCCGTCCGGGCCTGGCCGGGCTGATCAGCCCGGCGTGGACCAGGGCGCGGGCGCCGGGTTGGTCGCTGAAGGCCAGACCGTCGACGAAGACGTCCGGTTCGCAGCTGAGCGACACGTGGACGCGGCCGCACGCCGTCGCGCGGAGGATGGCGTGGGCTCGGTGGGTGAGCTGGGGGTTCGTCATGGTGGATCACCACTCGGTTCGTCCGCTGGGCTGCTGACCCCACCGACGTTAGGTGACCGGGGTCACTGCCGATATCCGCTGAGCGCGTCCGGCTGTCCGTTGTGCGACGCCAGCGCGGAAGCCGCGTTCGCCGAGGCGACCTTCCGCACGAACTCCGTGCCGCGGTGGGAAACTTGACCACGCGGGTCGTCGGCGCCCATCGCGAACGGCCAGTCGCTGCCGAGCACCATCCGGTCCTCCCCGAACACCGCGACGGCCTGGTCCACGAGCGCGGGGTCGTGGGCGAGGCAGTCGACGAACACGCGTCGCAACGCGACGAGGGGGTTCTCGGTCAGCGGCGCGACGCCCGGCCGGGCTGTGTCGACGCCGCGTTGCCAGCGTCCCGCGACCGTGGGCACGGCGCCGCCGCAGTGCACGAGCAGCACCCGCAGTCCCGGGTGGGTGGCGAGGACGTCGCCGAAGACGAGCTGCGCGGCCGCGACTGCCGTCTCGACCGGGTTGCCGAGCAGGTTGTGCAGGTAGAACGGGGAAAGCCGCTCGTCCGGCGACGCGCCGGGATGCAGCAGGAGCAGCCGCGAGTCCGTGTCCAGGACTTTCCACAGTGGACTGAATCGGGCGTCCGCGAGAGACAGGGAGCGGCCGCCCGCGGCACCGCAGACCCCGGCGAACCGCGGTTCGGTCCGGACGCGGTCGTACTCGGCGGCCGCGAGTTCCGGCTCCTCCAAGGGAAGGTAGGCCAGCGGTCGCAGGCGCGGCCGCCCGTCGACCGCGCGCAGGATCCCGTCGTTGACCGCGCGCACCCACTCCGCCGTGGCGGGCTGCCGGAAGTACGACGGCGGGATGGACACGACGCCCTCGTCCAGGCCCGCGCGGTCGAGGTGGGCCACGGCCTCGCCGGGCTGCTGGAGCAACGGCGGCCCCAGCGGATCCAGGCCGCGAGGAGCGAGGTGGACGTGCAGGTCGATCGACGTCATCAAGCCACCGCCGCGGTGTCGCGCAGGACTTCGTCGAGAGCCGCCGCGACGAGGTCGCGGACGACCCGCTGGCCGACGGTCGCGCCCGGCCCGCGGACGGCGACATCGGCGGCCCAGGACACGACCGTGGCCGTGCCGGAATGCGTGAACTCGAGCCTCAGCTGGACGTCCAGCGCAGTCGGGCCCCGGGTGCCGTGCACGGACAGCACCGCGCCCGCCGAGCCGGTTCGCTGGACCGCGATGGTGACCGCGAACGGCATCGGCACGAAAGTGCTGCGCGGGGTGAAGACGGCGCGCAGCGTGCCCGAGGTGTCCAAGCGGACCTCGCTCAGGCTCGGCACCGCGGCCAGCGCCTCGGTCCCGCCGTGCAGGGAGAGCAGCGCGGCGGCACTCGCCGTCGTTTCGAACCGGCCGGTCAGTTTCATCGGGACACCTTGACCTTCTCCGCGTCGAGGCCGCGCAGAAGCGCCAGGACGCGTTCGGGCGGGTTGAACGATTCGAGCACCATGCCGTGGTCACCGACGGCGTCCTGGATGGCGGCACTCAGCGCGTGCAGCGGGGCGCCGCCGCCCTCCCCCATGCCCTTGGCGCCGATCGGGGTGAACGGCGACGGGCTCACGACGCTGCCGTAGGCGAAGCTGGGCAGGTCGAGCGCGGTGGCGGCGTGGTAGTCGTAGAAGTTGCCGGCGGCGAGCTGCCCGTCGCCGTCGTAGGCGAAGTGCTCGAACAGCGCGGCGGAGATGCCGTGCACGGTCGCGCCGTGGACCTGACCCTCGATCACCATCGGGTTGATCGGGGTGCCGCAGTCGTCGACCATCGCGTACCGCAGCAGCTTCGTGTGCCCGGTCGCCTCGTCGATCTCGACGACGCAGGCGTGGATCTGGGTGGCGTAGGTGAGGGTGAGGTTGCCGTACTTCCGGTCGAGGTCGGGCAGTTCGAACGGCGCCCGGTACACCGACCTGGCCACCAGGCCGACCTCTTCGGCGACGTCGGCGGGCAGGTCGGCCGGGGAAAAGTGGACGATCCCGGCGACGGCGGCGAGCGGCAGCGCGCGTTCCGGGTCACCGGCGACTCGGGCGGTGCCGTCGGCGAGTTCGATCTCTTCCGGTGTGCAGCCGAGCGTGGCCGCGGCGACCAGGGAGATCTCCCGGATCAGCCGTTTGGTGGCGTTGAGGATCGCGCCGATGCCGGTGACCGCGAACTGGGACGCGTACGAGCCCGAGAAGCCGGTCTGAGCCGACAACGCCGAGTCACTGCCACGCTGCACGTGGACGTCGTCGTAGCCGACGCCCAGCGTGTCCGCGACCACCTGCGCGACGGTGGTCTCGTGGCCCTGGCCGAACGCGACGCCGCCGGTGGTGGCGTAGACGGACCCGTCCGCGCCGAGTTTCACCAGGCCGCCCTCGGTGTTGCCGCCGAAGGGCAGGTGCGCGTTGAGCAGCCGGGCCTGGCCGAAGTTGTTCGTCCCGGAGTCCAAGGTGGATCCGATGCCGATCCCGATCCGCTTGCCCGTACCGGCGACCTCCTTCTGCAGGCGACGCGCTCCCGGGTAGTCGATGAGGTCGAGGGCCTTGCGCAGCGACAGCGGGAGGTCGCCGGAGTCGTAGACGCAGCCGTTGACCGTGGTGTACGGGTACTGGTCGGGCTGGACGTAGTTGTGCAGGCGGAACTCGACCGGGTCGAAGCCGAGCCGGTGCGCGGCGATGTCCATCATCCGCTCGACCAGCCACAGGTGCTGCATCCGGGAGTAGCCCCGGTTCGGGTGCACCGGGCCTTTGTTCGTGTAGACCGACCGGTAGCGCACCTTGAGGTGCTTGAGCTGGTAGCAGGCGTTGGCGACCTGGGTCCAGATGACGCCGCCGAGCGGTTCGTAGCGGGTGTAGGCGCCGACGTCGTCGAGCGCGTCGTAGGTCAGGCCGAGGACGGTGCCGTCGGCCTGGAGCGCCATCTTGACGTTCCGGAACCAGCGCTCGTTGCCGTGCCCGCCCATCAGGTGCTGCTCGGAACGGGTCTCGGTCCAGCGGACCGGCCGGCTGAGCTTGCGCGACAGCAACGCCGCGGCGGTGGCGGGGATGTGGGTGTTGAGCTTGACGCCGAACGAGCCGCCGAAGTCCTTGCTCAGCACGCGCAGCTTGTTCGCCGGGTGCCGCAGGGCGACGGCCAGGTTGAACGTCGCGAGCTGCGGGGTCGCGAATCCGCCGGTGAAGGTGAACGTGTCGACGCCGGCGTCGTACTCGACGGTGATCGCGCTGCATTCCAGGGGTGTCGAGGAGAACCGGTGAAAGTGCAGCTCGTCGACCTCGATGACGTGGTCGGCGTTCGCCAGCGCGAACTCGATGTCGCCCCAGTCGTAGAGCGTGTCGAAGGCGATGTTCGACCCGATTTGCGGGTGGACGAGCGGCGCGTCTTCACGGACGGCTTCACGCGCGTCGACGACGTGCGGCAGCGGCTCGTACTCGACGACGACCGCGGCGGCGGCATCCCGTGCGGCCTCGCGGGAGTCGCCCGCCACCGCGACGACCGGCTCGCCGGAGAACCGCACGGTGCCGCCGGAGGCCAGGCAGCGGTCCACTTCGGCGTCGCCGGGCGGACCCTGCAGTTCCATGTACGGGTCGGTGAGTGTCTCGACCTCTTCGGGCAGCAGGCAGCCGAGGTAGCCGTCGACGCGCTCGGCCGCGGAGACGTCGATCGCGGTGATCCGGGCGCGCGCGTACGGGGACCGGACGAAGGCGAGGTAGCCGAGATGCGCGACCGGGGTGTCGTCGCCGAACTCGCCCTGGGCCTTGAGCAGCCGGTCGTCCTCCTTGCGCGGCATCGGCTTCCCGGTGAACCTGCGGGTGGCCGGCCGCGCGATCTGTTCGGTGGTCACGGGCGCTCCTCGGCGGCGGCGCGGACGGCGCACACGATGTTGTGGTAGCCGGTGCAGCGGCAGATGTTGCCCTTGAGCGCCCGGCGGGTGGTCTCCTCGGTGACTTCCTCGCCGGAGTCGAGGAAATCGGTCGCCGTCATGAGCATTCCGGACGTGCAGTAGCCGCACTGCAGGGCGTGGTGGTCCTTGAACGACTGCTGCAGCGGGTTGAGCGAACCGTCCTCTTCGGACAGTGACGCGGCTGTCTCGACCGTTCCGCCGTCGGCCTGCACGGCGAGCACCATGCACGACTTGACGAGCGTGTCGTCCCAGCGCACCGTGCAGGCGCCGCAGTTGCCGGTGTCGCAGCCGATCTTCGGGCCGCGTTTGTCGAGCGTGTCGCGCAGCCAGTGGACCAGCAGTGTGCGGTCCTGGGCCGCGGCGGTCTCGGGCTTGCCGTCCACGGTGACGGTGATGTCCCTGGTCATCGGGTGCTCCTCTGCACGGCGGCGAGCAGGGCCCGCCGTAGCTGGACTTCGGCCATCTCCCGGCGGTAGGCCGCCGAGCAGTGCACGTCGTCGGCGGCGTCGACGTCTCGGACCGCTCCGGCCACGTCCGCCAGCGACGACGTCACCGCCGCTCCGACCAGGTGCCGTTCGACCTCGGGCAGCCGCAGCGGCGAACCGTAGACAGCGCCGAGGAAGACACGCGCGTCGATGACGACGCCGTCGACGACGTCGAGCCGCACGACCGCCCGCGCCAGTGCCCACGAATCGGCCCCGACCTGCAGGTGCTCGTGCGCGACGACAGCGTTCGACGGCAACGGCGGGATCTCGATCGCCGTGAGCAGTTCGCCGGGCCGGACCGCGGTGGCCAGGGTGCCGAGGAAGAACTCGGCAGCGGGCAGTACCCGCTCACCCCCGGGTCCGAGAATCCGGAACCGCGCGCCGAGCGCCGAGAGCAGCGGCGGGAAGTTGTTCGTCGGGTCGTTGAGGCAGCAGTTGCCGCCGATCGTGCCGCGGTTGCGGACCTGCCGGTCCACCAGGCCCGCCGCCATGTCGGCCACCGGGTGGCCGCGCACGGCGGCCAGCGAGGCGTAGGTCGTCGCCGCGCCGACGACGAGCGTGCCGTCGTCGGCGGTCCGGACCCCGCGGAGCCCGTCGATCCGGTGGACGTCGACCAGCGCCGACGGCTGCGCGAGGTCGAGCTTCAGCATGTTGAGCAACGTCTGCCCGCCGGCGAGCACGACGCTTCCGGCCACGTCGGACAGCATGGTGACGGCCTCGGCCGCGCTGGCGGGGCGCAGGTACCGCACGGGTGGGAGGATCACGGGGACCGCCTCAGAACTCGGGGTGGCGTGCGGCCACGTGGTACGCCCCGGCGTGGAACACCAGGGGCTCGCCGTCGCCGGTGTCGAAGCGCTCGACCTCGCCGAGGCAGATCAGGTGGTCGCCGGCGTCGACCCAGCGCACGGTCCGGCATTCGAACCGGACCAGCGCGCCCTCGATCAGCGGCACCCCGCCAAGGCCTTCTGCCAGGGCCACCCCGGCGAACTTGTCCGGAGCGCCGGTCGCGAACTGCCCGGACAGGTGGTGCTGGTCCGCGGCGAGCACGTTGACCGCGAAGTGCGTCGCCCGCTGCAGGTCGGGCAGGCTCGGCGCGCGTTTGGCCGGGCACCAGGAGACCAGCGGCGGCTCCAGCGACACCGACGTGAACGAGTTCGCGGTGACACCGATCCGGCGCCCGCCGGGAGCGCGGGCGGTGATCACGGTGACGCCGGTGGCGTACCGGCCGAGGGCCGAGCGCAGTTCGCGCGGGCCGAACTCGCGGGACGTGGGCAGCTCCGTCATGGCGGTCATGGCAGTCCTCCGGGTCAGGCCGTGACGGTGGCCAGGTAGCCCTGCGCGAGCGCGGGGTCCATGAACCAGTGGAAGAAGTCGCGCGGGTCGTCGAAGCCGTTGGCGAACCGGCGCGCGATCCGCGGGTGCGCCCCGGCGGCGCCGAGCAGCTCCAGCGCGTGCGGCGGGGGCGGGGCCAGCAGGGCGTTCGTCCATCCGGCGACGTACTGCGCGTAGTCCCAGTACCGCTCGAAGGTCTGCTGCTGGAACTCGCGGTCGAACGGCCGGTCGCCGTGTTCGAGGATGCTGGACAGGTACGAGGTGGCGCATTTGCTCGCGTTGTTGGAGCCCTGGCCGGTGATCGGGTCGTTGAGCACGACGACGTCGGCCAGCCCCAGCACGGTGGCGCCCGACGGCAGCACGCCGACGGGCTTGCGGACGGTGGGCGGGAAGCGGCCGGCGAGCACGCCGTTGTCGTCGGTCAGGGCGAGGTCGCCGCAGCGTTCGGCCTCCCACGGCAGGAACTGCCGGACCAGCCGCAAGGACGTCTCGAGGTGCTCGGCGGGGGAACGGACGTCGCGCCAGCAGTCCAGCGGGCCGCCCGGGACGCCTTCGAAGACCATGATTTCGCACGGCCCGCTCGTGGTCAGCGCCGGGAAGACGAAGTACTCGCCGACGCCGGGGATGAGGTTGAACGAGACGGCGGAGTGTTCCTCGCGCGGGCGCATCCCGGTGACGTAGGTGAGCGCGAGCGACCGCTGCGGAGCGTCGTACGTCGACCGCTCGGCGTCGCGCTCGAAGAGGCGCGCGATGTCGCCCTTGCCCGCGGCCACGATCACCAGGTCGGACGACCGTGCGTAGCTCTCCAGGTGCTCGACGCCGGCGTCGGTGAAGTCGAGCTTGCCGCCGCGCAGCTCGAACTCGTTCATCCAGGCGGGCATCTTCACGCGCTGGTCGACCGACTGCGCGGGCACGTCCAGCCGCGAGGCCCACGAGATCGCCTTGCCGCCGCTGCCGTCGGGCACGGTGAACGAGATGCCCTCGACCGGTGGGCAGGCGTCGTCCCAGCGGTTGAGGCCCAGGCTGCGTTCGCGGGTGAGGGCGCCGCCGAACATGCACTGGCTGGACATGACCTTGCCGGCCCGGATCTCGTCCGGGGTCCGGTTCGAGACGATCGTGACGTCGTAGCCGTGGTCGAGCAGGCCGATGCCGAGCTGGAGCCCGGCCTGGCCGGCGCCGACGATGGTGATCGTGCGCATCGCTACCTCCGTGGGTCGCTGAGCTGGGGGATGGCCGGGACGGCCTGTTCGGGACCCATCGCCGAGTAGCCGCCGTCGACGGCCCAGTCGGCTCCGGTGACGAAGGACGCCGCGTCGGAGCAGAGGAAGGCCACGACGTTCGCGACCTCTTCCGGGTCGCCGACCCGGCGCAGGACGTGGAAGGGGGCCGCGACCCGGTCGGTCCGGGCGCGGTCGGAGCCGGTGAGCTCGTCCATGACCTTCGACCAGGTCCAGCCGGGGCTGACCGAGTTCACCCGGATGCCGTCGCCGGCCAGGTCGAGGGCCATGTTCCGGGTCAGCTGGACCATCGCGGCCTTGCTCACCGGGTAGAGCCAGCGCCCGGTTTGGGCGACCTTGGCCGAGATGGACGTGAAGTTGACGATCGCGCCGCCGCGGGCGGCCAGGTGCGGGCGGACGGCCTGGGCGAACATCGCCGCGCTCACGACGTTGACGTCCAGGGCCTGCGCCCACTGCGCGCGGGTCGAGTCCGCACCCTCGTCGACGTAGGAACAGGCGAGGTTGACCAGGATGTCGATGCCGCTGAACCGGTCGACCGCGGTTTCGACGCACCGGCCGATCGCCGTGTCGTCGGTGATGTCGGTGGGCACGGCGACGACGTCGTCACCCAGTTCGGCGGCGACGGCCTTGGCGCCGGCGTCGTCGATGTCGGCGATGACGACCCTGGCGCCGGCGGTGTGCAGCGCGCGCACCACGGCCTGGCCGATGATCGTCGCGCCGCCGGTGACGACGGCGGTCCGTCCGGCGAGTCCCTGCATGGCACCTCCCTGTGTCCGGGTTGCCAGGGAAGGTAGGTCTGTGACGGCGGCCTCAGCTATCCGCTCGGCGCGGCCGCTGTGCGTTTTGCGCGGTCACCTGTCGCGTCGGGCGCCCGGAAAGCGGATAGTTACGGGTCAGCGGAGGTGACCCATGACCGACCAGGCGGAACCGGGTGCCGTCCTGCCCCTCGCGCACGGCGAGCACCTCAGCACCCGCGACGTCGACGAAGCTCGTGAGCTGGTGGCCCGCGCCTTCTGCACGCACCAGCTCGTGCCGCTCGACGGCCGGCGCAGTGTCGACGCGCGCTTCCACTCCGTGCGGCTCGGGCAGGTCGGGCTGCACTACCTCGACTACGGCGCCGAGGTCCGCATCGCGCCCGGGCAGTTGCAGGACTTCTTCCTGGTCCAGATGCCCCTGGCCGGCCGCGCCGAGATCACCTGCGGCAAGGAGTCCGTGGTGTCCGACCCGCTGACCGCGTCGGTCCCGGCACCCGACGAGGACCTCGTCATGCGGTGGGGCGCGGACAACCCGCAGCTCATCGTCTGGATCGACCGCGCCGGTCTCGAAGAGCACCTGAGCCGGATGCTCGGCAAGCCCCTGGCCCGGCCGCTGCGGTTCGACCTCGGGATGGACATGTCCCAGCAGGCCGTGCGGTCGTGGCGCAACGTCGTCGACCTGCTGCGCCGCGAGGTCGACACCGAGGGCGGCATCCCCGCCGAGCCGCTGGCGATGACCGAACTGCAGCGGCTGCTGTTCAGCCAGCTCCTGCTCGCCCAGCCGAACAACTACAGCTCGGTGCTGCACCGCGAGCCGTTGCCGAGCGCGCCCAAGGTGATCAAGCAGGCCGTCGAGCTGATCGAGGCGCACGCGGCCGAGCCGCTGACCGTGGAGGACGTCGCGGAGGCGGTCGGGCTCGGCGTGCGGGCGCTGCAGGAGGGGTTCCGGCGGTTCCTCGACACGACGCCGATGAACCACCTGCGCGAGGTGCGGCTGCGGCGCGTCCACGAGGAGCTGCGGCTCGCCGACCCGGCCCGGACGAACGTCACGGAGGTCGCCGTGCGGTGGGGTTTCCTGCACGCGGGCCGCTTCTCGGTGCAGTACCGGCAGCGGTTCGGCGAATCGCCGTCGGCCACGCTGCGCGGCTAACGGCCTCGCTGAGCGGATAGCCGCCCGTTCTCCGCGCTCCTACCGTTTGCCGGAACGACCCGGCCGACGAAGGAGCGAGGTGCACGGTGGACGCAACCGACCCGGTGCCGATCGAGGAGCTGACCGGTGAAATCGCCCGGATCTTCACCGCCGCGGGGCTGTCCGAACCTGCCGCCCGCGTCGTGGCGGAGTCCCTTGTGGACGCCGATGCCCGCGGGATCCCTTCGCACGGCACGATGCTCGTCCCGATGTACCTCGAGCGGATCCGCCGCGGCTCGGTCAGCACGGAGGAAACCGCGGTCGTCGTCTCCGACGTCGGTGCTGTGGCCACTTTGGACGGTCGTAACGCGCTCGGGCAGCTCACCGGTGACCAGGCGATGCGGCTGGCGGTGGAGAAGGCGAAGCAGTACGGCATCGGTGCCGTCACCGTGCGGCATGCGTTCCACTTCGGTGGCGCCTTCCGTTACGCCCTCGCCGCCGCGGCGCGCGGCTGCATCGGGGTCGCCGCCGCGAACACCCGGCCGCTGATGCCCGCCCCGGGTGGCGCGGCGCCGGTCGTCGGCAACAACCCCTTGGCCCTGGCTGCCCCGGTTCCCGGTCGCGCGCCGATCGTCCTCGACATGGCCCTGTCCGAAGCCGCGCTCGGCAAGATCCGGCTCGCCGCGGCCGACGGTCGGACGATCCCCGCGACCTGGAGCACCGACGCCGACGGCATCCCCACCACCGACCCGGTCGCCGCGCTGGCCGGGATGCTGCTGCCTGCCAGCGGGCCGAAGGGCTACGGCCTCGCCGTGCTGGTCGACGTCCTCACCGGTGTCCTCTCCGGCGGTGCGTCAGGCCCGGAGGTGGCCGGGCTCTACGCCGACACGGCCGTGCCGAACGACTGCGCCCACTTCTTCCTCGCGCTCGACCCCGCCCACTTCGGCGACGGCTTCCACGAGCGGATGCGGACGTTCGCCGACCGGCTCGCGGCCTCGCCGGTCGCGCCGGGGTACGACCGCGTCTACCTGCCTGGTGAGCTGGAGGCCCTGCGGCACGAGCAGGCGCGGGCCGAAGGCATCCGGCTGACCCCGGCGGTCCGGGCCGCGCTGGCGGAGGAGGTGGGGGCGCGATGATCGAGTACGACGCCGTCATCATCGGTTCCGGCATCAACGGCCTGGTCGCCGCCGCCGAGCTGGCCCGGGAGGGCTGGTCGGTCGCGGTGGCCGAGCGCAACGACACGCTCGGCGGCTTCATCGCGTCGGAGGAACGCACCTTGCCCGGCTATGTGCACGACACGTATTCGTCGTGGCACCCGCTGTTCGTCTCCGGCCCCGCCTACGCGGCGCTCGGCGACGACTTACACCGGCTGGGCCTCGAGTACCGCAACACCGACGGCTGGGTGACCGCCAGCGTCGCCGACGACGGCCGCACGACCTACGCCCACCGCGACCCCGAGCGCACCGCCGCCCGCTTCGCCGACGGCCGCGACCGGGACACGTACCTGGCCGCGCTGAACGGCTTCCTGGAGATCGCGGAACCCTTCGGCACGCTGATGGCGTCCGAGCTCAAGTCCGTGGCGGCGTTGCGGGCCGGGGCGAAACTGGCTCGCCGGACGCGGCTGCTCCGTGACGCGGTGACGAGCGGGCGGTCGTTCTGCCGTCGCGAGTTCCGCGGGCCCGAGGTCGACCACCTGTGGACGCCGTGGCTGCTGCACGCCGGGCTGTCCCCCGACCACGCCGGGGGCGGGCTGATGGTCCCGGTGCTCGCCGCGACCATGCACGGCTTCGGCCTGCCGGTGGTGGCGGGCGGCTCGGCCCGGCTGGTCGACGCGTTCGGCAAGCTGTTCGCCGAACTCGGCGTCGAAGTCCACACCGGCACGGAGGTCGAGCACATCCTCGTCGAGGGCAAGCGCGCCGTCGGCGTCATCGCCGGCGGCCGCCGGTTGAAGGCCAAGACGGTGCTGGCTTCCTGCACCCCGACCGCGCTGGTCCGCGACCTGCTGCCACCCGGCGCGGTCGACGGCCGGTTCACCGGCGAGGCCGAGCGGTTCCGCCACGGACGTGGCGCGATGCAGATCCACGTCGCCCTTTCCGGGCCGCCGCGGTGGCGGGAGGACCGGCTCGCCGAGGTCCCGCTGATCCACCTCGCCGACGGCTCGGCGAGCACCGGGATCGCCTGCGCCCAGGCCGAAGCCGGGCTGCTGCCCGCGAAACCGACCGTCGTGGTGGGCCGGCAGGACGTCCTCGACCCGGCGCGCGTGCCGGCCGGTGCGGCCGCCCTGTGGCTCCAGCTGCAGGAGGTGCCGTTCGCGCCGGCCGGGGACGCCGCCGGCGAGCTGGACACCACCGGCGGCTGGACGCCCGAGCTGGCCCGGGCGTTCGCGCAGCGCGTGCTCGACAAGGTCGCCGCGCACTGCCCCGGGCTGACGGACCTCGTCCGCGCGATCGACGTCGTCACGCCGGTGGACCTGGCCGCCCACAACGTCAACGCCGTCCACGGCGACCCGTATGGCGGCTCGGCCGAGCTCGACCAGAACTTCCTCTGGCGCCCGACGCCTGCCGGCGCCCGGCACGCCACGCCGGTGCCCGGTCTCTGGCACATCGGTGCTTCGACCCACCCGGGCCCAGGCCTCGGCGGCGGCTCGGGTCACCTGGTCGCCCAGCGCCTGCTCCGCCACCGCTGACCACTCCAGGAGGAGCCATGAAATCCACCTTCGACGCCCAGGACGAGGTCCTGGTCGTGACCGGTGGCGCCCACGGCATCGGCGCCGCCACCGCCCGGGCCTTCGCCGAACGCGGCGGCACGGCCATCGTCTTCGACGTCGTCCACGCCCCGGACCTCCAGGGCCACGACCGGATCGAACAGCACCGCGTCGACGTCTCCGACCGCGAGCGCGTGCAGGATGCCGTCGACACCGTCCTGCTCCGGCACGGCCGGATCGACGCACTGGTGGCGGGCGCCGCGATCCAGCCGCGCTGCGACGTCGTCGGCATGGACCCCTACACGTGGCGGCAGACCCTGGCCGTGAACCTCGACGGCGTCGTCTGGTGCGCGCAGGCCGTGCTGCCCGGCATGATCGCCCGCCGGGCCGGCAGCATCGTCGTGTTCTCCTCCGGGCTCGCCCACGCCGGCCGCGCCCAGGCTTCCGCCTACGCGGCGAGCAAGGGCGCGTTGACGTCGTTCGCGAAATCCCTGGCCGCCGAGGTCGCCGACTACCGCGTGCGGGTCAACACGATCTTCCCCGGCGTGATCGACACACCCCAGTTCCGCGCCGCCAACCCGGCCGGCGGCGAACGCGAGCACTGGGCCGCGACGACCGGGATCGGCACCCCCGAGGACGTCGTCGGCTGCCTGCTCTTCCTGCTCTCGGACGCGGCCACGATGACCGGGTCCACGCTGACCCGCGACCGGGCGTTCGCGCAGGAGGCGTTGTGAGCGAACAGGAATCCCTGCCGGTCGCGGTCGTCGGCGGCGGTCCGATCGGGCTCATCACGGCGCTGGGTCTGGTCCGTTACGGCATCCCGGTCGTGGTGTTCGAAGAGGACGAGACGCTGTCGCTGGACACCAAGGCGGGCACCGTGCTCACCCGCACCCTCGAAGTCCTGCACCGCTACGACGCCGTGGACGACGTGCTGCGCGCGTCACTGCGGATCGACGAGATCGGCGACATCGACCGCGCCACCGGCACCGCCCGCGCGAGCGTCCACACCGGCCTCCTCGGTGACGACACGCGCTTTCCCTTCGTGGTCAACATCCCGCAGCACCACCTGGAACCGGTGCTGCGGCGCAGGCTGGAGGAGCTCGCCCCCGGAGTCGTCCACATGGGACACCGGATGACCGGCTTCGACCAGCACGACGACCACGTTTCGCTCCGGCTGGACACGCCCACGGGAGAGCGGCGGGTCGCTGCGCGGTACCTGCTGGCCTGCGACGGCGGCCGGTCCCAGACCCGGGAACAGCTCGGCATCACCGTCGAAGGCCACACGCTGGACCAGCGGTACATGCTCGTCGACCTGGAGGCCGACCTCGACGTCGCCAATCCGCGCGACTACCCCTACCTCGCCTACTTCGGCGACCCCGCCGAGTGGATGATCCTCGTGCGGCAGCCGCACTGCTGGCGGTTCCTGTATCCGCTGGAGCCCGGCGCGCCGGAGCCGGACCGGGCCGAACTCGCCGCGAAGGCGAAGCGGTTCATCGGCGATGTCGACGGGCTGCGCGTGCTCGGCACCAACGTCTACCCCGTGCACCACCGGGTCGCCGACCGCTGGCGCGCCGGCCGCGTCTTCCTGATGGGCGACGCCGCCCACCTCATCACCCCGATGTGGGCGCTCGGCCTCAACACCGGGGTGCTCGACGCGTCGAACCTGCCCTGGCGGCTGGCCTGGGTGCTCCGCGGCTGGGCTGACGAGTCCCTTTTGGACGGCTACGAGCGCGAGCAGGCCCCGGTCGCGGTCCGCGGCTCCGGCGAGATGGCCGAAGCGGCCCGCGCCTACATGGACCGCCGCGACGACGGCGTGTCCGCCATGGCCGGCGGCGGCTGGGGCGTCGCGGTGACCCGCTCCCTGCTCGGCGTCCGCCTCGACGTCGACGGCACCGGAGACTGGTCGATGATCGCCACCGGCGAGGAGCCGCGCCCGCTCCGGGCCGGCGACCGGCTGCCGGACGTCCGCCTGTTCGGCCCGGACGGCGCCGTGCACGCGCACGACCTCTGCGCCGACACGTTCGTCGGCCTGTACTTCACCGACGCGCGCCGCACCCCGCGGCTGCCCGCCGACGACACGCCCGGACTGCGCCGCGTCGTGGTCAGCCGGTGGGACGCCCCGCTGGACTCGCCCCTGCGCGACCGCGCGTTGTTCGACCCCGGTTCGCGAGCCATGCGGCGGCTGGGCGTCTGGCCGGACACGGCGGTGCTGCTGCGGCCGGACGGCCACGTGGCGGCGATCGCCGCCTTCGACCCCACCATCGACGTCGACCCGCTCAGAGCCGCCCACGCGCGGATCACCGGCCGGGTCCCGGCGGAAGGAGCCCTGACGTGACCGCGGGAACCACCGTGCACGCACCGGACGGAACGCCGGTCGTGCTGGCCGAAATCGGCCAGACGGAACTCCTCGTCAACGACCACGTGCGCGTCTGGGAGGTGGCCCTGGAGCCCGGCGAGTCGCAGCCGTGGCACCTGCACCACCACCCGTACCTGGTCGTGAACCTCGAAGCGTCACCCGGGCGGATGGACTGGCTGGACGGCTCGCCGCCCCGGTTCGTCGACGAGCACGTCGGCGGCGTGATCTTCCGGCCGACGTCGCCGGTGCACATGCTGACGAACGTCGGCCCGACCCGGTACCGCAACCGGCTCGTCGAACTGCTCGACCTCGGCGAACGAGCCGCCCCGGTGCCCGCCGAGCCGGTCGGCCACCACGTCGTGTTCGAAACCGACCTGGTGCGGGCGTGGGAAATCGTCCTCGACCCGGGCGCCTCGCTCGCGGGCCACCGGCACCGGCACCCGCACGTCGTGATCACCCTCGATGGTTCCGACACCCGCATCGACACCACCGACGGGCCGGGCCCGGTGGAGACCGAGGCACCCGGCGACGTCCGGTACCGCGAGCCCGGCGGCGTCCAGACCCTCGTCAACGTCGGGCCGACGCGTTACCGCAGCCGCCTGATCGAGCTGAAATACCTGGGAGAGAACCGATGACGACCAACCTCTCGGCCCCCGCCGCGTACTCCGGCGAAGCCGCCGACCGCGCTCGCGTCGGCGCATCCGGCGCGCTCAGCCGCTTCCGGGAGATCCTCGTCCAGACCCACGACCTGGACTGGATCGACAAGACCCTGGACGGCCTGTCCCACAAGATGCTCTGGCGCGACGACGAGACCGGCGCGTCGATCGCGCTCGTCCGGTTCCGGAAGGGCGCGGGCATTCCGTCCCGGCACGCCCACGCGTCGAACCAGTTCATGTTCTGCCTCAAGGGCCGCTACACGTACGTGCCGACCGGCATCACCCTCACCGAAGGCGCCTTCTACTGGAACCCCAAGGGATCCGAGCACGGCCCGACGCACGCCGACGAGGAGTCCGTGCTGCTCGAGATCTACGACGGCCCGCACTACCCGACCCAGCCCGACTGGTATGACGACCCCGCCGACGCCCGCTGAAGGAACTCCCATGCCCAAACAGGAAATCGTCTCCCCGGACCTGGCCGTCCCCAATGGACACTTCGCGCAGGCGACCCGCGCGGGCCGACTGGTCTTCATCTCCGGCATGACCGCTCGCAACGCCACCGGCGGCGTCACCGGCGTCGGCGACGTCAGCGCCCAGACCCACCAGGTGTGCCAGAACCTCGAAGCCGCGGTCAAGGCCGCCGGCGGCGCGCTCGACGACATCGCGCGTGTCGACGTCTACGTCCGCAACATGGAGGACTTCGACGCCATCCACGCCGTGCGCCGGCAGTACTTCACCGGCGTGGCCCCCGCGTCGACCATGGTCGAAGTCTCGAAGTTCGTGAACAAGGACTACCTGATCGAGATCAACGCGATCGCCGTCCTCCCGGAGGACGCGCGATGAAGCTGGCCACGGTCCGCGTCGACGGCAGGGACCACCTCGGCGCGGTGGAGCCGGAGGAAGGCACGGTGACGATCCTGCCCGCCGCGGCCCCGACGCTCGACGACGTCGTCCGCGGCGACCTGGTGGACCTGCGCCACGGCACGCGCGTCACGTTGGACGCGGTCGAGATCGTCGCACCGCTGCGCCGGTTCAACCGCGACATCCTGTGCACGGGCTGGAACTACTGGGACCACTTCGAGGAATCCCGGGGGAAACGCGACGGCCAGGACCCGGTCGACCGGCCGCAGCATCCGACGTTCTTCACCAAGGGCCCGGACACGGTGATCGGCCCGCACGACGACATCGCGTTCGACCCGGCGATCTCGGCCAAGTGGGACTACGAAGCCGAAGTCGCGCTGATCATCGGCAAGGACGGCCGGTCCATCCCGGAAGAGCGGGCCTGGGAGCACGTGTTCGGCCTGTGCGTCGCCAACGACGTGTCCCAGCGCGACCTCCAGCGCCGCCACGGCGGCCAATGGCTCAAGGGCAAGAGCATCGACGCGACCATGCCGCTGGGCCCCTGGATCACCACGGCCGACGAGGTCGCGGACCCGTACGACCTCACCGTGCGCTGCACCCTGAACGGCGAGGTCCTGCAGGAGGCCTCCACGCGCCAGGTCGCGTTCCGCTTCGAGCGCATCATCGCCGAACTGAGCTGGGGCATGACCCTGCGGGCCGGCGACGTGATCCTCACCGGAACCCCCAGCGGAATCGGCAACGCCCGCGAACCGCAGGTGTTCCTCGCGTCCGGGGACGAGGTCGTCACCTTCGTGAGCGGTCTCGGTGAGCTTCGCAACCGGGTTGTCGCGACCGACCTCAGCGGACAGCCGTAGCACCACTAGGGAGACGGGGGCGTGATCGAGACCAGATACTCGACGGGCGAACCGGTCGAGTTCCGGTAGAGGTGGGGCCGGTTGGAGTCGAACGTGATCGACTCCCCGGCCAGTACCTCGTGGGTGGCATCGCCGATCTGCACGGTGAGTGTTCCGGCAACGACGTACGCGCATTCCGTGGACGCGTGCGCCCACGGTTCCTCGCTGGTGGCGGTGCCCGGCGGCAGGACCGCGCGCAACACCTCGAGCTGACCGTTGCCCGGGGTCAGGCGTTCGTAGCGGACCAGGCCGCGGGGGCCGGCCAGTGTGGATCGCGTGCCGGGCCGGCTGATCCAGACGGCCGGGGGCGACGAGTCGAACAGGGACGCCACCGACTCGCCGAACACTTCGGCCAGCCGCCGCAGGGTCGACAGGCTCGGTTCGGTCACTCCGCGCTCGACTTGGCTGAGCATCGTCGCGGAGACGCCGGAGCGAGCGGCCAGGTCGCGCAGGCTCATCCCGTGCCTGGTCCGCAGCGTCTTCAGCTGGGATCCGAGACTGTGCATTGCCACTGCACACCTCACCTGGCTTCCCTGTTGAGTATCCGGGCCATTTCACCTACAGTCCTACCACTCGTGCAGTCACACTGCACGGCTGGGAGTGATCATGCCTTCGTCCCGGAAACACCGCTGGCTGCTCGTCCTGCCGTTCGTCTGGCAGGTGGGCTTGATCCCGGTGGTCAACGATATCCCGTACGCACCACTGCACGTCCCGTTTCCGATGCTGTGGCAGATGCTCGGCGTCGTGTTCACGAGCCTGGTCATCGCCCTGGTGTTCCGGCTGGACAAGCGGGCGGGCGTGACCGACGAGGATGCGTCATGATCCTCACGATCGCGCTGGTCATCGTCCTGGGCACAGTCGCCGGTGCGCTGGCGTTCGGCCGGCGCGCCACGGCGGACATGACGAACTGGGCGGTCGGCGGCCGCCGGTTCGGCACCTTGCTGTTCTGGTTCATGAACGCCGGGGAGGTGTACACGACCTTCGCCGTGCTGGGGATCTCCGGCTACGCATGGGCGCTCGGCGCTCCGGCCTACCTCGCGTTCACGAGCGTCTCGCTGAGCTACGCCATCGGCTACTGGCTGATGCCCAAGATCTGGCAGGCCGGGCGCCGGGACGGCCTGATCACCCAGGCCGACTTCTTCGCCGAGCGGTACTCCGCGCCCTGGCTCGGCGTGATCACCGCGATCGTCGGCATCGCCGCCCTCGTGGTGTACGTCCAGATCCAGCTCGTCAGCCTGAGCCTGATCGTCCGGCTGACCTTGGGCAGCACGGTCTCGGCCGACCTCGCCGTGGTCATCGGTGCCGTGCTGATGCTGATGTTCGTGCTGCTGGCCGGGCTGAGGTCCGCCGCGTTCTCCGCCGGTGTCAAGGACGTGCTGATGGTCGTCGTCGTGGTGGTCCTGGCCGTCACCGCCGCGAGCAAGGTGGGCGCGGCGTCGCCGTTGGACATCTTCCGGATCGCCGAGCAGCAGCACCCCGGTATCGGCAAGCTGCCTGGGCTCGATCCGTCGTCGCCGACGACGTCGGTGTGGCTGATGACTTCGGCGCTGAACGTCGCGCTGGGCAACTGGGTGTTCCCCCACCTGTTCCAGGTCTCCTACTCGGCCGCGTCCGGCACGTCGATCCGGCGCAACGCCATCTGGCAGCCGCTGTACTCGCTGGCCTACTTCTTCATCATCATGCTGGGCTTCGCGGCGCTGATCGCGAACACGCGGCCGGAAGGCGGCAACCTCAACGCCGCGCTGCTGCAGTTCGTGGCCGACAAGTTCCCCGCCTGGCTGGTCGGGCTCGTCGCGGGGACGGCGTTCCTGCTCGCGCTGGCGCCCGGTTCGGTGCTGCTGCTCACCTCCGGTTCGCTGTTCGCGCGCAACGTCGTACTGCCGTTCCGGCCGGGGATGTCCGACCGGGCCACCTTGCTGGTGTCCAGGACGTCGATGGCCGCCTTCGCGCTCGTGGCCGTCTGGCTCACCCTCGGCCGGCAGCAGTCCCTTGTGGACATCCTGCTGTCGGCCTACTCGGCGATCGGGATGCTCGCGCCGGGCGTGTTCCTCGCCTTCCTCTGGCGCCGGACGTCCGCGGTGGCCGTGGTACTCGGCATCACTGCCGGTTTCGTGGCACTGCTCGCGCCGTTCGCGAAAGATTTCTGGGCGGCCAGGATGACGGAGTGGGAGCCCGGCCTGATCGCGTTGATCATCAACGCTGTCGTGGTGGTGGCGGTGAGCCTGGTGCTCCCGCGGCGGAATGCACCTGCCAAGGAAGGGAAAGCCGTTGCACACTGAGCTGTATGACCTGCGGGTCACCGTGGAGAGGATCGAAGGCCGATCGGTATGCGGGATGGCGGCCGGGGACTACTTCGAGCTCGTCGACAGCTCCCACCTGCGCATCCCGGAAGGCAAGCATTTCTGCGTCTACGCGCTGCAGGCCGTGCTCCCGCTGCTGCCCGCCAAGCAACGGGACCTGCCCACCGGGGACTGGCTCGACCGCGACAACCTGGTGTGCTGCCCGGATCCGGAAGAACGCGTCATCATGCGGATCGACCGGATCGGCCGGTGCCGGCTGGCGACCGGGGACCTCACGTGACCGAGTTCGGGCTGGGTTTCCGCAGCGACAAACGCCCCGGCGACTACGCCCGGCTCGCCGTCGCCGCCGAGGACTCCGGGTTCGACGTGCTGTCGGTGTTCGGCGACCTGATGGACCAGCCGCCGATCTTCCCCCTGCTGGAGATGGCCGCGGTCACCACCAGGGTGCGGCTCGGCGCGGCGTGCTGGAACCCGTACACGCAGCACCCCTACGAGATCGGCGGCCAATTCGCCGCGCTGGACCTCGCGTCGGGAGGCCGCGCCTACCTCGGGCTCGCGCGCGGGAGCTGGCTCGGGCAGATCGGCGTGGGCCAGCCGGCGCCGCTGCAGCACCTCCGGGAAGCCACGGGGTTCATCCGCGCCCTGCTGGCCGGCGAACCCTATGCGGGGCGGGTCTTCCGGCTCGCCCCCGGCACGCACCTGAACTACCGGCCCCAGCGGACCGACGTCCCGGTGCTGATCGGCACCTGGGGCGCCCGGACCGCGGCACTCGCCGGGGAAATCGCCGACGAAGTCAAGATCGGCGGCACCGCGAACCCGGCTGTCGTGGGCGTGATGCGCGACCGGATCGGCACACCGCACGTCGGGATCGTCGTCGGCGCGGTCACGGTCGTGGACGAGGACGGCAGCCGGGCCCGAGCCCGGGCACGCACCGAAGTGGCCAAATACGTGGCGGTGGTCGCCGGACTCGACCCGACGCTGGACCTCCCCGAAGACCTGATGCCCGCGCTCCAGAACAGGATCGCCCAGGGCGACGAGGCCGGTGCCGGCGAGCTGATCCCCCGGAACCTGCTGTCGCGGTTCGCGTTCGCCGGAACGCCGGAGGAGGTCGCGGAGCAGGCCCGGGCGCTCATCGCCGCCGGTGCGGGGCGGGTGGAGTTCGGGCCGCCACACGGCTTGGCCGACGACCACGGTGTCCATCTGCTGGGCAGCAGGGTCCTGCCATTGCTGCGGTGAGCCGACTGAACTTGTGGACATCGGCAGCCCGGCACTTTCACGTGAAAGTGCCGGGCTCGCGCCTACGCCGCAGGCGTCCCGTAGACCGCCAGCTCGGTGCTGCTGATGAAGAAGCAGCCGAGCGTGGACGTGCCGGGCAGGATTCCGGAGATCGTGTACGTGCCGTCCGCGGCCGTGGTGGCCACCAGCCCGCCCGCGAAGCCGGAAGCGTGCCCGCCGAAGGCGACCGTGACCCCGGCGATCGGTGCACCGCTGTCCTGGTCGGTGACCGTGCCGGTGAGCGTCCCGCGCGGGGTGTCCGCCGCCGGTGGCATGGAGAAGTCCTCGACCGGCTGGATGTCGTCGCCGTCGGTCGCCGCGGCGAAGTACCCCATGCCGCGGTGGCGTCCGGTCCGCAGCCGCGGCGGGTCAGCGCCTCGGTCGCCGGATGGTCGTCTGCGCGGGTGATCGAGGCGTCCTCCGCGAGCTGGGCGGGGGCGGCGCTGCGGCGGCGCGCGAGTGGGTGCCGGTCGCCGGCCTCGACCGCGGGCGAGGCGTCGCGCGGCGAGCGGCGGGTGGTGTCGTCGCGATCGAGCGGATCAGGTCGCGCCGGATCCGTTCCAGGCCGCGCGCGACCAGGCCGAGCTGGTCGTAACCACGGACGATCACCGGGACGCCGATATCGCCACGGCCGAGTCGCCCCGCCACCTCCGCCAGCGCGGACAACGGCCTGACGACCACCACGTAGAGCCAGGCGAAGATGACGATGGTCAGCACGGCGATCAGCACCCCGAGCAGGATCATCTCGCGTTGTTCGTTCGGGTGGGCCGGCGTCGGCGACGTTTCCGGCCGGTCGGTGACGACCGCGAGGCCGGCCGGCAGGATGCTGGAGACCGGCGCCCAGCTCACCAGGTGCCGCCCGCCGTCCACCTCGCGCAGCGCGTGGCCCGGCCCGCCGGCGGCATCCCGGACGGCCGGCGCCAGGTCCGGGCGGCTCGAGAGTCCGGACGCGGCGGTCGTCGCGATGACCTTCCGGTCGGCGTCGAGGAGCCAGGTGTTGCCGGGTCCTGCCAACGACAGCGGTCCGCTGAACGCGCTCGGGGCGAACTCGGCGATCAGCCGGCCGGCGTTCTCGCCGGTGACGGGAGCGGAGACGAACACCCGCGGTGAGCCGCCCTGCCGGGTGTCGACCGCGAGAGCCGGTTCGTCGGCGGCCTTGACCGCCGCGGCGTCGACGTCCTCTCCGGCCTTGGCTCGCAGCTCGCCGTTCGGTGCGAGGTGGGCGACGCCGCGATACCGGTCCCGGGTGGACATCAGCCGGGACAGCAGCGTCGCCGGTGTTTCGGTGTCCTTCGACATCCGGACTCCCGTGGCCACGGCGGTCAGGTCGGCTATGCCGCTGTCCAGCAAGGTTTGCACCTGGTGAGCAGCCAGTGACGATCGCGACTGTTGTTCCGCTGCGACGCCCGCCGGGACCGCGTCGACCGGCTGGAATGACGGAACGATCGCGACGGTGGCCGCAGCGCCGAGGAAGAGGGCGGCGCCGGCGGACCAGGTCAGCAGGGCCAGCGGACGATATCGTCCCGAATGCCCGGCCCGGGCGCGGGTCAGCACCAGCGCGATGCGTCCGGCTTCCCCGTACTTCGGTGCCTTCGGCACGGTGCGGCGGGACGACTCCGCGACGCGGCTGAGCATCCGGATCGGCCGCAACAGCAGAAGGTGGAGGACTGCGAAGACGATCACGGTGAGCACAGCCAGCCCGGCGCCGACCGTGACGGCACGCCGGTGAGCCGTCTCGGTGAGCGCGGTCGCCTCGGTGGTTGCCTGTTCCGACGCCACGGTCCAGCCGAGCGCGGTCGAAGAAGGCTTGCCACCCATGGCTGCCCAGGCGACCACCTCCTCCTGGCCGGCACCGTGCTGAGCCCGGCTGCCGGAGGAAGCTGCGCCGGGCTCCAGCCCCGGATCGATGACTCCCAGAGGGGGCTTGCGGTTGCCCGGGCCGGCGATCACCGAGCCGGACTTGTCCAGCAGCCAAGCGCCTTCCGGCCCGGCGGCGGCGAGCAGCTCGCCGAGCCGGTCCGGATCAAAATGCCCGACGAGCAGGTACTTCGCGTCGGCCGCCTTGCCGATCGGCGTGTACTCCACGATCTGTCGTCCGGTGCCGACCTGGGCCAGCCGCATACCGGCCTCACCGGGGGCCGGATCGCCGAGAACCGCGGGCTGTGCCGGGGCACCGACCTGGGCCACGACCACGCGGCTGGCCCGATCGACGACGTAGAGCGACTTCCAGGTCCGGCCCTTGGACAGGATCGGCAAAGCGCGGTCCGGCCGGCTCATCGATTCGTCGACGACCGCGGCGATCTTCGCCAGGCTGCCCATCCCGCCGTCGAGTGACCGGGAAATCGCCTCCTGCGCCGCCTCCATGCTTTCCTGTCTGCTGTCGAGCACCGACTGGGGAACCGGAGCGGAATCCCCAGTCCGGGACAGGCAGATTCCCGCGGCGGACGCCAGCACCAGGAACGACATCAGCCCGGCGACCCAAGGCGCCCGCAGGCTGGGAAGGCGCCGCCCGCTCATCACGAATTCGACTTTTCACGATCGCGCGTTCCCGCGCAGTCGAATGTAACTATCCTCCAGTCCGTACCCGACGAACGGCCGGTCAGCTTTCGGCAGCCTCGTAGGCGATCAGCGCCAGCTGCACGCGGTTGGCACACTCGAGCTTCACCAGCATGCGGCTGATGTGTGCCTTGACCGAGCCCTCGCCCATCCGGCAGGTACGGGCGATCTCCGCGTTGGACTGGCCCTGAGCGAGCGGCTGCAGGACTTCCCGTTCGCGGGCGGTCAGCAAGGCGAGCCGGGCCTGGGCGCGTTCGGCACGCCGTGGGTCGCGGTCCCGGAACCGCGCGAGCACCGCACAGGTCACCTGCGGCGAGAGGTACCCCTTGCCGGCGGCGATCGCCCGCACGGCGTCGAGGAACACCCGCGGTTCGGTGTCCTTGAGCAGGAACCCGACAGCGCCGGCGTGCAGCGCGCGCAGGACATACCGATCGTGGGAAAAGGCGGTCAGCATGGCGACCGCCGTGGTGGGCACGTGCCGGCCCACCAGTTCGGCCGTGGCCAGGCCGTCGCCGTCGGGCATGTGGATGTCCAGCAGCAGGACGTCCGGCTGGTGGCGGTGCGCCAGCCGCAGCGCTTCGGACCCGCTCCCGGCTTCCGCCACGACCTTGATGTCCCCCGCCGTCTCCAGCAGCCCCCGGACCCCGGCCCTGATCAGCTGCTCGTCGTCCGCGACGACCACCGAGATCACCGGGCACCCACCATCGCCGGGAATTCCGCGGCGACCTCGAAGCCGCCGTCCGCGTCGGCGCCCCAGGTCAGCCGGCCTCCGCGCGCCGCGACCTGCGCGGCCAGCGTGCGCAGCCCCCGGCCGGTGCCGGTGCCCCGCGTGCTCGGCGCCCGTTCCGGGGCACAGTTGCGGATCAGCAGCCTCGCCCGACCGTCGACCACCCGGAACTCGACGACGACGTCCACCGGTCCGGCGTGCTTGTGCACGTTCGTCAGCGCCTCCTGGACGACGCGCCGCACGACGTCGGCCAGTTCGGGAGGAAGTTCGTGGAGGTCACCGGACAAATTGGACTCGATGCGCAAGCCCGCGCGGCGGGAGGAGTCGATGAGGTTGTCCACTGTGACCGGTTCGGCGTCGAGCACCCGGAGGATCTGCCGCAGGTCCTGCATGGCGGCGCGGCTGGTCCCGCCCAGCAGCCGCGCGGTCTCGGCGTCCGCGGCGCCGCCGAGTTCGAGCCGTCCGGCGTGCAGCGCGATGAGGCTGAGCTTGTGCCCGAGGACGTCGTGCATCTCGCGGGCGATCCGGTCGCGCTCCTGCGTGAGCACCAGGTCCCGCTGGATCGCCGCCAGCCGCCGGGAACGGCGGACGTAGGCGCCTGCCAGGAGCGGCACCAGCACCTGGACCCCCACCTCGACCACGAACAGGGTGCCATCAGTATCCGGTGTATCCGGCGCCGGCAGCGCGAACACCACAGCGGTCGCGACGACCGCAAGGGCGCCGGGAACCACACGCCCGAAGGCGCCGACCGCGTACAGGGCGCACATCGGCACGACGATGGCGTCGGAGGGCGAGAACTGAACGAGCGCCGCGATCGCGAGCAGCACCGCCGAGGGCGCCTTCCGTCGCGCCCCCAGCAAGGCGGCAGCGCCGGCGTTCCACCACGCCTCCTCGGCCCCGCCCGCCAGCACGACACCCAGCGTGACGCAGATCCCGGTGACCGCCGCATCGACGATCAGCTCCCGGCTGCGTCGGCCGAGACCACGCCACCGGGCCCCGAACCACTCGACAACGGAACTGTCCACGGCCACCAGTTTGACAGCCGGCCGGAAGGACTCGCTTGCCACCCGGACTCGCCCGGCGAACCGGGCGACCTCCAAACGATCTCATGCAGGCGCCAACCTTTCGAAACGCCCGCGGTGGAAAACCAGCGGCCGGATCCGAGGGAACGGAGTCACCCGTCGCAGACGCAGCAGGGCGATCACGTGGTCGCCCGCATCCACCTCGGCGTCGAGCGAGCATTCGAGCCACAGCGCCGTCTCGTGCAGGAAGACCGCACCGGACTCCCCCGCCTCCCAGCGGATGCCCGCGAAACGGTCCCCCACCGGGGCGGACAGCTGGCGGCACAGGTCGCCGTGGTTCTCCCCCAGCACGCTGACGCCGAGGCCCGGCGCTGCGCGCAGCACACTCCACGTGCGCGAAGTGCGCATGGCGCAGAACGAGACCAACGGAGGGTCGAGGGAGACCGGGACGAAAGAGCTCGCCACCATCCCGACCGGCTCGCCGTCCACGAGCCCGCAGACCGCCACCACCCCTGACGCGGTGTGGCCGTAGGCGTCGCGCAGTTCGCGCGACGCGTTCGGACTGACTGCCATGGGCCTCTCCTTCGTCACCATGCCTGCGGCGTTCCGAGCGGCAGGATCTCCCGGATCTCGTCGATGCTGCGGATCTCGTTGTCGACCACTTTGAAGACCGCCACCATGTAGAACGTCCCGTTGTCGGGTCTCGGACTGTCCGGAACCGGGTGGAAATCGACCATGACCGTGCTGACGGCGACGCCACGGGCCGGATCGAGAACGGGGAAGTGACCTCCGCGGACCGTCGGCCTGGCCCCTCGGGTCTGGTTGAGGCAGCTGGCGACGGTGTGCACCGTCGCGTCGGGTGACAGCAGCGTCGTGAGCGTGTTCGTCACCTTCTTGCCGTTGTCGTAGCGGTCGCAGCGGTAGCCGATCCGCGCCAGGCTGCCGTCGCTCTCCCCGAGGGCCGACCAGTAGCCGCCGGCCACCGCCGCGAGCGCGTCCCGGTCGCAGGCTCGTTCGGGCGGCACCGGTGCGTCGTAGAGCACGTCGGGGGCCAGCAGCCGGTCGACGTCGGCGAAGTGCCCGGCCGTGTCGGTGCTGACGAGCAACTCCGCTTCGCTCACCGCGTCGTCCACCACCTTGAGCCGGAGCGCGAACGGACGGCGCTGCCCGGCGCAGACCGCGACTCCCGTCGTCGCGAGCTGCCCCTGTTCGACGTCGACGAACGTCTGCAAGCCGAGGAAGTCGCCGGCCGTCTCCCAGAGCCCTTCGCCGAGCTTGATTTCGACGGCGTTCTCCGTCACCCGGAAGGAGCTGTTCCACCGGGTGAAGCCGGGGTCGTGGCGGACCAGGCTCTCCAGGAAGCGATCACCGTGTCCGCGGAGCATCCGCTCGGCTTCCTGGACGGGCGCGGCGGTCATCGCTCGGCCGGGGAAGCCAGGACGGCGCTCTCGCTGCGCGCCGGCGGCCGCGACACCGTGTAGGTGAAGGGCTTGAGCGTCGCCATGAGCAGGAAGGCGACCACGGTGGCGCCGATGACCAGCGCCATGGGCACCGTGAAGCTGCCGGTGGCGTCGAAACCGTCGCTGATGAGCAGGGTCGCCGTCCCGATGCTCACGACGTTGAGCCCGAGGCTGAAGCCGAAGATCTCCGCGGACGCCTTGAGGCCGAAGTACCGGGTCACCAGGTACGGCAGCAGCATGGTCACGGTACTCAGCGCGACCCCGGAGAGAACGGCTCCGAGGAACTGGAGAGCGAACGACGTCCCGGAGAAGAACAGGAGCATCGTGCCGGCGACGGGAATCAGGTACAGGGCGGCGATGAAGCGCTGCGACTGAATGCGGTCGGCGAAGAACGCGCAGAACACCACGCCGGCCATGCCCGAGAACGCCAGCACCGATGCCAGGATGGTGGTGCGGTCCGCCGAGACCCCGCGGCCCGCCAGCCAGGGAACCAGGTGGGTCTGGGTGCCGACCAGCGCCCCCGCCGCCAGGCAGTCGGCCAAGGTCAGGGCCCAGTAGGTCCGCGTGCGCATCGCCTTCGTCCCCGAAGCTCCCGCGTCTGCTGCCGCGACGGTGGCGGGGTCGGCACCGTCCGTGGCCGGGGCGCCGAGCGGCTCGGCCGGGTTCAGCCGGAGCAGGAACGCCGCCGCGCCGCCCGCGCAGACGAGCACCGCCAGGGCGAGCACACGCAAGGCGAACCGCCAGTCGTGGATGTCGATCAGCCAGCGTGCGACCGGCGCGACCCACGTCTGTGACAGCTGCACCGCGACGGCGGTCACCAGGGCCAGCATGAGCGCCCGGTTCGCGTCGTACCAGGACGAGACGACCCGCGCGTAGACGACCGGGCCGGACAGGCCCGCGCCGAGCCCGATGCAGACGATGCCCAGCCAGTAGAGCGGCCCGGCCGAGTCCATTTGCGACAGGGCGAGCAGTCCACCCGCGAACAACACCACGCCGGTGGTGGCCGTGATGCGCACCCCGACGAGTCTGATGATGCGGCCGCCGAGCGGGCAGGCCGCGGCGGTGACGTACTGGGAAACGGTGAACACGAGCGTGAAGACGGGCAGTCCCCAGTGCATCGCCTGCGAGACCGCGGGCAGGAAGACCGAGAAAGAGCCCACGAAAATACCGGACATGCTGAATGTCATGCAGATGAACGTGGCTACCGTAGCCTGAATACGCAGTGATTTCGCCATTGTTTTCCTGCCACTTCGTCGTGGGGCGACCGTGCTCCACGATGGTAGGTGGGGTACTCGCCCAAACAAGGCGGCGAAACCCGGGGGCGCCGGGACTCCAATCCGCCGTCTGGTTTGACTCCAGGATGCGTCCTACCGTGACGCAAGCCGCAGGGAGCGGCACGTACCACCCAGGTCAGTCAAAGGAGACGGCGTCATGGCAAAGGCTTTCCCGCCGGAGCTCACCTCGGGGATGGACGAGCCGTGCCGGTTCGATCTCGAGGTGTTCGACCTGGAAGTCGTGGAGGGCGAGGTGCCGGCGGACATCGACGGGCTGTTCGTCCAGGCCGTGCCGGACCAGGTGTACCTGCCGGACGTCCCGGTGCTCTACCCGATGACCATCGCGGCGGGCGGGGACGGCGCGGTCCGGGCGTTCCGGATCAAGGACGGCTGCGTGGACTTCCGGACACGCTACGTGCGCACGGAACGGTTCGAACTGGAGCGCAAGGCGCGCCGACCCCTGTTCGGGAACTACCGGGACCCGTTCTCCGACGACCCCAGCGTCGCCGGCAAGGACCGGACCACCGCGAACACCGCCATCTACTGGCACGCGGGCCGGATGCTCGCTTCCAAAGAGGACGGGCTGCCCTACGAGGTCGACCCGGTCACGCTGGAGACCCGAGGGGTCTGGAACGCGTACGGGGCCATCACCAGCCACACCTTCACCGCGCATCCCAAGTTCGACCCGGACACCGGCGAGATGTTCGGCTTCGGCTACGCGGCCCGGGGCGAGACGACCCGGGACATCGCGTACTACGTGATCGACGCCGCGGGCAAGGTCACCCACGAGGCGTGGTTCGAGGCACCGTACTCGGCCATGATCCACGACTGCGCGTTGACCGAGAACTACATGCTGTTTCCGATCATGCCGATCACCAGCGATCTCGACCGGCTGAAGGCCGGCGGCCCGCACTTCGTCTACGACGCGGACCTCCCGCAGGTCTTCGGCGTCATGCCCCGCTACGGGAGCGCCGACGAGGTGCGCTGGTTCCAGGCGCCGCACGCGTTCCCCGGCCACACGATCAACGCCTACGAGGAGGACGGCAGGATCGTCTTCGACCTGCTGGAGACCGACGGCAACGGCTTCGCCCCGGTGGTGCCCGACAAGAACGGCGCGCCGATGGGCCCGGACGGCCTCACCACGCGCCACGTGCGCTGGCGCATCGACTACCGCGCCGACGACGAGCACCTGGTGGAGCGGGAGGTGCTGGCGATCGTGAACGGCGAGGGGCCACACATCGACCCCCGGCGCCAGTTGAGGCCGTACCGGCACATGTTCGTGCCGACCCTGGACCGCGGCAAGCTCGCCACGGACGTCAACGGCCGCCCCTACCCGGTGATGTTCAACCAGCTCAGCCACTTCGACCTGGAGGCGGGCACCCGCGAGGACTGGTTCCCGGGGCCGGCCGCGACGTTCCAGGACCCGGTGTACTTCACCAAGTCCGCCGACGCGCCCGAACACGACGGCTACCTGATCGCCACGCTCAACTGGCCGTTGGAGCGGCGCAGCGAGCTCGTCATCCTCGACACGCTCGACCTCGCCCGCGGGCCGGTCGCCCGGCTCCGGCTTCCCGTCCGCATGCGCCTCGGCATCCACGCCACGTGGTTCGACGGCGCCGAAATCCCCACCTGGAGGTAGCCCGCCATGACCGTCGACCACACCGAAGCACCGATCACCGATCCCGTCGCGGCCCAGCTCGCGGCGCACAAGGAGACCGTGCTGACCATGATGTCGCTTTTGACCGATCCCGCGACCTCCGAGCAGGCACGCGCCTACCTCACCGAGACCTACGTCCAGCACAACCCGAACATCGCCTCGGGAGCGGACGCGATCATCGCCTGGACGAAGACCGAGGAGGCACGGCACGCGCGGGAATCGATGCGTCCCGCACCCGAACCTCCGGTTATGGTGGCCGAAGGCGACAAGGTCGTGATGATGATCAGCCGGGACCTGCCCGACCCGCGGCATCCGGGCAAGACCTACCGGTCCTACTGGTTCGACATGTGGCGCGTCGAGGACGGCAAGCTCGCCGAACATTGGGACGGCGCTCCGGTGAGTACCGAGTAGATCGCAGAACGGAGTGAGGCGGCCATGAGCAGCATCGAGGTCTCCCGCCGCCCGTCCCGGCCGGGTGCGGACGCGAAGCCCGGGCCGACGATCTCCGACCTGTATTCCAGCGTGGTCGGCGCCGAGGAGGCGCAGACGAAACTGCCGCTGCTCGTGGCCCGGGACATCGAGGAGCGGTTCATCCGGGACGGCTGGCCGGTGGGCCGGGTCTACGGCAGCGAGGCCGAGATGGCCGCGCACTACGGGGTGGGCCGCGATGTGATGCGCGAAGCCGCGCGCGTGCTCGAAGCGCGTCAAGCGCTCCAGGTGCGGCGCGGCCCGCGCGGCGGTCTCGCGGTCGCGAAGCCGTCCGGAACCCACCTGCGGGTCATGGTCGGCGGCTACGCGCACCTCACCGGCATC
Source organism: Amycolatopsis sp. MtRt-6 (assembly GCF_017308975.1). Taxonomy (GTDB): domain Bacteria; phylum Actinomycetota; class Actinomycetes; order Mycobacteriales; family Pseudonocardiaceae; genus Amycolatopsis. Next base: position 70,521 of record NZ_JADWPD010000011.1, on the reverse strand, counting down.
GAGCTGCCGGAAATCGTCGAGGCCTGGGTCGCCATTCATGTCACGGCCGTGCGTCTGATCGGTGCGCACCGACCCGGTGCGACGCCCTCCGGCGCGGACATCGAGCAGTTCGCCGCCCAAGTCATCGAGGGGAGCGGGAGCGGCGTGCTCCGGCGCCTGCGCGACATCATCGCCCCGCTGCTGCCGTCGATGGGCCTGGACCGAGCCGATGCCGCTCCGGAGCTGATCATCCGCGACCTCGAGCGCGGCCGCGGCGACGAGGCCGCGCGGCGGACCCGCGTCCTGCTGCGTGCCGCGGCGCGCGAAACGCTGGGCCGATCGGCGAGCTGGTCCGGCACGGGGGTGCCGGCACCGCTCGACCAGCTCCGGATACCGGCGTTCCGGATCGTGCGCGAACTGATGTCGGAAATCACCCCGGCCGAGTGGGTCAAGGGCCGGCCGCTGGGCAACGAGTTCGATCTCGCCGAGCGGCTCCGCGTCGATCGCAGCGTGATCCGCCAGGCCATCCGCATCATGGAGGACGCGGAGACCGCGGTGCCCCTGCCCGGGCGCGGGCGCGGCCTGATGACCCGCTGCCCCAGTTCGGGACCGCTCAGCCGCCAGCTGTGCATCCACCTCGCCGCCCGTGGCGAACCGTGGGACCAGACCGCGCGGGCGCTGGGCGGCCTGATGATCGAGCTGGCGGAGCTCGCGGCGCGCAAGGCCGGTCCGGCCGACGCCGCCCTGCTCGACGCGGCCTACGACCGGCTGCGCGAACCGGCCCAGGCGGCGCCGATCTCCACCGTCCAGCCGATCGAGAGAGTGCAGAACCGGCTCGCGCACAATGCCCTGCTGTCCCTTTTCGTGGACGGCATCAAGGCGTATCTGTCGTGGAGCATGCGCGATGAGCTGTACGCGCCGTCCTGGGTCATCGATTTGTACGCCCGGTCCACCGAGAACGTCCTGCGTGCCATCGGCCGCGGCGACCCCGCGGAGGCCGAGCGCCTCCAGGCGGTGAAACTGAAAACGCTCGCCGAGTGCCGCCACATGCTGCTCACTGCAGAGCACGGCCTGCCCGACGCCGATCTCTGAGGAATTCCACCGTCTTTTTTCCCGGGAAGCCCGACTCTAGCATCAGAGAAAAGCGGCTTCGAAAGGCAAAAAATGGTTGGAATACCGTCTGTTCACGAGTCACCTTTCAGCACGCCCGAGGGGCGCCGCATCCGCGACGAGGTGCGCGAACTCGTTCCGTTGATCCGCGAAAACGCTGCGGCCGGCGAGGAACTCGGCTGTCTGCCCCCGGCGACGCTCGACGCGCTGCACCGGACGGGTCTGTTCCGCGCCTCGGTGCCGACGGAATTCGGCGGCTACGCCCTCGGAGCCCGCGACCTCGCCGAGATCGTGGCCGCGGTCGCGACCGGCGACGGGTCCGCGGCGTGGCTGGCGATGATCGCCAGCGGATTCGCCCGGGTCATGCTGACGTTCCCCGAGGACGCCGTCCGCGAGGTCTACGCACGGTCGCTCGAATGGCCGGGGCCGGTCGTGGCCAGCGCATCGCTGTTCTCCGAGCGGATCCAGCAGGCGAGCCGCGTCCCGGACGGCTATCTGATCCCCGCCGGCGGCAAATGGGGTTTCGGCAGCGGCTGCAAGCACGCCGCGTACGTCGTCGTCGGCATCGAGGTGCCGACCGGCCACGGTTCGGTGCTGCGGGCCATGGCGCTGCTGGAGAAGGGCCAGTACGAGATCGTCGACGACTGGCACGTCATGGGCCTGCGGGGCTCGTCGAGCAACAGCGTCCGGACGACGGAGGAGATCTTCGTTCCCGAGCAGCGCGTCGCCGACCTGGCCCGGATGCCGGAGCGCCTCGATCAGCTTCACGAGCACTACGAGGGGCTCGGCTACCAGCTCGACGGACGCGGCCAGATGCTGATTCCCGCGTTGGAGACCATGGCCGTCACGCTGGGGATGGCCCAGGGCGCCTTCGAGTGCTTCCTCGACCAGTCCCGCCGGAAAAAGCCGTTCAACCTGCCTTACGACACGCTGGCCGCCACCCCGTCCGTCCAGGTCGCCGCGGGCAAGACGCACGCGATGATCAACGCCGCGGAATGCCTGCTGTTCGGCCGGGCGGACCACATCGACCGGAAGGCGCAGGCCCGGGAGCCGTTCACGGCCGCCGAGGAGTCCGCGATCATGATGGACCTCGTCCACGCCGGGAACGTGTGCGGTGCGGCCATCGACACCCTTCAGCTCACCCTCGGCTCCTCGACCGTCAGCCTGCGCAACCCGATCCAGCGCTTCGCCCGCGACGTCCGCGTCGCCCTGACGCACGGCTCGACCCGGCTCGACCCGTCCGCCGAGATCAGCGGGCGGCATCTGCTCGGGCAACCGCCCTTCACGGACGGCATGGCGGCGGTGCCGGGTGTGGCGAAGGCAGCCGAGACCGCCCAGACCGCCATCCCCGTCCCCGTCGCCTGAACCGGGCAGGAGAACCCAGATGGACCTCGGACTTTCCGGTAAGCGCGCCCTCGTCACCGGCAGCAGCTCCGGCATCGGCGCCGGCATCGCCCTGATGCTGGCAGCCGAGGGCGCCCACGTCGTCGTGCACGGCCGGGACAAAGAGCGCACCGCCGAGACCGCCGCCACGATCCGCGACCACGGCGGACGGGCCGACGAGGTGCTCGGCGACCTCACGGTCGAGTCGGAAGCCGCGGAGGCCTGCGAACAGATCCTCGCCTCGGGCGGCGTCGACATCCTGGTGAACAACGCGGGCGGCCGGTACGGCGGCTGGGAACGCAACGGCTGGCTGGCGACCCCGCCGGGCTCCTGGCTCGAGACGTACAAGCTGAACGTCGTCTCGACCGCCACCCTGATCAACCGGCTCGCGCCGGTCATGGCGGAGCGCGGCTGGGGGCGGGTCATCCAGATCGCCAGCGCCGTGGCCCTGCACCAGCCGCCGCACTTCCCGGACTACCAGGCGGCGAAGGCCGCGGAGATCAACCTGACGCGCAGCCTCTCCAGGAGCCTGGCCGGCACCGGCGTCACGGCCAACTGCATCAGCGCCGGGATCATCCACACCCCCGGCTCGGCCGCGGAACTCGACGACATCGCCGCGGAACTCCGGCTCGACGGCGGATGGCGGGCCAACGAGCGCCACATCGCCGTGGAGGTCTTCCAGCAGACGACCGGGCGTGTGGGGCGCCCCGAGGACATCGCCGCCGCCGCGTGCTACCTGGCCAGCCCGCGGGCCGACTTCGTCACCGGCGTGAACCTGGTGGTGGACGGCGGAACCGACTGACCGCCGGCCATCCAAACCGCACAACGACGTGAAAGGGAATATCATGGCTCTTCTTGATTCCGGTGATTGGCAGGGGCGGATTTTCTCCTCCGGGTGGGTGGAAGGCTCCGGTGAGGTGTACGACTCGACGGAACCGGCCACCGGCAAGACCCTGGGGCGGGTCGGCGCGGCGGCTCCGTCCGATGTGGACCGTGCGGTGGCTGGGGCGGGGCGGGCCCAGGCCGAGTGGGCTGCGTTGCCGTACGCGGGGCGGGCGCGGGTGCTGCGCCGGGCGGGACAGATTTTCGAGGAGTATCAGGAGGAGATTGCGGAGTGGATTGTGCGGGAGGCGGGCACGCACCCGGGGTTCGCGGCCTTCCAGACCTCCAACGGCGCGGCCGAGGAGTGCTATGAGGCGGCGGCGCTGGCCGCCGCGCCGTACGGTGAGGTGCTGCGTTCGGTGGAGCAGCGGCTGTCGTTCTCGCGCAGGCGCCCGGTCGGCGTGGTGGGTGTGATCTCCCCGTTCAACGCGCCGATGGTGCTGGCGATGCGCGCGCTCGCCCCGGCGCTGGCCCTGGGTAACGCGGTCGTCCTCAAGCCGGACCCGCGTACTGCGATCTGCGGCGGCGTCACCATCGCGCGTGTGTTCGAGGAGGCCGGTCTGCCCGAAGGCGTGCTGCACGTGCTGCCGGGTGGTGCGGAGGTGGGTGCGGCGCTGGTGGATCATCCGCGTGTGCCGGTGCTGGCGTTCACCGGTTCGACCCGGGCGGGCAAGGCGATCGCGGCGGCGGCGGCGCAGCGGCTCAAGCGGGTGCACCTCGAGCTCGGTGGCAATTCCGCGCTGATCGTCCTCGATGACGCGGATCTGGAGAAGGCGGCCTCCGCCGGGGCGTTCGGATCCTTCCACCACGCCGGACAGGTGTGCATGGCTTCCAGCCGTCACCTGGTGCATGCCTCGGTCGCCGACCAGTACGCCGAACTGCTGGTCGAGCGGGCGAACGGTGCGCCGGTGGGTGACCCGGCGGGCGGCCCGGTGGCGGTGGGTCCGATGATCGACGAGCGGCAGCTGCTGGCCGCGCACGGCATCGTCACCGACAGTGTGGCGGCCGGGGCGCGGCTGGCCGCCGGCGGCGCCTACGAGGGCTTGTTCTACCGGCCGACGGTGCTCACCGACGTCCCGCTGACGGCCCGTGCCTACGCCGAGGAGATCTTCGGCCCGGTCGCGCCCGTGGTCGCGTTCGGTGACCTCGACGAGGCGGCCCGGCTCGCCGCCGACACCGAGTACGGGCTCTCCCTCGGCATCCTGACGCGGGACGTGGCCAAGGGGTTGGCGCTGGCCGAGCGGATCCCGACCGGTCTGGTCCACATCAACGACCAGACCGTCAACGACGAGGCCACCGTCCCGTTCGGCGGTGTCGGCGAGTCCGGCAACGGCTCCCGGCACGGCGGCGCCACGGCGAACCTCGAGGCCTTCACCGAGCTGCAGTGGGTGACCGTCCACGGCGAGATCCCCGCCTACCCCTTCTGAGGACTCACGTGGACACCGACAACAAGTTCCTGGCCGGACCGTTCGCGCCGTGGGCCGAGGAGAGCGAGGCCTACGACCTGGACGTCGAGGGGCAGATTCCCGAAGATCTCGCCGGGGCGCTGTTCCGGATCTCTTCGAACCCGCGTTTCGCGCCGCTGGATCTGGACCGGTATCACTGGTGGGAGGGCGACGGCATGGTATGCGGCATCTACCTGCGTGACGGCCGCGCCGCCTACCGCACCCGCTGGGTCGAGACCGACTCGATGAGGTTCGAGGTCGCCCGCGGTGAAGCTGTCTACAGTGGCTTCGCCAACGGCGGAAACCCGCGCCCGCTCCCGCCCGGCGCCCCGCCGGGCAAGAACGTCGCGAACACGAACGTGGGCCTCTTCGACGACCACCTGCTGGTCTATTTCGAAGGCGGGCTGCCCCACTCGATGCACCCCGAAACCCTGGAAACGTATGGCACCTATGACTTCCACGGCGGCATCGACGTTCTCTGCACCGCCCACTACAAGATCGACCCCGCCGGCGGCGACATGCTGTTCTTCGCCGCGACCGGGCCGACCATCACGTGGTTCCGGGCGGACGCGAAGACCGGGACCGTGATCGACAGCCACAGCTTCGACATCAAGGTCCCCGTGTTGATGCACGACTTCGCGGTCAGCGACAATTACGCGGTTTTCTTCGTCACCCCGGCGCAGTTCCGGCTGGACTACATCATGCAGGGCAAGCCCGGGGTGGTGTGGGACGAGAAATCGTTGCCGCACGGCGTGCAGATCGTGCTGCTGGACCGGCGCACCCACACCGTCACGTGGCACGAGGTGGGCGGGCACTGGGCCAACACGCACTTCTACAACGCCTACGAAGACAACGGCCGCCTGATCATCGACGGGCACCGGATCACGCGGCTCGGCACACCCGCCGACCAGCTCGACACCCCACCCTCGTCACACTCGTGGTTCCCGCCCGCGATCCCGCACCGCTGGACCATAAACCTGGCCACCGGCACCGTGAAGGAGGAGAGGGTCAGCGGGCTCGCCGGCGAGTTCCCGAAGATCAACGACGACTACACCGGGCGGCGCCACCGGTACGGGTACTTCGTCACCACCCGGGGCGTCTCGCGCGACATCATGAGCGACGGCCTGGCCAAGCACGACTACCTGCGGGACACCACCGTCGTCGTCGAGGGCCCTGGGCCGCTCACCAGCCCCAGCGAACCGGTCTTCGTCAGCCGGGCCGACGCCATCGGCGAGGACGACGGCTACCTGCTTTCGCTGTGGTGGAACCGCGAGACGGACCTGACCGAACTGCTCGTCCACGACGCCGCGGAGCTGGTCCGCCAACCGCTGGCCAGGGTCATGCTCCCGAGCCGGGTTCCGTTCGGGTTCCACGGCTCCTGGGCCGGTCAGGCGACGCTCGATCAAGCCGTCGCACGGCGGAACGAAGGCTGATCGGATCGCTCGGGCCGGGCCGTGAAACACGGCCCGGCCCAAACCGTCGGTACGTCACCTGGCCGGATCCGGCTGCGTCGTCACCGGCTGGTAGGCGGCGCCGCCGTCGCTCAGCAGCCGCTCGGCCTCGGCGAGGATCGCCTCGAGGTCCTGGTCGAGGTTCAGCGACTTCCGGAACGGCTGGCGCACGTCCTTGTCGATGCGCAGGTAGACCTCGTTGCGGTTGCCCTCGGGGTCGAAGAAGTAGATGCCGATGGCGTTGCCGTGGGTCACCTCCTGCTGCACCTGGACGCCTTCGGCCCGGAACCGCTTGTGGTACTCGACGATGGCCTCCAGGGAGTCCACCCGCCACGAGACCTGGTGGGTGAGCAGCGAGCCCGCTGGGGCGGTCCGACCGTTCGCCAGGACGAACTCGTGGTGCTCGACCTCCGGGCGGGACGAGAAGAAGACGATGCCGAGCTCCTCGTCCTCGTCCGTCACGGTCAGGCCGAGCACCCGGGTGTAGAAGTCGCGCATCTTGGCCAGATCCTCCACCCAGAAGCCGGTGTGGCCCAGTTCGACGATCGACATGGTGTCTCCTTTTTCAGGACATATGGACTGACAAACAGAACGTACGGCTTGACACGAAGAGAGGGCAAGTCCTGTAATGAGAGACACGCATCCTGCTTGTCGAGACAAGGAAGTGTCGTAGTGCGCGAAGAGCCGAACGCCGACGTGATCGTCGTCGGGGCCGGGCCGGTCGGCATGACGGCCGCGGCCTTGCTGGCAGCGCGGGGCGTGTCGGTCATCGTCCTGGAGGCGCAGGCCGAACCTGTCGCCGAGCCGAAGGCGATCAGCATCGACGACGAGTCACTCAGGACCTACCAGGATGCGGGGATCGCCGACCGGATCATGCGCATCGCCGTGCCGGGCACCGGCACCGTCTATTTCGGACACGACGGGCGCCGGCTGTTCCAGGCCTCCGGCCCGGCGCCGTACCGCCTCGGCTTCCCCTTCAAGAACCCGTTCGCCCAGCCGGAACTGGAGCAGGTGCTGCGCACCGTGCTGACCGAGAACCCGCACGTGGATCTGAGGTTCGGGGCGCGCGTCGTGAACGTCACCCAGGACCGGCGCCGGGTCTGCGCCGTGACCGAGGTGGCGGGCATCGCGCGTAGCGTCCGGGCGCGGTACCTCATCGCGGCGGACGGCGGGCGCTCGACCGTCCGCACCCTGCTCGGGATCGACATGACCGGACGGTCCTATCAGGACAACTGGCTGGTCGTGGACACCCTCGAGGACACCCGCACCGAGCGGTACGCGATGCACCACGGCTGCCCGGAAAGGCCGCACGTCATCGTGCCCGGCCTGGACGGGCGGTGCCGCTACGAGTTCGCCCTGCACCCCGGAGAGGCAGAGCCCGGCCCCGACCCCGGTTTCGCCCTGATCGAGCGCCTGCTCGGTCCACATCGGACCATCAGGCCGGACCAGGTGCAGCGGGCGGTGGTCTACCGGTTCAACGCGGTCAACGCCGACGAGTGGCGGCGCGGCAACGTCTTCCTGATGGGCGACGCGGCACACATGATGCCCCCCTTCGCCGGCCAGGGGCTCAACTCGGGAATCCGGGACGCGACGAACCTCTGCTGGAAAATCGCCGGGGTCCTCGGCGGCACTCTTGAGCAGCGCGTGCTCTCGACGTATGAAGCCGAGCGCCGACCGCACGTGGACGCCACCATCCGCGTCTCCGAGCGCCTCGGGCGCGTCGTGATGACGACCTCGAAACGGCTGGCGACCGGCCGGGACCGGATCATCCGCCGGATGCTCGAGACGGACGACGGGCGCAACTACCTGGAGCAGATGCGCTACCGGCCCGCCAACACCATCGCCGCCGGGCTGATGCGCAGCGGCGACCTCGGAGCCGGCACCGCCGTGGCCCAGCCACGCGTGTTCGACGCCGCCACCAGCAAGGTCCGGATGCTGGACGAGCCGGCCGGTCGCGGGTGGACGACGATCGGCGTGGACGTCCCCGCGGCAGGGTGGAGCGATGCCGAGTCCGTCTGCGCCATGACCGGTGCCCGACGCCTGCACGTCGTGGTCGGCCAGACGCTCCCCACCGCGATGGCGAACGCCCGCGTGCTCGTCGACGTGGACGGCGGCCTCGTGCGCGAGTTCGAGCCCTACCGCGGCAGGTTCCTGCTCATCCGCCCCGACCGGCTCATCGCAGCCTCATGGACTCCAGGCGACGGGGACGACGTCCGCGCATGGCTGGGCCAGTGGATCGACGACAAGGAGAAGAAATGCGACTCACCCGCTACTACGACGACAACGGCAACACCCGCATCGGCGAGGTGACCGACGGGATCGTCACTCCGCTGGAGGGCATCACCACGATCGACGCCACCACCGGCATCGACCGCCTGGCTTCGGCAGCACGCGACGAGGCCGGCCGGTTCCCGCTCGAGGAACGGGTGCTCGCACCGATCGCCGACCCGCGGCGGGTCGTGTGCGTAGGGCTCAACTACCTGACCCACGTCGACGAGTCCAAGCGCGAGCTGCCGACCTACCCGGTCCTGTTCACCAAGTTCGCCTCCGCCCTGATCGGTGCGCACGAGGACATCCTGCTCCCGCCCGAAGCCGGACAGGTGGACTACGAGGGCGAACTCGCCGTGGTGATCGGCCGGGCGGGCCGCCGCATCCCGGCGAAGGACGCCGCTTCGCACATCCTCGGCTACAGCGTGGCCAACGACGTGACCATGCGCGACTACCAGTACAAGACACACCAGTGGCTGCAGGGCAAGGCCTGGGACCACTCGACCCCGCTCGGCCCGGTCGTCGTCACCCCGGACGAGGTCGAGATCGCGTCCCAGACACTGACGACCATGCTCAACGGCGAGGTCGTCCAGTCCTCCCCGCTGGACCTGCTGATCTTCTCGATCCCCGAGCTGATCAGCACCGTCTCGGAGTTCACGAACCTCGAGCCGGGCGACGTCATCCTCACCGGGACACCCGGCGGCGTGGGATACCGGCGCGACCCCCAGCTGTTCCTCAAGGACGGCGACAAGATCAGCGTCGAGGTCACCGGCATCGGCAAGATCGAGAACCGAGTCCTCGCGGAGACGGTCTAACCGCGCCCACCTCCGCCGCTCAGCCGGCGAGGGCCAGCCGGTCGCTGACGCGGGCCGCGGCGTCGGCCACGGCAGCAACCACCTCGGGCAACCGTTCGTCGGGGACCCGGGTCTCGAGGGCTGCCACACTGACAGCCGCGGTCACCGCGCCGCTCGCATCGACGATCGGAGCCGCGACGCCCAGAATGTTCTCGTCCAGCTCCCCGCGCGCGACGCAGTAGCCGTCCGCCCGGATCGACTCGAGCCGCGCCAGCAGATCCTCGACCTTGGTGAGCGTGCGCGGCGTGAACTGTTGCAGCCGCTCCCGCTTCAGCAGCGCCTTGCTTTCCGCGGGAGGCAGGTATGCGATCAGGACGAGCGCGGAGGCGCCCGCGTTGACCGGCAGCGTGCTGCCCCGCTCGTACGAGATGCGGACCGGATGATCGGCCTCCACCCGCTCCAGGCAGATCGCATGGGCCCCGGCACGCCTGGTGAGCAACACCGTCTCGCCGAGCTTCTCGCAGAGCTCCAGCATGATCGGCAGCGCCACGTCCGAGAGACCGTAGCTCCGCCGGGCGAGGCGGCCGAGCTCCAGCACGCGCGGACCCAGCCGGAAGCCGCCGGCCGGGGCTTCCTCGAGGAAACCCGCTCCGACAAGGCTCTGCACGTAACGGTACGCCGTCGACCGCGCGGTACCCAGCGCCTGCGCAACCTCCTGGGCACTGACGCACAGCCGGGTGTCGCAGAACAACCCCAGGATGTCCAAGGCTCGGTCGGCCGTCGAATTGCGTTCGCGATAATGGCCCGCAGCTGCGGGCCCGCCGCTCGACACCTGTCCTGGCATACAGGACAGCATAGCTGAAAATCCGGCACAAGCTGCCTGGGCGCCGAACCTTCAACCAGGGCTTATCTCGCCGAGTTTTGCACACCCCGCGCCGCCTGCCCGCGAACGACCCCATGTGACGAGCGACACGGGAACCCTCCTCAAAACGGACCCGTGAGTCCGCTACCATCGAACCGGACCCACGGGTCCACTTGAGCTCCTGGCGTGAGGATTCCCGCAATGAGTCATGCCTTTGAACCGCGACGAGATCGCGGTCTTCGGCACCTTCGCCGAGGATGGTCGCTTCCGGCGTCTGAGCGAGAGCGGCTTCGACATCGATCGACCTGACCAGACTCTTTGATGGGCAGGGGTTTCGTCCTGTGAACTCGCCGAAGAATCCCGGACCGGCTCGGCACGCGACTGCCTCGCCGGGACGGGCAGACGCCCGCCGCAACCACGAACGGGTGATCACCGCCGCGATCGACCTGTTCCGCGAACACGGGGCGTTGGTCACGATTCCCCAGGTCGCCGCGAAAGCTCAGGTCGGCAAAGCAACGGTGTACCGAAGCTTTCCCACCAAGGAGGACTTGCTCGAGTCGATCACGCAACTGGGCTTGGACGAGCTCGCACGACGCACAGCGAAGGCGCGGCGCGAGGCCGACCCCTACGAGGGGTTCCGCGTCTATGTTTTCGAACTTTTCGATGTCCTGGCCCATGATCGCCTGCTGGCCGAACGGCTCGCGGATGCTGTTTCCCAGACCGCCCTTCCACTCCTGGAGCCGCTGATCGAGGTCATGGAGACCGCTCGGACGACCGGGAAACTGCGTGCGGACGCCACGCCGCGGGACGTGCGTGTGCTCTTGTGCGGCGCGGCACTGCAGCTGGTGCGATTCGGAGAACGTGACCCCGCAGTCTGGCGCCGATATGGGGACATGGTGCTACAGGCGCTATGCCATCACCCCTGAATTGACCGTCCTAACGGGACAGTGCCACTCTCATCGCACTGCGGTGTCGATCAACTGAGGAGAACATGTCATGGATTTGAGGCTGAAGGACAAACGCGCGGTGGTCACCGGCGGCAGCCGGGGCATCGGCCTGGCAGTGGGCCGGGCGCTCGCCCAGGAAGGCGCCGATGTCGCACTCGTCGGCCGCAATGCGCAGACGGCGGTCGAGCAGGCCGCTCTGCTCGCCGCCGACACCGGGGCACGCGTGATCGGGATCGGCGCGGACACCGGTGACGACGCCTCGGTAGCCGCCATGGCCACCACCGCCATCGAGCAACTGGGCGGCGTCGACATCCTGGTCAACAACGCGGCCATGACCAACCCCGGCGTGATCGCGGAGTCAGCATTGGAAGCGGAGATCAATGTCAAGGTGCGGGGTTATCTGCGCTGTGCCAGGTCGTTCGCGCCCGGCATGGTCGAGCGCGGCTGGGGCCGGATCATCAACGTCGGCGGCATCGCCGCGCGGCGCACCGGTTCGGTAACCGGCTCGGTTCGCAACATCGCCGTTGCCGCGCTGACGAAGAACCTCGCCGACGAACTGGGCCCCCGTGGCGTGAACGTGACCGTCGTCCACCCCGGCCCCACCAGCAGCGACACCGCAACCAAGGCGCTCGCCGCCAATGCCGAGTCCCGCGGGCTGACCTTGAAGGAGGTCGAACGCGAGTTCAGCGCGACGATCTCCATCGGCCGGATCGTCACCCCGGACGAGGTCGCCGCAGTGATCGCGTTCCTGGCCAGCCCGCGCAGTGTCGCGCTCAACGGCGACCCGATCATCGCCAGCGGCGGCGCGCTCGGTCCGATCCATTACTGAACTCCTGGCCACAAGCCGCCCACCGGCCGACGCGAACGAGCTCCGGACCGGTCCGAACCACATCGACCACACACGAATTGAAGGGCGGGCAACCATGGCTCGTATCGGCTATCCGGAACTTCCCTCGGACGAGGTGACAGTCAACATCGTCCGCATGCTCGGGCATTCACCCGATATCGGCTCCGCCGTCAGCAAGCTGGGCGCAGCCCAGTTCGCCGCGGGGGCACTGCCCGCGGTCGACCGTGAGCTGGTCATCATGAACAGCGGCGTAGCGTTCTCGGCCCCGTACGAATGGGAGCAACACATCTCCATCTCGCGATCGGCGGGAGTCACCGACGCCCAGCGCGACGCGCTGGCCGCCCGCGACCTCACTTCCAGCGAGTTCACCGAGGCCCAGCGCACCCTGCTCGCGTTTGCCGACAGCGCCGCACGATCACCCGAGGTGCCGGACGAGATCTTCGAGGCGGCACGCGGCCACTACACCGACCGACAACTGGTCGAGACCGTCATCATGGTCGGTTTCTACTTCCTCATTGCCCGCGTGAGCACCGTCTTCGAGCTGGAGATCGACCCACCCGACGACAGCTCGGTGCTCAACACGATCGTGGACGAATACAAGACTTCCCAGCAGCACATTCCGACATCTTGAGAAAGCGCCGGGATGAACCGCCGTGGTGGTGTTCCCGATCGCGTTCGCGCCGATCATTGGGCCCGTCGCGGCAGGTGTGGTCTCTGCACTTCACGACCACCGCCCCGACCTCGGAGGCATTCGACGCCTCCCTGCTTGCCGAGTACCGCCTGGTCGCCCTCGACGGCGACCGGGGGCAGTATCCGCTGTGCCGGCCGGACGACACCCCGCCCTGGGTGCCTCGCTGACCCGGCCGGGTTGCCGGTAGCCGAGACGCGCACCTAACCTCGCGCCCATGACCAGCGAGCAGACCGCCCAGTCCGGGGCGGTGTCCCGGGGCAGGCCGAGAGACCCCGCGGTGGAGAGCGCGATCCTCAGGGCGACATTGGAGCGGCTGGCGGCGGACGGATACGCGCGCACGTCTCTCGGCGACATCGCCAAGGCAGCCGGCGTCACGCGTCCGACGATCTACCTGCGCTGGGCGAACCTGCACGAGCTCGTGGTCGATGCGCTCGGTCTGATCGCACCGGGCGCGGCCGGTGCCGAGGTGGACGGACTCGACCCGCAGGACGCCCTCAAGGCAGCCATGCGCGCGGTGATGCCGGAAGAGGTGCGGGAGCGGGGCCTGGGCCTGATGGGCCACATCCTGGCCGACGCCGGACGCCACCCGGACCTGCTGGAGATCTTCCGGGAACGGACGATCGCTCCGCAGCTGAACATCCTGATCGACACGATGCGGCAGTTGCAGGACCACGGCTCGGTCAAGGCGGACGTCGACGTCGAGGTCCTGGCCGACCTGTGCCTGGGCAGCTACCTCGCGACCTTCCTGCGCACCGGCGAGCTCGATCCCGCCGAGGCCGACCGGGTGATCGACACCCTGTGGCCGTTGATCAGCACCGACGGCTGAAACCCTCCCCAGCGATGACGCGCTGCTGCCCAGGCTAGGACCCGAGACCGAGCAGTGTGGCGGCGTTGCCACCGGCCACCTTCTGTTTGTCGGCGGGGGCGAGCGGCAGCGCGTCGAGCACGGCGCGGACCGGACCCATCTGGGTGAGCGGGTAGTCGACGCTGAACAGGACGCGGTCGACGCCGAAGACCTGCAGGGCGCACAGGACGGGCGGCAGCGCGGTGAGGGCGCTGGTGGTCACCCAGAAGTTCCGCAGGAAGTAGGCGGACGGCAGTTCCGCGAGCCCGGTCCGTTCCGGGAGCAGGAATTCGTCGATGCGGGCCATCATGAACGGCAGCATTTCCCCGCCGTGCCCCAGGACCACGCGCAGATCCGGGTGGCGCTCGAAGACGCCGGCCAGGACCATGCGCAGGCTGTGGAGCCCGAGTTCGGAGTGCCAGCCCCAGGAGGCCGTCTCGAGGAGGTGGCCGACGACCGGCGTGAAGCCGTCGAACAGCAGGTTCCGCAGGGCCTGCGGCGGTGCGGCAGGGTGGAGGTAGAGCGGCACGCCGAGCTGTTCGATCCGAGCGAGCAGCGGCTCGAACCGGGGGTCGTCCAGGAAGGCGCCGTTGGTGCCGAACGTGCTGTTCACCAGTGCCCCGGCGAGGCCGAGCTCGCTCACGGCCCGGTCCAGTTCGTCCGCGGCGGCTCGAGGGTCGTCCGTGGGCAGCGCGGCCCATCCCATGAATCGCGTCGGGTGTTCCCGCACGGCCTTGGCCAGCAGGTCGTTGGAGTTCCGGGCGGTCTGCACCGCCTCCTGACCGGTGAGCAGTTGCACGCCGGGCGAGAGGAGGGAAAGGACCTGGATGTCGATTCCGTGGGCGTCCATCTCCTGGAGCCGCCCTTCGCCGAGGTCGTCGAGTTGGCCGACCAGCCAGTCCCCCTGCATCTCAGGGACCCACTTGCTGGCTGCCGGAACTCCGAAGTGTTCTTCAAGGGTGATCGTCTTCATGTCCCCAGCGTGCAATTAATTTACAGCCTAGTCAAGTAAATTATTGTGAGGCTGACCACCAACCGCGCCCGGATCATCCCGCCGAGGCGGGACTTCGGTCACTTCAGAGTCCGGTGAAGACGTTCTCTTCGCGCTCCAGCGGTTGCGGCAGAACGAGGCGACGACCCGGACTTTCCTCCCGGATCATCCGGCGACCCGCCTGGCCGGTGTTGCCGGGATGAGCCTTGTCCCTGGCGGCACACCTTCCTGCGTGGTCTATGGATGTCCGGCACCGCTCGCGAATCCGGCCAGCACGAGCGCGATTGCGGCGTCCACCTCGGCCGTGAGCGCCCCGTGCGGCGGAGCCTCTTGGGAGAGCCGTCGCACGACTGCGCCCTGGAAGACGTCGTAGAGCACGTCCACGGCCAGGGCAGGATCGGCAGAGGGTGCCGGTCCACTGTCCGGCCGCTCCCGTTGAGAGGCACGCAGCCAGTCGCGCAGTTCCGCGGAAAGCTGGGAGCGGTGGGCCGGTACGCCGTGTCCGCGCAGCAGCCCGGTTGTCATCTGCCGGGTCTCGTCCCAGTTCCGCTCCGCCCGCAGGGCCAGCTCGTGGAAATACGCCCGCACCCGGTCCGCGGCAGAGGTGATGCGGTCGACGTCGCGGACCAGGGCGAACACCGACTCCCCGACTCGTACGGCCCACTCGGTGGCGATGTCCGACTTCGCGGGGAAGTGATTGAACGCGGTCCGCCGGACCACGCCGGCCTCGGCCGCGATCTCGTCCATCGTGGCGGCGTCGTAGCCGCGCGATGCGAACACCTTGATCGCTGCCGCATAGACGCGCTCCCGGTTGACCTGGGCGTTGCGCGTCCTGCCGTCCTGCTTCTCACTGTCCGCCTGCCTCATGTTGACATTATTGCACTCCAGTGCAAACATCGAACTTGTTGCACTGGAGTGCAATTTGATGTGAGGAGAACGCGTCATGGACAAGATCAACGGCTGGGTGGACATCCACGCACATTTCACCCCGCCGACGACGGCAGAGGCCCGGGAAACCCAGTGGCGCCAGCTGAGGGACGCGCACCTCCTGACGCCCGAGCCCCACCACTGGCGACCCGAGATGATGCTCGCCACCATGGATCGCCTTGGCATCGCCACGCAGATGCTCAGCCCGGCACTACTCGATGCCCCGCTTCCGCAACTGCGCGCCTGGAACGACTACGGCGCCCAGCTCGTGGCCGACCACCCCGGCCGCTTCGGCCTGCTCGCCGCCTTGCCCACCGACGACCCGGACGCAGCTCTGGCCGAGATCGCGCGTGGCGACACCGAAACTCACCCTGACGGCTACATCCTGTTCACCCGCTGGGCAGGTGTCCCGCTCGGGGACCCACGTCTGGCGCCGATGTGGGAGGAGCTCGACCGGCGCTCGGCCGTGCTGTTCGTCCATCCAAGCGCCGTAGCGCCCGTGTTCCGGCAGACCGCCGTCCTGGTCGAGTTTCCGTTCGAGACCACCCGGACCGTTGTGGACCTGCTCTACGCAGGATTCTTCCGCCGGTACCCCCGTCTCACCGTCGTCCTCGCCCACTGCGGCGGCGCCCTGCCCGCGCTCTCCGGCCGCCTCGGGCTGCTGGGGGCGGAGGAGTACGTGTTCAACCCACTGGGCCTGACCGCCGATGACATCCGCACCGACCTGGCGAAGCTCTACCTCGACACCGCCGCGTCCGGCACCGACGCCAATCTTGCCGCAGCAGTCACGATGGTGCCCCGCGACCACATCGTTTACGGGGCCGACGCCGGAGTCCCCTGCTCGAACGAGAACAACATGAAACGCAACATCGACGCGCTCCGGAACTCCCACGTCCTCGCACCGCAAGAAGTCGAGGAACTCGGCCACCGAGCCTTCGACCTCTTCCCCACAGCCGCCCAACGCGGAAGCCTCCAGACCAGAACCGAGTACCAGTCGGCGATCGACTACATCAGCCGGGCCTGAGCGCCGAGCAGGCGACCACCATCCTGGACACCAACGCAGCCGCGATCTTCGGGCTCCAGGCAGGGCATGATCGCCAGCCGTGACGCTGCGTCTGCTTCACCCGGTCTTCGTCCCCGGGCCGGAGAGGTCACGCGGTGCGATCTCGGCCGGTGCGCGCCATGTCCTTGAGAGCACCGGCGAGGTACTCGAGTGACAGGTCCACCTCTCGCAGCGACGGGGTCCGGTTGAGGTGACCGTGGGGCATGCCGGTGGCGAGGTACGCGTCCGCCGCCACCCCCACCTCGGCCAGCTGCTCGAGGAGCAGCTCCCCGGAGCCTCGCAGGTCGTCCAGCTCACTGAGCACCACGCTGGTCGGCGGCAAGCCCGAGAGGTCACCTGCACCAGGTATCGCGTCGGCAGGCAGGTCGGAGATGCGCCCGACGTAGTTGCGCACCGTCTCCGCGATCGTTGCCGGCTCGAAACGCATCGCCAGCGGCAGCAGCTGCATGTCGGCCGCGGTGCTGCTGTCGAGCGCAGGGACCGGGAAGTGCGCGAAGGGGTACGCCAGCAGCAACCGGTCCGGCCGGCGAGGCGAGGCGCGGTGGCGAAGAGCCGTCGAGAGCGCGAGCGTGGCGCCGGCGCTCGCACCACCGAGTGCGTAGGAGCCGGCATCCGGACAGCCCTGGTCGACCACCCAGCACCACGCTGCTTCCGCGTCGTCGACGGGTACCGGGTATCGCACGCCGTCCCGCGCGAGCCGGTACCCGACAGTCACCACGGTGACGCCCGCTCGGGCCGCCAGTTCGACCGCGACGACGTGCGACTCGGGCATGTCGACGTCCCCGCCGGAGAACCCGCCTCCGTGCAGCCAGACCAGCACGGCCTCCTGGCCTGCGGACGATCGGTAGCTGCGGATGGGAATGCGACCGCGCGGACCGTCGATCGTGCGGTCCTCGATCGAGACGCCTGGTGGCGTCACCCACGCGGCCGGGTCGACTTCGAACTCGGCAAAGCGGTGGGCCACGGCCGGGTCGTCACGATCGGCCCAGCTCAGGCCCTCGAGCAGATGGACTTTCGCGGCGAGAAAGGAGTCAAGCGGCACAGCAACCTACTTTCATCACTAGGGAAGGACGGAC
Source organism: Amycolatopsis sp. MtRt-6 (assembly GCF_017308975.1). Classification (GTDB taxonomy): domain Bacteria; phylum Actinomycetota; class Actinomycetes; order Mycobacteriales; family Pseudonocardiaceae; genus Amycolatopsis. The sequence goes on along the minus strand of NZ_JADWPD010000011.1, from coordinate 52,961 downwards.
AGTGCACCGTCGGCGAGCCGTACTGAGATCGCGATCCCGCGATCTTCGGCATCGTCGGCGATCGTCAGCTCGTAGACCCCGTCCTTCTCGACCAGATCGTCGGCACCTTCGTCGTACGACAGCCAAGCCTGCGGCTCGACCACCACGGGAACTTCCACGCTCTCCCCCGGCGCCAGCGACACGCGCCGGAACGCGACGAGCCGCCGAGGCTCGGTGGCGGTCGTCTCCGGCCGCACGTAGACCTGGATCACGGCTTCCGTTGCCCGGCCCGACGTTTCGCTGACCCGCAAGCGAAGCCGGACCGAGGCTCCTTCGACGTCCGTCCCGATCAGCTCGTTCGCATGGACGCCGTACGAAAGACCATGACCGAAGGGGAAGAGCGCCGGCTTGCCGGCGGCGGCGAGGTGGCGGTACCCGACCAGGGTGCCCTCGTCGTAGGCGACGACTTCGGGGAACGAACCGGTGTCCGGGCGACCCGGGAGATCAGAGGCCGCCACCGGGAAGGTCACCGGAAGACGCCCACCGGGCGCGACGTCGCCGAAGACGATGTCCGCGAGCGCGTTGCCGAACTGCTCGCCCGGATACCACATCTCGAGCACTGCCCCGACTTCGTCGATCCAGGGCATCAAGACCGGCCCCGGCGTGTTGAGCACCACGATCGTCCGGGCGTTCACCGCCGCGATCCGCTCGACGAGGACGTCCTGATCACCAGGCAGGCCCAGGCCCGCGCGATCCATCCCCTCGCCCGATGCCGCGTTCACGAGGACGATCGCCGCGTCGCACCCGGCCGCCACGGCGGCCGCCTCCTCGTGCATGGCCGCCGGGTGCTGCCACCCGAGCCGGACCCCGGGAACGAGGTCCACCTCGGCCATCTCGATCGCGGGCCCGGGCTCGTAGGTCAACTCGAGCAGCACGCCTTGGTGCGCGGGCAGGGTGACAACAGCCTGCAACGGGTAAGCCGGACCGCCGAGAAATCGGGAAGCTTCCCGCGCCCCGGCCATGACTTTCGTTCCGTTCACTGACAGTTCGGCGTGGCCGCCCACCAGCAGCGAGAGCCGATAGTCACCACCCTGCTCGACGGTCAGGAACGTGCGCAGGGTGGCCTTCCAGGCACCCGCCACTCCCTCGGGCGCACCGATGAACGACATCATCGGGAGGACGTCTCGACGCTCTTGCTCGACTCCCCTCTCGTCCCGGTACGACAGCACGAGCTCGACGCCGGCACCGGCACCGTCCGGTGTCGTGAAGAGCTCCGCCGGGACGTCGGGCAGCGGTGCGTCTCCGAGGCTGCCCTGCGCGACTGCCAGCCGTACCTGTTCGCCGGCGCGCGCTTGAAGACCGGCGAGAGGCGTGACGACTCGTTGCGCTTCGAGAGAGACCGAGGCGGAGCCGCCCATGACATAGATCGCGTCGAGACCGGATGGGCCGACGACGGCGATCGAGCCGACGTTTCCGTCGAGCGGAAGCAAACCTTCGACGTTCTTGAGCAGCACGGCTCCACGAGTTGCCACCCGACGGGCGAGATCGCGATGTGCCGCGGTGGATGGGGAACCATCGCCGTTCGCCGTCACGCGGTCCATCATCCCGCTCGCGATCATGGCTCGGGCGACTCGACGGACCGAGGGAGCAGGATCGATGCCGCTTCGACGGACGATCTCGGCCGTTCGGCCGGAGTCTCCTTCGATCCCGGGCAGGTCCAGCCCCGCGCGCCAGGCCGACTCGACGTCGCGGACCGCGAAGATGTAGTCGGGCGCGAAGAATCCCAGCCAGCCCCAGCGCCGTCTCGGGATGTCCAAGAGGTCGCTCGACTCGCAGGTGTAATGGCCGTTCAACCGGTTGTAGGACCCCATGAAGGCCCAGGCGCCGGCCTGAGCGACCCGGCGGAACGGCCAGAGGTAGGTCTCCCAGAGGGCAGCCCTCCCGAGCCGGATGTCGACGCTGTCGCCACGCTCGAGGACTGGTCCCCAGCCGGTGCGGCGGGACTCGAAGTTGTTGGCCACGAAGTGCTTGACCATGACGAGGACGCCATTGTCCTGCACTCCGCGCACGTACGCCTCGCCGATACCAGCGACCAGCTCGGGGGCCTCGCCGTAGCCTTCGGGAAGCCGTCCGCCCGACGGGTCACGTGCGATGTCCAGACTCGGTCCCAGGAGACAGTTGTGCTGCGCGTGCTTGGCCTCCGCGGCGAGGACCTGTCCGTAGCCGTAGGCCTCTGCCGGATCGAACGTGGCCGCAAGGGCAACCGCGACCGGCAATGCCGTCGCGCCTTCCACGTCTCGCAGACCGCAGGGGCCATCGGTGTACGCCGGGGCCGGGACTCCCCGTTGCACGAACGGGCGGAAGTCGTTGCAGACGATGGATACCAGCTCGTCGTAATGCAAGTCCTCCATGATCGCGGCCACGCGGTCCTCCGCAGACAGGCTCCGGTCCGACCATGCTCCGGTCCGGCCGTTCAGCGCGCCTCCCACAGGCTCGCGCATCGTCGTGTCATCGAGTGGCATCGAGAACTCCCGGGTCATCGGCTGGGGCACGGAAGGGACACTCGAAAGAGTGCCGGCCAGGACCGACCTCGACTTCGGCGCGGCCGGGGAGCCGGACCCGCGCGAGTGTGCCGGTGGGGACCACGACATCCACGAACAACACCTCGTCGACACGACGCCACGAAACCTCTGCGCGGCCATACGGCGTCACGTGGGCGGTCCTTGCGGACGTGAGGCCGCCGCCGGGGTGTGGCGCGACATCGAGCACGCGATAGCCGGGGGCACCGGGAGCGAGCCCGCCGACCACGCGGTGCATCCAGTCGGCCACGGCTCCAAACGCGTAGTGGTTGAACGAGGTCATCTCGCCTGGGTTGATACGTCCGTTCGGCAAGAGTGCGTCCCAGCGCTCCCAGATGGTGGTGGCGCCCATGGTGACCGCATAGAGCCACGAGGGAGGCTCCGTCTGGGTCAACATGCCGTACGCGTCGTCAACCGCGCCAACTCTCGTGAGCGCGTCGAGGATCAGTGGCGTCCCCAGGAATCCGGTGGCGATCCGGTGCCCTTTGCTCCGGACCGCTTCCACGAGCCGTTGTGCAGCCACGCGCCGCTCACGGTCGTCGGCGAGCAGTGCGAACTCCAGGGCCAAGGCATACCCGGTTTGCGAGTCACCGAGGAGGCTGCCGTCCTGCCTGACGTACTTGTCCCGAAAGGCCTGTCGCACCGTTTCGGCCAGGTCGGCGTATTTGGCCGCATCGGCCTCCTCGCCGAGCAGGGTTGCCACTCGCGAGAGGAGATCGGCCGAGCGCGCGCGGTAGGCCGTGGCGACGAGAATCGGATCGGTCGCTCCGGCGGCGGGGTCCTCGGGAGGCGCCGCCGGGTCGAGCCAGTCTCCCAGCTGCGCGGCCGGCTCGTCGAACAACCCCCGGGTTCCCAGGATGCTGGTCACCCCGTCCACCCAGCCGCGCATGCTCGAGTACTGCCGGCGCAGGAATTCCCGGTCCCCGAACCGCTGGTACATGACCCACGGCACCATCACCGCAGCGTCGCCCCAGCCCGCGTAGGGCGTGACCTCGCCCCGGGACCGGTTTATGTCGACCCATGGGACGAACATGGGCACGATGCCTTCGGGAGTCTGGTCGGCAGCCAGGTCCTTGAGCCAGGACGAGAGGAATCCGGCACAGTCGTACAGGTAGGCCGCGGTCGGCGCGAACACCTGGATGTCCCCGGTCCAGCCGAGCCGCTCGTCACGCTGCGGACAGTCGGTGGGGACGTCCAGGAAGTTGCCCCGCATCCCCCACACCACGTTCTCGTGCAACCTCGTGAGCAACGGGTCCGAGCACTCGAACCAGCCGGTGCGCTCCATGTCCGAGTGGTGGACGACCGCCTTGACCGCGTCCGGATCCAGTTTTCCGGGCCAGCCGGTCACTTCGGCGTACCGGAAGCCGTGGAAGGTGAACATGGGATCCCACGACTCCGGAGCCTCGTCCCCTCGGAGCGTGTAGCTGTCCGTCGCGGTAGCGGTACGCAGCGGTCGCACCGCCGGCTCTCCATCCTCAAGGACTTCGGCGTGCCGGAGAGTAACGACCGTGCCCGCGGGGCCACGTACCTTGATGCGCAGCTTCCCGACGAGGTTCTGTCCGAAATCGAGCAGCGTCCGCCCGGAAGGCGAGGTGATCACCTCTCGCACCGCCACTTCCTCGACGGCACGCACGGGCGGACCGTCGGGTGCCACCAGGATGCCGGCGTCGAACTCGTTCGGGGAACAAGGAAGCCAGTCGGTGTCGTCGAATCCGGGAAGCGACCACCCGGGTGGCTCGAGCCTCGCGTCGTGGTGCTCGCCCTCGTACAAGTCCGCCTTCAGGATCGGGCCCGTAGCGGAGCGCCACGACCCGTCGGTGGCCACGACGACTCGCTCTCCATCCTCGAGCACCACCTCGAGCTGCGCGAGCAGACCAAGCCGGTTGCCGTAGACGTTTCGCTTGCCTTCAAGGAAGGTCAGCCGGCCGCGGAACCATCCGTCGGCCATCCTCGCGCCAAGGACGTTGTCACCGTCGCGAAGCAGATCGGTCACGTCATAAGTCCGGTAACGAAGGCGGCGGCGGTAAGTGGTCCAGCCGGGCGTGAACGCCTCGTCGCCGACCGGGCGGCCGTTGATCTCGGCCCGGTACAGCCCGTGCGCCGTGACGTAGAGCCGTGCCGACACGGCCCCACTCGGCAGCCGGAACGCACGCCGCACCAAGGGCGCCGGGTCCCCGTGCGGCGTGATCATCCACGCCTGCCAGTCGGCAGGACGCACCAAGCCCGCCTCGACGACCGACGGCTCGCTCCAGGACGACTTCGTGCCATCGACGCCCCGGACGCGCACCCGAACGGTTTTCCGCTCTCGCGATGTCAACGGTGGAGCCGGCCAAGGCACCAGCACCGACTCAGCCGAGTCCACCCGACGCACATCTGCGTCGATCATCAGCTCATAACCAGCCTGGCGCCACGACGGGCCCGCGGTGACACGCCACGACAGCCGCGGTGCCGTTTCAGCGACGCCCAGCGCCGATCGGTGCGCTTCGAACCGCACGGGAGACACACGAGGCCCTTCGGACACGACACTCCTAAGCCTTGTCGGTTGCCGACTTCAGGGCCTGCGAAGCTGCCTGGACGGTGGCGAGCTGGTCGAGCAGGAACGCAACGGTGGTATCGATGACGGCGTCGATGTCGCCGCCGAAGAAGCCGTGGTCGGCTCCCTCGACGAGCTCGAGCATGTTGGGCACGCCGGCCTCGTCGAGCGCACCGTGGTACGCAATGCTCTGCTGGTGCGGGACCACCTGGTCGAGGGTGCCGTGGACGAGCAGGGTCGGGGCGGTCGCGTCGTTGATGTGCGCGATCGGGCTGGCGTGCCGGGCGAGTTCGGGGCGCTCGCCGACGGTGTGACCGATCAGGCGCGATTCCGGCGAGCCCGCAGCGCTGTGCGCGGTGAAGGGCGTCCCGGGGATGCTTTCGGCCTCCATCGTGTCCAGCCGGGTGGGCGGGTACCAGCCGACGCTTGCCGTTACCGCCGAGGAGGTGCCGGTCAGGCCGACGGTGCCCTCGAGCTCCGGCACGGTCGTGTTGGTGCCGAGGAAGACGGCGAGGTGGCCGCCGGCGGAGGCGCCGAGGCTCGCGATCCGGCCGGGGTCGATGCCGACGGCGGGCGCCGCGGTGCGCAACCACCGGATCGCGGCCTTGATGTCGTGCAGCTGGGCGGGGAAGGCCGCCTCCCCCGAGAGCCGGTACTGGACGGCGGCGACCGCGAACCCCTCCTCGTGCAGTCGCACCCGCACAGCGCCGAAGTCGTCGAGGCCGCCGAGCTGGATGTTCTTGGTTCCGCCCAGCCAGGCGCCACCGTGGATGAGCACGACCAGGGGAACCGGTCCGTGCGCGTTCGGGACGCTGAGGTCGAGAAGCAGCGGCCGGTAGCCGGCGACGAGGGCGTATTCGACGTCCCGCCACCACCGGACACCGTCGGCCTCGACGGGCGTGAGGACCGCGGGGTCGACGAACGCGGGAGGCACGCCGTCGATGGGCACACGCAGCGGCATCTTGATCGTCATCGGTTCTCCATGGGGGACAGCGCGCTCCTGAGGCAGGCCCGGACTTTCCGGGCGAGCTCGAGTCCGGGCTGGTGGGCACCGGCGGGGGTGGGGACGCGGCTGGTGGTGTAGCCGAACGCGAGGTCGCGGGCGGGGTCGGCGAAGCCGATGGCGCCGCCGGCGCCGTCGTGGCCGAACGCCCACGGGCTTCCGTAGTCGAGGCGGGCGTCGGGGACCTGGAACACGAGTCCGAACCGGGTCTCGATACCGAGGACGAGGTCAGTGCCGTTGGCTTGGATCTGGCTCATCCTCCGGAGCGCGCCGACCGGGAAGAGACCGTCACCGAGGCCCTGGGCGTACAGGTGAGCCATGCTTCGTGCGTTCCCGAACCCTCCGAACCCGACCGGTCCGTTCGCGACCACGAGCGGGTGGCGGACGAGCTCGCGCATCGGCGGCATGAGGCCACCTCCGAAGGCCAATTCGACCAGGCTCATCGGCTCCGGCTCTTCCGGTTGCTCCTCGTCCGCCTTCGGGGGCAGCGCCTCCACGATGCGTGCCCGGTCGGCTTCGGGGACGCCGAAGTGGAAGTCGGCTCCGATGGCGTCGATCACGTTGGTGCGGAAGAACGTCTGCAACGACGTGCCGGTGATGCGGGCGACGAGCTCGGCCATGATGGTGCCGATGGTGACGCCGTGGTAGCCGTGCGCTGCCCCGGGCACCCACAGCGGTGAGGCTGCGGCGAGCCGAGCGGCGAGGTCGTGGTGTTCGACGACGTCCTCGATGGTGAACCCGCCGGCGACTCCGATGAGCCCGGCTTGGTGCGACAACGCCGTGCGGACGGTGACCGCTTCCTTGCCGGCGGCGGCGAACTCGGGCCAGTAGCGCGCGACCGGGGCGTCCGGGTCGAGGTCTCCGGAGCCGAGGAGCAACGACAGGCTCAACGCGGCGATGCCCTTGCTGCAGGAGAACACGCTGATGAGGCTGTCCGCGGCCAAGTCGTCGCCGACGACGAGGTCGACGACCGTTTCGCCCTCGTGGACGGCGCAGACGTGAGCGCTGTACGTGGGGTCGGCATCGCCGAGTGCCTCGAGGGCGTCCGCGATGGACTCGAACCCGGCAACCGTCACGCCCTTCACACCGCTCATGCGGCCCTACCTCCTTGAGTGGATCTCGCGAGTTCGCGACTCCGGGATCGCGCGGGTGGGACAGGGATGGTGCTCAGCCCTTTATGCCGCCTTCGGCCAAACCACCGACCACCCGCCGCTGGACCAGCAGGTAGAGGAGGATCAACGGCAAGCTGGTGAGGACGATGTGGGCGAAGATCAGGTTCCAGCGCATCGCGGAGACGTCTGTCGATGCCGAGGCGAACTGGTACAGCGCGAGAGGCAGGGTGGCCCGCTCGGAACCTTGGAGCAAGAAGGACGCGAAGAAGAAATCGTTCCAGGTGGAGATGATCAGGATGACGCAGCCGACCAGCAGCACGGGAACCAGCAGCGGCAGGATGATGATCCGGTAGACCTGCAGGCGGTTCGCGCCGTCGGTCAACGCTGCTTCCTCGAGGTCCCGTGGCAGGGCCTTGATGAAGCCGGTGGCCAGGAAGACGACCGTGCCTATCCGGGTGCCGGTCATGACGAGGAAGTAGCCCAGCCGGGTGCCGTCGATGTGCAGGGTCTGCAGCTCGTAGACCGTGGGCAGGATCGCCGGCGGCAAGAGGATGGAGAGCACGGTCAGGCTGTACGCGATCTTCATCGGCAGCGAGGACGAGCGCGCGTAGGCCCATGCGGCCATGGAGCCGAGCACGACCACGACGACCAGGGTGGGGACGATGACCAGGAGGCTGTTCGTCAAGGCCCGGCCGTAGTGGCCCTCGCCGAGCACGGTGGAGTAGTTGTCCCCCAACGCCCACTTGGCGGGCAGTGACAGCGAGAGCGAACTCGCTTCACTCAGTGGCTTGGCCGAGTTGACGAGCAGGAGCCACAGCGGCAGCACCACCCAGGGCAACGCGACCAGCAGCAGGACGAGGGGACGGATCAGGCGGCGGGACGTCTTGCTGATGCTGGTCATCCTTCGATCTCCCGTCGGCGCAGGAAGAAGATGAGGGGCACGCCGATCACCAGCACCAGGATCGTGACGATGAGGCTCAGGGCGCTGGACGTGCCGAAGAAACCGCTGGCGTACTGGTTGAACATGGCGACGTTGAGGACGGTCGTCGCGGTGCCGGGGCCGCCGTGCGTCGTCGCCATGGCGATGTCGAAGGCGTTCAGGGCACCGAGCAGCGTCACCACGACGGTGAAGGTGAACGCCGGGGCGAGGAGCGGGAACCGGATCTTCCAGAAGCGTTTCCAGCCGTTGGCGCCGTCGAGGGTGGCCGCCTCGATCAGCGACGCGGGAATGGCGTTCAGGCCCGCGATGTAGACCAGCGTGATCAGCCCGCTCCACTTCCAGGCGTCGATGAAGGCGACGGACGCCAATGCGCTGCCGGAGTGGCCCAGCCAGGCGTATTCGAAGCCCGGCTTGACGATCCCGATCGCCTTGTTGAGCGGGCCGGACGGCGCCAGGATCGCGCTCCAGATGTAGCCGGCCGCGACCGGTGCGATCAGGACCGGGATGAAGAACAGGGAACGGAAGAACCCGTTGACCCGTGTGCGGCGCTGGAGGAGCAGGGCCGCCGACAGGCTGAAGACGTTCTGCACCAGCATCGCGATCACGGCGTAGATCAAGGTTGCGCGAATGGCGTTCCAGAGCAGGTCCTGGTCCGCCAGCGTCCGGAAGTTGTCGAGTCCGTTCGCGGTGATGGCATCCGAGTAGCCGCTCCAGTCGGTGAAGGCGAAGCGGATGTTCAGCACGAACGGCACGACGAAGAACCCGGCGACCAGGACGAAGGCCGGCAGCGCGAAGGGCCACCACCGCCGAGCCGGACCTGGCCTGGGTGATCCCCGGCGCCGCGGCGGGCGGACCGTGCGCCCACCGGCCCCGGGTCCGGTGCCGGGGTCGATGGCCGTGACGTCCGTGCGGCCGGCCGTCGAGTCGTCGTCGAATCGGGTCATCGCAGCATCTCCACGCACGGTCGCCTACCAGCCGGGAAGCTTGGCCGTCTTGGCGCCCTGGGCCAGTGCTTTCTGCGCGAGCGCACCGACCTGCTCCGGCGAATACTGACCGCTGAGCAGCCCGGTCATCCAGGCGACGGACTGCGAGTTGAAGCCGACCAGGTTCGTGTTGAACGCGAGGGACCGGTTCGCCTCATAGGCCGCATGGATCTCCTGCTGGATTGCCGGCGTGTTGTCGGGCCCCTTCGCCCCGGTGAGGATCGGGAACGACTGCTGCGCGTTGACGTAGTCCTGGTAGCCGGCGCCGGTGATCCACTGCACGAAGGCCAACGCCGAGCTCTCCTTGTCGGTGTCGCCGGTCCGGGGGATGTACCAGGTGCCGCTGACCGACGGTGCCCACGCCGCGGTGGCGTCGGAAGCGGAGGGTGACGCCCAGCCGATGGCGTCACTGGCCTTGGCGAGGTCATCGCCGAACTGGGCGGCGAACATCGACACCAAATCGCTGTGCAGCGCGGTCATCGCCGTGGTCCCGCTGGCGACGGCCTTGATCGAGTCCTCGAACTTGGCGGTGGTGGCGTCCTTGTTGTAGCACCCCATGGAATGCAGCTTCTTGTACTCGGCCATCGCGGCGGTGAACGGGCCGGACGGGTCGTCCATCGTGGTCTTCTTGTTCAGCAGTTCGGTCGAGTAGCCCTTCGCCTTCTCCGCGTCGGCGACGTACAGCAGACTCAGGATCTGTGTCGGCCAGCCCGAGCCGCCGCTCTCCCAGAGCGGCGTGACCGTCGGGTTCTTCTGCTTCAACGTGGTGCAGATGTTCTCGATGTCCGCGAAGGTCTTGGGCGCCGACAGGCCGGCGTCGGCCAGTGTCTTCTTGTTGTAGTAGAGACCGAAAAGCACTGGAGCCGAGGTGATCGCGGCGTAGACCTTCCCCTGGTACGAGCCGCCGCTCTGGTACACGTCGCCCGACTTGGCCACGTACGGCATCTTGGACATGTCGATCATGTTCGAGGCCGGGTTCAACGCCCAGAAGAGCGACGTGGCGTGGTACTCGAGGAGGTCGGGGCGGTCGCCGCTGGCCCACTTGGTCTGAACCTGGCTCTCGAACGAGTCAGCCGGGATCTTGACGATGTTCATCGTGACACCGAACTTCTTCCCGAAGTCGGTGTATGCGTCGGTCACGTAGGCCGGGTCGGCCGCGTTCGTCCACACCGTGAGGCTCTTGGCCTTGACAGTGGCCGAGCCGTCGGCGGCGACGCCCGGCGTCGAGCCCCCCGAACTGCCGTTGTGGGCCGAGCAGGCCGACAGCGCGAGCCCGAATGCGGCGAGCACGCTCACGGCACAAAGCAACAGTTTCATGGCTGGTTCGACTCCTTCGTCGTCCGGGCGCAACCGGCGTACCGTGAAAAGTTGTGGACCGGTTTACATCGGCAGATGCTAGGTCCGCCCCCGCGCGGTCGTCAAGCGTCGGAAACCCGGTCATGGTCGAGCGCCAACTGACCCGGTGCCTTCCGGCGACGGCGCGGTGACCTGCGAATGCGAATCACCAACCCTGGAGCAGCGGCAGACGGTTGGCGGTTGTGGAGGTGCCTGCGATCCTGTAAAACGGTACACAATCGTTTGTCGCGACCTCGACGAGGAGACCATGAGGGCCACCGATCCGCGCAGTATCACCATTCGCGATGTCGCGCGCGAGGCCGGCGTGTCGCCGGCAGCGGTCTCCAAGGTGCTCAACAACGCCTACGGGGTCAGCGACGCCATGCGTGAGCGGGTCACCGCAGCGACCCGGAAGCTGGGATATCGCCCCAAGCCCGCCGCGCGGGCGATGCGAGGCCGTTCCTACACGATCGGCGTACTGCTGGCCGACGTGGCTTCGCCGTTCGCGCCGATGATCGTCGACGGGATTCAACGCGAGATCGACGACACCGGCCTGCAGGTCCTCCTCGGCCCGGGCGGTGCGTCGCCCGAGCGGCAGCAGCGAAGCATCGAAGCGATGGTCGACCGCCAGATGGACGGGCTGATCCTCATCGCCCCGAACGTGCCCACCACCTGGCTGGAAACGCTGGCCGAGGAGATCCCGGTCGTCGTCATCGCACGGCACGGCACGGGGCGCAACTACGACAGCGTGGTGGACGACGACGTCGCGGGCGCCGAGCTGGTCGTCGAGCACTTGAGCGAACTCGGCCACGAGCACATCACCCACATCGCGCATCCGATCGGCAAGCTGCGGCGACCTTCGGTGTTATCGCACACGGCGCGTGAGGACGGTTACTGCCGGGCCATGACCGACCGCGGGCTGGTCCCGCACGTCGTCACGACGTCCTACACCGAGGAAGGTGGCTACACCGGCGCGATGGCGGCCCTCCGTTCCGAGCGTCCGCCGACCGCCATCTTCGCCGGAGCCGACGTCGCCGCCTTCGGCGTGCTGCGCGCAGCCGCGGAGCTGGGGTTGGACGTACCGGGGGACGTGAGTGTGGTGGGCTACGACAACGTTGCCATCTCGGGCTTGCCGCAGATCTCGCTGACCACCGTCGACCAGTCGGGAGAGCTCACCGGATCGATGAGTGCCCGGTTGCTGCGCGAACGCCTGGACGGCCGTGACAAACCGGTCACCTTCTCCGTCTCGACCCGGCTCGTCGAACGCCGCAGCACGGCGGCGGTTCGTCCTGCGAAAGGCGCACCGTGACCCACACCGTCAGCGACGTCGACGTCGCACCCAGCCCCCCGACGTTCGAGCATCACCGGGACGCGTTCGGGATCGGCGACGTCCGGCCGCGCCTGTCGTGGCAGGTACCGCCGGCGGGCATCGCGTGGCGGCAAGCGGGCTACGAGATCGAGATCAGCGACCCGGACACGGCGACGGTCTCCAGGCACGTACGGGATTCCGAAGCCAGCGTGCTGGTGCCGTGGCCCGGTCCGGACCTCCTTTCCGGTCAACGTCTGACCGTCCGGGTGCGCGTACGGGGAACGAGCGGTGAGTGTTCACGCTGGAGCCGCCCCAGTTCCGTCGAGGCCGGCTTGCTCGAACCGGGCGACTGGTCGGCCGACCTCATCCGGCCCGGGGGCGTCCACCCATCCCCCGTCTTGTTCCGGCGCGAGTTCACCGCCCGGCACCCGATCGTCGCTGCTCGCCTCTACATCACGGCCCAGGGCGTGTACTCGGTGAGGCTCAACGGCACCCGAGTCGGCGAAGATACGCTGGCGCCCGGCTGGACGAGCTACGGCAGCCGCTTGCGCTACCAGACCTATGACGTCACCGATGCGCTGCGCACCGGCGACAACGCCATCGGGGTCACCGTGGCCGATGGTTGGTGGCGCGGGCGCCTCGGCTGGACCGGCCTGCGCAACGTCTTCGGCGACCGCCTCGGGCTGCTGGCGCAGCTCGTCATCACCCACGACGACGGATCGAAGACGACGCTCGTCAGCGACAGCGCCTGGCACTGGTCGACCGGGCCCGTGCAGACCGCTGACCTGTACGACGGGGAAACCCACGACGCCCGTCTGGCGCGGCCCGGATGGGCCGAGCCGGGCTACGACGAAACCGGCTGGAAACCGGTTGAAGCGACAGCCGCGCCGACCGAGCTGCTCTGCGCGCCGGATGGGCCCCCCGTACGCCGGACCGAAGAGATCCCGGCCAGGCAGGTGATCACGACACCGTCGGGCGCGACCGTCCTCGACTTCGGTCAGAACCTCGTCGGTCGCCTCCGCATCCGGGTAACGGGGCCTGCGGGGACCGAGATCACGCTGCGGCACGCCGAGGTCCTGGAGAACGGAGAACTCGGCGTTCGCCCACTGCGCAGCGCCAAGGCCACCGACACCTACGTCCTGCGCGGCGACGTCGAGGGTGAGGTGTGGGAGCCGGAGTTCACCTACCACGGGTTTCGCTACGCCGAGGTCACCGGTTGGCCGACCGCATTGAACCCCGCGGACGTCGTCGCCGTCGTGCTGCACACCGACCTGCGACGCACCGGATGGTTCGAATGCTCCGATGAGCGGGTCAACCAGTTGCACGACAACGTCGTCTGGAGCATGCGAGGCAACTTCGTCGACCTGCCGACCGACTGCCCACAGCGTGACGAGAGACTCGGCTGGACGGGCGACATCCAGGTGTTCGCGCCCACGGCGAGCTACCTCTACGACTGCGCGGGCTTCCTCATCTCGTGGCTCAAGGACCTGGCGGCCGACCAGCGAGCCGACGGCGACGTGCCGGTGTTCATCCCCTTCGTGCCCATCCCCGGACAGACCGCCGGCGCGTTGGCCGGCCAAGCGGGTTGGGGTGATGCCGCGGTCATCGTCCCGTGGGTGCTCTACCAGCGGTTCGGCGACCTGGAAGTGCTGCGCACGCACTACGGCAGCATGTGTGCCTGGGTCGATCGCTTTCACACCGACGATCCGTCCGGGCACGGCGGCGACAACCAATTCCAGCTGGGGGACTGGCTCGACCCGAACGCGCCACCGGATGATCCGGCACACGCCGAGACCGACCCCATCCTGGTCGCCACGGCTTACCGAGTACACGTCGCCCGTCTGCTCGCCCGCATCGCCGGGCTCCTCGACCAGGAGGCCGACTCCGGCAAGTACGACGACCTGGCCGACTGCCTTTGCGCGCGGTTCAACGACGAGTACGTCACGCCGAACGGCCGTCTCGTGAGCGACTCCCAAACCGCCTACGCCCTCGCGCTGAGCTTCGGCCTGCTCTCCGCCGACCGCACGCCGCACGCCGCCGAGCGATTGGTCGAGCTTGTCCGCGCAAAGGGTCACCGCATCAGTACCGGTTTCCTCGGGACGCCGCTGATCTGTGACGCGTTGACCCAGGCCGGCGCACTGGAGGACGCCTACCGCATGCTGCTGCAAACCGAGTGCCCGTCGTGGCTCTACCCCGTCTCGATGGGGGCGACCACGATCTGGGAACGCTGGGACAGCATGGTGCCCGACGGCCGCATCAATCCGGGCGAGATGACGTCCTTCAACCACTACGCACTGGGGGCGGTGGCCGATTGGCTGCACCGCGTCGTCGGTGGGCTTCGATCGACAGCGCCCGGCTTCCGCACCTTCGACGTCACCCCGCAACCGGGCGGCGGCCTGAACTGGGCGCGCACCGCCCACGAGACCCCCTACGGGCTGGCCGAGGTGTCCTGGCGCCATGCAGACGGCAGGTGGGAGGTCGACGTGACCGTGCCGTTCGGGAGCGAAGCGACGATCCGCCTCCCCGTGCCGGAGTGGACGCCCGTCGTGGTCGGTGCCGGTCGCCATCGATTCACCCACCCGGACACGCCCGGCACCCTCGGCGACGCCACGCCTCCGGCTCAACGCTGAAACGGCCCCGTGCCCATCCACCGTGCGTTCGCCGAACACCCGGCGCTGCTCGACGGCATCCCAGCATTCGCCGACGCCTGACATCGTGGCGAAGCTTGAAGCATTCGCTGTCGCCACCGGTCTCGGAGAACCGCCCGCCGTCGCTCGCGCACATCCGTAACCGTCGGTCTCATGCCGCCAACCAACTGGCACCACCCACCTACGGTGCAACGCGGGTGATACGAGCTGCAATGCGGCTATTCGAGTGCACATCGGCGCCAAGCTCGTCACCGGCGGCAGGCAACTGCGTTCCGCCCTCGACCCCGAACCCGCCTCAAGCGTCGAGGTGCACGATGATCATTACCGCCCGCAGAGCCACGATGCCACGCGCAGTCGAGCCGCGCCGGTGCCCGGCGTCGCCGGCAGACCGCCGGCGGTCATGGGCTGAGGTTCGCATTTTACGGGCGGATGTCCACAGTCGAGTTCCAAGATCGGGAGACGTCGTCGGGGAGGTCGCTGAGGAGACGGTCCGCGGGCACGGTGTGATCGTGGCGGAGTACTTCGACGAAGGATGTTCGCGCCGGCTTCCGTGGCGCGAACGAGCGGCTGCGGCGCAGCTGATGGCAGCTGCGGAGCAACCGGACCGTTCGTTCGACGCGGTCTGCTAACGCCCGATTCCGGCGAGCCAAGGTGATGTTTCGGGCCGGGCATCGGCTGCGTCCGTGAAGGCCATGGCGAACCTCTTTCACCTCGCCCGCAAGGGACGTAATGTAACATGTGTTCTATTAAATTTCGACGGGAAGCGGAGAGACCGATGACACCGGAGCGGATCCTCACGACAGCAGCCCACACCGCCCCGCTCCCGGAGAAAGTCCCCGCCGGGCAACGCATCTTGGCCGGACCTCCTGATGCTCTTCACCTCTTGCTGACCGAGTTCGGCGGAGCCGCCGTCGGACTGTGGGAGATGCGCGAAGGCATCGCGGAGGACGTCGAACGCGATGAGGTGTTCCTGGTGATCTCGGGGTCGGGCGCGGTGACTTTCGCCGACGGCGAGCGCATCGAACTGCGTCCCGGCGTCGGCGTCCGGCTCAGGTCGGGTGACCGCACCACGTGGCAGGTCGATACGCCGTTGCGCAAGGTGTACGTGATGCTGACATAGGGACTACTCACCCTTAGACCACATCTCATTTGGAGTCGTCGTGAGTGAGAAGGTCCAGCTTGACCGCCCTGCGGCAGCAGATCACCGCGCAGGCCAACTGGGCGAAACCCAGGAAATGGGCGGCCTTGCGCTCGTAGCGGCGTGCCAGCCGCCGGAACCGGGAAACCCACTCCAAGGTCCGCTCGATGACGTACCGGTAACGTCCCAGCCGCTTGGCCGACTCGATCCCCCGGCGGGCGATCCGGGCCATGATGCCCCGCCGACGCAGCACCTTTCGGCAGACCGGGGTAGTCGTAGCCCTTGTCCGCGTGCACCTTGCGCGGCCGGCACCGGGGCCGTCCGACCGGCCCGGCGACCGGCGCGACCGCATCGACCACCGCCTCGAACATCAGGTGGTCGTTGCGGTTGGCCGCGGAGACGACCACCGCCACCGGGAGGCCACCACGCTCGCTCATCACGTGGATCTTCGAGCCCGGCTTGCCCCGGTCGACCGGGCTGGGGCCGGTCAGATCCCCCCTTTTACCGCCCTGACCTGCATCGCGTCCACCGACGCCCGGGACCAGTCGATCGCTCCGGCAGAACCAAGCAGATCCAGCACCTGCTGGTGCAGCCGGGCGAACACCTCCGCCTCGACCCACTCGGTAAACCGGCGATGCGCCGTCGCAGCACTGACCCCGAACGAGGCCGGCAGCGCTGACCAGGCGCAACCGGTTTGCAGCACGTACAGGATCGCGGCCAGCACCGCACGGTCATCCAACCGGCGCCGGCCACCGCCCTGGTGGCGTTGCGGCGCATCGGGCAACAACGCAGACGCCAGCAGCCACAACGGCTCCGGACACCACTTCTCCACATCCGTCATCGCCGACCAACACTATCGCCCACCCGACAACCACCCCAAACGAGATGCGGTCTTAACTGTCGAAGCCGAGACCCAGCGCGTCCATCGCGTGCAGCCAGAGATTGCGCTTGCCGCTGCGGTCCGCCCGGATCATGGACCGGCGGGTGAGCTCGACGCCGAGCCAGCGGATCGGCTCCGGCGGGAACGGCAGCGGCTTCGTCCGCACCATGGACAACTCGGTGCGTGGCGTGGGCAGCCCGTCCAGCCGGTCGAGCATGACCTGTGCAGCGAACCTGGTCGCTCCCACGCCGAGCCCGGTGAAGCCGAGGGCGTAGGCGACCTGGCCGCGGGCGGCGGTGCCGAAGAACGCCGAGAACCGGCTGCAGGCGTCGATGACGCCGCCCCAGCTGTGGGTGAACCGGATGCCGTCCAGTTGCGGGAACGTGCGGAAGAAGTTCTCCGCCAGCACCTTGAACGTCGCCGGCCGCTGGTCCAGTTCGGCGGAAAGCCTGGCGCCGTAGTGGTAGACGGCGTCGTAGCCACCCCACAGGATCCGGTTGTCGGCCGTGAGCCGGTAGTAGTGGAACTGGTTGGCCGTGTCCGACAAGCCCTGGCGGTTCCGCCAGCCGATCGCGTCCCGCTGCGACGCGGTGAGCGGCTCGGTCGCCAAGACGTAGTCGTACACCGGGATCACGAACGGCCGCACCCGCCGGACCAGCGACGGGAACGCGTTCGTGGCCAGCGCGACGTGCCGGGCCACGACCCGCCCGTAGCCGGTGGTGACGACCATGCCGGCGCCACGGCGGCCCAGACCGGTGGCGGTGGTGCGCTCGTAGATCCGCACACCCGATCGGACGCACGCCGCCCGCAGCCCCCAGGCCAACCGGGCTGGGTTGACCAGGGCGACACCTCGGCGATCGGCCAAGCCTGCGAGGTAGGTAGGGGACGCGACCTCGGCCCGCACCGCATCGGTCCCGAGGAATTCGGTGGCGGCGCCGAGGCTTCGGGCAAGGCGGGCGTGCTCGCGCAGTTCCTCGGCCTCGTGCGGACGGGTCGCGACGGTGATCGATCCGGTGCGCTCCCACGAGCAGTCGATGTCGTAGCGCCGCACGGCGTCTTCGATGTCGTCGAGGTTCTCGATGCCGAGCCGGTGAAGGTCGGCGAACTCGTCCGGCCATCGCGCCAGCCCGTTGGCCAAGCCGTGGGTGAGGCTGGCCTCGCAGAATCCGCCGTTGCGGCCCGAGGCGGCCCAGCCGATCTCACGTGCCTCGACGAGAACCACGTCCCGGCCCGGATTGCGCTCCTTGGCCAGCAGCGCGGTCCACAAGCCGCAATATCCGCCGCCCACCACCACCAGGTCGCAGCGTTCCTCGGCCGCCAGCGCGGGGAACGGCGTGGGGCGGTCCGGGTCGTCGAGCCAGAAGGGCGTCGGCTCGGCGTCGGCGAGCGCGCGGACGGGGTCACCGCCGGGTACGTGCGGGAAGTCGATGCGCCGCTTACTCATCGATATTGCTCATCACGTGCTTGATCCGGGTGTAGTCCTCGAGGCTGTAGGCCGACAGGTCCTTGCCGTATCCGGAGTGCTTGAACCCGCCGTGCGGCATCTCGGCCACGATCGGGATGTGCGTGTTGATCCACACGCAGCCGAAGTCCAGCCGCCGGGCCAGCCGCATCGCCCGCCCGTGGTCCTTCGTCCACACCGACGACGCCAGCCCGTACTGGACGCCGTTGGCGAGGCGCAACGCCTCTGCCTCGTCGGTGAACTCCTGGACCGTGATCACCGGCCCGAAGATCTCCTCCTGGCTGACCCGGTCGTCCTGGCACAGTCCGGAAAGGACGGTCGGTTCGAAGAAATAACCGCCGCCCAGATCCGGCCGGGTCCGCCCGCCGGTTTCGACCGTCGCGTGGAGCGGGAGGTCCTCGAGGAAATGCCGGACGCGGGCGAGCTGGTTCGCGTTGTTGAGCGGGCCGAGGTAGGCGTTCTCCTTCTCCGGCCGGCCCATCACCGTTGTCCGGGCGCGGGCGGTGAGCGCGGCGGTCAGCTCGGCGGCCACCGACCGGTGCGCCAGCACGCGGGTCGCCGCCGTGCAGTCCTGTCCGGCGTTGAAGTATCCGGCGGCGGCGATGCCTTCGGCGGCGCCCGCGATGTCCGCGTCGCCGAACACGATCACCGGTGCCTTGCCGCCGAGTTCGAGGTGCGGTTTCTTCACCCCCGCCGCGGCAGCCTCCGCGACCTCCATCCCGGCGCGGACCGACCCGGTCACCGACACCATCTGCGGCACGGGGTGGGCCACGAGGGCCCGGCCGGTGTCGCGGTCGCCGCAGACCACGTTGACCACCCCCGGCGGGAAGAACTCCTGGGCGATCTCGGCCAGCAACGCCGTCGACGCCGGTGTCGTATCGCTGGGTTTGAGCACGACGGTGTTGCCCGCGGCGAGCGCGGGCCCGAGCTTCCAGATGGCCATCAGCAGCGGGTAGTTCCACGGCGTGATCTGCGCGCAGACCCCGATCGGTTCGCGACGGACCACCGAGGTGTGTCCTCGCAGGTACTCGCCGGCCGCCTTGCCTTCCAGCAGGCGGCCCGCGCCGGCGAAGAACGTCAGCACCTCGACGGCTTGGTCGATCTCCCCGCTCATCAGCGCACGCGGTTTCCCGGTGTCGCGGCTCTCCACGGCAGCGATCTCCTCGGCGCGTGCCTCCACCGCACCGGCGAGCTTGAGCAACGCCCGGCTCCGCTCGTAGGGCGTGGTGTCCCGCCACGACTCGAAGGCACGTTCGGCCGAGCGCACCGCGAGATTGACGTCCTCCGCCCCGGACGCGGGCGCTGTCGTGTAAACCTCACCGGATGCCGGATCGATGACGTCGTAGCCGCGACCGCTGTCGGCAGGCACGATCTTGCCGTCGATGACATTCGAGATTCCCATGGTCGAGTCCTTCGTTGTGTAAGGGATGTAACATCTCCGTGACGACCGGCGCCGGACGCGAGCGGAAGGACATCGGATGCCCAAGTACGTCGATCCGGAGCAGCGGTCTCGCGAGATCGTCAACGCGGCACTGACCGCCTTGAGCGAAGGCGGGTTCGCCAAGTTCACGCTGCGGAACCTCGCCGAGCGCATGGGTGGATCGATGTCGCTGATCACCCACTACTTCCCGAACCGCGAGGCGCTGATCGCCGGCCTGCTGACCAGCGTCGAGTACGACATCGCACAGTTCAACGACGAGCTGCACTCGGTCGAGGACCCGGTGGCGAGACTGCACCAGGTCGTCGAATGGGCCCTGCCCCTCACCGAGGAAGGGCTGGTCACGGAACGGGCCCGGATCGCACTCCTCGCCCACCGCGACGCAGAACCGGCGATAGACGCCTTCTTCGCCCGCCTCGAGCCCATCATGCGAACGCTGTACCGGGAGCACGTGGCCCCGCTCGTCGCGGACGAAGACCTCGAGCTGGCGGTCGACCTGATGCGCGCGTCGATCAGCGGCATCACGCTCTCCGCCATCGAACACCCCGAGATCTGGGACCGGGAGCGCCAGCTGCGCGCGGTGGACCGGTTCATCGCGATGCTCCCGCTGCGTGAGCCCGTGCCTCTGGTCCCCCGGGCCGGCTGAAGCACCGGCCCGGGGCACCGCCTCACGCGGGATCGACGGCGAGTGCGCGGACATCGACGACGCTTCCGGTGAACGGGTCCTCGGCCTTCAGCACGGACTTGGCGATCTTGCCGCTGTCGGTGTGCGGAAGCTCGTCACGGAACTCCAGGTACCGCGGCACCTTGAACCGGGCCAGCCCTTCGTGGCACCACTCGATGATCGTCTCCACGGTGAGGCCGCTGCCCGGCTTGCGGACGACGAGGGCCTTGACCTCCTCCTCGCGATCCGGGTCGGGCACCCCGATGACAGCGACCTCGAGGACGTCGGGCATTGCCTGGATGTGCAGTTCCACCTCCGCCGCCGAGATGTTCTCCCCGCTGCGGCGCACCATGTCCCTCGTCCGGCCGACGAAGAAGTGCTCCCCGTCGGCGGTCTTGCGCACCAGGTCACCGGTCCGGAACCAGCCACCCGGGCCGAACAGCTCCGCGTTGACCTCCGGGCGGTTGTGGTAGCCCAGCATCATCCCGCTGCCCCGGAAGCACAGTTCCCCCACCGCCCCCGGCGACACCTCGGCACCAGCTTCGTCGATCACCTTCGATTCCCGGTTGGGCACGCACCACCCCATCGAGCCCGAGCCCACGAGATCCGCCCGCTCCCACGGCACGAACGTGCCCATCCCGACCTCGGTACTCCCGTAGAGATCCCGCGCCATCAGGCCGAACCGCTCTTCCAGCGGCCGGTGCAGCTCCGGCGGGATCGCCGCGATGGGGGCCTTCTTCAGCGCCAGCCGCCCATCGAGCTCGGACGGCTCGAGGTCGAGCATGCCCTCGTCGATCCAGGCGTAGTCGATGTCGTGCTCGACGAGCCAGCCGAGGAACCGGCGGCGGCTCAGCCCCGGCGTGACGTGCAGCTGTCCTCCGCCGGCGAGAACCTTCGCGAAGTACGACTGGTTCTGCATGTAGTAGAAGGGGTGGTCGGCGAGCACGTGCTGCGGGTCGTCGAACAGCGCCGCGGCATACACCCCGATCTCCACCCAGTACTCGTGGGTGAGCAGGCAGCCTTTCGGCAGGCCCGTCGTACCCGACGTGAACTGGATGTTGACGACGTCCCGCCGCTGCGCCCGGTGCCTCCTCGGCGTTTCGGCGTGGTCGAGCAACTCCGAAAACCGCGGCCCCGCCACGACGACATTGCCTGCCGGGACCACCCCGGCGGCGAGTTCGACGAGATCCTCGGCAACGACGATCCACGTGGCTTCGGCGTCACCGAGAACGAACTCCACTTCCCTGCGCGTGTAGCGCGGGTTGACGGGCACCGCCACCGCGCCCGCTTCGATGACCGCCAGCCACGCGAGCGGGAACTCGAGCTGGTTGCGCAGCAGGATGCCGACTTTGTCCCCGGCTCGCAATCCCAGCGCCTCCAGCGCCGAGCGCACCCGCGCCACCGCGCCACGCAGCTGCGACCAGGTCAGCCGCTCCCCCGATTCGAGGAAGTGCAGTGCCGGCCGGTCGGGCCACGTCCGCGCGGCCCGGTCGAGTGCTTCGGGGATCGTCAGTTCCAGCATTGCGCGCTGGTACGGCGTGAGATCGACGGACAGCTGCGTCGTCACGGTGTGTTCTCCTTCGTCGGATTCATCGGACGAGCCGGTTCAGCCGGCGTCATGGGTGGTCCAGAGCACGCGCTGGGTCGCGACGAAACCCGGTCGTTCGCGGCCATCGACCTCGCCGGCGCACTCGAGGACCAGCAGATGGCCCTGCTCCCCGCGGCTGAGGACCTCGGCGACCGTCCCCGTGATGCGGAACCGGTCGGAGCACCGGACCACCGAGACGAAGCGGACGTGGTCCAGCCCGTAGTTCCAGGCGAGCCACGGGCCTTCGGACCAGAGCACGTGGTTGACGAGGTGGTCGAGCATCGCCAGCAGGTGAAAGCCCTCGACGAGGTCGTCGCCGTAACCGGCCTCGCCACCGATGGGGTGCGGCGAGGCATCGGTGTAGGTGGCCGTGTCGAACAAGGCCGTCCGATCCGGGGCCATGCGAAACCACGGCGAGACGAACTTCTTCCCGCGCAGCAGCGGCGCCTCGGCGGGATGCCGGACGCTGAGCGTCACGACCTCGGCGGTGTCGTCGTGGTCCGCACCCATGTCAACCCCTTTCATGTAAAGCTCGTTTCATAACGAGGGCACAGTCGTCCCCCGGATCGCTCCGCGCCTGCCTCAGGTCAGCGCGGCGGACCGTTTGCGGGGCGTCCAGCCCGGGCGGGGCACGGCGTCCAGCAGCTGCTGCGTGTAGCGCTCCCGGGGACGGTCCAGCACCTCGCCGGTGCCGCCCTCCTCGACCACCGCACCGCGGTGCATCACCAGGCAGCGGTCACTGACCTGCCGGACGACGGCGAGGTCGTGCGAGACGAACAAGTACGAGACGCCCAGCCGCCGGCGGAGCTCGACCAGCAGGTTGATCACCTGCGCCTGCACGCTCACGTCGAGCGCCGACACCGCCTCGTCGAGGATCAGGATCCGGGGTTCGAGCGCCAGCGCCCGCGCGATCGCCACCCGCTGCCGCTGGCCACCCGAGAGGTTCCGCGGGTACTCCATGGCATGCCGCTGGTCGAGACCGACCTCGTCCAGCAGCTCCGCCACCCGCACACGGCGTTCGGCCCGGGACCGGCGCCCGCCCACGGCGAGCACCTCGGCGATCGCGGCCCCGACTCGCTGACGGGGGTCCAGCGACCCGAGCGGATCCTGGAACACCATCTGGATGTCGCGGCTCCGGCGCTTTCCCGGTCCCGCGACGGGCCTGCCGTCGAGGAGGACCGCGCCGCCGGTCGCGACCTCCAGGCCGGCGACCATCCGGGCCGTGGTGGTCTTGCCCGATCCCGACTCGCCGACGATCGCCAGCGACTCCCCTGGTGCCAGGTCGAAGCTGACGTCGTCCACGGCGACCAGCCCTTCCCCACGCCCGGTCCCACCGTAGGTCTTGCGCAGGTTCCGCACGCTCAGCATCGGCTCGGTCATACCGCCGCCACTTCCCCCAGAACGGACTTCAGCTGGTCCGCGTGGTGGCAAGCCACGGAGCGGCCACCGACGGTCCGAGGTTCCGGCCGCTGCGTCCGGCAGATGTCCGTGGCATGGGCGCACCGGGACGCGAAGACACACCCGTCACCCGCTTCGAACGCGGAGATCGGGCGGCCCGGAATCGCGCTGAGCTTCCGCACGCTGGACAGGCTCGGCCGGGACGCCAGCAACGCGGCGGTGTACGGGTGGCGCGGGGTCTCCGTCACCTCGTGCGACGGACCGCTTTCCACGATCACCCCGGCATACATGACCGCGAGGGAATCCGTCACCGCGGCCGCGAGATCCAGGTCGTGGGTGATGAACATCAGCCCGACCGACCGGTCCCGGATCTGCTCGGCGAGCACCGCCATCACCTCGGACTGGACCGTGACGTCGAGCGCCGTGGTCGGCTCGTCGGCCAGCACGAGCTCCGGCGACGGCAGGAGCGCCATCACGATCATCATCCGCTGCAGCAGACCACCGGAGAGCTGGTGCGGGTACTGGGCCATCCGCCGTGCCGGGTCGGGCACGCCGACGTCCCGCAGCAGCGCGCACGCCGCCTCCACCGCGTCCGGCCGCGTCATCACCCCGGTCGCGGTGACGCCCTCGACGAGGAAATCGCCGACGGTCCGCAGCGGGTTGATGTGCGCGCGCGGGTCCTGGTAGATCATCGAAACCCGGCGAGCCCGGAAATCGGCCAACTCGCGACCGGTGAAGCCGGGCACCGAGTGGCCCTGGAACCGGATGTCGCCGGTCGTGACCGCGCCACGCGGCAGCAACCGCATCACGGCCCGCGTGGTCATCGACTTGCCCGAACCGGACTCGCCGACGACACCCAGCGACTCGCCGGGTGCGATCGAAAGTGTGACGTCGTGGATCACGGTGCGCGGGGCGTCTCCCCGGACCTTCGCCGGAAGCTCGACGTGGAGGTGCTCGATGTCGAGCAGGCCGTGGCCGGTCACTCGTGCGCTCCGATCCGCGCCGCGAGGCGCTCCCCGACGATGTTGAACGACACGACGGTGAGCACGATCAGCAGACCCGCACCCACGCTTTGCTGGCCGGCGCCGTTGAGCAGGTCCGACCGGCCGTCGCTGACCAGGACCCCCCACTCCGCCCGCGGCGGCTGCACGCCGAGCCCCAGGAACGAGGTCGCGCCGAAGTCGGCCAGCGCCCAGCCGAACGCCATGCTCGCCTGGGCCACCGCGAGCGGAGCCACGTTGCGCAGGACGTGCCGGGTGCCGATGTGCCAGCCGGAAAGACCGGCCAGCCGGCACGCTTCGACGTAGGGCAGGTGCCGCTGCCGCAGCGCGGCACTCCGGATCACCCGGGCGATGTAGGGGATGTAAACCAGCGACAGTGCGATCACCGGAGCCGCGAAACCCACCCCGAAGATCGCCGCGGCGAGCACCGCGACCAGGATGCCGGGGATCGCGAAGGCGACGTTGAGACTGCGGGAGACGAGCTGGTCGAGCCAGCCGCCGTGCCAGGCGGCGAAGATCGCGATCGCGGTCCCGGCGACCGAGCTGACGAGCACGATGATCGCCGGGCCGGCGAAACTCAGCCGGGCACCGGCCATCAGGCGCGAGAGGATGTCCCGCCCCAGCGAGTCCGTCCCGAGCAGATGCGCCGCGGACGGTCCCTGCCCGGCCGCGAGGATGTCCGTCTGGTCCGGGGCGAACGGCGCGAGCGCCTCGCCGAAGATCGCCAGCAGGACGAGCAACCCGCACAACACGGCGAAGACCGTCAGGACCGGGTCGGCCCGGCCCGCGCGCGCTACGGACGACAGCCGTCCTGCGTCCATCACCGCCATGGCCCTACCTCCTTTCCCGCAGCCGCGGGTCGATCGCCACGTGCACCAGGTCGACCACGGTCGTCACCACGACGAACACCACCACGATGATCAGCGACACCGCGTTCACCACGGCGTAGTCCTTGTTCAGCACGCTCTTCACCAGCAGCGAGCCGATGCCGTCGATCGCGAACGACGACTCGACGACGACCGAGCCGGCGACCAGGCCGCCGACCATCACCCCCGAGACGGTCAGCACCGGGATGAGGGCGTTGCGCAGCACGTGCCGCCGGATGACCAGGAGCCGCGGCAGGCCCCGGCCGATCGCGGTCCGCACGTGGTCGGAATCCGCCTCTTCCTTGACCGCCGCCGTGGTGATCTGTGCGATGTAGGCGAACCAGGCCAGCGACAGGGCCACCGACGGCAGCAGCAGGTGCCACAGCTGATCGGCGAAGCCGCTGCCGGCGCCGTAGGTCGGGAACCAGCCGAGGCCGACGGCGAACACGCTGATCAGCAGCGCGGCGGCGACGAACCCCGGGATCGCGACCCCGACACCCGAGAGGGCGGTCACGACCGGGCGCCACCGGCGCCGGACACCGCCGAGGGTGCCGGCCGCGACCCCGGCCACCACCGTGAGCACCAGCGACAGCGCGACGAGCATCAGGCTGGTGCCCAGCCGTGGTCCCAGCAGTGTCGAGACCTCCTGCCGGTAGGTCAGCGAGATGCCGAAGTCGCCGTGCAGCACGCCCGTCAGCCAGTCCCAGTACCGCACCAGCAGCGGCCGGTCGAGCCCCAGCTGCGCGCGGATCGCGGAGCGCTGGGCTTCGGTGGCCTTCTGGCCGAGGATCTGCGCCACCGGGTCACCCGGAGCGAAACCCAGCGCGACAAAAACCGCGAACGAGGCGACCAGCACCGTCGCGACCGCGCCGGCGATCGACGTGGCGATCCTGGGCAGCAGGCTCACCGGCCTCGGCCGCGCCTCGTCTACTGTGGACACTTTCCCTCCTAACCAGCCGCACCGACGTAGGCCATCTGCGGCATGGAGAAGTAGGCGAAGGTGGTCACGGCACCGGTGAGCCGGTTATTCAGGAACGTCACCGTGTTCGTGCCCACGAGCGGGATGGCCGCAGAGAACGGCTCGTAGATCGCCTGCGCCGCAATGACCTTCTTCGCGCGCTCGGCGCCGTCGAAAGTCTGCCGTGCTTCGTCGAGCAGGGTCGTGACCTGAGGATCGTTGTAGTTCAGGTAGTTGTACGTCGCGCCGGGCAGGTACACGAACCCGAGCGGCTCCAACGGGTCCTGCGCACCGTTGAAACTCGACTGGAGCATCAGGTCGATCCCCTGGCGCTTTCCGGCGTCGTAGCCGGCCTGGTCGAACACCAGCGGGGTCAGCGAGGTGATGTCGATCTTCACCCCGGCCTGCGCGGCCTGCTGCTGGATCAGCTGCGCGGTGCGTGAACTGCTCTCGTCACCGCCCTTGACGGCCAGCACGAGCGGCTGTCCACGGTAGCCCGACGCACCGACCAGCTCCTTGGCCTTCGCGATGTCGTAGGCACGGTCGCCGGCGATGGTGTCGTAGGCGGACTGGTAGGCCTGGGTTTGGTCGTTCGGCCAGGTCGCCGGCGACAGGACCGTGTAGTCGGCCGTCGCCGCACCTTGGTAGACGGCCGTGGCCAGCGCCTTACGGTCCACGATCTTCTGCAGTGCCTGACGCAGCTTGAGGTCGCCCAGTGGACCGGCAGGGTTCACGACGTTGAGCGCGACCGACTGCATCGACCTGCCGAACGCCAGGCGGCCGGCCTGGGAGGTACGCAGCGCCGGGATAGCCGACGGCGAAAGCTCGTAGGCACCGTCGATCTCACCGGCGTTGAGGGCCTGCACGAGCGCCGTCGTGTCCGTGACGAAGGTGAACTTCACCCGCTTGGCAAAGGGCCGCCGATCGGCGTTCCAGTAACCGTCGTTGCGGGAGATCGTGATGCTGTCGCCGCTGGTCCAGGTGTCCAGTTTGAACGGCCCGCTGCACATGAGGCCACCGCCCGGCGCGCCGGCGTTTTTGCCCGCCTGCTCGGTGAAGGCCTTCTCCATGACCATGCCGGCAATGGTCGCCATCTCGGCGTTGAACATCTCGTCGGGCTTCGAGAACTTCACCGTGACTTCGTGCGGTCCGGTCACCGAGACGCTCTGCACGTTCTGGTAGATCAAGCTGACGATGGAGGACGGATCCTTGGCCCGCTCCATGCTGTAGGCCACGTCCTCGGCCGTCACCGGCTTGCCGTCCCAGAACTTCGCCCCGTCGCGGATCGTGTAGACGAGCGTCGACGGATCGACCTGCTTGGGCGTGGCCAAGTTCGGTTTGAGGTGGTAGTCCGCGTCGATGGTGACCAGGGCATCGCACAGGTTCGCCACCACCTGACCACCGCCGTAGGTCGCGGCGTTGGGCGGGAACAAGGTGTCGGGCTCGCCGGCGGTCAGGTTCCAGGTGATCAGGTCCACGTCACCCTTGGCCGCCGGCAGGCTGGAGACGAGCTGAAGAGGTCCGCTCCCGGCGGCCGGCTGCGAGGAAGCCGAGCATCCGGTGACCGCCGCAGCGGCCACCACCGCGACGGCGCTCGCCCACAGCAGTCGGACGGCATGGACTTGTCGCGGCGACGTCATCATGGGTCGCTCCTTCTGGTCAGCCCCCTGGCCAGCACCGATGTGATGCAGCGGAGAACATATAAAAGTTGTTCCATAACCGCAAGGGCTTGACGGCACCACCTCGTTACCGTTTTATAAAGCATGTTTCATCTCGTGGAGGAGGCCTGATGTCCGACGATCTGATCTGGATGAGCGCATACGAGCTGCGTGGGATGATCAGCCGCAAAGAGGTCTCCCCCGCAGAGGCCGTCGAGGCGGTGCTGAACCGACTCGAAGAGGTAAACCCGCAGATCAACGCGTTCGTCACGGTGACCGCGGAGTCCGCGCGGACCCAGGCCAAGGAGGCCGAGGCCGCCATCCTGCGCGGCGACGACCTACCGCCGCTGCACGGCGTGCCGGTCACGGTCAAGGACCTCGTCGACACCGCCGGCGTCCGCACAACCTACGGCAGCCTCACCCACGCCGATCACGTACCCGATACGGACTCGATCTCCTGGGAACGCCTGAAAGCCGCCGGGGCGATCCTCATCGGGAAGACCACGACCCCCGAGTTCGGCATGCTCGGCGTCACCGACAGCCACCTGACCGGCGCCACCGGGACCCCGTGGGATCCCGCCCGCGTCGCGGGCGGCTCGAGTGGTGGCGCCGCGACCGCGGTCGCCGCCGGCATCGCGCCGCTCGCCCTCGGGTCCGACGGCGGCGGCTCCATCCGCGTGCCCGCATCATGCTGCGGAGTGGTCGGCTTCAAACCGTCACTGGGCCGCATCCCGACCCGCGGCAGCACCGACGGCGACAACACCGACGGCCCACTCACCCGCCGAGTGGTCGACACCGCGCTCATGCTCGACGTCCTCGTCGGCCCCCACCACCAGGACCGGTTCTCCCTGCCGGCCACCGGCGAGAACTACGTGGACGCCGCCACCCGCGGCACCGGCCTCACCGGACTGAAGTTCGCGTACTGCATCAACCTCGGCCAAGGACCGATCGACCCGGAAACCCGTCGGGTCGTGGACGCCGGAGTCGGGGAACTGGCCACCCACGGCGCACAGGTCGAGACCGTCACCATGAAACTGCCCGACACGATCGACTACTTCATCCGGTACTGGGCCGCCGAAGCAGCCGACCTGTTCCCCGCGGGGGCCGAAGCCTGGCCGGTGATCACCGAGATCGCGGAACTGGGCCGGAAGACCACGGCCGCGGAGGTGAGCCGGATGTTCCGGGCGACCAGAACCGAAATCTACAACGCCTTCGGCCGTGTCCTCCAGGACGCGGACTTCCTCCTGTGCGCCACCACGCCGACTCCGCCCTTCCCGCACAGCAACGGCAAGGGCGGAGTCGACATCGTCGACGGCGAACGCGTACGCCATCCCGGACTCTTCTTCCACAGTCTGACCGAACCGCCGACCCACGCGGGCCTCCCCTCGATCTCCGTCCCCTGCGGATTCACCGGCGACGGGCTGCCGGTCGGGCTGCAGATCATCGGCCGCGCCCACGCCGACGCCGCCGTCATCGCGGTGGCCGCCGCCTTCGAGGAGATCGCGCCGTGGTGGCGGCGACGCCCGCTCACCGAAGCGTAGAACGCAAGAAGCGGCAACCATCGCGGCCGCACACAGCAGTTACAGCAACCTATTCATCAGGAGTATCACGATAGGTCATATCAGAGAACAACGACGCCACGTAACAGCTTTCTTGAGCGTGGCGATGCTGGCAGCGGCGCTGACCACGGCCACATCGATCGTTCTCTGCAGGCTCGCCCACGCGCGACAGGAGCTCTCTGCGGCTTGAGGCCCCGGTTGGCGCGCAGCGTCCCGACGATGCCGAAGATCAGCCCGAGGATCGTCAGCGGCCACGCGACGGCCCCGACGATCTGCACTCGGTCAGCGTGACGATGTGCCGCAACCACGGTGCCGTCACCACCGGAACCGATCTGACCGAGGCGGTCCGCAATGCCGAGTTCCTCGAATGGCTGTCGAGCCTCTACATGCAAGCGGCGCAGCTTGGGGAAGCAGCCACGCTGACCGCCGAGCAACTGACAAATGTCTTGCGTGGCACGGAATCGCGCCGGATATCAGCCATGATCCGGTCAGACGACAGGCACGTCTTGACGTCGTTCACCGGCCGGAGTGCCTGAGCGCCGGTTGCGCCGAAATCGCCACGACTTTCCGCAAAGGCGCAACCGCGTGCTGCATCGCGGTGTACGTACTGTCCGGCCTGCTGTCGATTGCCTACGGTTTGTCGTCGCGCTGCTGGCCGACCCTGGCGACCAAGATCACCGGCGGGGCGACCAGCGTCAACGCCATCGCCCGCACGATCGGCAGCAGCATCGGCACGCCCGTCATCGCCGCCGTCATCTCCTACAACACCACCCCGCAAGGCCTGCCCACGAACGAAGCGTTCACCACCGGATTCTGGGTCTGCGCCCGCCATGGCTGTCCTCGCGGTTGCGGCCGGTGTCACCGACCTGCCGCCCGGGCCGTAGGAGCTGCACCTACCGCACCTGCACGACCACCACGCGACCGCGACAAACTTCTTCGGACTCGCCCGCGAAGGTTGGTCGACACCAGCGTCTGGCTCGCCGGAAAAACTCGGCCGTCCCACACCGTCGCTGCACTCGGCGATCCACCGTGGACCGACACTCCAATGGCCGAATCACCGCTGACAACGGAATTTCCCCGCGTGAGGACGGCATGTCGCGTGAGGACGGCATGTCGCTGGAGACACCGCTCGGCTGAGACGTACAGGCCGCACACCAGGAGGGCCGCGAAGGCTCAGAATAGACAGATCATGCGGCCCAATGCCCCGGCCCGATTGCCCCGTACTCGTCATGCACCAGCTTCTCACCAGTGGCGCCGCCGGCACGTTCTCGGCTATCACGAGCCTGTAAGACGATGATGTCCTCATGGGCAATCAAGTGCAGCGGCAGGCCGACGTCGCGCTGCTTGCGGATGAAATCGCGCTGGAAGAAGCTGCCGCGCGCGACCAGATCAGTCTCCGCGACGCGGGCGAGCAGGGCAACGCACCGCTCAACCGGGACCAGCCCAGCCGCTACTCCGCAGGCGATGACCTGAGAAGGTAGGTCGATCAGCTCGGCGTGCTCACGCCACGGCCGGACCGTGATCACGACGTGACCGCCCGGACGCAGGACGCGGGCGCAGGCGGTGAGGATGCGGGTGAAGCCGGCCAGCAGTCGGTGGTGGCCGATGTTGGCGAGGTTGCCGCGGTCGAGGGCGCTGCCGTAGCGGTAGTGGCGTTTGCTGACCTTGTCGACACCGGGCTCCCGGTCGGTCTTGACCAGGCCGTGCACGGATGGCCCGTAGGGCGGCGAGGTGACGACCAGCGCGACCTGGCCGGCGCACTCGACCGGCAGCAGCGTCTCGAGCTGGCGAGCGTCGCCGCGGACGACTTGGCCGTCGTGGTCGTGGCCGCGCTTGCGGGCGAGGCGGAGGTTCGCGCGGGCGATGTCGGCCCAGTGTGGCTCGTACTCGATGCCGACCGCTCGGCGGCCGAGGTCGATCGCCTCGACCAGTGTGGTGCCGATCCCGCACATCGGGTCGAGTACGAGATCGCCCGGTTTGGTGTAGTGCTCGATGGCGTGCGCGGCGACGGCGGGCAGCATCTTGGCCGGGTGTGCGGTCGATTCCGGCACGTACCGGTCCTTGCGTTGCGCGGCCGGCGAGGTCTGCGCGGTCGCCCACACCGACACCGGCAGCTCGCCGAAATCGGTCGGGTCGTCGGCGGGCGGGGTGGTGTCGAGGGCGTCGATGAACGCGCGGGACAGCGGCATGGTCGGCTCGTCGGCCGTTGACGGCGGGGTGTTCGGCTGCGTGGTGGTCATGGCGGTGCCCGTGCCTTTCGGTCGGCTGATCATCGGAGGTCTTCTGGCTGCGCGGCGTCGGCGTGTGCTTGGGCGAAGACGAGGACGTCGCCGTGCGCCCGCACGTGCGCCATCGGCGCACCGAGTTTTCGGCCGCTCGGTGCGAGGTCGGTGGAGTCCGTCGCGGCGGGTGGCTGTAGGCGGCCGTTCCGGATGGGGGTGTGGAGGGTGACGATGTGCTGGAGGTAGATCAGGTCGGCGTTTTGCGCGGCGGCGATCATCGGGCCTGACGGGTCGGTGAGGCGGCCGCTCGACCAGTCGCTGTGGGTGTAGACGGCGAGAATTCCGCCGAACGCGAGCGCTCGAGCTGCTGCGATCGCCACCGCCTCCGTCGAGCCGTCGGCTCCGCGTTCTGGCGACAGCGACGTGATGACCAAGTCGACTCGCTCGTCGGCCGACACCCAAGCCGACGCCGCCTCGCCTTTAACGGACATCTCGTTCGCGGTCAGCAGTTCGAGCTTCGTGATTACGGGGTGGCGACCGAGCGCGTGCACGGCGTCGAGCGCCGCGTCCAGTTCACCGGCGCCGGTGGCGCGGCTGGCGGCCTCCTCAGCGGTCGGCCATGGTGCGAGCAGGACCGTGGCGCCGGGTGCCGAGAAGCTGGTCGTGATGGTTTCGATGATTGGCACCGGCCAGGCGGCTGCCGGGTCGATCGGGTCGGGCCCGGCCGTCCACACCGTCGGCGGAATCGGCGCCAGTTCGCGGCTGGCGGCCGCTCGCTTCGGGGAACGGCGAGTGCGAGCGCTCGAGCCGACGGTATCCGGAGCGCCCGGGTACGGGATGCCGTTGACGGGCCGAGGGCGTTGCGGGCGGGTCGAGTCGTCTCGATTGGACGGCCGGTTGGATGAAGACGTCGGGCGTCGAGTCACGAGCGAAACCTCCGGAGGCGGGCCACCGACCGATCTAGTCAGGTGGCTTCTGGGCGGTCGCCGGCTAACTCCGGCAACGAGGTCCGCAAGAGACACCATCACGCCGGGTCCGCGTTTTCCGTGCGGCGGCGAAACCTCGGTGGCGGATTCGCGCAGGTCCACGGTCGGAACACCCCTGTGATTTCGGGGTCGGGGTGCAGGTGTGAAACGGTTTTGAGGCGGCTTCGTCACGCCTCTGACCTGGGCTTGAAGCGGTTTTGAGGCGCCCTGGCGGGCTTCCTGGCGACGTCACTTTCCGCTTGCTCAGGAGTGCCGCCATGGATCAGCCCTCGTCACCGAAACACCCCGCAACCTGTCCGACGACGCGTCCACGCGGCGAGCCCGGCGTGTTCGATACCGCCCGCACCGCCCTCGCCTGGCTGGTCACCGGACCGCACCCTGTCGCCCTCGACGGCCGCCGAATCTCCGGGCTACCGCCGCGGCTGGTGCCGCTGGACGAAGTCGGCCGGCTGACCGTCACGAAAGGATGTCCACAGCAGACCCGGGACGCAGTGTGGACGGCACTCGTGACGCGATCACGTGCCGAGGGCGGCACGTGGACGGTCGCCTGCGTCGGGCTCGCGCTACCGGTGCTGCTGCCGGTCGCGGCCAAGCTGACCAACCGGTTCCGCGGCGAGGTCCACGACATCCACGCCGCCGTGCTGACCGGCTTCCTCGAAGCACTCCTCGACGTCGACCTCACCCGGCCCGCCATCCTCGTCCGGCTGCGCTGGGCCGCCTACCGCGCCGGCCACCGCGCCCTGCGCGAGGCGCTCGACGCCGCGGCCCCGGTCGCCGACCTCGGCGCTCGCGCGCCCGGGCCGGAGCGCACCGGTGGACACCCTGATTTCGTTCTGCTCGCCGCCGTCGACGCCGGTGTCCTGACCACCGCCGAAGCCGCGCTGATCGGCGACACCAGGTTCGGCGAGCTGTCACTCGCCGAGGCGGCACAGGCCCGCGGCCAGACATACAAGGCGACGCAGCAAGCCCGCCACCGCGCCGAACGCAAGCTCGCCGAATACCTGCACGCCCTGAGCGAGAGCGACCTGGCAACGCGCCGGACGACGCGCCGCAACGTCGCCGGCAAGCCCGAGAAGACGCGGCGACCGGTGTCTCCCCGGCCGCCGAAATCCGGAGTTGGTGACCGCGGGACGCGAGTGCCCGCCCGCCCTCGCCCATCCCGGTCCACGTCGGAACCGGGCGCCGTTCAGGAGGCGTCCTCATGCGACTGATCACCCACCACCCCGGTCACCGCACACCCACCCGCCAGCCACCGAACCACCGCGACCACCACGCGACGGCTCGAATTCCCGCCCGCACGACGAGCTGCCTCCAGCCCGGATCCGTGCCGAAACCTCCGACCTCTCCAGCACGATCGCGTCGTCACCCGGTCGTCGTGCTCGGCGGCACGCTGGCCATCGCCGCGCTGCTGCTCGGCGGTTCCGCCGCGCATGCGGAGACCGTGCAATATGTCGCGCTCGCCCAGTCCGTCGATCAGGTCCTGTCGAACATCCGCTCGTGGATCATGGGCATCCTCGCCGGCGTCGCGCTCGTCTTCCTGACCATCGGCGGGCTCCGCTACCTCCTCGCCTCCGGCGACCCCGGCGAGATCGAAAAGGCCAAAGGCGCGTTCAAGGCCGCCGGCATCGGATTCGGTCTCGCCGCCCTCGCGCCGCTGGTCGTCGAAATCCTCAAGACGATCGTCGGCGGGGTGTAGCCGATGCCCGCCCGCGCCTCACGCCGCATGGTCGCACAGAGGAACGGAGTCCGGTCAGGTCGCCGCCGCTCGTTCTGGCTCGTCGCCTCGGCTGCGTTGCTCATGGTTGCGCTCGGCGGCATCGCGTCCGGCGCCGGCGCCGACGCCGGCCCACGCCACATCGGCGCAGATCAGCTCGCTCCGGCACAACCACCGCTGCCCTTGCCACCCAACCCCGGGTGCGAGCCGGGTTCCGCGGAACCAGCCTGCCACCTTCCGAGCGCGAGTTCGGTCCCGTCGATTCCGGCGACTCCCCTGCCGCCGATCACCGCGCTGCCTACTCCGCCGTCGTGCTTCCCCGGCTCGTTGGATCCCGGCTGCGCGCCGGCCACCAGCTCGCCATGCCAGGGTCCGAACTGCATCCCGCAACCGTCCACGCTCGCGCCGAGCACACCTCCTATGGCTCAGGGGCCGGACGGTGCCACCGACGCCGCGGAATGCGGACTGACCGACCTCACCGGCTGCATGGTCGTCGCCGCGAGCGCGCTACTCGCCGCGATCGTCGCCGCCGGGATGAACCCACTGCTGGACCTGCTCGGCAAGACGCTGCTCACCACGCCCGAACCGGATCAGCTGCCCGGCCTCGGCGCCGTGTGGACCGGCTCGTGGCACATCCTGCTCACCGCCTACGTGATCCTCGTGCTCCTTGCCGGGCTGATCATCATGGGCTACCAGACGCTGCAGGCCCGCTACACCGTCAAAGAACTTGCCCCGCGGCTGGTGATCGGGTTTCTCGCCGGGACGCTGTCGCTGTTCCTGATGACCAAGGCCGTCCAGGTTGCCAACGCGTTGTCGGCCGCGGTGCTCGGCGAGGGTGTCGATCAGGCGCAGATGACGCGCAGCTTGATCACGATGGTGCAGGGCTCCCTGCACGGCGGCGGCATCTTCCTCGGGATCCTCGGGCTCGTCTTGGTGGCGATGCTGCTGGTCCTGCTGGTGGTCTTCGTCGTGCGGGTGATGGTGACGATCCTGCTGGTCGCCGCCGCGCCGATCGCGTTGATGTTCCACGCCCTCCCCCACACCGAAGGCATCGCCTACCTCTGGTGGAAAGGCTCCGGCGGCGTGCTGGCGATCCAGGTCGGGCAGTCGTTGACGCTCGTGGTCACCGTGCGGGTGTTCTTCGCACCGGGCGGGTTCACCATCTTCGGGCCGTCGCTCTCGTCGCTGATGAACCTCCTGCTGTGCATCGCGCTGATGTACGTGCTGATCAAGATCCCGTTCTGGTTCCTCGCTCCCCTGCGCTCTGGCCGTCCTTCGCTGCTCGGGCGGATCGCGCGCGGCGTGATCGCCTACAAGACCATGGGCTTGCTCGCCGGCGCCGCCGGCGCTCGCGCGGGCGGACGCCCGCGCGACAGCAGGCCCACCGCACCACCTGATCCGCCGGCGACGCGATCGGGCCAGTTCATGCTGCCCATGCGGCTGCGACGCACCACCAGCCCGTTGCGGAACTCGCGCCGCCGCTGGGACGAACCACCACGGACCGGTGCGCCCGACGGGACGCCGGTCGCAGGCCAGCTGTCCCTGTTCACCTCCCACACCCGCGACGGCAAACCGGCTCTGCGGGCCAATCCGCGCGCACTACCGCGGAAGGATCTACCGAACGCGCTGCCGGCCGACCAGCTGGGTTTGCCGATGACCGTGCGGCGCGATCCCGACCGCGTTCCGCGGCGCACCCTCGCTGACGACCTCGCGAACCGAGCACCCGCTGTTCGGCCGCCGCGGCAGCCGGGTCTGCTCATGCCTGACGGGCGGATCAACCGCAACGCCCGCCCACCCGCGAAACTGCCGAACGCGCTGATCCCGCCGAGCGCGGGAATGCTGCCGATCCACCTGCCGCCGCAAACTGCGCGACCAGCGCGGCGCACCCTCGCCGACGACCTCGGCGACCCGAGCCGGACCAACCGGACGCCGCAGACCCGACCGGGCCTGATCACCCCGTCCGGGCAGATCAACCGCGCGGCCCGCGCGCGACGACGCCCCGCGCCCGACGCCTTCAGCGGCAACCGACCACTCGCGTCCGGGCAGTACCCGCTCCCGCTCGGACTGCGCCGCCAGCCGAAATACACACCGCCACCCTCGCCAGCGACCACGCGAAAACCCGCCGACATCCAGTTGCCGTTGCCGCTGAGCCTGCCGCCGCGGCGCCGCCGCCCGAAGTCGAAGTGAGGTCGCCGAGATCATGTCCCATCCCGTCCGTATTCCCGCCGACGTCGACCGGCCCGACCGCGTGCTCGGTCCGCTGACCGCCCGGCAGCTGGCAATCCTCGGCGTCACCGGCCTGCTGCTCTACACCTTCTACAACGCCACCCACAGCCTCATCCCGCTCCCGCTGTTTCTGGTCTTCGCGGCACCGATCGCGCTTGCGGTCACGGTGGTCGCGCTCGGCCGCCGCGACGGAATCTCCCTCGACCGCCTTCTCGTAGCCGCGATCCGGCAACGGTTCACCCCGCGCCACCAGGTGTCAGCTCCCGAGGGCATCCAGCCGGCTCCGGAATGGCTCGCCGACGGCCGCTCGCGCGATGACGTGGCGCCAACGCCGCTGGAGCTCCCCGCACGCGGCGTCGACGGCGGGACGGCCGCCGGCGTCGTGGACCTGGGGCCGGACGGGCTCGCAGTGATCGCCGCCTGCTCCACGGTCAACTTCTCCCTGCGCACCCCCGCCGAACAGGAAGCCCTCGTCAGCTCGTTCGCCCGCTACCTGCACTCGCTCACCGCGCCCGTGCAGTTCCTGGTCCGGGCCGAACGGCTCGACCTCGCCCCGCAGATCGCCGAGCTCCGCGCTCGCGCCGGCGGGCTCCCCCACCCCGCACTCGAAGCCGCGGCCCACGACCACGCCGATTACCTCGCCCAGCTCTCCGAGCACGCCGATCTGCTGCGCCGCCAGGTCCTGCTCGTACTGCGCGAACCCACCCACCCGGCCGTGACCTCGGCGCTGGGGCGCTTCCGGCGCAGCTCGGCAGCCAACGTGATCGACACCGCGGCGCGTCAGGCCGCTGAGCAGAGGCTCGTCCGGCGTCTCACCGAGGCAGTCGAGTTGCTCACCGCGGCCGGGATCGCTGTCACCGCGCTGGACGCCGCGACGGCGACCGGCGTGCTGGCCGCCGCCTGCAACCCCGACACCTTCCTCCCACCCTCCGCGACGCTCGCGGGCGCCGGCGACATCGTCACCGCCGTCCCGGGCACCGACCTTTACGACGACGAGCTCGAAGGCCGGTGACCGCGATGGCCAGGACTCAGCACCGCAGCTCGACGGCCGAGGCGTTCACCCCTGACGCGCTGTCGATCGGGAGCCGCCACCTCGAAGTCGGCAACGAATGGGTCGCCTCCTTCGGCGTCACCGGCTACCCCCAGGAGGTCTACCCGGGCTGGCTCGCGCCGCTGCTGACCTACCCCGCGAGGCTCGACGTCTCTGTGCACGTCCAGCCGGTCGACCCGGTCACCGCGGCCAGCGGGCTGAAGAAGCAGCGGGCCCGGCTGGAGTCCTCGCGGCGCCACCACGCCCGGCACGACCAGCTCGCCGACCCCGATCTCGACGCGGCCGCCGAGGACGCGGCCGATCTGTCCCGGCGGATCGCCCGTGGTGAAGGTCGGCTGTTCAAGTTCGGCCTCTATCTCACCATCCACGCACCGGACGAGGAGACGCTGGCCGAGGAGGTGTCGGCGCTGCGGTCGTTGTGCGCGTCGCTGTTGCTGGACGCCAAACCGGCGACGTGCCGGTCGCTGCAGGGCTGGGTCACCACATTGCCGCTGGGGCTGGACTCGTTGGGTCTGAAAAGGACGTTCGACACTGCCGCCGCGTCCGCCGCGTTTCCTTTCACATCTCCCGACTTGCCCGCCGTGGATCCGACGTCGACCTCGCCGAGTGGTGTGCTTTACGGCTACAACGTCGGCTCCCAAGGGCTGGTGCATTGGGACCGGTTCGCCTGCGACAATCACAACGCCGTCGTCCTCGGCCGGTCCGGCTCGGGCAAGTCCTATCTGGTCAAGCTCGAGACGCTGCGCAGCCTGTATCGGGACATCCAGGCGTTCATCATCGATCCCGAAGACGAATACGCCCGCCTCGCCGCCCAGGTCGGCGGCGCCTACGTCCACCTCGGCGCCGGCGGCGTCCGGCTCAACCCCTTCGACCTACCCATCCACACCACTGCGACCGGACGCCGGACCGCGCCGCACGACGCGCTGACCCGCCGTGCGCTGTTCCTGCACACCGTGCTCGCGGTATGCCTCGGCACCGAGCTGACCGCCGGCGAACGCGCCGCCCTCGACACTGCACTCACCACGACCTACACCAACGCCGGCATCACCACCGACCCGCGCACCTGGACCCGGCCAGCGCCCTTGGTGCGGGACCTGCGCGATGTCCTCGCGGCTGGCGACGAGGTCGCCGGGGACCTGGCCGCCCGGCTGCACCCGTTCGTCGACGGCGCCTTCGCCGACCTCTTCTCCGGCCCGACAACCACCGCGCCGGACGGCCACCTGGTTGTGTTCTCCCTGCGAGACCTTCCCGATGAGCTCAAGGCGATCGGCACGCTGCTGACCCTCGACGCGATCTGGCGAAGGGTGTCCAACCCGGCCGATCGGCGCCGGCGGCTGGTGGTCGTCGACGAGGCGTGGCTGCTCATGCAGTCCCCCGACGGCGCGAAGTTCCTCTACCGAATGTCCAAAACCTTCCGGAAACACTGGGCCGGACTCACGGTCGCCACCCAGGACATCGACGACGTTCTGAGCAGCGAGCTCGGCCGGGCGATCGTCGCCAACGCAGCCACCAGCGTGCTGCTGCGCCAGTCCCCGCAGGCGATCGACCGGATCGCGGCCACCTTCAACCTGTCCGAAGGCCAGCGCCAGTTCCTGCTCACCGCCGGCCGCGGCCAAGGCCTGCTCGGCTCCGGCACCGAATGGGTCGCCTTCCAAGCCCTCGCCTCACCGACGGAAAACGTCCTCGTCACCACCGACCCGGCCGAGCTCGCCGCGATCGCTCAAGACTTCGGCGACAGCGCCCCGGACGACGTCGTCGACCTCGGCCCGGCCGACGCGGAGGTCGAATCATGAGCTGGCGCGAGGGATGGGTCGGCGGCTACCTGACCGATCCGTGGAGCGCGGTGCACCAGCTGATCGCCGAAGTCCTCGACGTGGCGGTGCGCTGGAGCCCGATCGTCCTCCCGGCGTTGGCCGTCGTCACGGTGGGCCAGGCCGTCGGCCGGCGTTGGTGGCGAGGCAGGTGCCACGCCGCGCTGCTCGCCGACGCGCGGTGCGTCTCCGTGCTCGCGCCGCCCACCGTCGATCCCGCCGGCGGGGTCCTGCTGTGGTCCAACCTCGTCGGCCTGTTGCGGCCGAGCTGGCGGCGATGGCTCACCGGCCAGCCACACCTCGCCTGGGAGTACCGGTTCTCCGAACACGGCGTCACCCTGCGGCTATGGGTCCCCGGCGTCATCCCGCCCGGCCTGGTCGAGCGTGCGATCGAAGCCGCGTGGCCGGGCACCCACACCCGCGCGGTCCCCGCCGACCCGCCGCTGCCCGAACCAAAGGACCGGCGGGTCGTCACGGTGGGCGGGCAGCTGCAGCTCGCTCGGTCCGAGGCGCTGCCGATCCGGACCGGGTTCGACGCCGACCCGATCCGTGGACTGCTGGGCGCGCCGGTCGGTCTCGGCCGCGGCGAGTACGCCACCGTGCAGGTCCTTGCCCGGCCGGTGACCGGCCGCCGGGTGAGCCGGGCTCGGCGTGCTGCCCGGCGGGTGCACGCCGGCGCTTCCGGGCGGCTCGGCGGTCGACTGCTCGACCTCGTCACGCCAGGCGCGTCGGCGAGTCGTCCCGGACGGACGCGCGATGCCCGCCGGATCAGCCAGGACCCGCAGTTGTCGCTGGAGTACTCCGCGCAGAACCGGGCCATCGTCGGCAAGCAGCGCGGCTCCCAGTACGAGACCCTCGTCCGCTACGCCGTCACCACCCATCTCCCAGCCGACGCCACCGAAACTCAAGTCCGGCAGGCTCGGGACACCGCGCGCGGCCGCGCCCACGCCCTGGCCGCCAGCTTCGCCGCCTACACCGAGCACAACCACTACACCCGCACCCGCCTCCACCACCCCACCCGGGCTCTCACGTCTCGGCGCCTCAACCGCGGCGACCTGCTCTCCGTCCCCGAGCTCGCCGCGATCGCGCACCTGCCCGTCGACGCCGAGATCCCCGGCATCGAGCGCGCCGGCGCGAAAGCCGTCGCCCCACCACCGGGCATCGCTGTCCCCGGCCCCGAGGTCAAACCGCTCGGCGTCGCCGACACCGGCCACGCCCGCCCCATCGGGCTGCGCGTCCCGGACGCCCGCCACCACCTGCACGTGCTCGGCGCCACCGGGTCCGGGAAGTCGACGCTGCTCGGCAACCTGATCCTCGCCGACGCCGACGCCGGCCGCGGCGTCGTGCTCATCGACCCCAAGGGCGACCTCGTCACCGACGTCCTCTCCCGACTCCCCCAGGACGCCGCGGACCGGGTCGTGCTCTTCGACGCCGACTCCCGGCAACGCCCGCCCTGCCTCAACCCGCTCGAAGGTGGCGAGACCGACCGCGAGGTCGACAACCTCGTCTCCGTCTTCCGCCGCGTCTACTCCGCGTTCTGGGGACCGCGCACCGACGACCTCATGCGCGCCGCCTGCCTCACCCTCCGCGCCCAAGACGGCGTGCCCACCCTCGCCGACCTCCCCAAGCTCCTGACCAGCGAAGCCTTCCGGACCCGGATCACCGCCGGGCTGACCGACCCGGTCCTGGCCGGGTTCTGGGAGTGGTACGACGACCTCACCGAATCCAGCCGCAGCCAAGTCATCTCGCCGCTGATGAACAAGCTCCGCGCCTTCCTGCTGCGCCCGTTCGTCAAAGACGCCATCGCCGGCGGCCGGTCCACGGTCGACATGAACCAGGTCCTCGACCAGGGCGGCGTCTGCCTGGTCCGGATCCCCAAGGGCTCGCTCGGGGACGAGACGACGCGGCTCGTCGGCTCGCTGGTCGTCGCCCGCACCTGGCAGGCCACCACCGGCCGCGCTCGCGTCCCACAACGCGAACGCCCCGACGCCTCCCTGGTCATCGACGAGTGCCACAACTTCCTCAACCTGCCCTACCCGATCGAGGACATGCTCGCCGAAGCCCGCGGCTTCCGGCTGGCCATGACGCTCGCGCATCAGCACCTCGGTCAGCTGCCACGCGAGCTCAAGGAAGGCATCTCGACCAACGCCCGCTCGAAGATCTTCTTCAACGCCTCCCCCGAGGACGCCCGCGAACTCGCCCGCCACCGCACCGCGGCTGTCCGAACACGACCTCGCCCACCTCGGCGCCTACCACGTCGCCGCCCGGCTCGTCGCCCACGGCGCCGAAGCCGAGCCGTTCACCATGACCACCACCCCGATGCGCCCCGCTGTCCCCGGACGCGCCAAGGAAATCCGCGCAGTCACCCGCAAGCAGTCAACTCCTCCCACTGGCGGCACAGCTCCCTCGAACCGTTCGAAGTCCGACAGCACGGGCCCAGCGCCACACGGCCGCAAGACCGATCCCCGTCGGGCCCAGCTCGGAGGTTCACGTTGATCACCACGACTACCCGGCAGCACCAGCTCCGCCAGCACCTTCCCGGCCGGTCCGCCGCGAGGTCGGTGGAACACCAAGCCGCGCTCGCCGCGCGGCTCACCCCGCGGGACAAGTGGCTGCTGGCCCTGCTCTACGAGCACCGCGTCCTCACCTCCGCTCAGATCCAGGACGCCGCGTTTCCCTCCGGCCGGTCCACCCGCCAACGGCTGCGCGAGCTGTACCTGTGGCGCGCGGTCAGCCGCTTCCAGCCTTTCCGCCAGCTCGGCTCGGCGCCCATGCATTACGTGCTCGGCCCTGCCGGCGCCGCCGTGCTGGCCGCCGAACACGGCCTCGACGTCAAAGACCTCGGCTACCGCCACGACCGTGCCATGGCCATCGCCCACAATCAGCGCCTCGCCCACACCGTCGGCGTCGGCGGCTTCTTCACCTCCCTCATCGCCAGCAGCCGCATCCGAGGTGGTCGCGCGGTCACGGCCTGGTGGTCGGAAAGCCGCTGCGCCCGCCACTTCGGCGACCTCGTCATCCCGGACGCCTACGGTCGCTGGCGCGGCGCCGCCGGCGAGCTGGAGTTCTTCCTCGAGTACGACACCGGCGGCGAGTCGCTGCCCAAGGTCGCTCGGAAGCTGCTCGCCTACGCCCGGCTCGCCGACTCCACCGGCATCGCCACTCCGGTGCTCTTCTGGCTGCCCACCAGCCGCCGTGAAGCCGGCGCCCGCGCCGCGCTCACCCGCCTGCAAGCCGACCTCGAACGGCCCGCGGACGTGCCCGTCGCCACCGCGGCCGCCGACTTCCTCAACCCGGCTGCCGCGTGCCCGAGCCCCGCCGACGAGGTCTGGCTCCCGCTTGGGACGAGCCAGGCGAAGCCGAGGTCACCGCGGTACGAACTCGGCGAGCTGACCAACGCCTGGCCGCACATACCGCCGCCCGCCGCCTCCGACCTCGACGAAGCCGCGGACGGTGCGGCCGGCCAGGCCACGGCGTACCGGCCGCCGCCGCCTCCGCCCACACCGCCCAAGGCCAGTACCCGCCTCTGACCACCCGAGGGAGGTGTTCACGCCCTATGGGATCGAAGATCGCCATCGGCGTCGCTGCGGTTCTCGCGATGGTTCCGTTCTTGCTCGGCGCCGTGCCACAAGCCGTCGTCACATCGCTCGCCGGCGTCGGCGGTATGAGCTGCACAACCGGCGAGACCGAAGTCGCCGAGGTTCCCGGCTACGAGCCGGACCAGCTCGCGAACGCGAGGATCATCACCGCGGTCGGCGAGCAGTTGCAGGTGCCCGCGCCCGGGTGGGTCATCGCGATCGCGGTCGCCATCCAGGAGTCGACGCTCCGCAACCTCGACCACGGCGACCGCGACAGCCTCGGCCTCTTCCAGCAGCGCCCCTCCCAAGGCTGGGGCACGCCTGAGCAGATCATGAACCCGACCTACGCCGCGACGCAGTTCTACCGGCACCTCCAAGCGGTGCCCGGCTGGCAGCAGATGAGCCTCAACGACGCCGCCCAAGCCGTCCAGCGCTCCGGCACGCCCGATGCCTACGGCCGTCACGAGCAGACTGCGGAGGCGATCGTCGCCGCGGTTGCCGGCGTGAGTTGCGAGAGCTCCGGCGGTGGCTGCTCGGACATCACCGCGCCGACGCCAGCCGCGCTCACCGCCATCAACTACGCGTGCGGGCAACGCGGCCTGCCCTACGTCTGGGGCGGCAACGGCCCCGAAAGCGGCGACGCGGGATTCGACTGCAGCGGGTTGACCCGGGCCGCCTACAACGCCGCCGGCGTTGCGCTCCCGCGTACTTCACGCGAGCAGTACGCCGCCGGTCCGCGTGTCCCCGCCGGGACCCCGCTGCTACCTGGGGACCTCGTCTTCTACGCGACCGCCGGGCGCGTCCACCACGTCGGCCTGTACATCGGCGGCGGCAACATGATCGACGCACCCGACTTCGGGAAGCCTGTACAGGTCGAGGCCTACCGGTATCCCGGCGACGACTACATCGGCGCGACCCGACCTACCGGGCTTCGTTGAGCCTTCAGCACAGGCACTTCTGGGCGATACATGTGTCTTGTTTGGACGAACGCTTGACATGGAGCGGCGCACGGAGCGTCCATAGACGTGTAGCCCGAACCACCGGATGCGCACCGGCGGGCGAACGCCCCGGCCGGGGCATGACCTCCCACCGCTTCTGCCGAAATGGAGCACGTCATGCCCGAAACCCAGAACACCCAGCCGACCGACACCAAACCCGAAACCGCAGAAACGAAGGTTCGCCGCGCCCTAAAAGAACATCCCGGCACGACCGCCGCGAAACTGGCCAGCGCGGCCGGAGTCGGGCGCTCCACAGCTACGAAGATCCTCTCCCGCTGGGCCGCCGAAGGGCTCGTGATCCGGACGGACGGGAAAGACCAGTCGGTCCCCGTCACGTGGACGATGTGCGGCGAACAGAACGACGCCATTGCCGACGGCGAAGACGTGCCCACCGCAGCAGAGCAGGGCAAGGACACCCCTGCCGAAGATGCCGCGGCCGAC
The DNA here is from genome assembly GCF_017308975.1 of Amycolatopsis sp. MtRt-6. Taxonomy (GTDB): domain Bacteria; phylum Actinomycetota; class Actinomycetes; order Mycobacteriales; family Pseudonocardiaceae; genus Amycolatopsis. The sequence goes on along the minus strand of NZ_JADWPD010000011.1, from coordinate 8,903 downwards.
GCGCCGAAGAAGGAACGGCTGCCGAAGGGCGCGCTTTACGAGCTGGTGAGGGAATTCCTGCAGGCGCATCCCGGCGAAGAGTTCGGCCCCGCCAAGATCGGCACCGAGTTGGTCCGATCCAGCGGCGCGGTGAACAACGCCCTGGAGAAGCTTGCCCAAAACGGGCTGGCAACGAAAACGTGCGAGGCACCGAAGCGCTTCACGTCCAGCTGACCGTCCAGCGCCAACCAGACGGGGCCGGATCACCATCATGGTGATCCGGCCCCGTTGACATTGGACCGCCTGCTGGTTCGCATCGACCGGATGAGGAAAGAGGCAGCCGTCGTCGCAGACCTGCGCGCCAACGGTGGCAACGAACGGGCAGTCACCTCGGTGTGCCTTGCTGAAGGTCACGCTGCCGTCAGGGTGTTCGAGTATGTGCAGCGCGCCGCCATGGCGGTACGCCCAAGCGATGGCGTCGGGGTCGATGCGCTTTCGCCGTCGAAACCGTAGTCATGACCAGCAACGCAACTGATCGCACCGTCGACATGAGGTGAAATGGTGTGCGTGGTCGGCGGGGCGGCGAGGATTTCGGCGGCCCTGCCGAGGAGATGCTCGGTCATTGCGCCGAAGAGCGGTGGCAGCGCGGACGTCAGCACTCGGTCGCGGAATGCCGTGCCACCAGTTGCTGAGAGCGTCAGCGGCGAAGCTCGTCCACGTTCATCTGGTCGCTGAGTAGCTCGGCAACCGCGAAGCTCTGGTTGATGTAGTAGTCGCGCTCGACGCGTGCTCGGAGCGTGCGTCCGGCGAACTCGACTACCCGGGTGGGGTGGTAGCTGTCATTCAGGTCGTCACGTCAAGACGAAACCCAACAGGCGGGCCAACTCTGTCGTGATCACGGCAGCGTGATCACGAGGGACGAAGAACGACATCTGCACGTACGGCGAACGAGTGTTCAGCTGGATGCGCGATTGCCCGTCGTCGAGTTGGCACGAGGTGACGCTCGGCGGTCCGGGTTCGAGGCGCACAGGGCCGCCGAAAACCTGTGCCAGGTCGAGCGCTGCTGCGCGTTCTTGCGCGAGTCGTTCGTGGCGTCGAGCGTTGCGCTCTCGGATACGCCCCGCCCAGTATTGATATGATGGCAGCACTTCCTCCTTGAGGCGGTCGGCGACCTCCTTGATCGGCGTGCGAGTCTCCACGAGCACGGGCCGCGGTAGATGTTCCTTCGGGAAGAACCAGCCCGGCGGGTAGACCAGACGACGGTGGACGTTCGAGCCGGGCTCGGACCAGCCGGTTGCGAGTTCGTCTTCGTCATATGGCAGGACGGGGTGGATGGTGTAAGCCCACGGCCGGAGGTGCTTGACCGGATCGATGCGAAGGGCTTCGCCTGCTGGGCCCAGAAGCATCGTGCAGCCGTAGAGACTCGTCATGTAGCCGGAGTTGCGCAGGTAGGTCACCAGGCCCCACGATCCGTCCAGTTCGGATGTCAGGTCGAGTGCTGCCCTCATGATTCGTTCGTCGCGGGTAGTCATGGCGGTTCGCCTTTCCGTTGCTGTTTCTGGTGGTAGTCGGGTTCCGCACGTGCTGGGAACGTCTCGGGTCACCGGCGGCGGGCGGCGGCGCGAAGCGCGGCGGTCGCGGCATGCCCGATGGCGCGGGCGGCTGTGGTGGGGTCGGTCAGCACGTGGACGGTCGCCCCGTCGAGTGGGGTGTCGTTGGCGCTGGTGGTCAGCCACAGGACTGCGCACCCGGACGCGCGGAGGCGGTCGAGCTTCTTCTGCCCGTCGCGGCGGGGGTCCGAGCGGTATTTGCCGTCGGACACGATGACCACCAGCCGGGCCGCGCCGGGACGGGACAGGCCGAGCGCGCCGTCGAGGGCGTCGAGCGCGCGGGGAATGTCCTCGTAGTTGTCGTTGGCGCGGAACTCGGTGACCTCGGTGGGCGGCTTGCCCGGGTGGGTCAGCGGGCGCACGTTGCGGCCGAAGATGACACTCGCCGTGTCGGCGGGCACCCGGGTGTGGCGGGCGGCGTTGGCCAGGATCCAGGCCGCCGAGGCCACGTGAGCGCGCGCCCACCCCATCGAGCCGGACACGTCGCACGCGATCCCGACGCGCAGCGGCGGCACGGTGACCGGTTTGCGGAGGGTGCGGGTGAACGGCTCGGCGGTCACCACGGCACCGGCAGCGAGTTGAGCCTCGGCGGCACGCACCCCGCGCATCCGCAGACGTCCCGGCGGTACCTCCGAGGTGGCGCGGACGGCCACCCGTTCCCGCATTCCGGCGGTGTCCAGCGCCCTCGCGAGCACCCGCGCGGCTGTGCACTCCTCGGGCGTGGGCGGCCGGGTGGCCATCGTTCGGGTGTCGCCGCTGCGGGGGCCGCCGGTGCCGAACACGCGCCGCGCCATCTTCCCCGCTTCCCGTTCGGCGGCAGCTTCGCGTTCCTCCGCGGCGGCCGCGACGGCGGCCGGGTCCTGAGGTGGCTTCTCACTCGCGACGTTCGCCGCCACGCTGCCCAGCACGGCGGCGATCGCATCTGCCAGCGGTGACGGGGTGGCGGGTGCTCCGGGACCGGGCGAGCCAGCCGACGGATCCGAGGTCCCGGCCGAGGCCGGCGAGGTCGAGTCAGGGTCGGTGCCGAGGATCTCGCACCACCGCCGCCCGAGGTCGAGCATCTGCTCGCCCGCGTCGTCGGCGGTCCGCAGCGCTTGCCGCCACACCGCCCGCAGCTTGCCGAGGACCTCCGCACCGAGCACGCCTTCGACGACCCGGGCGACTGGGTAGACCTCGGCGTGGGTGAGCACTCCGCCGTCGGCCCGGCCCAGCAGGAGCGCGGCGGTGTGTGCGGCGTCGGCGGGGGTCATCTTCGGGGCGGTCGTGGGGTCGGCGAACAGGTGCAGGTCGGTGGCGACGATGCCCTGTACGCACGCCCGGAGCCAGTGCCGGTCGTCCGGGCGGCGGCGGATGTGCGCCGCTTCCATCCGTGGCTCTTCCAGCAGCATGGCGGCGGCGATCACGGCGGGCGGGGCGCCGTCCGGCGGCTCCCACGCGGTGTGTTTGGCGTGTCCGCACTCGTGGGTGAGGGCGCCCCATGCCGGGGCGTAGCGGGCCCGGTCGGACAGGTTCGCCGGGTCCACAGTGGCGGGGTCTACACGGAGGTGGTCACCGTCGACCTCGATCAGCGCGCGGTGCGGGTAAAAGCAAGCGGGGGCACCGCCGCCTGCCCCGGGGGCGACACTGACCACGAGGTCGTCGCGGTCGGCGATCACAGGTACCTCGTCGGCGAACGCGGCGGACAGGGTCAGCCATTCCGGACGGGCGGGGAACACGGCGGCGCCGGTGGCGGCCGGGTCGGTGGTGAAGTGGGCACTCATGACACGGGTCCTTTCGCGACGGTTCACGGAGGCGGTTCAGGGCTTGGTGGCGATGCGGGCACCGAGGGCGAGCGGGGCGACGGCCTTGCCGAAGACGTCGCGCACCACGGCGGCGACGGTGGCGCGGTCCTCTTCCGGCGCGATCCCGACCAGGTTTCCGGCGGCGGCGTCGAGGTCCCACGCGTCGGCGAGCTTCTTGAACGCCAGCAGCTCCCGCAACTGGGGCGCCCACCCGATCTCGCCTTTTTCCTGCCGGGTCGCGAGGTTGCGTGCCACCCGCACGGCCTTCTTGTCGACCCCGAGCTGTTCGGCGAGGGCGTAGTCGCTGGAGACCTGGATGTGCACGGAGAACCGGGAGGACAGCGCGTCGGTGAGGATGGCCCCGTGCACGCCGGGGTTGTGCCCGGCGATGACGTAGAACCCCGGTTCGGCCTTGACGACTTCGCCGCCGTTGGCCTTGACGATGATTTCGCGGCGTCCGTCCATCGCGGGGTAGACCACGGCGAGCACGGTCGGCGGGATCAGGGTCGCGTCGTCGATGAACAGCGGCACGCCTTCGCGCATCGCGCGGACCAGCGGGCCGTGGACGAACACGAAGTCGCCGTCAGGGGTCTTGGTGTAGTCGCCCACGAGGTCCGCGACCACGGTGTCGCCGTCGCCCTGCACGGTGAGGCAGTCGTTGAACGCCGCCTCCACAACCGAGGTTTTCCCGGTACCGGGCGGACCGTACAGGAGCGCGGCGACCCCGGCGTCGCGCAACCGCGCCAGCGCGGTCACGTCCGGCATGCCGGACAGCAGCCTGGGGTGGTAGTCCATCCCGTTCGGACGTTTCACCGGACCGGTGACCTTGCGCACCGGTCGGCTGGTGGTGATGCCCGTACCGGACGGGGCGGGCGTGGGCGGCGTTGCGGCGGGTGCCGTCGCGGGTGGCTTGCGGCGGGGTGTGCATGGCGGGGCGGGGGTGATGGCGGGCGCGGCGGCGGCCGTTGTCGTCGCGGTGGCCCGGTAGCCCAGTGGCGCGGTGGTGGCGAGTTCGGCTTCTCCCCTGTCGGCCAGCGCTTTGCAGGCGTTGCCGACCGCGCCGGATGAGCGGTTCAGGGTGAGCGCGATGCTGCCGGGGGTGTGAGTGGTTGCGGGGGCGTCAGCGAGGACTTTGGCGACCATCGCGCGGAGTTCGCCATTGCGGAGCCGGGTCGCCGTCCCACCCGCCGGGGTGGTCGGCCCGGCGGCAGCTGCCGTGACGGGCGGGGTGGGCGTGGTCATCGCAGGTATTCCTTTCCAGTGCGCGACGCGGGCGGTACGGCGAATCAGAACGATTCGCTGCGGTCCCTTGAATGTGATTTCCGGATTCCCGGGCGACACAACAAAAGTAACTCGACAAGATCAGCCGCACAATACCTTTCCACACCCCCATTCGGGTGACGAATTCCATCGTCCAGCCAAAATCGTTTGAAGTATTTTGCCGAAACCGTTTGCGCAGGTCGCGAACGCCGAGCTGCCGACAACAGTCCAACAACGTAAATCGACAGGCACTTATTTGAACCAAATAGAAATGGGCGGATGACTGCCGGCACGAGGTGAGATGACCATGAGAGCCGGGCGACGGGAACATGTTCACAGCTGCGGGACCGACGGGGCAGGCCTGATGTGCTTACCTGCTTGCCGCCAAGCGAGTCTGGGATACCAGTGGATCCCCGCACGCAGGCCATGACCTGCATGTATGCGCGTAGACGGAGGATCCGCCTTAGACGGTCTACGGAACGCCGGGGCGATCGGCGCGCGCAGTGGCACCCCCGATGGCCGGCGAGCACCCCGGGAGCAGCACTCCTGGACGATCGGCTCCAACGAGCGGGCCGCTCGGACAATCGCAGGGGTGCGGCGTCCGTCCATGCGACACGTTGCTGAATCTTGACGATGCCACAGCGAATGGCGACTCTGAACGGGAACACGGGATGCTTTTCTGCGCGACGACTATCAGTGCGTCGACACTAACATCCGTCGCCACTGACCAGCTATTTCATCGTAGAGGTACTTTATGGCGCACCCAGGCCGGTTCGAGCCTTGGGGATTGCGGTTCCCGTAGTCGTTCGGCGAGCTCGATTGTCGCAGCCGTCGGTGTTTCGTCGATCTCGGCGAGACGTGCTTCCAGCAGCCGTAGCGTCCGGACTATCGCGTCGTGCCGACCGAGGTTGTGTTCGAGTCGCATGATGTCGCGGTAGAGCAACTCGTTGTGCGGGTCGAAGTCGCGCGCCGATTCCAGCAGCTCCAGCGTGGACTCGGGATCGCTCCGGACTCGTGCGCGGGCCAGAGCGGCGACGGCGTCGAGAGCGTCGCGGCGGACGCCTTCCCGCAGCGCGGCGAGCCAGTCGGCTTCGATGCCGGCGGCCAGCTCGCCGCCGTAGCTCGCGACGATCGCGGCATTGGCCGCGGCGCGGTGCTGGTCGTCGGTCGTGCTGCGGCGTCGGGCGAGCGCGCCGGCGAACGTCCAGTAGTCGACCTCGACGACCGCGGGCTCGAGGCAATACCGGCCGTGCTGCACGACCACGAGGTCGCCGACGTCGGGCGAGGTGGCTTTGTGGACGGTGCTGCGGAGGCGGGACAGGACGGTGCGCAGCACGGCGGCCGGGTCCTGCGCAGGGCGGTTGGCCCACAGGCTGTCGATGATCGCGGCCCGCGGAACTCCCTCCGGATGCAGGGCAAGGTAGATCAGCAGCTCCCACAGCCGTCGCGACAGGCTGCCGGTGACTTCGACCGCCTGATCCGGGCGCGTGAGGTCAGGTCGCCACGACAACCTCGGCTGACCGAACACCGCCAGCACCAGCGGCGCGGCGACGTCATGCGGAGCTTCGGTGGTATTCGTCGAGACCGGCTCCGGTACTGCTTCGGCTTGGTCCGGTGGACCTGCGATCTCCAACCCGTGGCTGGACTCGGCAGCAGGCTCGGGGTGGTCGTCCCGGGCGCCGTGTGCGGCGTCGAAGAGGGCGAACAGCTCGCGGGTCGCGGATTCGGGAAGGGAGAAGACTCGCCGGCCACGCAGCGCATCACCCGGACCGGGTGAAGTCGCGGTGATGGTGCCAGTGGTGTCCACGTAGGCCGTGACGCCGGAATGCCATTGGCCGAGCAGTAGCACGGTTGTGCTCGCGCCGCCTCCGGCGAGGGTGTGTTGCAGTCGGGTGCGATCGTGTTCGCTTGCCGGCGCAGTCGCCAGCAAGATCCGCGGCGTCTGGCTGTCGAGGTGTGCGAGTGCGGCGGGGAGGTCGTCGACGAGGTGGACACACTCGGGCAGGTCGGCGCCGCGGTTCGGGACGCCGAGCAAGCCACGCAGATCCGCGGCCGGCGCGACGATCTGCGGGTGGCCGGTGGCGGTCATGGCCGTGAGCAGCAGCGCGCGGGCGGCGGCGTGGCTGCCGGGGCCGATGAGCCCGAGGCCGTGCGTCCCCGCGAGGTCCAGCGCCAGGTCGGCGGCGGCTTCATCGGCGGCCTTGCCCAGTTCGAGCATCGTCTCGGGCTCGGCGGCATCGGCCTCGCCGGGTCCGGTCTGGGCGTGCTGGTGTGCCAGGTGCAGCTGGTAGACGACCGGGGCGACGGGCAGGTTGTCGTCGCGCCGGCCGCTGCCGGGCCGGTAGGTGGTGCGGTGACGTCGTCGGGCGACCAGCAGCATTGCGCTGATCGCCCCCGCCAGCCCGAGGCCGACGTACACGCCGGGCTCCCACGACGAGCCGGGGTTCGGAGCAACGGTGGGAGGTGGCGACGGGCTCGGCGGAGCGGTAGCCGTGGGCTTCGCTGGTGGCGGCTGCCGCTGCGGTGGTGTGGAGGCGGCAGGCGTGGGCGTCGGCGGAAGGCGGATCCGATCGCCCGGATGGATCAGGCCGGGCGAGGTCAGCGTGCGACCGCCGGGCTGGATGCTCCCGGCGTTCAGGCGCCAAAGCTCCGGCCACCGGTTGCCCTCACCGAGGCAGCGCTGCGCGATCCGGTACAGCGAATCGTGGACACCGGCACGGGGCGGACGCACCAGCTCGACGTCCTCCGATCGACCGTCAACAGCCAATGGCGCGGTCACCGACGAGCTCACACCGGTCTGGACCGCGCCGCCTCCACCGGAGGCGGCGAGGGCAGTGCGGCCGACGAACGACACGACCACGGTGGTGATGAGCACCGCCGCGGCCCGGCGGAGTGGGCCGCCGCGCCAGGCTGCACCCGGCCGGCCGACGGTGCGGGCGAGGTCGCATCCGCACCTGGCCAGCTCGATGACGAACGCGCCCCACAACAGCCACGCGCCGCACGCGAGCACGTCCAGCAGCAGACTTGCCGACAGCCGAGCTGTCAGCACATCGCCGAGCTCGGCCATGGTGGGCAGGTGATCCGGGAGGGGCCAGCCGATGAACCGCACCAGCGCCCACGGCAGCCCGGCACACAACCCGGACAGCAGCGCGAGCGCCACGCCGGCCTGCAGCACCCGCCGAGCGCCACGCACGAGCGCACGACGAACTCGCCGCGACCCGGTTCCGGCTTGCCGTTTTGCAGGCACAACAGCGTCCCTGGCTCAGCTTCGCTGGCCGTGAACAACCGACGGCTGGATACCGGCCGTCGACGGCCCCGGTCGCGGTTCCGGCGGTGCAGGTGCCGGCACGGCCCCAGGCTGAGTCTCCGGCTTCGGCCGGCGGCTGCCGGGCGGTCGACCTCGCCGGGCGCGGGGTTTGCCGGCGGTGAACCACCTCGTGAGGTCGGCGGCCGGGACGTCGGTGAACTCGGTCAGCTCGTCGATGCCGATGACGTCCGCCGCCGCGACGAGCACGGTGCCGAGCTTGCGCTCGACCTCCGCCAGCTCCTCGGCCAGCGCAGCTCGACGACGGGCGAGCTCACCGACCTCGCGGGCTGCCGCTGTCCTCCTCGCGCTCTTCTCCGCGTCGGCCTTCTCGACGCGCCGTTCGATCTCGTCGATCATGATCATCGTTCTTCACCTCCGGTGTTCAGGGCTCCAGCTCGGTGACTCCGCGCTGAGGGTGAGCTGCGCCGCTGCCGTGGGCGCCGATCGACGGGATGCCGATGAGCGACAGCAGCTGGGTGCGCTGGTGGGTCGTGACGGTGACGGTCACCGTGTCGGCTGTGGCTGTCACCGTGCCGGTGGCGCCGATTCCGGCGAGGTACCGGCGCGCGAGACCGTCGGCTTGCGCGGGCACCAGCCGCAACGTGCCGGTGGCCCGGTAGGCGGCGAGATCGATCGCTTGCGCGCCGGCGCGTGCCGCGGACTCGGCCTGGCCGGTGGCTCGGACCTTCGCCGCGAGCGCGAGGCCACCGTCGAGTCCGAGGCCGGCCAAGGCCATGAGCCCGAGCACCAACACGACGACGAACGCCGAGACCTGGCCTTCGTCAGCTCGCCACCAGGCGACGCGGCGGACGTCCATCACGCGCCTCCAGCGGACGGCTGTGTGGGAAGTCTCGCCAGTTGCTGCTGTGTGCGTTGGCCCTGGTAGAGCTGCTGGCCTGGCCAGGGTGGTTCTGTTCGTTCGCATAACGATTCCGACCGTTCGTCGAGATTCCTGACAGACTGTCG
>NZ_JADWPD010000010.1 GCF_017308975.1 Amycolatopsis sp. MtRt-6 | reverse complement strand
CCACATCGAGGGTGGCACCATAATTGATCACGTGGGGCCTCTGGAACCTCGGACTTGATCTTCGCAAATCCAGTCCTACCAGGGGCCCCACGCCTTATCCACACACACCGCTACTGAGAAAACCTCATTGGGGTGCTTGGGGCGCTTGCCTCAGTCCTCTGCGCGGCGACGGCGGCGGGGGGTCGCCCCTGTGCCGCCGTTGGCCGCCAGGAGTTCGCTCACCGAACGGCCTGCCGCGTGGGAACCGCTGCCGGGTGCGGGCTCGGGGGCGGCTCGGCGGCCGTTGCGGGCTCCGTTGTGGCCGTTGGTGCCGTTCTGCTGCTGCTCGACGTCCGCCGGGTCGACCGGGGCCATGCCGCGGCGGGACATCGAGGCGCGCTCCGCGACCATGCCCTCCCAGGCCGGCGGCTCGCCGTCCGGACGACGGCGGCGGCCTCCGCCCGGTGGCTCCGGCGCGGCCGGCACCGCCGGCAGCTGCTGCGAGTCCTCCGGCTTGCGGCGACGGCCGCCGGACCGGCCCTGGAAGTTGCGGACCGAGTCCGGCAACGTCGGGTTCGCCAGCGGCTCCTCGGCCTTGGCGGCCTCCGCCGGCGCGCGGTGCGAACCGCCGTGCCGGGACGGCGGCTCCTCCAGGATCGGCGACATGTCCGCCCGCGAGAACTGCTCCAGCCGCGACGGGCGACGGCTGTCTGCGGCCGGGACCGGCGTGGTCGGCGGCACCACCGGCGGCAGGTCGGTGCGCGACGGCTGCCGCGGCGCTGGCTTGTTGCTCGGCACCGGCGTCGTCGGCGGGACGACCGGCGGGATGTCCGTGCGCGACGCCACGGCGTCCCGCGGCATCGGCGGCTGGGCCGGCTTCGGCTCGGGCGGCTTCGGCCGGTTCGGCCGCTGGCGCTCGGCGAAGTCGTCGCGGTTCTGGAAGGCCGCGCTCAGGTCCTTGACCGGGCGGATGTCCGAACGCGACATCTCCGACGGCTTCGGCGGCGGCACGCTGGCCGCCGGACGGCCCGGCACCGGCCGCGGCGGCTCGGGCGCCTTGCGCGGCTCGGGGCGCACGCCGTTCGGCTGGCCGCCCACGCGCGGAATGTCCGGCCGGGACATCTCGACGCGCGGGATGTCGGGCCGCGACATCTCCACCCGCGGAATGTCCGGCCGCGAGACCTCGGACGGCTTCTGCGGCGGCACCCCGGGCCCCGGGCGGCCCGGTGCCGGCCGCGGCGACTCGACGCGCGGGATGGCCGGGCGGGACATCTCCACCCGCGGGATATCCGGACGCGACACCTCCACCCGCGGGATATCCGGACGCGACACCTCCACCCGCGGAATATCCGGACGCGACACCTCCACCCGCGGAATGTCCGGCCGGGACACCTCGGCGGGCCGGATGTCCGACCGCGACATCTCGGCGCGGCGCGCGGGCGGCGGCTCGGGACGGCGGATCTCCGTCTGCGGCTCCGCCGGGCGGCGGATCTCGGTCTTCGGCTCCGGCGGGCGCCGGATCTCGGTCTTCGGGTCGGCGGGCCGGTCGGCAGGCCGCGGCACGTCCCGGCGCGTCGGCTCGGCGGCGGCCTCCGGACGGCGCTCGGGCTGCTTCGCGACCTCGTCCTGCTTCGGCAGCCGCATCGGCTGGGACTCGGCCTGGCGGCGGGCCGCCTCGGCCCGCAGCTCGGCGGCCTTCAGCTCGCGCTGCGCGGCGTTCAGCGCCGGGTCGACCGGCGGCACCGGCGGACGGCGCTCGCTCAGCGGCTTCGGCCGGGCGATCTGCTGGGTGCTCTGCACGGAGACCGGCGCCTTCGGGACCGGCTTGCCGCCGAAGCCCTTGCCGCCCTTGCCGAGGCCGCCCTTGCCGTTCGCGGGCTTGCCGTTCGACGCCTTGCGGCGGCGCTCGTCGAGGACGCGGTCGATCAGCTCGGTCGGCCGCTCGCCGCTGTCGGGCACCGGCTTCTTGCCGGCCAGCAGCTGGGCGGGCTTCTTCTTCGGCGCGCCGTCGGTGACCATCCGGTTCTCGTCGGACAGCTTGCGCATCCGGGTCGCCTGGGCGGTCAGCGCGACGCGTTCGAGCAGCACCTCGCCGCCGAACAGCGACTGGAGGCTGTCGCGCAGCGCGGACACCTCGGCGCGCAGTGCCTCCAGCTCCTCGCGGCCCTTGGAGTCGGCGACGGAGATCTTCTCCGCCTCCATCTCCAGCTCGTACTCGCGCCGGGCCGCGATCTCGCGTTCCAGCTCCAGTTCGTACACAGCCTGCGCCTCGGCGACCGCGTCCTCGCTCTGTGCCGCGCTCTTGCGGTACTTCACGGCGAGGAAAGCGCCGATCAGGGCGGCCCAGAGGGCCGCGACGATCCCCAGCCGGAGATAGCGGAGGTCGTCGCTGAGCACCAGTGCGAGGGTGGCTCCGATGGCGAGGACAAAGCCGACAACGAGCCACGGCCTGCCCAAGAGGCGGCCGCGCGAGTCGTCACCCACGCCGGTCATGACTGACACCGTACCTGCTCGTAATCCGAACGAGACCTACTCGGTCCAGCGAGCGGTGCGATTCCAGCGCTAACCGGTCGTCCCGCGGGTGCGCTCACGATCGTGGTCGCGGGGTGTCCGGCAGCAGTGTTCGAGCCACAAAGCCGCTGCTACCAGGGCTGCGGAGCACACCGCGCCGACCGCGGCGGCACGCGTGTCGAGCACCGCGGCGACGAGTTCGTCACGTCGGGGAAAAAGATAGGCGAGCGCCGCGAGCCAGGCGCCCGCCATGAACGCGCCGGCGAGTGACGACGCCTTGGCGAGGGCCACCGATCGGGCTACCCCGATCGCGCTGACGATCCGGCCGCTCTTGATCCGCGACCGGATCGAGAACGCCAGCACGACCTCGATCACGGCCAGCACGGCGAAGGTGACGCCGGCGAGCAGCGGCAGCGGCGGCAGCGAGCCGTACGCCGTCTGGAAGAGCAGGTAGCCGAGGCCCAGGCCGAGCAGCCCGGCGACCACGAGGTCGCGAGGCCGGGTGAAGTGCATGCCTCAACCGTACCGTGGAAGAGTTGACTCTCCACCGACTGGAGAGTTCATCATGCGTTTTGTGGGCACCACCGCGACCTTCACCATCGGCGAGTTGTCCCGGCGGACCGGCCTGCCGGTCAAGACCATCCGCTTCTACTCGGACGAGGGCCTCCTGCCCCCGACCGAGCGGACGGACGCCGGCTACCGGCTCTACGACGCGGCGGCGATGGCCCGCCTGGAACTGGTCCGCACGCTGCGGGAGCTGGGCCTGGGCCTGGCCGACGTCTCCGCGGCGCTGGCCCAGTCGACGACCGTCGGCGAGCTGGCGGTCCGGCACGTCGAGGCACTCGACGAGCAGATCCGGCGGCTGCGGCTGCGCCGGGCGGTGCTGCGCGCGGTGGCCAAGCGCAATTCCGAACTGGAGGAAGTGAAACTGATGAACCGTCTCGCGTCGATGTCCGACGAGGAGCGCAAGCGGCTGGTCGACGAGTTCTGGGACGAAATGGTCGCCGGTCTCGACATCGACCAGGAGTTCTACCAGCGGATGCGGGCCGGGAAGCCGGAACTGCCGGACGACCCGTCGCCCGAGCAGCTCGAGGCCTGGATCGAGTTCGCCGAGCTGATCCAGGACCCGGACTTCCGGGCCTTGATCCGCCGCATGAGCGAAACCCAGGCGAAGCAGATCGAGGACGGCGAGTTCGAGCAGCCGTCGGAAGGCTGGCAGCAGTACTGGCAGGATTGGTCGGCTCGCGCGGCAGCGGCCGTGGCGGCGGGCGAATCCCCCACGTCGGAGACGGGGCAAGCGCTTGCGGCCGACCTGGCGGCAGCATCCGCCCGCGACGACCAGGACCCGGCGTCGCCGGAGTTCCGGGCCGAGCTGGCCGACCGGTTCGCGATGAGCGGCGACCCGCGGGCCGAGCGCTACTGGCAGCTGCTGGCGACGATCAACGGCTGGCCGCCGGTCCCGACGGCCCAGCCGGCGGTGCGCTTCATGATCGACGCCCTGCGCGGCTGACCGCACCACCGCTACCGCTCGGCGACAGCGGGGAAACAGACCGTAACGGACACGCTCGATCCACCGATGTGAATCCGTTTCCGATCTCGGTCAGCGCAGCTCGAGGTCCGTCCGGCGGACCGTCGCCACCTCGTCCGCCGGACGGGCCTTCAGCAGCTCGGCGATCGGGCCGTGGCCCGGCAGGACCGCGTCCGGGTCGATCTCCACCCACGGCATCAGCACGCTCGCGCGGTCCGGGGTGCCCGGGTGCGGCAGCAGCAGCTCCGGGTCGTCCGACGTCACGCCGTCGACCGTGACCACGTCCACGTCCAGGGTGCGCGGGCCCCAGCGCAGCTCGCGGACCCGGCCCGCGGCCTGCTCGGCGGCCTGCCCGGCCCGCAGCCACGCCCAGTGGTCGCGCGCCGGGTCGTCGACCACGCAGACGGCGTTGAGGAAGTCCGGCTGGTCCTCGACGCCCCACGCCTTCGTCTCGTACACGCTCGACACCGCGACCAGCGCCGGCCGCACCGCGTCCAGCGCCAGCCGCAGGAACCCCAGCCGGTCGCCCAGGTTGGAGCCGAGCGAGAGGACCGCCCGGCTCACCGGTCGCGCCGGACCGTGACGGCCACGTCGTCGAAGGTCAGCGGGATCGGCGCCGACGGCTTGTGCACCGTCACCTCGACCGCGCCCAGCCGCTCGTCGCGCATGACCTCGTCGGCGATCCGGCCCGCGACGCTCTCGATGAGGTCGTACGGCTCCCCCGCGACGATCCCGGCCGCCAGCTCGGCCAGCTCGCCGTAGTGCAGCGTCTTGGTCAGGTCGTCCGACGCGGCGGCCGGCCCGAGGTCCAGCCACACCGTGATGTCGACGACGAACTCCTGGCCGTCCCGCTTCTCGTGCTCGAACACGCCGTGGCGCCCGAACACGCGCAGGCCGGTCAGCGTGATCCGGTCAGCCATCCGTCCTCCAAGCGGCGGCCACCGCGACCGCGTCCAGCGAAGCCCCGACCTCGTGCACCCGCACGCCCCAGGCACCGGCCGCCGCGGCGAGCGCGGAGACCGCCGCGGTGGCGTCCTCCCGGCCGTCCGGCGGCCGCGGCGTCCCGTCCTTTTCGGACAGGAGGCGACCGAGGAACCTCTTGCGGGAGGCGCCGACGAGCACCGGGAAACCAAGCGAGAGCAACGAATCCAGCCCGCGCAACAACGCCCAGTCGTGCTCCGCGTTCTTCGCGAACCCGAGCCCGGGATCCAGCACGACGGCGCTCTCGGCCACGCCGGCCGCGAGCGCCGCGTCCACTCTGGACAGCAGCTCGGCCCGCACGTCCGCGACGACGTCCCGGTACTCGGCGAGCGCCTGCATGTCCTTGCTGTGCCCGCGCCAGTGCATCAGCACCCACGGCACGCCGGCCTCGGCCGCGACCCGCGCCATGTCCGGATCGGCGAGACCACCCGAGACGTCGTTGATGATGTGCGCCCCGGCGTCGAGCGCCGCGGCGGCGACGGCGGCCCGCGTGGTGTCGACGGAAAGAGCCATCCCTTCGGCGGCAAGCGTCTTGATCACCGGCAGGACGCGCCGCAGCTCGGTCTCGGCGTCCACCCGGGACGCGCCCGGCCGGGTCGACTCGCCGCCGACGTCGATCAGGTCGGCACCCCGCGCCCACATCTCGCGGGCGTGCTCCAAAGCCTGGTCGAGCCCGAGGTAGCGGCCACCGTCCGAAAAGGAATCGGGCGTCACGTTCAGCACGCCCATCACCACGCACCGGCCGGGCGCGGGCAGCCCTGCGCTCACCGGCGCGCCTTGATGAGATCGAGCGCCTCCGCCCGCGAAGACGGCGAGTTCTTCAGCTGCCCGCGGACGGCGGAGGTGGTGGTGCGGGCACCGGGCTTGCGGATGCCGCGCATGGCCATGCAGAGGTGCTCGGCCTCGATGACGACGATCACGCCACGGGGTTCGAGCTTCCGGACGAGGGCGTCGGCGACCTGCGAGGTCAGGCGCTCCTGAACCTGGGGACGCTTGGCGTAGAGGTCGACGAGCCGGGCGAGCTTGGAGAGCCCGGTGACCTTCCCGGCGGCGTTCGGGATGTACCCGACGTGCGCGACGCCGTGGAAGGGCACGAGGTGGTGTTCACATTGGCTGAACATCGGGATGTCCGTGACCAGCACCAGCTCTTCGTGCGCCTCGTCGAACGTCCGGTCCAGCACCGCGTCCGGTTCGGTGTACAGGCCCGCGAACATCTCGCGGTACGCGCGGGCGACCCGGGCGGGGGTGTCCTTCAGGCCATCCCGCTCCGGATCTTCGCCGCACGCCAGGAGGAGCTCGCGGATCGCCTTCTCCGCCCGGTCGTGGTCGAAGACCGGGCGGTCGGCGTCACTTGGGCTTCTCTGGTCCATCCACGTCACGTCGTTCTCCCTCGTTCTGCTGGTTGCCCGCCTGATCGGCGAACCAGCCGTGCTCACGAGGGCGTTCTTCACCGCCGGGGCGCCACGACTGGCCCGGCTGACCGCCCGGCGAGGTCGCGGGCGTCCAGCCCGGAGGGGCACCGTAGTTCGGCGGGCCGCTCTGGCCTGCCGGACCGCCCGGCTGCTGGCTGCCGTAGGTCTGCGGCCAGTGTGCCGTGCCGTTCGGGCCGCCGTAGGGACGGCCGCCGTTCGGGTAGGCGCCCGGCTGCGGCGGGGCGTACGGGTTGGCGTTCGGGTCGACCGGGGACGGCGACGGGTACGGCGGGCCACCGGGCAGGTCGCCCGCGCCCTGCGCGGTGCCGACCGGGGTCGGCTCCGGCTTCAGGACCGGCTTCTCCTTCTCCGGCGGCGGCCACGGCTCGCCGCGCTCCATCGCCAGCTCGCCCGGGGTCTTGATCGGCGGCTTGTCGGACGGCGTCCGCTCACCGAACTCGTTGAACACGGTGATGTGCGGGCGCTTCTCGACCGTCGCGAAGATCCGCTCCAGATCCTTGCGGGTCAGCGTCTCCTTCTCCAGGAGCTCGATGACCAGCTCGTCGAGCACGTCGCGGTAGGTGTTGAGCACGTGCCACGCCTCGGTGTGCGCCGTCTCGATGAGCTTGCGCACCTCCTCGTCGATCTCGTGCGCCACCTCGAGCGAGTAATCGGCCTGGCGGCCGGCCGAGCGGCCGAGGAACGGGTCGCCCTGCTCCTGGCCGTACTTGACCGCGCCGAGCCGGGCGCTCATGCCGTACTCGGTGACCATCGCGCGGGCGATCTTGGTCGCCTGCTCGATGTCGGACGACGCGCCGGTGGTGGGCTCGTGGAAGACGAGCTCCTCCGCCGTGCGGCCACCCATCGCGAAGACCAGCCGCCCGATCATCTCGGAGCGGGTCATCAGGTCCTTGTCGTCCTCGGGGACGAGCAGCGCGTGCCCGCCGGTGCGGCCGCGCGGCAGGATCGTCAGCTTGTAGACCGGTTCGATGTCCGGCATCGCCCACGCGGCGAGCGCGTGCCCGCCCTCGTGGTAGGCCGTGATCTTCTTCTCCTTCTCGGAGATGATCCGGCTCTTGCGGGCCGGGCCGCCGACGACGCGGTCGACCGACTCCTCCAGCGCCGCGTCGGTGATCACGTGCCCGTTCTGGCGGGCGGTGAGCAGCGCGGCCTCGTTGAGCACGTTCGCCAGGTCGGCGCCGGACATGCCGACGGTCCGCTTGGCCAGGCTGCTCAGGTCGGTGCCCTGGGCGATCGGCTTGCCCTTGGCGTGCACCTCGAGGATCGCCTTGCGGCCGCGCAGGTCGGGCGCGGACACCGGGATCTGCCGGTCGAACCGGCCGGGGCGCAGCAGCGCCGGGTCGAGGATGTCGGGCCGGTTGGTGGCCGCGATCAGGATGATGCCGCCGCGGGCGTCGAAGCCGTCCATCTCGACGAGCAGCTGGTTCAGGGTCTGCTCGCGCTCGTCGTGCCCGCCGCCGAGGCCGGCGCCGCGCTGGCGGCCGACCGCGTCGATCTCGTCGACGAAGATGATGCACGGGGCGTTCTGCTTGGCCTGCTCGAACAGGTCACGCACCCGCGAGGCACCGACACCGACGAACATCTCGACGAAGTCCGAGCCGGAGATCGTGTAGAACGGCACGCCGGCCTCGCCGGCGACGGCCCGCGCCAGCAGCGTCTTACCGGTACCCGGCGGCCCGTAGAGCAGCACGCCCTTCGGGATCTTCGCGCCGAGCGCCTGGTAGCGCGCCGGGTTCTGCAGGAAGTCCTTGATCTCGTACAGCTCTTCGACGGCCTCGTCGGCGCCCGCGACATCCCCGAAGGTCGTCTTGGGCATGTCCTTGTTCAGCTGCTTGGCCTTGGACTTGCCGAAGTTGAGGACGCGGTTGCCGCCGCCCTGCGCGTTGTTCATCATCCACATCAGCAGGCCCAGGACGAGGGCGAGCGGGATGGCGAAGATGAGGATCTGCGTCAGCACGCCCTGCTGGGTCACCTTGGTGGTGAACTTGACGCCGGCGTCGCCGTTCTTCGCGGCCAGCAGCTTGTTGTAGATGTCAAGCGACGCGTTGGCCGGGTACTGCGAAATGATCTGGGTGACTTGCTGCCCGTCGACGTCGATCGGCTTCGAGAGGAGCAGCTTGATCTGCTGTTCCTTGTCCTCGAGGCTGGCTTCCTTGACGTTGTTCGAGGTGATCTGGGAGTTCGCCACCGAGATGGGTGCCTGGGTGTACCCACGATCACTGTCGAAGATCGTGTTGTACGCGAACAACGCCAGCAACCCCGCGACGATCCACAGCAGTGGGTTCCTGAGCACGCTCTTCCGGTTCATACGACTCGGCCCTGGTGGCCTCGACCCTCCCTGGTTGGGCGGCTCCTGTGATACCCGCCATCACGATCTTGACAACCCGTGGTGCCTGGACACCTGCCCATCAGGGTACCGCCCGCTGCCGCGTTCATCCCCTGTGAGCCTCTCGCAGGTCAACGGGCGATACCGCGCCCGGGTTCCCGGCCGGTGTCCACGCAGTTCACGCTAGCGCGTGCCGTCCGACACACTGCCCACCATCTCGCCCAGCCGGGTCCGCAGCGTCGCCGGGTCCGCGGGCGCCACGGTGACCCACTCGCGGCCGTCCGTACCTGCGCGGGAGAGGCTCAGGTAGCGCCCGGTCGCGGTGTCGAACCAGGCCAGCACGCGGGACCGCTGCTTGGCCCCGACCTGCGAACGGCTGTTCGCTGCCAGCTGACCGCCGCGCAGCCGGGGCTGCCCGGCGATGCGGCCGTACGCCTCCCGCGGGTCGGCCGTGAGGCGCTCGCTCAGCGGGGTCCGGCGGGCCTTGCCCCGGCGTTTGTCTTCTTCCTCACCGGGTGACGACGGCAACGACACCGGCACCCGGATCGGTGCGGTGCGCAGGGCGTCGTCGAGCGGGAGTGTGACCGACGCCTCGCTGCCGCGCGGCCCGGCCGGCAGGACCCCGACGACCGTGGAGACCAGGGCGTCCGGTGGGACGTCGCGCAGCCAGATCCCGTCGGCGTCCTGGACCGCGAGCACGCCCTTGGTCTCGTCGGCCGCCGCGAGTACGCCGACCGTCGGGGCTTCGAACTGCGGGATGTGCAGCGCGTCGATGGTCAGCGGGGCGAAGGCCAACAGGTGCAGCGCGTCCTCGATCGGCGGCGCGAGCCTGCCGCGTGGGTCGCGGATGCCGCGCGCCTTCAGCTCGACGTCGGTGCGGTGGCGCAGCGAGACGCGCTCATCCTCGGTGGCGCCGTGCGACCGGACGATCAGCGGGTACGGCAGCTCCCCGACCCGCGCCGACTCCCAGAGGAAGTCGAACGCCAGTGGCGAGAAGAACTCTTGCATCATTACTCTCCCGGATCGGACTCTTGCTCAGCGTAGCCCGCACCCCCGACAAAACCGGATCGTTCCGGTGGCGAGCTGGGCACGTCCGGAGAACCGGGGATTCAGACCGCGCTGGTCGTCGCGGCTCCCGCGAGCATTTCACCGAGGCGGTGGCGCAGCGTGGCGGCGTCGGCGGGGGCGATGGTGATCCAGTCCCGGCCGTCGCGGCCGCGGGTGGCCTGGGTGAAGTAGCGGCCGGTTTCGGTGTCGAACCAGCTCAGCACCGGCGTGCGGGTGCGCCCGCCCATCCGGTTGCGGGCGTTGGCGCCGATCTGGCCGCCGCGCAGCCGCGGCTGGGCGTGCAGCCGGGCCAGCGCCTTGCGGTCTTCGTCGGCCGAAGCGCGCTCGTCACCGTTGCCGCGGCGCTGCAGGAAGTCGCCGCCGGTCAGCTGCTCCAGCGGCACCGTGATCGACTTCTCGGTGCCGCGCGGGGCACCCGGCAGCAGCGAGACGACCGCGCTGGCCAGCCCGTCGGGCGGGCACGGCTGCAGGTGCAGGCCGCGGGTGTCCTGCACGGCCAGCAGGCCCTGGCCGCCCAGCACGCCGGCGATCGCGAGCAGCGGCTCGGCGTCCGGGGCGATCAGCTGGACGGCGTCCAGGCTCAGTTCGGGGCTCGCGAGCACGCCGAAGTAGTCCTCGACGTGCGGCTCGGGCCGGCCGCGGCCGTCGGCGAGGCCACGCGCGGTGAGCCCCTCGAGGGTGCGGCGGCGCAGCAGCGCCCGCTCGTCGACGGTCGCGCCGTGCGAACGGATGCGCAGCGGGTACGGCAGCTCGCCCAGCCCGGCCGACTCCCACAGGAAGTCGACCTCGACCGGGGTGAGCAGCTCAGCGTTCGGCATCGAGCCACCCCCAAGAGAAACCGGGCCGGGCACACATCGGCGTGCCCGGCCCGAACGGATCAGCGGTCTTCGTCGTCCCCGGACCACGCGCCGATGACCGGCGGCGGGGTCGCCTGGTTCGCGCCGAAGGCCTCGTCCGGGTCCGCCTCGATGAGGAAGGACGCGTGCGTGTGCTCCTCGTCCTGCTCGCCCTGGGCAGCCTGCGGGGCCATGCCGCCCATGCCTGGGTTCATCGGCGGCGGGGTCTGCCCGCCGATGGTGCCCGCGGCCGAGACGACGCCCTGCTGCGGCGCCTGGGCCGACGCGGCGCTCTGGCCCTGGCCTTCGGCCGCGGCCAGTGTCGTGTCGTTCTCCGACTTGGAGCCGGACTTGCTGCCCGCGCCCAGCGCCCGCGACGCCAGCGCGCCGAGGCCGCCGGCCACGCCGCCGAGGCCGAGGCCCATGCCGATCTTGCCGAGCGGGTTGCCGCCGCCGGGCTGCCCGCCGCCCGGGGCGACGTGGCCGGTGCCGGAGCCGGCGCCCGCGACCGTGCCGCCGGCGCCGTCGCTGCCGAGCGTGGCCGCGTCCTGGCCGAAGCCCGCGACACCGCCGTGCGCCCCGTTCGGGCCGACGCCGGCGTGCTGCGCGCCGAACGCGCTGCCGTGGCCGCCGAAGCCCGCGCCGCCGGCGGCGAAGACCGCGCCGCCCGCACCGGAGAGGCCCTCGACCGGGCCGGTGCTGCCGACGCTGTTCACCGCGTTGAACGAGACGGAGTTGTGCGACGCCGTCGGCTTCATGCCGAGCGACTCGGGGCCGAAGCTCGGGGTCGAGTTGTCGACCTCCTTCATCGCCTGCGTGTAGGCGTTGAAGAACGCGACCTGCTGCGCCTTGACGTCGTTGGCCGCGTCCGCCTGCGCCTTCTGGTCGGCGATCAACGCGGCCGGACCGCCGGCCAGCGCGGCCGCCATGGACTGCTTGGGGTCGTAGTCCTTCGGGGCGGGCATCTTCTTGACCTCGGCGGCCGCCGCGGCCTGCTTGGCGAGCCGGTCGGACATCGTGTGCGCGGCGTCGGAAGCCTGCGAACCGGAGTTCGCGATGGCCACCAGCGCGCCCTGCGCACCCGCGGCGCCCTTGCCGACCCACGCGTTGCCCAGCTCGGAGATCGCGTTGTAGAGGTGGTCGGAGGCCTGCTTCAGCTCGGCGCCGTGGTGCGCCCAGACGTGCCCGGTCGCCTCGGCCGTGCCCGGGTCGTTGTTGTTGACCGCGCCGGCGTAGAGCTGCTGGCTTTCCTGCGCGTTCCAGTTCGGCGGGTTGGCGATCGCCCGGTCGCTGCCCATGTCGAAGCCACCGGCGCTGCCGCGGGCGTTGTCGACGATGTTCTGCGACGCCGAGTTGTCGCCGAGCGGGACCAGCGAGCCCGGGGCGTTCGCCGACGGCTGGTCGGTGTGGTTCGGTGCCATGACTACGAGTTCCCCTCTGGACTCAGGCGTTACGGAACGGGTCGGCCGCGGCCTGGTCGATCTCGTGGTACCGGGACATCGCCGTGACGATGCCCTCTTCGGCGGCGGAGTACTGGTCGAGCAGGTTCTGCAGCGCGGCGGCGTAGGAGTCGCCCCCGCCGTCCGCGCGCTGCACGAACTTCGCGGCCATCGCGTTGCCGACCGGGTTGTCGCCGAGCTTCGGCGGCTGGGCCAGCGTGCCCGCGCCGGCGAGCAGGGCCTCGACGGCGTCCTTGCCGGTGCGGATCTTGTTCAGCACGGCCTGCGCGGCGTCGGGGTCGATCCCGACCTGACCCGCCGCGGCCGCGGCCTTGAAGGCGTTCGCGTCGGCAGCGCTGCTGTTCACCATCTGCACTCTCTCCCGTTCCCCCGACCCGGTCACCGCGGGCACGAATGGTCTTCGCATAGGTTAACGCACGTGATCAGAGCCTATGACGCATTCCGCGAAGCCGGGGTTCCGCGGAACCGGTAGTTGCGCCGAACGGTTGCTCAGGACGTGTAGACCTTGGGGTCGAGGGTGCCGATGTAGGGCAGGTCCCGGTAGCGCTCGGCGTAGTCGAGGCCGTAGCCGACGACGAACTCGTTCGGGATGTCGAAGCCGATGTACTTCACCGGCACGTCCACCTTCACCGCTTCCGGCTTGCGCAGCAGCGAAACGACCTCGAGCGACGCGGGGTTGCGGCTGGCGAGGTTCTTCAGCAGCCAGGACAGCGTCAGGCCGGAGTCGACGATGTCCTCGACGATCAGGACGTCCCGGCCCGCGATGTCGCGGTCGAGGTCCTTGAGGATCCGCACGACGCCGGACGACGACGTCGCCGACCCGTACGAAGAGACGGCCATGAATTCCAGCTGCGTCGGCAGCGGCAGCGCGCGGGCGAAGTCGGTCATGAACATGACCGCGCCCTTCAGGACGCCCACCAGCAGGAGTTCGCCCTGCCCGTTGGCCGGATAGTCGGCGGCGATCTGCTCCGACAACTCCGCGATCTTGTCCTTGATCTGCTGCTCGGTGACGAGCACGGAGGCGATTTCGCCCTCGTACACGGGTCATTCTCCTCGTGTGGTGGGTTGGGAGGTGAGGCAGAGCCTGCCATGGCACCGGCTCGCCTCCAAGTTGCCCGGCAACCACACGCCGCCCTGACCACGCCACCGGGCGACCAGCGCGTCGACCGCCCGCAGGTGCGCGTCGGTGAGTTCGCGCACGCCGGAGGCCAGCAGCCACCTGCGGAGAACCCGCCGGCGGACCGCCGCGGGTTCCGCCGCGAGGACGGCCACATCCAGCCCATCGGGGCCGCCCGCGCGGGTGAAGATCCTGTCCGCCATTGTGTCCAACGCCTCGTTGTCCTCCCGCAGCTGCGCGGCCGTGCGGGCGAGGGCGGCGGCCACCCCGCCGTTGAGGACGTCTTCCAGCAGCGGCAGGACTTCGGTGCGCAGCCGGACTCGGGTGAAGCGCGGCTCGGCGTTGTGCGGGTCTTCCCACGGCTCGACGCCGAGCTCGGCGCACGCGGCCCGCGTCGTGGCCCGGCCGACGGCGAGCAGCGGCCGTCCCCACGGCGGGTCGTGCGGCCGCATCCCGGCGACGCTGCGCGGGCCGGAGCCGCGGCCGAGCCCGAGCAGGACCGTTTCGGCCTGGTCGTCGAGGGTGTGGCCGAGCAGTACGAGCCCGTGCCCGGCGAGGGTGCGGTAGCGGGCCTTGCGGGCGGCGGCTTCCGGGCCGCCCGGGCCGGTGACGTCGGCCCGGCGCACCTCGGCTTCGTCGACGCCGAGCGCCTTCGCCGCGGCGGCCGCGTCGGCCGCGGCCTTCGCCGAGCCTTCCTGCAGCCCGTGGTCGACGACCAGCGCGCGGACGACGTGCCCGCGGTGGTGCCCGACGTGTGCGGCGGCCTCGGCCAGCGCGAGCGAGTCCGCGCCGCCGGACACCGCAACGCACAGCTCGGGCGGCACGTCGACGCTCTGGAGGAAGCCGCGCACGGCCCGGCGGACGGCCGCGACCGCGGGCCCGGTCATCCGTGCAGGCGCCGGACCCACGCCGCCGGGTCGGAGATCTCGGCGCGCGACGGCAGGGTGTTCGGCGACCGCCAGACGGCGTTGAAGCCGTCCATGCCGACGGCGTCCACGACGTGCTTCGTGAACTTCGCGCCTTCTTCGTACTGACGGATCTTCGCGTCGACGCCGAGCAGCGCGCGCAGCAGCCGGTCGAAGACGCCGCCGCCCTTGCGCCGGGCGGTGAACCGCGCGCGGATCTTGTCGACGCTCGGCACGACCTGCGGCCCGACGGCGTCCATCACGTAGTCGGCGTGCCCCTCCAACAGCGTCGAGAGCGCCAGGAGCCGGTCGAACACCGCGCGCTCCTTCGGCGACTGGAGCAGCTCAGCCAGGTTGAGCTTGGGCCCCTGCTTGATCGCCTCCGGCAGCCGTCCGACCAGGTCGGACAGGCTGTCGGTGCCGCCGCCCGCGAGACCGGAGACGAGCCGCTCGACCTCGTCGGCGAAGTAGTCGCGCAGCCACCTGACCGCGGTGAACTGGAGCCGGTGGGTGCACTCATGCAGGCAGACCCAGAGCCGGAAGTCGTGGCCGGGCACGTCCATCGCCTGCTCCGCGGCGACGACGTTCGGCGCGACCAGCAGCAGCGTGCCTTCCTTGTCCGGCCCGCCGAAGGGGTCGTACTGGCCGAGCACGCGGCTGGCGAGGAACGCGAGCACCAGCCCGGTCTGCACGCCGGCGCCGCCGGCCAGGATCGGCCCGAGCGGACCGCCCTGCTGCGGCAGCGCGCGCCCGGTCAGCTCGCCCAGCCCGGCCGCGGCCGATCTCACCCAGCCCGGGCGGTCGACGACCTCGCCGGGCAGCAGCGGCAGGTCGAGCCCCAGGTTCGTCAGCTGCCGCACGTGCCCCTCGGCCTCGACGGTCAGCTCGCGCAGGTCGGTGACGGCCTCTTCGGCTCGTTCCCGCGGCACCTGCGGGCCGCCGCGCACCAGCAGTGCGCCGGTCTGCGCGGCGATCGCCCAGTCGACCATGGGCCGGGTCTGCGTTTCCTGACTCACCCTTCCGACGCTACCTGGCCGGTGCCCGTTTCCGGCCACGATCTTCGTACGGTTCGGCGTCCGCTAGGCGCAGCCGCACTTGCGGAGGCTCGTCGCGAGGGCGTCGATCGCGTCGCGTCCCGGCTCGGTGTCGGAGCCGTTGGACATGAACGCGAACACCAGCACCCGGCCGTCCTGGTCGAGGACGAGCCCGGCGAGGGTGTTGACGCCGGTGAGCGTGCCCGTCTTGGCCCGCACCCAGCCGCGGCCGGCCTGCGACGCCGCCGTGTCGAAGCGCTTGTCGGCCAGGGTGCCCGAGCCGCCGGCCACCGGGAGGCCGGCCAGTACCGGGCGCAGCTTCGCCGTGTTCGGGTTCTTGCCGTCCTGCGCCGCCGCGGCCGCCAGGAGCTGGGTCAGCAGCCGGGCCGGGATGCGGTTGAGCGACGAGATGCCGCTGCCGTCGGAGAGCGCCACGCCCGAGACGTCGAAGCCGGCGTCCTTCAGGACCTTGATGGTCGCCTTGGCACCGCCGGCGTAGCTGGCCTCGTCGCCGGTCGCGAGCGCGACCTGGCGGGCGACCGCCTCGGCGAGGACGTCGTCGGACAGCTCCATCAGGTCGGACACCAGCTGGGTCAGCGGGGCCGACTTCACCTCGGCGACGACCTTCGCGTCCTTGGGCGCGGTCGCCTGGCCGCCCGGCGAAGCACCCAGCTTCGAGGCGATCGAGGAGGCGAGCGCGCTGCCCGCGTTCGCCGTGCGCTGCGAGTTGTTGTCCTTGGGGTTGATGCGGCCGCCGTCGGCCATCACGGGCGCCATCTGCGTCGCGTACGTCGACGGCGCGTCACCCGGCTCCCAGCCCGGCGCGGTCGTCGGCCCCTTGAACAGCGTGAGGTCGACCTGGACCTTCTTGACGCCCGGCACGGCCTTCTTGACCTGCGCGACGAGGTCGTCGACGTGCGCGGCCCCCGGGTACAGCGGGGACTCGGTGCCCAGCGGCAGGTTGGTCAGCGTCGTGTCGCCGCCGCCGACCAGGATCACCGTGCCCGGGTCCGCGCCCTGCACGATCTTGGTCGACAGGCGCAGGTTGTGGTCGAGGACGAGCAGCGCGGCCGCCGACGTGAGCACCTTCGTCGTCGACGCGGGTGTCACCGGCGTCGACGAGCCGTGGTCCCACAGGACGGTCCCGGTCACCGGGTCGACGACGCTGCCGGTGAGCTGCCCGAGCGCGCTGTTCCCGGCGGCCGAGGCCAGCACGGCCTTGACGCCGTCCGCGGTCGGCGCGGCCCCGGACGTGGCCGGCCCCTGCAGCTGGCGCGTGGCCGAGGAGGGCGCCGGCGGATCGCCCTTGGGCGCGTTCGGCGCCCACGGCAGGGCCAGCCGGTTCGCCACCTTCGGCGTCGCCGCGGCGACCCCGCCGCCGGCCAGCACCAGCAGGACGACCACGACGAGCGCGATCAGCTTGCCCTTGCGCCGCTTCTTCGGCGGCTCACCGGCCGGCGGCGCCTCGGCCGCGGACGGCGACGGCGGCTCGGCGGGCGGCTGCTCGGCCCGGGGTTGTTCCCCGCGGGGCTGGGGTTGCTGCTGGAAGACACCGGGGAACGCGGTGGGCCGTTCGATCCCGACGGTCGCCTCGGCGTCGAACCGGCGGCCGTCCGGCTCGATCCGCTGCGGCCGCGCCAGCGACCCGGCGGACGCCGACGGCACCAGCCCGCGCGGCGGCTCCGGCGGCAGCGCGGGACGGCGGTCGCCCGGCTCGGCGGGCCGGTCGCCGGCGCGGTCCTCCCGCAGCTCGATGCGCTGGCTCCAGGGCTGGGTCTCCTGCTCTTCGCGGCGCTGTGCGGCCCCGCGGCTCAGCTGCTCTTCGCGGCGTTGCTGCTCCTCGCGCCAGTGCTGCAGCTCTTCGCGCCACTGCTGCTGCGGCTCTTCGGGCTTCTGCTCCTCCCGGGGTGGGCCGTGCCGCTCGACCGGCACCACGGGCACCGGCCCGGACGGCTTCCTCTCGATGTACTGGGTGCTCTCCCCGGCCGACGGCGCGGCGGCCTTCGCCTCGGACTGCTCGACGCGGATGTACTCGGTGCCCTCGTCGGCCGGCTTGGCCGCGGGCTGTTGCTGGGCCGGTGCAGGCGACTTGGCCGCTGGCGGTTCCTGCGCCGCGGCCGGCTGCTCGCCCGGCGCGGACGGCTGGGCCGCCGACGGCTGCTGCGGCTTCGGCTCGGACTGCTCGACCCGGATGTACTGGGTGCCCTCCTCGGCCGGCTTGGCCGCGGGCTGGCCCGGCGCGTCGGCCACCGGCGGCTGCTTCGGCTCCCGGCTGCCGAGGCGGTCGGCGAGGTCCTGCTTGGCGGCGGGCGGCGGGGGCGGCGGCTCCTCCGCCGGGGCGTTCAACCCGGGGATCGGCTCGGGCGGGACGTTCGGCGCGAACCACGACCCCTTCGGCGCCTCACTGCCTGTGACCTTGGGCACGCCCGGGCCGTCCTTCGGGCCCTTCGGCGGGTCCGGCAGCGCCATCGGAGTGGTCTCCCGCGCCCCGGACGACGAGCCGTCTTCGTCCGACGAAGGCCACATCGGCTGGTCGTTTTCCGGCACCCACCACTCCTTCTCACCTGCCCCGGGGAGGGGCCAAGCTCACATGCCGCGTGGCCGACATCGATGCGGCCCCCCGGCAGGGCGTAGTCCACACTAGGAGACGTCAAGACAGTCATGAAGGTTGCCGCCCGCGACGCGTGGGCACGCCCCGGATCTAAAGAAGCAGCGAGGACGGCGTGGAGTTCGACGTCACGATCGAAATCCCCAAAGGGGAGCGCAACAAGTACGAGGTCGACCACAAGACCGGCCGCATCAAGCTGGACCGGACCCTGTTCACGGCCACGCAGTACCCGGCCGACTACGGGTTCATCGACGACACCCTCGGCCAGGACGGCGACCCGCTCGACGTGCTCGTCCTCGTCCAGGAGCCGACGTTCCCGGGCTGCCTGATCCGCTGCCGCGCGATCGGCATGTTCCGGATGACCGACGAGAAGGGCCCGGACGACAAGGTCCTCGCGGTCCCGACCAACGACCCGCGCCTCGAGCACCTGCGGGACATCCACCACCTGAACGAGTTCCACAAGCTGGAGATCCAGCACTTCTTCGAGGTCTACAAGGACCTCGAGCCCGGCAAGAGCGTCGAAGGCTCGACCTGGGTCGGCCGCGCCGAGGCCGAGAACGAGATCAAGCGTTCGCTCGACCGCGAGACCGACCGCCTGGCGAAGAAAGAAGCCAACGGTCACTGACCTGCACTGAGCTCGTAAAAGAAGGCCCCCTCGGAAGTTCCCGAGGGGGCCTTCTCATGCGATCAGTGCGCGAGGGCGAGCGCCGGGGCGTCCGCCTCGGCTTCGGCGCGCTGCTCCATCGCCGACTTGTCCGCCAGCGGCTTCTCCTTGAGGAACCACACGAGCGCGAAGCCGACGGTCAGCACGATCCCGCCGACCAGGAACACCGTGCTCATCGACTCGGCGAAGCCCTGCAGGATCGGCCGGGCCAGCGTCGGGTCGAGCGTCGACAGGAACGACGTGTCGTTGACGTCGAGGCCACCCTGCAGCTGCTTCGCGAACTCCGGGTGCTGCGCCAGCGCCGCCGTGTAGGCCGGCGTCGTCATCGCCGAGCGGAGGGCGTTCGCGATCCGGTCGCCGACCGTGCCGAACAGGATCGACAGGAACACGGCGGTGCCCGCCGTGCCGCCGATCTGCCGGAAGAACGTCGCCGCCGAGGTCGCGACGCCGATGTCCTGCGGACGGACGTCGTTGGTCGCGGCCAGCACCAGCGTCTGCATCGAAGCGCCGAGGCCGAGGCCGATCACGAAGGCGATCACCATGACCAGGGTCAGCGAGCTGTCGACGGTGATCGTGGACAGCGCGAACAGCGCCGCCGCCATCAGGCCGACCCCGGCCACCGCGAACATCTTGTACCGGCCGGTCCGCGAGATCACCACGCCGCTGCCGAGGCTCGCGATCATGATGCCGAGCGTGAGCGGGAGCATCTGCAGGCCGGCCTGGGTCGGCGTCGCGCCCTTGACGATCTGCAGGTACAGCGGCAGCGACATCATCGCGCCGAACATCCCGGCGCCCTGCACGACCGTGACGAGGGTCGACATCCGGAACACGGACCGGTTGAACAGGCGCAGCGGCAGCAGGGCGGCGTCGCCCATCCGGCGTTCGATCCAGACGAAGGCGGCCACGCCCAGCGCGCCGACGACGTACATGGCGATCGAAGCGGTGGAGCCCCAGCCCCACTCGCGGCCCTGCTCGGCGACGAGCAGCAGCGGGACCAGGCCGGTGGCCAGCGCCACGGCACCCCAGTAGTCGACCTTCTGCTCGACGCGGCTGTGCGGGAGGTTCAGCACCTTGGTGACGACGACCAGCGCGGCCAGCGCGATCGGGACGTTGACCAGGAAGACCCAGCGCCAGCCGGTGATGCCGGCGAAGGAGTCGATGCCGGCGAAGAACCCGCCGACGACCGGCCCGGCCACGCTCGAGATGCCGAAGACGGCCATGAAGTAGCCCTGGTACTTGCTGCGTTCCCGCGGCGCGGTGATGTCGGTGATGATCGCCAGCGCCAGCGACATCAGGCCACCGGCACCGAGGCCCTGGAAGGCCCGGAAGGCGGCGAGCTCGTACATCGACGTCGCCATGCCGCTGGCCAGCGAGCCGACCAGGAACAGCGAGATCGCCGTCAGGTACATGGGCTTGCGGCCGTAGAGGTCGGACAGCTTGCCGTACAGCGGCGTGGAGAGCGTGGCGGTGATGAGGTAGGCGGTGGTGGCCCAGGCCTGCAGGGACAGGCCGTGCAGCTCGTCGGCGATGGTGCGCATGGAGCTCGACACGATGGTCTGGTCGAGCGCGGCGAGGAACATGCCGAGCATCAGCCCGGACAGGACGGTCAGGATCTGGCGGTGGGTCAGTTTGCCGTTCGTAGCGGCTGCTCCTTCCGCCGTGGTGGTGTCGCTCATGGGTGGTCTCCCTCGAAGTCTTCGCAGTTGCTTGTACATCTCAACTACTTGCTCCGGCCAACTATTCCCCGGACGCTTGTATCGTGCAACCAAATATCCCTGTGACCCCGGACACGCCGAAGGCGGGCACTTTCTCGTGAAAGTGCCCGCCTTCGGGAGGGGGTCAGGCGGAGTAGCCGGGGATCGGGAACGGCGCCAGGAACTCGCGGATCTCCGCGGCGATCGTGTCCAGCGCGGCCTCCTCGGCGGCGGCGGCCGCGGTGATCGTGCGGTCGATCCACTCCGCCACCTGGACCTGGTGCTCCGGCCGGAGACCGCGGGTGGTGATCGCCGACGTGCCGAGCCGGATGCCGGACGGGTCGAACGGCTTGCGCGGGTCGAACGGCACGGTGTTGTAGTTCAGCTCGATGCCCGCGCGGTCGAGGGCCTGCGCGGCCGGCTTGCCCGCGACGCCCTTGCTGGTCAGGTCGATCAGCAGCAGGTGGTTGTCGGTGCCGCCGGACACGAGGTCGTAGCCGCAGGCGAGCAGTGCGTCGGCCAGCGCGCGGGCGTTGGCGACGATCGTGTGCGCGTAGTCGGAGAACGAAGGCTGCTGCGCCTCCCCGAGCGCGACGGCGATCGCCGCGGTCGTGTGGTTGTGCGGCCCGCCCTGGAGACCCGGGAACACCGCCTTGTCGACCGCCTTCGCGTGGTCGGCGTCCGAAAGGATCATCGCGCCCCGCGGGCCGCGCAGGGTCTTGTGCGTCGTCGTCGTGATCACCTGCGCGTGCCCCACCGGCGACGGGTGGGCGCCACCCGCGACCAGGCCGGCGATGTGCGCGATGTCGGCGACGAGCACCGCGTCCACCTCGGCGGCGATCTCGGCGAACGCCGGGAAGTCGATCGTGCGCGGGATCGCCGTGCCACCGGCGAAGATCAGCTTCGGCCGGTGCTGGCGCGCGAGGTCGCGCACCTGGTCGAGGTCGACGCGGCCGGTCTCCTTCGCGACGCCGTAGCGCACCGGGGTGAACCACTTGCCGGTGGCGGACACGCTCCAGCCGTGCGTGAGGTGCCCGCCGTCCGGCAGCGCCATGCCGAGCACGGTGTCACCCGGCTGCGCGAAGGCCAGGTACACGGCCAGGTTCGCCGGCGACCCGGAGTACGGCTGGACGTTCGCGTGCTCGGCGCCGAACACGGCTTTCGCCCGCTCGATGGCCAGCTGCTCGACCTGGTCGATGAACTGCTGGCCCTCGTAGTACCGCTTGCCCGCGTAGCCCTCGGAGTACTTGTTGGTGAGCACGCTCCCGGTCGCTTCGAGGACGGCCTGCGAGACGTAGTTTTCCGACGCGATCAGGCGGATCTTGTCGTGCTGCCGCTGGGCTTCGTTCTCGACGAGCCCGGCGATGGCGGGGTCGGCGGCGGCGAGTGCGGTCAGTTTCGGCTGGTGTGTCATGGCGTACTCCGGCTCTGGAGTGGCCTTCACCCAGGCGCGCGGTGCCGGCCTCGTCGTCGCTTCCCGGTGGTGCTCCACCTCGATGGCGCCAGTCGCTGCTGCGCGTAAGAGCCTAGTCCACGCCGCTCGAGGCTCGCCGGTGTTCGGCGCACCACTTGCGGGTGCACCCGGACGTGCGGTCGCAGAACGGCCGCGCGCAGGTCGCGCAGCGCTTGACGCGGCGCCAGCCGCCGACGGTCACCAGTTCCGCCAGGCCCGCCGCGCCCGCGGCCAGCTCGCCGGTTTCCGCGTGCGGCGTCACGTAGACGATCCGCCACGCCGCGCCGGTGCCGACGAGCCGCGGCCGCGCCCCGGCCTCGGCCAGCACGGCGTTGAGGCGGCGGGCGGCCGCGTGCTCGTCGGGCAGCTGTGCGGCGATCGCGCACAGCTGCGGATTTCCCTGGCGCAGCAACCGTTCCGCCACCCCGAGCTCGGGGTCGAGCGCGTGGAACGGCGGCACGACCGCGTGCTTGCGCACCTCAGTCGACGACCACGACGCCCATGGACCGGGCCGTCCCCGCGATCGTGCGCATCGCCATCTCGACGTCGGAGGTGTTGAGGTCCGGCAGCTTCCGCTCGGCGATCTCGCGGAGCTGCTGTGTCGTCAGCTTGCCCGCGACTTCGTGCCCCGGCCGCGAAGAACCCTTGTCCCCCAACGCCTTCTTGATGAGGAACGACGTCGGGGGCGTCTTGAGCCGGAGCGCGAACGAGCGGTCCTCGAACACCGAGACGACCACCGGCACGATGTCGCCGCGCTGGGCCGCCGTCGCCGCGTCGTAGGCCTTCTTGACCTCGACGAGGTTGATCCCGGTCTGCCCCAGCATCTTGCCGAGGTCGACCACCGGGGCGTTGCCCGCGGTGAGTTCCAGGGTGACCTGGTGGGTGAGTTTCTTCTTCGGAGCCATGCCCCGAAGCTAGAGTCTCCAGTTACTGGAGGGTCAAACCGGTTTTGTGCCTGCCCGGTGCCGCCGGGCCAGCTCCTGGTAGATCGCCGCGTTGTGCTCGACCCACATCCGCGCCGAGTCGGTCAGCGGGACGAACTTCTTCGCCGGGCTGCCCATCGCGATGACCTCCTCCGGCACCTCCGTCGACGGCGTGACCGTCGCCCCGGCCGCGACCAGCGCCCGCGCGCCGATCTTCGCCTTGTCGAGCACCGTCGAGCCGTTGCCGATCAGCGCCTGCTCCCCGATCGTGCAGTCGTGCACCAGGCACTGGTGACCCACGGTGACGTTCTTGCCCACCTCGCAGACGCCGTCGTTGACGTGGATCACCGAGTTGTCCTGGATGTTGGCGCCCTCGCGGATGACGATCCGGCCGAAATCGGCCCGGATCACCGCGCCGAACCAGACCGAGGCGTCCTTCTCGACGACGACGTCGCCGATGAGCGTGGCGGTGGGCGCGATCCAGGCGTCCGGGTGGACCTGCGGGCTGAGCCCTTCGAACGAGAACAGAGGCATGCCCGCACCCTAGACCGCGCCCCGTGCCTTATCCCGTGATCGCCGCGTTGATCAGGATGTCCACGGCCTGGTCGTTGCGGGTCGTCTGCGGCACGATCTGGGTGTCACGCGGGTAGAAGCCCGGGTTGCTGCCCCTCGGGTACATCTCGAAGGTGAAGCTCCAGATCTTGTGCTGCGCCCACATCCAGTCGTTGACGCTGCCGTCGGTGATGTAGAGGTCGCTGGACTGCTGCGGCGTGTAGCCGTTGGTCGCCGCCATCTGCCGCCCGAGCGACTGGAACTTCTGCGCCTCGGCCGCGGTCAGGCCCGGCGCGGTGTCGGCGTAGGTGTAGCCGAACGGCCAGAGCACCAGCTCGGAGTAGGTGTGGAAGTCGATGTGCGTCTTGATCTGCTGGGCGCCGCCGACCACCCGCGAGTTGACCCAGTTCGAGACGGCGCGGGTCTCGGGCGCGGAGAACGCCGCCGTGCCGCGGTAGGTCTCGCTGGACGTCGAGCCCGACGAGCCGCCGCAGCAGCCCCACTTGTAGCCCCAGTTCCGGTTGGGGTCGGTGCCGGGACCCTGGCGGTTCTTGCGCCAGCTGCGGAAGGTGCCGCCGGAGATGTCGTACTCGGCGCCGTCCGGGTTGACGCTCGGGATCACCCAGATCTCGGTGCTGTCGACGAGCCGCTTGACCGCGCTGTTC
Organism: Amycolatopsis sp. MtRt-6; assembly: GCF_017308975.1. Lineage (GTDB taxonomy): Bacteria > Actinomycetota > Actinomycetes > Mycobacteriales > Pseudonocardiaceae > Amycolatopsis. The sequence goes on along the minus strand of NZ_JADWPD010000010.1, from coordinate 258,692 downwards.
GTGGCGTACTGGCTGGTCAGCCGCTGCACGATGCGCAGGCACATCTCGACGGTGAGGTGCTCGCGGGCGTGCTGGTTGCAGGTGAAGAGGACCTCGGGCTCGTTCTCGTCGGTGGCGGCGTTGTCGCTGATCTTCATCATCGACAGGGCCCGGCCCTCGTAGGAGTTGCCGACGCTGCCCAGCTTGGTGAGCGAGGGGTAGTTCGCGACCGCCTTCTGCAGCTCGGTCTGCGTCTCCGCGTACGTGTGGTAGCCGGTGTAGCCGGCCGGGAAGTCCAGGACCGCCTCGGTGCCCTGCGGCCGGTTGACCTTGCCGAGCGCCTTGACGCCGAAGCCATGCGCGCGCAGCTGGGCCGCTTCGCCGGGGTTGGCGATGACGGTGGTCGTCGCGCCTTCGGCGTCGAGGATGTCCGCGCCGGTCCGCGCTATTGCAGTGCGCTGCTGGGCGGTGGCGGCGCCGGTCACCTCGTAGACCTGCGGGCCGTCGGGCTGGGCGGCACCGGCCTGGCCGCCGGTGGTGAGCACCAAGAGGGCGGCCGCGGCCGCTGCCATGCACGTTCGTGTGCGCATCACGTCTCCTGCTCTCGGGGGTTCCTCGACCTTGGCCGGAGCCGGACACGAGGCACAATCCGGAGCAGTACGGATCTATTGGGCGTTTCTACCCGTAGTTCGCGAAGCAGAGCGCCTCGATGTCGGCACGCAGCGTGGCGAACGGCCGCGGGCGCACGCGCTGCTGGACGACCGTGCCCAGCAGGTACGACAGGAGCGCCCGGGCCCGGGCGCGCGGGTCGTCGACATCGAGCGGGGCGAGGAGCTCGGCGAGCAGTTCGGTGAGCGAGGTGAGCATGACGTCGATGGCCTGCGGATGCTGCGCGCGCCCGGCGGCGATCCAGTACTCGAACCAGAGGAAGGCGGCGTTCGGGTTCGCGGCGAAGACGCTCAGGTACTCCTCGAGGACGGCGAAGAGCCGCTCGCGGGGTTCGTCGTGCTTCGCGGCGACCTCGCGCAGGCCGGCGGCGAAGGCGGTGATGTGCGCGGCCATCGCCCGGTCGATGAGGACGTCGATGTCGGCGAAGTAGTAGTGGATCGCGCTCTTGGTGAGCGGGCCGGCGTCCGCGATGGCCCGGACGGTGCACCCCGCGAGCCCGTCGCGGGCGAGGACGAGCCGGGCGGCTTCGACGATCTGTTCCTGCTTGGCCAGCTGGTTCGGCGAGAGCCGCTCGCTGCGGCCGGGGACTGCGCTCACGGTGATTCTCGTTACCTTCTTCCTGGACGCCGAACCCGAAATCCTAGGGCAGACGTCCTGTGGACGGCTTTCGGGTGAAAAACCGGATTGGCCACCCCGCTCCGCGCAGCGGACAATGCCCGGCATGGTGATCTCAGGGGACAAGGGGCTCAGCCCGGCGGCGCGCAGCCAGCTGGAGAAGGAAATCGCGAACCTGCGCGCGCAGCGGGATGCCCTCGCGCCGCAACCCGGCGAGCAGGAACGCACCGGGGACGCGGCGGACCAGGCGGACGTGATCGACCGGGCGGAGACCGCGGCCCGCCTCGACCGCCAGATCGCCGACCTCGCGGCCAAGATGGAGCACGGCGGCTACGGCAACAGCCAGCTCCCGGACGGCACGGTGGTCTCCCTGCGCTTCCCCGACGGGGACGAGGAGACGTTCCAGGTGGTGACGGTCCCGGGCGAGGACGCGGACGCGATCACCTCGGACAGCCCCCTGGGCCTGGCCCTGGTCGGAGCCAAGGCGGGCGACGAGATCACCTACCGAACCCCCCGCGGCGACGCCAAGGCCACGGTGGTGAAGGTAACGCCGCCGAAGTGACTTTTACGTCCGGCGGGCCCCACCGAGGCCCGCCGGACGAGTGGTTTCCGCGCAGGCCGAAGACGCGGTCGAACAGGCGGAGCTGCGCGCCTCCGCGGCTCCGCACCTCCGCAGCGCGACCTCACCGCCCGAACAAGCCACGACGGGGGCCGGGGCAGAGCCCCGGGCGGGGTGTGGGGCGGAGCCCCACAAGACACGCGAAGCAAAAGACGGCCCCTGCCCTCAAGGGGCAGGGGCCGTCCAATTTGCTGAGCCGCCTGGGGGAATCGAACCCCCGACCTATTCATTACGAGTGAATCGCTCTGGCCGACTGAGCTAAGGCGGCATGTCGTCCGGCTTCCGCTGGCGACGATAGCAAGTGTAGCGGAGGCTGTGCGCGTCACTTTCCGGGGGGACCGTCGTTAGGGCTCTATGACGCCGGTCTCACCCCGGCCGACCCACTTGGAGGCTCTGGCACATGCGGCGAAGACTGCCCCGTTCGGCGGCCCTGCCCGCGGCTGCGGCGTTGCTCCTGCTCAGCGCGGCGCCGGCGGCTGCCGATCCGACCTATCCGACGACGCCGATTCCGCAGCCGGCGAATCCGGGGCAGGCGCCGATCTCCGCGCCGATCGGGCCGCAGCCGCTGGGGCAGGCCGTCGGGGATGCCGGGACCGCGCTCGGGATCATCCGGTTGCTGCCGAACGCCGTTCCGACGAGCACCATCCTGCCGGGGTTCGGGCAGACGTTGCCGAAGCAGTCCGCGCTCGAAGCCGGGATGGGTCTGTCGAACGCGTCGGCGAACTCCGATGCCTACCTGAGCTACGAGAAGGCGGTCGCGCAGGCGTCGCCGTTCGGGTTGTCGGTGGGTGGGAACGCGCCGCAGACGCCGGGCAGTGTCGTGCAGACCGCGTTGCCGGACAACCCGCAGCCGATCAGCGGGGGCCTCAACGCGCCGTCGAACCCGCTGCTCAACATCGGGCTGCTCAACGGGAGCGCGCACGCGCGGTGGAGCCAGACGCTCGGTCCGTGCGTCGGCACCATCGCCGATGCCAGCACGTCCGTGGCCAGCTTGTCGCTGCTGAACGTCGTGCCGTCGATGCCGAACCTGGGCCTGGACGCGCTGAAGCCGAAGCTCGACCCGAACTCGCTGGCGAGCGGGTTCGACCTGACCAAGGGCCTGCAGAGCCTCGGCGGCCTGCTGCAGGGCGGCGGGCAGACCGCCGCGGACGGCAACGGCTCGCTGCTGAGCCTGCCGAACACGCTGTCGTCGCGGTCGCAGGTGAAGCTGGTCGACATCCCCGGCTCGAAGAACAAGGCCGTGCAGTCGACGTCGACGCTGCAGGCCGCCGACATCGAGATCCTCAAGGGCACGCCGCTGGCGCTGAGCGTCAAGGTCGTCAGCCAGCCGACGCTCAAGGTGACCTCCACCGGTGACGCGAAGACGTCCAAGGTCGAGTACACCGCGCCGGTGCTGACCATCGCGGCCGGCGGGAAGACGCTCTACACGCTGGATGCCGCGCACCCGACCAAGGACATCCCGATCGGGCTGCCGCTGAAGCCCTTGAGCGACCAGTTCGGCAAGCTCAAGGACCTGCCCGTTGTCGGCGGTCTGCTGGCGACTGCGGCGGGTCCCGTCGAGCAGGTCGGCACCACCGCGGGCACCGTCCTCGATCTCGGCGTGCTGCGGCTGAGCATCGCCGGTCTGGACCAGAAGTCGGCGAACATGACCACGCCGTTCGCCGGTTACCAGCTGGGCGCGTCGGCGCGGATGTTCGATCTGCAGCTGCTGCCGACGACCAAGCTCAAGAGCCTGCTGCCGGACGACCAGGCGAAGAACCTGCCGTCGTCGCTGGCCCAGCTGTCGCTCGGCGAGCAGATCGCCCGGGCGTACGCGCCGACCGGCGGCGTGGTCTGCGGGACGACGTCGACGCCGCCGCCCGCCGGCGGTGAAGCGCCGAAGGGGCCGGTGAAGAACCTGGCCTTCACCAGCGGTGCGTACGAAACGGTGCCGCTGTTCTGGACGGGCACCGCGATGCTGCTGCTCGGCGTGGTCATGGTGGCCGCGATGCCGGGCGGACGGCGGCGGCTGCCGGCCGTGGCCGTCGAGGAAAAGCCGTTCAAGCCCTCGCCGCGTCCGCGCGAATGACCCGAGGGTGTGAAGGAGCCCGCCAGGCACACCTGGCGGGCTTCTTCGTTTCAACCCTGGCGCAGCGTGGTGACCATGGCCTCGACGGCGATGCGCGGCTTCACGTTCAGCTCGATCGCCTCGCGGCACTCCAGCACCGCTTCGAGCCGGCGCAGCGTCGACTCCGTCGTCCACGACGAGGCCGCCTCGCGGATCTGGTCGGCGTGGTCCGGGTGGTTGAGCGTCGCGCCGGAGCGGGTCGTCGTCACCAGGACGTCGCGGTAGAAGCCGGCGAGGTCGACCAGCGCGAGGTCGAGCGTGTCGCGCTGGGTGCGGGTCGCGCGGGACTTCTGCTTCTTCTCCAGCTGCTTGACCGCGGCTTCGGCGGCTCGCTTCGCGCCGGCGACGCCCTTGCCGACGCCGTCGCCGCCCATCGCCGTCCGCAGCTCGTTGCGCTCGTCTTCGTCGCGGGCCTTGCTGGCCTCGCCCGCGTCCGCCTCGGCCGCGCTGATCAGCTGGTCGGCGCAGGTGAAGACGTCGCCCATCCGGCGGAGACCGAGCGGGATCCGCAGCACGGTGGCCCGGCGCTGCCGCGCGGCCTCGTCGGTGGCGAGCCGGCGCGCGCGGCCGACGTGGCCACCGCACACGGAAGCCGCCCACTGCGCGCGTTCGGCGTCGACGTTGTCCCGCCGCATCAGCACGTCGGCGATCGCCTCCGGCGGCGGCGTCCGCAGCGTCACCAGGCGGCAGCGCGAGCGGATCGTCACCGAGACGTCTTCGGGGTGGTCCGACGGCGCGCAGAGCAGGAACACCGTGCGGTCCGGCGGCTCCTCGACGGCCTTGAGCAGGGCGTTCGACGCGCCTTCGGTGAGCCTGTCCGCGTCTTCGATGATCACGACCTGCCAGTTGCCGGTCGTCGGGCGGCGCGCGGCGGCCTGGACCAGCGCGCGCATCTCGGCGACCGAGATCGACAGGCCTTCCGGCACCACGAGCCGGACGTCGGCGTGCGTGCCCGCCATCGTCGTGTGGCAGCCGGGGCAGGCGTCGCAGCCGGTGCCGGTGCTGCACTGCAGGGCCGCGGCGAACGTCCGCGCGGCCACCGAGCGGCCGGAGCCGGGCGGGCCGGTGAGCAGCCAGGCGTGCGTCATCGCGCCGGGCGGGGCCGGCTCGCCGGCGATGATCTTGGCGGCGGCCGAGGCGGCCGCGCTCAGCGTTTCGACCGCGGGCTCCTGGCCGACCAGCTGGTTCCAGACGCCGATGCGTTCGGTCGTCGTCACTTCGCCTCCACGCGAGGCTCTTCCGGGGTCTCGATGGGCAGGGTGTCCAGCGGGAGCGTCACCGGCTTCTCCGTCGTCGGCGCCAGCGCGGCCAGCCGGCCGACGAAGACGGCGCGCAGCGCGGTGCGGATGCGCTCGGCGACCTCGGCGTCCGTGCCGTCGGCGTCGATCACGACGTACCTGTCCGGGTCGGCCTCGGCCATCTCGGTGAGCAGGTGCTGGACGCGCCACTGGTCGTTCAGCGCGGCCGACTTGTCGCGCGGTGCGCCATTCGGGGCGGCGTCGAGCAGGATGGTCAGGTCGGGGCGCAGGCGGCCGGTGGCCCAGTCGGCTAGGCCTTCGAGCTCGTCGCTGTCGAGCCCGGCGACGGCGGACAGGTGCGCCAGCGGCGAGTCGACGAACCGTTCCATGACGACCACCGAACCGGCGTCGAGCGCCGGCTGGACGTGCCGCTCCACGATGTCGGCCCGCACCGCGGCCGCGGCCAGCGCCTGCGCCCGCGCCCCGGTGAGCGAGGCGCCCGAGACGAGCGCGGTGAGCCGCTGGTCGTCGAGCGCGGGGTCCGCGGCGACGACGACCGGCCGGGTGCCGCCCCGCATCCAGTCGGCGAGGTTGACGGCCTGGATGGCGGTGTTGATCGCGGTGGTGCCCTCGACGGCGATGAGGTAGCCGTTGACGCGCCGCGGCGTGCGGCGCAGCGCGTTGCGCAGGTCGGCGAGGATCGGCTCGGTGCGCTTGTCGTCCATCTGCCGGTAGGCGAAGAGGCCGGCGACCAGCGCGATCGCGGCGCCGCCGAGCATCACCGGGCGCGTGCCGTCGATGGTGAGCGGGTTGCCCCAGACGGTGATCGTGTGCCGCTGCACCGCGCCGACGAGCAGCGGGACGGTGACCGTGGTGCCGAACAGCACCAGCTTCATCATCAGCTGGTAGATCGCGTTGATCCGGCCGCGGATGGCGTCCTCGACCCGCGAGCCGATGATCGTCACACCGGTGAGGAACGCGGTGCCGGCGCAGATGCCGACCAGCACCACGGCGATCAGCGAGATCGTCAGGTGCGGGGACAGCGCCACGAGGCCGAGCGAGATCGCGGCCGCGACGATCGAGAGGCCGAACAGCCGGTCGTGCGGGAGCCGGCGGGCGAGTTTCGGTGCGAAGACCATGCCGGTGGCGAGGCCGAGGAAGACGGCGAGGACCAGCAGGCTGAACGCGGAGTCACCGGCCAGCAGGCTCGAGGAGTACGGCTTGGCCGAGCCGATCACCGCGCCGCCGGCGACGAACGCGCCGAACGCGCCGACCAGCAGCCCGCGCACGAGCGGCGTGCTGCGGATGAACCGGAAGCCGTCGGCGATCATCGCGCCGATGCCGAGCTTTTCCTCGTCGGCCGCCTTGACCTTCTGTTCCGGCAGCGCGTGGACGTTGCGCAGCGAGAGCTCGGGGATCCGCGTGGCGATGAGGATGGCGCTGGCGAGGTAGAGCAGGCCGGTGATGATGACGACCAGCTTCGCGATGTTGAGGCTGGGGTCGCCGGGGAAGAGGTGGAACGTCGTGTTGACGCCGGTGATGACGGCGTTCGCGCCGGCCGCGGTGATGACGGCGAGGCCGTAGGTCATCACCATGCCGAGCTGGTTGGCCGTTTCGACCTGGTCGGGACGGCGGAGCAGGTTCGGGACCGCTGCCTCTTTCGAGGGGATCCACATGCTCGACGCGCAGCCGACGAGGAAGTTGCCGGCCAGCAGCCACCAGGGCGCGCTGACGATGGCGATGGACAGCAGGAAGCCGCACCGCAGCAGGTCGGCGACGACCATGACCTTGCGGCGGTCGAACCGGTCGGCGAGCAGCCCGCCGATCGGGGCGAACAGCAGCCCCGGTGCCAGGCCGGTCAGCACGACGCCGACGAAGGCGAAGTTCTGCGCGAAGTAGTTGTCGGTGAGCTTCGTGGCCAGGCCGGTGAGGGCCAGGATGTTCAGCCAGTCGGCCACGCTGCACAGGTACGTGACGCCCCAGAGCCGCCGGAAAGGTTTGATCGCCAGTACCCGCCGGACCCGGTTGATCGTGGACGCCTCGGCGCCCGACGACGCACCCGGGCCGGCCCCGGGTACCGATCGCACGCCCTCGCTGATACGCCCACCCCACTAGTCACCGCGGTGCCGGACGCCCCCGCGAGAGGACCCGACCGTGAAGCCAGGGTAGCCCGATCGGCCCCTGGCGCGCGGGACGGCCCCGTGGTGCGGGGCAGGCGACGACGCTAGTCGAACAGCCCCGTTACGCTGCTGACCAGGCTCGACACCATCTCGATGGCGACGAAACCGAACGCGATCAGCAGGACGACGGCCAGCATGACCCCGGCAGCGCTCGACGACGGCCGGTTGAAAGCCGGCATCGAGACCGAGGGCATCCGCGGCAGCCGCCGCCGCTTGACGGGCACGACATCGACGTCGTCAGGGTCGCCCTCGGCGAGCGGATCCTGCCGCACGGGCCGCATGATCTGCGGCGGCCGGGTCGGCCAGGTGCGCCGCCGGGTCCGCTGCCGCGGGAGCAGCCCCAGCGGCTGGTCCTGGTTCAGGGTGCCGGCCGGCGGGATCGCCTCGGGTGTCTTCGCTTTCTCCTCGCGAAGCGTCTCCTCGACCATCCGGCGGACGACTTCCTCGTCGGGCTTCACGGGCCCGGCCACCGGGATGGCGGCGGGCTCGTGGCCATTCGGAACCGCGGTGCGCGGCTCGGGCGACGCGGTGACCAGCCCGGAGACCGGATCAGCGAACATTTCGCCGGGTGCTTCGGACAGAGTGCCGTCGCGCTGAGTGAGCTCGGGGGCATTGAAGAAGGGAGCCTCACCGTTCGCGCTCATGGTGACCACCTCACTACTGAATGTCCTCGCCTTTCCAGGGTAGCGACACAGGCGGATAACGCATCCGCCCAATGGCTCTGTCTGCATTGGATGGTCGGTCACGCAGCGCAAGCCCGTACCCGAACACCCTGCAGTGTCCAGCCCGACGGTCACCGGGTCGACCGCTGATGGTGACAGATCGTAGTGAGACGAGTCACAGCGGTTGAAGGGGGTGGGTGGCCAGGGGGTGGCCTTTCTGTGGCCAGTTTGACGGTGGGGGCTTGAGGCGCGGATGGGGTGGGCTCGAGGGGCACGGGCGAACCGGGGCGGGCGGCCGGGCTGGGCTCGACTGGTTCGGGCTGGGCTGGGCTCGGCCGGGCCGAGCCAGAGTGGGTCGGCTCGGCTGGGGTCGGGCTGGGGTCGGGCTCGGCTTGGCTGGGCTCGGTCGGGCTCGGCTGGGCGCGGTTGGGTCGGGCTCGACTGGGCTCGGACTTGGCTGGGCTGGGTCGATCCGGGAAGGGCTCAGGGCGTCTCCTCCTGTCCGAGGTCGATCATCTTTCGGCACCAGTCGCGGAGCATGCCGCGGCTGAAGGGGCTCAGGACCAGCTGGCGGTGGCCCTCTCCTCGGTCCAGTGCCGCCAGGGCGAAGCGGCCCAGGTCCGTGTCGACCAGGACGAAACCGTGGTCCGGGAACTCTGCGCACAGGCCGCCGAAGGCCAGCATGTCCAGGACCGCCGTTCCCGACCTGGGGCGGGCCAGGAGCTCGCGCATTGCGCCCACGTCTTCGTCCTGACCGTCGTGGACCAGGCCGCCGTCGTCCACCGAGACCCAGATTGCCCTCGGCGAAGCACCGAACGGGACCTCGGGCAGCTCGGCCACCAGCATCTCCGGCAGCTCCTCGAAATCCGCCAGGTGGATCGCCGTGCGGCCGGGGAGCGAGCCCATCATGAACGCTCGCTCGCCGTCGGCGTAGCAGCGGATGTCCGCCGTCTCCGGGCCTTCGTCGAACACGCCGCACAGTGCCGCGCGGACCGAGCCGCGCAGCATCAGCGACACCACCTCGAAGCCGATCTCGTTGAGCTCGCCGTTTTCGCCGAACGGTGTGCCGTCGATCCAGGCGGCCCACGCCATGTGCCGCTCGACCTCGGCCACCAGGTCCGCCGGGTCGTCCGACACCGGGCCGTGGACCAGGATGTCGTGGTCGCTGACGTCCGGGTTGTACAGCCGGTCGACCGGCTCGCGGTCCGGCATCGCCGCCAGCACCGGACCCGCCGCCAGCTCCAGCAGCTCCCGCGCCGCCGTGCGCTCAGCCATGCCGCCGCCTCTCGCCCGAACTAGCCCCGGCCCCAGGCTCGGCGCCCGAACCAGACCCGGCCCCGGCCGCGGAACCGGAGCCAGATCCGGTGGCAGAGCCCGAGCCGGCGCCCGGACCCGAGCCCGAACCCGAACCGGCGCCCGGGCCCGAGCCGGTATCGGCCGACGGACGGGGGTCCGGGACGCCGCTGTTCAGCTCCGCCGCCGCGAGGATCGCCTCGCGCACCGTCAGGTCCTTCGAGGCCGCCGCGACCACCCTGTCCACGCCCTCGCCGGCCGTCGTGCGCACCGCCGGCTGCTCACGCATGGCTCTGCACCGCCTCGACGATCCACTGCTCGGCCGTGCTCCGCGACGCCGGGCCCCACGTGACCGTCCAGCGCCCGTTCCGCGCCACCGCGGCGCTGAACTGGTACCGGCCGAGGTCGTTGTCCACCAGCCCGAACGCGCCGTGCGGGTACTCGGCCAGGATCGCGTTGCGCACCGCGAGGTCGACCAGCACCGTGCCCAGCCGCGGCCGGGCCGCGCACTCCCGGATCAGCTCGACCGCCCGCTCGCACCGGCGCGGGATCAGCCCGCGCTCGTCGGTCTCGATGCGGAGGTGCTCGCCCGGGCCCGGTGGCCGGTCGGGCAGCCCGTCGAACACCCAGCCCGGCAGCTCGCTGAGGAAGCCCGACCGCAGCCGCGCGCGGTTGCCCAGCTTGTGCAGGACCGTGGTGTAGTCCTCGTCGCCGAAGAACCGCACCTCCCACGGCTTGGCCCGAGCCGGGAAGACCCCGGTGACGACGCCGCGGATGAAGCCGCCGCGCAGCGCCCGGTACAGCCCGACCGCTTCCGCGGTGACCTCCCCGCCCGGCGCGAGGCCGATCGCGGCCATCCCGGCGACGAACCGCGTGTACTGCTCCACCTCGTCCGCGAGGCTCGACACGGGCGAGGAGCGACGGCCCGGCAGCGGGCCGGTGTCCGCCAGCACCGGCGGGATCTCGAACTCGGGGTCGTAGAACTCCATCACCGAGGGCCGCTCCGGCACCTCGGCCGAGAGCGGGGCGATGACCTCGTCGATGACGTCGAAGACGGCGACTGCGTTGCTCACCCCTTGATTGAACACCCTGGCACCGACAATTTCTCGCACATGTGTTCGAGCGTGTGAGATCGTTCGGCGAGCGGTCGGCGAGCGGCTCAGCCATGCTCCGGCACCCGCCCCTCGACGAACTCCGCGAGCCGCTCGACAGTCCCGGGCAGCCACCAGAGCCGGCGGTGGCCGCCCCGCGGTCTGCTCAGCGCCGCCAGGTGGCGGCCGCGGTCGTCGTCGACGAACGCCAGCATCTCCCACCGCGACGGCGAGCCGTCGCGGACGATGTCGAGCTGGACGGTGCCGAGCCGGGGCCGCCGCAGGTCGTCCAGCATGTCGAGGACGAGGCACTCCTGCTCGGGCTCGAGCACGCCCCGCTCGTCCCCTTCGAGGTACAGCCCCTCGCCCGGCGCCGGCGGCAGCGAAGGCAGGCGCGTCAACGCCAGGTGGAGCAACTCGGCGACGCCTCCCGGCGAAGGCCCGGACAGGCGCAAGCCGTCCCCGGCGATGCCGAACTTGGTGCGGTCGTCGAAGAACGCCGACGTCCACGGCTCGTCGGACATCGCGACGGCCACGCCGCAGACGCCGCCGGTGCCGATGAAGCCGGTCAGCGACTCCATCATGTCCGTGGCGGTGGAACTGCCGGCGGCCGCCGCCCGGACCGGCTTCAGGATCTTGGTGGTCACCGCGTGCACGGTGCGTGGTGTTTTGGTCACGCGTTCATGGAACCCGGCACCACCGACAATTTCCCGAACATCCGTTCGAGGTGTCACCTGAAAGTGTGAGGCCTCCCCGCCAGCCAGGTGGGGAGGCCCTCGCGTCTTACTTGGCCTTCGTCGCGGTGGAGCTCGAGCGCTTCGCCGTGGTCGACTTCGCGGCGGCGGCCTTCTTGGTCGTGCCCGCCTTGACCGTCTTCGCCGTCGTCGAAGCCGGCTTGCGCGCCGGCGCCTTCCGCTTCGGCGCCGGGCCCTTGGCGCGCTTCTCCGCCAGCAGCTCGGCCGCCCGCTCCGCGGTCAGCGACTCGATCTCGTCGCCCTTCCGCAGCGTCGCGTTGTACTCGCCGTCGGTCACGTACGGGCCGAACCGCCCGTCCTTGACCACCATCGGCTTGCCCGACACCGGGTCGTCGCCGAGCTCCTTGAGCGGCGGCTTCGCCGTCGCGGACCGGCCACGCTGCTTCGGCTCCGAGTAGATCTTCAGCGCTTCTTCGAGGGTGATCGAGAAAAGCTGATCCTCGGTCGAGAGCGAACGCGAGTCCGTGCCCTTCTTCAGGTACGGCCCGTAGCGCCCGTTCTGCGCCGTGATCTCGTCGCCGGACTCCGGGTCCTTGCCGACCACGCGCGGCAGCGAGAGCAGCTTCAGCGCGTCTTCCAGCGTGATCGTCTCGATGTCCATCGACTTGAACAGCGAGCCCGTCCGCGGCTTCGGCGCCTTCGCCTTCGCGGCCTTCTTCTGCGCGGCCGTGGCGTCTTCGGGGATCTCGATCTCCGGCAGCACCTCGGTCACGTACGGCCCGAAGCGGCCTTCCTTGGCGACGATCTCGTGCCCGCTCACCGGGTCGGTGCCGAGTGTGCGGCCCTCCTGCGGGGTCGCGAACAGCTTCTCCGCGATCTCCTGCGTGAGCTCGTCCGGGGGCAGGTCCTCCGGCAGGTTCGCGCGCTGCGAGTTCCCGTCGACCTCGCGCTCCAGGTACGGCCCGTAGCGGCCCACGCGGACCACGACGGTGTGCCCGTCGGCGTCGCTGAACAGCGGGATCGAGTTGATCTCCCGGGCGTCGATGTCCTCGACGCTGCCTTCGACCAGCTTCTTGAGCCCGCCCAGGCGGCCGATCGAGCCGTCGACGCCCATGTCGCCGCCGAAGTAGAACTTCGACAGCCACTGCGCGCGCTGCTCGTCACCGGCCGCGATGCGGTCGAGCTCGTCTTCCATGCCGGCGGTGAAGTCGTAGTCGACCAGCCGCTCGAAGTGCCGTTCCATCAGGCCGATCACGGCGAACGCGACCCACGACGGGACGAGCGCGGAGCCCTTCTTCCAGACGTAGCCGCGGTCCTGGATCGTCTTGATGATCGACGCGTACGTCGACGGACGGCCGATGCCCAGCTCTTCCAGCTTGCTGACCAGGCTCGGCTCCGAGTACCGCGCCGGCGGCGAGGTGGTGTGGCCGTCCGGGTTCAGCTCGGACGCGGTCAGCGCCTGGTCCTTCTCCAGCACCGGCAGGCGGCTCTGCTTGTCGTCGGCCTCGCCACCGGTCTCGGTGTCGACCGCCTCGACGTACGCCTTGAGGAAGCCCGCGAAGGTGATCGTGCGGCCCGAAGCGGCGAAGGTGCACTCCTCGCCCGACGTCGCGTTGCCGACGATGCGCACGGACATCGTGGTGCCCTTCGCGTCCGCCATCTGCGACGCGATCGTGCGCTGCCAGATCATCTCGTAGAGCCGGAACTCGTCGGTGTCCAGCTCGCCCGCGACCTGGCCCGGCGTGCGGAAGACCTCGCCCGACGGCCGGATCGCCTCGTGGGCCTCCTGCGCGTTCTTCACCTTGCGCGTGTACTGGCGCGGCGTCGGCGAGACGTACTCCTTGCCGTACAGCTGCGTGGCCTGGCTGCGCGCGGCCGAGATCGCCGACTCCGACAGCGTCGTGGAGTCGGTACGCATATAAGTGATGTAGCCGTTCTCGTACAGCTTCTGCGCGATCCGCATGGTGCGCTCCGAGGTGAACCGCATCTTGCGGCCCGCCTCCTGCTGCAGCGTCGACGTCATGAAGGGCGCGTACGGCTTCCGCGTGTACGGCTTCTCCTCGACGCTCGCGACCTTGAAGTCACGCTGCTTCAGCGCTTCGGCCAGGCGCCGCGCGTCGGCCTCCGCCAGCACGCGGACCTCGGTGTTCGACGCCTTGAGCCGCCCGTCCGAGCCGAAGTCGCGGCCGGTGGCCAGGCGCGCGCCGTCGACGGCGACGAGCCGCGCCGGGAAGTTCCGCGGCGAGGCCTCTTCACCGGCGTCCATCGTCGCCGAGATGTCCCAGTAGGACGCCGAGGTGAAGCGCATCCGCTCGCGTTCGCGCTCGACCACGATCCGGGTCGCCACCGACTGCACGCGGCCCGCCGAAAGCTTCGGCATGACCTTCTTCCACAGCACCGGCGAGACCTCGTAGCCGTAGAGGCGGTCGAGGATGCGGCGGGTCTCCTGGGCGTCGACGAGGTCGGCGTCCAGCTCACGGGTCGAGTCGGCGGCCGCGCGGATCGCCTGCTCGGTGACCTCGTGGAAGACCATCCGGCGGACCGGGACCTTCGGCTTCAGCGTCTCGAGGAGGTGCCACGCGATGGCCTCGCCCTCGCGGTCGGGGTCGGTGGCGAGGTAGAGCTCGTCGACGTCCTTCAGCAGGCCCTTGAGCTCGGTAACCTTGGACTTCTTGTCCGGGGTGACCACGTAGAGGGCCTTGAAGCCGTTGTCGACGTCGACGCCGAGCCGCGCCCACGCCTCGCCCTTGTACTGGGCGGGCACGTCGGCGGCACCACGCGGCAGGTCGCGGATGTGCCCGACGGAGGACTCGACGACGTAACCGCCGCCCAGGTAGGGGGCGATCTTGCGGGCCTTCGTCGGCGACTCGACGATGACCAGCCGCCGGTGCCCGGCGCCGTTGCCCGCCGCGGCTCCGTTCTTCTTGGTCCGTGCTCCTGCCACGCTGTCCTGCTCTCCGCTCATCTCGTCCCGCCGCCGCGGGACTGCACCACGTCCCTGCCAGGGCCCGTGTCTCGACCTGCCAGTGTGCACGCTGTTCCCGGCCGGACGGCGCGGAGGTGGCCCAACACGCCGCCGGTCCTGTGTCCAGCGCATCGCCGCTGACCTCGACGATGTTTCCCCAACGTACCTGCCACGTGATTTCGGCCACGTCCCGCGCAGCCTAGCGGGTGACCGTGCGGATACCCTCCGTTCGACGGTGGTGGGCCCGGGGATGTCACCGCTTCACTGGTTTCCCCGTCCAGCCGAAAGGACCCGCCATGACCCGACGCCTGCTCGGCGCCCTGTTCACCGCCGTGACCGCCACAGTATTGCTGGGGGCCACTCCGGCGAACGCCGCCGCGGCGAACTTCGCCGGCACCGTGGCCCTGTCCAACTGCTCGGGGTCGGTGGTCAAGCCGGCCGCGACGCCCGACACCGCGCCCGCGCTCGTCATGTCCAACGGCCACTGCCTCGAAACCGGTTTCCCGGCGCCGGGCCAGGTCATCACCAACCGGTCGTCGAGCCGGTCGTTCACGCTGCTCACCGCCAGTGGCAGCAACGCGGGCACGCTCCGGGCCCGGAAGATCGTCTACGGGACGATGACCGACACCGACGTGTCGCTCTACCAGCTCACCACCACCTACGCGCAGATCAAGGCGACCTACGGGATCTCGCCGCTGGAGCTGTCCAACGCCCACCCGACGGCCGGTGCGGCGATCGACGTCGTCTCGGGCTACTGGAAGCGCATCTACTCCTGCAACATCGACGGTTTCGTCTACCGGCTGAAGGAGGGCAGCTGGACCTGGAAGGACTCGATCCGCTACACGTCCGCCTGCAAGACCATCGGCGGCACGTCCGGTTCGCCGATCATCTCCGGCGGCAAGGTCGTCGGCGTGAACAACACCGGCAACGAGGACGGCGGGCGGTGCACGGACAACAACCCGTGTGAGGTCGACCAGGCCGGCAACGTCACCGTGCGTGCAGGCATCAACTACGGCCAGGAGACCTACGGCATCCCGGCCTGCCTCACCGCGGCCAACGAGATCGCGCTCACCCAGGCCGGCTGCACGCTGCCCCGGCCCTGACGCGGCGCCCGCACCCGGTCAGGCCGTGCTCGTCACGGCCTCCGGGTGCGGGACCGGTTGGGGTGCCGAACCCGGCCACGCCGCTTCGGCGCCGGGCGGCGGCTCCCCGATCAGCTCCAGTAGCGCCTCCAGCCGGCGTTTCCCAGTGACTTTGACCGCCGGGACCTCGGCTTTCGGCCCGGTCAGCTTCGCCGCGACACCCAACGGCGTCAGCGCCTCGACCAGCCGCTCGTGCATGCCGGGCGCCAGCGGATCGACGCCGAGCAGGTAACCCTGCGTGCCGGGACGGCCGCCGGCCAGCGCCCACATCCGCAGCATCGCGCCACTCAGCCGGAACCCGTCCGGCACCGCCTTGCCCGAGTCGTCTTCGACCGGGCCCGTGCGGCCCTCACGCAGCCACCGCAGCGCCAGCGGCAGCAGGTCGACCCGGAACGACGTACGGACCTGCGGGCGGCCGCACTCGGCCTTCGAGACCTGGGCGTCCGCGCCGCGGCAGCGGAACTCGCCGGCCAGGACGTGCGCCCGCCACGGCTCCTCGACGACCACCGACAGCCGGGCGGCGGTGCGCCCGAAGCCGGTGATCTGGCCGTGGCAGCACAGCAGGCCGGCCAGGTCGCCCAGGCCCGGCCCGCTGGCCTCGGCAGAGAAGAGCGAGATCGTCCGATCCACCGCGCCATACTAGAACACAAGTTCGATTAACGGCAGGTCTCGCGCGGATCTTCAGCCGGCCGGTTGATCCAGGTCGCGGCAGGCCGGCGCGCGCTGTTCGGCCGCGGCCAGGGCCGGGACGTCCTTGAGGCCGCTGAGGTAGTCGAGCGCGTCGATGCGGTCGAGCGTCGCCCTGGCCTCGCCGAGAGCCGCCTTCGTCGCCGTGGCGTTGCCGCGGGCCGCGTCGATGCGACGGCGTGCGTTTTCGGCCTCCGCCCGGATTTCGGCGAACTGCCCGATGACGTCCTTGCGCCCGGCGTCCGCCGACGGCACCGGCGGCGCACCGAGCGCGTTCAGCCCGGCCAGGCTGCGGTCGAGCCCGTCGACCACCGAAGAAAGCAGGTCACTGGACGTCCGGGACGCCTTCTGCGGCGTGCTCGGATCGACGGCGGGAAGTGCCGCGAGCGCACGAACCAGGTGCGTCACCGCGTCGCAGTAGCCGGCCGCCCACCTCGCCGCGGGATCGGCCTGTGGCACCACGGTCGTCACCTGGAGATCCTGGTCAGGTGGCGGCGGGTCCGTGGCCGGCTGCCCGCAGCCGGCGAGACCGATGGCGATCGTCGTGGTCAGCGCGGCGAAAACGGTGGACCGCAGCCGCACCCGCGTACCTCCTGCCCGACGACGTCCCGGCAGCCCCGACGGTACCGACTCGGTGCTGCTTCGCCAGGCGCCGGGCCTTTCTGGGATGGCAGGCCCCGGGCCCGGCACGCGTCGCCGCGTGCCGGGCCCGGGGGTCACCTTGGAACTCAGGCCTTGATTTCGGCCGGGGTGTCGGAGATGACGGTGCCCCGCCGCTTGGACACCACGATCGCCGCCACGATCACGGCGACCGCGACCAGCGAGATGATGATGCGGACGGCGGCGTTCTCGTCGGGACCGATCGAGAACTGCACGACGGCGGGCGCGATCAGCACGGAGACCAGGTTCATCACCTTGATCAGCGGGTTGATCGCCGGGCCGGCGGTGTCCTTGAACGGGTCACCGACGGTGTCACCGATGATGGTGGCCTCGTGCGAGGACGAGCCCTTGCCACCGTGGTTGCCGTCTTCGACCAGCTTCTTCGCGTTGTCCCACGCGCCACCGGAGTTGGCGAGGAAGATCGCCATCAGGGTGCCGCACGCGATCGCGCCGGCCAGGTAGCCGGCGAGCGCGCCGGTGCCCAGGCCGAAGCCGACCGCGATCGGGGCGAAGACCGCCAGCAGGCCCGGCGTCGTCAGCTCACGCAGCGAGTCGCGCGTGACGATGTCGACGACCTTGCCGTACTCGGGGCGGGTGGTGCCTTCCATGATCCCCGGGATGTCGCGGAACTGGCGGCGCACCTCGAAGACGACCGCGCCGGCGGCGCGGGAAACCGCGTTCACCGCGAGGCCGGAGAAGAGGAACACCACGGCCGCACCGATGATCACGCCGACGAGCGTGTTCGGGCTGACGATCTCGTTTACGAACGACTTCGCCGCGTCGAGCCCGGTGACCACGCCGGTGCCCATGCCGGACAGCGTCTTCGTGATCGCGTCCGAATAGGAACCGAACAGCGCCGTCGCCGCGAGGACCGCGGTGGCGATCGCGATGCCCTTGGTGATGGCCTTGGTGGTGTTGCCGACCGCGTCGAGCTCGGTCAGGATCTGCGCGGCCTTCTCGTCGACGTCACCGGACATCTCGGCGATGCCCTGCGCGTTGTCCGAAACCGGGCCGAAGGTGTCCATCGCGACGATGACGCCGACCGTGGTCAGCAGGCCGGTGCCGGCCAGTGCCACGGCGAACAGCGCGATGCCGCCGCCCAGCAGGTACGCGCCGAACACGGCCGCGCCGATGACGAGCGCGGTGTACACAGCGGACTCGAAGCCGACCGAGATGCCGGACAGGATGACCGTCGCCGGACCGGTTTCCGACGTCTTGCCGACGTCCTTGACCGGCTTGTACTCGGTGCCGGTGTAGTAACCGGTCAGCTTCAGGATGACCGCGGCGAGCACGATGCCGATGATCACCGCGACGGTCGCGATGACCGCCGGGTTGCCGGACGTCGAGGCGAAGTCCTGGCCGAAGTCGGAGAAGCTGCTCGGCAGGTACACGAACGCCGCGATCGCCGACAGCACCGCGGAAATCACCGCGGAGATGTAGAAGGAGCGGTTGATCGTGACCAGGCCGCCCTCGCCCGCGCGCGCCTTGGTGATGTAGACACCGATGACGGCGGTGATCACGCCGATGGCCGGCACGATCAGCGGGAAGATCAGGCCGTGCACGCCGAAGGCGGTGCTGCCCAGGATCAGCGCGGCGACCAGCATGACGGCGTAGGACTCGAAGAGGTCCGCGGCCATGCCGGCGCAGTCACCGACGTTGTCGCCCACGTTGTCCGCGATGGTCGCGGCGTTGCGCGGGTCGTCCTCCGGGATGCCCTGCTCGACCTTGCCGACCAGGTCCGCGCCGACGTCGGCGGCCTTGGTGAAGATACCGCCGCCGACACGCATGAACATCGCGATCAGGGCGGCGCCGAACCCGAAGCCCTCGAGCACCTTCGGGGCCTGGCCCGTGTAGACGAGCACGACGACCGCGGCGCCGAACAGGCCGAGGCCGACGGTGATCATGCCGACCACGCCGCCGGTGCGGAACGCGACGCGCATCGCCTTCTCGCGGCCGCCTTCCTCACGCGACGCGGCCGCGACGCGCAGGTTCGCCTGCGTCGCCAGCCACATGCCGAGGTAGCCGATCGCGAACGAGAAGCCCGCACCGACCAGGAAGAAGATCGACCGGCCGATCTTCTCGTTCCAGTCGTCGGCGGGCAGGATGAAGAGCAGGAGGAACACGACCACGCCGAAGATCGCGAGGGTGTTCCGCTGGCGCTTGAGGTAAGCGGCCGCGCCTTCCTGCACCGCCTTGGCGATGTCCTGCATCTTGGCGGTGCCCTGGCCTGCGGCCAGCACCTCCTTGAGCAGGACGTAGCCGATGACGAGTGCGGCAAGCGCGACCACGGCGACTACACCGACAATCGTGTAGCCACCTCCGGAGAGCGAGATATTTCCCGCGCCCTCCGCGAGGAACTGCCGTGACATTCGTCCTCCAGGAGACGTCGCTCTGCGCCAGCGTCGACGGCAAGCCGAGGGTTCGACACGGCCGGCGCTGGCATGGACCCTGTACCGAGCGACACGCTAGCCGGGCAGCAATGCACGTCTCACATGACGCTCACCACAGAGGGTGTGGATTGCGGGAGTGTATTGGTATCGCAACCTGCGTCTTCACGCCGTCCCGGTGACGGTACATTCCGTTACCTTGTGAGCCTCCTCACTTGATCGATCACCCTTTCGCCGATCCGTTGGCGCAGCTGGGGATGCCAGAACTGTCGTACCCCTGTGCCAAGCTCGGCGGGTGGACGAATCACGGGGGCGGCGGCTGCTGAGGCGGGTGACCGCCGGCATCCCGTCGCGCGAGCAGCCGGTCACGCACGTCGCGGACCTGCCGGGTCGCGCCGCGCGCTACGCAGAGTGGCCGTCGTGGGCGGATCCGGCGGTTGTCGCTGCGCTGCGTGACTGTGGTGTTTCTGCGCCCTGGGCACACCAGGCCGAGGCGGCTTCGCACGCGTACGAGGGCCGGCACGTCGTGATTTCGACCGGGACGGCCTCGGGGAAGTCGCTCGCCTACCAGCTGCCGGTGCTGTCGCGGCTGGCCGCGGGCGAGAAGGCGAACGCGCTGTACCTCTCGCCGACGAAGGCGCTGGGCGCGGATCAGCTGCGTGCGGTGTCCTCTTTGGACGTGCCGGGGGTGCGGGCGGCGGCGTTCGACGGGGACACGCCGATGGTGGAGCGCGACTGGGTGCGCGCCCACGCGAACTGGGTGTTCACGAACCCGGACATGCTGCACCGCGGGATCCTCTCGGCGCACGGCCGGTGGGCGACGTTCTTCCGGCGGCTCGGTTGCGTGGTCGTCGACGAGTGCCACGGCTACCGTGGCGTCTTCGGCTCGCACGTCGCTCTGCTGCTTCGCCGGCTTCGGCGGGTGGCCGAGCACTACGGCGCTTCGCCGGTCTTCGTGCTCGCTTCGGCGACAACGGCTTCGCCTGCTTCGTTTGCTTCGCGGCTCACGGGGGTGCCTTGCGTGGCCGTGACCGAAGACGCGTCACCGCGCGGCGCCCGCACGGTCGCGTTGTGGGAGCCGCCGCTGCTGGAGGAGCTGACCGGGGAAAACGGCGCGCCGGTCCGCCGTTCGGCGGGCGCGGAGACGTCGCGGATCCTCGCGGACCTGGTGCTGGAAGGCGCGCGGTCACTGGCGTTCATCCGGTCGCGGCGGGGCGCGGAGCTGGCCGCGCTGGGTGCGCGTCGCATATTGTCCGAAGTGGACCCGGTGTTGTCGGAAACCGTTGCGGCGTATAGGTCTGGGTACCTGCCGGAAGAGCGTCGTGCGCTGGAGGCCGCACTGTTGTCGGGCCGGCTGCTGGGGGTCGCGACGACGAACGCGCTGGAGCTCGGCGTCGACATCGCGGGCCTGGACGCGGTGGTGCTGGCCGGCTACCCGGGCACGCTCGCGTCGTTCTGGCAGCAGGCCGGGCGGGCGGGCCGGTCCGGCGATTCGGCACTGGTGGTGTTCGTCGCGCGGGACGACCCGCTCGACACCTACCTGGTGCACCACCCGGAGGCGTTGCTTTCGCGGCCGGTGGAGACGGCGGTGCTCGACCCGGCGAACCCGTACGTGCTGGCGCCGCAGCTCGCGTGCGCCGTCGCGGAGCTGCCGCTGACTCTCCCCGAGCTGGAGGTGTTCGGCGGTTCGGCGGCCCAGGAGGTGCTGGCCGAGCTGGCGGAACAGAAGCTGGTGCGGCGCCGGTCGAGCGGCTGGTACTGGACTTCGCGGGACCGGCCGCACGCCGAGGTCGGCATCCGCGGCACCGGCGGGGAGCAGATCGCGGTGGTCGAGTCGGACTCCGGCCGGATGCTCGGGACGGTCGACCCGGGCTCGGCCTGCTTCGCGGTCCACCCCGGCGCGGTGTACCTGCACCAGGGGTCGTCGTACGTCGTCGACGAGCTGGATCTGGACCAGGGGCTGGCGCTGGTGCACGCGGAGAACCCGGACTGGACGACGACGCCGCGCGAGATCGTGGACATCTCGGTGCTGAGCACGCAGGAGAAGCAGGACTGCGGCGGGGTGAGCGTCTGCCTCGGCGAGGTGGCCGTGACGTCGCAGGTGGTCGGCTACCTGCGGAGGCGGCCGTCCGGGGAGGTGCTGGACCACACGCCGCTCGACATGCCGGAGCAGAGCCTGCGCACGCGCGCGGTCTGGTACACGGTGTCCGCGGAGCTGCTCGGAATCGAAGAGACGCGGCGGCGGGCGGGAGGCCGCTCGGCTGCCGAACCTGCGGAAACCGACCCGGCCACTGCGGTCCGCTCGGCCGTCGTCGGTGATTCCGGGGCCGATGGCGAGGTGGGGACCGGGGGCCATCGGGTGGGGACCGAATCTGCGGGGCCGGTGGGGACCGGGGAGGAGACCCAGGCGAACGGTCGGGGGCCCGTTCGCGAGGGTGGCAGGACACCGGGGGGTGCCGGGTTGGTTCCGGCACGGGTCCCCGGTGCCCTGCATGCCGCCGAGCACGCGGCGATCGGCCTGCTACCGCTGTTCGCTACGTGCGACCGGTGGGACATCGGCGGGGTGAGTACCGCGTGGCACGAAGACACCGGGGAGGCGACGGTGTTCGTGCATGACGGGCATCCCGGGGGTGCGGGATTTGCCGAACGCGGTTATGCCGCGATTGTCCCGTGGCTGGCCGCAACGCGGGAGGCGATCGTCTCCTGCGAGTGCCCGACGGGATGCCCGTCCTGCGTCCAGTCGCCGAAGTGCGGGAACGGCAACGAGCCGCTGGACAAGGCGGGGGCAGTGGCTGTGCTGGGAACCGTGCTCGGGGCGTTGCGTCAACACGGTGCCTAGAACGGCCACTTGGTGGTTCATGGAGTTGTGTCCTGCTCCGCCGCGGCCGGGCTGGGACCGGCCGGTGGCGGTGGTTCTGTGGTTCGGCCTTCTCAGGCCGCGCTGGTCTGGACCAGCTGCCCGGCACGCTCGCCGGCCAGGGCCCGCACGAGGACGTCGTGCACCTCGGCGGCGTCCGGCAGCTGCCAGCCGCAGACCTCGGGCTTGACGCGCCAGTGCACGACACCGTGCTGGAACGGCGACGGAGGCAGCGGGATGTAGCTGTCCTTGCCGTGCCACTGGATGGCGGCGCGCTCGGCCAGCTCGGCCGGGATGCGGTCGGCGACGGTGGTCAGGAAGAGCCAGCGGCCGTTCGGCAGCGCGATGATGGGCGCGGGGTGGCCGATGGCGCGGAGGAGGCGGCAGGCGCGCTTGCCGAGTTCGTCGTCGACCTCGATGGCGTCGAGCACGGTGCCGGTGGCGACGAGCAGGCTGTGGGTGCGGTCGGAGAACCAGGTGGCGACCTCGTGGGCGTGGGTGCCGAGCTGCTCACGCCAGGCGTCACTGGCCGGAACCGGACGACGCCAGGTGAGGTCGTCGCCGCCGGCGAGCGGAGCGGGGTTGACGCCCGGGAGCACCGGCCAGCCGCGCCAGGCGAGGCCGATCGCCTCCGCCCGCAGTTCGATGCGGAAGGCACCGCGCCAGCTGTCCGGCCAATTCGCGTCCAACATTGTCTTTCCTGCCTTCAAGTTCCGGTTCCCCGCGACCCCCTGGACCCGGTCGTGGTGTCGCACATCTCACTTAACGGCAAGTTGCACATTGCTCGGAACCCCCACGCGACAACCGGTGGTTACGAGGCGATGAACGCCCAGTGATCCATACGGCCCGACCGAACCCCCCCCGGCGCGGATCGGCGGTGAACGGCGACCGCACACGGACCGTTCGTCGCGGGAAATCCCAGGTTCCGCGGGGCTTCCGGACCCCTGCGCGGCGGGCTCGGAGCCGGGCTTCGGCCCAGGTGAGCAGCCAATTCGACCGCTCGCCGTGCACCAACGACCGCTGCCCGTGACAATGAGCCGCTCATCGCCCAGCCCGGCGGATCAGCCGGTCACCGCCCCATACCGACCGGTCGGCGTCCGCCGGGCGGCCCGCGCGGGGTGCCGACGGGGTGGGCGGTGGTGGTCCGCTGTTGCGGACGGGTGACGGTGTCGCGGTCTGTGGACGCGGCGGATCATCCTGTCCCGCGGCCCGGACGGAGCATGGCCGCCAAAGCCCCCACGACGCAGCCATGGCCGGCCGCGCTGGTTCACCCGCCGGCCCTGCGCGCGTCGGACGCACAGGCGTGCCGCCGAGGTCGCCCGTCGGTGCGGTCCTGGCTTGGTGCGGTGGTTCGCCCATCGGCTCGGAGCGGGCAGGCGTCCCGGCAACTCCGCCGTACTCGCTCGGCCGCAGGTGAGCAGTACGGCTCACCCCTCGGGCCGGAGCGGGTGCATGGGTGTTCCGCCGAGGTCGCCCGTCGGTGGAGCCGTGGCCGGGTGGGGTGGCTCGCCCGTCGGTGGAGCCGTGGGTGGGCGGGCTGGCTCGCCCGTCGGTGCAGCCGTGGCCCGGTGGGTCGGCTTGCTCTTCGGTGCAGCCGTGGGTGGGCGGGTTGGCTCGGCTGCCGGTCCGGCGCGGGCGTGGGCCGATGCTTGCGGTAGGCCCGCTATCGCTGGGGCGCGCGCCTCTACTTCGACCAATGCGTCGAGCTGTTGCCAACGGCAGCTCCGGAGTGTCACTCCCATCCGGTCGGTGACCCATCTCGCGCGTTCGCATGCGCGGGCTGGGCCTTCGCTCGCGTGCGAAGCCGCCGCCAGAGCGCCCAGGTCCGCCGCCGCCTCTGCTTTGTGGCGCGCTGTCACTGTTGCTCCCAGCCAGATCGCCAGCGTTGCCACGCCCGTCAGGGCCGCTACCGCCAGTGCCGTCCAGATCGTGGCCGCTCCTCTGTCCGGGGCTTGCGCCTCAGCGCTGGGCACTTGTCACCTCCGAGTCCGGCTCGGCCACCGCGTAGGCCGTTGCGGCCAGGTGGATCTCCGGGAGGAGGCCCGCCGCCGCCGGGTGGGCCCTTACCGTCGTCTTGATTTCGTCGCCGGTCTGCTCGACCGTCAGGCTTGCTCCCGGTGGACCTATCTGGTGGACCGCGGCCGCTGCCTCGGTGGGCTGGCCTCTCGCCAGCAGGCGCGCTGCTTCGCGGGCTGCGTCCGTGCAGCGCAACTGGCTCGTCAGCACCGTGAGGGCGGCCAGCAGCGCGACCGTCACCACGGTCAGGCCCACCAGGCCGAGCGCTGCCTCGACCGTCACCGAACCCTCGTCGCGGCCTCTCACGACGGCACCGACAAGGCCTTCATGACCAGGCTCGTCAGCCACGAGACGACCGAGTCTCCAGTGAGCAGGGAATAGAGGACTGCGGCGAAGGCCGCTACGGCGACGGTGACGATGGCGTACTCGACCGTCGTGGAACCGTCGTCCGAGCGGGGACGGCGGCGGAACGTGCGCATGGGGGTTTCCCTTCAGTACAAAATCCGTGGTCAGAAGAGCGGGCCGAGCCGTCCGGCGAGGCCGAGGACGACCGGCAGCACGCCCAGGCAGAAGAAGGCGGGCAGGAAACACAGCCCGACCGGCAGGGCGAGCGCCACTCCGGCCCGCTCGGCGCGTTCTTCGGCTTCGGTGGCCAGCTCGTCGCGGAGACGCGCGGCGAGGTCGGTGGCCGCCGTGGCGAACGCCGCGCCCGAACGAGATGTCCGGATCGCCGCGGCCGCCAGCTCGCCCAGGCCCGGGACGGCCCGCACCGGCGCCCAGGCCTCGTCCGGCCGTGAGCCGAGGACGAGCAGCCCGGCCGTCGAGCTCAGGGGCGTTCTCAAGGCGGCGGGCGCGGTGCCGGCCACCGCCGCCAACGCCGAAGACACCGGCAAGCCGGCGCGCAGGCACGCGGCGAGGAGGTCGAGCGTTCCCGCCAGCCGCAGCTTGGCGGCGACATCCACGACCGGTGGTCGCGGACGGCGGGTGCGGCGGATCGCCCACCACCCGGTCGCCGTCACGATCGCGCCCGCCACCACCCCGGCCACCCCGCCGATCAGCACCGCCGCCGAGACACCGCCGACGGCCGCCGCCATGTACGGGACCACGTGACGCGCTTTGCGGACGGGCTCCGGGCCGCCGGCCAGCCGAGCAAAGCGCCGCGCCCGGGGGTTGTCCGGCCAGGTGAGCAGCGCCCCTCCGAAGAGCAGGAGTGCGATCGCGTTCACCGGATCCGCACCCGTCCGGTCAGGGCGCGGCACCAAGCCGTCCCGGCCCAGAGCAGGACGCACCCGGCGACCAGCAGCACCTGGCCCGCCGTGCTGCCGGTCAGCACGGACAGCGGAGCCGCGCCCATGGCCTGCCCGAGCAGCACGCACAGCACCGGCAGCCCGGTGAGCACCGCCGCGCTGGCCCTGGGCCCGGCCAGCTTGGCGCGCATCCGGCGGGTGAACGCCAGACCTGCTTCGGCGTCACGGCGGGCCGCGTCGAGGACGTCGGCCATCGGGAGGCCGTGCCGTTTGCCCAGCGTCCAAGCCGTGGCCAGGTGCGGCAGGGCCGGTGCGTGCAGCTCGGTGTCCAGGCGGGCGGCCGTCGCCAGGGCGCGTAGTTCGCCGGCCAAGTCCGGGACCGTCTCCGCGGCGGCTTCCGCCGCCGTCACCGGATGGGCACCGGATCGGAGTTCGGCCACCACGGTTCGCAACGCCGTCGCGGTTTGCGCGGCCTTCGCCAGGTCCGCGGTGGCCCGGCGATGGGCTCGCCGCTCCTGGCTCCACGCCAGCGTCAGCACGCCGGCGGCGACCGCGCCGCCGGCTCCCGCGAGCCAGCCGGCGAACACAGCCGGGAGCAGCCAACGGACCACGCGCCACACTTCGGTGATCCGGACGGTTGCCGGTGGCTCGGTCGCGGCCTGGAACCGGTCGGGTGGCCGGGGCCAGCACGCCAGGGCCGCTCCCACGCACAGCAGGGGCCACGGACCGATCATCGCCGTCTCCTTCGATCGCGTGGGAAAACGTTGAGCAGCACGGAAATCCGCACCAGCAGGAGACTCAGCACGCGATCGCCCCCGACGTCGCGAACAGGTGCCGGTCGATCGTCCACCTGCCTGCCCGCCACACCGGGACGACCCGGGCCCTGCCGTGTTCGGCACGAAGGACGCCGACCTCGGCCAGGCGCCGGCGACCGCCGGGCTCGCGCCGCATGTGCAGTACCACGCGGATCGCGGCGACGAGCTGGCTGTGCACGGCGTCACGGCCGAGACCGCCGAGCGCGGCCAGTGCCTCGATGCGGGCGGGCACCTCGGCCGGGGAGTTGGCGTGGACGGTGCAGGCGCCGCCGTCGTGACCGGTGTTCAGCGCGGTGAGCAGGGCGCCGACCTCGGCACCGCGGACCTCGCCGACCACCAGCCGGTCGGGACGCATGCGCAGCGCCTGGCGCACGAGCTCGGGCAGGCCGACCGCGCCCGCACCCTCCACATTGGCCGGCCGGGCGACGAGGCTGACGAACTGCGGGTGCGCGGGCTGCAGTTCACCGGCGTCCTCGACGCAGACGATCCGCTCGCCAGGGTCGACCGCGCCGAGCAGCGCGGCCAGGAGCGTGGTCTTGCCCGCGCCGGTGCCGCCGGTGACGAGGAACGCCATCCGCCGGGAGACGACGGTGCCGAGCAGTTTCGCGCCGGCGTTGTCGAACGCGCCCAGTTCGGCGAGAGCGGTGAGGTCGTGCGTTGCCGGGTGCAGGACGCGGAGGGACAGGCAGGTGCCGCCGGCCGCGATCGGCGGGAGGACGGCGTGCACGCGGATGCGGCCGTGGGGGCCGGTGCCGGGGAGCCAGCCGTCGACGTAGGGCTGCGCGTCGTCGAGGCGGCGTCCGGCCGCGAGAGCGAGGCGCTGGGCCAGGCGGCGGACGGATTCTTCGCTCTTGAAGCGGATGCTGGTGCGGACAAGGCCTTGCGGGCCGTCCGTCCAGACTTCGCCGGGGCCGGTGACGAGCACATCGGTGGTGGCCGGGTCGTCGAGGAGCGGGGCGAGCGGGCCGGCGCCGACGAACTCGTCGCGGGCTTGGCGGGCCGCGTCGAGCACTGCGTTGTGGCCGAGGGCGCCGCCTGCTTCGGCGCGGACGGCGGTCGCGACGGCGACCGGGTCGGCTTGGCGGCGGTCGCCGGCCAGGCGATTGCGGACGCGGTCGACGAAATCGGTGGTCATGGGTTCACCTGCCTTGCTCGGGGTGACAGGGGCCGGTCGTGAAGTGCGGTGACGCGGGTGCCCGGTTCCGGGCGTTCTCCTGCCTCGGGCTGGGGGCGCAGCAAACTCGAGAAGCTCGTCGCGCTCTCCGGGCCGCGGCTCAGCAAGCACAGGATCGTGGGGAGGAGGAGCTCCGACACCCTCGTCGGGGTTCCCGGCCGGTGGAGGTCCGTCTTGGCTGTCATCGGGCGGCCGCCTGGGCTTCGCGGTGCGCCAGCTGCAGGACCTTGGCCGCCGCTGTTGTCAGGGGGCCTTTGGGCTTGGCCGGGAACTCGCCGTTGTCCACTGCTTTCCCCAGCCCACGTTCTGGGGGCATCGAAGCCAGCACCGGTGGGCCGAGGAGCGCCGCGGTGTGGGCTACCCGCTCGCCCGACCGTCCACATGTGACCAGGCCGAGGCGGGCCGTCAGCTTCGTCAGGCGGTTCAGCACCTGCTTCGCCGCCAGGCACGCCCGGATCTCCAGCGGAACCACCAGCAGGACCAGGTCAGCCCGCAGCACCACCTCCTCGGCCACCTCGCCGAGGGTGCGCGGGAGGTCGCACACCACCGTGCGGCCCGAACGACGACCGGCGGACAGGATCGCCGACAGCGACTCGGCATTCGGGCCTTCGCCCTCAGGGGCGCACGCCAGCACCGGGAGGCTGCCGCCGCGGTGGCGGAGTCTCGGGAGGCTCGAGGCCAGCAACGACACCGATGCCCGGCCGCTGAGGTTCACCTCCGGCCAGCGGGTGCCCGGCGCCTTTTCCAGGCTGAGCAACACATCCAAGCCGCCGCCGAGGGGGTCGCAGTCCACCAGCAGGGCGCCGCCCGGACCACGGTCGGCCACCATCGCCAGTGCCGAGGCGAACACCGACGCTCCTCCGCCGCCCCGGCCGCCGACCACGCCGAGCACCAGGCCGGGCTGCTCCGCCGGTGTCTCGACGACGTCGGCGAACGCGCCGGCGAGCTTGGTCTCCTCGTCGGGCAACGAGATCACGCGCTCGACGCCGACGCGGAACGCGTGCTCCCACGTCGACGGGCCCGGGCTGCCCTTGCAGACCAGGAGGATCCCGCCACGCTGGGGCAGCGTGGGTGGCATCCGCGCGGCGTCTTCGTCGAGGACCACCAGTGGCGCGCGAGCCCAGTGCGTGCTCGCCGCCGTCAGGTCGGGTGCGCGGTCGAGTTCGCAGCCCGCGACCGCGGCCACCCGCAGTATCTCGTCGAGCACGGTCTCGTCCGCGGCGATCACCAGCGGTCGTTGCCCCGTCATGCGTTCCTCCCCCGTCTTCGGTGCGGGCCGTGGGTGGCCCGGCTTCCACCGTCGCGGGCGGGGGCCGGGTGGCACAACGGGGCGAGCGGCCGGCTGTGGACAACCGGGGTGTTGTGGACAACCGCGGCCTTTGCCCCGGCTCGCGGACCGGTTCTGTCGGTGTGGTGTGGCAGGATCGCGCCCGCCCGAGACGCATCTGCGGCGGAAATCGGCACGAATATCCGCACGCGAAGATTCCGCTCGCACGCGAACCACGATTCGGGAAATTGCCGAAGGTAAGCGGAGGGCAAAAAGCCGTGAGCGTCGGCGCGGAAGGCGGAATCCGGCCTGGGCAAAGAAAACCGGGAAAGGTAAGCGGGAGGTAAGAGGGCGGCCCCCGCCAGGGGGGAGGGACGGGGGCCGCCGTGGGTTCAGCCCCGGGGGGTCGGACTGAACCGGCCCGGTTGGACACCGGGCTCCCTCACTGTAACTCCGCCCGGCGCCGGTTCGCGCGCCGGAGGAGGCACACAGTTCGGTAACGGCACAGCGCGCCCGAAGTGCCTGCCTGTCATGGATTTTCCGCCCGGCGCGACGCGCGCGTGGTGGATCAACGGGACGCGCCGCGATCAAGCTCCTATCCTGGACAGGTGGCCGAACCGAGCAGCGCGCCGTCGCGCATCCGGAAGCCGGGCCCGGAGCACGCGGTGGCCGCGTTCTTCGACCTGGACAAGACGATCATCGCTTCGTCGAGCGCGTTGGCGTTCAGCAAGCCCCTCCTCAAAGAAGGGCTGATCAACCGTCGCGCCGCGTTGCGCAGCGCCTACGCGCAGCTGGTGTTCTCGCTCGCGGGCGCCGACGAGAACAAAACCGAGCGGCTGCGCGCCGAGGTTTCCGCGCTGTGCGCCGGCTGGGACGTCGCCCAGGTTTCGGCGATCGTCCGCGAGACGCTGCACGACGTCGTCGACCCGCTCGTGTACGCGGAGGCGGCCGAGCTGATCGCGCGCCACCGCGCGGACGGGCACGACGTGATCGTGCTGTCGGCGACCGGCGAGGAGGTCGTCGCGCCGGTGGCGGAGATGCTCGGCGCGACCCGGAGCGTCGCCACGCGGATGCAGATCGTAGACGGCCGCTACTCCGGCGAAGTCGACTTCTACTGCTACGGCGCCAACAAAGCCGTCGCCGCGAAGCAACTCGCCGCGGCCTACGGCTACGACCTCGCCGAGTGCTTCGCCTACACCGACTCGAGCACTGACATCCCGCTGCTCGAGGTCGTCGGGCACCCGCACGCGGTCAACCCGGACAAGCTCCTGCGGCGCGAGGCCCTGGACCGCGGCTGGCCGATCCTCGCCTTCGACCGGCCGATGTCGCTGCGCACCCGGCTGCCCACGCGATCGGCCGGGATGGTGGCGCTCGGCGTCGGCGCGGTGGCCGCCGGAGCGACCTGGTACGGCCTCAACCGTCGCCGTCGGTCCCGATAGCCGGCCGCCCGCCACCCACACGGCCGTACGGCCTCCACTTTGCTTGGCCCAGCCCCGAATTGTCCGTCGCGCAGGGTGCCGATGTCACCCGATCCAGCCTCTGTACCGGTGCACCCGTCCGCGCACTTGAAGTGACCGGGCTCACGGCGTAGAAAGTAGGTGCGGACGTTCGGTCGGCCAGGGAGCAGGTAGAAGAGAAGCCTGTTCCACCCCGGCAAACCTCCGTGCGCGGACTCCGGGTACCCACGCGCAGCGCGCCGCGGGAGGCTCGTCGTCTAGGGACTGCGTAGTGGGACGCCACACGCCGAGTCCATGTAGGTACGACCCGCTTTCCCGCCTGGGCCCCCCTAGATTTTCCCGCTGGCGGGCGGCGCCCGTGGCTTAGGCCACGGGCGCCGCCTCGTCTATGTGGGGGACATGCCGCCGCGGGGTTGGGGCATCACGCGTGACTGGTGGGGCATCTCGCGTGATCAGCGGGGCATCACGCGTGATTGGCCGGGCATCACGTGAGCCGGGGCGGGACTCGCGTGATTGGGGGCGGGACTCGTCAGCCGTTTGGCCGCTGCGCATCTTGCGAACGGAGACTTTCGCTACCGATCCGGGTACGACTGGGCCGTTCGTGCGGTCCGTCGATGGACAGCGCCGGATTCGGTGAGTAGCTTCCCGATACCGGCGCCTCCGAGTGGACTTCTGACGTCCGACGGCGCCCGCAACTTTCTGGGAGGCTGGTCGTGACGACCCGAAATCGGAGGTTCCATGCGCTCGCCCTGCCCGTCGCCGGGGTGCTCGCCTTCACCGGTGTGGGTGTCGCGACCGCGGCGAGTGCACCGCGGGTGAGCGCGGACGCGCAGGCCGAGGCCGCGGCGACGCAGACACTGCGCGGGCTGACGCTGGAGCAGAAGGTCGGGCAGCTGTTCGTCACCTGGGTGAACGGCAAGTCCGCCGACGAGGTCAACCCGAAGAACCAGGCGGACTTCGGCGTCGACACCCCCGCGCAGGTCATCGAGAAGTACCACCTCGGCGGGGTCATCTACTTCAACAACGACTCGCGCGACAACTTCGACGACCCCGTGCAGGTCGCGAAGCTGTCCAACGGCCTCCAGCAGGCCGCGGTCCGCAGCGGGGCGCACATCCCGCTGCAGATCGCCGCCGACCAGGAGGGCGGCACCGTCACGCGGATGGGCGCGCCGGCCACCGAGTTCCCGAACGCCATGGCCATCTCCGCCGGGCGGGACACGAACCGCGCGACGCAGGCCGCCACCATCCTCGGCCGGGAACTGCGGGCCGTCGGCATCAACCAGGACTTTGCGCCCGATGCCGACGTCAACTCGAACCCCGTCAACCCGGTCATCGGCGTCCGGTCCTTCTCCGGGCAACCCGGCCTGGCCGGCGATTTCGTCACCGCCGAGGTCCAGGGCTTCGAGAAGTCCGTGGCGGCGACGGCCAAGCACTTCCCCGGGCACGGCGCCGCGCCGACCGACAGCCACACCGGGCTGCCGCGGATCGACAGCACCGAGGCGCAGTGGCGGGCCACCGACGTGCCGCCGTTCAAGGCCGCGATCGCGGCCGGCGTCGACTCGATCATGACCGCGCACATCCAGTTCCCGAGCCTCGACCCGTCGCTC
The DNA here is from genome assembly GCF_017308975.1 of Amycolatopsis sp. MtRt-6. Taxonomy (GTDB): domain Bacteria; phylum Actinomycetota; class Actinomycetes; order Mycobacteriales; family Pseudonocardiaceae; genus Amycolatopsis. The sequence goes on along the minus strand of NZ_JADWPD010000010.1, from coordinate 227,263 downwards.
GAGCCCGCGACGCTGTCGAAGCCGATCGTCACCGGGAAGCTGCGCGACGAACTGGGCTACAACGGCGTCGTCATCACCGACTCGCTGGAGATGCAGGGCGTGCGCGAAATGCACAGCGACGCCGAAATCCCGGTGCTCGCGCTCAAAGCGGGCGTCGACCAGCTGCTCATGCCGGTGCACCTCGACCTCGCCATCAACTCGGTCCTCGCCGCCGTCAAGTCCGGCGACATCCCGATGCAGCGGATCGACCAGAGCGTGCTGCGCGTGCTGAAGCTCAAGTTCCAGCGCGGCATCCTGTTCTCGCCGTTCGTCGCGCCGGGCAAGGTGATGCAGACCGTCGGCATCCCGTCGAGCCTCGCCACGGCGCAGGACATCGCCGACCGCGGCATCACGGCCATCGCGAACGACGCCGGCCTCCTGCCCCTGAAGCAGCAGCCCGCGACGACGCTGGTCACCGGCTGGGGCGTCTCGACGACGGCGTCCCTCGCGCAGAAGCTGACCGCCCACGGCACGGCCGCGACGGCCTACCAGACCGGTCAGGCCCCGACGGACGCCCAGATCGCCCAGGCGGTCGCCAAGGCGCAGAGTGCCGACCTCGTCGTCGTGCTGACCAACAACATCGGCACCTACCCGCTGCAGACCAAGCTGCTCGACGCCGTGGCGGCCACCGGCAAGCCGGTCGTCGCGGTCGCCGCGCAGATCCCGTACGACGCGGGTTACCCGAGCACCGTGCGGACCTGGCTGGCCACCTACGGCTACATCGGGCCGACCCTGGAGGCGCTCGCGAAGGTGATCCTCGGCAAGACTAAGCCGGTCGGGAAGCTGCCGGTCGACATCCCGGCGGGCGCCGACGTGCAGAAAGTCAAGTACCCCTTCGGCCACGGGCTGACCTGGTGAACCTCAACCGGCGCCACTTCCTCGGCGCGAGTGCGCTCGCCGTCCCGGCACTGGCGGGCGGCTCGGCCGTGGCCGGGGCGCAACCGGAAACAGTCCAGCCGGAAACAGCGAACGGCGTCCTCACCGGCGCCGAGCAACTGGCTGCCCAGGGCTGGCGCACGCTCAAGGGCCGCAAGGTCGGCGTGCTGTCCAACCCGACCGGCGTCCTGCTGAACGGCGACCACATCGTCGACTCGATGGTCGCCGCCGGCGTGACACCGGTGGCAGCCTTCGGTCCCGAACACGGCTTCCGCGGCAGCGCGCAGGCCGGCGGCTCCGAGGGCGACTACACCGACCCGCGAACCGGCGTACCGGTGTACGACGCGTACGGCGTCGACGCGACGAAGCTCGCTTCGCTGTTCACCAAGGCCGGCGTCGACACCGTCGTGTTCGACATCGCCGACGTCGGCGCGCGCTTCTACACCTACATCTGGTCGCTCTACACGGCGATGGTGGCCGCCGCGAAGGCGAACGCGGCCTTCGTCGTCCTCGACCGGCCCAACCCGCTCGGCGGCCGGGCGGCCGGGCCGGTGCTCGACCCGAAGTTCGCCTCCGGCATCGGACGGCAGCCGATCGCCCAGCAGCACGGCATGACCGTCGGCGAGCTCGCCCGCTTCTTCGCCGGGGAGTTCCTGCCGGACGAAAAGGTGCGGCTCGACGTCGTCCAGGTCCGCGGCTGGCGGCGCGACACGCTCTTCGCGCGGACCGGCCTGAACTGGGTGCTGCCGAGCCCGAACATGCCGACGCCGGACACCGCGCTCGTCTACCCGGGCACCGGGATGTTCGAGGGCACGGTGTTCTCCGAGGGCCGCGGCACCACCCGGCCGTTCGAGATCATCGGCGCGCCCGGCCTCGACTGGCGCTGGCGCGAGAAGCTCGAGGACCTGGCCCTGCCCGGCGCCCGGTTCCGCGAGACCTACTTCGTCCCGACCTTCAGCAAGTTCGCCAACCAGACGTGCGGCGGCGTGCAGCTGAGCGTGCGCGACCCCCGCGGCTTCGACGCGATCCGGACCGCGGTCGCCATGCTCGTCACGGCGAAGGCGCTGCACCCGGACCTGTTCGCCTGGCGCCCCGACAACTACATCGACAAGCTGTCCGGGTCCGACCGGCTCCGGACCATGGTCGACGCCGGCGCGGGCGTCGACGAGGTCACCGGCGCCTGGCGGGCCGAGCTGGCCGAGTTCGACCGGAGACGTCGCCACTACCTGCTCTACCGCTGAGGGGGAGACTCGTGCGTGCTAGGAAGGTCCTCGTCGCGGCCACCGGAGTCCTGGTCGCGCTGACCAGCCTGACCTCGGGAGCCAGCGCCATCACCAGCCACGATCCGGCGGCCGGCCGCTTCGACCGGCCGCAGCACGGGTTCGCCCCGCCGTGGACGACGCTGCGCGACGGACGCCCGCAGGACGTCAACCTCGACCCGGCGCCGATCAAGGCGGCCGAGGACTTCCTGGCGAGCTGGACGAAGCCGGACGCGACCGGGCACCCGCACTTCTCCGGGGCGGTCGGCCTGCTCGCGCACGACGGCGTGGTCGTCGACCGGTACGCCGTCGGCGGCGCGCTGCGGTACGCCGACGCCCAGGGCACCGAACTGCCCGCGGACCAGCAGGTCCCCATGAAGAACGACACGATCTTCGACATGGCTTCGATCTCGAAGCTGTTCACCTCGATCGCCGTGCTGCAGCTTGTCGAACGCGGCCAGTTCACCCTCGACACCCCGGTCAGCCGCTTCTTCCCGGAGTTCGCCACCGGCGACAAGGCCGCCATCACGGTCAAGATGCTGCTCACGCACGTCTCCGGGTTCGACGCCGACCCGATCCCGTCGCTGTGGGCGGGCTACCCGGACATCCCGTCGCGCCGGCAGGCCGTGCTCGACAGCCCGCTGAAGAACAAGCCGGGCACGACGTACCTCTACTCGGACATCAACCTGCTGACGCTCGGCTTCATCGTCGAGAAGCTGACCGGGCAGAGCCTCGACAAGGTCGTCCACGACCGCATCACCGCGCCGCTCGGCATGGCCGACACCGGCTACAACCCGCCCGCGTCGAAGCTGGACCGGATCGCCGCGACGGAGTTCCAGGCGAATCCGCCGCGCGGGATGGTGCGCGGCAGCGTGCACGACGAGAACGCGTGGTCGCTGGGTGGTGTCGCCGGGCACGCCGGCGTGTTCAGCACCACCGGCGACATGGCCGTCCTCGCCCAGGCGATCCTCAACGGCGGCAGCTACCGCGGGCACCGGATCCTGCGACAGGACACCGTGCGCCAGATGCTCACGAACTACAACCAGCAGTTCCCGGACGACTCGCACGGCCTCGGTTTCGAGCTCGACCAGCCCTGGTACATGGGTGCGCTGGCGTCGCCGGTCACCGCCGGGCACACCGGTTACACCGGAACGACGCTGGTCATCGACCCGCAGTCGCGCTCGTTCGCGATCTTGCTGACGAACCGCGTGCACCCGAGCCGGAACTGGGGCTCGATCAACACCGCCCGCCAGGTCTGGGCGACGTCCCTGGCCCGGGCCATGGCGGTGCGGCCGGTGGCCGGGAAGGACGCGTGGACGAGCACGCTGGGTAACGCCGCCGTCGCTACGCTGGGTACCCGCGCTTTTACCACGCATAGTGATCAAGCGTGCGTGTCGTTCTCCGCCTTCGTGGACACCGAAGGGACCGGAGATCCACTCCAGCTGCAGGCCAGCACCGACGGTGTTAACTGGCAACCGATCGCCCTATCGGTATCGGGACCGGGGGCACCCTCCGGAATCGTGACGTCGCTCTCCGGGCACGGGCACCGCGCCTGGTGGAAGGCGGTGGGCACGCTGCCGCAGGGGGCGGCGGTGAGCCTCCGCTGGCGTTACAGCACCGACCCGAGTTACACGGGACGCGGAGTTTCGGTGGACGGTGTGAAAGTCACCGAGAGCGGCCGATCACTCCTCGACGGTGAACGAGACCCCGCGGTTTTCGTCGCAGAGGGTTGGCAGTTGACCTCTCGGTGACCGGCCGATCGCCGGTTGTCCACCGCAAGCCGGAATTTACCGTCTGCTTGCCGCTTGCACCGCGACACTAAGTTGCCAAGTCGTTAGCTTGACCTCGTTAACAAGGTCGACCCTGTTGGCGACTTTCTGGTCAACGATTAATCGCAAATCCAGATCCGCAGACACGGACGGGTTGCGATTGTACCGAAGGGTGTGGGTAGCCTTGTCGCAAATGCCAACGGTTAGTAACTTTCCGACGGTGAGTGATGCTGAATCCGTAGTCGGCGCGGCACCGTCCGAGCCCGTATCGGTCCAGACGGCCGTGCGGGACGCCGATTCCAGCCCGCTGGTCCGGATCCGGTCCCTGCTCCCCGGCCTGGCCCGCGCCGAACAGCGCGTGGCGAAGGTGGTGCTGGAAGACCCGGCGTCGGTCGCGCGCCGCAGCATCACCGAGGTGGCCCTGGCCGCCAACACGAGCGAAACCACGGTGACCCGGTTCTGCAAGGCCGTCGGGGTCGGCGGGTACCCGCAGCTGCGCATCGCGCTGGCCGCGGACACCGCGCGCACCGAGGCGCGGACCACGCGCAACCTCGGCGGCGAGATCAGCCCGGAGGACGACCTGGCCGCCGTGATCGGCAAGGTCAGCTTCGCCGACGCGCGGGCCGTCGAGGAGACGGCCGACCAGCTCGAGGTCGCCACGCTCGAGAAGGTCATCGAGGTCGTCGCGAACGCCGGCCGCGTGGACGTCTACGGCGTGGGCGCCAGCGCCTTCGTCGCCGCCGACCTGCAGCAGAAGCTGCACCGCATCGGCCGCGTGTGCTTCGCGTGGTCGGACACGCACATCATGCTCACCTCGGCCGCGGTGCTGAGCCCCGGTGACGTCGCGATCGGCGTCTCGCACACCGGTGCGACCACCGACACCGTCGAGGCGCTGCGCGTGGCGCGGGAGCACGGCGCGATCACCATCGCCGTGACGAACTTCCCCCGCTCCCCGATCACCGAGGTCGCCGATCATGTTTTGACGACGGCAGCGCGGGAAACCACGTTCCGTTCGGGCGCCACGGCCAGCCGCATCGCCCAGCTCACCGTCATCGACTGCCTGTTCATCGGCGTCGCGCAGCGGCACATGGACGCGTCGGTCAGCGCACTGGACGCGACGCGGGACGCAGTCGGATCGCACCGCTTGGGGGTCAGGCCGGACGGACGTCGCCGTCCGCGGGAAACCGGCAAGTAGATGACCGGAGAAAAAGTGAGGCGCATGATGACTGTCCCCGTGCAGACGGTGCACGTCGATTCGCCGACCGAAACCCGCAATCCCCGCACCCGGGACATCGACCTGATGTCCACCGCGGGGATCCTGGGCGCGATCAACGCCGAGGACCGCACGGTCCCCGGTGCCGTGGCCGCGGTGCTGCCCCAGGTGGCGCACGCGGTGGACTACGCGGTGGACGCCCTGCGGGCCGGGGGCCGGGTGCACTACGTCGGCGCGGGCACGTCCGGGCGGCTGGCCACCCTGGACGCGGCCGAGCTGGTGCCGACGTTCAACGTGCCGGGCGACTGGTTCATCGCGCACCACGCCGGCGGCGAACGCGCGCTGCGCAACGCCGTCGAAAACGCGGAGGACGACTCGGCGGCGGGGGCCGCCGAGATGGCCGCGATGGTGCAGCCCGGCGACTTCGTGCTCGGGCTGACGGCGTCGGGCAGGACGCCGTACGTGCTGGGTGCGCTGGCCGCGGCGGCGCGCCAGGGCGCCCGGACCGGGCTGGTTTCGGGCAACGCCAAGGCCGCGAAGCCGGCCGGGGTGGACGTCCTCATCGCGGTCGACACCGGTCCGGAGGCGATCGCCGGCTCGACCCGGATGAAGGCGGGCACGGCGCAGAAGATGATCCTCACGTCGTTCTCCACCGCGACGATGATCAAGCTGGGCCGGACCTACTCCAACCTGATGGTCAGCATGCGGGCGACGAACGCGAAGCTGCGCGGCCGGACCATCCGGATCCTGCAGGAAGCCACCGGCATGACGATGGCGGACTGCTCGGACGCGCTCACCGAGGCCGGGGGCGACCTCAAGGTGGCGCTGGTGCACTTGCTGTCCGGCGAGGACGTCAAGAGCGCGGCAAAGGCTTTGCACACGTCCGGCGGGCACGTGCGCAAGGCACTGGACTTGGTACGGGTGCGAGCGAGCTAGACCTTGATCTGTTCATCTGTCTAACCTCTCAGATGAGAGGGAAGCAGGTGGGCGATGGCGGGCACGGACGAGGACTCGCGGCGCGGGCTTTCGCGCCGCGAGTGGGTGTCGATCGGCGGGATGGGCGGGTTCATCCTGCTGCTGAACGTCGTGGGCTGGGGCGTGCTCACGGCGTTCGTCGCACCCCACCACTACGCGCTGGGCACGTCCGGCGTGTTCGGGATCGGGCTGGGCGTCACGGCGTTCACGCTCGGCATGCGGCACGCGTTCGACGCCGACCACATCGCCGCGATCGACAACACCACCCGCAAGCTGATGGCCGACGGCCGCCGGCCGCTCTCGGTCGGGTTCTGGTTCTCCCTCGGGCACTCGACGATCGTCTTCGCGCTGTGCCTGCTGCTGTCGCTGGGCGTCCGCGCGCTGGCCGGGCAGGTCGAGGACGACTCGTCCGCGTTGCACCAGGCCACCGGCGTGATCGGGACGTCGGTGTCCGGGGTGTTCCTGTACGTGATCGCGATCCTGAACCTCGTCGTGCTGGCCGGGATCCTGCGGGTCTTCAAGCAGATGCGCCGCGGCGAGTTCGACGAAGCCGCGCTCGAACGCCAGCTGGACAACCGCGGCGTGCTGAACCGGCTGCTGCGCGGCGCGACGAAGGCCGTGCGCAAGCCGTGGCACATCTACCCGGTCGGGCTGCTGTTCGGGCTGGGCTTCGACACCGCGACCGAGATCGGGCTGCTCGTGCTGGCCGCGGGCGCCGCGACGTTCGCGCTGCCGTGGTACGCGATCCTCGTGCTGCCGATCCTCTTCGCCGCCGGGATGACCCTGTTCGACACCGTGGACGGCTGCTTCATGAACTTCGCCTACGGCTGGGCGTTCGCGAAGCCGGTGCGCAAGATCTTCTACAACATCACGGTGACGGCGCTGTCGGTCGCGGTGGCGCTGCTCATCGGGACGATCGAGCTGGTGTCGATCCTGGCCGAGAAGCTGGACATCACTTCAGGACCGCTCGCCGCGATCGCGTCGGTGGACCTGGACTACGTCGGGTTCGGGATCGTCGGGCTGTTCGTGCTGACGTGGGTCATCGCGCTGGCCGTGTGGCGGTTCGGGCGGATCGAAGAGAAGTGGTCGGCGAAGCTGACCGGCTAAGAAGCCGCGTCCGAGATGCTCTTCGCTTCCCGCGCCCCCGCTTCGAACGCTTCGCAGCAGAAGAGCAGCCACGCGCGTACGCCCTCGGGAGTTCCGCCCGCGAAGCCTTCGGCGGCTTCGAGGTAACGCGGCACCCGGCGGAAGAACGCCACCTCGGGCACGCTCAACGACTTCGGGTCCAGGCCCGTCGCGACCATCGTCAGCCGGGCGGCCGCGCGGGCGACCACGCCGTCCGCGCTGCCGAACGGCTTGAGCGCCAGCAGCTCCCCGTGGACGACCGCCGTCAGGACCGGTCCCGGTACCGACGTCGCGCCCGTCACCAGCTGGGCGAGCAACTCCAGGCGGCCGCCGCCGGACCGGGGACGGCCCAACGCGTCCAGGTCGTCGACCAGGTCCGCCGCCGCCAGGACGTGCAGCCGGGCCAGCGCCTGCAGCGGCGCCCGGCGCCACGTCGGCAGCAGCGATTCCAGCGTCTCCGCCACGCGCAGCGCGCCGGCGAGGACGGGGTCGGCGACCGCTCCGTCAAGAGGCAGTTCGGGGTTGGCGCCTTCGATACCCGCCGACGCGCGGGCGGCCCGGACGGACGCCTCGGCCGCCGTCGCCGCGCCGCCACGGAGGTTGGCAGGCAGGCGGTGGACCGCGAACACCGCGTCCTGCGCCGACTTCGCCGCCGCCGCGACGCCCTCGAGGTCGAGGAGGGGCTTCAGCGGGTCAGGCATCGAGCACCTGGCCCGCGCGCTGGACCACGGGCGGCAGGACCGACCACGGGAAGTTGATCCACTTGTCGGTGTGCCGCCAGACGTACTCGCACTTCACCGTCGAGTGCGGCTTCTCGTAGACGACCGCCGAGCGCACCTCGGCGACGTGCTCGAGGCAGAAGTCGCGGACCAGTTTGAGCGTCGCGCCGGTGTCGGCGACGTCGTCGGCGATCAGCACCTTCTTGCTCGTGAGGTCGACGACGTTGGGCACCGGCGGCAGCATCACCGGCAGGTCGAGGCGCTGGTCGACGCCGGTGTAGAACTCGACGTTCATCACGTGCAGGTTCTTCACGTCGAGCGCGTAGCCGAGCGCGCCGGCGACGAAGAGGCCGCCGCGCGCGATGGAAAGGACGAGGTCGGGCGCGAAGCCGTCTTCGGCGATGGTGTGAGCCAGTTCACGGCTCGCCGTGCCGAACAGCTCCCAGCTCAGCTCTTCCCGCTCTTCGGCCATCGAGCCGCCCTTCCGTCGTGGTCAGCCGAGCATAGGCAACCCCGAAATGGCCTCTGAAAATGATCAGAAATTGGCTATCCTGAGCGGCCACTGGCCGGCTTACCGTGATCACGTGAGCGACTGGAACACGCGACCGACCCTGACCGGCGAGCACGTCCGGCTGGAACCGCTGACCCCCGAGCACGCCAAGGGCCTGTTCGAGGCGGGCACCGACCCGGGCGTCTGGGCGTGGCTGAGCAGCCGGCAGCCGACGGACGTCCCCGCCGCCGAGCGGCTGGTCGAGCAGGCACTCGCCGATGCCGACCGGCGGCCCTTCGCGCAGATCGACGTCGCTTCCGGCCGCGTCGCCGGGACGACTTCGTACTACCAGATCGTCGAGAAGCACCGGATCCTGTCGATCGGGCACACCTGGATCGGCGCGGACTGGCAGCGCACCGGGCTGAACACCGAGTCGAAGCTGCTGCTGCTCCAGCACGCGTTCGAAACCCTTGGCGCGCAACGCGTCTGCTGGGAGACCGACATCCGCAACCTCCGCTCGCAACGCGCCATCGAACGCCTCGGCGCGCTGCGCGAGGGCGTCCTGCGGGCGCACCGGATCCGGCCGGACGGCTCGTCGCGCGACACCGTCACGTACTCGATGCTGGCGCCGGAGTGGCCCGCCGCGAAGGCCCGGCTGAGCGAACGCTTAGTCACCGGGGCTCGCCTGCCTCGGTGAAACGACAGGGCAACGTGGGTGCAACCTTTTACAAGGCGGACTAACGTCGCTAGCGTGCCGCTAGCCGTCGTTTCGGCGCACTACAGGAGGCCTTGCAACCATGACCGAGCAGTCCCCCGCCCTGGACAACCTGCTCACCGAGAGCCGCACCTTCCCGCCCAGTGAAGAATTCGCCGGCCAGGCCAACGCGAAGGCCGATCTTTACGCCGAGGCGGACGCCGACCGCGAAGCGTTCTGGGCCAAGCAGGCCGAGCGGCTCACGTGGGACACGAAGTGGACCACGGTACTGGACTGGACCAATGCGCCGTTCGCGAAGTGGTTCGTCGGCGGCAAGCTGAACGTCGCCTACAACTGCGTCGACCGGCACGTCGAATCGGGCCACGGCGACCAGGTCGCGATCCACTGGGTCGGCGAGCCCGGTGACACCCGGGACATCACCTACGCCGAGTTGAAGACCGAGGTTTCCAAGGCCGCCAACGCACTCGCGTCGCTGGGCGTCACCGCCGGCGACGTCGTGGCGATCCAGCTGCAGATGGTCCCCGAGGCCATCTTCGCGATGCTCGCGTGCGCGCGGATCGGCGCGCTGCACAGTGTCGTCTTCGGCGGCTTCTCGCCGACGGCGCTGCGGGCCCGCGTCGACGACGCCGCCGCGAAGCTCGTCATCACCTCCGACGGCCAGTTCCGCCGCGGCAAGGCCGCGCCGATGAAGGCCAACGTCGACGAAGCGCTCGAAGGCGCCGAGACCGTCGAGAAGGTCATCGTCGTGAAGCGCACGGGCGACCAGCTCGACGGCGAGGTGCCGTGGACCGACGGCCGCGACCTCTGGTGGCACGAGCTCGTCGACGGGCAGTCCGAAGAGCACACCCCCGAGGCGTTCGACAGCGAGCACCCGCTGTTCATCCTCTACACGTCCGGGACGACCGGGAAGCCGAAGGGCATTCTCCACACCTCCGGCGGCTACCTGACGCAGACGGCGTACACGCACCACAACGTCTTCGACCACAAGGCAGGCGAAGACGTCTACTGGTGCACCGCGGACATCGGCTGGATCACCGGCCACAGCTACATCGTCTACGGCCCGCTCGCCAACCGCGTCACGCAGGTCGTCTACGAAGGCACGCCGAACACCCCGCACGAGGGGCGACACTGGGAGATCATCCAGAAGTACAAGGTCTCCATCTACTACACGGCGCCGACACTGATCCGCACCTTCATGAAGTGGGGCGCGGAGATCCCCGAGAAGTACGACCTGTCGACGTTGCGCGTGCTGGGTTCGGTCGGCGAGCCGATCAACCCGGAGGCGTGGATCTGGTACCGCGAGAACATCGGCGCCGGCCGCACCCCGATCGTCGACACGTGGTGGCAGACCGAGACCGGCGCGATCATGATCTCGCCGCTGCCGGGCGTCACCTCGGCCAAGCCGGGCTCGGCGCAGAAGGCGCTGCCGGGCGTGTCCGCGAAGGTCGTCGACGACCAGGGCACCGAGGTCGGCCCGGGCGGCGGTGGGTACCTGGTGCTCGACAAGCCGTGGCCGTCGATGCTGCGCGGCATCTGGGGCGACGAGGAGCGCTACCGCGAGACGTACTGGTCGCGCTTCAGCGAGCAGGGCTTCTACTTCGCCGGCGACGGCGCGAAGTACGACAACGACGGTGACGTCTGGCTGCTGGGCCGCGTCGACGACGTGATGAACGTGTCCGGCCACCGCATCTCGACGACCGAGGTCGAGTCGGCGCTGGTTTCGCACCCGACGGTGGCCGAGGCCGCGGTCGTCGGCGCGACCGACCCGACGACCGGCCAGGGCATCGTCGCGTTCGTCATCCTGCGCGGCAACGCGGTCGACGGCGGCGAGGAGGCCATCCAAGCGCTGCGCAACCACGTCGCGAAGGAGATCGGGCCGATCGCGAAGCCGCGGCAGATCATGGTCGTGCCGGAGCTGCCGAAGACGCGCTCGGGCAAGATCATGCGCCGCCTGCTGCGCGACGTCGCGGAGAACCGTCAGGTCGGCGACGTCACCACGCTGGCCGACTCGTCGGTGATGGACCTGATCTCGTCGGGCCTGAAGTCGGGCAAGTCCGAGGAGTGAGCTAGCGTTCTCGTCGTCAGAGCCCTTCCGGCTTCTCGCCGGGAGGGCTCTGTCATGAGACCCCGAGTGGCACGAGTCGAACGCATGTTCTACGCTGTGCCGCGAACCACACCCACTTCCCGGGCAAGGAGACGACACGACGATGACCGTGGATGTCCTGACGCACGACGAGGAAACGGCCGAGGCCCCGGTTTCCGCTCCGGCTCCGACCGCTCCGGCTTCGGAGGTTTCCGCCGACGAGGCGGCCGTCACCGAGTCCGCGTCCCCGGCCCCCTCGGAGGGCTCGCCCGAGCCCGCCGCCGAGGAGGCCCCGAAGCCGAAGCGCGGCCGCCCGAAGGGCGCGGCGACGGCGTCGACGGCGAAGAAGACCCGCACGGTCGAGCTGATCCTGACGGTCACCGGCACCGCCGACGGCGAGTGGCAGGCCGAGCTGAAGAACGGCTCGAAGTGGGTCGCCAAGGGCCTCGAGATCCCGGCCGCGGCGGTGTCGCGGGCGGCAAAGGAGCTGCACAGCGACCTGTCGGGCCCGATCGACGAGGTGATCAACCAGGCCCGCGAGGCGCAGGCCGCGAAGGTCGCCGCGCTGGAGGCCGAGCTCGAGAAGGCCAAGCAGGCCCTCGCCGAGCTGGACGCCTGAGGCTTCACTCCGGGAGACGCCCGGTCCGCTTTCGCGGGCCGGGCGTTTCCGCTTTTCCGGGGGTCCCCAAGCGCCCCAATGTGGCCTTCGGTGCGTTCAACGCACCCAATGTGGCCTTCGGTGCGTTCAACGCACCCAATGTGGCCTTCGGTGCGTTGAACGCAACCAAGGCCACATTGGGGCGCTCAGGCGATGGGTGGGCGGCCCGGGAGGGGTGACTTGAACTCGACCCACATCGAGTCCGTCAAAGCCTCGACGTGGTGGGCGACCCCGCGCGGGTGCACCACCGAATCTCCCGGTTCGAGCACGGACTCGACGCCGTCCACCGCGCCCCGCAAGCGGCCCGACAGGACGTAGACGATCGAGTCGTGGTCGTGCGCGTGGGTCGGCGACGACACGCCCGCCGGGTAGTGGATCAGGTACGCCAGGCCGCTCGCCGCCGTCTCCAGCAGCCGGAAGCGGCCCTCGCCGCCCTGCAGCGGGAGGCCCTCGACCTTGACCAGCGGCTGCCACACCTGCTCTTCCATGCCGCCCATCATGACCCAGCGCGGCTGAGAGTCCACACAGGACCACTTAGGTCAGGCAACCGTTAATAAGGCGAACCTGACAAAAAGAGCAAGTCTCGCCACCATTCCGCGTTCGTGTTTCACTGGTTCCGTGACCGAAACCGCGGTGGAACACGCTCACGAACCACACCAGGGTGTGGGCGGGAAACTGAACTGGCTGCGGGCCGGCGTGCTCGGGGCGAACGACGGGATCGTGTCCGTCGCCGGCATCGTCGTCGGGGTGGCCGGTGCGACCACGGAAAGCACCACGATCCTCACCGCCGGAATCGCCGGGCTCGTCGCCGGCGCCTTTTCCATGGCCGGCGGGGAATACGTATCCGTCAGCACCCAGCGCGACACCGAACAGGCCTTGCTCCGGCTCGAAAAGCAGGAACTCAAGACGATGCCGGAGGCCGAGGAGCGCGAGCTCGCCGACATCTACGCGGACAAAGGACTCTCGCCGGACCTGGCGAGCCAGGTCGCGCGCGAGCTGACCGAAAAGGACGCCCTGCAGGCGCACGCCGAGGCCGAGCTCGGCATCGATCCCGACAACCTCACGAGCCCGTGGCAGGCCGCGTGGGCGTCCCTGCTCGCGTTCTCGATCGGCGCGCTGCTGCCGATCCTGGCCATCGCCTGGGCCGGCGTCTCCCTGCGGGTGTGGGCGTGCGCGGCCGCGGTCGTCGTCGGCCTCACGCTGACCGGGTGGATCAGCGCGAGGCTCGGCGACGCGAACGTGGTGCGCGCGATCGTCCGCAACGTCGGCGTCGGCGCGCTCACCATGGTCGTGACCTACTTCGTCGGGGTGATCTTCGGGGTCACCGTGGGCTAGTGGACGCCCTTCATCAGCTTGCGGATGAACGGGATGCCCAGGAACAGCAGCACGCCGATGCCGATGGCGACCAGGCCGACCGTGCTGAAGTACGGCGCTTCGTCGTCGACGGAGTAGTACTCGGCGAGCTTGCCGGACATCGCCGTGCCGAAGGAGATCGACAGGAAGTTCAGCGCCACCATCTGCGTCCGGAACGCCTCCGGCGCGAGCTTCGTCGACAGCGACAACCCCACCGGCGAGAGGCACAGCTCGGCGATCGTGAAGACGAACAGGATGCCGACCATCGCCAGCATCGGGCTCGCGTTCTTGCCGCTGCCCACCATCGGCAGGAACAGCAGGAACGCCGCCCCCATCAGCACCGTGCCGAGGACGAACTTCATCGGCGTCGACGGCTGCCGCTCGCCGAGCTTCGTCCACAGCGCCGCCAGGATCGGGGCGAAGACGATGATGAACACCGGGTTGATCGAGTTGACCCAGGGCACCGGCATCTCCCAGCCGAACAGGGTCCGGTCGAGCCGCTGGTCGGTGTAGGCCGCGACGACCGTGAACTGCTGCTGGTACAGCGAGAAGAACACCGCGCTGGCGATGAACATCGGGATGAAGGAGAACACCCGGCTGCGCTCGACGGCGGTGATCTTGGCGCTGGTCAGGATGACGAGGAAGTAGACCACCGAGATCACGCCGACCACCCACACGACGACGTCGGCGAGGTTGCCCGGGTTGACGACGCCGGTGACGACCAGCACCACCACCGCGGCCACCAGCACGAGGGCGGCACCGACGGCCAGCGCGCGCCGGGACGACGGCAGCGGGTTCGGCACCTCCTTCGCCTTGTCGCCGAGGTTCTTGCGGCCGAACGCGTACTGGGTCAGCCCGAGGGCCATGCCGACCGCCGCGAGGCCGAAGCCGAGGTGGAAGCCGACTTCCTTCTGCGCGAGCCCGGTCAGGATCGGGCCGACGAAGCCGCCGAGGTTGACGCCCATGTAGAAGATCGTGAAACCGGCGTCGCGCCGCTCGTCACCATCGGCGTAGAGCGTGCCGACGATCGCCGTCGCGTTGGACTTCAGCCCGCCGCTGCCGACCGCGACGCAGACGAGGCCGACGGCGATGCCGGCCAGGCCCGGCAGCAGAGCCAGGCTGAGGTGGCCGATCATGATCAGCACGGCGCTGTAGAACAGCGTCCGCTCGGAACCGAGGAGGCGGTCTGCCACCCACGCGCCGATGACGGCCGAGAGGTACACCAGGCCGCCGTACGCGCCGACGATGCCGAGCGCGGACTCCTGCGCGAGGCCCAGCCCGCCCTGCTCGACCTTGTAGTAGAGGTAGATCGGCAGGATGCCGAGCATCCCGTAGTAGGAGAACCGCTCCCACATCTCGACGCCGAAGAGGTTCGCCAGTCCTCGTGGGTGCCCGAAGAACCTCGTGTCCTGCTGGACCTCGGTTGAGGTGCTCACAACTCGTCTTCCTTTGTCCAGGGAATTCGTTGTCGATTCGCATGCTAGGAGCCCACCGCGTTACCCACCACCGACACCCCGTGTGGCGGCGGTCATGACAATGCGTGACAAAGGACTGGTAAACTGGGACCAAGGTGCGCCGGGAAGCCTGGTCGGCAACAGTGATCAGCGACCCCAGGAGCCGCCCCGATGACTCGCCCGTTGAGCGAATTCGCCCGTTACCTGCGCACCGAGACGACCGGCGGGCTGATCCTGCTCGGCGCGACGGCGGTCGCGCTGCTCTGGGCCAACTCGCCCCTGCGGGACAGCTACCACGCGTTGCGCGACTTCCGGCTCGGCCCGGAGTTCCTGCACCTGAACCTGACGGTCGGCGACTGGGCCAAGGACGGCCTGCTCGCCCTGTTCTTCTTCGTCGCCGGGCTGGAGCTCAAGCGCGAGCTCGTCATCGGCGAGCTGTCCCGGTTCAAGCAGGCGATCCTGCCCGTCGTGGCCGCAGTCGGCGGCATGGTCGTGCCCGCGCTCGTCGCCCTCGGCGTCGGCTGGGGGACGCCAGGCATCGAGCGCGCCTGGGCGATCCCGGTCGCCACCGACATCGCGTTCGCCCTCGGCGTGCTCGCGCTGACGGCGTCGAACCTGCCCTCGAGCGCCCGCGTCTTCCTGCTTTCCCTGGCGGTGGTGGACGACCTCGGCGCGATCATCGTCATCGCCGTGCTGTTCACGACGGGCTTCGACCTGGTCGCGGCGGCCGTGGCGGTGGCCGCCCTCGCGCTGTACGCCTTACTGCAGCGCCGCCGGGTCCGGACGCCGTGGCTGTACGTCCCCTTGGCGCTGGTCATCTGGGTCGCCGTGCATTCGGCGGGCATCCACGCGACGATCGCCGGCGTCGCGCTGGGCCTGCTCACCCGCGTCCGCGCCGACGAAGGCGAGGCCGAAGCACCCGCGCTGCGGCTCGAACACCGGCTCCAGCCGTGGTCGGCGGCGGTCGCCGTGCCGGTGTTCGCGCTGTTCGCGGCCGGGATCTCGGTCGACGGCGACGCGCTCGGCGCGGTCTTCACGACGGCGTTGCCGCTCGCGGTGCTCGCCGGGCTGCTCGTCGGCAAGGTCGTCGGCATCCTCGGTGCCAGCGCGCTCGCGGTGCGGCTCGGCGTGGCCGAACAGCCACGCGGGATGGGCTGGCGCGACCTGGCCGCGTTGTCCGTGCTCGGCGGGGTCGGGTTCACCGTGAGCCTGCTGATCGCGGAGCTCGCGCTGCCCGGCGAGGCGAGCGAACTGGCGAAGGCCGCGGTGCTGATCGCCTCGGCGGTGGCGTCCCTGCTGGCGGCGGCCCTGCTACTCCGTCGTAGCAAGGTTCACGCGCGAATCGCCGACACACGGTGACTCCGCCGCGCCCGGTAATGGGACACATGGCACGATGACCCGGTGAGCAGCCCCAAACACGAACGCACCGGCCCCGACGGCGTGGGGGCCGTGCCTTACCTCCCGCTGTCCTCCGCCGCCGACGTCCCCGGCGACCAGTCGATCGGCCGGCTGGTCGGCGACGCGACCCAGCACATCTCCACCCTGGTCAGGGCCGAGATGGAGCTGGCGAAGTCCGAGCTGGTCGGCGAGGTGAAGAAGGGCCTCAAGGGCGCCGTCTTCTTCCTGATCGCGCTGACGGTCTTCCTGTACAGCACGTTCTTCCTGTTCTTCTTCGCGGCCGAGGGGCTGGCCCAGTGGCTGCGGTACCGCTGGATCGCGTTCGGCATCGTGTTCGTCCTGATGCTGGTCGTCGCGGTCGTGGCCGGGTTCCTCGGCTACCGCAAGGTGAAGAAGTTCAAGGCACCGGAGCGGACCATCGCCAGCGTCAAGGAGACGGCTGCCGCGCTGAAGCCGCACAAGGCGTCCGACGCCGACCTGACCACCACGCGCGACTGAGTCTTTGCACGCGTCCCCCGACCCGTCGATCGTCCGGCTCGACGGCCCGTGGGTCCACCGCGACGTCTCCGCGAACGGCATCCGCCTGCACGTCGCCGAGCTCGGCGAGGGCCCGGTCGTGGTCCTGCTGCACGGGTTCGCCGAGTTCTGGTGGACCTGGCACCACCAGCTGCGGGCACTGGCCGAAGCCGGGTTCCGCGCGGTCGCCGTCGACCTGCGCGGCTACGGCGACTCCGACAAGCCGCCCCGCGGCTACGACGCGTGGACGCTCGCCGGCGACATCGGCGGCCTGATCAAGTCGCTCGGGGCGCGCCGCGCCCACCTCGCCGGGCACGCCTGGGGCGGCATGCTCGCCTGGACGGTCGCGGCGTTGCACCCGCGGCTGGTGTCCTCGGTGACGGCGATCGGCGCGGCCCACCCGCTCGCGCTGCGGTCGGGGGTGGCTCGCCCGTGGCGTGGCCAGGGCCGCGCGGCCGGGCACCTCTTCCGCTTCCAGGTGCCGATGGCGCCGGAGAAGTGGCTGGTGAAGGCCGACGCCCAGGCCGTCGAGGACCTCTTCGGCGGCTGGGCCGGCCGCCACTGGCAGTCCACTTCGGACTTCGCCGAAAGCGTCGCGGTGTTCCGGCAGGCCATGCTCGTGCCCGGCGTCGCGCACAGCGCGCTCGAGCACTACCGCTGGGCGTTCCGGGCCCAGTTCCGCGGCGAAGGCCGCCGGTTCACCGACGCCGTCAGTACCCGGATCGCGGCGCCGACGCTGCAGCTGCACGGCGCCGAAGACACCTGCATCCTCCCCGAAACGGCGACGTCGTCGACGCGCTGGGCGGGCCCGCACGCCGAGCCGGAGATCTGGCCGGACGTCGGGCACTTCCCCCACCTCGAAGCGCCGGACCGCACGTCCGCGGCCCTGGTGGGCTTCCTCAAGCGAGACTGATGGCGTTCTTCGCCCGCTCGAGCGACTCCTCCGACGCCGGACCTCCGGGGTTCTCGGTGGCCAGCGCCTGGTTGAGCGTGACGAAGGGCCGCATGCGCGTCTCGTAAGCCGCGAAGGCTTCTTCGTGACTCGCACGACCGAGTTCCTGGGCGAGGACGTACGCACCGATCAACGCCAAGCTCGTCCCCTGGCCGGACAACGGCGAAGCGCAGTAACCGGCGTCGCCGGCCAACGCGATCCGGCCCGTCGTCCAGCGGTCCATCCGGATCTGCGCCATGGCGTCGAAGTAGAACACCTCCGCCTCCGCCATGGCTTCGAGGAGCTTCGGCACCTCCCAGCCGACCCCGGCGAGCCGCTCGGCGATCAGCCGCTTCTGCTCCGGGACAGCCAGCCGCGGCAACGGCTCCGAACCGAACCCGAGCGTCACGCGCAGCTCGCTGTTGCCGCGCACCGGGTAGGCGACGCCGCCGGTGTCCTCGTGCCGGAACCAGACCTGCCAGTCCTCGAGGCCGAGGAAGTTGGCCGTGGGGAAGATCGCGAGGTACTGCCCGAGGTGGTGGATGAACCGCTCCTCCGGCCCGAACGCCAGCCGCCGGACGGCCGAGTGCAGGCCGTCCGCGCCGATCACCAGGTCGAAGGTCCGGAAGCCGCCGTGCTCGAACTCGACGCGCACCCCGTGCGGCTCTTCGGTGAGCGCGGTGATGGAGTCGCCGAAGACGAACTCGACGTCGGCGGCCTCGTGCAGGATCGAGACGACGTCGTCGCGGAGCACCTCGATGTCGTCGCTGTCGAGCCGCCCGCTGCTCAGGGCGAACTCCTCGGACCGGAACAGCTCGTGGCCGTCACCGTCCACCATGGACATTCCCCGCATCCGGGTGCGCACCGCGCGCAGCCGCTCGCCGAGGCCCATCCGGTCGACGACGTCGAGCGCGGCCCCGCGCACGTCGACCGCCTGCCCGCCGCTGCGGATGCCGGGCGCCCGGTCCACCACGGTGACGTCGAAGCCGGCCCGCGCCAGGTACCAGGCCAGGGTGCCGCCGGCGACACCGGCGCCGGAGATCAGGACGTTTCGCATGTTCCCTCCAGAGTCGTACGCTGTTGGCGACAACACTGGAGTTCAGCCAGGTGAAAGGCCAATTCTGTACTAGTACAGATGGTTGGCTGTGCTAGGTCAGGGAGACGCTGTGAAGTACGTGGCCATCGCCGACCAGCTGCGCGACCGGATCGCGCGCGGGGAGCTCCCGCCGGGCGCGCGGGTGCCCTCGACCCGGCGGCTCGCGGCGGACCACGGCGTCGCCATGGCGACCGCGGCGAAGGCACTCGCGCTGCTGAGCCAGGAAGGCGTCGTGCGGGCGGAGCCGCGGTCGGGCACGGTCGTCGCCGGCCGGGAACGCCGTGGCGGGCCGCGCGGGCTGACCCGCGAACAGCTCGTGCGGACCGCGATCGCGATCGCCGACGCCGAGGGCCTCGGCGCGCTGTCCATGCGCGGGGTCGCGGCGCGCCTCGGCGTCGCGGCGATGGCGCCGTACCGGTACGTGCGGGGCCGGGACGAGCTGGTGCTGCTCATGGCGGACGCCGCGTTCGGCGAGCGCGGCTACCCGGCGAAGCCCTCCGGCGACTGGCGTGCCCGGCTGACGCTCGGCGGCCGGACGCTCTGGTCGCTCCACAAGCGGCACCCGTGGCTGGCGCAGCTCGGGCCGATCACGCGGCCGCTGCCGCTGCGCAACCTCGCCGTGCACGGCGAGTGGGCCCTGTCGGCGCTGGCGGAGCTGGGCGTCGACGCGACGACGCTGTGCAACCTGCACGTCCTGTTCTTCAGCCACGTCCAGGGCATGGCGGTCCACCTCGAGCGCGAGCAGCACGCGCTGGCGTCGTCCGGGCTGACCGAGGACGACTGGATCGACCGGCAGGGCGCCGCCGTGACGGCGATGGCGGCCGGGCACCCGACGTTCACCAGGATGCTCGCCGACCTGGCCGAGACGGGTTACGACCTCGTCCTCGACGACCTCTTCGAGTCGGGGCTGCGGGCCCTGCTGGACGGCCTGGCGCTGCGCTACGGGCGTTAGGCCGCGCAGGAGCCGGTGGACACGTTCGTCGTCTGCGAGGGTGCCGCCTCGACCTCGGCGCGGACCTGCTCGGCCGTGAGCGTGAAGCCGGTCTCCGGGTCTTCCACCGCCGCGCCGAAGACGACGCCGATGACCTTGCCGTCCGGGGTCACCATCGGGCCGCCCGAGTTGCCGCTGCGGATCTCGGCGCGGACCGTGAAGACGTCCCGCTGGACCGTGTTCGCCTCGTAGATGTCCGGGCCGCGCAGGTTGATCCGGCCGCGCACGCGGGCCGGCGTCGCCCGGTACGGGCCGTCGAGCGGGTAGCCGAGGACGACCGCGCTGTCGCCCGCCCGTGCCGTCTCCGGCGCGAACTGCAGCGGCTCGGCCCTCAGGCGCGGTACCGCGAGCACCGCGATGTCGACCTCCGGGTCGAAGTAGACGACGCGGGCCGGGTAGTCGCCCTGGGTGGTCTCGATGCCGACGGTGTCGGTACCGGCCACGACGTGCGCGTTCGTCATCACCCGCTGCGGCGCGATCACGAACCCGCTGCCTTCGAGCGACCGCGAGCACGAGCTGGCCGTGCCGCGGATCTTGACCACGCTGCCGTGCAGCTGCTGGACGATCCCGCTGCTCTGCAGCGCGGGGTCGGGCGGCGAGGTGTCCGCCGTCGGCGCCTTCTGGAACGGGTCCATGATCGACGGGAAGCCGGACGCGTCGAGCAGCTTGCGCAGCTGGCTCGGGAAGCCCTGTGCGGCCTCCGGCATGGTCTCGTTGACCTTGCCGAGCACCACCGAGCCGTTGATCGCCTTGGCCAGCCACGGCGCGCCGGACACGGCCGTCAGCGGCGTCGCGATCAGCCACGCCACCACGAACACGACCAGGGCCTGCACGACCGCGCCGAGCGTCTTGTCGATGCCGGACAGCTTGTCCGGGTTGATCTTCTGCCGCAGCCGCCGGCCCACGTAGACGCCGATCGCCTCGCCGAAGGCGACCAGGAAGACCACCGTCGCCACCGCGAAGGCGACCTTCCAGACAGGGTCGTCGAAGAACGAGACCACGACCGGGGCGAGCTTGATCCCGGCGACCGCGCCGAGCACGACGCCGACGAGCGACGGCAGCGCGATGATCACGCCCTGGTAGGCGCCGGACACCGCCGCCAGCACGGCCAGCAGCAGCACCACCACGTCGACCCAGTTCACCGCGTTACTCCTTCACGGGCCGCTTTTCGGGGGTCCGGGTGGCGGAGCCCCCGGCCCGGGGCGGAGCCCCGGTAAGACGCTGCGCATCGAACGCGGCCAGCGCCTCGTCGAGGTCCCGGACGTCGCCCGAGTCCCATTCGCGCTCCCAGCCTCCCAGGCCGAGCAGGACCGACAGCAGCCCGGCGGTGAAACCCCAGACGAACAGGCCGTCGACCTCGAAGGCGGGTCCCTTCCAGGGCATGCCCTTCTTCTTGACCGTGAACCGGTTGGCCGGGTCGACCAGGTCGGCGATGGCGACGCGGGCGACGGACGCCGTCTCGGCCGGGTCGACCGCGTGCACCGGCGACGGTTCCGCCCAGTGCGCCAGCACCGGCGTCACGGCGAACCCGGACACCGGGACGAACAGTTCCGGCAGCACCGCGACCGGCCGGACGCCCGAGGGGACCACGCCGGTCTCTTCTTCGGCCTCGCGCAGCGCGGTGCCGATCGGGCCGCCGTCGCCGTCCTCGGCGCCGCCGCCGGGGAAGGAGACCTGCCCGGCGTGCGAGCCCAACGTGTCGGCGCGGCGCTGGAGGAGCACGTCCGGCTCGCCGTCGGCTTCCCGCTCGCCGAAGAGGATGAGCACCGCGGCGGGGCGCGTGTAGGCGTCTTCGGGCGGGCTGAACCGCGTGAACGTCTTCGAATCGACCTCGGCGCTCACCTTGACCAGCGGCCGGAGCCACTCGGGAACCGACTCCGGCTCGACCAGTGGTCCGATCACGATGCCCCCTCGACTGCCGCGCGCACCTGGTCAGTGTTCACGAACGAGCGTGGATTGGCGATGAACCGCACCTCGCCCGCCGCGGTGACCAAGTAGGACGCCGGGAGCGACGAAGGCACCTTCAGCGCCGTCCGCACCGGACCGCTCCGGCCGTCCCCGTCGAACACCGACGGCAGGTGCACGCCCAGCTTGGCGAGCAGGTCGAGGCCGTCCTTCGCCGGGCTCTGCACCTGGACGCCGAGAACGCGCACGGCACCCGGCTGCCGGGCGTACTCCTGGAGCACCGGCAGCTCGGTCCGGCACGGCTCGCACCACGACGCCCAGACGTTGACCAGCGCCGGAGCGCCGGCGAGCGCCCGGCCGACGTCGACGCTCGCGCCGTCGCCGAGGCAGTCCACCGTGACGCCTTCGAGCTGCTTCACCGGCTGCGCGGAGCCCGGCGCCGGGCACGGCTGGAGCGCCGCCGCGGACCGGGCGGGCGCCAGATCGCCCGACGGCTTCGCGGCGGTGTCGTCACCCCCGCGCGGCAGCAGCGCGACGATCAGCGCCACGGCCAGCACCGCGGCGGCCAAGGCGAACTTGGTGACTCTTGTCACCGGGGCGCCGCCAGCGCCAGGATGTGGTCCTTTTCGACGCCTTTGACCAGCTTCGCGGCTTCGTCGAATCCGGTCGGGCCGGTGCCGTACGACGGGCAGTCCTTCGCCAGCGGGCAGGCGCCGCAGGCTGGCTTCTTGGCGTGGCAGACGCGGCGGCCGTGGAAGATCACCCGGTGCGAGAGCATGGTCCACTCCTTGCGGGGGATCAGCTCGCCGATCGCGTGCTCGACCTTGACCGGGTCTTCTTCGGTCGTCCAGCCCCAGCGCCGGACCAGCCGGCCGAAGTGGGTGTCGACGGTGATCCCCGGCACGTCGAAGGCGTTGCCGAGGACGACGTTGGCCGTCTTGCGGCCGACGCCGGGCAGGGTGACCAGGTCTTCGAGCTTCGCCGGGACCTCGCCGCCGAAGCGCTCGACCAGCGCCGCGCCGAGGCCCATCACGGAGTTGGCCTTGGCCCGGTAGAAGCCGGTGCTCCGGAGGTATTCCTCCAGCTCGGTGCGGTCGGCGCCGGCGTAGTCGGCCGCGGTCCGGTAGCGCTTGAACAGCGCGGGCGTGACGAGGTTCACGCGGACGTCGGTGGTCTGCGCGGACAGCACGACCGCGACCAGCAGTTCCAGCGGCGTGGTGAAGTCGAGCTCGCAGTGGGCGTCCGGATACACGTCGTCCAGGCAACGCTTCATCCGCCTGGCGCGTCTCACCAGAGCCAATCGGCTTTCACCAGCGCCCTTACGGGGGGCGTTCGTGGTGGCAGGTGGCACCCCGATAGCCTACGGGCGCCGTCGGACGAGCCGGTGACTGCACCGGTGGACGACCGACACGCCAGAGCACCACCTCGGCGCGTTTTCCGGCCGCCATGAGCGAGGATCTGGAGTAGATGCTTTTCATCGAGTGTTTCGGGGTCCGGTCATGACTGTCTGGTTCGTCATCCTGGTCCCCCTGGTGATCATGTTCTTCGCGCTCTTCATGGAGCGGGTGGAGAGCAGGCTCAAGCACGTCGCGGTGCAGGAGAACGAGGTCGAAGAGTTCCTCGAGCAGGCGCAGCCCAACGAGGTCAGAGCGCTCTACGGGCACGGCATCGGCCGCGCGCTGGAGCTGTTCCGGCTGCGTAGGCTGGGCGGACGGGCAGCCAGGCTACGCGCGCGTCGCGTGCGGAGTTAGGCTCCACGTTCGAACGAGATCGTTTCCGCCTTGTGCGAGTCCGGCGGGCGATCTCGGGAGTACGCCCTAGACTGACGCGCAAGTGATCGGCGTCACGCTCCTCCAGCCAAGGGGGAGCGTGATCGTTTCTCGACGAGGAGGCACCCGAGGTGGACGAAACCCTGGCCCGTGCGGGCATTTTCCAGGGTGTGGAGCCGGCAGCGGCGGAGGCGCTGGCCCAGACCTTGGAATCCGTGGAGTTCCCCCGCGGCCATGTCATCTTCAACGAGGGCGAACCCGGCGACAAGCTGTACATCATCCAGTCCGGCAAGGTGAAGATCGGCCGCAAGTCGCCCGACGGCCGCGAGAACCTGCTGGGCATCTTCGGCCCGTCCGACATGTTCGGCGAGCTGTCCATCTTCGACCCCGGCCCCCGGACGTCGAGCGCGACCACGGTCACCGAGGTCCGCGCGGTCACCATGGACCGCCCGGCCCTGCGCCAGTGGATCTCGACCCGGCCGGAGATAGCGGAACAGCTGCTGCGCGTGGTCGCGCGCCGGCTGCGCCGGACCAACAACATGGTCGCGGAGCTGATCTTCACCGACGTCCCGGGCCGCGTGGCGCGGGCGCTGCTGCAGCTCGCGCAGCGCTTCGGCAGCCAGGAGGCGGGCCTGCTGCGGGTCACGCACGACCTGACGCAGGAAGAGATCGCCCAGTACGTCGGCGCCTCGCGCGAGACCGTCAACAAGGCGCTCGCCGACTTCGCCCACCGCGGCTGGCTGCGGCTCGAGGGCAAGAGCGTGCTGATCCTCGACCCGGAGCGGCTGGCCCGCCGGGCTCGCTGAGTCTTTTCACGTCGAAGGCCCCTCGGCTTGCCGAGGGGCCTTCCGCGTTCACAACAAAGAGCCGGGCGCCACCCCCGACGTGGCGCACCGGCTCTTCGTTGTTTGCGCGGACCATCCCCCGACGATCCGCGCTCCCCGCCCTCCGGGCCAGGCCCCGACCCGAGTGCCGGAGGGAGCTGGGTTTCTGTGCTGTTGTTCAACCATCACGGCCCATACCCACGAATTCAAGGCCATTCACTCTCAAGGACGCCGTCTGGGCCGTTTCGTTGCAGGAGTCCACGGAGAATATCGTGAGTGTTACCCGATCGAGACCTCTCGCACCGGCCCCAAGATCCATTCCCAGTCTGCCGGTGACGCACCTGACCGTCAAACAACTGGTACCGACGTACCACTCTCCGGCATACTGGTACGCGTGTCCCAGTCTGTCTCGAACCACGAAAGCCGCACGTCCCTCGCCGACTACCGGACCGCGCTGACGACCCGGGCGGCCCGGCGGCCCGCCGTCGCCTCCGTGCTCGCCCGCCTGCCGATCGCCATGATCGGCATCTCGGCCCTGCTGTACGTCCAGCGCGAGACCGGTTCCTTCGCCGTCGCCGGGCTCGTCTCGGCCGGTTCACTCGTCGGTGTCTCGGTGGGCGCGGTGGTGCAGGGCAGGCTGATCGACCGGTTCGGGCCGACGCGGCCGCTGCTCGTCGTCTCGTTCCTGCTGGCGCTGTCGATGACCGCGCTGGTGACGGCCATCGAGTCGCACGCCGCGACCGCCGTGCTGGTCGCGCTCGGCGCCACCACCGGCCTGTCCGAGCCGATGGTCGGGTCGGCGTCGCGGGCGCTGTGGGGCCGGCTGCTCCCGCCGGGCGGCCCGCGCAACGCCGCGTTCTCGTACGAGGCGATCAGCATGGAGGTCTTCTTCATCCTCGGCCCCGGCGTGGCCGGGCTGCTGGTCATGGCGCCGTGGGCAGGAACCGGCCTGGTACTGGGCGTCGCGCTGCAGTTCACCGGCGCGGTGCTGTTCGCCTTGAGCCCGGTCGTGCGCGCGTGGGGGCCGTCGTCGGCGTCGCACGGGTCGCTGCTGGGCGCGCTGGCCAGCCCGGGCATGCGCACGCTGGCCGTCGCCGCGCTGGGCTTCGGCGTGGTGATCGGGTTCGTCGAGGTCGCCGTGCCGGCGGCGGCCACCGAAGCGGGCTCGCCTTCGACGGGTGGGTTGCTGCTGTCGGCGTGGTCGCTGAGCTCGGTCGCGTTCGGCGTCGCCTACAGCCTCCGGCCGTGGCCGCGGCAGCTGGGCCTGCGGCTGCCGGTGCTGCTCGGCGGGTTCGGTGCGCTGGTGGCGTTGCTCGCCTGGCCGTCTTCGCTGTGGGGCCTGGCGCTGATGATGCTGCTGGCGGGCGCGTTGATCACGCCGCAGTCGACGGCCCACTCGACGACGATCGAGGTGGTGGCGCCGTCCGGCACCGCGGCGGAGGCGTTCGGCTGGGTGCTCACGGCGGTGACGCTGGGGCTGGCGGCCGGCCAGTCGATCAGCGGGTACGTCGTCGAGCACGCGGGCCCGGGCGCGGCCTTCCTGGCGGCGAGCGTGGCGGGCCTGGTGCTCGCGTTCGTCGTGTGGCTGCTGCGCGGCACGGTCCGCGCTGCCCGGCCCGCGCCGGTTCCCGAGCTGGTCAACGCGTAGCTCGGCGGTTTTTGTCGGTGCCTGCCGCTAGCTTGCGGGTATGGACGTCACCGTGCCTGCCCACCGCCTCTCGGCGGCCGTTTCGGCCGCGTCGCGCCTGCTGCCGGCCCGCACCGGGCTCCACCTGCGGGCCGACGCGGCCGGCCTGACGGTCGCCGGCACCGCCCCGGACCTCGCCGTCCGGTTCGGCTGCCCGGCGACCACGCACACCGGCGGCGCGGTCGTCGTCCCCGCGTCCCCGCTGGTGGAGACGCTGAAGGTGCTCGACAGCGAACTGGTCCGCCTGGTCGTGGAGGGCACGCGCCTGGCGTTGCGGCTGGACAACGCCCGGTTCGCGCTGCCACTGCTGCCCGCTTCCGATCCTGCTTCGGACCCACCCGCGCAGGTGTCCGAAGTAGACGGATCGGCGTTCGCCTCGGCGCTGAGGATCGTCGCGGGCACGGCGGCGAAGGACGACCCGCTGCCGCTGTTCACCGGCGTCCGGCTGCAGGCGTCCGGCGTCGGCCTGACGTTGACGGCGTCCGACCGCTACCGGATGGCGGTGGCCCGCCTGCCGCTGTCGTCACCGGGTTCCCTGGACGTCCTGGTCCCGGCGGCGCTGCTGTCGGAGGCGGCCCGGCAGGCCAGCGGCCGGGTGGGTCTGCACGCGGGCCCGGGGCGCTTCGGGCTGAGCTGGGCCGAAGGCCTGGTGGCCACGGCCGTGCTCGACGCGGGTTTCCTGTCGGAGGACTCGATCCCCTCGGGTGAGGTGGACACCAGGGTGACGCTGCCGGCGGACACCCTGGCGGCAGCGGTCCGCCGCGTGGGGGTGTACGCGGAGGACAGGAGGGTGCTGACGCTGGAGGTCGGCGACGCCCAGGTTCGCCTGGCAAGCGCCCGCCAGGACACGGGCGAGGCGGAGGAGGTCCTGAAGGCGGACGTCGACGGCGGGCGGACGTCGCCGTCGTTCCAGGCGCGGTACCTGCTCGACGCGTTGGCGGCGTTCGCGGGCGAGCGGGTGGTGCTGTCGATCCAGCCGGGGATGCGGGCGTGCGTCCTGCGGGCCGAGGAGCCCGGGGAGGTGGAACTGACGTACTACCTGATGCCGATGCTCAGCCGATGACGGTGAGCGCGGCGATCACCGCGCTCGAGAGCCCGCGCTGACCAGCCTCGAGCACGAGACCGGCCTGCGCGAGGTGCGGGCCGCCTTCCTCCAC
The DNA here is from genome assembly GCF_017308975.1 of Amycolatopsis sp. MtRt-6. GTDB lineage: Bacteria > Actinomycetota > Actinomycetes > Mycobacteriales > Pseudonocardiaceae > Amycolatopsis. Next base: position 200,261 of record NZ_JADWPD010000010.1, on the reverse strand, counting down.
GGAGAGCGGCCCAGCGCGCTCACTGAGCCGAAGCTGCCTTGACTGCCGCCTCGACCTCGGCGAACGACGGGTTGACCATGGCCGTCGACCCGACGATCACGGTCGGCACCGTCTCGTTGCCGTTCGCGACCTCGCGCACCCGTGCGGCCGCCGCCGGGTCCTCCCAGATGTTGATCTTCCGGATGTTGAAGCCGCTCTTCGACATCGGGCGGTCCAGGGCGGCGCAGAACCCGCACCCCGGCCGCCAGTAGAACTCGACCTCGACGTTGCTCATTTGTCCTCCGACCGCAAGTAGTCCAGCTGCGCCTGCACGCTCCACTCGGCGGGCGCCCACAGCGCCCGGTCGACGTCGGCGTACACGACCTCGACGACCTGGCGCGGCGTGGCGTCCGCTCCGAGCGTCTTCAGAGCCGAACGCACCTGGTCGAGCCGCTGTTCCCGGTGGGCAAGGTACTCGCGCGCGGTCGCGGGCAGGTCGGGGAGCTCTGGACCGTGCCCGGGCAGGCCCACCGTCCCGGCCGGCAGCTCGATCAGCTTCCGCAGCGAACGCAGGTAGTCGCCGAGGTCGTGCAGCACCGTGGTGCCGCGCCCGAGGATCGTGTCGCCGGTCAGCACCTGGCCGTCGAGGACGAGCGACACCGAGTCGTCGGTGTGCCCCGGCGTGTGGAGCACCCGGAGCGAAAGGCCGCCCGCCGAGATCACCTCGCCGTCCACAAAGGACGACGCACCCACGCACAGGGCAGGGTCGAACGCCCGCACCGGCGCGCCGACGCGCTCGGCGAACCACGGCGCGCCCTCCGCGTGGTCGGGATGGTGGTGCGTGAGCAGGACCAGCTCGACCGCACCGACCGAAGCCAGCAGCTCGAGGTGCGCCAGATCGCGGTAACCCGGGTCGACCACGACGGCGGGCGTCGACGGCGTGGCCCGCAGCACCCAGCTGTTGGTGCCTTCGAGCGTCATCGACGACGGGTTGTTCTCCAGCAGCACCGAAGCGGTCTCGGACACCTGGCGCAGCACGCCGTAGGCGGGGGCGTTCATCGCGGCTCCAGGACGACTCGGACGTGGTCGTTCTCGCGCACCAGCGTCGGCGCGATCCGGACGATCTCGCGCGGCGCGTTCAGCACGTCGTCGGCGGTGGCGAACTCCGCCAGCTCGCTCAGCGTCAGCCACGTCGGCGGCATCAGCATCCGACGGCCTTCGCGCGCGTCGGCGATGGCCTCCTCGGGACGCTGCCAGCCGGAGCTCGACGCCTCCGACGTCGCCCCGTCGGCCTCCTGGCCTTCGGGCAGCTTCGCGACGTAGAAGCGGGTGTCGTAGCGGCGGGGCTCCTGCTCGGGCGTGATCCAGTGCGCCCACGGGCGCAGCAGGTCGGCCCGCAGCGTCAGCCCCGCGCCGGCGAGGAAGCCGGCCAGCGACACCTCCCGCGTCTCCAGGGCCTGGCGAGCCGCCGCGTACGGCGTGACGTCGGTGAGCACCGCGTCCGCGCCGCCCGCGAGCAGCACGCCGGACTCCTCGAACGTCTCGCGCACGGCCGCGCAGGTCAGGGCCCGCGCGAGCGCCTCGTCGCAGCCGAACCGCGACGCCCACCACGACGGCTCGGGACCGGCCCACGCCACCGACGTGTCGGCGTCGCGCCGATCGACCCCGCCGCCGGGGAAGACGGTCATCCCGCCCGCGAACGGCATGCCCTTGACCCGGTGCTGGAGGAAGACCTCGACGCCGTCGGCGGCGTCACGGACCAGGATGACGGTGGCCGCGTCCTTCGGCGTCGCCGGCGGGCCGTCGGCGTTCGCGCGGGTGGCCACCCCCGCGCCGACCGGGATGTCGAAGACAAACTCCTTTGGCTGCTCCACCCGGGCAACATACCTCCGCCCCCCGACGTTCCGTCGCGCACTTGTGGCACGCCGGACACGGAAAAGGCGGCACCTCCCGGAGGGGAAGTGCCGCCCGTTCACGGAAAGACCTAGGGTGCGGTCCAGCCGCGCTGGTCGCCCCCGGAGCGGGAAGCCCCGTTGAGGCGCATTTTCGCCGCCTCGGCCCGCTCGCGCTCGGCCAGCTCCGCGTGCAGCTCGCGCAGCAGCGCCCGGTCGCGCTCGCTCAGGCTCGGGTCGTCGAGGTCCAGCGCGGGCAGCTCGACGACCTCGTGCATCGACGGCTTGCCCGCGGCGATCTCGCGGCCCTTCTCCGGGTCCTCGGCCAGCGCCTGCCGCAGCTGCGCGACTTCGGCCGGGGTCAGGTCGGCGGTGCGCTCCGCCCGCGTCTCCGACCGCGCCTTGCGGGGCGGCTCGGCGGCGGGCGACGGCGACACGATCGGCACCACCGGGGCGACCGGCTCGGCCGGCGCCGTCGTGGTGCCGCCGCTCGACCGCATGCTGTGCCTGCTGCCCGACTCCCCGACCGGCTCCGGCGTCACCGCGGCCGGCGGCTTGGCGACCGGCTCGGACCGAAAGGACGACGACCCACCGGACGTCGTGGTCCCGGTGACCCAGGCCGGCGACGCGGCCGCCGAAGCGGCCTGGTGGTACTCGGAGTGCGCGACGCCCGGGCCGCTGACCTCGACGACCGAGTGGATCCCGGCCCGGCGCAACGCCGTGTCGACGCGGAACGCGACGGCCGGCGGGTTGCCGTCCGGCCCCAGCTCGACGAGCACCACGCGCTGCGGCAGCGCGCCCGGCACGCTGCCGGCCGGGGTGTTGCGCCACACCGCGTGCACCGAGCGGACGTCCGGCAGCACCTGCAGGGTCCGGTCGAGCGCCTCGGCGATGCCGAACTCCGGGGCGTTCTCACCGCTGAACCGGTGTGTGTTGACCTGCTCGGTCTCGTCGACCAGCAGGTCGTTCGCCAGCGTCGCGTCCGACCGGCTCATCTCGAGGACCAGCGCGAGCTCGCGCTGCTCGGCGGAGCTGACCGGGATCCGGCCCGCGATGAGCGTGCCGGTGGTCAGCTCGACCGCCTCGTCGATGTGGGCACGGGCGATCAGCTCGCGCGCTTCGGTCAGCGCGCTGTCGTCGATCCGGCCCGCCAGGGCCAGCAACAGGTTGTGCAGGCGCAGGGGCACCGAGAACCCGTCCATGGGCGGGCCGTCGTGGACCTCCACCATTGCCTTGCTCCCTCCCAGCTCGCTGGCGGGCGAGCGTTATGCGGCTACTAGCCGGGTCCCCTCCACCGCGCCCACGCAGACCAGCTCTGAGTCGGCCAGCGCGGCCCGGTGGTACCCCGGCAGGTCGAAGCGCGGCGGGATGACCTCGACGCTGGGCTCTTCGTCGCCCAGTACCCGCAGCACCCGCTGCAGTTCGCCGGTCAACCTCGGCAGACCGTTCAGCGCGGTGATCAGCAGGACACGCTTGGCCGTACCCTGTCCGACCACACCGACGTGTCGCCAGCTCTGCCGCACTTCCCCCACGTCCGGGCGTCCTCGCAACGTTGCGTGGATCAACACGGACACGGAGTCGACCGAGTTAACCCATTCGGGCGCACTCGACGTGAATGTGTACCGGTTCTCGGCAACGTCGTCTACCCCCAGCGTCGAACTGACCTGGTGCCAGTCGGCGCCGTGCGGGATGAGACCGGCCACGAGCAGCCGGTACTCCGTTTGGTCGAGGTCGATCCTGTGCTTAAGCAAAGACCTCGGCAGGGTCCGGGCGAGCGTGCCCATGGCGCCCTCGCCGAGCCAGTCGCGGAACCGCCACAGCAGCTGGTCGGGCAGCCGCCCGGCCAGCCGGAGCAGCAGCTCGTGGGTGGACTGCTCGATGTCCGGGTCCATCACTGCACCTCCACGATCAGTTCGACCTCCACCGGCGAGCCGATGGGGAGCTCCGCGACGCCGACGGCCGAGCGGGCGTGGATGCCCGCGTCGCCGAAGACCTCGCCGAGCAGTTCGGACGCGCCGTTGACGACCGCCGGCTGGCCGGTGAAGCCCTCGGCGGAAGCCACGAAGCCGACAACTTTGACGATCCGCGTGACGTTGTCAATGCCCACCAGCGCGTGCACGGCCGCGAGCGCGTTGAGCGCCGACGTGCGGGCGTGCCCCTTCGCCTCTTCGGGGCTGATCTCCGCGCCGACCTTGCCGGTCGCGGCGAGCACGCCGTCGACGAAGGGCAGCTGGCCGGAGGTGTAGACGTGCTTGCCGCTCTGGACGGCGGGCACGTACGCGGCCAGCGGGGCCGCGACGCCGGGCAGCTCGATGCCGAGCTCCTTCAGCCGTTCGCTCCAGCTCACGGGCTCAGCCCTTCGGACGCTTCAGGTAGGCGACGTGCTGCTCGCCGCTCGGGTTCGGCAGCACGGTGACCAGCTCCCAGCCGTCCTCGCCCCACTGGTCGAGGATCTGCTTCGTCGCGTGGATCAGGAGAGGGACGGTCGCGTACTCCCACTTGGTGGCGCTCATGAACCGGGAGCGTAGCCAAGCGGGCAAGGGCACCGGGGACGGCCGCCGGAAAAGGGGTGGCGACGCGCCGGACTGTGGTCCATCTCACGCCCGGCCGCAAGCGCCCCAATGTGGCCTTGGTTGCGTTCAACGCACCCAAGGTGGCCTTCGGTGCGTTCAACGCACCGAAGGCCACATTGGGGCGCATCGGGGCCGCTAGCGTGGGCGGGGTGGAAACGTGGCGCGTGATCGCGACGACCCTGCTCGCGGCGGCCGGGCTGCCGCTCGTGCTCGTCGTGATGGCGAAGGTGCGCGACCGGACGCGGAGCTCCGGCCAGGTCGCGCTCGGCGGGGTGGTGACGCTCACCCTGCTCGTGGTCGTGGGCGTGCTCACCCTGACTGTGCTGCCCGGCGCCGTGAGCTGGGCGCTCGTCGCGGCCGTCGCCGCTGCGGTCAGCGTCATGCTGCTGGCCGGTTGAGCGCTGAATTAGGGTGACGAAGTGACCATTTCCCATGCCGGCTGGACCGACGAGCTTGCCCGCGCCCGGCTGCACTTCGTCACCGGCAAGGGCGGGACCGGCAAGACGACCCTCGCCGCCGCGCTCGGGCTCGCGCTCGCCCGCGAAGGCCGTCGCGTGCTGCTCATCGAGGTCGAAGGCCGCCAGGGCATCGCCCAGCTCTTCGACACCGAGCCGCTGCCGTACGCCGAGCAGCGCATCGCCGCGGTTCCGGGTGGTGGGGAGCTGCGCGCGCTGCACATCGACGTCGAAGCCGCGCTGCTCGAATACTTCGAGATGTTCTACAACCTCGGTTTCGCCGGCCGGACGCTGCGGCGGATGGGCGCGATCGAGTTCGCGACCACGCTCGCTCCCGGGCTCCGGGACGTCCTGCTCACCGGGAAGATCAAGGAGTGCGTCGGCCGGACCGAGTCCGACGGGCGGCACACCTACGACGCCGTCGTCGTCGACTCGCCGCCGACCGGCCGGGTCGTCAAGTTCCTCGACGTCACCAAGGCGCTGACCGACCTCGCGAAGACCGGCCCGATCCGCGGCCAGGCCGACGGCGTGGTGCGGCTGCTGCACTCCGGCGAGACCGCCGTGCACCTGGCCACGCTGCTGGAGGAGATGCCGGTGCGCGAGACCGTCGAGGCCGTGGCCGAGCTGGACGGCGCCGACCTGCGCCCGGGCGCGGTGCTGGTCAACCGGGTCCGGCCGCCGCGGCTGCCCGCCCGCTCGGTGACCGCCGCCGCGGACGGCCGCGTCGACGCCTCCCGCGTCCGCGCCGGGCTCGCGTCGGCCGGGCTGAAGCTGCCGGAAGACACGTTGGACGCGCTGGTAGAAGAAACTGTCGAACACGCCGTGCGGGTGGCCGCCGAGCAGCGGGCGCGCGAGCAGCTCGCCGAGGCCGACCTGCCGACCCTCGAGCTGCCGGACGTGACCGACGGCATCGACGTCGCCGCCCTCTACGACCTGGCCGAAGCCCTGACCGACCAGGGGGTGCGGTTGTGACCACCATCGACATCGACGCCCTGCTCGACGACCCGGAAAGCCGCGTGATCGTCTGCTGCGGCTCCGGCGGCGTCGGCAAGACCACCACGGCCGCGGCGCTGGCCCTGCGCGCGGCCGAGCGCGGCCGCCAGACCGTCGTGCTGACGATCGACCCCGCCCGGCGGCTGGCGCAGGCGCTGGGCCTGCGCGAACTCGGCAACCACCCGAAGCAGGTGCAGGTCGAGGGCTTCGAGCCCAAGGGCGAGCTGTGGGCGATGATGCTCGACATGCGTCGCACGTTCGACGACATGGTGCGCGTGCACGCCGGCCCGGAACGCGCCGAGCAGCTGCTGCAGAACCCCTTCTACCAGACGATTTCCACGTCGTTCTCCGGCACGCAGGAGTACATGGCGATGGAGAAGCTGGGTCAGCTCGCCGCCACCGGCGAGTGGGACCTGATCATCGTGGACACCCCGCCGAGCCGCTCCGCGCTGGACTTCCTCGACGCGCCGACGCGGCTTTCGAGCGCGCTGGACGGCCGGATGATCCGGCTGCTCACCGCGCCGGCGAAGGCCGGCGGCTGGGGCCTGCGCAAGGTGGTCAACGCCGGGTTCTCGATGTTCGCCAAGGCGGTGTCGACGATCATCGGCGGCCAGCTGCTGACCGACGCGTCGGCGTTCATGCAGGCGTTCGACAGCATGTTCGGCGGCTTCCGCGAGCGCGCCCGCAAGACGGCGGAGCTGCTGCGCTCGTCGGGGACGTCGTTCCTGGTCGTGGCCGCGCCCGAGCCGGACGCGCTGCGCGAGGCGTCCTACTTCGTGGAGCGGCTGTCGGCCGAGTCGATGCCGCTGGCCGGGCTGATCGCGAACCGGACGCACCCGGTGCTGGCGAAGCTGTCCGGCGCGGAGGCGCTGGCGGCGGCCGAGTCGGTGCAGAGCGCGCCCCTGGCCGAGGCGGTGCTGCGGCTGCACGCCGACCGCGTCGACCTGGCGGCCCGCGAGGAGCGGCTGCTGGCGCGCTTCACCCGCGCGCACCCGGAGGTGGCGCTGGCCAAGGTGCCGGCACTGGCCGGCGACGTGCACGACCTCGACGGCCTGCGCGACATCGGCGTGAAGCTCGCCGGCTGAGGCGCAGCCGAGCGGCACGGGCGGCGCGGCAGCAGGACCGCGCCGCCCGCGGCCGCTCAGCCGACCTTGACCCGCTCCTGCGCGTCCCGCTTGGCCGCTTCGAGCAGCTCTGCCCAGCTCACGACGTCGGGGCGGCGGCGCAGCAGGGCTCGCCGCTCCCGCTCGGTCATGCCGCCCCAGACACCGAAGTTGATGCGGCCGTCGAGTGCTTCGGCGAGGCATTCCGTGCGGACCGGGCAGCCCATGCAGACCGCTTTCGCCCGGTTCTGCTCCGCACCCCGGACGAACAGGCCGTCCGGATCGGCGTCCCGGCAGGACGCGTTGATTCGCCAGCTCGACTGGTTGGTTTCCATACCCCCAGCTCCCTACCCTGGTGATCGACGCACCGGCGGGGGTAAGGCACTGCGCGCCCTGCCCCCGCGAGCGTGTCTCCCTCAGCTCACGTCGGTTACCCGGGCACCTCCCCGGTGCCGGTGCCGCCGTTCGGACCAAGCGAGCTCCCACCCGCGTTGATCCATCCGTCGGCTTTTCTTCGTGAGACGTTGACGGACTGTAGGGGCCTTCGGTTCCCCCCGTCGAGACCTAGGATGCCTTCCGTTACCAGTTGTCACCGAAGGGGGTCTGTTTTGTCACTGATCTCACACCTTCGGAGACACGGCGTCACCGGCACCTGATTCACTCCGGGTAGCCTGGCCCTCGTGCGAAAAGCGGATGGTTTGTTCAAGCTCATCGGCCTCTGTCTGCTCGCGGGGGTGCTCGTCGCCGGCATGCTCTTCCCGGTCGTGGGGGCCGCCGGTGTCATGTCCAACCAGGCCAGCGACACGGTGGAGAAGACCTCCTCCGACCTCGCGGACATCCCGCCGCCGCTGGTGACGACGGTCACGGACAACACCGGCAAGCCGATCGCGACCCTGTACAGCCAGTACCGGCTGCCGATCACCGAGAACCAGATCAACGAGGCCATGAAGTGGGCCCTGGTCTCGGTCGAGGACAAGCGGTTCTACGAGCACCACGGCGTCGACTGGCAGGGCACGCTGCGCGCGGCCGTCAGCAACAGCACCGGCGCCGACACCCAGGGTGCCTCGACGCTGACCCAGCAGTACGTGAAGAACTACCTCATCAACGTCGTCTACCGAGGCGACCAGCTCGGCCAGAAGAAGGCCCAGGAGCAGTCGATCCCCCGCAAGCTCAAGGAAGCGCGGATCGCGATCCAGCTCGAGACGAAGCTGACCAAGCAGCAGATCCTCGCGGGCTACCTGAACATCGTCGAGTTCTCCCGGCAGATCTACGGCATCGGCGCGGCCGCGCACGCGTACTTCGACACGACGCCGGAGAAGCTCACCGTGCCGCAGGCCGCGCTGCTGGCCGGCCTGGTCAACAACCCGATCAACAACGACCCGTGGAACCACCCGGACAAGGCCACCGCGCGCCGCAACCTCGTGCTCGACCGCATGGTGGACAACAAGAAGCTGGCGAAGGCCGACGCGGACCGGTTCAAGGGCGAGCCGCTGGGCGTGGTCCCGGACTCCCCGAAGAAGCCGCCGGCCAACTGCATCGGCGCGGGCCCGGAAGCCGGGTTCTTCTGCCAGTACGTCGAGGACTACCTCCTCAAGGCCGGCGGGATGACGAAGGACCAGCTCTACTCCGGCGGCTACACGATCAAGAGCACGCTGGACGAGCGCGCCAACCACGAGGCGAAGGTCTCGGCGGAGGCGCAGGTCAAGAAGACGCAGCCGTACGTGGCGAACACGTTGTCACTGGTGAAACCGGGCAAGGACCGGCACGAGGTGGTGGCACTGGCCTCGAACCGCGACTACGGCCAGAACCAGGACGCGGGCCAGACGACGTACGCGTTGCCCACCGGCGTGTACAACACCGGTGGCGCGGGGTCGACGTACAAGATCTTCACCACGGCGGCGGCGCTGGACAAGGGTGTCGCCGGGATCTTCACGCCGGTCCAGGTGCCGGACACCTACGTCTCGCGCGTGTTCACCGGTGGTGGCAACAGCTGCCCGCAGACCGGGCCACCGCTGCGTTCCCGCTGGTACTGCGTCGGCAACGCGGGTGACTACAGCCGCATTGCCGAGGGCGCAACGGTCCAGACCGCGCTGGCGACGTCGCCGAACACCACGTTTGTGGAACTCGAGGACCGGCTCGGCAGCACGGCGCCGGGCATCGACATGGCCAAGCGGCTCGGCATGCGCGACACGATGGCGAGCAACATCGGCGGCGGCACCGTCGACCCGAAGGCCGAATCGGAGGCGAAGCGGCTGAGCCAGGCCGAGTACTACGGCCCGCGCGGGAACAACCCCGGCTTCGGCGCGTTCACCCTGGGCTTCAGCCCACTGAGCGGCCTGGAGCTGGGCAACGTGGCGGCGACGATCCTCTCCGGCGGCGTCTGGTGCCCGCCGACGCCGATCGCCGCGGTGACCGACCGCAACGGAAAGCCGGTGCCGATCAAGGAAGCTCCCTGCGAGCAGGCCGTGCCCGAGGGCCTGGCGAACAGCCTCGCGGTCGGCATGAGCAAGGACGACCAGCCGGGCGGCACGTCGTTCCAGGCGGCCAACGCCGTCGGCTGGAACCGCCCGATGATCGGCAAGACGGGCACGACGCAGGGCAACGTCTCGGCGACGTTCGTCGGCGGCACCCCCCAGCTGGCGGGCGCGGCCATGACGTTCAAGTTCGGCGGCGGCCAAGGCGGTATCTGCGACGCCGGCCCCGGCAACGTCCGCGTGTGCCCGACCGGCAACATCTTCGGTGGCCGGGCCCCGGCCCGGACGTGGTTCGGCGCGATGAAGAACATCCTCGACGCCGGCCAGCCGGTGATGCAGTTGCCGGCACCGGACCCGAAGTACATGGGCGGCGGCGCCCGCTAGGTTCGACCCGCGAAGCGGGGCGGGAGGTGACAAACCTCCCGCCCCGCTTCCGTTTCCGGCCGGACTTCGTTTCCACAGTGGACGGTCGAAGCTCCCGCGTGGCAGGTTCCCCGTAACGGCGGCGAAGTCATCCCCCTGCCGAGCACGTATCCTGGGTGTCGTGAGCACGCTCAGTAACACACGCACGTCGGGGGCGACGGCGGCCCGCCTCGCCGCGGGGACGCTGGCGCTCGGCGTCGCGACCCTCGGTTACGCCGTCGGCATCGAACGGCGCCTCTGGACCCTGCGGACCGCCGAACTGCCGGTGCTGGCCCCCGGGTCCCGGCCGTTCACGATCCTGCACGTCTCGGACCTGCACATGCTGCCCGGCCACCACAGCAAGCAGCGGTGGGTCGCCGCGCTCGACGAGCTGAACCCGGACCTCGTCGTCAACACCGGCGACAACCTGTCGCACCGGACGGCCGTCCCGGCCGTGCTGCGCGCGCTGGGACCGCTGCTCGACCGGCCCGGCGTGTTCGTCTTCGGCAGCAACGACTACTACGCGCCCAAGCCGAAGAACCCGGCCCGCTACCTGATGCCGCAGGGCAAGAAGAAGCGCATCCACGGCGTCCAGCTCCCGTGGCGCGACCTGCGCGCGGCGTTCGTCGAGCGCGGCTGGACGGACCTGACGCACGTCCGCCGCACGGTCGACGTCGGCGGGCAGCGCGTGTTCGCGGCCGGCGTCGACGACCCGCACCTGCGCCGCGACCGCTACGCCGACATCGCGGGCCCGGCCGACAGCGGCGCGGCCCTCCGCCTCGGCGTCACGCACTCGCCGGAGCCGCGGGTGCTCGACACGTTCGCCACCGACGGTTACGACCTGGTCCTGGCGGGCCACACCCACGGCGGCCAGCTCCGGCTCCCGGGTTACGGCGCCATCGTCACCAACTGTGACCTGGATCGCAGCCGCGCGCGCGGGGCCTCGCGCTGGGGCGCGCACATGTGGCTGCACGTCTCGGCCGGGTTGGGGACGTCGCCGTGGGCGCCGGCGCGGTTCGCCTGCCCGCCCGAAGCGAGCCTGTTGACGCTGGTCCCGCGCGGATCGGGGTCTTCCGAGCCCGATAAGTCGGCCCCCCGTAAAGCCCGCGACAGCGTCCGCTAGACTTCTCCACGACCCGTTAAGCAGTACCTCGGGGTGTGGCGCAGCTTGGTAGCGTGCCTCGTTCGGGTCGAGGAGGTCGTGGGTTCAAATCCCGCCACCCCGACGAGTAAGAGCCGGTGTCTTCGGACACCGGCTCTTCTGGTTTTCAGGGCCGGGTGGCCGTCACCTCGACCCAGCACTGGCTGAAATCGCCGTCACCGCCGCGGGTCCACATCCACGCCGAGCGGGCCGCGCTCGCCAGCTGGTCGCGGTCGCGCGCGTACGCCGGGTCCGCGATCGCCGCGTCGAGCCTCGACTCCACGTACTTCGCCAGGTCGCGGTAACTCATGTCCTCGCGGTACTTCGCGCGCGACGCCACCTCCGTGAAGCCCGCCCGGACGCACTCCTCCGCGATGTTCCGGCCGGCGAACGGGTTGCCGCCCGCGCGGCGGCGCAGGAGGTAGTGCCCGCGCAGGGCCGCGTCGACGTTCGCCGTCTTCGGCCGCAGGCGCGCCTTGCTCCAGTCCGATGTGGACAACGCCAGCCGGCCGCCAGGGCGGAGCACCCGACGTAGCTCGGCCAGTGCGTCGGCGGGACGGGAAAGGTGCTCGAACAGCGCGTGCGAGAACGCCACGTCCACGCTGCCGGCAGCGAACGGCAGGTCGTACGCCGAGCCCACCACGAAGTCCACTGTGGACCTTCCGGCGCGGCGAGCCGCCGCCCGGGCCAGTGCCACCTGGCCCGCGTCGACGTCGAGGCCCGTCACCCGGGACTCCGCGGCCAGGCCCAGGGTGATCGAGCCCGGACCGCAGCCCAGGTCGACCACCCACATGCCCGGCCGGAACAGGGGCTGGGCGAACGTCGCGCGCTCCGCCGCCGTGCGCGCGGCCAGCATCGACACCGCGTCTGCACCGTAGCCCGGCGCGTAACCCTCCAGCACCCCGCACACAGTACGGCCAGAAGGTGGCAGGATCGAGGGGTGAGCACGCAGTCAGCCAACCAATATCCGCCCGCGGTGGTCCCGGACCGGCTGTTCGAAGACGCCGAAGCCGAAGCCCGCTGGCGCGCCCGCTTCCACGCCCCGCGCATCTCCGTGCCCGAGTGGGCCCGCGACGCCCCCGACGCGAACGTCTACGTCTCCAACGCCAGCGGCGTCTGGGAGGTCTACGCCTGGAACCGCGCGACGGACGAGCACCGCCGTGTCACCGACCGGCCCAACGGCACCCTGCACGCCACGCCGTCGCCGGACGGCGAGTGGATCTGGTGGTTCGACGACACCGACGGCGACGAGTTCGGCTCGTGGGTGCGCGAGCCGTTCGCCGCGACCGAGGGCAGCGAGCCGGAGAAGGCCGTGCCGGACGTCCACGACGGCTACCCGGCCGGGCTCGAGATCGGCCGGAACCTCGTCGCGGTCGGCGTCTCGACCGACGACGGCAGCGAGCTGTTCGCCCGGACCGGCGGCGAGACGCGGCGCTTCTACAGCCACCCGGACGACGCCGGCATCGCGGCCCTGTCCCGCGACGAGAGCCTGATCGCGATCTCGCACTCCGAGCACGGCGACTCCCGGCACCCCGCGCTGCGGGTGCTCGCGACCGACGGCTTCGCGACCGTATCGGACAAATGGGACGGCGAGGGCAAGGGCCTCTCCGCGCTCGAGTTCTCCCCGCTGCCCGGCGACCAGCGGCTGCTCGTGCTGCACGAGCGCCGCGGCCGCGAAGAGCTGCTCGTCTGGGACGTCCGGGCGGACACCGAGACCGAGATCGAACTGGACCTGCCCGGCGAAGTCGTCGCGGGCTGGTACCCGGACGCGCGTGCCCTGCTCGTCGTCCACTTCCACGAAGGCCGCAGTTCGTTGTACCGCTACGACCTCGACACGGCCGAATTGTCCTCTGTGGACACCCCGGCCGGCCGGATCGGCGGCGCGGGCGTCCGCCCGGACGGCACGGTCGAGTACTCGTGGTCCAGCGCCGCCGAGCCGGCCGCGGTGCGCGCGCGGGCCGTCGACGGCACCGACGCCGTCCTGCTCGAACCGCCGGGTGAGCGCGCGCCGGGCTCGGAGCCGGTGACGGACGCGTTCGTCGAAGGCGTCGGCGGGCGGATCCACGCGCTCGTCTCGCGGCCTCCGGGCGCGCCGGACGGCCCGCTGCCCACGGTGTTCTCCCTGCACGGCGGCCCGCACGCGGCCGACGAGGACCGCTTCTCCGCCTACCGCGCGACCTGGCTCGACGCCGGGTTCGCGGTGGTCGAGGTCAACTACCGCGGCTCGACCGGCTACGGCTCGGCCTGGCGCGACGCCATCGAGGGCCGTCCCGGCCTGACCGAGCTGGAAGACGTCGCCGCGGTCCACGACTGGGCCGTCCAAACCGGACTCAGCGACCCGGCGAAGTGCGTCGTGAACGGCGCTTCGTGGGGTGGCTACCTGTCCCTGCTCGCGCTCGGCACGCAGCCGTCGCGGTGGGCGGCGGGTGTCGCCGGGGTGCCGGTGGCCGACTACGTCGCCGCGTACGAGGACGAGATGGAGCAGCTGCGCTCGTTCGACCGCGCGCTCTTCGGCGGCTCGCCGGAGGACGTGCCCGCGGTGTACCGGGAGTGCTCGCCGATCACGTACGTCGACGCCGTCACGGCGCCGGTGCTCGTGCTGGCCGGCGACAACGACCCGCGCTGCCCGATCCGCCAGATCGAGAACTACCTCGACCGGCTCGGCGGCCGCGACCTGCACCACGAGTTCTACCGCTACGACGCGGGCCACGGCTCGCTGGTGATCGCCGAGACGATCAAGCAGACGGCGATCGAAGTCAGCTTCGCGCTGCGGGCCCTCGGCCTGCGCTGACGCATCCCGCCGGGAGGCCGGTCCGGTCTCCCGGCGGGTTCAGCGGTCCGAATAGAGGACGCCGCCGGACGCCCAGTGGTCGGCGCCGATCTCGATCAGCGTCACCTGGACGCCTTCGGGCTTGCCGCCGCAGGTGCGGACGAAGGCGTCGGTCAGCTCGCGGACCAAGGCGCTCTTCTGGGCCGGCGTGCGGCCGGGGAACATGGCAACGCTGATCATCGGCATGGGGCGCAGCCTAGAGGCCCCGGTTCACCGACTGCAGCCGGCCGACCGCGGCCGCGTCGCCCTCGAAGTCCAGGTGAACGGCGTCGCGGCCGAAGACGAACAGCAGCAGGTCAACCGGCTCGCCGACGACGGTCACCGGGTCGGGCCCGGTCTTGACGGCGGCCTCGCGGCCGTCCTTCGTCCGCAGCGTCACCCCGACGGGCGACTTGCGGAGGTTCAGCTTCGCCGCCTGCGTGGCCGAGCGCCAGGCGGCGGCGTCCCGGGTGGGATCCGCGGGCCGCGGTTCCCAGCCGTCCTGCGCGCGCCGGACGTCCTCGTGGTGGACGAGGAACTCGGCGGTGTTGGTGAGCTCGTCGAGCGGGCCGATCGCGGTGGGCCAGAACTTCGACGGCCCCTTCCGCACCTGGCCCACGAGCTCGGCCCACGGCTTGGCGGCGTAGCGGTCCTGGACCTTCTGCGTGTACCCGGCCAGCGCGGGCACAACGATCCCGGGCGCGGCGTCGAGCCGGCTCTCGCGCACGACGAGGTGCGCGGCGAGGTCCCGCGTGGTCCAGCCGTCGCACAAGGTCGGCGCGTCCGGCCCGAGTTCTTCGAAGAGCGCGCTCAGCGCCCGGCGTTCGTCAGCAGCGACACCCATGCCTCGACGTTACCCGCCGGTAGACGCCCTGGCGACGGGATGTGAGCTAGTGGTGGAACGCCGTCGCCTGGGCGGGGTCCTTCGCGCGGCCGCCGAGCTGCTCCAGCTCGGGAAGCACCCGCGTGAGGTCCGCCAGCAGCAGGTCCGCCAGGTCGTAGGTGAAGCCGTTGCGGACCACGATGCGCAGCACCGCCAGGTCCGTCCGGTTCTCCGGGAACGTGTACGCCGGCACCAGCCAGCCCCGCTCGCGCAGCCGGCGGGACACGTCGAAGACGTCGAAGCCCGCGTCCGGGCGGGTCGTGAACGCGAACACCGGCAGCTGATCGCCCCGCGTCAGCAGCTCGAAAGGCCCGAGTGAGGCGATCCCGGAGGACAGGTGCACGGCGACGTCACGCGAGGCCTGCTGCACCGCCCGGAAACCTTCCCGGCCGAGCCGCACGAACGTGTAGTACTGGGCCGCGACCTCGGCGCCCGGGCGGGAGAAGTTCAACGCGAACGTCGGCATGTCGCCGCCCAGGTAGTTCACGTTGAACACCAGCTCCGACGGCAGCGCCGCCTTGTTTCGCCAGATCACCCAGCCGACGCCCGGGTACACCAGGCCGTACTTGTGGCCCGACGTGTTGATCGACGCCACGCGCGGCAGGCGGAAGTCCCACTCCAGGTCCGGGTCGAGGAACGGCGCGATCATCGCGCCCGAAGCGCCGTCGACGTGCACCGGGATGTCCCAGCCCGTCCGCTCGGCGAAAGCGTCCAGTGCCGCCGCGATCTCCGCGACCGGCTCGTAGCTGCCGTCGAACGTCGAGCCGAGGATCGCGACCACGCCGATCGTGTTCTCGTCGCAGCGGGCCACCGCTTCGTCCGCCGTCAGGTGGTAGCGGTCGCCGTCCATCGGGACCAGGCGCGGCTCGACTTCCCAGTACTCGCAGAACTTCTCCCAGCACACCTGGACGTTCGCGCCCATCACCAGGTTCGGCTTCCCGCCGCGGCCGAGGCGGGCCCAGCGCCGCTTCAGCGCCATCCCGGCGAGCATGCACGCCTCCGACGAACCGGTCGTCGAGCAGCCCATGATGTCCGTGAGGTCCGGCGCGTGCCACAGGTCGGCGAGGATGTTCACGCAGCGCCGCTCGAGCTCGGCCGTCTGCGGGTACTCGTCCTTGTCGATCATGTTCTTGTCGACGCACTCGGCCATCAGCTCGCGCGCCTGCGGCTCCATCCACGTCGTGACGAACGTGGCGAGGTTGAGCCGCGCGTTGCCGTCGAGCATCAGCTCGTCACGCACGAGCTGCAGCGCGGCGTCCGGTGGCAGCGGGTCTTCGCGCAGCTTGTCGTGCGGCATGACGAAGTCCGCCGCCAGTGCCGGGTTCGTCCCGGCGTAGAACGGATTCGTCCCGGCCGCGCGGTCCGGGCGCCCGGCGTTCCCCTGATGCAAGACCATGCCACCGAACGTACTTGCCGGCACGCGCGAAAAAGGGCCGTCCCGTCCGGAACGGCCCTTTCGTGGCGGAAAATCAGGCCTGCTGCGCCTGCCACATCCAGTGCGCCTCTTCCAGCGCCCGGGTGATCTCGATCAGCAGGTCCTGCGTGACGAGGTCGCTCTTGTCGGTCTCGTCGATCCGCTGCCGCAGCCGCTCGATGAGCGCGGCCAGGATGTCGACGATCGCGGCGACCGTGGCCTCGACCGACTGCCAGTTGTCGGGGTACTCGGGCACGCCCGAGCTCTCGACGACCGTCTTCGCCTTGCCGTTCGGCGAGATGCCGATGGCGTTGGCGCGCTCGGCGACTTCGTCGACGTACTGGCGCGCGGTGTTCACGAGCTCGTCGAGCTGCAGGTGCGCGCTGCGGAAGTTCGCCCCGACGACGTTCCAGTGCGCCTGCTTGGCGATGAGGGACAGGTCGACCAGGTCGACCAGCGTGGCCTGGAGGGCGTTGCCGGTGATCTCCTTGTCGGCCTCGGAAAGCGGGCTCTTGATCGGAGACTTGCTCATCTGGTTGTGATCCTTTCCTCGTACTGGTTCGGACCGGGGTGCCGGGTCAGACGGTGGCGGAAAGCGCGACCTCGATGTTGCCGCGGGTCGCGTTGGAGTAGGGGCACACCTGGTGCGCCTGCTCGACCAGCTGGTCGGCCTGGGCCTGCTCGAGACCCGGCAGCGAGACCTTCAGCGCGACGCCGAGGCCGAACCCGGTCTCCTGCTTGAGCACGCTGACCTCCGCGGTCACGGTCGAGCCGTTCAGCGGCACCTTCGCCTGCCGGGCGACCAGCTGCAGGGCGCTGTGGAAGCAGGCCGAGTAGCCGGCGGCGAACAGCTGCTCCGGGTTGGTCTTGTCCCCACCGGGGCCGCCCATCTCCTTGGGGACGGCCAGCGACTCGTCGATGACGCCGTCGGAGGACGTCACTTCGCCGTTGCGGCCGTCGCCGCGCGCCGTCGCCACCGCGGTGTAGAGCGCCTGACCCATGTTCAGCCTGCCTTCTGTCCCGGACGCCCCACAGCGGACGTCTCACTGGGCACAACATCCCGCACCCGCGGAACGGTGCCCCCACATGGCAGGCATCACGTCAAGTTGCTTACCCGGCCGCTCCCGGGCGAAACGTCATGCGGCGCGCGTCACCGCGAATTCCGCGACCTGCCGCCCGATCAGGCGAAGGGTGCGGACGCTCTTCTCGTCGGAGGCACCGCCGGCCTCGTCGAACTTGGTCTCGGCCGAGTTGATCGAGCCGCCCAGCGGGGTGGCCCAGCCGCGCAGGGCGTGCGTGATCGTGCGGAGCTGCTCGAGCGTGGTCACCGCGGCCTGCCAGCCGTAGGCGACGGCGGCGAGGCCGACCGCGCGGTCGTCGAGGTAGGGACGCCGGTCGTCGCGCAGGTCCTCGACGTAGTCCAGGGCGTTCTTGACCAGGCCGGACAGCGCGCCGTGGTAGCCGGGCGAGACGACGATGAGGCCGTCGGCCTCGCGGATGGCCGCCACCAGCCGGGTGGCGCGCTCGTCGCGCTCGGGGACACCGGCGTCGTAGAACGGCAGCACGAGTTCCGGGCCGGGGATCAGCCGGGTCCGGACGCCTGCCTCCGCGGCGCCGTCGAGCGCGATCCGCAGCGCGCGTTCGGACTGCGAGCCCTCGCGCAGAGAGCCGCCGATCCCGAGCACGTTGACCGTCCTGGCTGAAGTCACGTTTTCCAGGCTAACCCCTCTAGTTAACTGGAGGACCAGACTCTGGGACCGAGGTCCTGGTCACAGCTGGACCGAATACCTACTGACAAGTAACCTCGCACGCAGTCCCGACGCTCGTGGAGGCACCATGGCGATCCCGCTCCCCGTCCGCGCCCAGGCGGCCGCGTCCCAGCTCGCGTTCTGGCTGCCCACTCCGGTGCGGCGGGCGGTCGCGGGCCGGCCCGTCCGCATCGACGGCCAGGACCTCGCACTCGACGCCCAGCTTCTCCTCCGGCTCCAGAAGATCGCTCGAGCCGAGCTCGTGCACGGCTCGGTCGAGGAGTCGCGGGCCCTGCTCGACGTGGGCAGGCACCTGGTCAGCGGCAGGCCGATCGAGCCGGTTTCGGTGCGCGAAACCGCCGTGCCGACGCCGGACGGCGACTTGCCGGCGACGCTGTACACACCGGTCGGGCTGCCCGAGAAGTCGCCGCTGCTGGTGTTCTTCCACGGCGGCGGCTGGGTGATCGGCACGCGCGCCAGCCACGACAACGCGGTCCGTTTCCTGGCCAAGCACGCCGGGGTCAGGGTGCTGTCGATCGAGTACCGGCTGGCCCCGGAGTTCCCGTTCCCGGCGGCGACGGAGGACGCGCTGGCGGCGTTCGAGTACGCGGTGGCGAAGGCGGACGACCTCGGCGCGGACCCGGCCCGCATCGCGGTGGGCGGCGACAGCGCGGGCGGCAACCTCGCGGCGGTGACGGCCCAGCAGGCGGTCCGCCGCGGCGGTCCGGTCCCGGCGTTCCAGCTGCTGATCTACCCGGCGACGGACTTCGCGCGGCGGTACCGCTCACAGGACCTGTTCGCCGAGGACCTGTTCCTGACGGACGTGCACATGAAGTGGTTCGAGGGGCATTACGTGCCGGCGGGCACGGACCTGACCGACCCGCGGCTGTCCCCGCTGCACGCGGAGGATCTGAGCGGCCTGCCGCCGGCGTTGGTCGTCACGGCGGGGTTCGACCCGTTGCGGGACGAGGGCGAGGCCTACGCGGAGAAGCTGCGCGCGGCCGGGGTGGCGGTGGCGTTGCGGCGGCACGAGGACCTGATCCACGGGTTCATCAACTTCACCGGGGTGGGGACGCGGTTCCGGGAGGCGCTGGCGGAGACGGCCGGCGCGCTGCGGCAGGGTCTGTCCGAACACGACTGAAGCCTCCGGACGAACCCGGAGCCCGGCGCGGAGAAATGTCCGCGGCCGGGCTCCGGGCCCCCCTGTTTTCCTCCAGTGGCTACGACCCTGGAACCGGCAGCGGTGGCAACGGCAGCGGCGGCACCGGCAGCGCGCCGAGCAGCCCGCCCAGGATCCCGGTCAGGGCACCCAGCAGGGCCTTGAGGAGGTCGCTGACGATCTTCAGCGGGCCGGGCAGGTCCGGGATCGGCGGCAGCGGCAACGGCGGCAGCTGGCGCGGCTTCGCCGTCGGGTCGGCCAGCAGCCTGGTCGACTCGTCGGCGCGGCCCTTGGCCAGGCCCGCCAGCTGCTGGGTGTCCGTCTGGATCGTGTACCGCTTGCCGGCGGCGATGTCCGCGAGGACCGGGCTGAGCTGCCCGAGGTCGCCGCGCGTGGCGTCGACGTTGCCCGCGTAGGCCACCTTGGTGAGGTCGTCGCGCATCTGGAGCACCTGCGCGGCGAGGGCCTGGGTGCTGGAGGAACCCTTCCCTCCCACCGGGCTCGCCGACGCGATCCCCGCCGTCGCGACCGCCAGCAGACTGCCGGCGGCTACCAGGGCGATGGATCGCCCGAACTTGGCTTTCATTCCTTACCTCCTGGCCTCGGGAGACCTGACGGGTTAAATCGATACCCCCCGTGTCGGAGATAAGCCACCCGATCACCGGTTCGGGATGTTTAACACCCTTACGTGCCGGATCTGAATGGAGCGAACTGGACCGCAATTGATTAACGGCAAAACCTTGCCCGTCCCCCTGAAGATCATCTCGACCGATTCCGAGCATCACTGCTGGTAGCAGCCGTCCACTATGGAACGTTCCGGTAACCCACACGAGTGTAAACGGTGATCATTTAGCTTCATCACTCCGTCGGACAGCGTGTCGAGGCTGCTCCAGATGGGGCGTCCCCCACGCTCGTCCCGCCACCCACAAGGTTCGCCCCGAGGTGAACGTGGAAATGCGAAATCCATTCCGGAATTCAGAGCGGCAGACCCGCGTCCAGGTGAGCGACAGCCTGATCGATGACCGAGAGCGTGTCGGCCTCCGGATCCGCCGCCGCCCCGAGGAACGCCGCCAGGACGGCCCCGACCACCGCGCCGGCCCAGTTGCGGACCTCGAAGTCGTCCGCGCTCCGGCCGGTCCGCCGCGCGGCCAGCTCGGCCAGCACGTCGATGCCCTCGGCGAACTTGTCCATCACCGCGCTGCGCAGCTCCGGCTCCCGGAACACGAGCCGCTGCCGCTGGCGTTCCCGCTCCCACTCCTCGGCGGGCAGCCGCTCGCGGATGAAGTTCATCGTCGCCCGCAGCGCGCCGATCGGGCTCAGCTCGGGTGACTGCCCGACCGCGGCCTCGATGAGCAACGGGTCGAACGGGTCGTAGAGGACGGTCGCCTCCTTCGTCGGGAAGTACCGGAAGAAGGTGCTGGGCGAGATCTCCGCCGCCGCCGCGATCTGGTCCACCGTCGTGGCGCTGTAGCCCTGCTCGTGGAACAGCCGCAACGCGTGCCGCTGGATCGCGGCGCGCGTCCTGGCCTTCTTCCGTTCGCGCAGCCCCGTGGGTTCAGATGGCGACGACGTCATGCCCCGATTCTCGCGGCTGAGCTCCCGAGCCTGCCCGGCCGGGCAGGAACAGCAGCGCGAGCAGCGCCCCGGCGACGGCGAGACCGGCGCACACCCACAGCGTCGCGGCCATGCCGCCGGTGAACGCGGCCCGCGCGGACTCGGCGAGCCCGGGCCGGTGGAGCTGCCCCGCGACGGCGACCGCGGCCGACGCGCTGCCGCGCACCGCGTCGGCGACCGGCGCGGGCAGGCCGCCGACGTCGACGCCGTCGCGGTAGCCGCCGTTGAGCACCGTGCCCAGCACCGCGACGCCGATGGTGCCGCCGACCTGGCGCAGCACCTGGATCAGCGCGGAGCCCGCCCCCGAGCGGCCTTCGGTGAGCGTGCCCATCGCCATCGTCATCAGCGGCGGCAGCGTGGCACCGGTGCCCAGCCCGATGACGAGTTCCCAGCCCACGGTGGCGCCGTAGCCGCTTGACGGCGTCGTCGTCGAACCCCACGCCAGCCCGGCCGTGAGCAGCGCGAACCCGCCGGTGACGACCCCGCGCACGCCCAGGACGGCGACCAGCCGCTCGGCGAGCTTCGCCGAGACCAGCATCCCGCCGATCAGCGGCAGCAGCCGCACGCCGGTCTGCAGCGCGTCGGCGCCCTGCACCGCCTGGAACAGCTGCGGCAGCACGAACAGCAGGCCCATCAGCGCGAAGGACGCCACCGTGGCCAGCACCGCGCCCCAGACGAACCGCGGCTCGCGGAACAACGCGAGGTCGGTGAGGGGCGCGGCCACCCGCGTCTGCGCCCGGCCGAACACCGCCAGCAGCGCGGCGCCCAGCGCGATGAGACCGCAGGTCACCGGGTCGGTCCAGCTGTGCTCGCCGGCGTGGACGAAGCCGTAGGTGAGCGCGACCAGCCCGGACGTCGACAGCGCGATGCCCGCGAAGTCGATCCGGCCCCCGCCGGCTCCCGGCGTCAGCGGCACGAGGAACAGCACCGCGACGACGCCGACCGCGGTCAGCGGGACGTTGACGAGGAACACCGAGCCCCACGCGAAGTGGTCGAGCAACCAGCCTCCGAGCAGCGGCCCGAGCGGGATGCCCACGAACATCGCCAGCACCCACGTCGTCAGCGCCTTCGCGCGCTCCTCGGGCGGGAACAGGATGTTGAGCAGCGAGAGCGAGAGCGGGATGAGGAACGCGGCGCCGACGCCGAGCACGACCCGGGCGGCGATCAGCTCGCCCGGCGAGCCGGCGTAGGCGCACCACAGCGAGGCCAGGCCGAACAGCGTCAGCGCGCCGAGCAGCAGTTTCTTCGGGCCGAACCGGTCGCCGAACAGGCCCGCGGGCAGCAGCAGCGCGGCCAGCGCCAGCGTGTAGGCGTTGCCGAACCACTGCAGCTGGGTGGTCGTGGCGCCGAGGTCGACGGCCAGCGTCGGCACGGCGACGTTGAGCACGGTCAGGTCGAGGCCGATGGTCAGCAGGCTCACCGCGAGCGCGCCGAGCGCCCACCACCGGCGCGGGTGTACTTGAGTCATAGCGACCCCCACTTGATAGTGACTACCAATTGAGAGTAACTCTCATAATTTTCCGGCGCCAGTGGCACGGGCGCGGAAATATGTTGCACGCGCGTACCACCTTGGGTTCTCATCGAAGACGTGCCGCTGCAGCCCTACCGCCGGGTGCTCTCCGTCCCCCGCGTCCCCTCGACGATGGCCCTGATGTTCCTGGCGCGTCTCCCGATGACCATGAGCGGCATCCTGATGACGCTGTACATCGTCACCGGGCTCGGCCGCGGCTACGGCGCCGCCGGGCTGGTCGGCGGCGGCGTCACCCTCGGGATGGCGTTCGGCGCGCCGCTGCTCGGCCGCTGCTTCGACCGGTACGGGCTGCGCCCGGTCGTCGCGGTGTGCGGGATCGGCACGACGGTGTTCTGGGCCGCCGCGCCGCACCTGCCGTTCGAGGCACTCGCCGTGGTCGCGGTCCCGGCCGGGATGCTCTCGGTGCCGGCGGGCTCGCTGGCCCGGCAGGTGCTGGCCACGCTCGTGCCGCCGGCGGAGCGCCGCGCGGCCTACTCGCTCGACACCATCTCGATCGAAGCGACGTTCATGATCGGCCCGGCGGCCGGCATCGCGGCCATCACGGCGTTCTCCCCGACGTGGACGCTGACCGCGCTCGGCGCGCTGTTCGGCGGCACGGCGTTCCTGATCTGGCTCGTCAACCCGCCGATCCGGGACGACACCGGCACCGAAGCGGCCGCACCCGGCCCCCGCCCGCCGCTGCGGAGCTGGCTCACCGGCCGGCTGGTGGGAACGCTGCTGATCGCGGGCGGCGCGTTGTTCGTGCTCGTCGGCACCGAGCTGGCGACGCTGGCGGCGCTGCGCGCGAACGGCGACCTCGGCGTGACCGGGCTGGTCATCGCGGTGATGTGCGCGGCGTCGATCCTCGGCGGCATCGTGCACGGCGCGGTGAAGCGGTCGCTGCCGCAGGGCGTGCTGATGCTGCTGCTCGCGCTGCTGGTGATCCCGGTCGGCCTGGCGGACCACCCGTGGTGGCTGCTGACGCTCGTGCTGATCCCGACGAACCTGCTGTGCGCGCCGACACTGGCGGCCACGACCGAGACGGTCAGCCGGATCGCCCCGCCGCAGGTCCGCGGCGAGGCCATGGGCCTGCAGGACGCCTTCACCCGGCTCGGCCTGGCGGTGGGCGGCCCGGTGGTCGGCTTCGCGATCGACCACTCGAGCCCGGAGTGGGGCTTCGCCGCGGCCGGCGTCGGCGGCCTGGTGATCGCCGCGGCGGGCCTGCTCCGCCGCCGCGCCCCGGCCCCGGCCCCGGAACCGGCGCTGGCCGAAAGCCGCCCCTAGCGCCCCGCCCCCAGCGCCCCAATGTGGCCTTGGTTGCGTTCAACGCACCGAAGGCCGCCTTGGGTGCGTTCAACGCACCGAAGGCCGCCTTGGGTGCGTTCAACGCACCGAAGGCCACATTGGGGCGTTTGAGAGTCCGGCAGATTCGTCAGCTGCAGGCGGCGCGGAGGGCGTCGAGCTTCTTGACGTTGCGCTGGACCCACTGGGCCACGACGCCGGCGTCCTCGATGCGCTCCTTCTGCACCTCGACGTACGAATCGGCCATGCCGAGCAGCGCGTTCTTGACGTTCTGGTCCTGGACGTCGCCCGCCAGCTCGCGCAGCCGCCTTTCCTTGTCCTCGGCGCGCGCCTTGAGCTTGGCCGGGTCGACCAGGGGGTTCAGGTCGGCGAGCCCGAGTGCCTCGGTGCACGCCGAGACCTTGTCCGCCGTCTTGTTCCCCTGGTCGACCGCGTTGCTCACCTCGGCGCACCCGCTCAGCAGCAGGGCCGCCGAGGCCAGCAGTACGGCGATCGTTCCACCCCTCGTCATGGGGCCCAAGGTACCGTCAGCCCTTGACGCAGACCACCTGCTTGAGGTGCGCTACCACCTCGACCAGGTCCGTCTGCGCGCGAATCACCGTTTCGATGTCCTTGTACGCCGCCGGGATTTCGTCGACCACGCCGGAGTCCTTGCGGCACTCGACGCCGGCCGTCTGCGCCGCGAGGTCGTCGGCGGTGAACAGCTTCTTCGCCTTGTTCCGCGACATCCGGCGGCCCGCGCCGTGCGACGCCGACTGGAACGACGAGTCGTTGCCCAGCCCGCGGACGATGTACGAACCGGTCCCCATGCTGCCCGGGATGATCCCGAGGTCACCCGAGCCCGCCCGGATCGCACCCTTCCGGGTGACGAGCAGCTCGACGCCGTCGTAGGTCTCCTCGGCGACGTAGTTGTGGTGGCACGAGATCGCGTCGTCGAAGGTCACCTGCGGGAGCTCGTCGCGCACCGCCTGCTTCACCAGCGCGACCATCGTGGCGCGGTTGCGCGCCGCGTAGTCCTGCGCCCAGAACAGGTCGCGCCGGTAGGCCTGCATCTCCGGCGTGCCGGCGACGAAGACCGCGAGGTCGGGGTCGGGCAGGTCGGCGTTGTGCGGCAGCTTGCGCGCGACGGCCATGTGCCGCTCCGCCAGCTCCTTGCCGATGTTGCGCGAACCCGAGTGCAGCATCAGCCAGACCCGGCCCTCGTCGGCACCACCCTGCTCGAGGCAGACCTCGATGAAGTGGTTGCCGCCGCCGAGGCTGCCGATCTGCCGCGCCGCCCGGTCGTGCAGGTCCTGGACGCCCGTGTGCAGCTCGCCGAACTGCTTCCAGAACGCGTCCCAGCCGCCGACGCCGTGCACCTTGGCCGGGTTCACCGGCGTCTTGTGCAGCCCGAAACCGACCGGCACGGCGCTCTCGATGCGCCGGCGCAGCTTGCCGAGGTCGTCGGGCAGGTCGCTCGCGGTGAGCGACGTCCGGACAGCGCTCATCCCGCACCCGATGTCGACCCCGACCGCGGCCGGCGAGACGGCGTCACGCATGGCGATGACACTGCCGACGGTCGCGCCCTTGCCGTAGTGCACGTCGGGCATCACGGCGACGCCGTGCACCCACGGCAGGTTGGCGACGTTGTGCAGCTGCCGCATGGCCTGGTCTTCGACCGACGCGGGGTCCGCCCACATCCGGATCGGGACGCGGGACCCTTCGACCGCGGTGTACATGGTTCCTCCCCTTGAAAAGCGTTTCGCGGTGCCCAGGATCCCCCGGGCACCGCGAAACGACAAGGCAGTTTTACCTGTCCACTGTGGTCTAGAGCTGCTGCGCCACCAGCTCCGCGATCTGCACGGCGTTGAGCGCCGCACCCTTGCGCAGGTTGTCGTTCGAGATGAACAGCGCCAGCCCGCGGCCGCCCTCGACGCCCTGGTCGACCCGGATGCGGCCGACGTAGCTCGGGTCGTTGCCCGCCGCCTGCAGCGGGGTCGGGACCTCCGACAGCTCGACCCCGGCCGCGTGCGTCAGCAGCTCCGTCGCGCGCTCGACCGACAGCGGCCGCTCGAACTCCGCGTTCACCGAGATCGAGTGGCCCGAGAACACCGGCACGCGCACGCAGGTGCACGAGACGCCGAGACCCGGGATGCCCAGGATCTTGCGGCTCTCGTTGCGGAACTTCTTCTCCTCGTCCGTCTCCAGCTCGCCGTCGTCCACAATGGACCCGGCCATCGGGAGGACGTTGAACGCGATCGGGCGGACGTACTTCTCCGGCTTCGGGAACTCGATCGCCGCGCCGTCGTGGGTGAGGAGCGAAGCGTGCTCCGCCGCCGCCTTCACCTGACCGGCAAGCTCGTCGACGCCGGCCAGCCCGCTGCCGGACACCGCCTGGTACGTCGACGCCACCAGCCGGACCAGCCCGGCCTCGTCGTGCAGCGGCTTCAGCACCGGCATCGCGGCCATCGTGGTGCAGTTGGGGTTCGCGATGATCCCCTTCCGCGCCTCCTTGACGGCCTGCGGGTTGACCTCGCTGACGACCAGCGGCACGTCCGGGTCCATCCGGAACGCCGAGGAGTTGTCGATCACCGTGGCCCCGGCCGCGGCGAACCGCGGCGCCTGCGCCTTCGACGTCGACCCGCCCGCGGAGAACAGCGCGATGTCCAAACCGGACAGATCCGCCGTCGCGGCGTCCTCGACCGTGATTTCGGTGTCGCGCCAGGGAAGCTTCGACCCCGCCGAGCGCGCCGAAGCGAAGTAGCGCAGCTCGGCGATCGGGAACTCCCGCTCCGCCAGCAGCTTGCGCATCACCGCACCGACCTGGCCGGTCGCGCCGACCACCCCGACCCGCAGCCCGTCCGCCATCAGCGACCACTCCCCGCGTAGACGACGGCTTCTTCGTCGCCGCCGAGTTCGAACGCCTCGTGGATCGCGCGCACGGCGTCGTCGAGCTGCGCGTCCCGGATCAGCACCGAGATGCGGATCTCCGAGGTGTTGATGATTTCGATGTTGACGCCGGCCTCGGCCAGCGCTTCGCAGAACGTCGCCGTGACACCGGGGTGCGAACGCATCCCGGCGCCGACGAGCGACACCTTGCCGACGTGGTCGTCGTAGAGGACCGACTCGAAGCCGATCTCCTCCTTGACCTTCTCGAGTTCCTTGACGGCCTTCGCGCCGTTGGCCTTCGACAGCGTGAACGTGATGTCCGTGCGGCCGGAGACGGTGCTGGACACGTTCTGCAGCACCATGTCGATGTCGATCTCGGCGTCGGCGATCACGCGGAAGATCCGGGCCGCGGCACCGGTGGTGTCCGGCACCCCGGTGACCGTGATCTTGGCTTCGGAGCGGTCGTGCGCCACACCGGTGATCAGGGCTTGTTCCACGGGGATCTCCTCGATAGAACCGGTCACCGTCGTGCCCGGCTTGTCACTGTAGGAAGAACGGACTCGGATGGGGACGCCGTAGCGGCGCGCGTACTCGACCGAACGCAGGTGCAGGATCTTCGACCCGCTCGCGGCGAGCTCGAGCATCTCTTCGTACGTGACGGTGTCGAGCTTGCGCGCGTCCGGCACCACCCGCGGGTCGGCCGTGTACACACCGTCCACATCGGAGTAGATCTCGCAGACGTCGGCGTTCAGCGCGGCGGCCAGCGCGACGGCGGTGGTGTCCGAGCCGCCACGGCCCAGCGTGGTGATGTCCTTGGTGTCCTGCGCGACGCCCTGGAAGCCGGCGACCAGCGCGATGTAGCCCTGCTCGAGCGCCTCGGTGACCCGGCTCGGGGTGACGTCGATGATGCGCGCGTTGCCGTGCACCGACGTCGTGACGACGCCGGCCTGCGAACCGGTGAACGACCAGGCCTCGGCGCCCTGAGCCGCGATCGCCATCGCGACCAGCGAGTTCGAAATGCGCTCACCGGCGGTGAGCAGCATGTCCATCTCCCGCTCCGGCGGCGCCGGGTTGACCTGCTGCGCCAGATCGAGCAGCTCGTCGGTGGTGTCACCCATCGCCGAGCAGACGACCACGACGTCGTTGCCGGCCTTCTTGGTCGCGACGATCCGCTCCGCCACGCGCTTGATCCGGTCGGCACTTTCCAGCGACGATCCGCCGTACTTCTGGACCACGAGGGCCACGCCCGAACCTCCTCGCGGGCCGGGCGGCTCCCTGGTGGGCACCGGAGAGCCCCCGCGTCCCATGATTTGACCAGGAGCCTACCGGGGCTTCGGCAGGCCGCCACCCTCTTGACGTGGGGCGGCGGTGTGCCGGGGGTCGTCCGGAAGTAAATCTTCCGCAACAGCAACGAAATGCGCGAAGCCCTTCCTCCCGAGTGACGCAGCGCACGCCTGGGTATCGTCGGGATCGTGCGGAAACCAGCTGTGACGAGCGTCCCGATCGCAACCCTGATGGCGGAACGGTGGAGCCCCCGGGCGTACGACTCTTCCGCGTCGGTCACTCCCGAGCAGGTGCGAGCTCTCCTGGAGGCGGCCCGCTGGGCGCCGTCGTTCGGCAACACCCAGCCGGCCCGCTACCTGGTGGGCGTCCGCGGCACGCCGTCGTTCGACACGATCCTGGCGACGTTGAACTCGGGCAACCGGGCCTGGGCGCGCCGCGCGAGCCTGCTGCTGATCGGCGTGATGGTGACGACGAACGAGAAGGGCTCGGTGCCGTACGCCGAGTACGGGCTCGGGCTGGCGTCGGAGAACCTGGTGCTGCAGGCGGTGGAGCTGGGGTTGGTCGCACACCAGATGGCGGGCTTCTCGCCGGAGGCGGTCAGCTCGGCGTTCTCCTTGCCGTCCGACGCGGTCCCGAAGGTGGCGATCGCGGTGGGGTCGGCGGCGGCACCGGAGGTACTGGAGGAGGACTGGCGGATCGAGCGCGAGAAGGCGGACCGGGTGCGGGTGCCGCTGGCGGAGTTCGCGTTCACCGACCGGTGGGGCGAGCCGGCGCTGTAACCCGCAACTCGCGTGATCGAGGACGGATCTCGCGTGATCGGAGCCGTATCTCGCGTGATTGGGGCTGTCGGCGCGGTGACGTCAGGAAGCGCCGCCGACGCGGCGGATGACCTTGGCCAGGATCCCGGACACGACCATCCAGAAGATCGCCGCGATCCCGTAGTTCACCAGCACCCGCAGCTTCTCGTCACTCGGCGTGAACATGTCGCCGAAGCCGATGGCCAGGCTGTCCGCCCACGAACGGACGAACGACACTATCCCGTTGTCCGGGTTGGCCGAGCCCACCGTGAAGATCACGTGGATCACCAGGAACGCGGCGAAGACCAGCCCGACCCAACGGACGATCGACGCCACCACCGAGGCCGCCTTGCCTCGCCGCTCGCGCCAGTCGACGGCCGCGCGGCGGGAGACGCGCGTCTCCTCCGACGACTCTGCGTGCTCACCCATGCCCGCAGTTTCGCATGCCCCCCTGCCGATTGCTACCCACAAGTAACCCTTCGGGTCACGGTTATATTGCGGCCCGGCTTCCCCCGGCACACGTTCCGTGGTTATGGTGGGGTCGTGGCGCGTGCTCTCCTGCTTCGCTGCCGCGACGGGGCCTGACCGGACCGGCTCCCCGTCGCGGGGCTTCGTGGTGCCGGTCGCACCCGTCGATCTGGAGACACCCGCATTCCCATGAGCAAGATCCGCAAGCCCTCTCGTCCCGCGCCCGCTGATCAGCCCGCCTGGAACACCCAGCGCGGCACGTCCATGCCGGTGCACCGCTACCGCCCCTGGTACGACCTCGTCGAGAACATCGACCTGCCCGACCGCACCTGGCCCGAAAAGCGCATCGACCGCGCGCCGCTGTGGTGCGCCGTCGACCTGCGGGACGGCAACCAGGCGCTGATCGACCCGATGTCGCCCGCGCGCAAGCGCAAGTTCTTCGACCTGCTGGTCCGTATGGGCTACAAGGAGATCGAGGTCGGCTTCCCGGCCGCGTCGCAGACGGACTTCGACTTCGTCCGCGAGATCATCGACGACCACGCCATCCCGGACGACGTCAGCATCCAGGTGCTGACCCAGTGCCGTCCCGAGCTGATCGAGCGGACCTTCCAGGCCCTCGAAGGCGCGCCGCGGGCGATCGTCCACATCTACAACTCGACGTCGATCCTGCAGCGCCGCGTGGTCTTCCGCGAGGAGCGCGAAGGCATCAAGAAGATCGCGACGCAGGCCGCGGAAATGGTCGTCGAACTGGCCGCCAAGCAGCCGGACACCGACTTCCGCTTCCAGTACTCGCCGGAGTCCTACACCGGCACCGAGCTGTCCTACGCGCTCGAGGTCTGCAACGCCGTCACCGAGATCTGGCAGCCGACGCCGGAGAAGCCGGTGATCCTGAACCTGCCGGCGACCGTCGAGATGGCCACGCCGAACGTCTACGCCGACTCGATCGAGTGGATGAGCCGGAACCTGGAGCGCCGCGACTCGGTAATCCTGTCGCTGCACCCGCACAACGACCGCGGCACCGGCATCGCCGCCGCCGAGCTGGGCTACCAGGCCGGCGCGGACCGGATCGAGGGCTGCCTGTTCGGCAACGGCGAGCGCACCGGCAACGTCGACCTGGTCGCGCTGGGCATGAACCTCTACAGCCAGGGCATCGACCCGCAGATCGACTTCTCCGACATGGACGAGATCAAGCGGACGGTCGAGTACTGCAACCAGCTGCCGGTACCCGAGCGCTCGCCGTGGGGCGGCGACCTGGTGTTCACCGCCTTCTCCGGCAGCCACCAGGACGCCATCAACAAGGGCCTCGACGCGCTGAAGGACGCCGCGGACAAGGCCGGCACCCCGGTCGACGAGCACCCGTGGGAGGTCCCGTACCTGCCGATCGACCCGAAGGACGTCGGCCGCACGTACGAAGCCGTGATCCGGGTGAACTCGCAGTCCGGCAAAGGCGGCGTCGCCTACATCATGAAGGCCGAGCACCAGCTCGACCTGCCGCGGCGGCTGCAGATCGAGTTCTCGAAGGTCATCCAGCGCTACACCGACTCCGAGGGCGGCGAGGTCGACCCGACGACGATGTACAACGCCTTCGCGGCCGAGTACCTGGAGCTGAAGACGCCGCTGGAGCTGGTCCGCCAGCACGTGCGCGACAACGGCGACGGCGAGTACGACATCACCGCGACCGTCCGCGTGGAGGGCGACGAGCACGAGATCACCGGCCGCGGCAACGGCCCGATCGCGGCATTCTTCGACGCGCTGTCGACGGTCGGGTACGACCTTCGGCTGCTGGACTACAGCGAGCACACGCTCTCGCCGGGCGACGACGCGCGCGCGGCGTCGTACATCGAGTGCGCGATCTCGGACCGGGTGTTCTGGGGCATCGGCATCGACCCGTCGATCGTCACGGCCTCGCTGCGCGCGGTCGTCTCGGCGGTGAACCGCGCCAACCGGTAGCCGGTGAAAGCGGAGCGGTTGGTCGCGCTGCTGTTCACGCTGCAACGGCGGCGCAGCGCGACCGCCGCCGAGCTCGCCGCGGAGCTGGGCGTCTCCGAACGCACGATGCACCGCGACCTGGCGGCCCTGCGCGACGCGGGCGTTCCGCTGTGGACGGAGCAGGGGCGGCACGGCGGCTTCCGCCTGGTCGACGGCTGGCG
Source organism: Amycolatopsis sp. MtRt-6 (assembly GCF_017308975.1). Lineage (GTDB taxonomy): Bacteria > Actinomycetota > Actinomycetes > Mycobacteriales > Pseudonocardiaceae > Amycolatopsis. The sequence continues at coordinate 169,243 of NZ_JADWPD010000010.1, read as the reverse complement.
CGCGGGACTCGACGGCCTCACCGCGCGTGAGGCCGTCGCGCTCTTCGCGCTCGGGGTGCCGGACGCGCTCGCGGGGCTCGGCCTCGACACCGCGGGCAGCGCGGCGCGCGCGAAGGTGTCCGCCGGCATGCCCGCCGAGCTGCGGGAACACGCGGCTTTGGTGGCCGGCCGCTTCCACCTGGACGCGCCGGGCTGGTTCGGCGGCGCCGACGAACCGCCGTCCCTCGCCCCGGTCGTCCAGGCGGTCTGGGCGCAGCGACGGCTTTCGATCACCTATCGCCGTCGCGACAAGGTCGCCGAGCGGGAGCTCGAGCCGCTGGGCCTCGTGCTGAAGGCGGGCGTCTGGTACCTGGTCGCGCGGGTGGTGCCGGACGACGCGTTGCGGACCTACCGGGTCTCCCGGATCTTGCGCGCGGCCGCGCAGGACACCACGTTCGACCGGCCACCGGACTTCGACCTGCCCACCTGGTGGCGGGCGTCGTCGGCCACGTTCGAGCAGGTCGCCCGGCCCTTGCGAGTCAAAGCCCGGTTGAACCGGACGGCGGTGCGCGAGCTGCGCCGGGTGTTCGGCGGCGAGCACCTCGCGGACACGGTGGTTTCGCTGGGGACGCCGGACGCCGACGGCTGGGCCGACGCCGAACTCGCCCTGGAAGGGCACGAGATCGGCGTCGGCCAGCTGATCGCCCTCAGCCCGGGCGTCGAGGTGCTCGAGCCGGTGCAGGTGCGGGCGGCCCTCGCCGCGGTCGGCGCGGAACTGGCCGCCCGCAACGGTCAGCGGTAGCCGGTCGTGTCCGCGGGCTTGCCCGCGTCGGCGACCTCGACCAGGTACCGCCAGGCATCCGGACGGCTGCCGTCGACGTCGTCCACTTCGTACTCCTTCGCCAGCTGCCCGCTGCTCACCGTCTGCCCGGTCCACCGGTGCCGGTCCGGGTCCGCGGCCAGCGCCGCCACCGTGCGCCCGCAGAACGCCGGCGTCTCCGAAATCTCGAAGTGGGGGACGCGCTCGCAGGCGTCCCGCCAGTTGTCCTCCGTGACGCCGTAGTGCTCCAGCATCGCCTCCGAGCGCAGGTAACCCGGCGTGAAGGCGACCGCGGTCGCGCCGTGCGCGGCCAGCTCGGCCGCCTCGCCGATCGCCAGCAGGTGCGCCGAGGCCTTCGCCAGGTAGAACGGCAGCGAAGTGCCTTTGCGGTACTTCGCGTTGTACTCGGCGGTGCCGTCGGTGAGCTCGACCAGCAGGCCGCCGGGCCGCTTGATCAGCAGCGGCAGCAGGAAGTGGCTGGTGATCAGGTGCGCGTCGATGCCGAGCCGGATCATGCGCAGGCCCGCCTCGAGGTCGTGCTCCCACACCGGCTTGTCCCAGCCCAGGTAGTTGTCGCCGCCCCAGAGGCCGTCGACCAGGATGTCGAGCCGGTCGATCCGCTTCGCCAGCGTCTCGACCTCGGCCGGGACCAGGTGGTCGACGCGGATCGCTTCGGCCTCGCCGCCCGCCTTCCCGACCAGCTCCGCGGTCTCCTCGATCGTCTCCGGGCGGTCCACTTCGGACCGTCCGGCGCGCGTGGTCCGGCCGGTCACGTACACGAAGGCGCCCGCGCGGCCCAGTTCGACGGCGATCGCCCGGCTCGCGCCGCGCGTACCACCCGCCACCAGGGCGGTCTTTCCGGAAAGTTCGTTCATGCCGACAGCCTCACCGGAAACCATGACAACTTCTGGCATGGTTTCGCGAGTCTGTGCCGGAGCTGTCGGCTTGCTGTGAGTCCTCGCCGATCAGGAGTGCTTTCCGGCGAGCGGGCGGTTAATGGAGGTGTGGACGGATCGACGGCGGGACTGCTGGTGCTGTTCGTCGTCTCGCTGGTGCCGCTGCTGCCCACCGAGGTGACCCTCCTCGGCATGGGCGTCGCGGCGGCGCGGGGCGGGACGTCGCTGGCGCTGGTGATCGCCGTGGCGAGTGCCGGGTGCCTGGTGTCCGACCAGGCGCTCTACGCCCTCGGCCGGTTCGGTGGCCGGGCGGCGCTGGACCGGCTGAGCAGGCGGAAGAAGATCGCCGCCGGCCTCGGCTGGCTCGACGGGCGGCTGCAGCGCCATCCCCGGCCGGTGCTGGTGGTCGCCCGCTGGCTGCCGTCGGGCGGGACGCTGGGCGCCCTCCTCGCCGGATCGCTCCGGTGGCCAATGGCGGAGTTCTTCGCCGCGTCGGCCATCGGCGTCACACTCTGGACGTCGTACGTGGCCTTCCTCGGTTACGCCGGCGGCCGGATCGTCACCGAACCCGGGATCAGCCTGCTGCTCTCCCTGTCCGTGGCCCTGGTCCTGGGTTCGGTGATCACCTACGGCGTGAAAAGGTCCGCTAGAGCGCTTTGAGGATGTCCGCCGGGTCGGTCCGCGTGACGAAGTCCGGGTGGACGTCCACGAACCGGAGCACGCGGTCCCGATCGACCACCACGACCGCCGGGTGGACCAGTTCCCAGGTGCCGTTGACCTGTTCGAGGTCCGTCCCGAGCGTCTTCATGGCCTCGCGGACGACGTCGGAGACCGGGTAGCTCAGCCCGAGTCCCCGCGCGACCGTGCTGCCGACGTCCGAAAGCACCGGGAACCCCAGCTCGGGCACCGTGCCGTCCGGCTTCTGGGGGCTGATCGCCGCCAGCGTCGCGCCGAGCTTCACCAGCTCGGGCAGCAGTTCCTGCTGATACGTGCGCAGCGTCAGGTTGCAGTACGGGCACCACTGGCCGCGGTAGAACACGAGCACCGCCGGCCCTTCCGCGACGAGCTCGCCCAGGCTCGTCGGCACGCCGTCGGCTCCCGGCAGCGTGAAGTCCTCGATCTTGTCGCCCACCTCGGCGAACTCCGTCGCGGTCCGGCGCCGGTCGGCGTCGAGGACCGCGGCGATCTCCGGCGGCAGGGCGCTTCGGAGCTGGTCGTTCAGCCCGTTCAGGGCGGTTTCGAGCGTCATGGATCCCCCTAGCAGTTGTACTGATCGGTACAGTGAGCCGAACTGTACTATCCAGTACATGGAGACGCAAGCGGCTGCCTCGACCCCGCGCGGCAAGCGGACACGCGACGCGATCGTCGACGCGGCGGCCACGCTGATGTACGTCGACGGCGTCGCGGGCACGAGCGTCGACAAGGTGCTCGCCGCGAGCGGGGCCGGGAAATCGCAGATGTACCACTACTTCAAGAACAAGGAACAGCTGGTCGGAGCCGTGATCGACCGGTACCTCGAGCAGGTGCTCGGCAACCAGCCGGCGATCTTCACCCTGGCGTCGTGGGCCGACCTCGAGACGTGGACCGAGCAGCTGCTGGACGTCCACCGCCGCGCCGGCCGGCCGATCGCCTGCCCGCTGGGCAACCTCGCCGGCGAAGTGGGCGACAACCCGAAGCTCGCGCCGCTGGTCGACCAGGCCTACCGGACGTGGGAGTCCCACCTCGAACGTGGCCTCAAAACCCTGCAGGACAACGGAGAACTGGCCGCGGACGCCGACCCGGCGCGGCTCGCCCAGGCGGCGATGACGTCCGTCCAAGGTGGACTGCTGCTGGCCCACATCCGGCACGACCTCACGGCACTGGAAGACGCGCTCGGGATCGCGCTGGCCTACCTGCGCGGCTTCAAGCGGTGAGCTGCGCGACCTCCGCGCGCAGCTCCTCGATCACCTGGGCCACCGCCGGGCGCCGGCGGGCGCCCGTCCGGCAGACCGCCTCCACCAGCCGGGCCGCGCGGATGCCTGCCAGCGGCCGCCCGACCAGCCCGCTGCCGCGGCGGGTGTCCATCGTGTACCGCGGCAGCAGCGCGATGCCGTGGCCGGCGGCGACCAGCCGCTCGGTGATCCGGAAGTCGTTGATCCGCTGCACCACCACCGGCCGCACGCCGGTGCGGATGGTCAGCGAACGCAGCACGTCGTCCACCGGGAAGCCGAAGTCGACGCTGATCCAGCGTTCGTCCGCCAGCTCCGGCAGCTCCACGCGACGCCGGCCCGCCAGCCGGTGCCCGGTGGGCAGCGCGACGTCGAGTGGTTCCCGCAGCAGCGGCACCACCTCGAGGCGGTTCGAGCCGAACTCCGGCGCGTGCTCGTCGCGGTGCGCCACGACGACGTCGTAGTCCGCGACCAGGCCCGGCACCTCCGCCGGCGTCATGTCGACGTCCCGGACGTCGACCTCCAGCCCGTCGTACCCGGCGACCCTGGTCAGCAGTCCCGGCAGCAGCATCAGGCCGGCCGACTGGAAGATCGCGACCCGCACCCGACCCCGCGGCGCGCTGCGGTAGGTGTCCAGTTCGGACTCCGCCCGTTCGAGCGCGGCAAGCACCTCGTCGGCTCGGGCGACCAGCGCGCGGCCGGCGTCGGTCAGCCGCAGGCCGCGCCCCGCCGGCTCGGTGAGCGGCAGGCCGACTTCGCTCTGCAACGCCCGCAACTGCTGCGAAACCGCCGACGGCGTGCAGTGCAGGGCCCGCGCGGCGGCCGTCACACTGCCGCGGTCGGCGAACTCCCGCAGGGTGCGCAACCGGCCGAGATCCACGCCGTCACTGTACTTGAAGCGCAGCTACACAGTCCCTGCAGATAATCTCGCTGGTCCTTCACTGTCCGGCTTGCGAGAGTGAAGGCATGCCCGCCCGTGATCGCCTGCTCGCCGTGCTCGTCGCCGTCCTCTGGGGCCTCAACTTCCTGGCCATCCACGCCACGCTCGGCCAGTTCCCGCCGGTGTTCGCGGGCGCGCTGCGGTTCGCCGTGATCGCCGTCCCGACGATCCTCTTCGTGCCGTGGCCGAAGGTGAAGGTGCGGCACCTGCTCGGGTACGGCCTGGGCTTCGGCACCGGGCAGTTCGCGTTCCTGTTCGTCGCGATGGACACCGGGATGCCGACCGGGCTCGCGTCGCTCGTGCTGCAGGCGTCGGCGCCGTTCACGGTGCTCCTCGGCGCCGTCTTCCTGCGCGAACGCGTCACCCCGCACCAGCTGGCCGGCATCGCGCTGGCGGTGGCCGGGATGGTCGCGATCGCGTGGCAGCAGTCCGGGAACGCCGCGCTGCTGCCGATGGTCCTGACCCTGCTGGCCGCGCTGAGCTGGGCGTTCGGCAACCTCAGCACGCGCAAGGCCGAACCGGGCAACCCACTGCACTTCACGCTGTGGATGTCGGTCGTGCCGCCGCTGCCGATGTTCGCCCTGTCGCTGGTCATGGAGGGCCCGGCCGCGCAGTGGCGGTCGCTGACGACGCTCGGGACGCCGACCGGCCTGACCGCGCTCGGCGGGCTGGCCTACGTCGTGCTGATCGGCACCGTGGTCGGCTCGGGCCTGTGGACGACGTTGCTGCGCCGCAACCCGGCCGGCGTCGTTTCGCCGTTCTCGCTGCTGGTGCCGGTGGTCGGGCTGACGGCGTCGTTCCTGCTGCTGGGCGAGCGGCCGACCTGGCTGGAGGTCGGCGCCGCGGCCGTCGTGATCGCCGGGGTGCTGCTCGGCTCGCTGCGGCCCGCGCGCAAGCCCGGTCCCGGGCAAGGCGATGTCAGCCCAGAGCTTCGAGCAACTCGCGCTCACGCCGCGCGCTGAGACCGGCGCGCCGCTCCCGGTCCAGGCCCTGCTCTCGTTCCCAGCGCAGGGTGTCGGCCAGCAGCTCCGCCGGGGGCCGGTGCCGCAGCCCCGCGGCCCGCGCCGCGGACCCGTCCCGGGCCGACCACCCCTCCCAGCCCGGCTCGACCAGCCACATCGCCAGCGATTCGGGCCCCATGTACTGGGTCACGCCGTTCGCGAGCAGCCACGCCGGTTCGGCGGTGACCACCGGACCGGTGTGCCCGCCGGCGGCGCGGGACAGCTCGACCCACTCGCCGAACGGCACGACCGGGCCGACGGCGTCGTACGTGCCGGTGGTCCCGGTCTCCGCGGAGTCGAGCAGCCAGGACGTGAGGTCCCGCACGTCGACCACCGAGGTCGGGACGTCCGGCGTGCCGGGGACGAGCATCGGCCCGCGCGGATCGCGGGCGGCGCGGGCAGCCCAGTAGCCGGAGCGCCCGCTGTGGTCGCCCGGGCCGCCGATGAGCCCGGCACGGGCGATGAGCAGGCGATCGCCCACCGCGGCCGTCGACGCCAGTTCGCAGGCGACCTTCGCCTCGCCGTACAGCTCGCGGCCGGCGTCACTCCGGTCGGTCGGGGCGAGCAGGGCCGCGGACTCGTCCGCCCCCGGCGTGGCGTGTGCGGCGTAGGCGTTGACGGAGGAGACGTACACCCAGTGCCCGGCCTTGCCGCCCAGCACGTCGAGCGCGCCGCGGACGAAACCCGGCTGCCACGACACCTCGACGACGGCGTCCCACGACCGGTCTCGCAGGGACTCGTACGCCGCCGGATCGCGCCGGTCGGCGGCCACGAGCGTCGCCCCCTCCGCGACTTCCCCGCTCTCGCCCCGCGCGAGGCAGATCACCCGGTGGCCGCGTCCGATCGCCTGCCGCGACAGCTCCCGAGCCACCCACGCCGTTCCGCCCAGCACCAGGATCTCCATACCGCCACCCAAGCACCGGCGGCACCGCGCGGCGGGCGGATTCGCTGAGAGCAGACGTCAGGCCGCGGTTTCCTCGTCATCCGCGTGGTTGCGGCCCAGCCGCTTCTTCATGACGAAGAAGACGACGACGCCGATGACGATCGCGGCGAGCAGGCCGAACTTGGAGAACCGGCCGAGCCACTCCTCGGCGGCGACGCCGAGGTAGAAGACGGCCGCGGTCGTGCCGCCGGCCCACACGATGCCGCCGGCGGCGTTCGCCAGCAGGAACTTCGGGTAGTGCATGCGCAGCGACCCGGCGAGCGGCCCGGCGAGGATTCGCAGGAACGCGATGAACCGGCCGAGGAAGACGGCCCAGACACCGCGTTTGTCGAAGATGCGTTCGGCGTTGGCGAGGTGCGTCGGCCCGAAATGCTTCGGGAATTTACGGCCGGCCCAGGCGAACAGCCGTTGCCCGCCGGTTTTCCCGATGAGGTAGCCGACGCTGTCGCCGATGATGGCGCCGGCACTGGCCAGGACGCCGATCCAGAGCGGGCTCAGGTTGCTGTGCTGCGAGGCCAGCAAGGCCGCGCTGACCAGCACGATTTCCCCGGGCAGGGGAATGCCGAGGCTTTCGATCATGATCACCGCGCCGACGATCAGGTAGACCGCGAGCGGCGGGATCGCCTCCAGCCACTGGTCGATGTGCACAGCTCGTACCCCCTGGGGAATCTGATTGCTTTTCGCAGGGTACCGGGGGCGGTACGCACGGGACGGCCTACTCAGGTATTGCGCGAGGTACGACTTGAGGAGGGGGTCAGTCGAGCGTGGCGAGTGCGGCGGCAACCGGAAAATCGCCCGAAACGACGTCGAAGCCCCGGTTTTCGGTGAGCGGCTCGGCCAGCGCCCCGACGAGCACGGCGGCCACATCGGCCCGGCTGATCCGCCCCGGTTCGAGGTGCCGCGCCGCCTTGACGCGGCCGGTGCCCGGCCCGTCGGTGAGCGTGCTGGGCCGGACGATGGTCCAGTTCAGCGCGGACTTCCGCAGGACGCTGTCGGAGATCTGCTTGGCGAACAGGATCGACCGCACGAGCCGGTCGCCTTGATCGGGGGCATCGGCGAACTGCGCGGAGAGCTGCAGGTACCGGGGCACCCCGGCCCGTTCGGCGGCCCGGACGGCCGCGATGGCCCCGTCCCGGTCGACGAGATTCACCGATTCGGGTTCCGGATCGGGAGCCCCGACGGCGCTGATGACGACGTCGGAGTTCTTGAAGGCTTCGACGAGATCACCGGGATCGGCGGTGACGTCGGCGAGGACGGGCTCGACGGGGAGGCCGCGGAGGAGTTCGGCCCGATGCCGGCTGCGCAGGCCGGCCCGGACGGAGTACCCGCGCGCGGCGAGCAGCCGGACCACGTGAAGCCCGGTCCGGCCCGTTGCGCCCAGCACGGTGACCTGCATGGGTTGATCGTGCCGGAGATGGGGGAGGTTCGCTGGGTTGGCCGGGCTCGCCGGGGGCCGGTTCGCCGGGTTGGCCGGGTGGCCGGGTGGCCGGGTTCGCCAGGCTCGCCGAGTTGGCCAGGCTCGCTGGGTTCGCCGGGTTGGCCGGGTGGCCGGGTTCGCCGGGTTGGCCGGGTGGCCGGGTTCGCCAGGCTCGCTGGGTTCGCCGGGTTGGCCGGTTCACTGGGGTGGCTGGGCGGCGGGGCGCCAAGTTACGTGGAGCTGCCGGATTGCCCGGTGGCCGGGGCTGGCGGGGTTGGCGGGGCCGCCGGGTTGCCAGGGTGGTGCGGTGGCGGGCCTGCCCGGCTGCCGGAGTTGTCCACAGGAGTCACCCCCATGTGGACAACCCCGGCCGCACGACCGCCGATCGGCGGGGTTTGTCGGTCCGCGCCGATACGCTGGACCCGGGGGGCGCCCCCGGGCGGGTGGCGACCGGTCAGGGCTTCAGGTCCACCGCCGCCCGCAGGGTTCCGTCCATGTGGAACGGCGTCGAGTCATGCACGTGGGTGATCCGCCACTCCCCCGCCACCCGGCGGAAGCACACCGTCGAGCGGAACCACAGCTCGAACCCCGCCGGCGCGCCCTTCGGCTTCGTTGCCAGGCGGTTCAGCGCGAAGCTGTACGCCACGTCTCCGCCGATCGTCACCTCCAGGTCGCGGATCTCGTACTCGATCGGCCCCTCGAACGTCTCGAACCACGCCCGGCGGGCCTCGACGTCGGTGACCTCCGCTCCGCGGTGGACCAACGGGGGCGCCAACGTGAACGCGACCACCTCCGGGGCGTAGTGGGAGCCCAACGTCGATGCGTCACGGGCCGTCATCGCCACCTCGCGTGCCGCCATCAGCTCGCGGATCCGCTGCTCACTCATGCCATTCTCCTCAAGGTCGGTACCTGCACCAGAGACGTAGGTGCCGCCCAGCGGATTTCGACAGGAGGCGCCTTGAAATACGTGGTCCTGATCTACGGCAACCCCGAGTCGCGCACGGCGTGGGAAGGCATGAGCGACGAACAGCGGGCCGCCGGGCTGGCCTACTACCAGCAGCTCAACGACGATCTCGATGCCTCCGGCGAACGGATCGTCTCCGAACGGCTCGCCTTCCCCGAACTGACCAAGCGGATCACCGGCGGTATCACCACCGACGGCCCGTTCGCCGAGGCCAAGGAGTTCCTCGCCGGCTTCTACCTGCTCGACTGCGAGAGCGAAGCACGCGCCCTCGAGATCGCGCGCCGGATCCCGGAGGCGTCCTTCGGCAAAGTCGAAGTGCGGCCGGTGATGGGGCTCCACGGGCCGGAGCTGTGACCGACGTCGAACGCCTGCTCCGCGAGCTCGCGCCGCAGGTCCTCGCCGCCCTCGTCCGGCGCTACGGCGACTTCGACACCTGCGAGGACGCCGTCCAGGAGGCGCTGCTCGCCGCGTCACGGCAATGGCCTTCCGAAGGCCTTCCCGATCACCCGAAGGGGTGGCTGATCACCACCGCGTCCCGGCGCCGCATCGAACAGTGGCGCAGTGAGGCCGCGCGGCAACGGCGTGAGGAAACCTTCGTGCTGGCCGAACCGCCGGCACCCGAGCCCGTCAGCGGGGTCGACGACACCCTCACCTTGCTCCTGCTCTGCTGCCACCCTTCGCTCACGCCGCCGTCGCAGGTGGCGTTGACGCTGCGAGCGGTCGGCGGCCTGACCACCGCCGAAATCGCGCGGGCCTTCCTCGTCCCCGAAGCGACCATCGGCCAGCGGATCAGCCGCGCGAAACAGAAACTGAAAGGCGAACGGCTCACGAACGACCAGCGCCCCGAACGGCTGGCCGCCGTGCTGCAGGTGCTCTACCTGATCTTCACCGAGGGCCACACCGCCAGCTCGGGAGACGCGCTGAACCGCGTCGAGCTGACCACCGAAGCCATCCGGCTGGTCCGGCAGCTGCGTGCGGAACTCCCGGACGACGGCGAGGTCACCGGGCTGCTGGCGCTCATGCTGCTGACCGACGCCCGCCGGCCGGCCCGCGTCGACGACGCCGGGGCGCTGGTCCCGCTGGCCGAACAGGACCGGTCCCGGTGGAACCGGGCCTTCGTCGACGAAGGCGTCTCGCTGATCACCAAGGCACTGGCGACCACGCCGGTGGGCCCGTACCAGCTGCAGGCCGCGATCGCGGCGGTCCACGACGAAGCCCCGACGGCCGAAGCGACCGACTGGGCGGAGATCCTCACCCTCTACGACCTGCTGCGGGTCGTGGCACCCGGCCCGATGGTGACGCTGAACCGGGTGGTCGCGTTCGCGCAGGTCCACGGCCCCGAAAAAGGGCTGACCGAGCTGGCCGAAGCGGCAAAGGACCTCGCGGGGCACCACCGGGTCGACGCCATCCGCGCGCACCTGCTCGAAAACGCCGGTGACCCGGCCGGCGCCCGCGAGGCGTACCTGGCCGCCGCGCGGCGGACGTTGAGCCTGCCCGAACAGGCCTACCTGCAGTCGCGGGCCGCCAAGCTGGAGACCTGAGAACGGCCGGCCGGGACAACGCCCGGCCGGCCGTTCGGTTCACAGGATCTCGGCCGCGGTGCCGACGTCCGGCGGGCCCAGGTCGGGGTTGAGCGCCCCGGTGAGCTCCACCAGCTCCGGCTCCACCTCGTGCGGCTGGATGCGCCCGTCGCGGATGTCCTCCGCGTAGTGGCACGCCACCCGGTGACCGCCGCCGATTTCACGCAGCTGCGGGCGGTCGGTGTCGCACAGGCTCGCCTGCCGCCACGGGCAGCGCGTGTGGAAGCGGCAGCCCGACGGCGGGTTCGCCGGCGACGGCAGGTCACCGGCGAGCAGGATCTGCTCGCGGGTGTCCTCGACCTGCGGGTCCGGCACCGGGATGGCCGACAGCAGCGCCTTCGTGTACGGGTGCAGCGGCTCGCGGTACAGCGAGTCCGCGTCGGTCTCCTCGACCAGCGCGCCCAGGTACATCACGCCGATGCGGTCGGAGATGTGCCGCACCACCGCGAGGTCGTGCGCGATCACGACGTAGGTCAGGCCGAGCTGGTCCTGCAGGTCCTCCAGCAGGTTGACCACCTGGGCCTGCACCGAAACGTCCAATGCGGACACCGGCTCGTCGGCGACGATCAGGTCCGGCTCCACGGCCAGCGCCCGCGCGATGCCGATGCGCTGGCGCTGCCCGCCCGAGAACTCGTGCGGGTACTTCCGCAGCGACGTCTCGGGGAGGCCGACCGCCGCCAGCAGCTGCCGCAGCCGGCGCTGGGTGGCTTCCTTGTCCTTGTCGAGGCCGTGGGCGTGCATGCCTTCGAGCAGGATGGACTCGACCGACTGGCGCGGGTCCAAACTGGACATCGGGTCCTGGAAGACCATCTGCATCCGGCGCCGGGCCTTCCGCAGTTCCTCACCCTTGAGCTGCGCGACGTCGGTGCCGTCGAACTTCACGGAACCGGCGGTCGGCTCGTTGAGCCGCAGGATCGCCCGGCCCAAAGTCGACTTGCCGCAGCCGGATTCGCCCACCAGGCCGTAGGTTTCGCCGCGGCGGATGGCCAGGTCGACGCCGTCGACCGCGAACACGTGCCCGACCGTCCGGTCGATCACGATGCCGCGCTTGATCGGGAAGTGCACCTTGAGGTCGGTGACCTCGAGCAGCACGTCGCCATCGGGACGGGTCATCGGGCTCCTCCTCCCGCGGCGACCGCGGGCCGCACGGGGTTGTGACAGCGCAGCAGCCCGCCCTGGTCGGGCGCCAGCTGCGGCTGGACCTCGCGGCAGACCGGCAGCGCGTTGGGGCAGCGCGGCGCGAACGCGCACGCGTGCTCCCACGGGATGTTGTCGGCCACCGAACCCCGGATGGGGATCAGCTTCTCGCCGCGGCCCGCGTCCAGGCGCGGGATCGAGGCGAGCAGGCCGTGCGTGTACGGGTGCCGCGGCTCGGCGAACAGCTGGTGCCGCTGCGCCCGCTCGACGATCTTGCCGCCGTAGAGCACGTTGACCTCGTCGCAGAGGCCCGCGACGACGCCGAGGTCGTGCGTGATCATGATCAGCGCGGTGCCGGTGTCCTGCACCAGTTCCCGCAGCAGCGCCAGGATCTGCGCCTGGATGGTGACGTCGAGCGCGGTCGTCGGCTCGTCGGCGATGAGCAGCCGCGGGCGGCACGCCAGCGCGATCGCGATCAGCGCGCGCTGCCGCATCCCGCCGGAAAGCTGGTGCGGGTACTCGGAAAGCCGCCGCGACGGGTCCGGGATGCCGACCTTGTCGAGCAGGTCGACGGCCTCCACGGACGCCGCCTTGCGCGACATCCCGCGGTGGCGCTCCAGCACCTCGGTGATCTGCAGCCCGATCGGGATGACCGGGTTCAGCGAGGACAGCGGGTCCTGGAACACCATGCCGAGGTCGCGGCCGCGGCGGTCGCGCATGTCCTTGTCGGACAGCTTGAGCAGGTCGGCGCCTTCGAAGCGCACCGAGCCGCTGACCTTGTTGCCGCGCTTGGCCAGCAGCCGCATGATCGCGAGCGACGTCACGGACTTGCCGCAGCCGGACTCGCCGACCAGGCCGACCGTCTGGCCCGGCTCGACGTCGAAGCTGACCCCGTCCACCGCGGTGAACGGCTGCTCGCCGCGCCGCTGGAACACGACCGAAAGGTCGCGGACTTCAAGGAGTGCCATGGGTTCTCACCGCCTGTTCTTCGGGTCGAGGGCTTCGCGGAGGGACTCGCCGAGCAGCGTGAACCCGAGCGCGACGATGATGATCGCGATCGCCGGGTAGTACGCGAGCTCGGGCCGGACGTCGAGGAACTGCCGGGCACCCTTGCTCAGCATGATGCCCCACTCCGCCCGGTTCGGGTCCGGGTCGCCCAGACCGAGGAACGACAGCGCCGCGGCCTCCAGGATGGCGGTCGCCAGGGTCAGCGTCGCCTGCACGATGACCGGGCCGAGCGAGTTCGGCAGCATGTGCCGGAACACGATCGTCCCGCGCTTCACGCCCAGCGACGTCGCCGCGAGGACGTGGTCGCTGCCGCGCTGCACCAGCATCGAGCCGCGCAGCAGCCGCGCGAAGATCGGCACCCCGATCAGCGAGACGGCGAGGATCACCGTCCACTGGCTGGGCTTGGCGAACAGCGCCGCGACCGAAATCGCCAGCAGCAGCGACGGGACCGACAGCATGACGTCGACCAGTCGCATGAGGACGGTGTCGACCCAGCCGCCGAACGCGCCGGCGAGCCCGCCGATGATCACCCCGAGGAGCACGCCGATCACCGTGGCCAGCACGCCGACGAGCAGGGTGTTCTGCGCGCCGACGAGCAGCCGCGACAGCTCGTCGCGGCCGAAGTCGTCCACGCCGAGCGGGTAGCCCGGCTGGGAGCCGGGGATGATCCCCTGGCCGAGGGCGACCTGGTCCTGCAGGTAGCGCTCGAACGGGTCCTTGGGCGCGATCAGCGGCGCGAACACCGCCAGCAGCACGAACAGGCCGGTGATCACGCCACCGGTGATGGCGACCGGGCTGCGCAGCATCCGCCGCAGGGCTTCACGGCCGAGGCTGTTACCGCTCGCCGCGGCGAGCTTGTCGATCGGCTCTTTCTTCTTGTTCAGCAGAGTGTTCATCGCACACGCACCCTCGGGTCGATGAGCCCGTACGAGACGTCGACCAGCATGTTCACCAGCACGTACACCAGCGCCCCGAAGAGCAGCAGCGCCTGGAGCCGGGGGTAGTCACGCCGTTCGATGCCTTCGGCCAGCAGGAATCCGAGGCCACGGAAGTTGAACACCCGCTCGGTCAGCACCGCGCCGCCGAGCAGCGCGCCGGTCTGCAGGCCGATGGTGGTGACCACCGGGAGCAGGCCGTTGCGCAGCACGTGCCGCCGGCGGACGACGGGCTGCGTGAGGCCCTTCGAGTTCGCCGTGCGGATGAAGTCCTCGTTGAGCACTTCGAGCACCGACGCGCGGGTGATCCGGGTGATCACCGCGAGCGGGATGGTGGCGAGCGCGAACGCCGGGAGGATCAGGTGCCTGATCGCGTCCCAGACGGCGTCCCATTCGCTCGTCATGATGCCGTCGAGGACGGCGAAGTTGGTGACGGCGGTGGCGTCCAGCCCCGCGGTCTGCCTGCCCTGCGACGGCAGGCCCAGCGGCCCGGCGAGCAGGTCCTGCATCATGTAGCCGAGGAAGAAGACCGGCACCGCGACGCCGATCAGCGTCAGCACGATGATCACGTTGTCAGCGACGCCACCGCGGTAGCGGGCCGAGAGGTAGCCCGCCGGGATGCCGATGAGCACCGCGATGATCATCGCGGAGATGCCCAGTTCGATGGTGGCGGGCAGGAACGTGCCGATCTCCGACATCACCGGCTGGGTGGAAACCAGCGAAGCGCCGAAGTCACCGGTGATCGCGCGGCCGAGGAACTTGAAGTACTGGATGATGACCGGCTGGTCGAGCCCCAGCACGTGGTTGAGGTTGGCGATCTTCTCCGGCGTTGCCTTGTCGCCGAGGAGGGCGGCCGCGGGCCCTCCGGGCAGCGACCGGAGCCAGGCGAAGACCAGGATGGACAGGATGAGCAGCGTCGGGATCGCTTGTAGCAGCCGACGCACGAGAAAACGGAGCACTTGCAGTCCTTAGGTGGCAGCCCGCTGAGTACGGAACATGGGGTGGGCGCGGTAGCACCCACCCCATGCCTCGCGGCGCGGAACCGTCAGTTGACAGTGACGGTGTTGAACCGCTCATCGGTCAGCGGGCTGGCGACCAGGCCCTTGACCTTCGGGCCGACCACGATGGCGGGCGGGCCGTAGGAGATCGGGATGGCCGGCAGGTAGTCCATGATCTGCTTGTTGACTTCCTGGTACGCCTTGGCGTGCGCGTCGCCGGCGGGCGAAGCGTCCGCGGCGGCGAGCGCCTGGAACAGCTGCGGGTTGTCGAACCCGAACTCCGGCTTCTTGCGGCCGAAGAAGGTGCCGACGAAGTTCCCGGCGTCGTTGTAGTCACCGGTCCAGCCGAGCAGGTGGAGGTCCTGCTTGCCGAACTTCTGGACGTCGTCCTTGTAGCCGCCGTTCCACGGCTTGGCGACCGGCTCGATCTTGATGCCGATGGCCTTCAGGTCCTCGGAGATCGACGTGAAGACGTCCGCCGGGTTCGGCATGTACGGCCGGGTGACCTCGGTCGGGTAGTAGAACTTCAGCGTCAGGTTCGTCGCCCCGGCTTCGGAGAGCAGCTGCTTGGCCTTCTCCGGGTTGTACGGGTACTTGGTGACCTCGTCGGTGTAGCCGGAGATCGTCTTGGGCACGAACTCGGTGGCCACCTCGGCGCCCTCGGGCAGCTTGCTCTTGACGAACTGCTCGCGGTTGATGCCGTAGGCCAGCGCCTGGCGGACTTTGACGTCCTTCAGCTTTTCACCGGCCGGACCGGACTGGTTGATGCCCATGTACAGCACGTTGAACGGCGGGCGCACCAGCACCTGCTCGCCCTCGTTGCGCAGCAGGCCGTAGTCCGCGGGCGCCGGGTAGTCGTAGCCCTGGATGTCACCGGCCTTGAGCGCCTGCTTGCGGGCGTTCTCGTCCGGGATGACCTTGAAGATCAGCTTGTCGAGCTTGGCCGTCTGGGACGGGCTGGTCTCGTTCTTGGACAGGGTGATCTCACCCTTGCCCTGGTCCCAGCTGTCGAACTTGAACGGGCCGGTGCCGACCGGGTGCTTGTTCGCGTACTCGCTGTAGGTGAACGAGTCGCCGGACTGGGTGACCTCGTCCGCCTTGTACTGCTTGAGCGCGGTCGGGCTCTGCATCGAGAACGACGGCAGGGTGAAGGCCGCCGGGAACGCGCCCTTCGCCTTGTTCAGGTTCACGACCGCGGTCGCCGGGTCCTTGGCTTCGCAGCTCTTGTAGACCGGGTCGCTGTAGTCGGTGCTCTCGTTCTTGGCGAACCCGCCGAAGACGTCGGCGTAGTAGATCATCTGGCTCTGGGCGGCGGCGCCCTTCATGTTGTACCAGCGATCGAAGTTGAAGCAGACCGCGGTCGCGTCGAAGGCGGTGCCGTCGGAGAACTTCACACCCTGCTTGAGGGAGAAGGTCCAGGTCTTGCCGTCGTTGCTCGGCTCCCACTTCTCGGCCAGCGAAGGCTCGAGGTCGGCGGTGCCCGGCTTGTTCTGGATCAGCGTGTCGAAGATCTGCCGCGTGATCCGGAAGGTCTCGCCCTCGTCGTTGAAGATCGGGTCGAACAACTTCGGGTTGCCGGCCGCGCCGAAGATCATGGTGCCCCCGGAACCACCTCCTGCGCCCTCTTCACGCTTGGATTCCGCACAGGCGGACAGCGAAACCGCGAGCGCGCCGCTTAGCCCGATCAGGGCCACCCGGCGTGTTCGGGTCAGCCGCAATTGCTGCATCTGGCACCCCTTGGGAGATGTTCGGGATCAAAGTCACCGTCCGGTCGGTCAGGAACTCGACGGACGATCGGTGTGCTCGCCGACACTAGCGGGAACTCGGCCCGCACTTAAGCACGTGAGGTTACGATCGCGCTACGTGGACGTCGATTTGACCGCAATGTGTCCGTAAATCGCGACAGAATGTGACCATTTGCAGCCCGTAGCTGCACTCGGTACCTGATCCATGACTCAGATGGCGGTACCTACAGTGGCTCACTCGTGCATCCGGCTCCGTTTCGCTGGATCGATCCGGAGCGATCCGATCACGGTACGTGATCGACCGGTCCCCTACGAAAGTCTGGTGCCGGCGGCTTCGGCGGTGCCGTCGACGGTGAACCAGCCGCGCTCGAACCGTTGCCACCGCGCCAGTTCGGCCCGTGCGGCCGCGCCGTCCCGCTCGACCGTCCGGGCCAGCCGGCCGGCCTCCGAGCCGCCCTCGAGCCAGCAGAGGTGCGAAAGCAGGGGTCTTACCGAAGTGCGGCCGCTGGAAACGCCTTCCAGCACGAGGACGTCCGGGACCGCCACCCGGACGAGCTCACCCGGCCGGGGCACCCCAGTGGTCCAGTCCATGCGGCGGTAGGTACCCGGCAGGCCGCCGGCCAGTGGCCGCAGGACGCCGTCGACGAGCTGGGGCCACCACGCCACCGGGTCGTCCCACGTCGCGAAGGCGTCGGTGCTCACCAGGGCCGTGCGGCACCCGCGGGCGGTCAGGTCGGCGACGACCCGGGCGGCCAGCGTGGACTTCCCCGCGCCGGACGGGCCGTCGATGGCCAGCACGCGCACCCGGCCCAGCCGGGCGGGCGCGGCGAGCAGGGCCTCGATCAGGGCGTCACTTGCTGACGCGCTCGACCTCCGGGAGCCCTTTGACGTCGTCGGGCGCCGCCGTCTTCGCCTCCAGCTCGGCAATCCGGACCGCCAGCTCGCGCCGGGTGTCCTCGAGCTCGCAGCGCAGCAGCGCGATCTCCTCGACCGACGTGCGCACCTCCTCCTCGAGGTGCCCGGTCTCGGTGGACAGGTGCAGCGACACCAGCGCCAGCACGACGCCGGCGAGGAGGAATACGAAGTTCGACGGGGTTTCCACCCCGGTCAGCCGGGCCAGGAACTGCGCCGCCGCCGGGATCGCCGCCAGCACCACGACGCCGATGGCGACGATCAGCCACACGCCCGCGTACTTTTCCCGCAGCTTGCGGCGCCGCATCATCTCGAGGACGACGAACAGCACCAAGCACGCGATGACGATGCTGAGGATGCGCCAACCCTGCATCTTCCCAAGCTCCTTACGCCGAGTCCGAGGAGTCGACCGCGGGACGGCGGCGGACCAGAGCGAGCAGCAGCGCGAGCCCGGCCCGGCCCAGGTAGACCGCCGACTTGACGGGCGAGTGGCTGGGCGTGCCGCCCGCGCGCTCGCGCATGATGACCGGGATCTCCTTGATGACCAGCTTGGCCCGGATGGCCATGACCAGCGATTCCACCGTGTCGCCGAGGTACTCGGCCGGGTAGTAGCCGGCGAACAGCCGGATCGCGCGCGGCCCCATCGCCTTGAAGCCCGACGTGACGTCGGTCAGCCGGGTCTTCGCCAGCCGCGAGAACACGATCGACAGCGCGACCATGGCGTACTTGCGCGGCCCGCTGGCCTTGTAGGCGCCCTTGCCGGCGAACCGGGAGCCGATCACGATGTCGGCGTCGTCCAGGCCGCGCAGCAGCGCGTCGAGCTCGTCCGGGTCGTGCTGGCCGTCCGCGTCCACCTGCACGACGACGTCGTACCCGCGGGCGGCGGCGTAGCGGAAGCCGGTGCGCATCGCGCCACCGACCCCGAGGTTCACGGCGAGCCGGGCCACCTCGGCGCCCGCGGCACGGGCCAGCTTGGCGGTGTCGTCGACCGAGCCGTCGTCGACGACGAGCAGGTCGCCGTCCGGAAGGGCCCGCTTCACCTGCTCGATGACCGACGCGACGCTCGCCGACTCGTTGAGGGCGGGCATCACGATGAGCACGCGGCGGCTGGTCACCGAGGTCGTTGACACGCGATCACATTACCAATCCGGCCGAAAGTAGGCGGACGCGGTCCGCAGCCAACCCGCCCGCCGCACGTGTTCCGCCGTGGCTGCCGGTCGGATTGGTAACAGTCAACACAGCAGCCCTTCACTGCCCGTTACCGGCCGCGGACCCGGGTGCGGCGCCCGCCGCGACGACGTCCTGCTGGCCCGCGATCTCGTAGACGGACGCACCGGCGTTGCGGTAGACCAGCTTGAACCCGGGTGCGGTGTCCAGGTTCAGCAGGCCGGGGTCGTTGCGCTGGTCGGGGACGGCGTTCCCCTGGCCGACGAAGGCGTACCGGACCTTCAGCTCGCGCAGGATCGCCCGGGCCCGCGGGTCGGTTTCCAGCCGGTTCGCGAACGCGCTGACGTAGCCGACGTCGCTGGTGCGCGGGGCGCCGTAGTAGTTCCACTGGGTCGGCTTCACGCCCTGCAGCGCGTACATCCAGACCGAGCCGTCGAGGCGGTCGTTCAGCACGCGCTCCCCGGGCACGGTGTGCCGCGCCAGCCAGGCGAACGCCGTCTCCTCGTCCGCGCTCACCGCGGGGAAGCCGCGGTAGGCGATGTTCACGTGGACGGAGTTTAGGTACACGTACCCGCGGCTGAACCCGCCGATCACCGCCGCCAGCAGCACCACGCCGGCCAGGACGGGCGCGGCCGGGTGCAGCTTCGGCAGCCGGGGCCGGACCTTCGCCGCGAACCACGCGGTCGCCGTGTGGACGAACTCGCCGAAGCCCACCGCGCCGATCATCGGCAGCAGGGCCGCGAGCCGGTAGTTGTCGTTGTAGAACGGCCCGCTGAGCAGGTGGACCAGGCCGTTCTCCATGGACACCGTCGCCGCGTACAGGCCGCCGAGGACGACGTACGCGGCGATCAGCCAGACCACCCGCCGGTGCCGGGCCAGCAGGAACACGCCGACGATGGCGGGCAGGCCGAGCCACCACTGCGGGAAGCTCGCCATCGGCGAGAACGTGACCGCCTGCCCGACCGCGCCGGTCATGGTCGCCGCGTTCGGCCAGACCGCGGCCGTGACGCCGCCGGCGTTGTAGAGCGAGGGCAGCACCTGGGGCAGGCCGAGCCCGGCGGCGAGCACCGCGGCCGCCACCAGCGACGGCCAGGCCCGCCGCCAGTCGATCGGCTCGAACTTGAAGAGCACGGCGGCCAGGATCAGGACGCAGTAGACGACGAGCACGAACACGACGCTCGTGTGCAGCGCCGCGAGCCCCGCGACACCGACCCCCACGGCCAGCGGGCCGGTGGCCCCGCCGGGCTCGAGCAGCAGGCGGACCACCGCGAGCATGGCCGGGACCAGGGCGACACCGGCGGCGTACGGCCAGACCGGGCCGTGCCAGAAGAGGTCGTAGGGGAACGAGGTGAAGCAGGCGGACGCGGCCGCGGCCGCGGCGGCCGTCACCGGCGGCAGGCGCCACGCGCGGCACATCGCGGCCACGCCGAGCGGCACCGCGAAGGTGACGGCGATGGACGCGAAGTTCAGCAGCGGCATCACGGTCAGCCCGCCCTTGCCGAAGAGCAGGGCGAGCAGCGCGTGGTAGGTGTCCGGGTAGAAGTAGTGGGTCTCGTCCGGCAGGTTCGCGATGGTGCCGATGGTCGACGGGCGCGCGTCGCCGGTCTCGGCGATCCAGCGGACGAGGTTCGCGTGGAACGCGGCGTCCCAATCCTGGTTGACCGTGCCGGGCGTCGGGATGCCGCGCAGGACCGTGAGCGCGCCGACGCCCATACCGGCGGCGACGCCGAGCGCCGTGAAGGCGTGCGCGCGCCACGACCACCGGGGACGCTCGCGTTCGGACTCCGGGCGCCGGGTGAACCGCGCCACGGCCCAGGTGACCGCGAAGCCGATGGCCGACACCACGAGCGTCCACAGTGTCACCGAGAGCGCCGTCCACCGGATGCCCGTGCCGCCGAGCAGCGGGATGCCGAGGGCCACGATCCCGAACGTGAGCACCGGCGCCGCCGCGCCGAGCGTCCAGCCGCGCAGCCCGATCGCCGCTCCGAAAACCGCACCCGGAAGCCAGAATGCGGCCAGAACGAGCAGAAAACCCATTCTCCCACCCTATTTCCGCCGTAACCCGACCCGGAACGGCCGCGTACCGCGGTGAACGCCGTTCGCGAGGCCGCGGCCACGCTACCGCGCACGTCAGCTGGCTGGTCACCCGCGTCCTGGGCGGACCGCGGTCACCCATAGACTCCGGGCGTTGGCGGCTTTGTTGATCGGAGAATGCATGTTGTCCGAAGCTGTCCGGCTGGCTGTGGGCGTCCTCGTGGTTCTGCTCCCGGGATTCTCGATCCTCCTGGTCACCGGCGTACGCGAACGGCTCTGGCTCGCGGGGCTTTCGGCCCCATTGACCACCGGGTTCGTTCTGCTGCTGTCCCTCTTCACGGGGGTCACCGGCATTCGCTTCGGCCTGCTGACCGCGGTCATCGCGCTGGTCGTCGTCCTGCTGGTGCTCGGCGGGGTGCGGTGGCTGGTCCGCCGGCGTCGCCCGGCCGCGGAGCCGGTCGTGGCAGACGACGACCCGCGGCTGCGCACGCTGACCGGCCGCGCCGGGCTGGTGGCCCAGGTGCTGGGCGCGCTCATCGCCGTCGCCGGGGTCGGCCTCGGCGTCCGCATGTGGCACAAGGGGCTCGGGTCGTGGCAGACGCCGACCCAGGAGCACGACACCGTCACGCACGCCGTGCTGACCGCCTTCACGCACTTCACCGGCAAGGCCGCCCCGTGGCAGGTGCTGCCGATCGACGTCATCCACGACACGAACGTCCAGTTCTACCCGCCCGGCTTCACCGGCATCTGCGCGCTGATCACCGACATCTTCGGCGACACGATGCTGTCGCTGAACCTGGCGACGGTCGCGTTCACGGTGGTCGTGCTGCCGCTGTCGGTGGCCGCCCTCACCGCGGCGGTGCTCCGCCACGGCCGGCTCGGCCGCGGCTGGGTCGAGCTCGCCGCCGGCGTCGCGGCGCTGGTCTCCGTGCAGCTGTACCGGCCCGGCATCGCCTTCGCCCACGACGGCGGCGTCCTGCCGAACGCGGCCGCGATGACGCTCATGCCCGGGCTCGTCGCCGTGATGCTGGTGATCGGCAAGCGCAACTGGGGCCGCGCGGTGCTGGTCGGCGTCGCCGCCGCCGGTGCGTTCAACCTGCACCCGAGCGCGCTGACCTCGGTCGCGCTGACGACGGTCGCGGCCATGATCGGCCTGCTGTTCACCAAGGCGGGCCGGCTCGCGTTCGTCCGCGCGCTGCTGCCGCTGGTGCTGGCGGGCGTGGTGGCTGTCGTCCTGGTCTTCCCGGACGTCCTGGCCCTGCTGCGACTCGGCAACGGCTCGGTGGTCGACGCGCCGGCGAACATCCGCGGCAGCCAGCTCGGCGCGTCGTTCGAGCTGGTCGCGCGCCTGCCGTACGGCGGCTACTTCGACCCGAGCGGCACGATGGGCCAGCTGGTGCTCGGCCTGCTGGGCCTGGCCGGCGTCGTCGCCGCGGTGCTGTCGCGGCGCGCGTGGCCGCTGCTGACGGCCTGGCTGTTCTGGGCGACGGTCATGGTGAGCTTCCACTACTCGCCCAACTCGGGCTTCGGGGCGATGATCGGCCGCTACTACTACCGCGTCGCGAACCGCCTCGACACCCACGTCTACCTGCTGATCCCGGTTTTGGCGGGCGTCCTGTTCGTGGCGCTCGGGCTGTTCGTGGTGGCGGTTCGGAAGCGCAACCCGATCCCGTCACGGTTCCGGCCGGCGGTGGCGTACGGGCTGATCGTGGTGCTGCTGGGCGCGCTGACGGTGACGTCGTTCCGCGGCTACATGAACACCGGCGCGCTGTCACTGAGCCAGCGCTACGCGGCCCCGCAGTTCGTCCGCTACGACGCCTCGGACGAAGCGGCGGCGAAGTGGCTGCACGAGCACGCGGCCCCGGGCGAGACGATCCTCAACAACGCGAACGACGGCTCGACGCTGTTGTACGTGGACTACGACCTGCCGATCCTCAACATCGTCCCGGACGGCCACAGTCCTATCCAGGACAACATCACGCTGCTGGCGATGTTCAACTACTACCCGGAGGACCCGGAGGTCCAGAGCATCCTGCGGGCGAAGAACGTCCGCTGGGTGTACGTGGACACGTCGGCTCCGACGGTCGGCACGGACGGCCACCACTGGACGGGCAAGCTGACGTACAGCCTGGCGCCGGGGCTGAGCAGGCTGGCGGGGTTGCCGGGGCTGACGAAGGAGTTCAGCTCGGGCACGGTGAGCGTGTACCGGCTGGACCTGCCGCAGACCCCGCCGCGGGGCTGACGTTCCGCCGTCTTTCCACAACGGGGCCGGGGTGTGGACAAGGCGGCTCGGGGCGGCTTCACGGCGGGGGTTTTGGTCGGGGCGGGCAGATAGGCTGAAGTGGGGATGGTCCCCCAGGGAGGGCGGGTCCTGGCCTGGGGCCGAGCAGCCACGCCCGGCCGAGCCCGTCAGCACGACCAGCACAAACGACTTTGCCGGAACCCTGCCCGGGGAGGGCGGGTCCGCGACCTCGGCCGGGTCCGGCGAGAACCTCAGGCAGCGTCCGGAGCGGACTCGACCGGCTCCGGCGCCCGCCGCAACACGAACCCCAGTACCACCGCCAGCCCCAGCGTGGGCGCCACCGCCAGCGCGACCACCGCGCGGAACACCGTGTCGCCCGGCAGGAACAGCAGCAGCAGCGATGCCGTGCCCGTCACCGCCGCCCAGGTCGCCAGCACGAGCTTCGCCTGGGTGCGGGCCACCAGCACCGCCGTGAGCAGCTGCATCGGCACCAGCAGCACCGACGACCACACCAGCCCCGCCACCGACCAGCCGTCGATGTCGTAGCCCGGGCCGCTCACGAACCGGACCGCCCACGGGCCCAGCCACAGCCCCACCAGCGCACCCAAAGCCGCCAAAACCAGCGAAGCGGCCGCGCCGAGAGCGAGGACGCGGCGCAGCCGGTGGCGGCCCTCCTCAGTCACCGACAGCCGGACCACGAACGGCACCGCCAGCGACTGCACCGGCCCGATCAGCGTCAGCGGCAGCCGCGCGATGACCAGCGCCGCGAACAGCGCTCCGACGCGGTCGCCGTCGCCGCCCGGGGCCAGCAGGCCGACCAGGGCCGGGTAGCCCGTGATCACCGCCGCCGTCAGGGCCGCGCCGACCAGCAGCATGCTCATCCGGCGGGATGTCACGCCCCAGCCGTCGCCCTCGACGTGGACGTCGAGCAGCTGCCCGGCCGGGCGCGCGAACAGCAGCCAGGCGAACGAGCCCGCGGCGACCGCGATCGCCAGCGAAACGACGTTGTAGGCCACCGAGACGAACAGGACACCCAGGATCAGCGCCCGGATGGCCGGTTCGGCGATCACGAGCAGTGAGAAGGCCTTCACCTTGTGCTGCCCGATGAGCAGCCCGCGCGTGCCGAACTGGCAGGCGAACGCGACGCCGCCGCACAGCACGATCAGCGCCAGCGACCACTCGCCGTGGAACAGCTTCTCGTTGACCGGCGGGATCAGCAGCGCGAGCGAAAACGCGGCCGCGACGAGCACGCCGACCGCGACCGCCCGCAGCGCCGGGCGGCCCGCCTTGCCGCCGGCGAGCGCGGCGACCGCCGACTGGCGCGAAAGTTCCTGCTCGAGCGGCGACAGCGTGCTGCCGAGGCCCATCACCAGGCCCCAGAACGTGACGAAGACGGTGTACTCCTGCGGCGGCAGCAGCCGCTGGCAGGCGACCGTGAGCAGGTAGCCGAGGCCGATGGACACGATCAGCGAGCCGCCGAGGCTGCCCGCGGTCGTGCGTCCGCCGCGCGCGGCGGCCGGCGTGTCCACTTCGGTGCTCATCGGCGGCGGAGCCGCGCCCGCACGGCCATCGCCAGTCCACGCAGGACACCGGCGCCGAAGCCGCCGGCGAACACCGGCAGCAGCTTCGTCACCGCGCGGGCCTCGGGGCCGGTCGCGCCGCACTTCTTGACGACCTCGCCCGCCGCGACCGCGCCGAGGACACCCGCGGCCAGCGTCGTCTTCGGCTTCTTCGCGGCGAAGACCAGGCCGACTACCCCGGCGGCGAGCGCGCCGAACAGCGCGTTGCGGGCCGGGCCGGGCGAAGCGATGTAGGAGTCCACGTAGGTCGTGCCGCGGAAGTAGGCCTGCTGCGTGAACTTCTTGAACGAGTCACGCCCGTTGTAAGTGGCCGACAGCTCCGGGGCCAGCCAGATCCGCTCGCGCTCGGCGATCCAGCGCAGCATGCGGGTGTCGTCGCTGGCGAAGCGGATGTCGTCGAACAGCGACGCGAACGCCGTCACCGAGCCCTCGAGGAGGCCGCGGCGGGCGCAGAAGAACGTGGTGCCCTTCGGGTAGACGTCGAACTCGTCGATGCCGTACGACATCAGCCGCGGGTTCGCGCAGTACTTGCGCCAGGGCACCTTGACCAGGCCGGCCATGAAGCCGGCGTACGGGTTGTGCTCGGAGGCGACGTTGATGTGGCCGTTCCAGACCGCGCGCTCGGGGTGCTCGGCGAGCTGGTCACGTAGGAACGTGAGGGTGTGCTCGTCGACGATGACGCGGCTGTCGAGCAGCGCGACCCACTCGCCGGACGACTTGGCGATGCCGGCCCGCCGCGCCTCGAACCGGCCGGAATTGGCCTGGCTCAGGACGGTGATGCCGTGGCGTTCACGCAGGTCGTCGAGGCGCGAGGGCGTGGCGTCGGTGCTGCCGTCGTCGACCACGACGACCTCGATCGGCCAGCTCGCGGCCGACGCCGAAGCGAGCAGCGCGCCGACACTGCGTTCGATCCAGTCCTGCTCGTTGTAGACCGGGATCACGACGCTGAGCGAGGGGAGGAGCGGGTTCGCACTCACCGTGCCGAGGCTACCCGGCGGCCCGCGCGCGGGGTCGGCCAGTATCCTTACGCCACCGCACCCGACCAGAAATGGGCCTTCACGGTGATTTCCTTCATTCTCGGCACCACCGCGGAACTGATCAAGATCGCGCCGGTCTACCACGGGATCCGCGAGCGCGGGATGCGGCCGAAGATCTGGTTCACCGCCCAGCACGTCGACGAGGTCGCGGACGTCCTCGCGGACCTGAACATGCCGGCGCCGGACGTCTGGCTGGTGCCGGAGGACAAGGCGCACAACCTCGAGTCGCCGGCGCAGGTGCCCGGCTGGGCCGCGCAGGTGCTGCGGACGGCGTGGAGCCGCCGCCACGAGCTGCGCGCCGCGCTGACCGAGGACGGCCGTCCCCCGCTGGTGCTGGTGCACGGCGACACGTTCACCACGCCGTACGGCTCGCTGATCGGCAAGCGGATCCTCAAGTCCCGGGTGGGGCACGTCGAGGCGGGCGCGCGGTCGGGCAGCATCCTCTCGCCGCTGCCGGAGGAGCTGAACCGCAAGATCGCGGCGAAGATCGTCGACATCCACTTCGCGCCGAGCATCCGCGAGGTCAACAACCTGCGCCACGCCCGCGGTGTGGTCGTCGACACCGAGGCCAACACGGCGATCGACGCCATGCGCCTCGCCATCAACGGGCCGCTGGACGTGCCGAACCTGCCGGAGAAGTTCGGCCTGGCCACGCTGCACCGCTTCGAGCTGGTCTCCCGCCCGGACAAGTACCGCGAGGCGCTGGAGATCCTGCGCGAGCAGAGCCGCAAGATGCCGATCCTGTACATGGCCGGCGCGCCGGAGCGCGAGAAGATCCGCTCGCTGGGCATCGGGAACATCTTCGACGACCAGTTCATCGTCCAGCCGAAGATGCGCTACCTGAAGTTCCTGCCGCTGGTGGCCCGCGCCGAGTACGTCGTCACCGATTCGGGTGGTCTTTCGGCGGAGTGCTACTACCTCGGCCTGCCGTGCGCGGTGCACCGCGAGCGCACGGAGACGCCGCAGCACCTCGGCGAGACGGTCGTGCTGACCGAGATGCGCGGCGACAAGCTGCAGAACTTCCTCGACACGTACCAGAACCGCCGCGGCGAGTCCTGGATGGACAAGTACCACCCGTCCGAGATCGTCGTCGACACGCTGGCGCAGCTCGGCTACTGCTGAGTCATCCGTCCGGGTGACCGCCGGTTTTTCCGGCGGTGAGCCGGGCAAAGTGTCGCCATGATCCACATCGGACTGGCGGCCGCGCTGGTGGCGGTCCCGCCCATCGACCAGGGCGCTGTTCGCGACGCCGCGCTGACCGCGGGCTTCCAGGAGGCGTACGTCGGCGCGGCGGGCCCGATCGCCCGCGCGATCCACGCGGCGTACGACATCCCGGCCTCGGTGACGGTGGCGCAGTCGATCCTGGAGTCGAACTGGGGCCGCAGCAAGCTGTCGGTGAACGAGCTGAACCACTTCGGCTTCAAGTGCGTGCGGCCGACGAGCCCGGGACCGATTGCCCTGCGCTGCGCCCGCTATCCCTCGACGGAGTGCATTCCGGCGCCGTGCCACGCGGTGGACGCGTATTTCCGGGTGTACGCGTCGATCGACGACTCGTTCCGCGACTACGGCCGGCTGCTGACGACGTCGTCGAATTACGCGGCGGCGCTGCCGGTGCGCGACGACCCGGACGCGTTCATCCGGGTGGTGGCGCGGAAGTACGCCACCGACCCGGAGTACGCGAACAAGGTGATCAAGCTGATGGACCGGTACGACCTGCGCCGCTTCGACGTCCCTTAGAGCACCCGGCGGCCCGACAGCGCGCGGCCCAGGGTCAGCTCGTCCGCGAACTCCAGGTCACCACCCATCGGCAGGCCCGACGCCAGCCGCGTCACGCTCAGGCCCGGGAAGTCGCGCAGCATGCGGACCAGGTACGTCGCCGTTGCCTCACCCTCCGTGTTGGGGTCGGTGGCGATGATGATCTCCTTGATGTCCGCCTCGCCGATGCGCTTGAGGAGCTCGCGCATCCGCAGCTGCTCCGGGCCGATGCCCGACAGCGGGTCGAGCGCGCCGCCCAGGACGTGGTAGCGGCCCTTGAACTCGCGCGTGCGCTCGACCGCCAAGACGTCCTTCGGCTCCTCGACCACGCAGATGACCGTGAGGTCGCGGCGCTCGTCGCGGCAGATGCGGCACGTCGGCTGCTCGGAGACGTTGCCGCAGATCTCGCAGAACTGCACGCCCTCCTTGACCTTGCCGAGGACGTCCTGCAGCCGCGCGATGTCGGCCGGGTCGGTGGCCAGCAGGTGGAACGCGATCCGCTGGGCGCTCTTCGGCCCGACCCCGGGCAGGCGCCCGAGCTCGTCGATCAGGTCCTGGACGACACCTTCGTACAAGTTCGTCAGCCGCCGAAGCCGAGGCTGCCGAGGTCCGGCATGCCGCCACCGCCGCCGAGGCCGCCGGCCAGCGGGCCGAGCTTCTGCTCGGTGAGCTTCTGCGCGCTCGCCGAGGCGTCGCGCACGGCCGCGACGATCAGGTCGGACAGCGTCTCGACGTCGTCCGGGTCGACCACCTTCGGGTCGATCTGCAGGCTCTTCAGCTGGCTGTCACCGGAGACGGTCGCGGTGACCAGTCCGCCGCCGGCCGTGCCGGTGACCTCGGTGTTGGCCAGCTCTTCCTGGGCTTCGACGAGCTTCTGCTGCATCTGCTGTGCCTGCTGCATCAGCTGGGAAAGGTCGAAGCCGCCGCCGGGTTGGGCCATGATCGCACTCGGTCCTCTCTGCACGCCTGTGTCCCCACCAGGGTAGTCGCGCCACGCGAAGTGCCGGGCTGTGGCACCGTGGTCGCCGTGCGACGCGTGACTGTCCCCCTCCTGCTGGCCGGCGCCCTGCTGCTCACCGGCTGCTCCGACGCCGCTCCGGCGGCGCCCGCGCCTGCCCCGGTGGTCACGCCGGCGGTCACGTCTTCGCCGTCGCCGTCGGTTGCGCCGCCGCCGACGACGACGCCGCCTCCGACGACGTCGCCGCTGCCTTCGGCGGCCGGGAAGGTCGTCGTGCTGGATCCGGGGCACAACGGCGGGAACGGCGCCCACCCGGCGGAGATCAACCGCCAGGTGCCGGCCGGGCGCGGGAAGACCAAGCCGTGCAACACGACCGGCACCGCGACCAACGACGGCTACCCCGAGCACGCGTTCACGTTCGACGTCGCCCAGCGGGTCGGGAAGGCGTTGGCGGACAAGGGAATCCGCGTGGTCTACACGCGACAGGACGACACGGGCGTCGGCCCCTGCGTCGACCGCCGGGCGGCGATCGGCAACGAGGCGAACGCCGACGCGGTCGTGTCCATCCACGCCGACGGTTCGGAAGCGGCCGGGGCGAGCGGCTTCCACGTCGCGTACTCGGCACCGCCGCTGAACGCCGCGCAGGGAGCGCCGTCGACGCGGCTGGCCCAGACACTGCGCGACACGATGCGCACGAGCGGCTTCGGCACGGCGAACTACATCGGCGCGAACGGGCTGTCCCCCCGCGCGGATCTGGCCGGCCTCAACCTCTCGACGCGCCCGGCGGCCCTGGTGGAGTGCGGCAACATGCGCAACGCCACGGAAGCGGCCCGCATGACGAGCGCGGCGGGACGCGGGCAGTACGCCTCGGCCATCGCCGCGGCGATCGAGGCCTACCTGGCCTCCTGACCCCGCGGAGGGCTCGGCCCACGTACCGGGAGGGTCGGCCCGTCAGCCGACCGTGTGGGTACGGGGTTCAGTCGAGGGGGCGGGCGCCGAGGTGCTCGGAGAGGAGCTTGCGGGCCACCTCGTCCGGGTCCTGGTCCGGCGGCGGTGGGGGTGGCGGCGGGGCCGGGCTGGCGTCCTCGTTGTAGAGGTCCTCGTCGTCCTCGTCGGTGGGTTCGGGGGGCAGCGGGATGTCCGGCTCGGTCGTCGTGACCTTGGGCCGCGACGGTGCCGGCGGCGTCGCGGGGCGGGCCGCCGCCGGTTCGGCGGCGGGGGCCGCGGCTGCCGCGGACTGGCGGGTGAACGACCGCTCCGGCGCCGGTGCCGACGGCTGCGGACGGGCCACCGGCGCCGCCGGGGCGTTGCCGTGGACGCAGCGGACCTGCCAGTCGCCGCCCAGGACGTCGGTCAGGGCGCCGGCGATCTTGCGGGCGTTGTCCTGGTCGGAGAGGCGGCGGGCCAGCGGCTCGGACTTGTGGGTCAGCGTGACGGCGTTGCCCTCGACGGTCGCCACCGTCGCCTGCGTCAGCATCGCCTCGAGGCTGCGGCCGCCGGTGAACTTGCGCAACGCGGTCATCAGCTGCGGCCAGACGTTCCGGATCCCGGCGGCGTCCATGCCGCCCGACGCCGAGGGCTCGGACGCGCCGCCTGCGTCGGAAGCCGGGGAAGCAGCCGCCGGGGCGGGCGTGCCACCGCCCGGCGTGCGCACCGCACCCCAGCCGCCGTCGCCGGACTGGGCCGGGGCGGAGGCCGAAGTGCCGCCCGCCGGAGCCGGGGACGCCGTGGCCGTGGCCGTGGAAGCAGCCGCTGCCGTGCCACCGCCCGGCGTGCGCGCGGCTCCCCAGCCACCATCGCCGGACTGGGCCGCAGCCGCCGGAGCAGCGGAAGCAGCGGACCCGCCATCGCCCGGCCGAGCCGGAGCGGTGGCCCCGCCATCACCCGGGCGGGCCGCGGCAGGTGCCGGGTCCGCGGCTGCGGGCCGCCCGGGCGGCTTGACCGGCTCGGGCACCGGCGCCGGGCCCGCCGGCGCCGTGCGCTGCGAAGGCCGCGAAAACTCGCGTTCCGGCGCCGCCCGCACCGGCGGCTCCACACCACCCTCGGCGGGCGCGCCTCCCCCGCCGGCCACGGTCGCCCGGCGCTCCAAGCGCTCGATCCGCGCCAGCAGCGCCTTCTCCGCATCCGTCACCGACGGCAGCAGCATCCGCGCACACAGCAGCTCGAGCACGAGCCGCGGCGACGTCGCCCCCCGCATCTCCAGAAGTCCATTGTGGACGATGTCGGCGTAGCGCGAGAGGGTGGCGAGGCCGATCCGCTCGGCCTGCGCGACCATCCGCGAAAGCTCCTCCTCCGGCGCGGACACCAGCCCGCCCGCGGACTCCGGCACCGCGCGCAGCAGCACCAGGTCGCGCAGCCGGTCGAGCAGGTCGGTCGCGAACCGGCGCGGGTCGTGGCCCGCTTCCGTCAGCTTCTCGACCGTGCCGAACACCGTTGCCGCGTCCTCGGTCGAAAGCGCGTCGACCATGTCGTCGATCAGCGCGACATCGGTGACGCCCAGCAGCGCGACCGCCCGCGCGTACGAAACGCCCTCCGGCCCGGCACCGGCCAGCAGCTGGTCGAGCACCGACT
Source organism: Amycolatopsis sp. MtRt-6 (assembly GCF_017308975.1). Taxonomy (GTDB): domain Bacteria; phylum Actinomycetota; class Actinomycetes; order Mycobacteriales; family Pseudonocardiaceae; genus Amycolatopsis. The sequence goes on along the minus strand of NZ_JADWPD010000010.1, from coordinate 138,696 downwards.
GCGTGTCACGCGCCGAGCCGCCGCCCGCGCGGATGACCAGCGGGTACACCGCCGGCTCGACCTCGACGCCCTCGGCCGCGATGTTGCGCTCCAGCAGGCTGCGCATCGAGCTCGGCGGGATCAGCCGGAACGGGTAGTGGTGCGTGCGCGAGCGGATGGTGGTGAGCACCTTGTCCGGCTCGGTGGTGGCGAAGATGAAGATGACGTGCTCTGGCGGCTCTTCCACGATCTTCAGCAGAGCGTTGAAGCCCTGCGTGGTGACCATGTGCGCCTCGTCGATGATGAACACGCGGTAGCGCGACTCGGCCGGCGCGTAGAACGCCTTGTCACGCAGCTCGCGGGCGTCGTCGACACCACCGTGGCTCGCCGCGTCCAGCTCCGTGACGTCGACGCTGCCCGGGCCTTCGGGCGCGAGCGCCCGGCACGAGTTGCACTCGCCGCACGGGTCCGGCGTCGGGCCCTTGGCGCAGTTCAGCGAGCGCGCCATGATGCGCGCGCTGGACGTCTTGCCGCAGCCGCGGGGGCCGGAGAAGAGGTAGGCGTGGTTGATCCGCCCGGCGGACAGCGCCGTGCGGAGGGGATCGGTCACATGCTCCTGACCGACGACCTCGGCGAAGGTCGCCGGACGGTACTTGCGGTACAGCGCGAGAGCCACGCCGCGAGACTACCGGGGACCACCGACAACCTTCGCCGTGCGGTCAGGAGACCAGGGCCGTCGCTTCGGCGACCAGAGCGTTCACCTTGGTGACGTGCGCCGCGGTGAACGCGTCGCGCGCCCGCGCCTTCGGCAGCTCGACGTCCAGGTAGCGCTGCAGGCCCGAGTCCGGGCCGTCGAGGACGCCCTGCGCGATGGCGTTCACCTCCGAGCCCTCCTGCAGTGTCTGGACCACCTTGATCCGCAGTCCGGTCTGGCGCGCGGCGTACTGGCCGGTGGCCAGGAACGCGCGGACGTCGGCGACGGTGCCGTCGAGCGCCTTCTGGGCTGCCCGCTTCGTCACCGGATCGCCTGCCGCCATGATCTGGGCGACCTCGACGCGGTCGTCGGTGTCCCGGCCCGGGTAGTCGCCGGTGCGCAGCAGCGCGGCGACCCCGGCGTACGGGCCGGCCAGCACGTCACGAGCCGCCTGGCGCAGGCCCGGGCGGGCCTTCGGGTCCGCCGCGATCGCCGAGACGGCGGCGCGGTCGTCGGCCTCCTGCGCGACGGCGAGACCGCTGCGCACGAACGTGACGACGTCGTCGTCCGAGCCGCTCAGCGCAGCGCGGGCGGCGTTCTTGACCGCGGCGCCGCCGTGGCGCAGCAGGTAGACGGACGCCTTGCGGCCGTTCGGCACGGTCAGCGCCGGGTCGGCCGCGTCGGCGAGCAGCTTGTCGTTGTCGGTCTTGGCCTGTGCGGCGCGCGCCGCCGCCTCACGGGCCTGCTGCTGCGCGGCCGCCTCGGCACCGGCGGCGGCCTGGCCGTTCCGCTGGTTCTCGGCCTGCTGGGCGGCGAGCCGGTCGGTGTTGGCCGTCCGCGCGTCCGCGGCGATCCGGCGGGCCGTTCCCGCGGCGATCTTCACTTCCAGGGTCCGGTTGGCGGCCTTGGCCCGCTTGGCCTCGTCGAGCCGCTGCCGGACCGCGGTGGTTTCGGTGTCGTAGTCCGCGGCGACCTGCCGCCACAGCGCCAGGAAGTACCGGACGTCCTCCGGCGTGCCGTCGAGCGCCGCCTGCGCGGCGGCCTTGACCTCCGGCCCGCCGTCGGCCATGGCCTGGTTGACCGTGAGGCGGTCGTCGACGTCCTTGGCCTGCTGCAGGCCGGTCTCCAGGAAGGCCCGCACGTCGGCGGGGGTGCCGTCGAGCGCCTGCTGGGCCCGGGCGTTGACGGTCGGGCCGCCGGTGGCCATCGCCTGGCTGACGGCGATCCGGTCGTCCGCGTTCCGGGCGCGCGGCAGGCCGTTCGCCAGGTACGCGCGGACGTCGTCCGGGGTGCCGTCGAGCGCCTGCTGGGCGGTGCGCTTGGTGACCGGGCCGCCGGTGGTGAGAGCCTGGCTGACGAGGACCCGCTCGTCGTCGTTCTGCGCCTGCTGCCGTCCGGTGGTCAGGAAGGCCTGCAGGTCGGCGGGCGAGCCGAGCAGCGCCGCTTCGGCGGCCCGCGCCACGCCGGAACCGCCGGTCTCCAGGAAGGAAACGGCCTGCGCCCGGCCGGGCAGCACATCCGCGGCCGCCGGCGTCGCGAACGCCCCGGCGGCGAATGCCGCGGCAACGATTACTGCGTTTGCACGCAAGGTGAAACCCCCTCGATCGATGATCGTCCGGTGGCATATCGCCAGGGCGGTCGGAATGTTTCCGATAACCTCGTTGCCTGTGAGCCGTACGCGGAAGCCCGAGCCGATGCCCGGCCGCTACCCCGTGCGGTTCGGCACGGCGGAGCTGCTCCGCGACGCCGACCGCGGCAACGCCTGGCTGCTGTCGGTGGACGGCGTCGCGCAGTCGTACGTCGACCTCGACGACCCCGCCTACCTGGAGTTCGACTACGTCCGCCGGTTCGGCGACGTGGTCGACCGGCTGCCGCCGGGTCCGCTGGACGCGCTCCACATCGGCGGGGCGGCGTGCACGCTGCCGCGGTACGTCGCGGCGTCGCGGCCGGGGTCCCGGCAGCTGGTGTTCGACGCCGACGGCGAGCTGGTCGAGCTGGTCCGCGCCCAGCTGGGGCTGCGGGTGCCGGGCGTGCGCGTCCGGGTGACGGACGGCCGCGAGGGCCTCGCGACGCGCCGGGAGGATTCGGCGGACCTGGTGGTGGTCGACGCGTTCGAGCGGGCCACGCTGGCCGGCGGCCTGGCGACCCTGGAGGCGACGACGGCGATCGCGGGCATCCTGCGCGCCCCGGGCGTCTACCTGGCGAACATCACGGACGGCTCGGGCCTGCCGTTCGCCCGCCGTTTCCTGGCGACGCTGCTCGAGGTCTTCCCCGAGGTGATGCTGCTGGCGGATCCGGGGGTACTGCGCGGCCGCCGCTTCGGCAACCTGGTCCTGGCGGCCTCGGCGGCCGAGCTCCCCACGGCGGAGATAGCACAGAGAACGGCCTCGGCAGCATTCCCGGCCCGCTGCGTACACGGCCCGGAGCTGCGAAAACTGGCGGGCAAGGCACCCCCGATAACGGACGCGGACGCCCCACCACCCCCAAACCCCCCAGACGACATCCTGGGCCTGTTCTAGGGCAAAAGAAGGGGACCCCGCGCACCCGCCAGAGCCTGCTTATCCTTGCTGCCTTCCGGCCCTGGGGAGGTTCACAGGGTGGACGCCGCGCGGGGTCCGCCGCCTAGTGTAGCGGGCCCCGATCAAGCCCCCGCGCCCGCCTGGGCTCGGGCTCGTTTGAACGTGTTGTGCAGGACCGCCAGCAGCGCGTCCCGCACCGACAGTTTCTGCCGGGCGTCGAACGTGATCAGCGGGACGTCGTCGCTCACCGCCAGCGCCCACCTCACGTCCTCCAGGTTGTGGCCGAGGGAGCCGTCGAACATGTTGACCGCGACCACGAACGGGAGGCCCGCGTTCTCGAAGTAGTCGACCGCCGGGTAGCAGTCGTCCATGCGGCGGGTGTCCACGATGACCAGCGCGCCCAGTGCGCCGTGGACCAGGTCCTGCCACATGAAGCCGAAGCGGTCCTGGCCGGGCGTGCCGAACAGGTACAGCTTGACCTCTTCGTCGATCGTGATGCAGCCGAAGTCCAGTGCCACCGTTGTCGTGGTCTTGGCCGGGACGTGGCCCGTGCTGTCCACGGCCGCCGCCACCGAGGTGATCGCCGCCTCCGTGGTGAGGGGCTTGATCTCGGAGATCGACGACACCGCCGTCGTCTTGCCGACGCCGAAGCCGCCCGCGATGACGATCTTGACCGGGGCCGGCGGCCGGGCGCCCGGTTCAGTGAATGGCTTCGAGTCCACGAATGACCCTTTCGATCATGCCGAGGTCGTGCGAGTTGTGGTTGCCCGGCCGCCGGACGACGACGTAGCCCAGCTCGGCGAGGTCGGCCACCAGGACCCTGGCCACCCCGATGTGCAGGCCGAGCATGGCGGCCACCTCGGCGACCGACATCGTGTTCCGGCAGAGGGAAACGATTTCCTGACGTTCGAACGTGAGCTTCGGGTGCGACGCCGCGCCGAGGCGGGACGTCATGACCTGCGCCTCGATCTCGAGGCTCTGGTCGACCGGCTGGGCCCGTCCCGAGGTCATCAGGTACGGCCGCAGCAGCGAAGGTTCCTCGGTCATCGCATCCCCCACTAGCTGCCGACGGTGTTCTTAAGCTCCTCGATGAGCCCGGGCGTCAAGACCTCGGTGGCGCGGTTGGCGAACATCGCCATCTCGTACGCGATCGTGCCCAGGCTGGCCTGCTTGTTGGCCAGCACACCCAGCGAGCAGCCGATGCTGATCGTGCAGACGAGCAGGTAGCCGTGCTCGAGCTCGATGATCACCTTGTCCGGCGCGCCGAGCGGGTGGCTCTCGGAGACGCCGTGGGCGAGACCGAGCATGGCGGAGGAGATCGCGGCGAGGCGGTCGGCGTTGGAGCGCTCGAGCTCCGTCGACATCGCGATCAGCAGGCCGTCGGCCGAGACCGCGATGGCCGCTATCGCGCCCGCGGTGTGCTGCGCGAAGCGGCTCACCAGCCAGTTGAAGTTCTGGGCTTCGACACTGACGCCAGGTGCGGGGATGCTCATTTCCTGCTCTCTTCTCCTCGTTCCATCACACGACCGGCGACCACGCCTTGGGGCGGGCTGTCTGCCGTCACGTCCTCCGCCTTGGCCAGGCCGGCGGAGAACGCGTCGAACGCCGCTCGTTCGGCCGCCGGGTCCCGCTTGGTGCGGTTGACGACGGCGCGGGCGAGCGGCCGCCCCGCGGTCTGCTTGCGCAGGCCAGGGGCGAGCTGGGCACCGGGGACACGGCGCATCAGGCCGTCGCGCGACTGCGCGGCGGCCGTGAACGGGGCCGTGGCCACCGGCCTGGCGTCCACGGGGACGCGGACCGGAGGAGGTGACACGGGTGCGGTCACGACGGTGGGCGGCGCGGGCGGTGGGTCCGCCGTCAGCGCGGTGACTTCGGCGGCCTTCGCGAAGGCGCTGGCGAAGCCGTCCATCGCGGCCTTGGTCGCTTCCGGGTCGTGCCGCGGCTTGGTGTCGGCCGCCGGCGTGGACGCGCCCGGGTTGGGCAGCTGGGCGCCGCGGACCCGGCGGCGCAGGCCGCCACGCGACTCCGGAGCCGGCACTTCCGGCGCCGACGCCGTCGCGGCCACTACCTCCGGCTCGGGCTTGGCGTCGGGTTCGGCGTCCGGCCACACCGGTTCCAGTTCGCGGAACCAGCGGAAGCCGTTGCCGTTGCCGTTGCCGAGCAGCGCCGGGATCGCCGGCGCCGGCAGTTCGGCGGGCCGGTCGCGTTCGGGGTCCGGCGGCCGGAAGGAGTCCACAGTGGACGAAGGAGCGGGTGCGGCGTGCCGCGCGGGCGGCGCGACCGGCGGCACGGCCTGCGCCGGGATCACGGGCGCCGCCTCGGGCTTGGGCCGCAGCCCGCTGCGGTGGGTGAACAGCGCCGCCGGGATGGTCAGCCGCGCGGTGACGCCGCCGGTGGTCGGCGTCGCGAGCAGCTCGACGCCCAGCTCGTGGCGCCGCGCCAGGCGGCCGACCACGAACAGGCCGAGCACACTGGTCGGCGCGAGCTCCAGGCGTTCGCGTTCGACGAGCCGCAGGTTCTCCTCGGCCAGCTTCTCCGCGGTCATGCCGATGCCGTGGTCGACGATGCTGACCAGGCAGGAGCCGTCGGCGAGGAGCATCGTGTCCACCTCGACCATCGAGCCCGGCGGCGAGAACGACGTCGCGTTCTCGAGCAGCTCGGCGAACACGAGCACCAGGTCGGCACCGAGGGCCGACGACAACAGGATTTCGGCGACGACACCGAGCTTGACGCGCTGGTAGTCCTCGATCTCCGCGAGCGCCGAACGCAGCGCCGTCGACAGCTCGATCGGGCCGGCGATCCGGGTTTCGTCGCGGGTGCCGGACACCACGAGCAGGTTGTCGGCGTTCCGGCGCAGGCGGGTGGAGAGGTGGTCGAGCCGGTACAGGCTGGCCAGCAGCCGGGTGTCCTGCTCGTTGCGCTCGACCTCGTCGATCAGGGCCAGCTGGCGGCCGACGAGGTTCTGCGTACGCTTCGCGACGTTCGCGAACATCAGGCTGGTGTTGCGCCGGGTGAGCGCCTGGCGTTCGACCAGCTCGGCCGCCGTGGTCTGGACCCGGTTGAACGCGGCGGCCAGCTTGCCCAGCTCGTCTTCGGAGACGACGTCGATGGTGGCCAGCCGCGGGATCTGCTCCTCGGCTTCCTCGGTGTCGGTCACGCGGACGAGCTCGGTGCCGGCGAGGTCGGCGACCGACGTCGCCGCGGTGGTCAGCTGGCGCAGCGGGCCGGCGATCGAACGGGACACCGCGACGGCGAGGAAGGCGACCAGCAGGAACAGCGCGCCGGCGCCGATGCCGACCGTCCAGGCCAGCTGCGTCGCGCTGTCGGCACGCGTGGTCGCGGAGTCGGCGATCTCGTTGATCGCCTTCTCCTGCACGAGCTTCCGCTGGCCCGCGTGGCTGTCCGCCGCGGCGAACACGTCCGCGACGTACTGCGTGGTGGCCGCCGCGTCACGGGGCTTGTCGACCTCGGCGGCGAGTTCGTCGACGCGCCGCCCGGCGTCGCTCTGCTCGATCCGGACGACCTGGGCGGACCGCTGGGCGTCGTCGCCGTCGTCGCCCTGCTTGACGAACCGGTCGATGAAGATCGGCGCCTGCTGGGTCGCGTCGTCCAGGATGGGCCGGCCGGCGTCCGGCGAGATCGCGGTCACGATGAGGGCCATCGCGCGCAGCGAGTTCTCCTCGTTCGCCCGCAGCAGCGCGTCCAGCGCCGTCAGTTCGCGCGCGCCCTCGGCGTCACTCGTGAGCTGCGGGACCAGCCGCAGGGAGTCGATCACCGCGTCGATCACGGCGTTGTAGGTACGGGCGACGCTGTCGAGCGCGACGCCGCGGCGGGCGGCGTTCTGCCGGAGCTCACCCAGCGAGCCGATCCGGGTCAGTGCCGCGGAAAGCTCGTCGGGGGCGTCGTCGCCCAGCGAACCGCGGACGTCGGCGACCGTCTGGTCGACCACCTTCTGCTGCTCGACCATCTGATCGGGGCTCGCCGACGGCGTCGCCACGAACGAGGCCGTCACCAGCCGCTCGCGCTGCAGCTGCCACATCAGCCCGCCGAGCTGCTGGGCGTGCCGCGCCACGGCGGCCGACTGCGCCGCCGCACCGGCGCTGTTCGCCTGCGTCAGCACGAACGGCACCGACACCAGCACCACCGCGACCAGCGGGGGCAGGAGCAGCAGGTTCAGCTTGCCCCGAATGCCCAGCCGGGCGAGGAAACCGCCGCCGCGGGCCCGTTTCGCGGTCGGCCTGCCGTGTCTCATCCCGCGACCTTCCCGTCTTCCGTTCTCACTCGACCGCGGCCACCCGGCTCACGTGACCGCGGTGCTGCTCCCGGACCAGGTCCTCGATCCGGGCGCGCAGCGCGAGGAACCGCGGTTCGCGCTTCACCGCCAGGTCACGCTCGGCGGGCAGCGCCACCTCGACGTCGGCGGCGATCCGGCCCGGGTCGGAGGCGAGCACGACCACCCGGCCGCCGAGGAACACCGCTTCCTCGACGTCGTGGGTGACCATCAGCACCGTGGTGCCGGTGTCGGCCCACACCTGGCGGATCAGCACCTGCATGTCCTCTTTGGTCTGGACGTCCAGCGCGCCGAAGGGTTCGTCCAGCAGCAGGACTTCCGGTTCGCACGCCAGGGCGCGCGCGATCGCGACGCGTTGCTTCTGGCCGCCGGAAAGCTGTTTCGGCAGCGACTTGCGCACGCCGTCGAGGCCGGTTTCGGCGAGGTACCAGTTCACGCGCTCGGCGCGCTCGGCCGGGTCGAGCGAGAGCAGCTCGAGTCCGAACGCGACGTTCTTCTCCACGCTGCGCCACGGGTAGAGCGCGCCGGCCTGGAAGACGAGCCCGCGGTCCGGGCCCGGCCCGGTCACCGGCACGCCGTCGAGCACGATCTCGCCCTCGGTCGGCCTGCTGAGCCCGGCCACCAGCGACAGCAGCGTCGACTTGCCCGAGCCGCTCGCGCCGACGACGCAGACGAACTCACCACGCAGCACCTCGAGGTCGACGCCGTCGAGGGCACGCGTGACCTTGCCGCGGACGGTGTAGTCCTTCGCGACGTTCCGCAGTTCCAGCGTCATGCCGCCCACTTCCCGACCCGCGTGCGCAGCAGGCGCAGCAGGACGTCGATGAGGAGCCCGGCGATCCCGATCACGACGAGCACCGCGAAGATCTTGTCGGTCTGCAGGAACCGCTGCGCGCGGACGATCCGGTAGCCGAGGCCGGCCGAGGAGTTGATCAGCTCGGCGACGACCACGAAGTTCCACGCCGCGGCGGCGTTGACCCGGATCGCGTCGATCATGCCCGGCAGCGAGTGCGGCACGACGATCTTGCGCAGCACTTCGCCGCGGCGCGCGCCGAGCGTGTAGGAGACGTCGATGAGCGAGTCCGGCACGCCGCGGACCACGTCGGCGGTCATCAGCGTGTTGAAGAACACGGTCCCGATGAACAGGATGGCGATCTTCGACGGCTCGCCGAGGCCGAGCCAGATGATCAGCAGCGGGATGAACGCGCTCGCCGGCAGGTAGCGCAGCAGCCCGATCAGCGGCTCGAAGAACGCCTGCCCGGCGGTGAAGCTGCCCATCAGGATGCCGAGCGGCACCGAGACGACCACGGCGAGGCCGAAGCCCTCGAGCACCCGCAGGGTGGTCGTCCCGAGGTCGTCGAAGAGCTCGCCGGTGCTCGCCATCTCGGCCCCGGCCTTGAGGACCGCGACCGGGGACGGCAGGAACGTCGAGTCGACGGACCCGCTGACGCTCAGCGCGACCCACGCCAGGAACGGGATCGCGAACGACAGCACCGCGAGCGTCCAGCGCGACGCCGCGGAAATGGGTGTGCGCAAGGAGAAAAGCGGCGAAGCGGACGGCTTCAGCCCGGCCCGGCGGGGCAGCGGCGACCAGTCCGGCCGTCCGCCGCCCGCCCGGACGGCCTCCTGCTGCTCGGCGAGCCGCTGTTCGGCTTCCTGCGCCGCGGCGGCCTGCGCCTCGGCCGAGCTCGCCGGGGTGGTGCGCTGGGTGGGACCCGTCACTGGGGCGCAGCCTTCACGAACTGGTCGACGAACAGGCCGTCGAGCGACGGCCGCTGCTGGGCGAGGCCGGTGCTGACGATGAAGTCGATGATCTTGTTCGCCTGGTAGTCGAGGTGCTGCGGGGTGACGCCCGGGGTGAACGCGTCGATGTTCTGCTGCCGGGTGAAGATCGTGGTGCCGGCGTCGTAGGACTTGTAGTCCGCTTCGGACACACCGCCGCGCTTGGCCATGATCTTGATGGCCGCTTCCTTGTTGTTCTTGATCCAGGTCAGCGTCTCGAACCAGGTGTTGACCAGCGCCTGGACGTCCTTCGGGTTGTCCTTGACCAGCTTCTGGGACGTGACGAGGTGGTCCGGGATGGCGCCGGGGAACTCGGCCGACGTCGAGATCGCGCGGCTGCCCGGGCGCTCCAGCGCCGTCGAGGTGAACGGCGCGAACGCGGCGACCGCGTCGACCTGGCCGCTCTTGAACGCGGCCGCGGCGGCGTCGGTCGGGAGGTTGACGAGCTCGATGTCCTTTTCGGTCAGTTTCGCCGACTGCAGCGCCAGCAGCAGCAGGTAGTGGTCGACCGCGCCCTGCTCGACGGCGACCTTCTTGCCCTTGAGGTCGGCGATGCTGGTGATGCCGTCCCGCGCGATGATCTTGTCGTTGCCGGTGGAGTTGTCGTTCACCAGCACGATCGACAGCTTGGCGCCGCCGGAGACCGACGACAGCGTGTCGTTGAGGGTCTGGCTGTTGGCGTCGATGGCGCCACTGGAGAGCGCGTTGATGCTGTCGGTGTAGTTGTCGAAGTACTTGAGGTCGACGTTGACACCGTTCTTGGCGAACAGGCCCTGTTCCTGCGCCACCTGCCAGGGGAACCAGCCCGGCCAGGCGCTGAACCCGATGGTGATCTTGCTCCCGCTTCCCGAGGCGGAACTGTCGCTGCACCCGGAAAGCGCGGTGACGCCGGCCAGGGTCAGCAAAGTGAGGAGCACCGTCAGCAGACGAGGGCGAGGACGGGAAATCACAACGAAACTCCAGGTTGCGGGGGAAGTGGAGTGGTGCCGTACCAAAGGGGGAATCGCGGTGCTCGGGACTACAGGTGGTGACGACGGGGTGGTCGTTCGGGTGGAGCTGCGCTGCCGCGCACGGTCATCGCTGCTCACTTCCGGCCGCACCTGATCGGGTCATCGCGAGAGAACGCGGACAGGAAGCACTTACACCCAGTGAAATACCAGCACTCACCGTACTGGAGCAGCCACCCCTGTCCCTCTCCCGGCGGAGAGCCTAGCGACTAGCACAAGATCCCCACAACGTCCGGGCTTTGCATCCAAACGAGTGACCCTCGCCCGGGCCAGCCTGCGACATCGATGTGTTCGAGGTCGCTTTACCCGTAATTTCGGTCGGCCGCCCGGCCAATATTCCGGCGCGCGTGTGCACGCCGCGCGTGCAAGTGCACGCCCCGAAGTCCCTTGTCGTTACCGCGACAGCGGGCGGTGCCGAGATCATCACCCAGAGCGAGACGATGGATCCGAACGGCCGCCCGGAATGAGCCGGGCACGCTCCGGAGATTCGAACACCTGTCCGCCTCCGCCGTTATCGCACGGGTCACGAATGCGCCGATGTTTCCCAGACTGTTTACACGCCTGAAACAATTCGGCTCGGCTCGCGGGATTTCTGTCAAACGATAGATTTTGTCAGGTCGTAAACGGTCGTGCCGCCGACGGTGACCGGCGTGAAGTGCTGCTCGACCCAGGCCTGGATTTCCCCGGCGGTCCCACGGCCGCCACCGAAGCCACCCCGCCCGCCGGCGACGTAGTAGTGGATGTCGCCGTCGGCGACGTACTGCCGGAACTGCGCGAGCGTCGGCGCCGGGTCGCTGCCGCTGAAGCCGCCGATCGCGAGCACCGGCCGTCCGCTCCCCAGCGCCAGGCCCGCCGACTGCATCGCGCCGTTCTGCGCCGCGGCCCACTTCGTCGTCGTGCCCTTCAGCAGGTCGATGACGGCAGTGTCCGGTTCCCCCGCGCCGAAGCCGCGCGGGCCGCCGAAGCCGCGTCCGCTCGCGACGGCCGGGCCGGACGACGGCTGCCCGCCGGAGTGCGCGGTCGCCGCCGTGACCAGCGTGAAGGCCGTCGTCCCGAGCAGCGCGCCGCACAGGCCGAGCACGGCCACGACCGGGCCCAGCCGGCGGAACCGGTCGGCGCCGAAGAGCAGGCCCGCGACGGCGGCGGCCCCGGACACCAGGAGCGCGTACCGGACCCACGGCTGCCAGTCCGGCGTCCGCGCGAGGAGGACGAAGGCCCAGACGGCGGTCACCGCGAGCATGACGGCGAGCACCGCGCGAGCCGCGAAGTTCGCCCGGCCGCGCCAGAGTTCGCGGGTGGAGATCGCCAGCGTCGCGACGATGCCGGGGGCCAGCGCGACCGTGTAGTACGGGTGGATGATGCCGCTCATGTAGCTGAGCACCAGCGCGGTGACCACCAGCCAGCCGCCCCACAGCAGCAGCGCCGCCCGCGTGCGGTCGGTGCGGGGTGCCCGGCGCGTGAACCACAGGCCGGCGACCAGCCCGACGAGCGCGGCGGGCAGCAGCCACGACGCCTCACCGCCGAACTCGCCGCCGAACAGCCGGGTCAGGCCGGCCTGGCCGCCGAACCCGCCGAAGCCGCGGCCCCCGCCGGGCAGCTCCATCCCGGCGGGCGGCGTGACCGCCCGGCCGCCACCACCGCGTCCTTCCCCGAAGATCCGGCCGAGGCCGTTGTAGCCGAAGGCCAGTTCCAGCACGGTGTTGTCGGTCGAGCCGCTGATGTAGGGCCGGTCGGCGACCGGCCACAGCGCGACGGCGGCAACCCACCAGCCGGCGGAGACGACCACCGCCCCGGCCGCGGCGCACAGCTGGCCGATCCGACGGCCGAGCGACGTCGGCGCCGCGACGGCGTAGGCCAGCACGAAGGCGGGCAGCACGAGGAAGGCCTGCAGCATCTTGTCGAGGAAGCCGAAGCCGATCGCGACCCCGGCGAGCACCAGCCACTTCGTGCTCGCGTGTTCCAGCGCCCGCACCACGCAGTAGGCACCGGCGACGAGGAGGAGAACGAGGAAGGCGTCGGGGTTGTCGTACCGGAACATCAGCGCGGCGACCGGCGTCAGCGCGAGCCCGGCCCCGGCCAGCAGCCCGCCCCCGGGCCCGGAAAGCCGCCGCACGGCGAGGTAGAGCAGGCCGACCGAGGCGACGCCGGCGAGCGCGTCCGGCACGAGCAGGCTCCAGCTGGAGAAGCCGAAGAGCCGGCCGGACAGTCCCATGACCCACAGGGAAAACGGCGGTTTGTCGACGGTGACGACGTTGCCCGGATCGAGCGAGCCGAAGAAGAGCGCCTTCCAGCTCCACGTGCCGGCCTGCACGGCCATCGCGTAGAAGTCGTTGCCCCAGCCGGTCTTCGCGAGATCCCACAGGTAGAGCAGGCCGGTGCCCAGCAGCAGCGCGGCAACGGAAGGCTTGACCCACCGCGGTTCCCGGGCGGGCGCGGGCGGCTGGGGCTGGGCGTGTTCGGGCGCCGACAGCGTGGTCGTCATGACGACAACCGTGTCGGCGGCGCATGTGGTGAACTTGTGGCGAAGCTGTGCGCCGGCTGTGCATGCACCCCAATGTGGCCTTGGTTGCGTTCAACGCACCGAAGGCCACCTTGGTTGCGTTCAACGCACCGAAGGCCACATTGGGGCGCTAGGGAGCCGGTGCCTCCGGGAACGTGATCTCGAACTCCGTCCGCCCCGGGCGGCTCTGCACCCCGACCCGCCCGCTGTGGGCGCCGACCACCGCGGCCACGATCGCCAGGCCCAGCCCCGTGCTGCCCGCCGCGCGCGAGCGGGAATTGTCCCCGCGGGCGAAGCGCTCGAAGATGTTCGGGAGGACTTCCGGTGCGATGCCCGGGCCGTCGTCGGCCACCCGCAGCCGGACAATTCCGTCCGCAGTGGACAGTGTGGTCGTCACCGTGGTGCCCGGTGGCGTGTGCGTGCGCGCGTTGGCCAGCACGTTGATCACCACCTGGTGCAGCTGGCCCGCGTCGCCGAGGACACCGATCGGCTCGCCAGGGACGTCCATCAGCCACTTGTGGTCCGGGCCCGCGACGTGCGCGTCCGCGACCGCGTCGGCCACCAGGCGGCACAGGTCCACCCACTCGTGCACCACCGGCCTGCCCGAATCGAGCCGGGCGAGCAGCAGCAGGTCCTCCACCAGCGTCGTCATCCGGCGGGACTCGGATTCGACGCGGCTCATCGCGAACGCCACGTCCGGCGGCACGTGCTCGCCGCCGCGGCGGGTCAGCTCGGCATAGCCGCGGATCGCCGCCAGCGGCGTGCGCAGCTCGTGGCTCGCGTCCGCGACGAACTGGCGGACGCGGTTCTCGCTCGCGTGCCGCGCGGTCAGCGCGTTCGCGACGTGCTGCAGCATCCGGTTCAGCGCCGAGCCGACCTTGCCGACCTCGGTGTTCGGGTCGGTGTCGGCCTCCGGGACGCGTTCGGACAGCGCGACCTCGCCGCGGTCCAGCGGCAGCTCGGAGACGCGGGTCGCGGTCGCCGCCAGCCGGTCGAGCGGCTGCATGGTGCGCCGGATCGTCGCCGCGCCGACCGCGCCCGCCACCACGATCCCGGCGAGCGCGACGCCGCCGAGGATGAACCCGAGCTGCCAGAGCGTCTCGTTGACGTCCTTCAGCGGCAGGCCGATGACCGTCTTGTCCCCGCGCGGCGACGTCGTCGAGACGACGCGGTACTCGCCGAGGTTGCCACCGAGGTCGATGCTGCGGGCCCGGCCGTCGGCCGCGAGCCCGAGCAGCGCTTTCAGCTGCTCCGCGGTGATCGGCTTGAGCGGCGGCTTCTTGCCCTGCCCGGTGGCCCCGCCGGCGAAGTCCAGGACGCTGGCCCGGACCACCGAGCCGGTCACCGTGACCGCGAGCGTGCCGTCGCCCTGGCCCAGCACCCGCAGCGGGTCGGGCGGCGGCGTGTCGCCGTACACCCACGGCGGGCGCTCACCGGGGTGCTTGCCGCGTTCGCTCGCCGCGGCCAGGCGCTTGTCCTGCTGGCCGATGAGGAACTCGCTCAGCGCGAACTCGGTGACGACGCCGACGACCACGCACACGAGGGCGAGCAGCGCGGCGAGCTGGACGATCAGCCGTCGTCGCAGCGACCAGCGCTTGCGTTCAGCCGGCGGGTTTGAGGACATACCCGGCGCCCCGCATGGTGTGGATCATCGGCTCGCGGTCGGCGTCGATCTTCTTGCGAAGGTAGGAGATGTAGAGCTCGACGATGTTGGCCTGGCCGCCGAAGTCGTAGCTCCACACGCGGTCCAGGATCTGCGCCTTCGACAGCACGCGCTTGGGGTTGCGCATGAGGTAGCGCAGCAGCTCGAACTCGGTGGCGGTCAGCGGCACGAGGTCGCCGCCGCGGTGCACCTCGCGGCTGTCCTCGTCCAGGGTGAGGTCGCCGACGACCAGCGTCGACCCGCTCGCGCCGGTGACCCCGCCGGCCCGGCGCAGCAGCGCGCGCAGGCGCAGGGCGACCTCTTCGAGGCTGAACGGCTTGGTGACGTAGTCGTCGCCGCCCGCGGTGAGCCCGGCGATGCGGTCCTCGACCGCGTCCTTCGCCGTGAGGAAGAGCACCGGCAGGTTCGGCGCCTCGGCCCGCATCCGGCGCAGCACCTCGAGACCGTTGAAGTCGGGGAGCATGACGTCGAGGACGACGGCGTCGGGGCGGAAGTCGCGCGCGATCCGGACGGCCTCCGTGCCGTCGCCCGCGCTGCGCACCTCCCAGCCCTCCATCCGCAGGGCCATCGACACGAGCTCGGCCAGCGTCGCCTCGTCGTCGACGACGAGGACCCGCACCGGGCTCCCGTCGGCGCGCCGCAGGTCGGCCTTGCCAGGGCCGGGTGACGTGGCGTTCATAGCGGTCATAGTGCCACCTTCACGGCCCGGCGTCGGTGTTCGCTGTGTGGTCGCTGTGCGTTTGCTGTGAAGGTTCGCGCGATCGAGACCGTCGTCGAGGCACAGCGCCCGCTGACGCTCCGCACAGCTCAAACACAGCCGCGGCGGTGAACCTGAGCTGGACCAGTGTGGGCACCACCGGAGGACACGATGACGACCGAGCCGATGCCGAACACCCAGCCCGAGGGCGCCAACTGGGGCGATCCGGCCCCGGCCGCGCCGAAGAAGGGCTGGTCCGGCAAGAAGACGGCGATCGCGGCCGGCATCGCCGTGGTGATCGCGGCGGGCGGCGGCGCGGCGATCTGGGCGGGCACCAGCAGCGCGGACAACACGGCCCAGGGCCCGGGCGGCTTCGGCGGCCCCGGCGGCGGCCAGTTCCGCGGCCAGGGCGGCTTCGGCGGTCTCGGCGGTGGGATGACGGCGTTGCGCGAAGCACTCCACGGCGACTTCGTGGTGCCGGACGGCAACGGCGGCTACACGACCGAGCGCCTGCAGACGGGCGACGTGACGGAGCTGAGCGCGACGTCGGTGACGCTGACTAGCAAGGACGGCTACAAGCAGACGTACACGCTCGATTCGTCGACCCAGAAGACGGGCGACGTGAAGCAGGGCGACACGAACGTGACGGTGGTGGCGAAGGTGTCGGGTCAGACGGCGACGGCAACGTCGCTGGGCAAGGGCGTCGAGCCGGGCCAGCGCCAGCCGGGCCAGCGCCGCGGCGGCGACTACCCGGGCCGCCCCACGAACTGACCCACTGGCCCGCTGACTGGGAACGCCCCGGTGCCGCGCACCCCCCTCCGTCGCATCGGGGCGTTCCCTCCCTCTTCCGCGCCGCCTTAGGGCACAGTGGCGGGTGTGCAGGACATCCGGGGGTCGCTGAGGCGGCAGTCGCTGCTGGTCGCGCTCGTTTGCGTAGTCTGCGACGCCGCCCTTTTCATCCTCCGCGGTCCGCTCGGCGAGGCCGGGTGGCGAGCCTGGGTCATCCTGCTCGGCGGCGTCGCCGTCAACGCCGCGCTCGCCGGTGCCGCGCGGCACTCCGGGTGGGTCGCGCTCGCGCACGCCCTGCTCTTCGCCGGTGCCCCGCTCCTCCTCTGCACCTGCCAGGGGTACATCACCGGCAACAACGCCGGCATCCTCATCGCCGGCTACCGGGCCGGGGCCTGGCTGCGCACGAAACCCGCCGTGCTCGCGCTCGGTGCCCTGCTCGCCGGGGTCATCGCCGGCTGTCTCGAAGGCGGCGGCCGGACCGCGGACGACTGGCGGCTCATCGCCATCAACGTCGGCGTCTCCGCGCTGCTGCCGTGGCTCGTCGGCCGGTACACCACCGCCCGGCGCGCCTACATCGCCGATCTCGAGCGCGAGGCCGACGAGCGCCGTCAGCACGAAGAAGAAGCCGTCCGGCGGGCCGTCCTCGAGGAACGCACCACGATCGCGCGCGACCTCCACGACGTCATCTCCCACCACGTCAGCGCCATCGGCGTGCACGCCGGCGCCGCCCGGCTCGGCCTCCCCGACGGTGCCGAACCGGCGCGGAAGTCGCTCGGCGCCGTCGAGTCGGCGAGCCGCTCCGCGATGGCCGACCTGCGCCGGCTGCTCGACCTGCTGCACGCCGAAACCCAGGCCGAGCAGCCGGGCCTCGACAACCTCGACGAGCTGGTCGAGACCGTCCGCGCGGCCGGCCTGCCCACCCGGCTGACGCTGCGCGGCGAGCCCCGTGACCTGCCGGGTTCGCTCGACATCGCGCTCTACCGGATCGCCCAGGAGGCACTCACCAACGCCCTGCGCCACGGCCAGGGCCCGGTCGAGGTCGAGCTGAACCACGGCCGCACCGAGGTCGTGCTCACGGTGACCAACGGCCTGCGCGCCGGTCGCCGCGAAGAAAAGGAGCACGCGCACCGCGGCCTGGCCGGGATCCGGCAGCGCGTCACCCTGTTCGGCGGCCAGGTCTCCTACGGCGAGACCGGCGAACACTGGCAGCTGCGCACGACCTTCCCGGTGGAGAGCACATGATCCGCGTTCTGCTGGCCGACGACCACGCGATGTTCCGCTCCGGGATGCGCGCGCTCCTCGACACCCAGCCCGACTTCACCTGCGTCGGCGAGGCGTCCGACGGCCGCGAAGCCGTCGCCGAGACAGCGCGGCTCCGCCCGGACGTCGCCGTCCTCGACGTCCGGATGCCGCGGCTCGACGGCCTCGCCGCGACCGAGGCGATCCTGGCCGCACCGGGCAACGACACCCGCGTACTCGTGCTCACGACCTACGACGCCGACGAGTACGTCTACCGCGCGCTGCGCGCCGGGGCGAGCGGGTTCCTGCTGAAGAGCCTCGCGCCGGAGGAGCTGGTCGCGGCGATGCGGGTCGCCGCGCGCGGGGACGCGCTGATCGACCCTTCGGTGACGCGGCGGCTGGTCGCGAAGTTCGCGGCGGTCCTCGAACCGGCGGCCGCCGAACCCCCGGAGCTCGCCCGGCTGACCTCCCGCGAACGCGAGGTGCTGCTGCTGCTCGCCAACGCCTGCAGCAACGCCGAGATCGCGCGGCAGCTGCACGTCGGCGAGGAGACCGTCAAGACGCACGTGTCCCGGGTACTGAGCAAGCTCGGGCTGCCGGACCGCGTGCACGCCGTCGTCTACGCCTACCGCCACAAGCTCGTGCCGGACGAGCGACCCGCCTAAGCTGGGTCGATGAGGCGGTGGATCACCCTCGCGGTCGGGGTCGTGCTCGTGCTGGTCGGCGCCGTCTGGGTGCTGCAGGGCGTCGGTGTCATCACCGGCAGCTTCATGACCGGGCAGAAGCTGTGGTTCCTCATCGGGCTGGCCGCGTTCCTGGTCGGCGTGGTGCTGGTCGCGGCCAACCTCACGCGGCGGCGCAAACCTACTTCGTGAAGATCTCGAAGATCGGGTAGCCCGGGGCGATCTCGCGCAGCTTTTCGTCCGGCGCCTTGGCGTCGACGCCGTCGAAGAACACGCCGACCTCGAACTTCCAGCGCTTGAGGTAGGCGCGCAGGATGCCCGGCTTCTCGTCGTGGGCCAGCTCGCGGAAGGTGAACGTCTCGACGCGGCGCCCGACGCGCAGCGTGCCCTGGCCGGCCGCACGCAGGTTGCGCACCCACTGCGTCTCGCCGCGCGGGGCGACGAGGTAGCGGACGCCGTCGATGGTCAGCAGGTTGACCGGCACCGAACGCGGCTCGCCGCTCTTGCGGCCCACGACGGTCAGCACCCGGCTGCCCCAGACGCTCACGCCCAGGTTCGTCAGCTTCGCGACCACCTCGTTGAAAACGCTGGTGGACTTGCCGGGCTTGATGTAGCGGGTGTCGGTCATGGTGTCCTCCGCGATTCGGGAGAGCAGTGCTCTCGGTTAAGAGCAGTGAACACCAGAGCGCTGCACACTGTCAAGAGCAGTGCTCTCGCTTTTGTGCACCGCTCTCGTCGTGGCACACTGATCCCCATGACCGCCACCCGCACCGCACGCGACCGCGCCCGTGCCGAACTGACCCAGGAGATCAAGGACGAGGCCCGCCGGCAGCTCGCCGAGGTCGGCGCGCACGGGCTTTCGCTGCGCGCGGTGGCCCGCGAGCTGGGCATGGTGTCGTCCGCGATCTACCGGTACTTCCCGAGCCGCGACCGGCTGCTGACCGACCTGATCGTCGACGCCTACAACGCGATCGGCGAGGCGGCCGAGCAGGCGGACCCGGGCGAGGGCGACCCCCGCGACCGCTGGCTGGCGATCTGGCAGGGCACGCGCGCCTGGGCCCGCGCCCACCCCCACGAGTACGCGCTCATCTACGGCTCCCCGATCCCCGGCTACGCGGCCCCGCAGGACACCGTCGTCCCGGCCTCCCGCGTCGCGCTCGCCCTGGTCAAGGTGCTCACGAACACCGAGGTGCGGGCCGAGGACGAAGTCCCGCCCGAGCTGCGCGCCCAGGCCGAGACGCTCACGAAGGTCCTCGGGATCCTCGCCGGCCCCGAGACCGTGGCCCGGCTGATCATGGCGTGGACCCAGCTGTTCGGCGCGATCAGCTTCGAGCTGTTCGGCCAGTACGTCGGCAGCGTCGACCCGGCCGACGCGTTCTTCGCCCACTCGGCGAAGCGGATGGCGGAGTTCGTCGGGCTCTAGGCTGGGGCGGGAGTCCAACGGCGGAAGGCGGCACGACGTGACGGGGTGGGCCGGGAAGGTCGGCAGGATCCGGGTGATCGGCACCGGGGTGATGGGCCGCGGGATCGTCCAGCTGGCCGCGACCGCGGGGGTGACGGTCGAGCTGGCCGACGTCCGGCGCGAGGCCGTCGCCGAGGCGATCGAGTACGTCGGCGGGATGATCGACAAGCTCGCCGCCAAGGGCAAGCTCGCCGGCGAACCGCAGGCGGTGAAGCAGCGGCTGGTCGCCGTCGACGCCCCCGACGCGCCCGCGGACGGCGTCGACCTCGTGGTCGAAGCCGTCCGGGAAGACCTCGAGACCAAGCGCGCCCTGTTCGCGAACCTCGAGCGCGTCTGTCCACAGGAGACGATCTTCGCGACGAACACGAGCTCGCTGTCGGTCACCGAGATCGCCGCCGGGCTGGCCGAGCCCGGCCGGCTGGTCGGCCTGCACTTCTTCAACCCGGTGCCGCTGATGCGGCTGGTCGAGGTCGTGCCCGGCGCCCGCACCCACGACTGGCTGCCCGGCCAGGCGCTCGAGCTGGTCAGGAGCTGGGGACACGAGCCGGTGCTCGCCAAGGACGCGCCCGGCTTCCTGGTCAACCACGCCGGCCGCGGCCTGAACACCGAGGCGCTGCAGATCCTCGCCGAGGCGCTGGCCGAGCCCGCCGACGTCGACCGCATCGCCCGTGACGTCCTCGGCCTGAAGCTCGGCCCGTTCGAGCTGCTCGACCTCACCGGCCTCGACGTCTCGCACGCCGTCCTGGAAAGCATCTGGAGCGGCTTCCACGGCGACCCGCGGCTGCGGCCGTCGTGGCTGACCCGGCCGCGCGTGGCCGCCGGGTTGTTCGGACGCAAGAACGGCGAGGGCTTCTACGCCTACGCCGACGGCAAGCAGCAGGTCGCCGACGAGCCCGCCGCCCCGCCGAAGCCGTCGAGCCCGGTGTTCACCGCCGACGAGCACCTCGCCCGCGCGCTGTCGTCCGCGGGCGTCCACGTGGTTTCCGACGCCTACCCGGACGCGATCCTGCTCGTCCCGCTCTACGGCGAGTCCACAGTGGATGCCGGAACCCGCGCCGGGCTGCCGCTGGACCGCGTCGCCGGCGTCGATCCGCTGGGTGGCTACGAACGACGGCTGACGATGTCGGTGCACGCCGGCCTCGACCCGGCGGCGGGCCGCGCCGCCTGGGGTGCGCTGGCCGCGACCGGCCGCCCCGTGACGGTCGTCCGCGACGGGCCCGCCCCGATCGCCCAGCGCCTGCTGGCGTCGATCGTCAACACGGCCTGCTTCATCGCGGGCCAGCACCTGGCCACGCCGGCGGACATCGACACCGCGGTCCGCCTCGGCCTCGGCTACCCCCGTGGTCCGCTGGCGTGGGGCGACTTCGTCGGCGGCGACGTGGTGCTGCGCATCCTGCACGGCCTCACCGCGGCCACCGGCGACCCCCGCTACCGGCCGAGCCCGTGGCTCACCGAGCGCGTCGCCCTCGGCCTGCCGCTGACAGCGGCCGGGACACGGCCGGCGGACCTGCTTCCGTCCTGACAGGACCTACCGGACGACCTGGACTTCATCGCCCTTCTCGAGGGTGTTGAAGAACTTCAGCGACGCCGCGCTCGAGAGGTGCACGCAGCCGGCCGAGTACCTGCTGAGGCTGCCCTCGTGGAACGCGATGCCGCCGGGGGCGAAGAACACCGAGTTCGGCATCTTCGCGTTGTCGAATTCCTTCGACAGGTGCATCTTTTCCTTGTACTCCACCTTCCACTTGCCCACCGGGGTCGGCTCACTCTTCTTGCCCGGCAACATCTTCACCGGGCCGTACACGATCTTGCCTTCGTCGAGCAGCCAAGCCTGCTTGCCGGACAGGGACACACAGGCCTTCGCCGTGATCGTGCACGGCACCCCGGCCGCCATGACCGGCTTCGCCTTCGTCGGCGCCGGAGCGGGCGTGGCCACCGAGGTGGACGCCGTCGGCGCCGTCGGCGTGTCCGCCGCCAGCCGGACGTCCGCGGTCGCGCCGGCCGAGCACGCGGTCAGCACGGCCGCGGCGGCCAAAGTGGACAGAGCAGCCAGAACGCGCCGCACGCGCATGTGGTCCCCCAGAAGTTCTTCGTTCCCTGCTTTCTGCCACCCAAGACGTGCGGTGGCGGGGAGAGGTTGAGCGTGCGGGAAAAATGGTTACCAGCGATAGTCCCGGGCCCCGGCGGAGGTGTAGATGATGTACCCGCCCTCGAAGTCGCTGCGGTACCCACCGCTGATCACGTACTCGTCCGACTTCGGGTAGCCCAGGTAGGACTGTTCCCACCCGAGCGCCGCCCAGCGCTTCCGGATCTCGCCCTTCACCACGCGGGGACCGGTCGTCGGGGTGAAGTAGATCGAGCTGTTGAGGCTGAAGTGGTTGTAGCGGCCACGGCCGCCCGTGACGCCGAGTTCGTCGGTCGTCGGATAGCCGAGACCACGCTCGTAGCCCCACGCCGCCCACTTCTTCCGGATCTCGCCGTAGACGGTGTGCGCGCCGGTCGCGGTCGTGTAGTAGATCGACCCGACGTTGCCGTCCTTGATGAAGTGGTTGTACCGGCCGACACCGTCGTTGACCCCGAGTTCGTCCGTCGTCGGATAACCGAGTCCGGCCTCGTAACCCGTCGCCGCCCACTTCTTCCGGATCTCACCGTAGATCGTGTGCGCCCCCGTCGCCGGAGTGAAGTAGATCGACCCGACGTTGCCACCCTTGATGAAGTGGTTGTACCGGCCCACGCCGTCCAACACGCCGAGCTCGTCCGTCGTCGGATAACCGAGTCCGGCCTCGTAGCCCGTCGCCGCCCACTTCTTCCGGATCTCGCCGTAGATCGTGTGCGCACCGGTCGCGGGCGTGAAGTAGATCGAACCGACGTTGCCGTCCTTGACGAAGTGGTTGTACCGGCCGACACCGTCGTAGACGCCGAGCTCGTCCGTCGTCGGATAGCCCAGGCCGTTCTGGTAGCCCGTGGCCGCCCACTTCTTCCGGATCTCGCCGTAGATCGTGTGCGCACCCGTCGCCGGGGTGTAGTAGATCGAACCCACGTTGCCGTTGGCGATGAAGTCGCTGTACTGGCCCACGCCGTCCGCGGTCGGGGCCGTGTCCGACGTCGGCGGCCCGAGCAAACCGTGCCCACCGACGGCGACGTACTTCTCCAGCACCGGGCCGGTGACGTACCGGGTGCCGGTCGCGGCGCTCCAGTACAGCCGGCCGTTCGCGTAGACCCGGTAGTGCACCGGGCCGTCGGTGACCTCCGCCGCCGTCGGCGCCCCGAGCATCGCCCGCAACGCCGGGTCGGCGTCGTAGCGCTGGTCGATCGGGGTCGCGTAGTTCGCCGTCAGCGTCAGGTCGGTCGTGCCGACGGTGACGATCCACGTGTTTTCCCGGGGACCGTCCTGCCAGCCGGAGAACGTCGAGACGCCGTCGATGGCCAGCTGCGCGGCTTCGACGTCGAAAGTGGCGCCTTCGGTGACCATGGCCGTGCTGACCCCGCCCGCCACCGGAATGCTCAACGCCGCGGGTTGCGTGCCGCGCAGGGTGATCCGGTGCTGCCGCGGCATCGCCGTGTACGTCTGGGACGTGCTGACACCCGCGCTGTCGGTCACCGTCGCGGTGAACTCCATCCGGGAGGCCGGGTGTTCGGTGAACGGCTGCGAGAAGCTCGCGCCGGTCCCGCCGATGCCCGGGTGCGCGTGGCACGTCGCTTCGCTCGGGCAGTGCCGCACCGCCGTGGTCCAGGTGATGGGCAGCGGGCCGTCCTCGACGTCGGTCGCGGTGGCGCTCAGCGCGACCGGCTCGTCGACCGCGAACGTCGCGGCACCGGGCGAGGTCAGGGTGAGCTGCGGGGTGTGGTTGCCGGGCGCGACCGGGACGGTGACCTCGCCGGTGAGCCCCAGCGGGTCACGGACCCGCAGCTGCGCGGTGAACGACTCGGTGCCCGCCGCGTAGGTGTGCGACACCTTCGGGCCGGCGTCGGCCGCGGTGGTCCCGTCGCCGAAGGTCCAGTCGTACTTCAGCGCGTCGTTGTCGTAGTCGACGGAAGCCGAGCCGTCGAACGACACGGTGCGGGTGGCCGGGTTCGTCGTCGTGGCGGCCTTCGCCACCGGCGCGGTGTTGCCCGCCGAGTAGGTCAGGCGGCGCAGGGCGCCGGACAGGATGTCGGCGTAGACGATGTCGCCGTTGGGCGCCGCCCCGAACTTCACCGGGCCGCCGATGCCGGTGAAGAGCGGCGGGTTCTCCGGCGCCTGGGTGAGCCGGCCCTGCTCGTCGTACCGCAGCGTCCAGATCTTGCTGGTCACGTAGTCGCCGAAGAAGTACGAGCCGCGGTAGGACTCCGGGTAACTGGATCCGCTGTAGACGATGCCGCCGGTGATGCTGTTGCCTTCCATGGCTCCGGTGCCGTGCGCGTACTCGTGGACCGGCGGCTGGTTCGGCACGCCGGCGCAGCCCGCGAGGCTGCTGTAGCCCGGCGTCGGGTGGCTGCCTTCCCAGCACGGCCAGCCGTGGTTGGCACCGCGCTGAACGACGTTGACCTCTTCCCAGTTGCTCCAGCCGACGTCGCCGACGATCGGCAGGCCGAGACTCGGGTCGAGGCCGAAGCGGAACGGGTTGCGGAATCCGCGCGCGAACACCTTGCTCGCGGTCGAGGCCGGGTTGGCCGCGTCGTAGTACGGGTTCCCCGGCACGCCCGCGCCGCCGGCGGTCAGGTGGAGGATCTTGCCGTAGGGCTGGTTGATGTCCAGGGCGCGCAGCGCGACCGGGTCCATCTTCCGGTAGTCGCTGTTGTCACCGATCGCCAGCCACAGCGTCCCGTCCGCGGCGGCGATGACACCGTCGATGCCGTGGACGTCGAAGGTGCCCGGCACCTCGAACAGCGGCTGCTCCCCGGTCAGGCCGGCCGGCGCGCCCGCCGCGTCCACGGTCACGGTGAACCGCGACAGCCGCATGACGAAGCCGCCGGCGGTGTTGATCGACCGGGTGAGGTAGATGCCGCGCGACGTCGCGTAGTCCGGCGCCACGGCCAGGCCGACGAGGCCGAGGTCCTGGTTCGTGCGGACCGGCAGCGTCGCGATCGTCCGGCCGGCCCCGGTGACCGGCAGCCAGCGGACGCGGCCGTCCTTGCCGGTGACCAGGACGGAGTTGTCCGGCAGGTACCCGAAGTCCGTGAACTGGTACTGCCCGAGACCCGAGTCGGTGTCCCGGAGCACGAACCCGGGTGGCAGCGTCGCCGCCGCCGCGACTCCCGGGGACACGAAGGGCAGCAATGCCCCGATCAAGGCCGCGACCAGCAGCAACCCGAATTTCCGCACGACCATGTGTGTGTCCCCCTTCTCGGCGATCTGTTATCGCCGGAGAAGGGGGACCAGTTGCACCAGTCCGGATTACTTCACCCGAATGTGACCTACGCCGGGTGACGGACCATGACGGTTTACGGAACAACCTGCACGACGTCGCCGATGCGCAGGGTGTTGAAGAACTTCAGGGACGCGCTCGGCGAGAGGTGGATGCAGCCGTGCGAGTACACCGAGAGGCTGCCCGTGTGGAAGGCGTCGCCCGGGTAGAAGAAGACCGAGTTCGGCATCTCCGCGTTGTCGAACTGCTTCGACAGGTGCATCTTTTCCTTCGACAGGACGCGGAACTTGCCGGTCGGGGTCTCGTAGCCCTTGCGGCCCGGCAGCATCGGCACCGGCCCGTAGATGACCTTGCCGCCCTGCAGCAGCCACGCCTTGTGCGCGGAGATGTCGACGCAGGCGGCGGTGCCGGGGGCCGCGGCCGCCGCGGCGCACGGAACGTCCGCCGTGGGCTTCGGTGCCGGCTTCGGGGTCGGCTTGGGCTTCGGCTTGGCCGAGGTGCTGGCCGGCGCCGGCTTCGTGGACTCGGGGGTGGGCGTCGGCGTGGGGCTCGTCGCTGCCGGGGTGGTGCTCGCGGTCGTCGGCGTCCCGCCGCCGGTGCCCGCCGCGGCGACGGCCCCGCCACCCGCGGTCGAGCCGGGGGCCGCACCGCCACCGGAGCAGGCGGTCAGCACGAACGCGGTGGCCAGCGCGGCCGCTCCCGCCAGAAGCCTCTTCACGATCCGGTACCCCCAGCTGTCTCGATCATCGCGTTTGGACACGGGTAAAGACGGTGGTCACCCGGTCGAGGTTCGCCGGGGAAGGTCACGATTTGGGCAGCTGCGCTCAACCCCGGGGTGGAGACCGGTTTCCACCCGGAACCGGTCCGCGGGCCGACGAATCCGCGCCGCCGTTCGCCGACGCTGGAGGCGACCTTCGACACAGGGAGCCCGGATGACCAGCGTCCTGCTTTATGCGGCCATCGCCGCCCTCGTCCTGTACAAGCTCGTCTACCAGCAGGTCCGCGGCACGCTGCTCGACCGCAGGACGCTGGTCGCGATGCCGCTGCTGCTCACCGCGGTGGGCGGGTACCTGACGCTGAAAGCGCTCCCCGGCGCGTCCGCGGCCGAACTGGGCCTGCTCGCCGCCGACCTGCTGGTGCTCGCCGGGCTCGGCGTGCTGCGCAGCGCCACGACCACCCTCACCGAGCGCGACGGCACGACGTTCCAGCGGGGCTCGGCGGTCACGATCGGGCTGTGGCTGCTGACCGTGGCGGTGCGGATCGGGGTGGCCGCGCCGGCGGCGGCGATCGGGGCCGCGGGCCCGCTGACCTCGGCGTCGATCGCACTCACCCTCGGGGTGAGCATCGCCGTGCAGAACGCGACGACCTACCGGCGCATCCAGCGCCGCGGCCTGCCGCTCGCCGACCGGCGGCCGGCGCTCAGCCGGTGACGCGGCCCAGCATCCGCGCGTACATCCGCCCCGGGCTGGGCACCGACGGCGGGACCAGGAACCCCGGCAGCGGCGGCAGCCCGCCGACGAACGCGCCGAGCCGCTCGTACAGTGCGGCGGCGCCGGCCGGCCGGGCTTCCGGGTCCTTGGCCAGTACCTCGGCGAGCAGGGCGTTCAGCGGCTTCGGGACACCCGGCACCGGCGGCGGCAGCTCCTTGACCTGCCGTTCGAACACCGCGTACGCGGTCGGCCCGTCGAAGAGCCGCCGCCCGGTGAGCATCTCGTGCAGCACGCAGCCCAGCGCGTAGAGATCGCTGCGCGGCTCGGCGCCACCCCGCTGGATCTGCTCGGGCGCCATGTACGACGGCGTGCCCAGCAGCTGCCCGGCCCGCGTGAACTGCGCCGCGTCGGCTTCGCGGAGCACGGCCAGGCCGAAGTCCATCACCTTCACCCCGCCGTCGGGCCCGAGCATCAGGTTGGACGGCTTGAGGTCGCGGTGGCAGACCGCGAGCGCGTGGGCGGCGGTCAGCACCGCGCACGTCTGCGCCGCGATCGCCGCGGCCCACGGCACCGGCAGCGGCCCGTGCTCGGCGAGCAGGTCGGCCACCGTCACGCCGTCGACGAACTGCATGACCTGGAACAACCGGTCGTCGTGGGTGCCGTAGTCGTACAGCGTCGGGACGCCGGGGTGGTCGAGCGTCGCCAGGATGCGGGCTTCGCGGGCGAAGCGGGCTTCGAGCTCTTCGTCGCGGCCCGGCAGCCTGAGCAGCTTGATCGCCACGCGACGGCCGAGCCTGCGGTCGTACCCGCCGTGCACCGCACCCATCCCGCCGCGGCCGAGCGGCAGCTCGTCGAGCTCGTAGCGGTCGGCGATCAGCATCCGTTTCCCTATCGGCCCGGCCTGAGCCGTCCTTCGACAAGTCCTGCGAAGCCTAGCCGGACCAGCTCACGGCCCGTTTCGGCCGCCTCGCGCAGCGCGGCGTCGAACTCGGCGAGGTTCCGGAACACCCGGCCGTACTCGCGCTGGACGCCGATCGGCACCCGCGGGATCCGCACGCGCCTGCCGTCGATCCGGGTGGACGCCGACGCGGCGGGCAGATCGGCCGCGCGCAGGCAGCCGGCCAGGAAGTCCGCGTCCAGCCGCTCGGCGTCGAGGCGGTAAACGGTGAGACCGGCCCCCACCGGCTCCGGCGGTCCACTGTGGACGTACGCGATCCCGGTCACCGACGCGACGACGTCACCTCGCCGCGCCACCGGGGGTTCGGCGTCCGTGCGCGCCATGTGCCTGACCTCGACCACGCCGGCCTTGACCAGCTCGCCGATCGTCGTGAACGCCGGTTCGCCGTCCGCCGCGTCGAGCGGCGGCAGCCGGGGCGCGAGTCCGGCGAACCGCGCCCGCACGGCTTCGAAGGCCTGCCCGGGATCCTCGTCCCTGGCACGGCGGCGGGCCGGCGTGAGGTCGACGTCGTCGTCGAGCAGGTCGATGATCCGGACGCCGGTTTCCGGACAGGCGCGGAACTTCCGCCACATTTCGTCCACTGTGGACAAGTCTTCGCCCGCTTCGCCGAGCAGCACGGTGGACGGCGCGCGCTCACCGGGAGCCGGCCGCCGCAGCAGCCAGAGGTCGGGGCCCGCCGGCGCCAGCGTGACGACCGCGCGGACCGCCCCCGCGCGCAGCAGGTTGCCCCGGATGCGCTTGCCGCTGCGGCGGCCGGCCGCCGCGCCCGGCATCAGGATCACCACCGTGCCACCGGGTTCGACGTGCGCGAGGCAGTGCTGCACCCAGGCGAGCTCGGGCTCGCCGCGCGGGGGCAGGCCGTACTCCCAGCGTTCGTCACCGACCAGTTCGTCGTGCCCCCAGGCCCGTTCGTTGAACGGCGGGTCGCACAACACCGCTTCGGCGGTCCGGCCGGCGAAGGCGTCTTCGCGCAGCGCGTCGACCGCGTAGACCTCCGCCTCGATGCCGCGCAGCCGCAGCCGCAGGGCCGCGATCGACGCCGTCATCGGGTCGCTGTCCTGGCCCAGCACGGTTTTGGCGCCGCTCACCAGCGCAAGGGCGCCGAAGCCGCACGCGGGGTCGAGGATCGTCGAGACCGGGCCGGCAAGCCGGGCCATCAGCTCGGCGACCGGCTCCGGCGTCGCCGACAGCCGCCGGGAATGGGCCTCGAAGTACCTGCGGCACAACAGTTCGAACGCCTCGACCGGCCCGCTCTGGTGCGTCATCTCGCTGAGCAGGGTGAGCAGCTCCGGGTCGTCGAGCTTGCTGTCGAAGGTGTCGAAGATCCCCGCCTGGAAAGCGAAGAAGACGCCCGCGCGGCTGACGCGCTCGGCGAGGTCGAGGTCGTCACCGAGGGCGCGCAGGCGCTGCCACGCGCGTTCGCCGGCGCTCAGCTCGAACTTCTTGCCGCGCGCGCGGAACCAGCCGGCGACGGCGGAGAGACCGAACAACGGGCTCGACGCCGTGCCGCCGACCGGCTGCGGGAAGTCCGGGTAGCGGCGGCGCCAGTTGCTGACCGCGGCCCGGCCGACCCCGGCGAGCCGCGCGATGTCGGCCGCGCTGACCGTGGCGTCGTCGTCCATGGCGAGGACTCTATCGGAGGATGCTCCATTCAGCCGAGACGCTTGTGAACTCAGTCAACCAATGCTTTCATGGGAGGCATGACACACGATCGGTACGTCCTGCGGTACGCCGCGGGGTCGGACGTCGGCAAGCGTCGCCGGGTCAACGAGGACGCGGTCTACGCGAGTTCCCGGCTGCTCGCCGTCGCCGACGGCATCGGCGGCCAGCCGCACGGCGAAGTCGCCAGCGCGACGGCCGTCGACGTGCTGCGCGAGCTCGAGGTCGACCTGCGCCGGCTCGACCTGACGAACGTGGACCTGGCGGCCACCCTGGCCGGCGTGGTCAAGTCGATCGACGCGCGGCTGCACGAAGTGGCTTCACAGGAACCGACGACCGAAGGCATGGGCACCACGCTGACGGCCCTGCTCTTCGACGGCGTCGAGTTCGCGGCGGCCCACATCGGCGACTCCCGCGGCTACCTCCTGCGCGACGGCGGCCTGCGCCGGCTGACCCGCGACCACACCCTCGTGCAGGCACTGGTCGAGGACGGCCGCGTCGCCGCGGAGGACGCCGACTCCCACCCCCGCCGATCACTGCTGATGAAGGCACTGCAGACGGCAGGCTCCGGCGACCCGGACATCTGGACGTTCAAGGCCAAGCCCGGCGACCGCTACCTGCTCTGTTCGGACGGCTTGAGCGGCCCGGTCTCCGAAGCGACACTGCGCGACGTCCTGGACGCCGGCGCGGAGCCGGCCGAGGTGATCCCGGAGCTGATCCGCCTGGCCAACGAAGCCGGCGGCCCGGACAACATCACGTGCGTGGTCGCCGACGTCACGGCCTGACCCACCTGCACGGGCGCGGGAGACCATCCGGTATCGTCTCCTGCGGAGGATTGGCCGAGCGGCCTAAGGCGCACGCTTGGAAAGCGTGTTGGGTTCACGCCCTCGCAGGTTCGAATCCTGTATCCTCCGCCGCAGTAACCAGGCAAAACGCCGGGTGCCCCGCTTCGGGACACCCGGCGTTTTCCGTCTTAGTCTCAGTTCTAGTCTCATTCGCCCCTGGTCAGGCCACCTCCAGGGCCTCGTCGTCGCCCTTCGCCGCGTCTTCCGGCGGTGCCCAGAGCAGCCCGTCAACTCGTCCAGCCACGCCCCGGCGGATGCGGTCGGTCACGTGCTGGTACCTCGCGGCCATGGCCGTGCTGGACCACCCCATGATGGACATCACGGTCCGCTCGGGGACCTCCAGCAGCAGGAGAACCGTCGCGGCGGTGTGTCGGGCGTCGTGAAGCCGCCGCTCCCCCACCTTGGCCTCACGCAGCAGCTCCTTCCAGTGGTGATAGTCGGTGTTGGGCACGAGCGGCTGACCGGTCGGCTTGGTGAAGACGTAGCCGGTCTCCTCCCAGAGGTCGGCCGCCAGCGCGCGTTCCTGGGCCTGTGCCGCCTGGTGCCGCACGAGCAGCAGCGCGAGCTGCTTGGGCAGCCCGATGTACCGCTTACCGGCTCGTGACTTCGTGGGCGCGGTCTCCCGCCGCGTCGGGACGCGCTGCGGGCAGTAGCCCGGGAACTTCCGCCCGCACGGCGTCGAACAGCCGTGCTTGTACTTCGGCCGGAGCCGGTTCCGACGCACGCCGATTTCGGGCGAGTAGTGCTCGAAACACAGGGCGCAGAAACGGGAGCTGTGCTCTTTGCACGGCCGGTCCCAGCGGTCCCAGTTCACGTCCGCCCACTGGATTCCCAGCGCTTCGCCCTGACGGAGCCCCAGAGCAAGGGCGATCGCCCACCGTGCGCTGTTGCGTCGCCGGTTGGCCGTTTCGAGAATCCGCTGGATCTCGTCGACGTCATACGGCTCGTACTCCTGTTCCTCCACCTTCGGAGCGCGGGCGAGTTCCGCCGGGTTGTCCGTGATTATCTTGCGTTTCTTGGCCTCCTTGAGCGCAGTGCGGATGGTGCGGTGAACCTGGTGCACCCGCCCCGCAGCGGAGCCCTCGCGCATCATCTTGCGGTAGAGCTTCTCCAGATGGTCGGGTTCCAGCCTGTCGCCCGTGTGAGAACGCTGGAGACGGTGAGCGCCGACGCCCGGAATGAGGTGCACTCGGCACGCCACCTCATAGGCGTCCCACGCATTCTCGGTGATGGTCGGCGGCGCGACGATGTTCTCAAGCCAGTGGGTCAGCCAGGACTCGACGGTCCAGTTCTGCCCTGCCTTGCGGACGCGCCCTTCGTCGCGCTCGTTCTCCCACTCCCGCACCTTGCTCCGAACCTTGCCCTCATCCTTGGACATCGTGTGGCGGCGATCCGGCTTCCCGTTGTCCTTGCGGCCGACCGTCACGCGGCCGTGCCAGTGGCCGTCCGCTTCGCTGAAGTAGACGCTGCTGGCGCCGTTCGGAGCGCGGGTGCCCTCGGGGCGCTTCTTCCTTGCCATTAAAACTCCTCCCTCAGGCGGCAGCCTTGCCGCTGGAATTGGCGACTAGGCGGGCGGCGTACTCGTTGATAGCGGATACGGAGATGCGGCGGAGTCGGCCGATGCGGACGGATTCCAATGCGCCGGAGCGGACCAGGCTGTAGGCCATGGTGCGGCCGATGCCGAGCCGTTGCCCGGCCTCTTCGACAGTCAGGAGAACGCGCGGTGGCAGCGGCCGGGGTACGTCGTCCGGGCGCTGGGTCGCGAGGCGTTCGGCGAGCTGAGCGAGACTGGCGGCGAGCTGTGCGATGTCGTTGGCGGTAGCCATTGGTGGTGAGCCCTTCGGGTCGCGGTGTGGGTGGCGGTGATGCGCATGGGCTCTCCTCGGGTCTGGTTGGGGTTGTGGTTGGTGCTGAGGGGGGTAGCCGTCCCAGCCGTCCCAGCCGTCCCATCGCAGGTCAGCCCTGGGACGGCTTGGTTGGGTGGGACGGCTTGAGCCGTCCCAGGGACGGGTTTGTGGCGGTTCGGGCCGTCACGGCGGGCGGGGTGCGTGGGACGGATGGAGCCGTCCCACGTGGGGTAGCCGTCCCGGGGCTGACCTGGGCGGGGACGCTTGGGACGGCTGGGACGGCTACCCCTCTGGCGGGTGTCAGGCGGACCGTGCGCGGCGGATCGGCGTGACGTCTCCGCCGCTGCTGTCCTTTTCGGACGGCGGTGGTGGTGGCGGTGTAGCGGGCAGGTCGGGGCAGTAGCGCGCCCACGAGTCGGTGAAGTCGGCGCGGGTGTAGCCCTTGGCCTGCGGGCCGTTGTCGGGGCGGATGTTGCCGGAGCGGATGCCGTACTCCCGCAGCAGCTTGGCGAGCTTGGCCGGGGTGAGCCCGGTCGGCCCGTATCCGCACCACGGGGCCTCCGGGTCGCCGTTGAGCCGCGACAGCAGCTCGGTGGTGGGCAGCTCCGGCGACGCACCGAACGCGGTGTGGCAGTCGCTGAGCAGTCGGACGCCCGCGCTGCTGTCGCTGTCCTCTTCGGCGGTGGCGGTGAGCGCGACGACGGCGGCACGGGCGCGGGTGGGCCAGTGGCCGGCGGCGTGGTCGGCGACGATGACGAGCGGTTCCCAGGTGTCGGCGGCGCGGTCTTCCACGGGCATCTCCGGTTCGGCGGATTCGAGGGTGGCGAGGTCGGCGCGCAGCCAGGCGCGCAGGTCGTCGGCGAGTGCCCGCAGGGCGGGCCGGTCACGGCGGACCCGGTAGGGGGCCACGGTCTCGCCAGGGGCGCGGCGGCGCATCCGGGCGATGACGGCGCGATCCTCGATGGTGTCGGGCATCGCGCCGATCCCGGCAAGGGCGGCCATGGCGAAGGTGGGGATGGACTCGACGCGGTTGGTGGCCGCGTCGTAGCGCTTGGCCGGGCGGTTGCGCTGGTGCCCGGCGTTGAGCAGCCCGCGCAGGTCCTCGTTCCCTTCGGCCTTCGGCCCGAAGATGGTGTCTGCCTCGTCGACCAGCACGGTGGGCGGGTCGTCCGAAATGGACCGGTAGACGGCCGCTGATGAGCTGTTGACCGTGATGAACGGGTTGTGGCAGGTGGCCTCGACGACGTCGAGCAGCCGGGACTTCCCGCAGCGCTTCTCCGGTCCTCGGATCACCAGGCGCGGGGCGTGCGCCCATGCCGGTTGTGCGTGGGTGGCGGCGATCCACAACGCGATGGCGTCGGCGGTCTCGGGGTTGGGCAGCGACACGTACCGGGTGAGCGCGGCCCTGAGGGCGTCCAGGAGCGTCGCGCCGGGTCCGGTGGTGTTGGGCGTGGGTTCGGTGGTGCTCATGCGTTCTGGGCCTTTCTGGACGGTGGTGTCAGGCCGCGTCGGCGGTGGCGGTGCGGGCGTTGATCCAGTCGTTGACGCGCGCCCACGAGCGGGCGGCCTGCGCGCGGATCTCCTGCGGGGTCAGTGCCGGGCGGGTGGCGACGGCGCGGCGGCGGGCGAGTTCGTCGTAGGTCGGCGCGGCCGCGATGGCCCGCCAGTCGGCGGCGGCCGACACCGCGCCCGAGGTCTCCCGGGCGGTGCGGCGGCGATCCCACTCGACCCATTCGGCGAGCAGCTCCGCCACGTGCGGGCTGGTGTTGAGCAGTCGCCAGGCGGCGGCGTCGAGCACCAGTGCGCGGTACTCGCGGAACGGGATGGCGACGGCGGCGGGCGGTTCCGGGTCGGGCTGCGGGCCGGTGCTGGTGGTGGTGTGCGTGCTCAAGACGGGTCCTCACGTCGGTCACCGTGGGTGACGTCTTCAGGGTGTCGTCAGCCAGGGCTAGGGCCTGCGGCGAAGGCGGCTAGCCCGGGTTTTCCGGTGTTTTCGCTGGTCGGCGCGGGGTGGGCCTAGATGCCTAGAGTGCTGGTCATGTGGCCTGCGGGGGTCTAGAGGAGGGGTCTAGGTCTAGGGGCGGCGGAGTCTAGGACGGCCACCGCCCCTAGCCCAGAGATCCGTTACGCTCCGTTGTTCTTGGCGGTAGTGAGGGCGTCGCGGGTGTAGCCGTTGCGGTTGGCTCCCTTGCCGGTGACCGGGTCGGTGCTCCACACCTGCTTGGGCTTGACACCCTTCGGCTTGAGCGCGGTCGCGAGGTTCTGCGCGGTCCAGCCCCGGTACTGGCCGGGGCGCAGCTCGGCGAGCCGGGCCACGATGGTTTCCGACCAGAGCTTGTCCTCACCGCGCTCGAACACCGCGATCGCGTCGGCCAGCGGGTCCAGCCGAGCGGCCTCCACGTCGACCTCGACCCCGGCCGCGTAGCCGGTGATGTTGCCGAGGGCTTCCCGGCGGGCGCGGGCTCCGGCGACGATCTTCTTGGCTTCGGTGGCGTCCTTGTACACCGACTTCACGATCTTGGCGTCGTCGCCTTCCCCGGCGAGGTAGCCGATCCCGAGGTCGGTGCGGGCGAACATCGTTGCGCGGACACCGTTTCGGTGCTGGCCGGTGCCGAGCACCATGTCGTTTTCGGTGTGGCCCTGGACTTTCAGGCAGTAGCGGAGGATGGCGTTGGCGGAGATGCCGGTGGGCAGGGACTTCGCGTCCGGGCGCTGGGTGGCCAGGATGGCGATGACGCCCAAGGCCGGGCCGCGCTTGACCAGGTCGGTGCAGATCTCTTCCAGCTCGTCGCCGTGTTCGGGGTGCTCGAACCAGATCTGGCACTCGTCCACCCCGACGACGATCGGCGCGAGCCCGAGGTCCTTGCGGGCAGCCAGTTCCGGGGTGACCTTGTTGTCCGGGCACACCGACTCCGGCAGGCCACGGATCACCTTGATCCGCCGCCGCATCTCCTCGCGGAGTTCGCGCATCTCGACCACCATGCGCTCGATGTCGTCGGGGTCGTCGCCGACGCCGTAGCCGTGCGAGACCGGCGCGAGCGCGGCCAGGTCACCGGTGCCCTTGAGGTCGTAGGCGTAGAGGACGGCACGCGGGTCCAGGGCGGCGATGAGCAGCAGTTCCCGCAGCGTGACCGTCTTGCCCATACGCGGCACCGCGCCGATGATCATCGAGGCGAACATCAGGGTCAGGCTGACCCACTGGCCGCGCTGGTCGGTGCCGAACGGCTGAGCCTTGAACAGGTCGACCGTCGCCCCGGGCTTGGCCAGCGGCCACGGCTTCTGCTTGGTCTTGGACATGTCCCGGTCCCCGACCCACAGCACCAACCGTCCTTCGTGGACCTTCCCGTCACCCTCGGGCCACACGCACCCGATCTGGCGGCGGAGCGCGGAGGAGAGCTCCTGACGCTTGGCGATGATGTCCCCCGCCGTCACACCCAGGGGCAAGTCGATGTCGGCGCGCCAGCCGTCGCCGTCGCGGGCGATCGGGTTGGGGAACTCGATGCGCTTGCCCTTGGCGATGGCCTGGTTCAGCCCGCCGATCCCGAGCGAGCACAGCGCGTCCTCGATCATCGTTGAGGTGATCTTCGGCGTCTTCGCCAGGTCCACGGCGCGACCGGCGACCGGCTTGTCCGCCGGGGCACCCCACCAGCCCACGGCGGTGAGGGTGGCCAGCAGCAGCGTCCAGTTCCACACCGGGGCCACGAACGTGAGGCACAGGTACACCGTCGCCAGCAGCACCAGGACGGCGACCAGGACCGGGGCGGAGCGGCGGCGGACGGTCTCGTTGCGGGCCTCGCGCAGCTTCATGTACACGTCCGCGTCGTTGCGGTCGCGGGCGTTCATGCGCACCGGCTTGGACTCCGCGTCGTACACCCACCGCCCGACGCGGGCGGTCAGGCGGCACAGCGCGCCGGGTGCCCGCAGCAGCGCGGACGGCACGTACACCGGCACCCGCAGCGCGTGGAAGGCGAAGGTGTGGGCGGCGTAGCGGACCAGGAACCGCGCCCGGGAGCGGAACTCCTCCGCCGACGTCAGCCACTTCGCGACCAGCGGGCGAGCGGTGGCGTCGGAGACGGTCTCCCACCACGACGGCTTGGCGTGGACCGGGTCCACCGGCTTGAGCGGGACACTGGTGTCGGCGGCCGCCACGTCGGCACTGTCGAGCACCGTGCCCGCGTCGGCGAACCGGTCCTGCTCCGGGATCTCCTCGGGCGTCCGGGCGGTGTCCGGCCGGATCGGGACGACGTTCCCGGCACGGGTGGTGGCGGTCTCGGTGGCCGCCGGGTCGGTGTTCACGGACGCGTCGGTGGTGCTGTTCACAGCCGTGTCGGCGGGGGTGTTCGTGGACGGGTCGGGGGTGCTGTTCACGGAAGGGAGCCCTTCGGGGTCGGGGGCGTTCACGGGGTCGGGGGTGTGGTCGGCGGTGGTGGACATCAGGCGGCCTCCCTCTCGTCACTGGTGGTCGGCTGGTCGGCGGGCACCGGCAGCGCGGCCGGGGCGGTGGCGGTCTCGGCGGTCAGGTCGTCGGCGACGTTCTTGCTCGTGCCGCGCGAGATGTCCGGGCAGACCGAGCGGACCCAGGCCGGGGTGATCTCGATCCCCGGTGCCCACGCCGCGCGGGCTTCGGCCAGGTAGTCCCCGCGCAGCTTGCGGACAGGCTTGGCCGTGGCCTTACGGGCGGCCGGACGTCGGCGCGCCGGAGCCGGAGCCGGAGCCGGTTTGGCCGGCGGGGCGTCCGGGGTGCCCGTGGCAGGCTCCGCCGCGACGTCGGCCGGGGCGGTGGCCTTGTCCGACTGCCCGGTGAACGCCGTCCCGGCGGCGGCCATGACCGCTTCGGTGAGCTTGTCCCGCAGCACCGGCGCGGTCTCCGCCGCGAGGAACACCAGCACGGGCGGAACCGAGTGCAGCACCACCCCGGCCACGTCGAAGTGCGTCCAGGACTTCCAGGTGTTCATCACGTACGTGGCGAGGAACGCGAACCACTTCGTGCGGTGCGCCCACCGGCCGGTGTCGACCTGGTACCGGGCGGTCACCTGCTCCGCCCGCAGCACCGCCACGAGCACGAGCGACACCATGGGGTCCAGCAGCCATCCGGCCAGCCACCCGGCGGACCAGGTGGCCGCACCGGCGGCGGCGAAGCTCTGGACGTTGACCATCGTGAAGGCCAGGCCGAGGAAGATCCCGAGCCAGATCACCGCGTCGATCTGCGTGCGGACCTTCTCCACCCGCAGCGCCACCACGTCCGGGTGATTGGTCAGCGCCCGGACCTGCGCGGCGGTGGCCGCGTCCTGGGCGAGCTTGTCAGCCTCGGTCAGCGGCTGGTGTCGGGCGTCGGTCGGCGTGAGTTCGGTGGTGGTCATCAGCTCTGCCCCCATTCCGTGCCGTTCTTGCGTTCCCACTGGTCCTTGCGGCCTTCCAGTTCCGCGTTGAGGACCTGGCGGCGTTCGTTGTCGTTGAGCTGCGCGAGCACGCCCTGCCGGTGTTCGGGCTTCATGCCGGACAGCAGCACGTGGACCACGGCGGCCGCGATGGCGTCGTCTTCGTTCTTCTTGCCGAACATCAGCGACGACCCCCACGGGTGGTGTGGACGATTTCGGTGATGGCCATCAGCCGCACAATCGTGGCGGCGGCCAGCAGCGCCGGGACGACCAGCGCGATCCACGTGGCGGTGGTGTTCTGGATCTTCACGATCACCAGCCACTGGACGAACGCGATGATCGCCGTGGCCAGGATCAGGCGGATCGTGTTGCCGGTCATGCGGGTGATCTCGCGGGCACCGCGCAGGCTCTTGGTGGCGGACTTGCGTCCGGCCCGCCACACCGACAGCGCGCCGACCATTGCGAGTCCACCGAGGACCATCAGCATCTGGGTGTTCATCACGCCACCTCCGCAGCGTCGTCGGGAAGGGGGAACAGGTCGGCTTGCCCGGGGGCCTGCCAGTCACCGCCGTGCCACACCGCGTCCAGGGCGATGCCGTGCTCCGCACGGATGACCGGCTCTTCGGCGGCCAGCCACTGGCGGCGTTCCTTGGCGGTGGCCTTGGTCCACGTCCGTCCCGTGCGGTCGATGAACCGGCGCATCGCCAGCCGCTCAATCGCACGCGGGCTGAGGTTCCTGGTCACGCGGCCTCCCCTCGGGTCGACGTGGTGGTGTCGAGCCGGACCGGCAGCACGCGCAACGCGGCGCGGTCGGCCCGGCGGCGGGTGCGGTGGGCGTGCTGCGGGTCGGTGAACGCGTGCCGGGTCCGGACCTCAGCCACCGCCGTCGCGGCGGTCAGCTCCTGCTCGACCTCGGCCAGCAACGCGTCAATAGCCGACTCGTCCAAGCCGTCCGGGCAGTGGCCCTGACCAGCGGGAACGCCGTCAACGGCGGCTCGGGTGGTGCGGTTGGTGATTCGTGCGGAGTTCATTTCAACCCTCTCAGGTTCGCTGGTTAGCCAGTTCGCTAGCGAAGTTGTCGAGAGGGACGTTAGGGCATCACCAACCGGGAGCGCAAGGGGGTTCGCTAGCGAACTGTCGAACCGTCTGTTCTAATGGCTCCCATGCAGTCAGAGCCCACGGCCGGGGTCGTGCCGGTCACCCACCAGATAGCCGACGCGCTGCGCGCTCGAATCGAGGCAGGCGACCTGAAGCCCGGCGATCCGTTGCCATCGGTCAGCGAGCTGACGCAGCGCTGGAGCTGCTCTCCGGGCGTGGCGCGGGCCGCCCTGGACGTCCTGCGCGGGGAGGGGCGCATCACTGGCGGGCGTGGCAAGCCGTCCACTGTGCGGATACCGCCCCGCCGCATCCGGCTGACGATCGACTGGACGCAGGAGCAGAAAGACCTCGTACTTCGCCCCGAGGAAGAACGACGGGTGCGTGGCGCTATTGAGCTAACGGCGGGCATCCCGATTGAGCAGTTGAACTCCACGCATCGCTATTCTCGTGTTCCGGCGACTGACGAACTAGCTGCGGAATTCAGCCTTGAGCCTGGCGCGGAGTTGGTGCGACGAGCATACGAGATGACCGAAAAGGACACCGGCCACCGCGTTTCCTGGAGTGTGTCCTATATTCCTTTGGTGCTCATCGCCTCGAATCCTGATTTGCTGGACGAGAACAACGAGCCCTGGCCCGGCGGTCACCAGCACCAGTTGTACACCGTTGGAATTGAACTGGGGCGGTTTGAGCGCACCGTGATCGCAATTCAGCCGACGACCGGCGAGCGACAGTTGTGGGGAATTGAGCCCGGTGTACCGATGATCCAAGTGCGAAGTCGGTCGGTCGACGTTAACGACCGTGTCGTGGAAATCTCCGACGCGGTGTACCCGGCGGATCGGACGGAGATTCACTTCACGGAGCACCTGAACCGGTGGCCTGCCGGTTACCCCAGCTACCAGCGAAGCGAGGACAAGTGACCGAGGATCGGCCTGCGATCAACCCGGCCCTAGGGCTTGACCTGAAGCCGGAGCGGACCCTGAAAAAGGAGATGACCACCGTCAGTGTGGTCATTCCGGCACACAATGAAGCCGCGACAATCGGCGAAGTCGTCGAGGAGGCGCTAGAAGGACTCGACGGACTTGGCGTCCCGCGCGATGTACTGGTAAGCGCAAGCGGATGCACGGACGACACTGCGCAAATCGCCGAGTCGGCCGGTGCGCGAGTGGTCGAGTCGCCGCCCGGAAAGGGTGCGGCCGTCATGGCCGGTTTGAAAGCGACCGACGGTGAGATCGTCTGCCTGGTTGACGGCGATATTCGCTACTATGGCGACCCGCCTTTGGTGCCGTTGTTGGTTGAGCCGATTCTCAACGGAATTGCGGATGCTGTGGTGAGTGACCTCTACTGGCGTCCGCTCTATCCGCAACTCTGGCTCTGCGGCTTCTTCGCACCGCTCGCCGGTTCGCTCTTTCCGGAGTTGCTGCCGAAGGTTGGGTCAACGCCCTGGTCTGGCCAGCGCGCGGCCAGACGGCACCTGTGGCCGGACTCCCTGCCCGAGGGCTTCACGATGGATCTCGCCCTGTTGCTGCACTGGAACGAGCACGCGCTACGGATGCGCCCGGTGCTTGCCGACGACTGGGTGAACCCCCAGCGGCCAAAGCCCGACCTCATGCGGCAGGAGCTTGACCTACTCGTGACGCGCGCAGTCGAGCGCGGCAGGATCACACCCGACGCGGCCGGACGCTTGGGGAGCTGGTTCGAGACGACGCACGGCCTGATGGCCGCCTACGACCCAGACCGGGACGACCCGCAGGAGTTCGAGACACGCCTACTGGACGCGTCGTTGGCTGCCCTGAGGCCGTACGTTCACGTGGCGGGGTAGCCGGCGGGGCGCTGGCCGCTCAGGAGCGCTGAGACGGGCGCTCGCAGGCTCAGCCTCGCAGGGGCCCCGGAAGGCGGCAGGGCGGCCGACGTGCGGGCTCAGGCTCGCGCGAGACGGCCTGGCCTAGTCTCAGTTCTAGTCTCATTCACCCCGGTTCGCCGGTGTCCACCGAGGGACGCGCAACGCTCTGACCTGCGGTTCACGGTTAGCCGAACCCCCGCGCACGGCCGTGTGCAGACTTGGAAAGCGTGTTGGGTTCACGCCCTCGCAGGTTCGAATCCTGTATCCTCCGCCGATTGATCAGGCGAAACGCCGGGTGTCCCAGCTTCGGGACACCCGGCGTTTCGCGTCTCGCCCCGGTGTCGCCGAGATGAGCGTTCCCTTCGCTTTCGCTAAGCTGGACAGCTCGAAAAGAAGGGCTGGGAGGGGGCCGTACGTGAACGATCACCCCGGTCACTCGGACACGAGCCTGGGCGCCACGTTGAGCTCGATCGCGCGGACACTGCAGGCGGAACCCGATGTCGACTCCACCCTCGCCGCGATCGTCAAGGCCGCGGTCGATCACGTCGACGGGGCCGAGCACGCCGGGATCTCGCTCGTCGAACGCGGACGTGCCATCCGGACCGTCGCCCCGACCGACGACACCGTCAGAGCGATCGACGAGGTCCAGTACCGCACCCGCCAGGGGCCGTGCCTGGACGCCATCGCCGAACACCAGGTCTTCAGCACCGGCGACCTCGCCGCCGAGGACCGCTGGCCGGAGTTCGCCTGCGCGGCCGTGCGGTTCGGTGTGCGTTCGATGCTGTCCTACCGGCTGTTCGTCACCGACACCACGCTCGGCGCGCTGAACCTCTACTCCCGAGCCCGCGACGCCTTCGGCAAGCAGACGCAGGATGACGGCAGGCTGTTCGCCACGCACGCCGCGATCGCGCTCGTCGGCGCCCAGACCGAGGCGCAGCTGAGCGCCGCGATCGAATCTCGCGACGTCATCGGCATAGCCAAGGGCATCCTGATGCAACGCCACGACGTCGACGCCGTCGCGGCGTTCCGGATGCTCGTCGAGAGCTCGCAGAACGCCAACCTGAAGCTGCACCAGGTCGCCGCGTGGCTCGTCGAACACCGCCGGGACCTGTGAGCGGTCCACCGTCGGTATGTCCCGGACACAGTTGCGCGGCACTTTCGGCGCAGTAGAACGTGAAATGCCTTCGGGGCTGCGGAATTCTGTGCCTGTACGCGGAGTCACGAACAGGGCTGACCGAAGGCCGTTACTCCGCTCGCGCTAGTCTCACCACCACCTCGCCCGCCCCCGTGGAGAAAGGCCAGCAGTGGCACGAAAACCGCTCTGACCTGGGGTAGCGCTGGCCAGCGACTTCAGTGTGCGGTACTGGTGCCGGGACGACCCCCGCACAGACCGTGATCGGCCCGGCCCCGGACGTTACACGTCCGGGGCCTTGCTGATTCCGGGCCCGCGATCACTCGGCAAAGTCTGATGATCACGCTGAGTCGCTGGATCTGTTTCAATGGAATCCGTCCCCGTACGACACCCAGATTTCGAGGAGTAGAGGCCCGATGGCCGGAGTCGAAGAGATCCGCGCTGGCATCGCGCTCGCCAACGAGAAGGCGTCCGCGAGCATCGCCGCCCTGCAACAGGCAGCGCAGTCTCTCGAAGAAGCCCAGCAGTCGCTCGCACAGGCGACGCAGGGGAGCAGCCAGCACGAAGTGAGCCAGGCGCACGGACTCCTGGCGGAGGCCCTGCAAGGCATCAACGGCTTGCAGAGCACCGTCCAGGCAAGCATTTCCTCCGCCGACTCCTACTCGGCGCGTCTCTAGCCGGATGACGCTCGCCGAACTCCACCAGCTGCTCACCGCTGCCGTGACCGGGCTCGCCGACGCGCGCGCCCACTCCGAACGGGCCACAAGCCTGCTCGGAGAAGCCCGGCAAGCTCTCGTGGATGCCCAGGCCAAGGCCGATCCCTGGCTTCCTTCGCAGTACGCACAGGCCGGCGAGGGGCTGGACCAGCTCCTCGTCCGCCTGCACGCCGCCGAGGATCTGGTGAGCGGATACCGGTCGCGCCTGTAATCCTTTCCGGGGACACCTTTTTTCTTGGGGACGCCGATGGCCAGCAAGTCAGCCGAGCAACGCAACCGCGTCGAAACCGCACTCGACCGGGTCCGCCATCAGATCGGACTGGTGCTGGGCGCGGCTGCCGGGGCGCGCCAAGCCGCGGAGGCCGATCTCGCCAAGCTCCAGCTGGAGCAGGAGATCGTCAAGGTCGGCATGAACCACGCCGACGCCGAGCAGCAGAACGAGTGGGCCAAGCACCCCGCCGCCCACGAAGTGTTCGGGGCGCTCGGCAGCGTGCGAAGCGCTTTCTACACCGACTGGAGCCAGGGCCCGGCCACCCTGCGGGAGCTGGTCGCGCAGAACGCGCCCGGCCCGGCCGGGCTGCCGCCGGGCGACTGGCTCGGCACGGTCGGGCACAACGCCGGCCTGACGTCGCCCGGGTTGTGGCACGTCGGCTCGGCCACCGCCGCCGGTGGCGACCCGACCCGCACGTTCGACGTCGCCGTTCCCCTGCTCGACGAGTCGCACCTGGCGATCACGTCGGCACCCAAGACGCGGCCGGCGATCGACGGCATCGTGCAGAACCTGCTGATCCGCGTGCTCTCGACGTTCGAGCCCGGCGCGGTCCGCGTGCACCTGTGGGACATCGGGCAGCTGACCGCGATCCTGCCCGACCTCTACCCGCTCAGCCACACCAGCGCCCTCTCGCTCTACGACCCGGGCCGGCTGGAGGACCTCCTCGACGAGCTGGCCGGCCACATCCGCCGGATCCACTCCACCGGCATGGCCGCCGGGTACACGTCGCTGCGGGAGATCCGGAAGGCGACCGGGCAGCGCGGCGAGCCGTTCCGGATCGTCGTGCTCTACGGCAACGGCGAGACCCTGGAGCCCGAACGCGCCCGCGACCTCAAGCGCGTCGCCAGCGGCGCGCTCGCCGCCGGCATCTGCCTGATCATGGTCGACGTGCCGACCGCGGTGAGCGCGCCGGTCGAGACGCTCAGCCTGGTCGACGACCGGCACGCGATCAGCAGCATGACCGGCACCGACCTGGTCGTCGACCTCGATCCCCCGATGCCGTCGGCGCAGGTGATCCGCGCGGTCGACAAGATCGCCAAGGCGCTGATCGCCAAGCAGGGCGGACCGCGGTCGTTCGACGACCTCCTGCCCGCGGAACTCGGCCAGGAGAACTCGGCGCGGGAACTGCGGGCCCCGGTCGGGTTCTTCGAAGGCGAGCCGGTCGAGGTCGTGATCGGCGACGCCAGCCCGCACGCCCTGATCGGCGGTCCGTCCGGTTCGGGCAAAACGAACTTCCTCTACGCGCTGCTCGGCAGCCTCGCCGCGCGGTACAGCCCGGGCGAGCTGGCGCTGTACCTGCTGGACTTCAAGGAAGGCGTCTCGTTCGCCGGCCTGGCGCCCGGACGCAAGGACGCGAGCTGGCTGCCGCACGCGCGGCTCGTCGGCGTCAACGTCAACACCGACCGCGAGTTCGGCCTGGCGCTGCTGCGGTTCCTGGCCGACGAGCTGCGTCGCCGGTCCGCGGCCGCGAAGGAACACGAAGTCACCAACCTCGCCGACCTCCGTGAAGCCGATCCGGGCGGGCACTGGCCGCGGATCGTCGCGGTGATCGACGAGTTCCAGTACCTGTTCGCCGGCCGCGACCAGGTGACCGCGACGGCGACGCAGCTGCTCGAGGACATCGCGCGGCGCGGCCGTTCGCAGGGCATCCACATGGTGCTGGCCAGCCAGGACGTCGCCGGCATCGAGGCGTTCTGGGGCAAGCCGGCGGTGTTCGAGCAGTGCACGCTGCGGATCGCGATGCCGAAGGCGCGGCGCGTGCTGGCCGAGACGAACAACGCGGCGGTGTCGGCACCGAAGTGGCACGCGGTGATCAACCACGACTCCGGCGTCGCGCACGGCAACCAGCTGGCCCACATCCCGGACGCGAGCAGCAAGAACGTGTTCGTCCGGCTGCAGCACCGGCTGTGGGAGGAGTACGCGGGCCACTACCCGCGGCCGCGCCTGTTCGACGGCGCGCACCAGCCGGTGCTGGAACGGTTCCCGGCGTACCTCGACCTCAAGCCCAGCTCGAAGCCGCGGGCCCTGCTCGGCCAGTCGATCGACGTCACCGAAACGGCGTGCGGCGTCGACCTGCCGCGGGCGCCGGGCCGCAACGTCGCGGTGCTCGGCTCGGCGACCGCGGAAGCACTGTCCATCATGGACTCGTCGGCGCGGTCGCTGTCCCGCCAGTACGAACCCGGCGAAGTCGAGTTCATCTTGAGCTGCCCGATCGAGGCGTGCGCTCCGGCCGCGCTCGAGCTCACGGACCGGTTGCGTGAGGACGGCCACGCGGCATCGCTGGTGGAGGACCTGACCGGCGTCCTGGAGTCGATGACGGGTTCGATGTCCGGCGGCGCGAAGGTGCTGCTGCTGTACGGCGTCGACGCGGCCCTGCCGGCGTTGGAGGCGAAGGCGGTCGGCCAGCTCAAGAGCGGTCTCGACCACCTGCGGGTGGTGCTCAAGCAGGGGCCGGGCCACGGCATCCACACGATCGGCTGGTGGCGCAGCATCGCCCGGCTGAAGGACACGCTGGGTTTCGCCGGCACCGACGACATCGGCACGTGGGCGGCCCTGGACGTCCAGGGCAACGAGCTGTCGCCGTTCGCGGCGGGCCAGGTGGTGCACTGGTCGCCCCGGCCGGGCCGCGCGCTGTTCTTCGACCGCACCACCCACGGCGCGCCCGAAGTGATCATCCCGTTCCAGCGTCCGGAGAACGACCGATGACCGACGACGCCACCGCGGCCATGCGGTACAAGGAAATCATCGCCCTTTCCCGCGGCTCGGCGGAGAACCTGC
Organism: Amycolatopsis sp. MtRt-6; assembly: GCF_017308975.1. Lineage (GTDB taxonomy): Bacteria > Actinomycetota > Actinomycetes > Mycobacteriales > Pseudonocardiaceae > Amycolatopsis. Next base: position 94,094 of record NZ_JADWPD010000010.1, on the reverse strand, counting down.
GCGCGTGGGAGCTGGCCCGCGCGGAGGCCCTGGACGCGGAGATCGAGGAAGCCCAGGCGGCAATCGAGGCGGCAACGGAGCGCGAGGCCAGGGCGGCCGAGCGAGCAACGCGCTGGTGGAAGATGGCGCTGCACAACATCCAGGGCCTGCCGTGGCTCGACCCGGGCGACGACCCGCGCCCGGTCCCGACGGCCCGGGCGGCGTACCTGGAGCGGTACCTCGAGGAGGTCAAGCCGAGTTACCAGGAGCTGGTGCAGGCGGTGCTGGCGCTGGGATGGCGGGCCAAGCGGGCGGCCGCGAAGCAGCGCGGGGAGCCGCCTGCTTAGCGGTTTCTCATGGCCTCCCCTGGTGCCGCATGAATGCGTAGACGCGATCGTTCTTCTGGACGGTGTAGCCCCGGCTGTGGGCGACGACCATTCAGGATGAGGAAGAGGACAACGCCCACCACGACCGCCGTGGCGAAGCCCCCGACGATCAGGAGCAGCTCGCTGGTGCTCCCGCGGAACTGGCTGCCGGCGAGGTTCAGATCGCCCATGGCCCCGCTCTTCCCGCCTGGTGCGGTGCGTAGACGAACTCGTAGTACTTCCCGAACTGGTGCTCGATCAGTGCGTAGCCCCTGCTTCGCGCCACCCAGAGCAAATCGGGTTTGCCGATGCCGAACTCGACCATCCGGATGGTCACCTTGGTCCGGCCGTCCAGCTGCGCGGCCAGTCGCGCCATCTGTTGTTCGCGCGGCTGGGAGGCCCGGTTCATCCGGATGATCAGCACCGTCACGTGGGCGGCCAGGAGGCCGCCGAGCACGACGGTGAAGAGCAGCAAGAACAGCAGCTTGACTGTGTCGTCCGACTGTGCGGCCAGCACCGTCACCGGACTAGACATCGAACACCGTGTCGTAGGGATCGTCGTCGTCCACCGGGGCCGGCCGGCGCTGCTGCGGTGCGGGCACGTGCTGGGGTTGCGGCTCTTGCCGAGCCGGCACGGCCGGCTGTGGCGCCCCGGCAGGCGGCGCGCCCAGCCGTCCCCCGGCGGCAACGGCCTCCCGGATGGCCGCGGTGATCGTCCGGCTGAGCGTGACGGCGTCGAACCGCATGGCTTCGGGGGCGAGCCGGACTTCGCTGACCACCCCACCTGGCCCGGCCAGCACGGTGACGGACCGGTCAGGCGAGACGACGGTCGCGTGGTTACTCCCGGCGATCCCCGCCAGGAGACGCTGGTTTTCGGCCTTGCGGTCTTCGATCTGCTTGAGCTGCCAGCGCATTTCCTCGATCAGCTGGTCGTTGTTCATGGCCTCCCCTGGTGCCGCACGAACTCGTAGAACTTCTGGTTCTGTTGAACGGTGTACCCCTGGCTGTGCGCGAGGACCATCAGCTCGGGGAGGGTCAGCGATGTGGAGAAGACGCGCATTCGATAGCTGGGCCGGCCGTCCAGCTGCACCGCGACCTCCCGCAGGAGCGGACTGCCCGCGAACGCCGTCTGCGGTGCGCCGAGCGTGAACTCGTATCGCAGCGCCTGCCCGTTCGGAGTCATGGCGTAGCCGCGGGCCTGGGCCGAGCTGAGCACGTCCGGCACGGTCAGCCGGCAGTCGGCGTAGGGAACGTAGACGAGCGGACGGCCGTCGAGCTGCTGGACGAGCCACTGGATGCGGGCGCGCCGAGTCTTCTCCAGCCTGTTCTTGACGAAGAGGAACACACCGATGGCGGTAAGGACGATGGCAACGAGAACCGCGAGCGTCCCGAAGTACTCCGCGTCGCTTCCGGTGAACTTGGAGCCGGCGACGATCAGATCGCTCACGCGTACCTCCCCGGCTGGTGCGGGGTGTAGACGAACTCGTAGTACTTCATGACCTGGTGGTCGATCAGCGAGTAACCACGGCTGTACGCAACCCGGAGCAGGTCCTCTCGCGACAACCCGATTTCCATCTTCCGGATGCACACCTGGCTCCGGCCGTCCAATTGCGCGGCCAAGCGTGCCATTTGCTCCTCGCTCGACTTCGTCGAACGCAGTGCGCGGACGATCGTCACCGTCAGACCGGCGACGATCACCACGCCCATCAGAACGAGGAACATCACCCGCTCGGTCGAATCGGCTGCCGCCGCGCTGATCACGGCGTTTCCTCGCTGCGCAGGCTCCACGCCACCCTGGCCGTCGCTTCGGCGACCGCCGGCCAGGCGTCCTCGGACTCCGCCACCACCGAAAGGATCGCCACGGACCGCCCGTCCGGGAGCGGGATCTGGTACTCCGCCTTGATCTGGGTGCGCACGTCCTGTTCGGGCAGGTGGAACTCGCCCCCGCTGATCGCGACGATCGCCGGCCCGATCGGCAGCCGGACCGGCTGCACGACCGCGCGTTTGTGGCGACCGCGGTATTCCTCGGCCAGCGCTGCCACCAGGGCGTCCCGGTTGCCGGGTGCGGTGTCCGGCCACTGCGCCACGCCGAGCGTCAGGGTCGCGACATCACCTTTTCGAGGCCCGACGGCGAACTTGCCGAAGACCCGGATGCCGTTGGCCTGCATGGCCGGCACGAGGGCCATGAGGTAGCTGCCGAACTCCTCGACGGACGTCCCGGCCCCGGCGGCCGCGTTCTCGGCAATGGTCCAGGCATGGCCGCGGTTCATCTTGTCGTCGGTGCCCACCGGCATCCCGGCGAAGCCCGGTGGCAGGTCGATCTGCAGAGGCATCAGTTCCACACCTCGTCTTCCGCCCGCTCACGACGCCGCTCCGGCGTGTTGTCGGCCTGGTTGCCGGCGTCGACCGCGTTCCAGTACGCCACCCCGGCGGGTGAGAGCGCGGCGGCCGCGACCTGAGTCATGTCCTTAGGCATCCAGTAGTTCTTGAAGTCGTCGATGGGGCCCTCGAAGTTCAACCCACCCACCTCGGTGGCGGCATCGGTCTGGAACTGGGCACCGACCGCTCCGAGCCCGATGGCCTTGGCCACGGCCCCGCCGCCCTGTGGAAGAAAACTACCGACCAGCGTGGTCCCGGTACCCACGATGTCGAAGAACAGTGTTTCCGGAGCGACATCGGCACCGGCGGCCTTTGCCAGGACATGCCCTTCCAAGGCCGTGACTCCCAGCCCGGTCGCGACGGCCCCCACCACCTCACCGGCCGGCGGCGGGAGGAACTCGCCGAGGAGACCGAGGGCGTTCCCGATGTCCCCAGTCACGTCGGACAGCTTCGAGATCAGCTCCGCGTGGTCCTGGACGAAGTTCCAGGCCTGCTCGGCGCCGTCGACGAGCGTGTCCGCCAGGTCGCCGATGGCCCCGGTGACCGCTCCGGACAGCTTGTCGAGGACGTCCGGCTCATCGGGGGCGAGCTCCTTCGCCTTCCGCAGCGCCTCCGCGACCCGGGCCGCCGCGTCCGCGTGCTCCTGCTGGAGCTGCTTGGCCGCGTCCTGGACGTTCTGACAGCCGTCGATCGCGGCCTGGAGCTGCTGACCGGCGTTGTCCAGGAGGCGCTGAGCGATCTGCAGGGACTGCTGGTCCGGGAAGGTCCGGTTCGCCAGCGCCAGGTCCGGATTCGCTCGGGCCTGCTCCGCGGCCTGAGCCGCCGCCTCCGCTCGGGCCTCCAGGTCCGCGGCGCGTTTCTGCAGGTCACCGAGGGTCTGAGCCCAGCCTTCGAGCGCGTCGGCCGCCTCACCCATCGACCTGGCCGCGCCCTCGAGGTACTGCGGCAGCGGACCGAGGCGGCGCGCGAACGCCTCGCTCGCCTCGCCCTGCCAGATGCCCTGCTTCCGGACGATCCGCCGGAGGGAGTCGTCGGCGTCGGTGAGGTCCTTGCTCACCGTGCGGTACTTGCCGGCCAATGCGGTGATGCCGTCGAGGTCGCCGGGCGCCGGGTCGAAACCCAGGGCCGGGAAGTCGCGGGCGCTCATCGGTCGAGGCCGTTCAGGATGTCGGTGATGCCGCCGGTAGCACCGCCACCGACCGGGCCGTTACCCAGGTCAGCGCCCGGTTCGGCCTTCGAAGCCAAGCCGTCGATCCCCCGCACTCCGCCGGTGTACCCACCGCCCACCGGCCCGCCAGCCGGCTGCCCGACCCGCGGATGGTCCCCCTTAACCCCACCCGTGGGCTCCCCGCCCGCAGGACCGTCTCCCAGCACCGCCGAGCCGAACTTCCCCAGCTCACCGCCGAATTCGGCCTCGATCTGCTCGTACTTCTGCTTCGCCACCTTCAGCCGCTCCGTCACTCCCGAAGCCGCTTCGCCCAGCCGCTTGATGCCGAAGCCCCAGGCCTCCTCGAACTCGACCCCGGCCTTGCCCAGCTCAGCCGTCCCCAGGGACCCGAACGCCCCACCGCCGCCGAGCTTCTTGTTGGCGTCGGCCATGCGGCTCGCCGCCGTGTCCAGTTCGCCGATGAGCTTGCCCAGCTCGTCGACCTTCACCGCGTACCCGTCCACGCCACCCTCCCCTTGTGGTCCCGTCCACCGTATGACGGCCGTCAACGCTCCGCGGTTTCCTCGTCACTCAAAAGGGTCAAACGCGAACAAGGCCACTCCCGAGCCCGGGAGTGGCCTTGCCGAGACGAGAACTACTTGCCGAAGACCTGGTCCAGCCAGTCGAGCAGGTCGTTGAGCCCGTCCAGCACCGGGTTGCCCGCGCCCGGCCGGAACCGGATCACCTGCGGGTCGTGGTCGCTGGCCTGGTCGGCGAACTCCGCGTTGATGTGGACGACGTCGTAGTCCACCCCGCGCAGCGCCCGCGACGCCAGGATGTGGTCGAGCACCTGGGATTGGCCCTCGAACACGTAGCTGTACCGCTCGGCTTCGGGCACCGACGCGATCAGGTCGTTCAGGGCGCCACCCGCGGTGAGCGTCCGGACCGCCGGCGAGAACGGGTAGTCGTTCAGGTCGCCCGCCACCACGATGTTCGCGTTGCGATCGGCCGCCAGCAACGCGTCGACGAAGCCGCGCAGCACCGTCGCCTGCTTCGCCCGCTGCTCCTCGGAACTGCGCACCGGCGGCTGGTACCGGCCGTGCGTCGGCTGGTCGCCGCCCTTGGAGTTGAAGTGGTTGGCGATGACGAACACCGTGCGGCCCTTGAAGACGAACTCGCCCGCCAGGGGCTTCCGGCTGGCCGTCCACGCCTCGTTCGCGGGGTCGACGCGGCCCGGCGACATCGTCAGGTGCGCCTTGCCGTGTTCGCGGACGACGCCCACCGCGGCAGTCGGCGTCCCACCCGGACGGTCCACAAAGGACACGCGAGCCGGGTTGAAGAGGAACGCCACCCGGATGTTGCCACCCGGCTGGCCGCCGTCGGCGTCGTCGACCGGGTCGATCTCACGCCACTCGTAGCGCGGGCCGCCCTTCGCGACGATAGCGTCGGTGAACCGCTGCAGCGTCTGATCCGCGGCGACGACGCTGTCGTCCACCTTGCCGTTGTTGTCCTGGATCTCTTCCAGGTTCACGATGTCCGGCGTCGCGAGGTGGGTCACGATCGCGTCGGCCAGCCGGTCAAACTTCGCCTGGGTGTCCACAGGAGACAGGTTCTCGACGTTGTACGTCGCGACGGCGAGCTCGCCCGTCCGCTGCTTGCGCGTGGTCTCCTGCCGCAGCCCGTTGTCCTTTTCGGTCCCGAGCACGCTGGCGAACAGCGTGTAGCCGCCGAAGTCGTCGTACTCGACCGGGCCCGACGTGGTACCGGTCAGCACGTCACCGACGTTGAGCTTCGGGAACGGCCGCTGGGCGAACGGGATCACCGACTGCACCTTGAGGACACCGCTGTTCACCTGGTCGTAGCCGAGGTAGACGGTGCCGCCGCGGACCGAGCGGTGCTGGTCCGGCTTGGTCGTCACGTACAGCTCGTCGTGCGAGTTCGTCGGGCCCACGACCCGCGCGTCGGTGACCGAAACGATCTCGCTCTCGTGCGCCTCCCAGAAGTCCAGCGCGTACTTCGACGGCTCCAGAGCGAGCGGCTCGATGTTCCCGCCAGGCGACGGCGCGTACGTCGTCGGCACGGTGTCCGGGTTCAGCACAGTCGGCGCGGGCAGGGCGTTCCCGTGCGAGCCGACCGTCCACTGTGCACCGGTCAGCTCGGTCAGCGACTGGAAGTTCGACGTCGCCGGCGCGTCCGGGTAGAACTCACGGACGGTGCCGGTCGCGGTCACCGCGTCGCCGACCGCGACGGCCGGGCTGGTGGAGCCGGTGAAGACGAACAGACCTTCACTGGTGCGCGGGTCGGTGTCCGGGTTCGGGTCGGTCAGCCAGAACCCGCGCTGCGATCCGAACGTCCGGGTCGCGGTGACGACGCCGGTGACGTCGCCGACCTTCTTGTCCTTGAAGGGCGAAATCCGCGTGGTGCCCTGGATGTCGTGGATCTTCGCCGGGGTCGGCGCCGGGCCGGGGTCCCCACCGGTCGACTCGCCCGCGGCGTTGGTCGGGGTGGGCTCGCCGGCGGCGAAGTCGGCGGCGTTGTCGTCGGTGTCGGCGAGCGCCGTGCCGCGCGCGACGGACGTCGTGTTCGACGGCGCCGCGGTCGGGTTGCCCTCGCGCACGGTCGCCGTGCCGAAGCCGACAAGGTCCTTGATCCGGCTGTCCGCGGCGCAGTCGGCCGCGGTCTTGCAGGTCAGCGCGGTGGTGCCGGAGACGAGGGCGATCGTGCCGGCGGTGGCCGACAGCGCGATCGTGCCGGTCGCGTCCGGCGTCGGCAGAGCCACGGTGCCGCCGGATCCCTTGGCCTCGGCCACGAGGTAGCGCCCGCCCGGCGCTACGCTGCCGGCCAGCGGCGTCACCTGCCAGGCGCTCGACGGGCTCGCCGAACCGGGCAGGTACTGGACGCTGAAGCCGGCCAGGCTCGCAGCGGCCGCCCCGCGGTTGGCGAGCTCGACGAAGTCGCTGGTGAGCGTCGCGCCGGAGTTGCCACCGCCGCCGTAGACCTCGGCGATGACCGCGTCGGCGCTGGGTGCGGCGAGCGCGGCCGGTGCGGCCACGCCGCCGAGCACCAGGCCCGACGCGACGGCCACCGTGAAGGCGGCCCTGGATCTGTGGGTCTTGGTCACCCTGAGTCCCCTTTGTGCTTGAACAGTCGTGGCATAGTCCCCCGAACAAGTGAGGAGGAGGAAGACAAAGATGCAACGATTCGTAACAACTACTTTCGTCGTCACTCACTCGGCAGAGCAGGTTTCGTGATCACGCTCGTTATCGGCGGAGATGTCCACATCCAGGGTCGCGCGGCCACGGCCTTCGCCCAGCTGGAGCCGCTGCTCAAGGGCGCGGACCTCCGGTTCGCCAACCTCGAAGGACCACTCGACGCGGCGATGGCCGAAGCGCTGACGTCGGCCGGCGTCGACGTCGTCTCGTGCGCCAACGACGTTCCCCTCCCGTCGGCGAGCCTCGGGGTCCTCGACCACGCCGGGATCGCGCACTGCGGCGCCGGCGCGAACCTCGACGCCGCGCACGCTCCGGCGGTCGTCGAACGCTCCGGCGGGAAAGTCGCCTTCCTCGCGTACACCTCACTTCGCCACCCGTACGCCGCCCCACCGGACTTCCCGGTGGTCGCGCAAGCGTTTGCGACGACGGCGTACCAGCCCGATCCCCACGTCGCCGACATCCCGGGCCGCCCGCCGCTCGTCCGCACCACGCCGGTGCCCGAGCACCTGGACCGGCTGGTCGCCGACATCAAGCGGGCCAAAAGCGCCCACGACCACGTGGTCGTCTCGATGCACTGGGGTCTTCCGGGCGCGGAGCTCGCCGAGTACCAGGTCACCTACGGGCGCGCCGCGATCGACGCCGGCGCCGACCTGGTCGCCGGGCACGGGTCGCGCACCATCCAGGCCGTCGAGGTGTACCGCGGGCGGCCGATCCTCTACGGCCTCGGCAACCTCGCCGCCGACCGGCCGGACGGGCTCCTCGCCGGGTGCATGCTCGGCGACGAGCCGCGGCTCGAGCTGATCCCGGTGCGGCGCAACGCGGACAACGAGTGCGAGCCGCTCGCGGGGGACGAAGCCGACAAGGTGCTGCGGTACGTCGCGGAAGTGTCGGCCCTGCGGTCGACGAAGGTGACCGTCCAGAACGGAATCGCATCGGTATCTGTTGGCGCGTAACGGGTTGCGCCCGTTCTGTGACAGTGGGACACGGGCGTGTCACCCATCCGGCGCATCTGCCTTAAATGAAGCTCAAGGGTGGGAACAACCTGCGTGAAGCGGGGGTACGGTCTGCGTGAGCCGCCGGAAAAGTGGCACAGACCACTCCCCGACAGCTCGCAGTCGGCACGAACACGGGGGGAGGGAGAACGATCATGTGGGGGTTGATTGTTTTCAGCTGCGTGTTCGTGCTGGTGCTGGGGATAGCCGCGGTCGTGGACCTTCGGGACCACGACCGCGGCGAGCGCCGGATCTAGCGCACCTGCCTCGCCTTGTACCGGCCGAGGAGCGAGCGAGCGCCGGCCAGCGCGACCCGCCCGGCGCCCTTCGCGCTCGCGGCCAGCACCGTCGTCCAGTCGAGGTAGTCGCGCCAGAGCACGATGCGGCCCGCCTCGACCTCGAACGTGCCGCACACCCAGAACTCCGCTTCCCACGCGCCGCGGCGCAGCACGTCGGTGCGTTCGGTGAGCACGACGTTGCCGTCCGCGGCGATGTGGTGGGTCCGCGCCTCGAACCCGGAGCCGTACTTGGCCATGACACGCAGCTGTTTCTCGAAGGCTGCGACGCCGCGGGCGGGCGGCAGCGGCACGTTCTGGTACACGATGTCGCTCGCCGCGAACGTCAGGGCTCGGTCGACGTCGAGGTCTTCGAGGGCGTTGAGAAAACCGGTCACCACTGCTTTGGGTTCATCGGTCATGACCCCAGGCTACTGCTCAGTACGGCCGGTCGCCCGCGATCGCGACGCGCTCCGCGATCCGGACGTGCGGGTGGTAGTCGTTGACCGCGTAGTGCTGCGTCGCGCGGTTGTCCCAGAACGCGACCGAGTCCGGCCGCCAGGTGAACCGGACCTGGAACTCGGGCGTGTGTGCCTGCAGGAACAGGTACCGCAGCAGCCGGTCGCTCTCGGCCCGGTCGAGTCCGACGATGTGCGTGGTGAACGCCTGGTTGACGAACAGGGTGCGCCGCCCGGTCTCCGGATGCGTCCGGACCACCGGGTGCTCGACCGGCGGGAAGCGGTCCTGCCACCGCGCCAGGAGCGCGGGATCGGAGAACCGGTCGAAACCGGGGAGGTAGTCGTGCACCGCGGTGAGCCCGTCGATGCGGGCCCGGACGTCTTCGGGCAGGTTGTCGTAGGCGGCGGCCATGTCGGCCCACATCGTGTCGCCGCCGACGGGCGGCACCTCGATCAGCCGCAGCACCGAGCCGAGCGCCGGTTCGGGCCGCCAGGTGACGTCGGTGTGCCAGATGTTCTCGTAGCCGGGCATGGCCGCGGTGCGCTCGAAGCGCGTGACGGCTTCGTCGTCACCGCGTGCGATGAACGGGTTGGTCTCCAGCGCGCCCCAGTTCGCGGCGAACGCGCGCTGCTGCGCCGAGGTGATCCGCTGGTCGCGGAAGAAGAGCACCTTCCACGCCAGCAGGGCGTGGTTGAGCTCTTCGCGCAGCTCGGGGGTCACCGGCGCGCCCAGGTCGACGCCGTCGATCTCGGCGCCGATCACCCGGCCCAGCGGGCGGAGGGTGAACAGCTCGTACTGCTTCCGCTGCGGTTCCCGGAGGAGCCGGGGGCCTTCGACGATGCCATCCGCGGGCGTGACGGCTTCCCGCAGCTGAATCCGGGCAGGAAGATCTACGGACATGGTTGTGCTCCAAGGGTTTTCGGGGAATTCGGACGCCGGGTTCGCCTCAGGCGGGCGGCGAACCCAGGCGGCCGCGGCGCAGCAGCAGCGCGACGACGCCTTCCCCGATCGACCGCGCGAAGGCCCGGATCGGCGTGCTTTCCGAGGTGGCGGGCATGCGTTCATGGTCGCTTTCTTCCCGCGTCGCGGTCAAGACGTCCACTTGGTGGAACACTCTCAACGCCGCTGGTCACCGCGATGCGGGCGGCTCGGGAGCATGAGGCAAGATCTTCCCCGATCGGGTGAGCGCCCTTGATGACGGAGGTCCCCATGCCGGAAGGCAGAGGCTCGCGGATCCACCCGGAGCGGCTGCGGGCCGCCGCAGACCTGCTGGACCAGGCCGCGGCCGCCGACGACAAGGCGGCGGGGCGGTTCGCCGAAGCCCGCGTCGATTCGACGCCGTTCGGCATCTCGCCGCAGGCCCGCGAACTGGCGGCGCGCTGGGCCGCGGCACTGGCGGCGCGCGAAGCGGACGCACGCGTCCTCGGCGACGCGACGTCGGACCTGGCGGGCCGGCTGCGCATGGCGGCCGGGAGCACCCGGAGCACCGGTTTCCGGGGGCGGTTAGCGGTGGCGCCGTGACCGCTGAGGTCTTCGAGCACCCGGCGTTGTCGTCGGCCGCGGCCGACCTGGCCGAGCTGCGCGCGGCGGCCGGCCGCATCGGCGTCGCCGACCCGGTCGCGGCCCTGCGCCACCTCGACTGCGCACCGGCGTCGATCCGCACGTCCGCCGCGGCGGTCGACACCGGCGCGCTGGCGGTGACGTCGGCGCAGGCGGAGTTCCGCGCCGGCGTCGAGCGCGCGGAAAACGGCGGCAGCACCGAGACGTTCGGCACGTGGGCGGACACAGTGGACGGTCAGTACGCCGCGGCGGCCCGCGCGGCCGCCGAGACGGCGGCGCTGGGTGCCCGCCTCGCCGACCGGCTGGACGAGCTGGCGACGGCCGCGGCGGCGGAGGTGTGCGCACTGGCGTCCGCCGCCGCGGCGTCCGTCACCGCCGTGCTGGCCGGCGACCGGTCCGCCGAGGTGGTCAGCGAGGTCAGCACGACGTGCACGGCGGTGGTCCGGGCGGTGTCCGCGAAGATCGCCTCGTTGTCGACGCTGGCGGCGGAGCTGGAGCCTCTGACGGACCCGGCCGTCCAGCTCAGTTGAAGTGCTCCCGCGCCCACTCCGCAAAGGGCCGCGCGGGATGCCCGGTGACGCGCGGGACGTCCAGCGAGACGGGTTCCGGGTCGTCGACGAGTGACGCCCAGTAGTTCACCGCGCCAGCCGCGAAGTCCGCCCCCAGCGTGGCACCGAGCTGCGCCACCGCCTCCTCCGGCGGCTGTTCTTCCCACGTGACAGGCCTCCCGAGCGCTTCCCCGATGAGCCGGACCTGTTCGGCCTGCGCGACGGCTTCCGGCCCGGTGACGAGGTAAACCTGTCCGGCGTGGTCCCCGGTGAGCGCCTTGACGGCCATGTCGGCGACATCGCGTTCGTGGACGACCGACCGCTTCGCTTGCCCATAGGCCGCCCGCACGACACCGGTCGCGGCTTGCGGCGCCCAGGCGAGCGCGTTGGTGGCAAGGCCGGTGACGCGCAGAAAGGTCCAGTCATCGGTGACGCGCCGGACGGCGGCCTCAACGTCACCCCAGACACCCCCGGCCTCAGCGGACATGGCGGAGAGGTAGACGATTTTCTTGCCCTCGAAGGGTTTTACGGCCTTCTCGATGCCGTCGGCGGTGAAGAAGGGCCAAAGCAGGTAGACGGCATCGACCCCGCCGGCGTCAGGTTCGGTGATGTCGCCGTGGACGACGTCAACGCCGTCCGGGGCCTTCACGGGGTCACGGACGAGGACTGAGGTGGGAACGCCGGCGGCCTTGAGGCCGGCGACGACGTGCCGTCCGGTGTGCCCGGTGGCCCCGGTGACGAGAGTGGTCATACCGGCCACGGTCACACTTCAAGAGCCCTTCAAGTCAAGCGGACGGCTCAGCTCCTCCCGCGCCGCATCGAGGAAGGCGACCTTCGGACCCCTGAGGTAGTCCCACAGCGAATCATCGCCGGGCTCCTGCCAGACAACGTGATCGAGCGCCTTGACGTAGGCGCGGGCCAGGCCGTGCAGCGCCGGGGCGAACAGGACGTGGATCATCCGTTCGCACACCCAAAGCTCATCGACGACATCAAGAGCCCCGGCCTTCCAGGACGGCTTCTTCTTCGACGGGTCCTCGGCGGCCCGCTCAGCTTGCTGGGCAACGCGGATGAACTGCCGCAACAGCTCCAGCTGCTCTTCACGCCGCTTCTCAACGCGCTCAGCAGCCAACCGCCGCCGCTCATTGCGTTCGTTACGCCGCTGCACGGTGGTCTGCACCAGATACGACAAACCCCCACCGAGCACGACGCCAACGAGGGACAGAACGGCGAGCCAAACCTGCGTCTGCATGCCGCAGTTCTTACAGCAAAACGCCCGGGAAACGCCCAAGGTGACCACGACGGGGGTCCGGGGGCGGAGCCCGCCGGGCGGGGTCTGGGGGTTGCACCCCCAGAAAATACGAGCGGGCGAGGCAGGTCGACGCTTTCCGTCGACACACCTCGCCCACTCGTCCGCGGTGGCGGTGGGATTTGAACCCACGGACGGGGATTAGCCGTCACACGATTTCGAGTCGTGCTCCTTCGGCCGCTCGGACACGCCACCGCCGAGAACAATACCCGAGGGCCGATGCGGGTCTCACCTGGGGTCGGCTGCCCGCCCGCCGCGCAGCCTGACCTGCGCCTCGCGCACCACCCGACGCGCACGGAGGCGGACGTCGGACGCCGCTGAACGCAGCTGGGCCGACCGCCGCTGGGCGCGGCCGGACGCTTCGAGACGGCGATTGCCGGTCGCCGCGCCGGCCTTCTCGCGAGCGGTGCCCACTGCCTGCTGGATCCGGTGCTTCATCGTCATGCCGGAGGAGTACCCAGAAATCAGCGACGTGTAGCGAAGTACGTCTCCAGGAGGCCGGCGCACTCGTCGACGAGCACGCCTCCGTGCACTTCGGGCCGGTGGTTGAGACGACGGTCACGCACGACGTCCCACAGTGACCCCACCGCGCCCGTCTTGGGCTCCCACGCCCCGAAGACCAGCCGCGAGATCCGCGCCAGCACCAGCGCGCCCGCGCACATCGTGCACGGCTCCAGCGTCACCGCCAGCGTGCAGCCCTCCAGCCGCCAGCCGTCGCCGACCAGGGCCGCCGCCGCGCGCAGGGCGAGGATCTCCGCGTGCGCCGTGGGGTCGCCCAGCTCGACGCGCGCGTTGCGGGCCGCGGCCAGCGGGACGCCGTCGGGGCCGAACACCACCGCCCCGATCGGCACGTCCGAGCCCGGGGCGCGCGCCGCTTCCAGCGCCGCCTCCACGGCCTCGGTGTCGGACGGGCGTCTCAGAGCTCGTCCAGGAGCTTGGCGAACTCGCTGCCGAAGCCGCAGCGCTGCGCGACCATCTGCAGCTGCTCGTCCGGGTAGAGGTCGACCTCGCCGACGATGACCTCCAGCTCCGGCCCGGGCAGCCCGAGATCGGCGAGGATCTCCAGGTCGCCCTCGGGCCAGACGGAGTCGTCCTCCTCGTCCGGCGGGTCGACGCGCAGGACGTCGAGGACGTCCGCCGCGATGTCGTAGTCCAGCGCCGCCGCCGCGTCCGAGAGCAGCAACGACGGCCCCCGCGGGCTCGGCCGGACGATGACGAAGAACTCGTCGTCGACCGCCAGCAGCCCGAAGCTCGCGCCGGTGGACCGTAGTTTGCCCAGTTCAGTGATCGCTGCGTCCAGCTCGGTCAACGCCCCCGGGTCGAGCGCACTGCACCGCCACCGACCGTCTTCCCGGACCACAGCCACCGCGAAGCCCGTGACCGGCTCATCCACCGCCATGCGCACACCGTATTCCGCCGGTCGGTCCGGCGCACGCACGGTGCGCCCGAAGCGCCGCATGCGGCACTATCGGGACCATGACCGGCCCCACTGACCTGCCCACCTTGCCCGGCACGCCGTTCGCCGGGCTCCTCGACGACGCGCGGGCGCTGCAGGACCGCACCGTCGCCCTCCGGCGGGCCGTGCACCGCCACCCGGAGCAGGGCCTCCACCTGCCGCGCACGCAGACGGCGATCCGGGAGGCCCTCGCCGGCCTGCCGCTCGAGATCACCGAAGGCAAGGCCACGACGTCGCTGACGGCCGTCCTGCGCGGCGCGCGGCCCGGTCCGGCGGTGCTGCTGCGCGGCGACATGGACGCGCTGCCGCTGACCGAGGAGACCGGCCTCGACTTCGCGTCGGAGGATCCGGAGTCGATGCACGCGTGCGGGCACGACACGCACGTCGCGATGCTGGCGTCGGCGGCGCGGCTGCTCGCCGAGCGCCGGGACCAGCTGGCCGGGTCGGTGGTCTTCATGTTCCAGCCGGGTGAGGAGGGTCACCACGGCGCCCGGTTCATGATCCACGAGGGTGTGCTCGACGCGGCAGGCACGCGGGTCGAGCGCGCGTTCGGCGTGCACATCCTCGCCAACGCGCGCAGCGGGCTGCTGCAGGTGCGGCCCGGCCCGCTGATGGCGTCGGCGGACTCGTTCCACGTGCGCGTCACGGGCAAGGGCGGCCACGGCTCCGCGCCGCAGCACACGATCGACCCGGTGCCGGCGGCCGCGGCGATGGTCGGGGCGCTGCACACGATGATCACGCGCCGGGTCAGCGTCTTCGACCCCGCGGTGCTCTCGGTGACCCGGATCCAGGCCGGCACGACGTCGAACATCATCCCGGAGACCGCCGAGCTCGAGGGCACGATCCGCACGCTGTCGGAGCAGACGCGCGCGCTGGTCCGCGCCGAGCTGCCCAAGGTGTGCGAGCAGGTCGGCGCGGCCTACGGCTGCCGCGTGGCGGCCGACGTCGAGCCGGGCTACCCGGTGACGGTGAACGACGATCGGATCGCCGCCGAGGTGCTGGAGCTCGGCGCGCAGGTGCTGGGACCGGGCAACATCGAGCTGCTGGCCGACCCGCTGATGGGCGCCGAAGACTTTTCCTACGTCCTCCAACGCGTTCCCGGCGCGTACGCGTTCCTGGGCGCGTGCCCGCCCGGCGTCGACCCGGCCGAAGCGGCGGCGAACCACTCCAACCGCGTGCTCTTCGACGAGGACGCGATGCCGAACGGCGTCGCGATGCTGGCCGCCTTCGCGCTGGACGCCCTGCGCTAAGGCCCGGTCCGCGACGGGCGCCCGTCCTCCAGGTGGCCGGCGAAGCGGCGGCGCCACCCCGGCGTCTCGAACGTGACGTCGTACCAGCCGTTGCTCGCCGGCACCGGGAAGCCGTGCGCGCCGCCGGGCGGGAGGGTGACGCCGTTCAGCGTGACCGGCGCCGGCCCGCGGTTGGTCACCGTGACCCGCAGCGCCGGCGTGCCTTCGAAGGTGACAGCCGCTTCGAGGCCCACGCCACCCGAGGCTTCGACGACGAAGCCGTTCGGGCCGTGGATCGCGACGTCGTACGTCCCGCCGTGCGCGACTTCGCCGGTCAGCTCGCTCTTCGGGCCGACATCGAAGCGTTGCGACGTCCCGCCAGCGTGGTAGGCGTACGCGGCCAGCTGCAGCGCCTGCGTCCCGTGGTTGGCCAGGTGCAGCGTCAAGGCGCTCGCCTCGGCCGCGACCCAGGCGACCGGCTGGTACGGCAGCGGGCGCGCCTTCGCCGTGCCGGGGTCCTGCACCAACGCGCCCGGCCCGAGCCCGGGCTTCGGCAGCCGCCGCTGCGTCCGGTCGGCTTCGGCGCGCAGCGCGTCCGCGTCCGGCAGCAGCGGGATGGTCGTGTCGGGCGCGCGGAAGTCGAAACAGCTGGTCAGGTCGCCGCAGATGGCGCGGCGCCAGGCCGAGATGTTCGGCTCGCGCACGCCGGTCCAGGTCTCCAGGAACCGCAGCACCGACGTGTGGTCGAAGACCTGCGAATTCACCCAGCCGCCGCGGCTCCACGGCGAAACGACGGTCATCGGCACGCGCGGGCCCAGCCCGATCGGGACCGGCGGCCCGGACGGCTCGCCCTTCTCCGGCCGGTTGCCCGGCAGGTATTCGCCGGGGGTGCCGGGCGGCGGCGTCGGGGGGAGGACGTGGTCGAAGAAGCCGTCGTTTTCGTCGTAGTTGATGAACACGACGGTCGATTCCCACAGTTCCGGCTTGTCCCACAACGCCTTCAGCATGCGGTGGATGTACGCGGCGCCGTCGACCGGCCGCGCCGCCGGGTGCTCGCAGTAGCCGTACGGGGCCACGACCCACGACACGGCGGGCAGCGTCCCCGTCGCGCAGTCGGCGATGAAGCCGGCCAGCACGTGGTCGAGGTCCTTGCCCTTGCCGGAGTCGGGCAGGAGCTTCTTGCGCAGGTTCCCGCGCTCGGCCAGCCGGCGTTTCAGCGGGTCCAGCGAGTGCAGCGCGTCGTGGAAGTTCTGGAACAGCCAGAGCGGGTTGTCGCCGTAGTCGCCGACGAAGTGCTCGGGCACGCCGCGTTCTTCGTCGTTCGCGTAGATCCGCCACGAGATGCCCGCCGCCTCGAGCCGCTCCGGGTACGTCGTCCAGCGGAACGAAGGCTGGTAGTCCGGCGCGTTGCGGGTCACCGGGCCGCCGGCCAGGCCGTCCGGGTCGATCGTGCCGGTCCAGTGGTACAGCCGGTTGGGGTGCGTGGGGCCCTGGAGCGAGCAGAAGTAGTGGTCGCAGAGGGTGAACGCGCTCGCCAGCGCGTGCTGGAACGGGAGGTCGTCCCCCGTGAAGTACCCCATCGTCATGGGGCTCTTCGCCGCGATCCAGCGGTCGTAGCCGCCGTCATTCCACGCGCGGTGGGTGCTGTTCCAGTCGTGCGGCAGCTCGCCGAGGTCCTGACCGTCCACAACGGACGTGTCGATCCGGAACGGCAGCACCGGGCCACCTCTGTCGCCCCGCTGGCGGAAAACGTCGCGAAGGGCCGCGCGGTCGCCGAAGCCGCGTACGCCGGCCATGGTGCCGTAGTAGTGGTCGAACGACCGGTTCTCCTGCATGAGGACGACGACGTGCCGGACGTCTTCGATCGTGCCCTTCCGCGGCGCCGGAGCGCAGGCCGCGGATAGCGCCCCGGCTGCCGTGGCCGCGGCCGCGCCGCCGAGTACCGTGCGACGACGGATCCGGCCCATGCCCCACCTCCTCGCCTGTTGTACGGACGCCAGGTGCCTCCAGTTCACCACTGGCAATTACACAACAGTGTTGATTTAATGGGTCCATGAACGAAGCCGACCGCCTCGCCCAGCTCGCCGAGCAGGAGGAACGCCTCCAGTTCACGAAGTTCGACAACGAGACCGCCCTCGCCCTCGGCCAGCAGCTGCTGACGGCCGCCCGTGACCGCGGGCTGCCGCTGACGATCTCGATCCGGCGCAACGGCCAGCGGCTCTTCCACGCCGCCCTGCCCGGGACGTCGGCAGACAACGACGCCTGGATCGACCGCAAGAGCCGGGTCGTCGACCGCTACGGCCACAGCTCCTTCCTGATCGGGACGCGGTTCCGCGCGAAGGGCGAATCGTTCGAGGAGCACTCCCGCCTCGACCTGGACCTGTACGCGGCCCACGGCGGTGTGTTCCCGGTGCTGGTGCGCGGGGTCGGGCCGGTCGGCACGGTCGGCGTCTCGGGGCTCCCGCAGGCCGACGACCACGCGTTCGTCGTCGAGCAGCTGGAGCTGTTCCTGAACTCCTGAAAATCCTCCGGCGGGTTTGTCGAACCGGCGCGGTCCCGTTCGACGGGTCAGGAAGGCCCGACCCGAAGGAGACACCATGGGCAAGCTCACCGTGCAGACGTTCCTGACCCTCGACGGCGTCTACCAGGCACCCGGGGGCCAGGACGAGGACACCTCCGGCGGCTTCGACCTCGGCGGCTGGGTGAAGCCGTTCTACGACGAGGACATGGCCCGGCTCGTCGCGGAGTGGTTCTCGCGGGCGGACGCGTTCCTGCTCGGACGGCGGACGTACGACATCTTCGCCACGCACTGGCCGAAGGTCACCGACCCCGGCGACCCGGTCGCGTCCCGGCTCAACACCCTGCCGAAGTACGTGGCCTCGCGGACGACGGCGGACCTGTCGTGGACCGGCGCGTCCATTGTGGACGGCGACGTCGTGGAGTTCGTCCGCGACCGCAGGTCCCGGCCGGGTGGCGAGCTCCAGGTCCACGGGAGCGGCGCCCTGCTGCAGACGCTGATCGCGCACGACCTCGTCGACGAGTACCGGCTGTGGCTGTACCCGGTCGTGCTCGGCAAGGGGCGCCGCCTCTTCCCGGAAGGCGTGACGCCGAAGGGGTTCGAGCACGTCGGAACCCGGCAGACGGCGGCGGGCGTGACCGTGCTCGTGCTGCGGCCTGCCGGGAAGCCGCGGTTCGACACGTTCCGGTTGCCGGAGGACCTAAAGGAGTAGCGGCGGGCTGCTACCGTCGATCCCATGAAGCGCGCTGCACAGACGACGACGCCGGAGAGTGTCCCGGCGCGCTGAACGGCGTTTCCAGCCCGGGGCGGGTGCCCCGGGCTTCGTTCTGCGGTCTCCCGCCTCGCGTCCACGAGGGAGTCCACGATGCCTGACCACCGCAAGCTCGGCCGCGAGCTCGGCCTGTTCGACACCGACCCGCTGATCGGCGCCGGCCTGCCGTACTGGCTGCCCGACGGCGCGATCGTCCGCCACTGCCTGGAGGAGTACGTCCGCGACCTCGAACGGCGCGCCGGGTACCGGCACGTCCATTCGCCGGTGCTGGGCAAACGCGAGCTGTACGAGCTCTCCGGGCACTGGGCGCACTACCGCGACGACATGTACCCGCCGATGGACGTCGGCGGTGAACAGCTGGTGCTGCGGCCGAGCCTGTGCCCGCACCACGCGCTGATCTACCGTTCGCGCGGCCGCAGCTACCGCGAGCTGCCGCTGCGGATCGCCGAGATCGGCGGGATGTACCGGGCCGAGCTCTCCGGCGTGCTCGGCGGGCTGGGCCGGGTACGCGCGATCCAGCTCAACGACGCGCACGTCTTCTGCACCCTCGACCAGGTCGAGGCCGAGGCCGCCGCGGCGCTGGCCCTGATCCGGCGGGCCCACGACGCGCTCGGCATCAGCGCGGCCCGCTACCGGCTTTCGCTGCCCGGCCCCGGCGGGAAGTACGTGCCGGGGAACTGGGACGGCGCCGCGGAGATCCTGCGCGCGGTGCTCGACGGCCTCCCGTACGACGAGGTCGAGGGCGAAGCAGCGTTCTACGGCCCGAAGATCGACGTCCAGATCGCCGACAGCGCGGGCCGGGAATCGACCCTGTCGACCGTCCAGGTCGACTTCCACCAGCCGCGGCAGTTCGGCCTCGAGTACATCGGCGCGGACGGGGCGAAGCACCGGCCGGTCATGGTGCACCGGAGCATCATCGGCAGCGTCGAACGCGCGGTGGCCCAGCTGCTCGAAGTCCACGGCGGCGCGTTCCCGGCCTGGCTGGCGCCGGTACAGCTCCGGCTGCTGCCCGTCTCCGCCGCGGAGCTGCCGTACGCGCGGGAAATCCTGGCCCGATGCGGTGACGTGCGGGCCGAGATCGCGTCGGAGGGCAGCCTCGGCGCGCGGATCCGGGACGGGCGCCTGGTGCCGTTCCAGGCCGTGCTCGGGCCGCAGGAGGTCGCCGCCGGGCAGCTTTCCCTGCGCCTGCGCGACGGACGCCGGCTCGACGCCCAACCGGTGGCGGACGCGCTGGCGCGGATCGGCGCGGAGGTCAGGAGGCCGTAGCCGCGACGCCGGCGCGTCGGGCTCCACTGTGAAGTTGTCAAGCTGCCATGGCCTCGGCCAGCCAGTCGAAGGTGGGAGCCAGGCTTTCCGGTGCCGCCCAGCCGTTGATCACCCCCAATAGCTCCAGGTAGCGCTCGCGGCGCGGATCGTTGACGACGCGGAGCCATTCCCGGAGCTCCCCGGGATCACGCCCCAGGCCGTCGACGATCGCCTTCGCCGCCGGGGACTTCGGCACGATCCCGGCCACGACGGCCGGGGTGACGGCATCCCGCACCTCGGCCGCCAGGTCACGACGCAAACCGGTTTCGTGACCGTCCACGAGCCGGCGCAGGTTCGCGCGGAACTCCGTGTCCCGCATCAGGGCGGCCAGCTCGACCCACGCCTCGGCCTGCTCGGGGCTGGCGTCCGCGGGCAACTCCGGGGTCAAGGTGCGGGCGATCCCCGCCAGCTCGGGACGATCACCCAGGACATCGGCGAGGAAGTCGCCGACCAGGCACTGCCGCTCCACTTCGGACAACAGGGCCCGCTGGTGCGCGAGACTCGCCTCCTCGGGGCGCGAGCCGCGGTGCGCCACTGCGTTCAGCACCGCACTCCGCCGGCGCAGGACTCCGATCTGCGCCTCCACCACCGCGGAGTGCTCCGCCGCCACCTCCGCGACGGTGGTCTCGCCGTCGATCACCCGCCGGATCGTGGTGAGGTCGATGCCGAGGTCGCGCAGGACGCGGATGACGTCGAGCCGGGCGAGCGCGGCGTCGTCGTAACGGCGCTGGCCCGCGGTGTTGCGCCCGGACGGCGGCACGAGGCCGCGGTCCGAGTAGAACCGGACGGCCTTGACCGTGAGGCCGGTCCGGTGGGCGAGTTCGCCGATCGAGTACTGCATGCCACAAGCGTGGCAGCTCCCCTCAGGGGAGGCGCAAGACCTGCAGGTTCGCTCGATCGTGTCGATCATGCGTTCGACTTTTCGCGGTAAAGTCGAACGCATGAGCGAACAGATCAGGTTTCCTCCCGGATCCGGGTCACCAGCTGGGTCGGGTTCACGAACCGCAGCGCGACGAGAAGGAGCACGAGCATGGACGCGGTGTAGATGGTCGCCATGGCGTCGACAGACTGGTTGGCGCGGATGCCCGCGGCGAACACGGAGTTGTAGAGCGCCACCACGAGGGTCGTCGAGTCCGGGCCGGCGGTGAGGAACGTCAGCTCGAACATGCCGACCGTGCGCACCAGCACCAGGATCGACGCGGCCAGGATGCCCGGCAGCAGCAGCGGGCCGAGGATGCGGGTGAACACCGAGACGGTCCGCGCGCCGGACATGCGGGCCGCGGCCTCGATCTTCGGGTCGATCTGCTCGATGAACGGCGTCATCGTGAGAACGACGAACGGCACCGAGGGCACGAGGTTGGCCAGGATGACGCCGGTGATCGTGCCGGCCAGGTGGAACTTGTACAGCACGGTGGCCAGCGGGATGCCGTAGGTGATGGGAGGGATCAGGATCGGCAGCACGAACAGCAGCATCACCAGGCGCTTGCCGGGGAACGAGCGGCGGGCCAGCGCGTAGGCGGCCGGAACGCCGACAGCCACCGACACGGCGATCACCACCAGCGCGACGATCGCCGTCGTGAGGAGGATGTCCGAGAGGCCGAACTCGCGCCAGGCGTCGGCGTACCAGTGGGTGGTGAAGCCGTCCGGGAGCCAGGTGCCGAACCACTGCGTGCCGAACGAGTCGACGACCACCGAGAGCACCACGCCCGCGAGGTTGACGAAGAAGAACACCACGACGGCCCAGACGACCCAACGTCCAGGACGCGCGACCCAACCGGTCATCCCTTACCTCCGGTCGCTCCGCGGTACAGCGTGCCGCGCCACGCCATGACCAGGCCGATCACGATCAGCATGACCACCGCCATGAGCATCGCGACGGCCGAGCCCATCGAGTAGTCGTACTCCTCGAACGCGGCGTGGTAGGCGGCGATCGAGATGACGCGGGTCTCGTTCGCCGGATCGCCGACGAGCTGCGCGCTCGGGAAGACCGAGAACGCCATCACGAACGAAAGGCAGAAGGTGATCGCCAGGCCGGGCGCCAGCAGCGGCAGCGTGATGCGGCGGAAGCGCTGGACGCCGTTCGCGCCGAGCGTCGCGGCGGCCTTTTCCAGGGAGGGGTCGATGCCGGAAAGGTAGGACAACGTCAGCAGGAAGGAGAACGGGAAGCCGGTGATCACCAGGGAGAGCAGCACGCCGGTGTAGTTGTGGATCAGCGGGAGCGGCTGGTCGGTGATCCCGAGGACGGTGAGCACCTTGTTCAGCCAGCCCGCCGGCCCGCCGTACATGATCAGGCCCTGCGCGGTGAGCACCGTGCCGAGCGTGATCGGCACGACGAGGATCGTCGTCAGGAGGCGCTTGCCGCGGACGCGGCCGCGCATGACGTAGGCGATCGGGATGCTGGCGAGCACGTTGATGAAGGTTGCCGGGAGCGCGATGCCGAGCGTCGTCCAGATGGTGTTGCGCAGGTACGGGTCGCCGAAGAACCGCGCGTAGTTCGCGAAGAGCCCGCCTTTGCGCGGCGCGAACGACAGCTGGAGGCCGTAGAGGAAGGGGTACAGGAACAGGCAGGCAGTGACGAGCAGGCCGGGCACCAGGAGCAGCAGGGTGCGATCGATCCCGCGTTCGGCAAGCCGATGCCGAAGGGCAGGGCGAGCACTGGCCACAGCGGTCATGGCGCAACCTCCGCACCCCAAGCGGCAGCGCTCGCTACGGCAGCTCCGGCAGCGGCCCGCACCGCACCCCCGGCGGCAGCGCTCGCCTCGGCGGCTTCGGCAGCAGGCCCCACCCAGCCCAGGTGACAGCGATCGCTACGGCGGCTCCGGCAGCCCCCGCCGGCCCCCCGGACGGCAGCGACCGCCTCGACGACTCCGGCAGCGACCACCACCGGACCCCGGACCACAGCGACCGCCTCGGCGGCTCCGGCGCCAGCCCGGGCGGCAGCAGTCCTCACGGCGTCCACGCCACCCTTCCTCGCAGCGGCCAGCCCCACGCTCCGGACGACACCGGCCCGCGGCGCGCTCGCGGCGCAACCACCGCGTCGCCCGGCGCCCACCGTCGTCGCGATCCCGGCGCTCACGGCGCGAACACCAGGACCCGTTCGGCCGGGACGCCGATCTTCGCCGTGTCGCCCGGGGCAAGGCGCTTGTCCGTGCGGAAGTACACCGGCACCCCGGTCGCCAGCCGGGCCGAGACCGACAGCTCGCGGCCGTGGTACTCGACGATCTCGACCGTCACGTCGAGGGCGTTCTCCGTGCCGTCGCCGACCACGAAGTCCTCCGGGCGGATCGCCACCTTCGCCGGGCCCTCCGTGCGCGAGCCGCGGCCGGTGAGGCGGACTCCGTCGCCCTCCACGGTGACCGACGAGGCCGCCGTCGAGGTCACCGTCACGTCCAAGAGATTGCGATACCCCATGAAGGAGGCCACATAACTGTTCACCGGCTGGGCGTACACCTCTTCCGGCGTCCCGATCTGCTGGACCGCGCCCTCGCGCAGCACCACCAAACGATCAGCCAGCGACAAGGCCTCCTCCTGGTCGTGGGTGACGTACACCGTGGTCAGGCCGAGCGTCTGGTGGAGGCGGCGGATCTCCATCCGCATCTCGAGCCGGAGTTTGGCGTCCAGATTGGACAGCGGCTCGTCCATCAGCACGACCGGCGGCTCCAGCACCACCGCGCGGGCGATGGCGACGCGCTGCTGCTGCCCGCCGGACAGCTGGGCGGGGAACTTCGCCGCGTGCTCGGTCAGCTGCACCAGGCGGAGTGCTTCGTCGACCCTCCGCCGGGCCTCGGCGCGGCCGACCTTGCGCATCTTGAGGCCGAAGCCGACGTTGGCGCGGACGGACATGTGCGGGAACAGCGCGTAGTTCTGGAAGACCATCCCGAACCCACGTTGCTCCGGCGGCTGCCCGTCGATGCGGGTGTCGTCGAGCCAGATGCTGCCCGCCGTCAGGGGCAGCAGGCCGGCCAGGCAGTTCAACGCCGTCGACTTGCCGCAACCGGACGGGCCGAGCAGGGCCACGAACTCGCCGCGGGCGATCGCGAGGTCGAGGCCGCGCAGGGCGTTCGCGGTGCCGAAGCTGCGCGAAACGCCGTCCAGCCGCAGCTGCCCGAACGTCACTTCTTGCCGACCTTCGAGCCGCCGACCAGCTGGTTCCACTTGTCGAACGCCTTGACCTGCTGCTCGGCCGGCAGCGAGGTCTCCTTGGGGTACTGCGCGATCCACTGGTCGTACTCCGGGCGCCCGAACTGCCGAAGAGTGTCCTGGCTCTTCTGCGGTGCCATCTGCAGGGTGACGTCCTTGACCGCCGGGCCGGGGTAGAAGTACCCGTCGTCGTAGGCGATCGCCTGCTGGTCCGGCTTGAGCATCCACGCGACCAGCAGCAGGATCGCCGACTCCTGGTCGGGCGAGAGGCCCTTGGGCATCAGGGCGTACTGGGCGTCGGTGACCCAGTGCATCGGCTGCATGATCGCGGTCTTGACCGTGTTGGGCACGGTGCCGAGCTTGCGCGGGTTGATGTCCCAGCCGGTGGTCGACATGACCATGTCCACCGCGCCGGACGCGAGGTTCTTCATCGTCTCCGTGGTGCCCGACGGGTAGTACTTCACGTACTTGCCGAGCTCCTGCAGGAACGCCCAGGTCTTGTCCCAGCCCTTGTCCGGGTCCTTCGGGTCCTTGTCGCCCAGCAAGTAGGGCAGGCCCATCAGGAACGTCCGGCCCGGGCCGGAGTTCGACGGCTGGGCGTACTGGAACTTCTCCGGGTGCGCCTTCGCCCAGTCGAGCAGCTCCTGCGGGGACGCCGGGGCGACCGGCACCGCGCCCGGGTTGAACTCCAGGAGCGGGCCCGACGGGTAGTAGACGACCTCGATGCCGTAGCCGTTGGCCAGCTCCTGCATCTTGGCCGCGGGCTCGAGGTAGTTCTGCATCAGGTTCGGGAACCGGCTCGAAAAGCCCGGCAGGACCTTGGCCAGGGTGCCGTTCGCGATGCCGGCGGAGAGCCCGTCGGTGCCGCTCAGCACCAGGTGGGTCTGGGCGACGCCGCCGTCCTGCTCGGCCTTGAGCTTGCCCGCCATGCTCGGCGCGGGGGCCGTCGAGTAGGTGACCTTCGCGAGCACTTCGGGATGCGCCGCCTTGAAGTTCTCGATCATCTGCTTGGTGAGCTGCAGGTTGCCCGCGACGTCGAGGATGTTCAGCTCGACCGGTTTGCTCGGCTTTTCCGGCACGGCCTGGGGATCCGCCGCCTGGCCGCCGTCACCGCCGGGCGCGCCGCAGGCCGCCAGACCGGCGGCGAGGCTCACCGCCAGCAACACTCGTCGGAATCGGAAGCCGGTGCAACGCTGCATGGCTGCTCCCTAGGTCCGTGATAATGTTGTATGTCGCATCGTATATCAGATCGGACATGCCAGTGGCGAGCACTTCTTCGGCCCGGAGGCCGCCGCCGCCCGTCTCGCGGACGGATTTCGTCCGTGACGCCATCAAGGAAGCGATCTTGAGCGGGGAGTTCGGGCCGGGCGAAACGCTCGTAGAAGCCGAGGTCGGCGCCCTGCTCGGGGTGTCGAAGACGCCGGTGCGCGAGGCACTGCGGATCCTGGCCGGTTCCGGTTTGGTCACGATGAGCACGTACAAGGGGGCGGCGGTCCGGGTCATGGACGCCGAAAGCGCGTACGCGGTGTACGACCTGCGCGCGCTGCTGGAGCCCGAAGCGGTCCGGCGAGCCGTCGAGCGAGGCGCCGACTTCGCGGAAGCGCGGCAGGCGCTGGCCGGCGTCGAAACCGGCGCGGAGGCCGGTGACCGGGCGAAGGCCAGCCTGGCCAACCGGCTGTTCCACCGCGCGCTCTACGCCGGGTGCGGGAACCGGCTGCTGGTCGACGTCCTCGACGGCCTGCGCGACCAGGCCGCGCTGATCACCGTCACCGGCTGGGGCATCAGCCCGACCTGGCAGGGCGAAGCCGCCGAACACCGGGCGATCCTCAACGCCGCCGAGAGCGGCAACGCCCGGCAGACCGAACACCTGCTGCGCAAGCACATCACCGATTTCATCGACCGGGTCGCCCGCGGGCTGCCCGGCGAACGCACCACCGAGACCGGCGATCCGAAGGGGGCCCGATGACGTTCGAGGAGCAGAGGCGGCGGCTTTCCGGGGTGGTGGCCATCCCGGTCACGCCGTTCGACGCCGAGGGCGCCGTCGACGGCCAGACGTACGCGAAGCTGGTGGACCGGCTGATCACCAGCGGCATCGAGGTCGTGACGCCCAACGGCAACACCGGCGAGTTCTACGCGCTCGACGCGGCCGAAGCGCGGCACTGCCTGGAGGTCACCGTCGAGGCGACAGCGGGCCGGGCGAGCGTGCTCGCCGGCATCGGGCACGACGTCGCGTCGGCGAGGCGGGCCGCGGCGCACGCCCGGGACGCCGGTGCCGACATGATCATGATCCACCAGCCGGTGCACCCGTACATCTCCGGTGACGGCTGGGTCGACTACCACGCGTCGATCGCCGCCGCGGTGCCGGAACTCGGCGTCGTGCTCTACGTCCGCAACCCGGCGATCGCCGGCGAGCAGCTGCGCGCGCTCGGGGCGGTGGCACCGAACGTCATCGGCGTGAAGTACGCCGTCCCGGACCCGGTCCGGTTCGGCTCGGTCGCCCGGGACGCGGGCTTCGACCGGTTCGTGTGGGTCGCGGGGCTGGCGGAGCTGTCGGCTCCCGGCTACTTCGCCGTGGGCGCCACCGGTTTCACGTCCGGCCTGGTGAACGTCGACCCGGCGATCTCACTGGAGATGTTCCACGCACTGTCCACAGGGGACTATCCGGCGGCGATGGCGGTCTGGGAGCGCATCCGCCCGTTCGAGGAGCTCCGGGCGGCCAACGGCAACGCCAACAACGTCAGCGTGGTCAAGGACGCGCTCGGCCAGCTGGGCCTGTGCCGCCCGGACGTCCGCCCCCCGAGCCGGCTGCTGACCGGTCCCGAACGCGAGCAGCTCTTCGGGCTGCTGTCCTCGTGGGGGCTCTCCTAGCACGTCATCGCGAGGCCGAAGGAAGCGAAGACGGCCGGGACGAAGGTGGTCACCTCCGCCACCCGGCCGTCGACGACGAGCAGCGTGTTGAGGCCGAGGGCGTGGAACCGGCCGTCGTGGCGGACGTACGTCGCCACCGCCGGGCCGCCGTTCGCGCGCACCGGGACCATCCGCAGCTCCATCGGCTCCGCCGCGTGCAGCACCGGCGCCCAGGCGGCGAGGACGGTGGCCAGGCCGCCGTACCAGGTGGGCTCCGGGCCGTCGTAGCCGCCGGCGCCCGGCTGGTGACTGCACCGGACGTCGTCGCGCAACACCGCGGCGATCGCCTTGTCGTCCGCCGAGGTGATCGCCGCGATGTAGCGCGCGACGGCTTCGCGCTCCTCGCTGCTCGAAGGAACTCGCCACTCCGTACGCCGCGAAGGCAGCTGCTCCTTCAACTCGGCACGCGCGCGCTGAAGCGAGCTGTTCACCGAAGCGGGGGTTGTCCCCAACGCGGTCGCAGTCTCCTTCGCCGACCAGCCGACGACGTCGCGAAGGATCAGTACCGCGCGTTGCCGCGGCGAGAGGTGCTGGACGGCCGCGAGGAACGCCAGCTCGACCGTCTCGCGGGCGATGGCCGCGTCGAGGAGGTCGTCCGGGCACGGCTGCAGCCACGGGACGGCGGCCGCGGGCCGTGGCGCCAGGTGCGACTCCATGGCCACCGGCAGGTCCACCGAGGGAACCACCCGTGGCGTGCGGTCGAGGAAGTCGAGGCACGCGTTGGTCGCGATCTTGTACAGCCAAGCCCGCACGCTCGCGCGTCCGGCGTACTGATCACGCCCGCGCCAGGCGCGCAGCAACGTCTCCTGCACCAGGTCCTCGGCCTCGTCGAGCGATCCCAGGAACCGGTAGCAGTGCACCCGCAGCTCCCGGCGGTGCTGCTCGGTCAGTTCGGCGAACTCGGTCTCGTCCATCGTGTCGGTAACCATGCCCGGTGTGACGGCGGCCGGCACGGAAACCGAACTCTTCGCAGGTCACGTCGGGTGTGGCCGAAGTTACTCGCGCGTTAATAAGGAGTAAGCGGACAAACCAAAGCCGTCAGGACGGCATTCACGGGTGATCTCCGGACCCGTCGGCAGGAGTGTCCTGACGGCAGTCCGATCCGCCGTGATGCCCGGAGGCACCCGTGACGCTCAGCGAGCTTCTTCCCAGCCTCGGCTGCGAAGCCGCCGATCACCTCGAGCCAGGAGTCTGGCCGCGAAGCACCCAACTCGGCGAAGACGGCGAGCTTCTCTTCGCCGGCGCCGAAGTCAGCCACCTCGCCGCCCGATTCGGGACGCCGTCCTACCTGATCGACGAACAGCAGGTTCGCGACACCGCGCGTGAGTACCGCGAAGCGCTGCCGGACGTCGAAGTCGCGTACGCGAGCAAGGCGCTCTGTACGCGGGCCGTACTCCGTTGGGTCGCCGAAGCGGGGTTGTCGCTCGACACCTGCTCCGCCGGTGAGATCGCCGTCGCGCGCTCGGTCGGCTTTCCCGCCGATCGCATGCTGCTGCACGGCAACGCGAAGACGCCCGAGGACCTGAAGGCCGCGCTCGGCTACGGCGTCCGGCGGATCGTCGTCGACTCGCTCGACGAAATCGAACAGCTCGGCGCGCTCGCCCACGGCGCGCAGCAGGTGATGATCCGGGTCACCCCGGGTGTCGAGGCCGGCGCCCACGCCGCCATCAGCACCGGCGCCGAAGGCCAGAAGTTCGGCTTCTCGCTCCTCGACGGCGTACCCGACAACGTCGACGCCGCCGCCGAAGCCGTGAAGAGGCAACCCGGGTTGCGCCTGATAGGCCTCCACTGCCACATCGGCTCCCAGGTGCCCCGGATCGACCGGTACGAGGCCGCCGCGCGGCGGATGGCCCAGGTGCTCGTCCGCATCCGCGACACCCACGGCGTCACGCTGCGGGAACTCGATCTCGGCGGCGGCCACGCGGTGCCGTACGTCGGCGGCGAGCCGGCCTTCGACCTCGGCGGCTACTCGCGACGCCTGCGCGTGGCCCTCGCCTACGAATGCGCGGCGCACGGTTTTCCCCTGCCGCGCCTGACGATCGAGCCCGGCCGGGCGCTCGTCGGACCGGCCGGGATCACGGTCTACCGCGTGTGCGCCGTCAAGCGCGGCAGCCGCACGTTCGTCGCGGTCGACGGCGGCATGAGCGACAACGCGCGGCCGTCCCTCTACGGCGCGCGGTACACCACGCGGCTGGTGGGACGGCGGTCGAAGGCCAACCGCGTCCCGATGACCGTGGTCGGCAGGCACTGCGAAGCCGGTGACGTCCTCGCCGACGGCATCACCCTGCCCGCCGACCTGCACGCCGGCGACCTCCTGGCCGTGCCGTGCACCGGCGCGTACCACCACTCGCTGGCCTCGAACTACAACCAGGTCGGCCGGCCGCCGCTGGTCGGCGTGCGGAACGGCGTCGCGACGCTGCTGGTGCGCCGCGAAACCGAAGAAGACCTCAGCCGACGCGATCTGGGGTAACGATGCGGTCGCCGTCGCGTGGCACGACCCCGCGCGGCAGGCGGCGGCCGGCGAAGAAGTCGCGGCAGGCCCGGTGGACGGCGAACATCAGCGGCACCCCGAGCACGATCGACACCACGCCGATCACCGCGACGCCGCCGATGCCGAACACCGTCGTCTCGCCCGCGTCCGGCCGCGCGTACTCGATCAGCGCGAACCCCAGTACCGCCAGGAAGAACACGCCACCGGTGAACGGCAGCAGCCCGCGCAGCACGAAGTTGCGCACGCTCGCGAACAGTGTCCGGCGGAACACCCAGACGCAGGCCAGCGAGGTCATCGTGTACTCGATGGCGATGGTCAGGCCCACCGCGTCGACCGAGTCTGCCAGCACGTTGTCGCTGATCAGCGCCAGCAACACGTACACCGCCAGCGACACCAGGCCGAACGCCCAGGTCGCGACGGTCGGCGTCCGGAACCTCGGGTGCACGCGCCCGAAGACCCGCGGCAGGGCGCCGTGACTTGCCATCGACAACGTCGTGCGCGCGGCCGGCATGATCGTCGCCTGGCTGGTCGCCGCGCCGCTGGTCAGCACCGAGACGATCAGCAGCACGCCGAGCACCTTGCCGGTCGCGCCGTCGCCGAACACCGCGCCACCCAGTCCGGCCAGGACGTCCTCGGAGCCGGCCTCGTTCGCCAGGCCGATCCCGTCGGCGCCGACCCCGGCGAAGGCGAGCGCGGCGACCGTCACGAGCAGGTAGTTCAGCACCAGCAACACCGTCGACAGCACGGCCGCGCGCCCCGGCGCGTGGCGTGGATCGGCGGACTCCTCGTTGACCGACAGCGAGCTTTCCCAGCCCCAGTAGATGAACACGGCCAGCAGCACCGCCGAAACCGCGGTACCGGCGGAAACCCCGCCCGGCCACAGCCAGTCCAGGTGCGGCAGCGACGCCTGCGGCCCGGCCGTGCCTTCGAAGACGCGGACCAGCGCGACGACCGAGAACAGCACCAGGACGGCGAGTTCCACGCCGAGCAGGATCCACTGCGCCCGCGCGGACACCTCGATGCCGCGGTGGCAGAGCCAGCACAGCCCGAGCAGCCAGGCGGCGCCGATCGCCGTCGTCAGCCACCGGTTGCCCGCCGCGTCGGACGCGCCGAACAGCAGCAGCGTGTACCGGCCGGTGAGCGCGGACTGGCTGCTCATCACCAGCAGCTGCGCGACCGTGACGACCCAGCCGGTGAACCACCCGGCGTGCGGGCCGAACGCCCGGGCCGCCCAGGTGAAATTGGTGCCGCAGTCCGGTTCCGCGGTGTTCAGCTCGCGGAACGCGAAGGCGACGAACAGGACAGGCACGAACGAGAGCAGCACGAACGCGGCCGCCTTGAAGCCGGTGCCGGCCAGCACGATCAGCCCGAGCGTGGCCGCGATGGAGTACGCCGGCGCGGTCGAGGACATCCCGATGACCATCGACGACACCATGCCCAGCGCGCCGCCGCGCAGTCCCTTGGCGGGAACGGCGGGGGCGGCACCGAGCGCCACGGCCTCCGACATGCGTTGGTCCTCCTGGGGTCACCGGTACGAAAGAGCCGTCGGACGGTACCTGGCGCGGCCCGGCGGGCGCGCCCGGCTGTGCGCGGGCGCACAAAACCGCCTCGGAAAGCCTCGTCGATTTCGCCTCTCGCCACCGATTCCTCGGCTGAGCGCGGCGTGCACGTCGAATCGCGCGAAGCTGGCGCGGGGGTCTCGCTTTCTCGGCAGGTCTCGATACGCTGCGCACTTGACAAATCACATGCCGAAACACAGGGAGGGACGGCATGGGTGACGAAACACGTGCGCGCGCGCTGGACAACACGGACAGATCGCTGATCGCTCTGCTGCAGCAGGACGGCCGGGCCTCGTTCACCGCACTGGCCAAGGCGGTCGGCCTTTCGGAGGGAGCGGTCCGCCAGCGCGTACAGCGGTTGCTGCGCGACGACCTGATGCAGATCGTCGCGGTGACCGACCCCGCCAACGTGGATCTGACGCGCCAGGCCATGGTCGGCATCAACGTCGACGGCGTCGATCCCCGTGAGGTCGCGGACAAGCTGTCCGAGCTGACGAACGTGCACTACGTCGTGCTGTGCGCCGGGCGTTACGACCTGCTGGCCGAACTGGTCTGCCGGGACGACGACCACATGCTCGACGTGCTCGGTGAGGAGATCCGGAAGATCCCGGGCGTGTCCGGGACCGAACTGTTCGTGTACCTGAAGCTGGCCAAGCAGAACTACTCCTGGGGCCGGCTCACGGCGTAGCGGCGCGGGGATGACGGGCACTCGCCGCCCGCCACCCCCCGTTCCGCTACAGGAATCGCCGGTGCCCGGACCTCGCGGGCACCCCGGCCTCGGCGAGGCCGGTCAGCGCCGCCGGGAGCGGATCCCGGTGCAGCACCCCGAGGCGCTGCGTGGCGCGCGTGAGCGCGACGTAGAGCTCGGCCGCGCCGCGCGGGCCCGCGGCCAGGATCCGCTCCGGTTCGACGACGAGCACGGCGTCGAACTCCAGCCCTTTGGCTGCCGCGGCCGGGATCGTTCCCGGCACCCCGGGCGGACCGATCACGACGCTGGTGCCTTCGCGGCCGGCCTCGTCGCGGACGAAGTCCTCGATGGCCTCGGGCAGCTCGTCGTCCGCCACTCGTCTGGACCACGGCCGGACGCCGCACGCGCGCACCGATTCCGGCGGCCGCGCGCCCGGCGCGAAGCGGGTCAGCAGCGCGCCCGCGACCGTCATGATCTCCGCCGGGGTCCGGTAGTTCACGGTCAGCTCGCGGTACAGCCAGCGGTCGCCGACGTACGGGGCGAACACCGGGCCCCACGCCGTCGCCCCCGCCGCCGAACGGCGCTGGGCGAGGTCGCCGACGACCGTGAACGACCGGCTGGGACACCGCCGCATCAGCACCCGCCAGTCCATTTCGGACAGTTCCTGCGCCTCGTCGACGACGACGTGCCCGTACGTCCAGTCCCGGTCCGCGGCCGCCCGTTCGGCGAGGTCACGCTGGTCACGCTCGGTGAACCGCCCGGCCAGCTCCTCGGCGTCGAGCAGGTCCTCGGCGAGCAGCGCGACGTCCTCGTCCAGTTCCTCGGCGTCCAGCTTCATCACCTCCATGACGCCGGAGGCGTACTCGGCCTCCGCTTCCGCCCGCCGGCGCGCGGCGGCGCGTTCGGCGGCGTCGTCCCGGCCGAGCAGGTCGACCAGCTCGTCGAGCAACGGCACGTCGGACACGGTCCAGGCGGTGCCGTCCGCGCGGAACAACGCCGGATCGGCACCGGCCGCCTCGAGCCGGCGCGGCGACATGTACAGCGGCGCCAGCAGCGTCTCCGGCGTCAGGTAGGGCCACAGCCCGTCGAGCGCGGCGCCGAGCGCTTCGTGCTCCGCGAGTTCGCCGAGGACGTCGGCGCGCAGGTCCGCCCACAACCCGCGGTCCTCCCGGCTGAGCCAGCCTTCGCCGATCTTCGCCACGCCGCGCTCGGCGACGAGTGCGACGGCGCGCTCCCGGAAGACCGCGCGGGCTTCGTTGTGCGGCAGCCCTGTCTCGCGTGCGGCCAGCCGGGCCTCGGCCACGAGGCCGGCGTCGAGTGCCACGGTGACGTCGCCCAGGTCGATCAGCATCGGCTCGTCCGGCACCTGCTGCCGGTCGGCGACCGCGGCGGCCAGCACGTCGAGGATGCGCAGCGACCCCTTGAGCCGCGCGACCTCCGGCTCGTCCTCGGCGGTGACGCGCAGGCCGGGGAAGAGCCCGCCGGTCGTCGTGAAGACGACGTCCGACTCGCCGAGTGACGGCAGCACGCGGCCGATGTGGTCGAGGAACAGCGGGCTCGGCCCGACGACGAGCACGCCGCTGCGCGACATCCGCTCGCGCTTGGTGTAGAGCAGGTACGCCACCCGGTGCAGGGCCACGGCCGTCTTGCCGGTGCCGGGGCCGCCTTCGACCACCAACACGCCCGCGTGGCCGAGGCGGATGATCTCGTCCTGCTCGGCCTGGATCGTCGCGACGATGTCCCGCATGCCCTCGCCGCGGGGCGCGTTGACGGCCGCGAGCAGGGCCGCGTCCCCGCGTTCGGCGTCCCCCGGACGTCCCAGGACCTCGTCGGTGAAATCGAGGAGCCGACGGCCCATCGTGTGGAATTGACGGCGACGGCGCATGTTTTCCGGCGTCGCCGCGGTGGCGACGTAGAACGGCCGCGCCGCGGGCGCCCGCCAATCCAGCAGGAAGGGTTCGTAGTCGTTTTCCGCGTCGAAGAGCCCGATCCGGCCGATGTAGCTGGTTTCGCCCGAAAGGGCGTCCAGCCGGCCGAAGCAGAGCCCGTTGTCGGCGACGTCCAGCCGGGCCGCCTCCCGCGACCGGAACCGGACGTCGTTGTCCCGTTCCCCCGGCTTCACACCGGTTTGCCCGAGTGCGCCGTGGTACCGGGCCTGCGCCGCCGCGCGCTCGCGGTCGAGCCGCTCGTACAGCGCGGCGACGTAGGCCCGTTCTTCCCGCAATTCCTCGTCGTACCCCTGGTTTGACAAGTTCCCCTCACAGCGGTTAGACTCTTATCAGGTTCGGCGAGTTCTTCTGTGTTTCCGAAGAGTACGCCGATTTTTTATTGTCCACCCGCTGTCAAGGGCTTCAGCCCAGCATGAATTCACGCGGGTTCAGCGGCCGGTCCACCACCCGCACGTCACCCAGCAGCCCGGCGAAACTGCGGTCGACCTTGCCCTCGTAGGACGACGCGCCGACCAGCCACGGCCCGCCCGGATCGGCGAGCCCGACAGCGGGCGTGGCCGGGTTCCGGACCACCGGGCAGCCGTCGACGTACATCGTCGTGCGCCGGCCGTCGTTGACCACGGCGACGTGCCACCACTTCTCGACCGGCAGCTCGTGGCCCCAGTTCGTCGAGGTCCGGTCCTGGTTCAGCGGGTACACCGCCCACTGCAGCTCGCCACCGTCCGAAAGGGACAGCGTGGCCGCCGATTCCTGCGGGTCGTCGCCGGTCTTGCCCGCGGCGGCGCCGCTGCCCTGCCGGGCGAACAGGCCGCACCAGCCGTGGTGGCCGTCCTTGAAGTTCGCGGGCAGCCGGAAGAACGCCTCGACGGTGTACCCGCGCTCGAACTTCAGCCGGTTCATCGGCGCCGCGTCGACCGTGCGCAGGTAGGCGCCCCGGCTGGGGTCGCGGCTGCCATCGAACCGCAGGCTCGCCCGTGACGGCTGCCGCGGCGAGAACTCGTTCGAGTACTTCAACGCGTCCGGCCCGCTCCCGGGCGCGGTCACGCGCGTGAGGTCGTTGCCACGGCCGGTCTGGTCACGCACGACGACGTCGTCCGGCACCGCCTTGCCGTCCTGGCCGCCCTCGAAGCGCCAGTACGCGACGGTTCCGGGGACCAGCAGCTGCTTCGCGGGCCGTCCGGGCGGAACCGGCACCGGCGCGAAGCCCCGGAAGCGCTCGGCGAAGTCGATCTCCAGGCTGAAGTAGTCGGCCGCGCCGCTGCGCTCGACCTCCACCTGCTGCATTTCGCTCAGGTGGTCCTGCGCGGCGAGCCACGGCGAGAACGTCCGGACGTCGATCACGCCGCGCGCGAGGTCGAACTGGTAGAGCCGGATCATCGCGCTGCCGCCGTAGTAGCGGTCCTGGTAGTTGGCGATGTGGACGTGCACGTCGTGCCCGGCGGCGTTCTTCCGGACGGTGCGCCCGGTCGGCCAGTAGTGGCCGTTGAGCGTGAGGAAGATCTGGTCGTTGCCCTGCACGAGCTCCTGCCAGACGTGCTCGCCGAACGTCGAGAACTGCGCCTGGGCGTTGTCGTCGGCCCAGACCAGTTCGTGGATGGTGAGGATCGCCGGCAGCGTCGGGTGCTCCGCGAGGACCTGCTTCGCCCAGTTCAGGCCACCTGCCGAGGGCCGCCAGTCGAGGGCGAGCAGCAGCCACTCGCGGCCGCCGCCACGGAAGACGTGGTAGCTGTTGTAGCCGTCCTTCGTCGCGCCGCGGAACGTCGGCGAATTGCGCTGGCGCTGCGGGCCGAACGCGTCGAGGTACGGCGACGGGCCGCGCTGGTCGTCCTTCGAGCCGTCGATGTCGTGGTTGCCCGCGAGGGTGCTGTACGGGAACCGGCAGCGGTCGAGCGCCTGGAACGACCGGCTGACGCGGGCGAATTCGTCCGCCCGGCCGTTCTGGGTGAGGTCGCCGAGGTGGGCGAGGAAGACAACGTTGTCTTCGGCTTCCTCGAGGACGTACCTCAGCGAGGCGTCCAGCGGGGCCGCGTCACCGCGGTCCTCGTCGAACAGGTACTGCGTGTCGGGCATGACCACGAGCGTGAAGCGCGGATCTTCGGTGTCCGGGCGGTGCCGGCCGGCGGCTTGGGCAGCCGGGGCGCCGAGGACGTTCGGCAAGGTCACCGCGGCGGCGACGGCCGGGGCGCCGAGGAGGAAGGTCCGGCGAGAAGTGTCAGTCACGGGCGGGAAGCTACGGGCGGCTTCCGACCACCCCGGCAACGCCTGCCGAACACCGGATGAACAGCGGTAGTGTCCGCGGCATGAGGCTGTTCCGGCTGATCCAGCCCGTCGACGACATCGAGGTCGCGGTCGCTTTCTACGCCGCCGTCTTCGGCGATCCGGGCGAGCGGATCGCGGTCAACCGGCACTACTTCACCCTCGGCGAGGTGGTACTGGCCTGCGTCGCAGCCCCGCTCGAACACCGCGAACCGCGTCCGCGGCGGGACCCGCGGATCGTCTACCTCGCGGTCGAGGACGTCGAGGAGACGTTCGAGCGGGTGCGCGCCGCCGGGCCGCGCTGGGCCGACGACACCATCGAGACGCAGTTCTGGGGCGAACGCTCCTTCTACGCCGACGACCCGTTCGGCAACCCGCTCTGCTTCGTCCAGGAGGACACGCTCTACTTGGGCGGGCCCGTCGGCTGATCGCCGTTGGCCGGGTGCATCCGGATCGGCATGACGAACCAGAGGATCCCGAAGATCAGCACGCACAGCACGCCCAGGATCCCCATGGCGATCCAGCCGTAGACGACCTTGGCGATCAGCGCGACCGTCGACGTGATCGCCAGCGCCAGGCAGACCAGCCCGACCAGCACGAGCCCGTTGCCGACGCGCAGGATCCGTTCCCGGCTGCCGGTGCGGAACAGCAGCCGGTGCCACGCCGCGGGCGCGGTGAGCAGGGCCGTCGACGCCACGGCGAGCGCGACCGCGGACAGGTGCAGCGACTTCTCGAACCCGCTGGCGTCGTGGAACCGGTCGGTGAACACGACCGACAGCAGGAAGCCGAAGAGGATCTGCACCCCGGCCTGCGCGACACGCAGTTCCTGCAGGAGCTCGCCGACGTTGCGCGTGAGCTGTTCGTTGCGGGTTTCGCCGGTGTGTTCGGGCACCAGATGACCATAACCGGGCTCACGACTGTCCACCGGATGGGAAATCCGTAACTTTTCCACCAAATCGGTCACTCGTCCGAGTGATGATCATGGCGGCTCCCCGGACGACTGGCTAAAGAGGGGAAATGCGTCTTCTTCCCGTTTTGGCCGCCGCGGCCGCCGTCGCCGTGCTCGCTCCCGGCACCGCCGCCGCGTCGCCGGCACCGGCGCGGTTCACAACCGCGTACGGCACGTTCACCGCGGCTGCCCCCGGCGCAACCGCGGTGACGTACCGCCCCGACCTCGTCCCGGCCGGCGCCCGGGCGCACGTGTTCGGCCTTTCGGCCGAGAGCGCCGGCACGACCACCCTGCTCTTCGTCAGCGGCCTGCGGCCGGACCGGGCCTACGGCGCCCACGCGCACACCCAGCCGTGCGGCGCCACCGGCGACGCCGCCGGGCCGCACTTCCAGCACCTGCCGGACCCGGCGAAGCCGTCGGTCGACCCCGCGTACGCGAACCCCCGCAACGAGATCTGGCTCGACTTCACCACCGACCGGGCCGGCACCGGCTTCGCGCGGTCCACAGTGGACTGGACGTTCGCCGATCGGCGGGCGAAGTCCGTGGTCATCCACGAAACCCACACCCACACCGACCCGGGCCACGCGGGCACGGCGGGTGCCCGGCTGGCTTGCCTGAGCGTCGGTTTCTAGTCAGAACCCCCAGGAGCGCTCGGGCACCACGCGAATGCGGGCGGAGTACTCGGCGTCGAAGGCTTCCGGTGTCTCGAAACCGACCGCGGCGTAGTGGGAGCCGTACTTGTCGAGGTACCCCGGCGCCTCCGAGGCCTTCCCCGCCTCGAGGTACGCCTTCCCGTTCACGACGACGAACGCGCCGCCGTGCTCGTCGGTGTTCAGGTGGAAGCTCACCTCGGGATTCGCCTCGATGTGCCGGATCTTCGCGGCGCCGGGCTGGCTGAACAGCACGATGTCGTCGCCGTCGAGGACGAACCACACCGGCCGCGGCGCGGGCCGCCCCTTCGGCGTGACTGTGGTCAGCCAGCCGATCGGCTCGTCCGCCCGGTCGGCGAGTTTCGGTGGTGCCATGTCGGTGCCCCCTGGTCGTCGGTCCTGTGATTCAGGTAACCACGGGGCACCGGCAATTCTTCCGCCTCAGCGCGACGCGACCCGCCGCGCGTACCGCGTCCCGGCCGCCAGCAGCACCAGGCCCGCGCCGAGGAACGCGCCCACCCTGGCCAGCCCGTCGAGCGCCGACAGGTCGAACAGCACCAGCTTCAGCACCGCGGCGCCGACCAGGATCAGCCCGGTCACCCGCAGCGCGACGACGTCGATCCCGCGCAGGAGCAGCACGAGCGCCGCGATCGTCCAGGACACCGTGATCAGCGCGTGGCCGACGAGGAACCCGGTCCGGCCGGGGACCGCCAGCAGGGCGCCGCAGAGCACGACCCCGGCGGCGCCGTACAGCGCCGAAACCCCGGCGAGCAGCCAGATCGGCAGGTCTTCGGCCGGGCCGCGGAACACCGACAGGCGCGCGGCGGCCCACGGCAGCGCGACCGACACGGCGAGGATCAGCGCGGCGACCGCGAGCGCGCCCGCCAGCTCGGCGGCCGGGTGGGTGCGGGGCACGATCAGCAGCGCGGGCGTGACGTCGAAGACCAAGCCGAGCAGGCCGCCGATCGCCGCGAATCCGAGCGCGGCGGCGAGCGCACCCCGGTTGCGGCCGCCCACCGCGGCCACGACCAGCAGCAACGCCTCGCCGAGCAGCACCCCGGCGCGCGCCGGGCCGTCGAACTGGGTGACGGTCGCCTGGAGGATCGCGAGCAGCCCGGCCAGGCCGGCGACCTGCCCGGCGAACCCGGGCCACCAGCGGCGCGCCGCCCAAACGGCGAGCAGCACGACGCCCGCCCCGGCCGTGACCGGCACCGCCTGCGCCTTCGGCAGCAGCAACGCCGCGACGAGCGTCGGCACCACGGCGGTGGCCAGCAGCGAGAGCGCCGCGGGGTCGTTCTCACGACGCCGCAGCACGATGAGCGCCAGCACGACCGCCGTGACCCCGGCACCGCCCGCCGCGGCGGTGTTGGGCCAGCTGCCGCCCCCGCCGAGCACCGCCGTGCTGATCACGGAGGCGAACAGCGGCGGGATACCGGCCGCGAGCGTCAGCGACGACCAGTCGCGGCGCAGCTGCACCGGCGCCGTCGCGAGCTGGATCATCAGCAGGAAGGTGACCAGTTCGGGGGTGAACCCGCGGACGATCATCGGCGCGCAGACGGCACAGCCGACGACGACGGCCGAGGCCAGCAGCGGCGACTCCCACCGCACGGCCACGAGCAGCCCGCCGACGGCGACCGCCAGGCCGGCGGCGAGCCCGGCGAGCACCGGCAGGAACTCGTACAGCGACGTCGCGGCGACGACGTCCAGGTAGAGCGTGGCGATGCCGGTGGCCGCCAGCGCGAAGGCGCCGGTGCGGCCGGCGGGCTTGCGGTGCAGCCAGACACCGGTGCCGGTGAGCGCGAGCCCGAACCCGGCACCGACGAGCACCCGCGGCAACGGCCCGAGCCAGCCGCGCTGCACGGCCAGCACGAGCAGCAGGACGACACCGAGCAGCGTGACGGCCCCGCCGACCCAGGCGAGCACGCGGCTGCCGGCGCCTTCCTTGCCGAGCTTCTCGCCGAGCGTCTGCCGCGGAGCAGGCGGGACGTACTGCTGTTGCGGCGGCGGGACGTACTGCGGCGCCGGCGGGGGCTGCCACTGGTAGTGCGGCCACGGGACCGAGTCGGGCCGCATCGGCCTGGGCGGGGGTTGAGGTTGCGGCTCAGGTTGTCGTTGCGGTTGTGGTGCCGGGTGCGGCTGGGTGGTCTGCTCGGGCTGCTTGGCCGGTTCGGCCTGGTCTGCCTGCCCGGCCTGGACGGTCCGCAGTTCGGAACCCACCAGGGCGAGACGACGCCCCAGGTCGTCGATCTCGCCGGCGAGCCGGAGGAGCACATTCGCTTCGGTGGTCATACCGGACAGGGTCACCCAAGGCGCCCACCTGCGGATCCGTAGCACTACTCAATCCCGGGTCACGTCCTGGTCGCGGCCAGCACCTGGTCCATGGTGGTCATGATCGAGACGGTCTCGGCCAGCGGCATGAGCGGACTCTCGGTCTCCCCGGCGGCCAGCCGCAACGCGACTTCGTCGGCCTGGTGCCGCAGGCCGTGGCCCTCATCGACGTATTCGAATCGGCTTCGTTCGCCTTCGCGCGGGATGAAGGTGAAGGACGCGGGCGCGTAGAAGGCCCCGTCGACCTCGATCCGCGCGTCGGTGCCGACGATCGCCGCGGTGGTCGGTGAAACCGCGCTCAAGGTGCAGGTCAGGACGGCTTGCGCGCCGCTCGCGTAGCCGAACAGCATCGACATCTGGGCGTCGACGCCGGTGAAGGCGGGACTGGCCATGGCGGCCACGCGCTCGGGCGCGCCGAGGACCATCGACGCGAACGAAACGGGGTAGATCCCCAGGTCGAGCAGGGCGCCGCCGCCGAGTTCGGGAGCGAACAGCCGGAAGGCCGGGTCCGCGGCGAACCACTGCCCGTGGTCGGCGGTGACGGTGACGACGTCCCCCAGCCGTGGCAACAGCTCGCGGATGTGCCGGACGTGCGGCAGGAAGCGCGTCCACATGGCCTCCATCAGGAAGAGGTCCTTGGTCCGCGCGAGGCCGACGAGGTCGCGAGCCTCGTCGGCGTTCATCGTGAACGGCTTCTCGACGAGCACGGGCTTCCCGGCTTCGAGGGCGAGCCGGGCGTTGGCGTGGTGCAGGGGATGCGGCGTGGCGACGTAGACG
Source organism: Amycolatopsis sp. MtRt-6 (assembly GCF_017308975.1). Taxonomy (GTDB): domain Bacteria; phylum Actinomycetota; class Actinomycetes; order Mycobacteriales; family Pseudonocardiaceae; genus Amycolatopsis. The sequence goes on along the minus strand of NZ_JADWPD010000010.1, from coordinate 53,898 downwards.
ACGTCGACATCCGGATCGTTCGCGAGGGCTTCGTAGCTGCTGTGGCGGGTGGGAACGCGGTGCTTGTCGGCAAACCGCTCGGCACCGTCCGCGGTCCGTGATCCGACCGCGGCGACCACACCGGACTCGGTGAGCCGCAGATCGTGGGCGAAGGCGCCGGCGATCCCGCCGGTACCCATGATTCCCCAGCGCAGGGGCGCGTTCGTCATGGCGGGAAACCTATGCCTCCCTCCGGGAGGGCGCGAAGGCCGCGAGCCCCTGGTCGACGTGATCGACACCACAAGCGACAATGGAGGACGTGACCGCGACCCTGAGCAAGCCCGCCCTGAAGATCGGCCCCTACGAGGTCGATCCGCCGGTCGTGCTCGCCCCCATGGCCGGCATCACCAACGTCGCCTTCCGGCAGCTGTGCCAGGAGTACGGCGCCGGCATCTACGTGTGCGAGATGATCACCGCCCGTGCCGTCGTCGAACGGCACCCCGGCACCATGCACATGATGACCTTCGGCGAGCACGAAAAGCCCAGGTCCATGCAGCTCTACGGCGTCGACCCCAAGACCATGGCCGAAGCCGTCCGCATCATCGTCGGCGAAGGGCTCGCCGACCACGTCGACTCCAACTTCGGCTGCCCGGTCGCGAAGGTGACGCGCAAGGGCGGCGGGGCCGCGCTGCCGTTCAAGCGGAAGCTGTTCGAGGCCATCGTCCGCGAGTCGGTGAAGGCCGCCGGCGACACGCCGTTCACGGTGAAGTTCCGCATCGGCATCGACGACGACCACCGCACCTTCCTCGACGCCGGCCGCATCGCCGAAGCCGAGGGCGCCGCCGCCGTCAGCCTGCACGCCCGGACAGCCGCGCAGCGCTACTCCGGCCAGGCCGACTGGACGAAGATCGCCGAGCTGAAGGAAGCCGTCACGACCATCCCGGTGCTGGGCAACGGCGACATCTTCAGCGCCGACGACGCCCTGCGCATGGTCGCGGAAACGGGCTGCGACGGCGTCGTCGTCGGCCGCGGCTGCCTCGGCCGCCCGTGGCTGTTCGGCGAGCTCGAAGCCGCTTTCCAGGGCCGCGCGATCCCGACCCCGCCCAACCTGGGCGGAGTGGCGCGGGTGCTCCGCCGCCACACGGAACTCCTCATCGAGCACGACGGCCACGACAAGGCCATGCGCGACATCCGCAAGCACATGGCCTGGTACCTGATGGGCTTCCCGGTCGGCTCGGAGCTGCGTCGCGGCTTCGCGATGCTGTCGTCGATGGACCAGCTCGACGACCTGATCGCCCAGCTCGACCACGACGCCCCCTTCCCGGAGGCGGCCACGGGCCCGCGAGGACGTCAGGGCTCCCCGGGCAAGGTCACGCTGCCACATGGCTGGCTCGACGATCCGGACGACGACTGCGTGCCCGAGGCCGAAGATATGCACTCGGGCGGCTGAGCTGCACCAGGCTCAGGCCGAACAGCAGTACCCCCAATGGGACGTGCACGGCCGTGACGTGCGCGATACCGAGGACCACCTGCGCGGTCACGAGCCCCAGGAACACCCCCGCGTAGAGGATCACCCGTGGCGAGCCGCCACCCGGCCGCCAAGCCAGCACCGCGGCAACCACCTGCACGACGGCAACGATCCACACCGTGTACGCCGAAGCGCTGTGGAGCACGTGCCCGTTCGGGGTGGTCAGCAACAGCCCGGCGGTGACCGGGGCAAGGAAGACCGCCAGCGTCTGCAGCGCCATCGTGAGGCGCAAGAAGATCGTCATACCCAGTAGACGACGCAGCGGCGCGAAACGTGAGGTCGTGACATCTGTCAGGCCGAAGTCGTGGCGGACGGCATCCTTCCCGGCCCCGCTCCCGCGACAAGCTCGACGCATGACGACGAACCAGCCCGGAAGCTCCCTGCTCAAGACCCTCGCGATCGAGATCGCCGTCCCTACCGGCGTCTACTACGCACTCCACTCGCTCGGCGCGAGCGACTTCACCGCGCTCGCCGTCGCCGGCGTCTTCCCGCTGGCCCGGACGCTCCACCAGTTCGCCAAGGAGCGCACGCTCAACGGCCTCGCCCTCGTCGTCCTCGTCACGAACGTCGTCGGCATGCTGCTCACCTTCGTCTCCGGCGACGCCCGGATGATGATCGCCAAGGACTCGCTCGGCAGTGGCGTCACCGGCCTCGTCATCCTCGCCTCCGCGTTCACCGCGGCGCCGATCATGACCAAGACGATGCGCCCGTTCCTCACCCGCGGCAAGGCCGAAAACGAAGCCGCGTGGGAACGGCTCAGTGAAAACGAAACGTTCACCGCCATCATGCGGCGCTGCAGCGTCATCTGGGGAATCGGCTTCGTGCTGGAAAGCTCCGTCCGCATCGTCGGCGCGTTCACCCTGCCCGTCCCGACCATGGTCTGGCTGAGCACGACCCTCTTCGCGGGTTCCTTCGCGGTGATCATGGTCGTCTCCGGCAAGGTGGCCGAAAAGGCCGGCAAGATGATCGCCGCCGACGCGAGGCCCCTTGTGGCCGCTTGACCTGCGACAACGCGCGGTGTACAGGTGTGTACATGTACAGCAAGCGGCAGCAGCTCGTCGGGGACCTCACCGACCTGATCCGCTCCGGGCGCCTCGCCCACGGCGACCGCCTCCCCGGCGAGCACCAGCTCGCCCTGCAGTACCAGGTCAGCCGGGGCACCGTCCGCAGCGCGCTGTCCGAGCTCCAGCAGCTCGAGCTCATCTCCACCCAGGCCGGCGTCGGGTCGTTCGTCACCTTCGACGGCGTCCAGCTCGACCAGCGGCTCGGCTGGGCCCGCGCGCTCGCCGACGCCGGCGCGCCGGTCACCACCGAGCTGCTCGGCATCGAAACCGTCGAAGACCTTGTCCTCGAAGAAGAATTCGGCGAACAGGCCTACGTCGCCGTGCGGCGGTTGCGGCGCGAGCACGACCGGGGGATCTCCCTGGAAACCGCCACCGTGCCCGCCGTCGGACCGCTCGCCGTCCTCCCCGAAACCGGCCTGCGCGACGGCTCGCTGACCAAGACCCTCGAAGCCGCCGGGCGGATCTCCGTCGGCGGCGACCAGTGGATCAGCACCGAACGCCTCGACGCCGGCGCCGCCGGACTCCTCGGCCGCAGCGTCGGCGAGCTCTTCCTCCGCGCCGAGCGCACCTCGGTCGACGCCGAAGGCCGGCTCGTCGAGCGGGTCGTCAGCCTGCTGGACCCGGACCGGTTCCAGTTCCACCTCACCTTCGGGCACCGGTGACCGCGCGCGACCGGGCGCTCGGCGCGTTCACCGGCCTGGCCGTCGGCGACGCGCTCGGGATGCCGACGCAGTCGATGTCCCGCGCCGCCATCGCCGCCACCTACGGGCCGGTCACCGGCCTGCTCACCGCCGTCGCCGAGCAGCCGGTCGCGCCGTCGATGCCCGCCGGCTCGGTCACCGACGACACCGAGCAGGCCGTCCTCCTGGCCCGGCTGCTCATCGACGGCCGCGGCACCGTGGAGCCACACGTGCTGGCCGACGCCCTGCTGATCTGGGAGGCGGACATGGTCCGCCGCGGTTCCGCGGACCTGCTCGGGCCGTCCACCAAACGCGCGCTCGCCCGGCTCCAGGACGGCGTCCCGGCCGACGAAGCCGGCCGCACCGGCACCACCAACGGCGCCGCCATGCGGGTCGCGCCGGTCGGCATCGCGACGCCGTCGGAGAACCTGCACCGGCTGGTCGACGCGGTGGCCGCGACCGCGCGGGTCACCCACAACACCAGCCTGGGCATCGCGTCGGCCGCCGCGGTCGCGGCCGCCGTCTCCGCCGGGGTCGACGGCGCGAGCCTGGCCGAGGCGCTCGACGCCGGGGAGCGCGCCGCCGTCGTCGGCGGGGAACGCGGGCACTGGGCACCCGGCGGGGAGATCGCCGCCCGGATCCGCTGGGCGCGTGACTGGGTGCGGGGCATGGCGCCGGCAGCTGTCGCCGACGCGGTCGCGCAGGTCATCGGCACTTCGGTCGCTTCGCAGGAATCCGTCGTGGCCGCCTTCGCGCTGGCCGAGGCCATGGGCGACGACCCGCCGTCGGCGTTGCGGCTGGCCGCCGGGCTCGGCGGCGACACCGACACCGTCGGCTCGATCTGCGGGGCGATGCTCGGCGCCGCGCACGGCGTCGGCGCCTTCCGCCCCGACGTCGTCGAAACCGTGCTCGCCGTCAACCGGCTCGAATTCGGGCCGCTCGTCGACGAACTCCTGAAGCTGCGCCGCCGGTGAGCGGGCGGCTGGTGCACACCGGACAGGTCGTCGTCGACCTCGTCATGGCGGTGCCGGCCCTGCCACCGCCCGGCGGCGACGTCCTCGCGTCGTCGACGAACCTGTTGCCCGGTGGCGGTTTCAACGTCATGGCCGCCGCCGCGCGGTCCGGTGCGCGCGTGCTTTACGCCGGCAGCCACGGAATCGGGTGCTTCGGCGACCTCGCCCGCAACGCCCTCGCGGCCGAAGGCGTGGAACTGGCGCACGAACCATCGTCCGAAGTGGACACTGGTGTCGTCGTCGTGCTGGTGGACGCGGCCGGCGAGCGGACCTTCGCGACCGGCACCGGCGCCGAAGGACGGCTGCGAGCGGAACAGCTCGACCGAGTCACCCCAAAGAATGACGACGTCGTGTACGTGAGCGGCTACAGTTGGTTGCACGAGATCAACCGCGGCGCCCTTCTGGAGTGGCTGCCTCGCCTTCCCGGCTCGAGGATCCTGTTCGATCCCGGCCCGCTCATCGCAGACATCAACCCTGGAGACCTTCATGACTTGCTGTCCACAATAGACATACTGAGCTGCAACGCCCGCGAAGCCGAGGTGCTGGGCGAGCTGCCACCGGTTGCCATCGTGCGCGAGGGCGCGAACGGCTGCCGCGTCCACGAGCACGGCCGGATCACCCACGTCCCCGGCTTCCCGGTCGACGCGGTGGACACCACCGGCGCCGGCGACACGCACTGCGGTGTGCTGGCCGCGGAGGTGCTGCGCGGCAGTAGCCTCCTCGACGCCGCCGTGCGCGCCAACGCGGCGGCCGCGCTTTCGGTGACCCGGCCCGGTCCGGCGACCGCGCCGGGCCGTGAAGAGATCGACAAGCTGGTGGAGGCCACGCGATGACCGCTTCCCGCAGGCTCGAGGTGGAGACCAACGGCCTCGACGTGATCGACGACGCCGAGCGGCGTGGAAGACCACGGCAGCTGTTCTGGCCGTGGTTCGGCGCGAACGTGTCGGTGCTGGGGCTGAGCTACGGCTCGTTCACCCTCGGCTTCGGCATCTCGTTCTGGCAGGCACTGGTCGCCGGCCTCGTCGGCATCCTGTTCTCGTTCCTGCTGTGCGGCTTCGTCGCCATCGCGGGCAAACGGGGGTCGGCGCCGACGATGCTGCTCTCGCGGGCGGCGTTCGGCATACGCGGCAACCGGCTGCCGTCGGCGATCTCGTGGCTGCTGACGGTCGGCTGGGAAACCGTGCTCGCGGCGCTGGCGACGCTGGCCACGGCGACCGTGTTCGAGCGCCTCGGCTGGGGCGGCGGGACGCCGACGAAGGTGATCGCGCTCGTCGTGGTGGCGGCGCTGACCGTGGCCGCCGGCGTCCTCGGCTTCGACGCGATCATGCGGCTGCAGACGTGGATCACCTGGATCACCGGGGTGCTCACGGTCGTCTACGTGGTCCTCGTGGCCGGCGACGTCCACTGGGCGGCGGTCAGCGCGCTGCCGTCCGGTTCGGCGCAGCAGTGGGTGGGCGCGCTGGTGTTCCTGATGACCGGCTTCGGTCTCGGCTGGGTCAACGCGGCCGCGGACTACTCGCGCTACCTGCCGCGGTCGGCGTCGAGCCGGGGCGTGGTCGGCTGGACGACGTTCGGCGCGTCGGTGGCGCCGGTGGTGCTGCTGGTGTTCGGGCTGCTGCTGGCCGGCTCGTCGCCGGACCTGAACAAGGCGATCGCGGCCGACCCGATCGGCGCGCTGACTTCGTTGCTGCCGCTGTGGTTCCTGGTGCCGTTCGCGATCGTCGCGGTGCTCGGCCTGGTCGGCGGCGCGGTGCTGGACATCTACTCGTCGGGGCTGGCGCTGCTCTCGGCGGGCGTGCGCATCCCGCGTCCGGCGGCGGCGTTCGTCGACGGCGTGATCATGATCCTGGGCACGATCTACATCGTGTTCTTCGGCGGCGAGTTCCTCGGCCAGTTCCAGGGTTTCCTGGTGACGCTGGGCGTGCCGGTCGCGGCTTGGTGCGGCGTGATGCTCGCGGACGTCCTGCTGCGCCGCGACTACGCCGAGCCGGACCTCTTCGACCCGGCCGGCCGGTACGGCGACGTCCGGCTCGGACCGATCGCGCTGGTCCTGGTGGCGACGGCGCTCGGCTGGGGCCTGGTGACGAACACATCCGCGGACTGGCTGAAGTGGCAGGGATACCTGCTGGAGCCGTTCGGGCTCGGCGGCCGCGAAGGCGCCTGGGCCTTCGCGAACCTCGGCGTGCTGCTGGCGCTGGCCCTGGGCTTCCTGGTGACGTTGCTGACGCGGCGGCGGGTCCGCGCCCAGGAGGCGGTGTGAGGCAGATCCTGGCGGTCATCGACCTGCAGAACGTCTTCGCCGACCCGGCGAGTCCGTGGTTCACCCCGCGCTTCGCCGAGGTGATCCCCCCGATCCGCCGGCTGGTGACGGCATTCGGCGACGACGTCGTGTTCACGCGGTTCGTCGCGCCGGCGCGACCGGAAGGGGCGTGGCGGCGGTACTACGAGCAGTGGCCGTTCGCGCTCCAGCCACCGGACTCGCCGCTGTACCAGGTGGTCGACGCGTTCCAGCCGTCGTCCACTGTGGACGCGACCACGTTCGGCAAGTGGCACCCACGCATGGCAACCCGGGTGGGTGGCGCGGGCCTGGTGCTGGCGGGCGTCTCGACGGACTGCTGTGTGCTGTCGACGGCCCTGGCCGCGGCAGACGCGGGCGTCGCGGTCACGGTGGTATCCGACGCCTGCGCGGGCGCGGACGACGAGAGCCACGCGAAGGCCCTGGACATCCTGCGGCTGTACGCCCCGCTCGTGCAGGTCGCCACCACTGAGGAGGTGCTCGGCTAGGCTTGGTTCGGTGAGTCTCGAAGCCTCGGCGATCGCGTTGACGACTGCGGTGGTGAAGGCTGCCGCAAAGATCTGGCTCGGCGACCGCCCGATCGCCGCCGACGCTTCGGCCAAGGCGATCGACCTGCTGGAGCAGCAGGTCACCGGGCTCAACGACCGCCGCAAGCTCCGGCTGCTGTTCACGAACCTGGAATCCCGGGTCGCCGACCGGCTGCTGCCCTTCCTCGATGTCGAGTTCCGTGCGTTGCCGGACAACGAGCGCGCGGCCGCGGTGGACGCGGTGCACGAGACGTTCGAGCGCGCCGCGTTGACCGACGACGACCTGTTCGACGCCGACCTCGACGCCACGTACCTCTACCGCTACCTGCTCCGCACCGTGCCCGGCGTCACCAGGCTCCTCTCGGCCGACGCGGCCGAGCTGTACCAGCGTGTGCTGCGGGAATGCTGCGCGTACCTGGTGCAGGTGACAACCACCCTGCCGCGCTTCCAGCCGGGTGCCCTCGTCGAAATCCTCCAGCGCGAGACGGAGATCCTCGAGACGGTCCGGAACGTGCTGGCAACGCTGCCCGAACGCCGTCACCCGGACGACTTCGCCGCGGACTTCCGGCGCCAGGTCGTCACGGCGCTCGACCGGATGGCGCTGTTCGGCGCGGGCCTGGCCGAGGCAACCCGGCTGTACCCGCTTTCTGTCGCCTACCTGAGCCTCAGCGTCACGTCCGAGGGGGAGGTTCCCGGCGACCGGATCGAGCACGTGCTGCCGCGGACGTCGAGAATCCTCCTGCGCGGGGAAGCCGGCTCAGGCAAGACGACGCTGCTGCAGTGGCTGGCCGTCCAGTGCGCGAGCCGGCAGCTGCAGAACGTCGACGGCTGGGACGACCTCGAGCCGTTCCTGGTGCGGCTGCGCCGGTTCAGCCATTCGCCGCTGCCGGCGCCGGAACGCTTCCTCGACGAGGTCGGCAGGCACATCGCGGACGAGATGCCGACCGGCTGGGTGCAGCGGCACCTGCGCCGAGGCCGGGCCGTCGTGCTCGTCGACGGCCTCGACGAGGTCCCGGACGAGCGCCGCCGCGAAGTGCGCGAGTGGCTGCGTCAACTTGTCGGCGCGTTCCCCCACGCCCGGTTCGTCCTCACCACACGCCCGGCCGCGGTGGCCGCCGGCTGGCTGCGCGACCAGGGGTTCACCGAAGTGCGGCTGCAGCCGATGACCCCGCGCGACGTCCGGACGTTGATCACGCGCTGGCACCAGGCCTTGCCGGGCGAGCCGCTCGACGGAGAACGTGACGCCCTGATCACGGCCATCGGCGCCCGCAGCGCGCTGCGACGGCTCGCCGAGAACCCGCTGCTGTGCGCGTTGCTCTGTGCGCTGCACCACCAGAGCAACGGCCAGCTTCCGAAGAACCGGATGGAGCTGTACGACGTCGCGTTGCGCATGCTGCTCGACAGCCGCGACATCGAGCGAGGGATCGAAGCTCCCGTCCGGCTTTCACTGACCGAGAAACTGGTGCTGCTGCGAAGCCTGGCGTACTGGCTGGTCCGCAACGGCCACACGGACGTCCCCGCCGCCGACGCCGAAGCCCGCATCACGGCGAAGCTGCGCTCGATGGGCCAGATCGACGTGACGCCGTGGACGGTGTTCCGCCACCTGCTGGATCGCGGGGGCGTGCTGCGCGAACCGGTCCCGGGCCGAATCGACTTCGTGCACCGGACGTTCCAGGAGTACCTGGCCGCCCAGGCGGCGGTCGAAGAGGACGACATCGGCATCCTGACCGCGAACGCCCACCGGGCCGATTGGCGCGAGGTGGTGGTCCTGGCAGCGGGCCACGCCCATCCCGCGCAGCGCGAGCGCCTGCTGGACGGGATCCTCCGGTGGGACACGGACGAGCAGGAGCGGCTGAAGCTCGACCTGGTGGCGCTGGCGTGCTTGGAGACGTCACCGGTGTTGAGCGAGCGGCTGCGAAACGAGATCGAGGACCGCGCCAGCACGTTGATCCCGCCGTCGAGCTTCGAGGAGGCGGAGGCGTTAGCAGCAGCGGGCGAGTTCGTCCTCGACCTCTTGGCCGACTGCGAACCCGCGGATTCCACGGCGACGGCGGCGACCGTCCACGCGATCGCGCTGATCGGCGGAACAGGGGCTCTCGAGCTCCTGACTCGCTACCGCGAGACTCAGGACCCGCCTGTGGTCAACGCGCTGGTCGAAGCCCGGCAGCGGTTCGATCCGGCCGAATTCGCCGAACGCGTGCTGGCCGATCTGCCGATCGAAAGCTTGTGCGTGGCAGACCCGTCAGACCTCGTCGGGCTGGGGCACCTGCGACACCTCAGGGCGCTCGAGTGCGAGGTCGACGACCTGGACGAGTTCGACCTCGCGCCGCTGGCGGACACATCGCTGGAAAGCATCCGCTTGATCGGCGACCCGAACTATGGAACGACCGACATTGGACCACTGGGCGCGATTCCCACTCTGCGCACCATCGACGCCGAAGTGCCTACGCACGGGTGGGTGCGGCTCGCCGAGCTGCAGAACCTGAAGCACCTCAGGCTGACCAACATCGAAGACCGCGACCAGCTCTCCGAGTTGACTCCCTTGCGCCACTTGCCCGCGTTGGAGCTGGACTGGGTTCCAGACCTCGAAGACTTGCAGGGTCTATCCTTTTTGGACCGGCCGAACGAGCTGCGCTTTCACCGCTGGTCCAGCCTCCGGGATGTGCACGTCCTCGTCCGTTGGGCCGATAGCTTGACCAAGCTCTGCTTCACCGAATGCCCCGAGGTGGACCTGAGCTTGCTCCCCGCACTGACCGGACTCCGGGTCTTGGAAGTTGCGCACACCCCCATCCCGGACCTTCGGCTCTTGTCCGGCCTCAGCGCGCTCCGGGAGCTGCACCTGCACGCTACCGACGACATTGATCTGAGCCCTCTCGCCGACCGGCCCGACCTCAAGGTGACCGTCGGCGCCAAGCTCTTCGACGGGCTCGGCGCAGCAAGGGATAAGTTCAGGATGTGATCGACCACATCAGCGTCCCCACCGAGGCCGGTTCCTTCGACGCCATCGCCGCCGGGCCCGAAGACGGGCGGCCCGTGCTGCTGCTGCACGGTTTCCCCGAAGCCGCGATCGAGTGGGAGCACCAGGTTGCCACCCTCGGGGTGCTCGGGTTCCGGGCCGTCGCGCCGGATCAGCGTGGCTACTCGCCGGGGGTGCGGCCGGAGCCCGCCGGTGACTACTCGATCGATCACCTCGTCGGGGACGTCGTCGCGATCACCGAAGCGCTGGGCTGGCCGGAGTTCGACCTCGTCGGGCACGACTGGGGTGGCGCCGTTGCCTGGTGGACCGCCGACGCGCACCCGGAACGGCTGCGTAGCCTCACCGTGGTCTCCACGCCGCACCCCGCCGCACTCGCCGACGCCATGAAGACCGACGAAGACCAGCACCTGCGCACGCGCTACATGACGGAGTGGCGGCAGACCCGCGTCACCGAACGGCGGATGCTGGAGGACGGCGCCCGCGCGCTGCGCGAGATGTTCGATCGGCGTGTGTCGCCGTCCAAGGTCGACGACTACGTGCAGCGGCTGTCCGAGCCGGGCGCGCTCACCGCCGCCCTCAACTGGTACCGGGCCGGGCGGCCGGGCGGGAAGATCGGCAAGATCGCCGTGCCGACCCTGTACATCTGGAGCACCGAAGACGTCTCGTTCGGCTCGACCGCCGCGCTCGACACCGCGAACTGGGTCACCGGGCCCTACCGCTTCGAAATGCTCGAAGACGTCTCGCACTGGGTACCTGAGGAGGCACCGGAAGCCGTCACCTCCCTGCTCGTGGAGCACCTCAACGCACGGTGACGACTCGTCACCGTGCCGGGCGGACCGCGGTAACCCACCCGCCTCGCGGTACGGCACGCGGGCGGCCGTCGTGTTCACTGGGGCGCGTGGATACCGCGACCGAACCCGAGACCGAGCAGGTCGTCTTCGTCACCGAGGACGGCGTGCCCACCGGCGAAACCGGCCCCAAGCTGGCCAGCCACCACGAACACACCCGGTTGCACCTGGCCTTCTCGTGCTACGTCCTGCGGCGCGGCGACAACGCCCTGCTGATCACCCAGCGCGCCGGCCACAAGAAGGTCTGGCCTGGGGTCTGGACCAACAGTGTCTGCGGCCACCCCGCGCCCGGCGAAGCGCTCGAGGACGCCGTCCGGCGCCGCGCCGCCTACGAGCTCGGGCTGCCGTCGCTGTCCGGGTTGCACTGCGTGCTGCCGAACTACCGCTACCGGACGCCGCCGTTCCAGGGGATCGTCGAGAACGAGTTCTGCCCGGTGTTCGCCGCGTGGGCCGACGCCGAGCCGGCACCGAACCCGGAGGAGGTCGGCGACTGGCGCTGGGTCGCCTGGACCGACTACACCACGTTACTGAACGACACGACGGCTAATGTGAGTTACTGGGCCAAGGACCAGTACTCACAGCTCAAGGGCATCGAACCGTTTGCCGGCCTCTGAGTCGGCTGCTGCACAGAGTCACCGTCGCAGTCCCGTTTGAGCGAAATTCACCTTCTTCCGGACCGGCACCTCAAGCGCGACCGCCCCCACGACGACAACCAAGGAGTGGTGGAGGTGGGGATGGTCGCCGAGGGCGAAGGCGCGCCGGGCCGGACAGCCAGCCCGCAGCCGCCGGACCTGCTCCGCCTCCACGAGGCCATCGCCGGCCTGTTCGCCACCCAGGGCGACTGGCAGCGCGCCTACCAGCACTTGCGCTCGGCGCTCGAAATCGCTCGCGACGGCAGCATTCGCGACGCGCTGACCTCGAGTTACAACCGCCGCTACCTCGATGAGCGCCTGTATGGACCGTTCACCGATCGCCCGCCCCTGGGGCTCGCGCTGATCGATCTCGACCGCTTCAAGAGCGTCAACGACACGTACGGTCACCTCGTCGGCGACCGCGTCCTGCGCCGGGTCGCCGACCTGCTCCAGGAAGACCTGCCGCCGGGCGGCTTCTGCGCCCGCTACGGCGGCGAGGAGTTCGTGCTGTGGCTGCCGGGGGTCGACCTCGGACGCGCCGTTCGCGTCGTCGACGACGCCCGGCTGCGCGTCGCCCGTCATCCCTGGTCAGAACTCCAGCCGGGGTTGCGCGTCACCATCAGCGCCGGCCTGGCGCACGAGACGCCGGAGTCCGGGACGCCGACGTCACCGGAGCGCCGGCTGCGTCGCGCGGACGCCCTGCTTTATGCGGCGAAACGCGCGGGCCGCAACAAAGTCGCCTATCAAGACGCGCAAACGACACAGTTAATATCCCACTCTGAGTAGCGCAAACACGGCATTACTCCGTCCGCCGACAAGGTGTATCACCCGTTTGTCGACGCTCACCGGCCGTTCGTCGACTCAAGGTGAAGAAAATTCCGGGAGGGTGTCGTCACGAACGGGGGGTATCCGTACGATAACGAAAACCGCCGGGGGAACGATCACCTCCTGCGGGGGAAGACGGCCAAATCGAAGCCACCCTTCGATCGCGCGAAAGGAGACCGAGTGCCGGACGAGCTCGACAGCCCGGGAACCGGTCACCGTCTCGACGGTCCCGCGCGGCCCCGGCCCGGACGGCGCCGGTCGATGGAGGACCAGGGCGGGATCAGCGTCTCCGACGTCGTCGCCAAGACCACCGGCGTTCGTCCCCTGCCTGCCCGCGAGGACCGTGCCGACCAGCCGGGACGCCGTGTCCGCGCGGCCGAGCCACCGGCCCCGCCGCGGTCGTCCCAGCCGCGCGCTCCGAGGCCGGCCCAGGGTCCTGCCGAAGACCCAGTACCCACGGACGCCACTCGTCAACCGCGGGCACCGCGCCCTCGCCAGCCCCGCCGCACAACAGCGGCGCCCCTGCCGGAGGCCCCCCTCCAGCGCCGCCCCCCGGTGGCCAACCCGGGGCCGCAGCAGACCTCGGCAGCCCCCCAGCCGCCGCGTCGCCCCCGCCGCCCGGTGACCGAAGCCACCCAGCCCGAAGGCGCCCCGCCCCGCCGAGCACCCCGCACGGAGCAGAGGCAAACCCCGGACAGCCCGGCCCCCCGCCGCGCGGCTGCCGCTCCGGAGGGCCCGGCGCCCCGCAGACCGGCGGCATCGGCCGAGGCGGCGGCACCGCGCCCCGCCCCAGACGGGCCCGCGCCCCGCCGAGCACCCGGCCCCGCACCGCAGCGCCCCGCCGGTGACGCTCCCGCAGCCCGCCGCCCCGCAGGTCCGGCCGAGGCAGACCCGCGTGCGGTCGATCGCCGCGCCGCGGAAAGCCCCGCGAGCCGTCGCCCGGCGGGTTCGACCGAGGCCGTGGCGCTTTCGCACGCCACCCCGGACAGCCCGGCACCCCGCCGCGCCGCCGGCCCCGACGGCATCGCGCCACAGCGCCCCGCCGGTGACGGTCCCGCAGCCCGCCGCCCCGCAGCTCCGGCCGAGGCAGCCGCGCTCCCGCGTTCCGTCGATGGCCGTGCCCCGGGCGCGTCCGCCGAGGCGGCGGTCGCCGCACGTGCTTCCGCTGATCCCGGTGCCGTGCCGCCGCGGGCTGCCCTTGATCCGCTCACCATGACCGACGAGATGGAAGCGATCGACGAGGCGACCCAGTACCGCCGCAAGATCGACCACACCCTCGCCCGCTTCTCCGCCGCGCACGACGAGATGGAAGCCGAAGAGGCCAAGCGGCGGGAACGCCGGGAACGGCTCTCGCCCGCCTCCCTCATCGAGAGCACCCGGACCGCGCTGCAACGCGTCGTCACCACCCCGCCGGCCGAAGAAGCCGAAGTGGCGCAACTACCCGAAAAGGCGCCGCGGAAGGGCGTGCGGTTCGGGCGGATCGCCGCCGCCGTCGTGGCCGCTCTCGTCTTCCTCGGCATCGGGGGCGCGTGGGGCGCCCAGACCTACTTCGACGCCAAGTTCACCCAGGTCTCCGCGCTCGACGAGAACTCCTCCGACATCCAGGACGCCGCGGCGCAGGCCAACGACGAAAACTTCCTGATGGTCGGCTCCGACACCCGCGACGGGGCGTCCGCCGAAGAAGGCGTCGGGACCGCCGACAGCACCCCCGGCGCCCGGAGCGACACCGTGATGGTGGCGCACATCCCCGCCGACCGGAAGCGCGTTGTCGTCACCTCCTTCCCGCGTGACCTCGAGATCAACCGGCCGGAGTGCCAGCGCTGGGACCCCGTGCAGAGCAAGAACACCGACGAAAAGGTGCCCGCGCAGAAGATCGCCAAGCTCAACACCGCGTACGCGGTCGGCGGGCCGGCGTGCGTCACCAAGGTCATCCAGCAGATCACCGGGCTGCGGATCAACCACTTCGTCGGCATCGACTTCAACGGCTTCAAGGCGATGGTCGACGCCGTGCACGGTGTCACCATCCACAACGAGATCCCGATCGACGACAGCATCCTCGGCAAGGTGCTGCTGCAGACCGGCGACGTCACGATCTCCGGTGACCAGGCGCTGAACTTCGTCCGGGCGCGGCACGTCAAGGGCGACCCGACGTCCGACTACGGCCGGATCAAGCGGCAGCAGGAGTTCATCGGCGCGCTGCTGAAGAAGGTCATGTCCTCGGACGTCGTGCTCGACCCCGGCAAGCTCAGCGACTTCATCACCGCCTTCGCGAAGGCCACCTTCGGCGACAACCTCGGCGTCAAGCAGATGATGACGCTGGCGCAGTCGATGAAGGGCCTCGACCCGTCGAAGATCACCTTCCTCACCGTCCCGACGGTCGGCACGGCCAACAGCCGCGGCAACGAGGTGCTCGTGCTCAGCAAGACGAAGGCCCTCTTCGACGCGCTGCGCAACAACACGCCGCTGCCCGACCCGAACGCGCCGGTCCCGGTGAGCGAACAAGCTCCCCCGACCAGCACGTCGAAGTCGAAGAGCAGCGGCAGCTCGAAGTCGACGACCACCCGGAAGACCACCAGCAACGGCTGAGCCGCGAGGATCGTTAGACCGGGTTCACGTGCGGTTCACCCGGCGATGCGGTATTTGGCCACGGTTGGCCGTAGGGTTGGGCCATGCGTGAGGCTTACCATGTCGAACTCGAACAGCTCGCCGACCACCTGGCCGCGATGTCGGTCCAGGTCGCCGACGCCATGGAGCGGGCCACCCGGGCACTGCTGGAGGTCGATCTCGGTCTCGCCGAGCAGGTGATCAGCGACGACGCCAAGGTCGACGACGCCCGCGCCCAGTGCGAGGAGCAGGCGTACGCCCTGCTGGCCCTGCAGGCGCCCGTGGCGACCGATCTGCGCACCGTCCTCGCGGCGATCCACGCCGCGGAAAGCCTGGAGCGGATGGGCGACCTGGCGCTGCACGTGGCGAAGGCCGCCCGGCGCCGTCACCCCGAGCCGGTGCTGCCCGAGGCGGTGCGGCCGTACTTCGCCGAGATGGGCGAGGTCGCGGTCAAGCTGGCCCGTCAGACCGAGCAGGTCATCAAGACGAAGGACGTCGAAGCGGCGAAGACGCTCGAGTCCGACGACGACCAGGTGGACGACATCCACCGCCACCTCTTCACCGTCATCATGGACCGCGAGTGGCCGCACGGCGTGGCCGCGGCGGTCGACGTGACGCTGCTGGGCCGCTTCTACGAGCGCTACGCCGACCACGCCGTCTCGGTCGCCAAGCGGATGATCTTCGTCGTCACCGGCAAGATGCCGGGCTACGGCTCCGACGACGACATCTGAGCCTTACCAACGGAAAAAGCCCCCGGCCGCGGCCGGGGGCTTTTTCATTACTCCATTGTGGACTCAGCCGAACCGGCCGGAGATGTAGTCCTCCGTGGCCTTTTCGTCCGGGTTGGAGAAGATCTTCTCCGTGTCGTTCAGCTCCACCAGCCGGCCCGGCTGACCGACGCCGGCGAGGTTGAAGAACGCCGTCTGGTCGGAAACCCGGGCCGCCTGCTGCATGTTGTGCGTGACGATGACGATCGTGTAGTCCTTCTTCAGCTCACCGATCAGGTCCTCGATCGCGAGCGTCGAAATCGGGTCCAGGGCCGAGCACGGCTCGTCCATCAGCAGCACGTCCGGCTGGACCGCGATCGCCCGGGCGATGCACAGCCGCTGCTGCTGACCGCCCGAAAGCCCGCCGCCCGGCTTGTTCAGGCGGTCCTTGACCTCGTTCCACAGGTTCGCGCCGCGCAGGGCGCGCTCGGCGATGTCGTCGAGGGTCTTCTTCCCCTTGGTGCCACCCAGCTTCAGGCCCGCGACGACGTTGTCCTTGATGGACATCGTCGGGAACGGGTTGGGGCGCTGGAACACCATGCCGATCGTGCGGCGCACCTGGACCGGGTCGACGGACGACGCGTAGATGTCCTCGCCGTCGAGCAGCACCTGGCCGTCCACGCGCGCGCCGGGGATCACTTCGTGCATGCGGTTGAGCGTGCGCAGCACCGTCGACTTGCCACAGCCCGACGGGCCGATGAACGCGGTGACGTTGCGCGGCGGCACCGACAGGGTGACGCCGTCCACGGCGTGGAACTTGCCGTAGTAGATGTCCACGTCCTTGACGTCGATTCGCTTGGCCATCAGGAACAGCTCACTTCTTCTTCGGGGCGACGAGGCGCGCGAACACGGTGGCGAGGAGGTTGATCAGCGCGATGATGAGCACCAGGGTCAGCGCGGCACCCCAGATGCGGTCGAAGCCGACCGAGCCGGGTTCCATCGGGTTGCTGACGCGCTCGTTGTTCATCAGCAGCGGCAGCGCGGCCTGCTCGCCGCTGAAGATGTCCCAGTTCGTGTAGGCCGAGTAGCCGACCAGGACCAGCAGCGGCGCCGTCTCGCCCATGACGCGGGCCAGGGCCATCATGATGCCGCCGATGATGCCGGACAACGCCGTCGGCAGCACGATCTTCATGATCGTCTTCCACTTCGGCACGCCCAGCGCGTACGACGCCTCGCGCAGGTCGTCCGGGACGATCCGCAGCATCTCCTCCGACGACCGGACGACGACCGGGATCATCAGCAGCACCAGGGCCAGCGAGACGGCGAAGCCGCTGCGCGGCAGGCCGAGCGTGGTGATCCACAGCGCGTAGATGAACAGCGCGGCCACAATGGACGGAACACCGGAGAGGATGTCCACCATGAACGTGGTGGCCTTGGCGAGCTTGCCGCCCCGGCCGTACTCGACGAGGTAGATCGCGACCAGCATGCCGATCGGCACCGCGATGAGCGCGCAGACCAGGCCCTGCAGCAGCGTGCCGACGATGGCGTGCAGCACGCCGCCGCCGACCTCGTCGGACAGCACGTCACCGAAGTCTTCGGTCCACCAGTTGCTGTAGGGGATGCGCGTGATGCCGTCGACGATGACCGTGTAGAGCACCCACACCAGCGGGATGACGGCGATCAGGAACGACAGCCAGACCAGCACGGTCGCGACGCCGTTCTTGATCTTGCGGCCCAGGCTGACCTGCTGGAACGCCGGGGTCGTCGCGGGTGCTTCGAGCGTTGAGGTGGACATGCTCAGTCCCCCTTCTTGTCGCCGATGATGGACCGCGCGGCGAAGTTCACGACGAAGGTGAGCACGAACAGCACCAGGCCGGCCGCGATGTACGCCCCGGCCGAAACCTCGTTGTTGAACTCGCTGTAGTTGGCCGCGATCTTCGAGGCGAAGGTGGCACCGCCGTCGAAGAGGCTCCAGTCGAAGTTCTTGCCCTGCGGGATGAGCAGGATGACGGCCAGCGCGATCGTCTCGCCCAGCGCGCGGCCGAGGCCGAGCATGGACGCGCCGACGTAGCCGGCCTTGCCGAACGGCAGCACCGTGGTGCGGATGACTTCCCAGCGGGTGGCGCCGAGCGCCAGCGCGCCTTCGATGTGCGGGGTCGGCGTCCGCTCGAACACCTCACGCGAGAGCGAGGTGATGATCGGCAGGATCATCACGGCCAGCACGATGCCGGCGGTGAAGATCGTGCCGCGCACGCTGGGCGCGACGTTGCCCGGCGCGAGGATCGGGAACCACGAGAACGTCTCGTTGATCCAGTGCGCGAACGGCTCGATCGCCGGCGCGAACACCAGGATGCCCCAGAGGCCGAAGATGATCGACGGCACCGCGGCGAGCAGGTCGATGATGTACGCGAACGGCCGGGCGAGCCGGGGCGGCGCGTACTGCGTCAGGAACAGCGCGATGCCCAGCGAGACCGGCATCGCGATGATCAGCGCCACGACCGACGTCGCCACCGTGACCTGGAGCAGGTCGAGGATGCCGAACGACATGTTCGCGGGGTCGCTGGTCGACCAGCCGTGGTTCGTCAGGAAGTTGCCCTTGTTGGCCCGCAGCGCCGGGATCGCCTGGATGAGCAGGAAGAGCCCGATCAGGCCGATCAGGGCGACGACGAAGATCCCGGCCCCGGTGGTCAGGTTCTGGAAGATGCGGTCACCGGGCCGCACCTTCTTCGGTTTCTCGGCCGCGGGCGGTTGCTTCTCCGCCGGCGGGGCTGCTTGCTCCGAAATCGGGACCTCCGGGGGCGTCGTGACGGACGACGAACGCCCACCGGGGTCGCCGGTGGGCGTTCGCGTCGAGGATGACTCGCTCATCAGCTACTTCTGACCAGCCTCTATCACTCTGATGTCAGTCGCAACGCCGGTTCAGGAGATCGCCTTGACGGCGGCCAGGACCTTGGTCTGCAGCGACTGCGGGATCGGCACGTAGCCCTTCGACGACAGCGGCGCCTGACCGTCGGTGGCCGCCACCGTCAGGAACGCCTTGACGGCCTTCGCGACGTTCGGGTCCGCGTACTTCGAGCAGACGATCTCGTAGGTCGTCAGCAGCAGCGGGTAGGCACCCGGGGTGTTGCTGGCGTAGATGCCGTTGAGGTCGAGCGCGAGGTCGTTCGAGCCCTCGTTGAGGAACTTCGCCGCGTCGAGGGACTTGGCCACGTTCGCCGCGGTGAGCTCGACGCCGCCGGAGCCGCTGTCGATCAGGGCCGGGGTCAGGCCGTCCTTGGCGAACGCGCCTTCGACGTAGGTGATGCCGCCGTCGGAGGCCTTCACCGCGGTCGCGACGCCGTTGGAGCCCTGCGCACCGTTGCCGACGCCGCCGTTGAACTTCTTGCCGGCGCCCTTGGTCCAGTCGGCCTTCGCGGCCGCGCCCAGGTACTTCTGGAAGTTGTCGGTGGTGCCCGACTCGTCGGCGCGGGAGACGACCTGGATGGCCTTGTCCGGCAGGTTCAGGCTCTCGTTGCCCTTGACAGCCTTGATGGCCGGGTCGTTCCACTTGGTGATGGCACCGCTGAAGATCTTGGCGGTCACCGACGGGGTCAGCACCAGCTTGTCCACACCGGACAGCTTGTAGGCGACCGCGATCGGGCCGACGACCAGCGGGATGTTCCAGGCGTCGCTGGCGCAGCGCTTCTTGGCCGCCTCGGCGTCGGCGTCCTTGATCGGCGAGTCGGAGCCGCCGAAGTCGATCTGGTTGGCGTTGAACTGCTTGACGCCCGCGCCCGAACCGCTCGGGTTGTAGTTGACCTGCTGGCCCGAGCACTTCTTGCCGTACTGCTGCGTGAAGATGTCGATCGCGTTCTTCTGGGCCGACGAACCTTCGGCGGAGAGCGGGCTCTTGCCACCGCACTCCACCTCGGCGGTGCCGGTCGCGGCGGGCGCCGAAGCCGAGTTCGAGCCGCTGCTGTTGGTCGCCGCGGGGTCAGTGCCACAGGCGGCGAGCACGAGAGCGGCGCTCGCGACGATGCCCACCGCGCTCAGGGGCCGCATGATCTTCACTGCTGTTTCCTCCATCAGGAGCTTGACCGGGTCGTCGCGGCTGTGCAGCCGCGCCGGATCCGGACATTAGGCAGCGCTGATGGACGGTCGGCCGTGAACAAATGAACGCAAAGTGAACAGACCACCGGATGTGAGCAGGGCTACTAGCCCGAGGGGCCGCCGTGTCCGGGCCGTGACCTGCGCGTTTGCCGTCAGTGACGACGTGCTCGCGCGGCGTCGACCGTGGTCACCGACCGTACTGGACGTCGGTTTCGTGACGCGCGAACCCGAGCTTGGTGTAGACCGCCAGCGCCGGTGCGTTGTCACCCTCGACGTACAGGATGATCTGCCGCAGGCCCTGGCTCGCGAGATACCGCAGCCCGGCGAGCGTGAGCGCCCGGCCGAGCCCGCCGCCCTGCGCCGCCGGGTCGACGCCGACGACGTACACCTCACCGACGCGCTCGCCACCGAACCGCCCCGGCGTCGGCTCGTGCACCTTCGTCCAGTGGAACCCGATGACCTCGCCCTTTTCGACCGCGAGGAAGAACCCGTCGGCGTCGAACCAGGGCCGGGCTTCATCCGCGCGGACGTCGTCGGCGGTCAGGGCGCCCTGCTCGGGGTGCCAGTCGAAGGCCCGCGCGTTGACCCGGACCACGGCGTCCTCGTCCTGGCCCGGCACGAACGTCCGCAGCGTGACGCCCTCGCGCAGCACCGGCTCCGGCCAGACCGCGCTGTCGACGTCGACGTGCAGGATCAGCAGTTCGCGTTTGCGCTCCAGGCCGGTCTTCACCGCCAGCTTCTGGGCCGCCGGGTGGTCACCGTGCGCCCAGACGCGGAAGCCGACCGCGGCCCGTTCGTCGAGCGCCTGAAGCAGCTTCGCGCCGTAGCCGCGGTCGCGGTGGGCGGGGTGCACGAACAGCTCGGCGACCTGGTGCCCGAAGGAGTCGCCCGTGGTGTCGAGGTGCGCGTAGCCGACGACTTCGCCCTCGACGCAGGCGACGAGGTGCTCACCGCCGTCGAACTCGCCGGGCAGCGGGCCCGCGGGCTCGACCTCGGGCCGCCCGTCCGCCTCGCGCACGGCCAGCAGCAGCCCGCGCACGTCCTCGAGCTGCTTCTCGTCCAGTTCCTGCCGCCACTCACCCGTCACCCCTGCGACCGTACCCGCGGGAGAGGCAACGCGACGGTTGTCACCGCGTCCAGGTGAAGGTGGGGACGTCAGTGGGTCAGTTCGGGCGCGTCGGCCGGGGTCTCGGCAGTCGCCTGCGCGGGCACGCCCGGACGCGGCGCGCCGCTCTTGGCCGGCCGCTCGAACTTGTAGCCGACGTTGCGGACGGTGCCGATCATCTGCTCGTGCTCGGGGCCGAGCTTGGCGCGCAGCCGCCGGACGTGCACGTCGACCGTGCGGGTGCCGCCGAAGAAGTCGTAGCCCCAGACCTCCTGCAGCAGCTGGGCGCGGGTGAACACCCGGCCCGCGTGCTGCGCGAGGTACTTGAGCAGCTCGAACTCCTTGTAGGTGAGCTCGAGGGTGCGCTTGCGCAGGCGAGCGGTGTAGGTCGCCTCGTCGATCACCAGCTCACCGACCCGCAGCTCGGCGTCGACCTGCGCGGAACCGCCGTCGCGAGTTGTCACCAGCCGCAGCCGGGCGTCCACCTCGGCCGGGCCGGCGGTGGGGAGCAGGATGTCGTCGGTGCGCCACTCGGCGCTCACCGCGACGAGCCCGCCTTCGCCGACGACGGCGATGATCGGGGTCGCGGCCTCGTCCTCGCCGGTGCCCTTGAGCAGGCGGCAGAGGCTCTTCGCCGAGGCCAGGTCGCTGCGGGCGTCGAGGAGGATCACGTCGCGGTGACCCGCGTCGAGCAGGGCCGTCACCTCGGGAGCGCGGACGCGTACGGTGTGCGGCAGCAGGTCCAGTGCGGGAAGCACCGAGGTGGCGTCGGCCTCCGCAGTCAGTACCAGAAGGTCCAGGCTCATCAGCCGCACCGCCTTCTCGAGTCGTCGCCGCACAGCGGCGTTGGTCGGTGCTAAGTGAGAATAGCGGCTGAACGGCCGGGCACCTAACCCTTGCTGGATCGATCACACCTGGAGGAATCCTGGTGTCCCCGACGAACAGGAGTACGGAAGCGATGGTGAGCAGGCCCGTGACCCGGGACGACCGACCCGGACCGACGCCCGACGCCCGGCGCCGCGGCCGCCGGGCCCGCCGCTGGGTGATCGCGCTGATCGTCCTGGTCTTGCTGCTGGTGGGTGCCGATTTCGGAGCCGCCGCGTACGCCGAGCACATGATCTCGCAGAAGGCGCGCACGCAGCTGCAGCTGAGCGATGACCCGTCGGTGACCATCCACGGCTTCCCGTTCCTCACGCAGGCGCTGGGCGGTGACTACAGTCACATCAGCGTGTCCGCCGCGGGCGTCCCGGTCGCGGGCAAGCTCCAAGATGTCGCCGTCAACGCGGAGCTGGAGAACGTCACGGCGCCGCTGTCGGACATCACCTCGGGCAACACGAAGGCGATCACCATCGGCGAGCTGACCGGCTCGGTCACCATCAAGGCCGCCGACCTGTCCCGCCTCGCGCCGCTGGACAAGATCAAGGACCTGCGGATCGAGCCGTCGACCACCGAGTACGTCGAGAACGGCGACGCCGGGCAGAGCGAGCCCACGCCGACCACGACGAAGACCACCGAGGGCCAGCCCGACCAGGACGAGTCGAGCACCGGTGTCCGCATTTCGGGACACCTTCAGTTCGCCGGCAAGGATCTGGAAATCTTCTGTTTCGCGATGATCGAGGCCGACGCCGCCAAGGGGACGATCAACTTCATCCCCAAGCGGCTGCAGTTCGGGAACAACCAGGAGACCACCGTGGTCCCCGCGGCGGTGCAGAAGGCGCTGATGCCGAACTTCAACGCGTCGATCAACACGAAGGACCTGCCGCTGTCGGTCACCCCGACCGGCGTGCGGGTGCAGAGCGGATCGGTGACGATCAAGGGCAAGGCGACGAACGTGTCCTTCGCGGACCTCAGCAAGTAGGAGTGGTGCGGTGACGGGGGTGTGGGTGCTCGTGGCGACGCTGGTGGCCGCCGGGGCCGTCGGCGTCCTGCTGCGCGCGCGCAACGGCCGGGTCCGGGACGCCAAGCCGGCCCGTGACCTGCCCGCCCCCGTCACCGACGTGCTCGACCCGGCGTCCGCGGTGACGCTGGTCCAGATCTCCACCACCTTCTGCGCGCCCTGCCGGCACGCGAAGGCCGTGCTCGCGCCGCTGGCGGAGCGGACCGACGGGCTGCACCACGTCGAACTCGACGTCACGAACCAGCCGGAGGTCGCGCAGTCGCTGTCCGTGCTGCGGACGCCGACCACGATCGCGCTGACCCCGGACGGCCGGGAGCTCCTGCGCGTCGGCGGCGTCCCCAAGGGCCCCGAACTGCTGGCCGCCCTGCGGCCGCATCTCACGACGCGGACGTCCTGACCAGCGATCGTCCCGGATTACGGGAACCGTCCCAAGGTATGAACGTGGTTCCCACCCTCAGAGAGCTCTGGGTACCCTCGCACCCGTGACCGGGCTGACCACCTTCCTGACGCAGCGGCGCGCAGTCGACCTCTGCCGCGTCCGCAGCAGCCTGTGTCGCGTTCAGTCCGACCGGCACTGAACTCCCGATCCGGTCCCCGCCAGCCCTGTTGCCGCTGACGCGTGCCGTTCGCACGCACCCCTTGCTCCAGCTGGAGGCACCATGTCCGCCGGACCGGCCGTCGACCCGCGAGGCCCGCGGTTCGCCGCCATCCTGACCACGATCGTGCTCGCGGTCGTTCTGGTCACCCAGTGGTGGCCGCTGCTGGCGGTCCAGACCGTCGTGTTCGCGATCGGCGCGTTCATCGGGCTCAAACCGGCGCCCTACTCGATCGTCTACCGCGCGCTGGTGGCTCCCCGCCTCGGCCCGACCGACGAGCGGGAGGACGCGGCACCGCTGCGGTTCGCCCAGGCCGTCGGGTTCGTGTTCGCGCTGGCCGGCACGATCGGCTTCGCCGCCGGCATCACCCCGCTCGGCATCGTCGCGACGGCGTTCGCGCTGTTCGCGGCCTTCCTCAACGCGGCCTTCAACTTCTGTCTCGGCTGCGAAATGTACTTGCTCATCAAACGCTTCACCCCCGCCCGCGCGTCCTGAAAGTTCAACCCCAGAAAGTGAGTTCTGTTCACATGAGCCGTGAAGACGTCCTGGTCACCACCCAGTGGGCCGAGGAGAACCTGGACACCCCCGGCGTCGTGTTCGCCGAGGTCGACGAGGACACCACCGCCTACGACGCCGGCCACATCCGGGGCGCGGTGAAGTTCGACTGGCGGAACGACCTGCAGGACGGGGTGCGCCGCGACTTCGTCTCCAAGGAGGGCTTCGAGAAGCTCCTCTCGGAGAAGGGCATCTCCAACGACGACCTCGTGATCCTCTACGGCGGCAACAACAACTGGTTCGCCGCGTACGCGTACTGGTACTTCAAGCTGTACGGCCACGAGAAGGTCAAGCTGCTCGACGGCGGCCGCAAGAAGTGGGAGCTCGACGGCCGCGAGCTGAACTCCGACGAGGTCAAGCGCGCCGCCACCGACTACAAGGCCCAGGACCAGGACCTGTCGCTGCGCGCGTTCCGCGACGAGGTCGTCCAGTCGATCGGCTCGAAGAACTTCGTCGACGTGCGTTCGCCCGACGAGTTCTCCGGCAAGCTGCTCGCCCCGGCGCACCTGCCGCAGGAGCAGTCCCAGGTTCCCGGGCACATCCCCGGCGCGCTGAACGTGCCGTGGGCGAAGGTCGCCAACGAGGACGGCACCTTCAAGACCGAGGAAGAGATCAAGGAGCTGTACAAGGAGGAGGGCATCGACGAGGGCAAGGGCACCATCGCCTACTGCCGCATCGGCGAGCGCTCCTCGATCGCGTGGTTCGCGCTCCACGAGCTGCTGGGCTACGAGGACGTGAAGAACTACGACGGTTCATGGACGGAATACGGCTCGCTCGTCGGCGTGCCGGTCGAGTTGGGAGCCAAGTGATGGCGGTTGACGACAGCTGCGGCGCACCGGTCCAGGAGGCCACGCCGGCGGACTTCGACACGCGCGGGCAGGTCGTGCTCGCCGGCAAGGTGACGGGCGCGAACGGGCCGGTCGGCGGCGCGTTCGTCCGGTTGCTGGACGGCGGCGGCGACTTCACCGGCGAGGTCGTCTCGTCGGCGGAGGGCGACTTCCGCTTCTACGCGGCGCCGGGCGAGTGGACGGTGCGCGCGCTGCACCGCACCGGCAACGGCGAAGCCTCGGTCACCGCCGAGGGCCCCGGCCTGCACCAGCTGGCCATCTCGGTCGCCTGAGTCCTGCTTCACCGCGAAGGCCTTCCTACTCCGGTAGGGAGGCCTTCGCGGCGTTCAGGCCGGGTGACCGTCCTCACCGCGGTGACCCTGCGCAGGGCCGATTGAGCCGGGGCGGACTATTCTGCGGGGCGTGGAAGCCATCTTTACGACTCTGCTGGTCCTCGCCGGCATCGCGATCACCTGGTTCGCCGTGTACGTCGTCTACCGGCTGTACGCGGACCAGCGCTGACCCATGACCGCCAGCGGCGACGAAGCCATCGCGGCAGCGGAGAGGCGCGCGGAGAGCACCCGCTCGCGCAACCTCCCGCTGTGGGACGACCTGCCCATCCCCAACGACACCGCCAACCTGCGCGAGGGGCCGAACCTCAACGACGCCTGCCTCGCGCTGCTGCCGCTCGTCGGCGTGTGGCGCGGTGAGGGCGAGGTCGACTACCCGACCATCGACGGCCCGCGCAAGTTCGCGCAGCAGCTGACGATCTCGCACGACGGCCGCCCGTTCCTGATCCACGAGTCCCGCGCGTGGCTGCTGGACGACGACGGCAACGTCATCCGCCCCGCCGCCCGCGAGTCCGGGTTCTGGCGGCCGCAGGCGGACGACACGATCGAGCTGCTGCTCACCCACAACACCGGCATCGTCGAGCTGTACTACGGCAAGCCGCGCAACCAGACGTCCTGGGAGCTCGGCACCGACGCGGTGATCCGCACGGCCACGGCCAAGGACGTCACCGCGGCCCAGCGCCTGTACGGCCTGATCGAGGGCTCCCTCGGCTACGTCGAGGAACGCGCGATGGTGGGCCAGGAGATGCAGCCGCACACCTCGGCCCTGCTGCACCGCGTCGTCGGCTGACGTCGTGCGCTGGCGGCGGTGCGGCGAGGACGCCGCCCTGCTCGACTGCGACTCGCTCGACCAGATGCGGGCCGCCCACGCGACCGTGCTCGCCGCCCGGCCGACCGGCGTCGTCGACCTCGTGCCGGGCGCGCGCAGCCTGCTCGTCGTCGGCGGGGTCGCGGCCGTGCGCGCCCTGCTCGAAGCCGCCGACCTCACGCACCCGCCCGCGGACCAGCCCCGCGAAGTGACCCTCGACGTCCGCTACGACGGCGAAGACCTGGCCCTGATCGCCGCCGACGCGGGTGTCTCGCCGGACGCCGTCGTCTCGATGCACACCGAAGCCGTCTACACGGTCGCGTTCACCGGCTTCGCGCCCGGCTTCGGCTACCTGACCGGGCTTCCCCCGCGGCTTCAGCAGCCTCGCCTGGAGTCGCCGCGGACCCGCGTCCCGGCCGGGTCGGTCGGGCTCGCCGGCGAGTTCACCGGCGTCTACCCGCGCGAGTCACCGGGTGGCTGGCGGCTGCTCGGGCACACGTCGGCGACGCTGTTCGACCCCCACGCGGACCCGCCCGCGTTGTTCGCGCCGGGTGACCGCGTCCGCTTCCGGAGCGTCCGATGAGGAGCCTGGAGGTGCTCGACCCCGGGCGGTACGCGCTGGTGGAGGACCTGGGCCGGCCCGGGTACGCCCACCTGGGCGTCGCGCCTTCGGGCGCCCTCGACACGGCGTCGCTGCGGCTGGCGAACCGCCTGGTGGGCAACGCCGAGGCCGCCGCCGGGATCGAGGCCCTGCTCGGCGGTCTGTCCGTGCGGTTCACCGCCGCGGCGACGGCGGCGGTCACCGGCCCGGCGGTCGACGTCCGGGTCGACGGCCGGCCCGCCGGCTCCCACGCGCCGCTGGCGGTGCGCGCCGGCCAGACGTTGTCGGTGGGCACACCGCCGGCGGGCCTGCGCTGCTACCTGGCGGTGTCCGGGGGCATTGCCGTGGCACCGGTGCTGGGCAGCCGGTCCCGGGACGTCCTGTCCGGCATCGGCCCACCGCCGTTGACCGCCGGGGACGTGCTTCCCCTCGGCGACCCCGGGATCCCCACGGGCGCGGACGTCGTCGTGCCCGTGGCCACGCCGGGGGAACTCGTGGTGCCCGTGACGCTCGGGCCCCGCGACGACTGGTTCGACGACCCGGCGGGCGGGCTGGCGGCGGGGTGGACGGTCACGGCCGAGTCCAACCGCGTCGGCCTGCGCCTCGACGGGACACCGTTGCGCCGGGCCGTCGAGGGTGAGCTGCCCAGCGAAGGCGTCGTCACCGGGGCGATCCAGGTGCCGCCGAGCGGGCTGCCGGTGGTTTTTCTCGCCGACCACCCGACGACCGGGGGCTATCCCGTCGCCGCCGTCGTGAAAACGGCCGCGTTGAGCGCCCTCGCGCAGGCTCGGCCGGGTACCCGAATGCGGTTCAGGCCTTCCTGAGCAAGGCGTACCGCCACGCGGGTGAGACCCACCTCACGTGGTGCACCCGTCCGGGTAGGGGCTGGAACCATGTCGCGCCGTCACCCGTCCTCATAAGCGTGGAACAGGTGACTATCAGCGGTGGCACGGGTTTCCTCGACGTGAACACGCGGGAGCGGGCGGAGCTGCCGCAGTCGCTGCGGATCGCGCTGGCCACGGGGCAGCTGCGCCGTCCGCTGGCCACCACGCTCGGGCCGGTCCTCGACCTGCTCGTCGACGGCGACTACCGCGTCAGCGGCCCGGAGCGGCTGCCCGCCGACCAGGAGCTGACGCCGACCGACGCCTGGCCGCCGTCGGACGAGGCCCGCGTCGGCTACTACCGCACGGCCATCCGCAGCGGGCACCGGCCGGTCGCGGTGGTGCTGGCCGACGGCGAACGCGAGCTGATCATCGACGGCCACCACAAGATCGCCGCCTACCGCGCCGAAGAGGTCGCCCCCGCCGTCGTCCGGATCAGCCAGGGTCAGGCGTATTCGGCCTCGTAGGCCGCGACCAGCTCGGCGTACACCTTCTCGGAATCGGGCAGCCGCTCGCCGTCCAGCGTGTGCACGCGGGTCAGCTTGCGGACGCTGGACGCCATGAACACGCCGTCACCCTCGACGAGGTCACGGACCGTGAGCGGCTCCACCTTGACCGCCCAGCCCGCCTTCTCGGCGCCGCGGAACAGCGCGGCCTGGGTGGTGCCCGGCAGGATGCCGATGCTCGGCGGCGGCGTGTAGAGCGTCCGGCCCTTCGCGAGCACGACGGTCGACGTCGGGCCTTCGAAGACCGAACCGTCGGCCGCGGTGAAAATCACATCTTCGGCGCCACGGCGGCCCGCCTCCCGCACCGCGGCCATGTTCATCGCGTACGACAACGGCTTGGCGCCGAGCAGCAGCCACGGCGCGCGCTCGGCGAGGTCCGGCGGGAAACCGCGTTCGAGGGTGATCGCGGCGACGCCCTCGGCGCGGGCCTTGAGGATCGACGGCGGGACCTCCGAACCCAGCGCGAAGCCGGTCGGCATCGCCGCCGGATCGCCGTCGGATCCCCGCGTGTACACCAGTTTCAGCACCATTTCCGGCCCGCCGGCCCACCTTTCGAGCACCAGCGAAACGACCCGCTCCCAGGCCGCCAGGTCGGGCTCGGGCAGGTCGAGCATGGCCGCCGAGCGGGCCAGCCGCTCGAGGTGCGGGCGAAGCTCCCGGGGCTCGCCGCCGTCGACGAGGACGGTCTCGAAGACGCCGTCGCCGCGCATGAGCCCGAGGTCGTCGACCTTGATCTGGGCCACGTCGGGGTCGGCCGGGGTTCCGTCGAGGAAGACGAGCACGCGCATGCACACAAGGTACTCACCTAGGCTGGGCGGTATGCCGTACCGCTCGCCGCTGCTGGACGTGCCCGGATCGATCCCCTCACCCGACGACCACCCCGAAGCCGGCGTCCCCTGGCACTGGGGAGACCCCTTCGCGGAGCAGCGCACGGCCTCGCGCAGCGTGGTCGTGATCGACCGGTCACATCGCGAGTTCCTCGCGGTGACCGGCGAAGAACGGCTGTCCTGGCTGCACCTGGTGATCTCGCAGCACGTGACCGGGCTGGCCGAGGGCTCCGGCACCGAGGCGCTGGTCCTCGACAGCCAGGGCCGCGTCGAGACGCACATGGTGCTGGCACACCTCGACGGGACGGTCTACCTCGACACCGACGCCGGCTCCCACGTGACGAGCGCGCTGCCCAAGGGCGGCCCGCAGACGCTGCGCGAGTACCTCGAGGCGATGAAGTTCTGGTCCAAGGTGGACATCCGGGACGCAACGGGCGAACTGGCGCTGCTCACCGTGCTCGGCCCGGACGCCGAGCGCGTGCTGAGCGCGGTCGGCGCCGAGGTCGGCCCGGAGCCGTACGCCGTGGCGGCGCTGCCGAGCGGCGGCTTCGCACGGCGGATGCCGTGGCCGGGCCGGTGGAGCGTCGACCTGGCGGTGCCGCGCGCCGCGCTGGCGGACTGGTGGAAGAAGCTCACGGACGCGGGCGCGCGGGCGGCGGGCAGCTGGGTGTTCGACGCGTTGCGCGTCGAGTCGGTGCGGCCCCGGCTGGGCGTCGACACCGACGACCGCACGATTCCGCACGAGGTGGGCTGGGTCGGCTCGGCCGCGCACGTCGCGAAGGGCTGCTACCGCGGCCAGGAGACGGTGTCGAAGGTCCACAACGTGGGACGTCCACCGCGGAACCTGTTGTTGTTGCACCTCGACGGCTCACCCGAGGTCACCCCGGAGACCGGCGACCCGGTGCTGCTGGACGGCCGGACGGTCGGCCGGATCGGCACGGTGATCCAGCACCACGAGCTCGGTCCGATCGCGTTGGCGCTGGTCAAGCGCTCGACGCCGGTGGGCGCGGAGCTGCTGGCGGGCTCGGCGGACAACCTCGTCCAGGCGGCGATCGACCCCGACTCGGTGCCCGCTGAACAGCCCGCGCCGGGGCGTGCGGCAGCGGCGCAACTCCGTGGCTGATCGAAAGCCCCTGACAGCGAGATCACGCTCAACCGGGATAAACTGCGCTGTGATCGAAGTGCGGCCCGGCGGCAGGCGGCGGATCGACCGCGTGCTCGGCCCGGGGTACCTCAGCGGCCTGGGTGAACTGCCGCTGAAGGTGCTGCGCGAGCGGCGCGACGAAGCCGCGCAGGAAGAGACTGATCTGTCCTACCTGCGCCGTCTCCTGCACGCCCGGATCGACATCGTGCGCGCGGAGCAGGCCAGGCGCAGCTCGGGGGGCGAAGCGAGCATCGTCGACCAGCTGGCGACGATCCTGGCGGACAACGCACTGGGCCCGGCGGCGGGTTCCGGCCGTCACCAGCAGCTGGAGCCATCCCGCGCCGGCGAGCACCGCAGGCACGCGGAGGCCCTGATCGGCGACACGGACCTGACCGACGTCGGGTCCCTCTCGGATGAGAAGCTCGCCTCCGCTTTGGACACGTACGCGCGTGAAGAGCTGTCGGTGTCCTCGTTCCGCCGCGAGGTCCAGGGTGTGATGGACACGTTGAACGCGGAAATCGCGAAGCGCTACCAGCAGGGATCGGCCACAGTGGACGAGCTGCTGGAGAACGAAGGCGGCCGCGGCGAGTGACCAACCCGGTGCTCGCGGAAGTGGTCCGGTCCGGTTTCGTCGAAAGCGTCCACAGAGGCGCGCTGGTGATCACGGGCCCGGAAGGCGCCGTTCGGTTCGCTTTGGGAGACGTGGTCTCGCCGGTGTATCCCCGATCGTCGAACAAGCCGCTGCAGGCGGTGGGCATGCTCCGCGCCGGTTTGGACTTCACGGGCGAGGACCTGGCCCTGGCGTGCGCGTCCCATTCGGGTGAGCCCGGGCACGTGAAGCGGGTGCTGGAGCTGCTTTCGGCGGCCGGCCTGCGCGAAGAGGATTTGGCGTGCCCACCGGACTTCCCCCTGCACGTGCCGAGCATGCGCGACGCGGCCGAGCCGCGCCGCGTGATGATGAACTGCTCGGGCAAGCACACGGCGATGCTGACAACGTGCGTCCGAGCCGGCTGGCCGGTGCCGGGGTACGCGGCGCCCGACCACCCGCTGCAGCAGTCTCTCGCGCACACCGTGGCATCCCTGACCGACGAGCCCATCGCCCACACGGGGGTGGACGGCTGCGGGGCACCACTGTTCGCGTTTTCCCTGACGGGTTTGGCGCGCGCGTTCGGCCGGATCGCGGCCGCTTCGGACGGTCCGTTGGCAGAGGTGGCATCGGCAATGCGGGCGCACCCATGGCTGGTGGCGGGAACGGGCCGCGAGGACACGGCGCTGATGTCCGCAGTGGAGGGTCTGGTCGCCAAGGCAGGCGCGGAGGGA
This sequence comes from Amycolatopsis sp. MtRt-6, assembly GCF_017308975.1. GTDB lineage: Bacteria > Actinomycetota > Actinomycetes > Mycobacteriales > Pseudonocardiaceae > Amycolatopsis. The sequence goes on along the minus strand of NZ_JADWPD010000010.1, from coordinate 22,712 downwards.
GTCCAGGCGTTCGCGCTGCCGGACGGATTCGCGGTGGCGATGAAGCTGGACGACGGCGCGAAGCGGGCCTGCGCGCCACTGGCGGTTTCGACCCTGCGGTACCTCGGCGTGGACGTGTCGGGGCTCGATGAGCTGGCGCACCCGGAAGTGCTCGGCGGCGGACGGCCGGTGGGAGAGGTTCGGGTGCCGCAGTTGCGGTGACGGACGCGGGGCGGTTCGGCCCTCGTGCGGCGGGCTTGCGTGCGCGTTGAAGCCACGACTCGGCTCACCGCGGAGGCTGACAACTCGCCGCCCCGCTGGAGCGCGGCTCACCGCGCGGTCGCCCGCCAATGCCCCGGCCCCGCCGGAGCCCGGCTTCATCGCGCGGCCGCCATCGCCCAGGCCCGTCGGAGCCCGGCTCAACGCGCGGCCGCCGCCGGCGCCCCCGCCCCAGCGGAGCGCAGCTCATCGCGCGACCGCCCACCAGCGCCCCGCCCCGCCGGAGCTACGGCAGCCCACCGCGTGGACCAGCCGCTGGTCCCGAACCCGCCGCAGCGCGGCTGGTCGTCAGCGAACTCCACGCACCCGCAGTGCGGCTCACCGGCCCCGCCGGGCAGCACAGAAGATCGCGCGTCGACCGCCTATCCGCACCGACCCGCCGGCCGCGATGGGCCCACCGCGTCGGCATTTTCGCAGGTCAGCGAGCCGTAAGCGTCGCCGTCGCGTGGCTGAGCAGCCCCCGTTTTCCACGCTACCGGGAGGCACCGACGGTTTTGGGCCGGAAAGCCGCCGGGCCGTGCGGTTGTCCACTAGTTGGCGCGCTCGCGGGCGGCTACGTCGCCCCAGAACTCGCGGAGGTCCGAGAACAGCTCGGCCAGCTCCTCGACGTTGCCCGAACGCAGGGCGTCCAGGATGTCGTGGACCTCGTCGGCCGTGTTGTCGGCCTCCAGGACCGGGTCCGTGAACAGCTGGACGAGGCCTCCGTAGTCGAGTTCGATCACCGAGTCCGCGTGGAAGTTGTCCAGCCAGCGGCGCGTCTCGAACAGCACTCGGCCGGGTCCGGAGTCGCCGAATGTCTGTTCCAGCAGCTCTCCCGCCTCGCGGGCGCGGTGCTGCGCGTCCGCCAGGGTGGCTCGCCAGGACAGCTCGCGCTGCGGGTCCGCGCGGCCGTTGCCGAGCACCAGGCGCCGCTCCTCCGGCTCGATCAGCACGAACCACGGCAGCGGGACCGTCCAGGTCGTCGACAGCGTGTGCGCCGCCGACGTGCTCAGGTCCGCCATCGCCGACTTCGTCCGGGCGCGGATCGTCTCCTGGGTGAAGCCGCCTTCGTCGAGGACGACGTTCTTCAGCGCCGGGTGCGCGTCGCCGAGGAACGTGACCAGCGCGGCTGCCGAGCGGGCCCGCAGCTCCAGCGGGCAGACAAGGGGGCCGTGCTCGGCCTTGCCACCCGGCACCTCCGCGGGGTCGAGCACCAGGACGTCGGTCAGCAGGCTCGGCGCCGGACGGCCGTCGGCGAGCTCGGCGGGCAGCAGCCGCCGCGGTGCCGCCACCTGTGACTTGAGCCACATGGCCTGCTCGCGCGCCCCCGCGTCCGTCCGCCGCAGCTTGGCCGCCGCGACGGCCGCGCGCAGGCGCTCGTCCGGCGGATCGCCCAGGGCGAGCAGGGGTTCGTACACCCGCAGGTAAGCCACGAAGGGACGGAGCACGGGTAGATCGTGGCACGTCTACCTGCACCGATCGCCACCGACCGGCCGGTAACCGGTGTCCGGCCGACACTGTCACCACCGGCACACCGTGCCACGTCGCATCGAACCCCCCGGACACGGTACGGTGTGAGCAGGAAAGAATTGTCGAGACGATGCGGGGCCGCCGATTCCCCCGGCCGCCCCGCCCCTGTGCGAGGGGGTCGAGCCATGGGGCGCGGCCGGGCTAAGGCCAAGCAGACGAAGGTGGCGCGTGAGCTCAAGTACAGCTCGCACGAGACCGACTTCGATGCTTTGCAGCGCGAGCTGTCGAGTAACTCCTCCAGTGACAACCACCATGAGGACTCTGCCGACAGCCGGTATGAAGACCCGTACGACGACGGGTACGACGAGTACCGTCGTTGAGCACGCGTAAACGCGCGAGGGTGGAGCCGGGCCACATCCGGCAACCGCCCTCGCGCGTCGCGTGCTGCCCAGAATCGGGGCTGCGAAGCGATGGAGGAGTGAACCGGTGATAAGTCGGGTTGGAGTCGTCGGAGCGGGCCTCATGGGGTCCGGTATCGCCGAGGTGCACGCGCGGTCCGGGGTGGACGTCGTGGTCACCGAGGTGAACCAGCCGGCTCTCGACGCGGGCAAGGCGCGCATCGAGAAGTCACTGCAACGCGGCGTCAAGAACGGCAAGCTGACCGCCGAGGACGCCGACGCGGCGCTCGCCAGGCTCCGGTTCACCACGGACATCGCCGAGTTCGCCGACCGCGAACTGGTCATCGAGGCGATCCTCGAGCAGGAACAGGCGAAGGTCGACGTCTTCCGCCAGCTGGACAAGATCGTCGAAGCCGAGGACGCGCTGTTCGCGTCCAACACGTCGTCGATCCCGATCATGAAGCTGGGCATGGCGACGAGCCGGCCGCAGCAGGTGGTCGGCATCCACTTCTTCAACCCGGTGCCGGTGCTGCCGCTGGTGGAGCTGGTGCCCTCGTTGCTGACCAGCGAGGAGACCGCCCGCCGCGCGGAGGAGCACGCGACGAAGGCGCTGGGCAAGACCGTGATCCGCTCGCAGGACCGCGCAGGTTTCATCGTGAACTCGCTGCTGGTGCCGTACCTGCTTTCGGCGATCCGGATGATCGAGTCGGGCTTCGCGTCGGCGGAGGACATCGACCGCGGCATGGAGCTGGGCACCGCCCACCCGATGGGCCCGCTGCGGCTGTCCGACCTGATCGGTCTCGACACCATCAAGGCCATCGCGGACTCGATGTACGCGGAGTTCAAGGAGCCGCTGTACTCGTCGCCGCCGCTGCTGCTGCGCATGGTGGACGCGGGCCTGCTCGGCAAGAAGACGGGCCGCGGCTTCTACTCCTACGGCTGATCGACTTTCGTTGCGGTCCGGGCCTCCGTTCGGTGGTCCGGACAGCGACTTCGTCGGCTGGGCGGCGCAGCTCGGGCTCGCTTGACTGTCGGGTATGCCCGAACTGACCCGACGCACCGTTCTCCAAGCCGCTCCCGCCGCCGGCCTCCCGTGGCCGTCCCACGGTCACCGCGTGACCACGTTCGTCTTCGCCGCGGGCGCCAACGGCGTGTCCTCCGCGCCGGCCGAGCTGGTCCTGCGCGGCCACCGCGGCGTCGGGGTCGACCTGTCCGGACACCAGTTCCGGCTCTCTTACCAGGCACCTCAGGACCTGGCGGCGTTCGCGACGGAACGGTCACCGCTGGCCGGCGTGACGGTTGCGGACCAGGTGGTGGCCACAGTGGACGTCGTCCGCCGCGCGGCCGCGCACGGCCCGGTGGTGCTGGTCGGCGCCAGCATCGGCGGCGCGGCGATCACCCTGGTCGCGGACGCGGTACCGCACCTGATCGACCTCCTCGTCTACGACGCGGCGTTCTGCTGCGTCGACCTCCCGACCCCGGACGAGTACCTGAAGACCCCCGAGGCGGCGTCGTCGGCAATCGGCGACCTCCTGGGTTTCGTCGCCGCCGACCCGGCGGTGGTCGGCGCGGTCCGCTGCAACTGGCGCACCGCCGACCGCGCCCTGCTCGCGGCGGCGAAGAGCGCGTTCATGGCGGAGGCCACGGACGCGGAGTTCTTCACGTTCCTCAACGGCATGACCCCGGACGAGCTCCCCGGCAAGGGCTCGACCCCGGCCCGCGGCACGCGCGCCCGCTGGGGCCGGGTGCCCCGCGTCTACGTCCGGCACCTGCGTGACCGGGTCATCCCGCTCGCGCTGCAGAACCGCATGATCCGCGAGGCGGACGCGGCCACGCCGGGCAACCGCTTCCGCGTGTTCGACCTCGACACGAGCCACGTCCCGGACACCCGGAAGCTCGCCGAGCTGGTCGGCATCTACGACGCGCTGGCCTGATCGAACCGCACGGGAGCCCCGAAGGCGGCTCGCCGGGCCGCCCGCCGCAGGACGGCGAGCACGGCGGGCCCGAGCAGGACGATCGCGACCGCGTTCGTGATCGCGCGGCCGGTGTCCCAGCCGAGCGTCGACGTCAGGACGGTGTAGACGGCGAACCGGTGCAGGTTCTCCGTCAGCGGCGCGCCGGGCACGAAGCCGAGTTGCGTGCTGTCCCCGGCGAGGAACGGCCACGACCACAGGCTCATCAGCAGCCCGAAGAAGTAGGCCGCGAAGACGCCGTAGCCGACCAGCAGCACGATCTCGGCTTTGCCACGCGGCTTGCGCGGCAGCAGGCCGGCCCCGAGCCCGATCAGCGACGACGCGAGCATCTGGAACGGCAGCCACGGCCCGACACCGGCGGTGAGCAGGGCGCTCGTGAAGAGTGACGTCGAGCCGAGCACGAAGCCGAACCCGGGCCCGAAGACGCGGCCGGCGAGGACGAGCAGGAAGAAGACCAGTTCGATACCGCCGGTCCCCGCACTCAGCGGCCGCAGCCCGGCATTGACGGCCGAGAGCACGCCGAGGAGGGCGAGCGCCTTGGCGTCGATGCCACCACGGGACAGCTCGCCGAGCACGACCAGGATGAGCACCGGCAGGGTCGCCATGAAGACGAAGGGCGCGTCGGCGGTGTGCGCGGCCGCGGTCGGCTGCGGGTGGGTGAAGAGCGGCCAGCAGAACATGGCCAGCCCGAGGAGGCTCGCGACGGTGAGGACCAGCGCGGGCCGCGGAGTCAGGCGGATCGTGCGGGGCGGTGGGCCGAGGAAGTCGGTCATGCCGGGGTCACCGCCGCCGCGAGGGCAGGTGGACGCGCGCTGGCGGGCACGGCCGCTTGGGGCACGCCGACGCCGGCCCGCTCGGGGGCCCGCAGGTCAGCTCGCGGACCGGGCCGGCACAACATGACCAGGCCGAGGAAGCCCGCGACGGTGAGGACCCACGCAGGCCGCGGACTCAGGTGGATGGTCCGGCCGAAGAAGCCGGTCATACCGAAGGCACCGCCGCCGCCAGGACAGGTGGGCGCGCGCCAACGGGCTTGACCCGCCTGGCGCAGGCCGCGCGTCGACGTGGGCTCGTCTCCCCGGGCCCCCGCCCCCGCCCCCTCCCGCCCCTCCCCGTCCTCATGCCAGCGCCTCCGCTACCTCGTCGACCGTCAGCCAGCGCTCGGGTGCGAGGATCTTCGCCACCTGCGGGGCGAATGCCGGGGACGCCACGACCACCTCCTTGGTCGGGCCGTCCGCCACCACCTCGCCCTCGGCCATGACCACCACGCGGGTGGCCACCGTGGCCACGAACTCGACGTCGTGGGTGGCCAGCACTATCGCGTGGCCCTGCGAGGCCAGCTCTCGCAGGGCCGCCGCGAAGCGCCTTTTCGCGTGGTAGTCGAGGCCGCGTGTGGGCTCGTCGAGCAGGACCACCGGTGGGGCCGACGCCAGCTGGATCGCCAGCACCAACGACAGTCGCTGCCCTTCCGAAAGATCGCCGGGGTGCGCTTCACCGGCGATCCCGGGGGTGAGCCGGTCCAGCAGGGCACGGGCCGTTCCCGCCGGTACCTCCGACTCGGTGTCCGCCTGTGCGCACTCGGCGTCCACCGAATCGAGGTACAGCAGGTCGGCCGGTGTCTGCGGGACCAGCCCGACGCGCCGACGGGCCACTCGTGGCTTGAGCGACGCAGGGTCCGCTCCGCCGACGTCGACCTTCCCCGCCGACCTCGGCCCGCTGCCCTGCACCGCCCAGAGAAGCGACGACTTGCCGGAGCCGTTGCGTCCCATCAGCGCTACTACCTCCCCCGGCCCGACACGCAGGTCGACCCCGCGCACCGCCAGGACATCTCCGTATCGGACCACCACCTCTCTCACGTCCAGTGCCGAACCGGTCACCGAGAGACTATGACCCACCACCGACAATTTCCGAAGCCGCGAGCGCAGCGGCCCCGCGAGCCGCCGCGCGTCGCGGACCGACAGCGGCAGCGGTGACCAGCCCGCCAGCCGTCCCAGCTCGGCTATCGGCGGGGCGATCGACGACGTCTCGAAGATCTCCGCCGGCGGTCCCGACCGCACCGAGCCGTCGCCCGGCAGGTACAGCAGCCGGTCCGCGTACTGCGCCACCCGCTCCATCCGGTGCTCCGCCACGATCACCGTCGTCCCCAGGTCGTGGACCAGCCGCGTGATCGCCGCGAGGACGTCCTCGGCGGCCGTCGGGTCCAGTGCCGACGTCGGCTCGTCCAGCACGACCACCGACGGGTGCGCCGTCAGCACCGAACCGATCGCCACGCGCTGCTGCTGGCCGCCGGACAATGTCCGAAGTGGACGGTTGCGCAGGTCGGCGATGCCCAGCAGGTCCAGGGTTTCCTCGACGCGCTTGCGCATGACGTCCGGCGGCACCGCCAGCTGCTCCATCGCATACGCGAGCTCCTCCTCGACGGTGTCCGTCACGAACCCGGACAGCGGGTCCTGCCCGACGACGCCGACGACCGACGCCAGCTCCCGCGGCGGGTGCAAAGACGTGTCGAACCCCCCGACGACGACCCGCCCGGCAAGCCGGCCGCCGGTGAAGTGCGGGACGAGCCCGTTGATCGCGCCGAGCAATGTCGACTTCCCCGCCCCCGTCGGGCCCGCGACCAGGCACAACTCGCCCTCTTCGACCAGCAGCGACACGTCCGACAGCACCGGCCGCGTCGCGTCCGGGTAGGTCACCGTGACCTGGGAGAACTCGATCACCGGACAACCTCCGACACACGGGGCGCGACGAACGCCGGCAGCACCGCCACCAGCACGGACAACGCGTGGGCCCAGGAAACCTCCGGCCAGCGCAACGGGCTCAGCGACGGGAACAGCCGCTCCGGGTCGATCCGCGCGGTGACGAACAGCAGCGCGCACGCGCCGACGCCGGCCGCGACGACCAGCGTCTCCGGCCAGCGCCACGGATCCGGCCGGTACGCCGTCCGCCGCACCCGGCGGCCGCCGAGGACGAAGCCCACGACGGCTACGACCAGCCCCGCCGCCAGCAGCGGCACGCCGAGCCAGGACGACGTCCCGTCGAGCACGCCGTAGACGCCGACGCACACGCCGACCAGCCCGGACAGGACGCAGGACGCGATCAGCACCCGCAGCCGCGTCCCGAGATACGCCCGGCGACCGTAGCCACGGGAGTCCATCGCGGCCGCCAGCCGCAGGGACCGGTCCATCGCGTCCTCCAGCACCGGCACCACGATGCCCTTGACCGCCCGCAGCCCGCGCCCGGGGCCCGCCCGCAGCCGGCGGGCCCGCCGCACGCGCTGCACGCTCTCGACGAGCTGCGGGGCGACCGTCAACGCCACCGTCACCGCCGTGCCCACCTCGTAGAGTGCCCCCGGGACTGCTTTGAGCAGGCGTTTCGGGTTGGCCAGGGCGTTCGCCGCGCCGACGCACACGACCATCGTCGCCAGCCGGAGGCCGTCGTAGAAGCCGCCAAGCAGCGCCTCCGCCGACGTCGGCCCGAACAGGGACAGCCCGGCGGCGAGCGGGATCCGCGGCAGCGTGAACAGCACGTGCCCGCCGTCGTCGCCGCCGATCAGGATCCGGAACAGCACCCGCGAGGCGACGATCAGCGCGCCGACGTAGACGTACAGCCGGAACGCCAGCGCCCAGGGCGCGTCACTCCGCCGGTTCGCGACGACGAACCCCGCGACGGCGATGATCAGGCCGAGCAGCAGCGGGTTCGTCGTCCGGCTGGCGGCGACGGCCAGCGCGAGTGCCCAGGCCCACCAGGCGCCGGGGTGCAGCGCCCTACTGCGCACGCCGGCGCCGGGCGACGACGATCCCCGCGCCGCCGACCAGCACGATCACACCGGCTCCGATGACCAGGCCCCACGGGAACGAACTGCCCTGGTCAGCGGCCACGGGCGCCGGCGAGGACGCCTGGCGCACCGGCGGCACACGCGGCGGCGCCGGGAGGTCGTTCGCCGACTTCGGCCGCGCGAACGCCCACCCCTCGAACCCACCGGACGCCGGCTTCGCCGTCTGGGCACCTTCCTGGCTCGACGTCCAGCTGCCCCCGGCGGAGGCGTGCCAGTAGCTCCAGTAGGCCGTCGCCGACGGCATCCCCGCGCAGGACTCGACGGCGGGACCGGGCTGCCCGTTGATCCGGCAAGCCACGGCGAGGCCGTACTTCTGCGAACCGGCCACCTCGATCCCGGCTTCCCGCAGGGCGGCGATGCCGTTCGCCGGTGTTCCCGGGGCGCAGCGGATCAATGTTCCGGGGCCGAGGTCGCCGAAGTCGACGACCACCGTCACGCCGCCGCCCTCCGGGCAGGCCCCGTCGGTGCCCGCCGCCGAAGCGGGTGCGGCCCCCACGAAGGCGGCACCGAACAGAAGAGCGCAGACAACGGCGAGGCGGGAGGCGATCATGCAAGAACCTTAACCAGCCCGGACGCGGTTCCGGAGCGACTCGGGACACACCTAGACTGCGGGCCGTGGGACAGCTCATCGCGGACGGACAGCTGCGCGTCGGCCTCATCGGCGCCGGCCCGTGGGCGACGACGATCCACGCACCCGGGCTCGCGGATCACCCCGGCACCGCGCTGACCGCGGTCTGGGCCCGGCGCCCGGAGGCGGCGCAAACGCTTGCGGAGACGCACTGCGCGACAGCCACCGACAGCGTCGAAGAGCTGTTCTCGCAGGTCGACGCGGTGGCGTTCGCCGTGCCGCCGTCCGTGCAGGCGGAGCTGGGCGTGCGTGCGGCCGAAGCCGGCAAGCACCTGATCCTCGAGAAGCCCATCGCCGCCGACCTCGAGGGCGCGCGACGGCTGGCCGACGCGGTCGCGGGCGCGGGTGTCGCCGCGCTCGTCGTGCTGACGCTGCGCTACTCGGCGCAGACCCAGGAGTGGCTCGCCGGCCTCGCCCAGGCGGGCGGCTGGGCAGGCGGCGGCGCGCGCTGGCTGTCCGGCTCCCTGCTCGGCGGCCAGTACGCCGCCTCGGCGTGGCGGCAGGACGACGGCGGCGCGCTCTTCGACATCGGCCCGCACGCGCTCGACATGCTGGACGCCGCGCTCGGCCCGATCACCGAGGTCGTGGCGGCCCGGCAGAGCCCCGGCGACCTCTGGCACCTGATGCTGGCCCACGAGGGCGGCGTGATCAGCACGGCCACGCTCTCGCTGCGGTTGCCGGTGCAGCCGACCGTCGTCGAGGTCGCGGTCTGGGGCGAGCACGGTTACCGGACGCTCGGGCGCAAACCGGGCTCGGCACAGGAGTCCTACACCGCGTTGCTCGACGATTTCGCCGCGATGATCGCGAGCGGGACGACTTCGCACCCCTGTGACGTCCGGCGCGGCCTGCACCTGCAGGTTCTGCTCGACCAGGCACGACAACTGGCCGCGAAGTAGTACACAGGGCAGTTTCCCGCCTTTTTCTTGCGCCACAACACTTTCCTGCTTGTCCCCGGAATTCATCCACAGAGTTGTCCACAGTTTCCACTGTGGACAGTGCACCCCCTGACCGAACCACGGCAGAACAAACGGCGCCACCGGAAAGATCACCGAATAGTGCGGTCCACTCGGAGTGCCGAGTCGATCTCGTGATGCGAAGGTGATCTTGGGAAGGGTTGTTTCATCGCGCACCGATGATCTTGAGGGGTTCGAGAAGGGAAGCGCATGGAAGCTCTGCTGCGCGCCTTCTGGGGGATGATTCCGATTTCGGCCATCGCGCTGCCGTACGCGCTGATCGCGTGGCCACTGCTCGCGGCGCGGCGGCGCCGAAGAATGGCCGCCCGCCGCGCGAGCGCGACGGCCGCCGTCGACTGTGCCGTGTCCCTCGTCGCCTTCCTGGTGTTTTGCCTGGTCATCATGCCCGTCGGCGACTCCGCGGACAGCACGCTCGACCTCGTACCGGGTGCCGACATCACCGCGGCGTTCAGCAGCGACGGATCACTCTGGCAGGTGATCGGCAACGTCCTGCTGCTCTGCCCGCTCGGCGCGCTGCTGCCGCTGCGGGTCCGCGGCCTGCGCATGCTGCCGCGGATCGCGCTGGCCGCGTTGATCGTGTCCGTGCTGGTGGAGGGTACGCAATATCTGATCCACACCGGCCGCGTGACGTCGGCCGACGACGTCCTGCTCAACACGGCGGGCGCGACGCTCGGCGCGGCTCTCAGCCGCCGGGGCTGGCGCCGGCTGGACACGCAGCCGCCGGTACCGGTGGCGATCCCGCTGCCGCGCCGCACGATTTGCGAAGCTCCGACGCTCAGGCTGCGGGTTCCGAGATCGGTGTGGGACACGCGCTACGCGGCCATCGCGCACCCGGAACGCCGGTAAACCGGTTGCCGGCCGTGCGACCATGGGCCTGAAGAGCCCCTTCGAGTCAAGGAATGACTGCCTATGCCTGGCGCCGCTTCCGGCGTCGGCCCCCGCTAGGCCCGACGCCCAGCGACCTGCCCGCATGCCCGCTGCCGAGGGCTGCGGTTCCTTGACATGCTTTCGAAAGGCTCACATGTCTGTCATTCAGACCTATGTCCGCACGACGGCGCCACGCGGCCGGGAGACCGAACGGGTCGGCCCGTTCCTCGCCACCTACTCGTCGAACAAGCACCCGATGCTCAACTACGCGATCCCGGACGACGACGCGCAGCCGACTTCGGCCGAGATCGACGCGCTGACCGAGGCGTACCGGCGGCGGGACCTGCTCCCGCGGCTGGAGTACTTCACCGACGTCGCTCCCGACCTGGAGAAACTGCTGGTCGACGCCGGGTACGAGCTCGAACGGCGGGTGCCGCTGATGACGTGCGCGCCGTCCGAGCGCGTCGACAAGGCGGCCCCGGCCGGGATCCGGCTGCGCACGCCGGAGTCCGACGACGATCTGCGGCAGATGCGGGCAGCGCAGAACACCGCGTTCGGTGAACCCGCGGAGGTCGGCGACGCCGAGGTCGAACAGCTGAAGGCCGGTCTCGAAGCCGGCGTGCGGCACCTCCTGGCGGCGGACGACACCACCGGGGCCGTGGTCGGCGGCGGGCTCGCACTCGAAATCGTCGACGGCACCACCGAGATCGCCGGGATCGCCGTGCTCGAGCCGTACCGCGGCCGCGGGATCGCCGCGGCGCTCACCGCGCACCTCACCCGCGCGGTCCACGAGGCCGGCGCGCACACGGCGTTCCTCACCCCCGGCGACCTGGGGATCGGGAACGTCTACGCCCGCGTCGGCTACCGGCCGGCGGGCGAGTGCGTGCACCTCTCTCTGAGTTAGTCGTCGAAGCGGCCGGAGCGGCCTTTCTTCACGTCGCTCCGGCGCTTCTTCGACGCCAGGCGGCGCTCCTTGGAACCCCGCGAGGGCTTCGTGGGGCGCCGCTTGGCGGGCGGCGGGGCCGACGCGTCCATCAGCAGGTTCGCCAGCCGCCCACGCGCGGCCTCGCGGTTCTGCAGCTGCGACCGGTGCTCGCTGGCGGCGATCGTCAGGACGCCGTCGACCAGCCGCGAGCCGAGCCCGGTCAGCAGCCGGTCACGCAGGTGTTCGGGGATCGACGGCGACGAAGCGACGTCGAACGACAGCTCCACGCGCGAGTCGGTGGTGTTCACGCCCTGCCCGCCCGGGCCGGACGACCGCGAAAAGCGCTCGCTCAACTCGGCTCCCGGGATCACGAACCGGGAGCCGACCACCACGTCCTCGGCTGCCACACCTCAAGTGTGACAGCCGGGTCGACGGAATATCAGAACCGCGGGTGGTCGCCCGAGAGCACCGCGCGCGGGCCGTCGACGTCGTCGGCGGGCTGGACGTCGCCCAGCACCCACGCCGGGACGTGGCGCGCGGTGAGCATGGCCAGCGCCCGGTCGACGTCTTCGGCGCCGACGATCGCGACCATGCCGACACCCATGTTGAACGTCTTCTCCAGCTCGGCCCGCTCGACCTTGCCGCGCTGGCCGATCAGCGCGAACACCGGCGCCGGCGTCCACGTGCCGCGGTCGAGCCGGGCGACCAGGCCGCGCGGCATGACGCGGGCGAGGTTGGCCTCGAGACCACCGCCGGTGATGTGCGCGAACGTGCGGACCTCGGTCTCGGCGGCGAGCGCCAGGCAGTCCTTCGCGTAGATCCGCGTCGGCTCCAGCATCTCCTCGCCGAGGGTGCGGCCGAACTCCTCGACGTGCCCGTCGAGCGGCATCCGCGCGATGTCGAGCAGCACGTGCCGGGCCAGCGAGTACCCGTTCGAGTGCAATCCGGACGAGCCGAGCGCCAGCACGACGTCACCCGGACGGACCTTTTCCGGCGAGAGCAGCTGCGCCGCCTCGACCACGCCGACGCCGGTGGCCGACATGTCGTAGTCGTGCTCGCCCATCAGGCCCGGGTGCTCGGCGGTCTCGCCGCCGAGCAGCGCGCAGCCGGCCTGGACGCAGCCCTCGGCGATGCCGCCGACCAGCGCGGCGATCTTCTCCGGGTGCACCTTGCCGACGGCGATGTAGTCCTGCAGGAACAGCGGCTCGGCACCGGTCACGACCAGGTCGTCGACCACCATGGCGACCAGGTCGATGCCGACGGTGTCGTGCTTGTCGAGCGCCTGCGCGACCGCGATCTTGGTGCCGACGCCGTCGGTCGAGGACGCGAGCACCGGCTCCTTCCACTTGTCGAGCTTCAGGGAGAAGAGCCCGGCGAAGCCGCCGACACCGCCCATGACCTCGGGCCGCGTGGCCCGCTCGGCGTGCGGCTTGAGCAGCTCGACGGCTTGGTCGCCGGCGTCGATGCTGACCCCGGCGGCGGCGTACGTGGCGCTCGTGGACTCGCTCACGATGGACGGACTCCCTACTGGAAGGAACTCAGGGACGCCGGACGGCGTCCTCGGCACCGTACCCGGCGGGGCTGACGGGGGTCGCCTTGCCATTGACCGCGTCGAGGCTTTCGAGCAGGTGTTTCCCGATCAGCGCGTCTTCCGGCAGCGGGATCGGGTACTCGCCCGAGAAGCACGCCGTGCACAGCCGCGACTTCGGCTGTTCCGTGGCCGCGACCAGGCCGTCCAGCGAAATGTAGCCCAGGGAGTCGGCTCCGATCGAGCGCCTGATGCCGTCGGTGTCGACGCCGTTCGCGACCAGTTCGGCCCGCGACGCGAAGTCGATGCCGTAGAAGCACGGCCAGCGCACCGGCGGCGACGCGATCCGGACGTGCACCTCGAGCGCGCCGGCCTCCCGCAGCATCCGGACGAGCGCGCGCTGGGTGTTGCCGCGGACGATCGAGTCGTCCACCACGACCAGGCGCTTGCCGCGGATGACGTCGCGCAGGGGGTTCAGCTTGAGCCGGATGCCCAGCTGGCGGATGGTCTGGGACGGCTGGATGAAGGTGCGCCCGACGTAGGCGTTCTTCACCAGGCCGGTGCCGTAGGGGATGCCGGAGCCCTGCGCGTAGCCGATCGCGGCCGGGGTGCCCGACTCCGGCACCGGCATCACCAGGTCGGCCTCGACCGGCTGCTCGGCGGCGAGCCGACGGCCGATCTCGACGCGGGTGGCGTGCACGCCGCGACCGGCGATCGTGGTGTCGGGGCGGGCCAGGTAGACGTACTCGAAGACGCAGCCCTTGGGGTCCGGGTTCGCGAACCGCGAGGAGCGCAGGCCCTCGGCGTCGATCGCGATCAGCTCGCCCGGCTCGACCTCGCGGACGAACGACGCGCCGACGATGTCGAGGCCCGCCGTCTCGCTCGAGACGACCCAGCCGCGCTCGAGCCTGCCGAGCACCAGCGGGTGCACGCCGTGCGGGTCGCGCGCCGCGTACAGCGTGTTCTCGTCGGAGAACACCAGGCAGAAAGCGCCCTTCAGGGTGGGCAGCAGCTCCATGGCCGCGGCCTCGATGCCCTTGTCGGCGGCGTTCGCGGCGAGCAGGCCGCAGATCAGGTCGGAGTCGCTGGACGAGCCGGTCAGGCCCGCGTGCGGCTTGAGCCCCGCGGCGATGGTGCGTTCACGCAACTCGGCGGTGTTGACCAGGTTGCCGTTGTGCGCGAAGGAGAGGCCGCTGCCGGTCTCGGTGGTGCGGAAGATCGGCTGGGCGTTCTCCCAGATGGTCGCGCCGGTGGTCGAGTACCGGCAGTGCCCGACGGCGATGTGTCCCTGCAGCGACTGCAGGATCTGCTCGTCGAACACCTGGCTGACCAGGCCGAGGTCCTTGAAGACCACGATCTGCGAGCCGTCGGAGACGGAGATACCGGCGGCCTCCTGGCCCCGGTGCTGCAGGGCGTAGAGGCCGTAGTAGGTCAGCTTCGCGACTTCTTCCCCGGGAGCCCAGACGCCGAAGACGCCACACTCCTCACGGGGTTCCGGTTCGGGCTGGTCGGACACGAGCTGCGGGTCGGAAACCACCGAGGAGCTCCTGGGAAGACGTGGTCAGGCCGGTTTCAGTGTAGACGGTCCGGTCATGAGCCAGGCCCCGCCCGACGTGGCACTGACCACTTCGGACGGGGCCCGCAAGTCTTCACGGCTAGCACGCATCCGGCAGCGAGAGGATCTCCGCCAGCACCTGCGCACCATCTCCGCGGCGGCGCCACAGCCACCGCTCCGGCTCGAAGATGTTCTCCTCGGAGCCGGGCATCCTGGTCGCCACGACGTCGTCCTCGGCGTTGAGCCGGACCACGTCCACCACGTCATCGTGCACCCGCACGCCGACGACGGCGAGGACCTCGCCGCGCTCGTCGGCGGGGTGGACGAACTGGTAGCCGCGGGCCACCAGCTCCTGCAGTCCGGTCTCGATGTCGAAGACGGGGGCGACGGCCTCAGCCGAGGACATCGTCGAATTCACCGTCCTTCGCGCCCGCCAGGAACGCCGCCATCTCGACACGCGTGTAGACGAGCGCCGGGCCGGTCGGGAAGCGCGAGTTGCGCATCGCGATCTCGCCGTTGGACAGCGGCGCGACCTCGACGCAGTTGCCGTTGAAGTTGCTGTAGCTCGCCTTGCGCCATGCGACACCGGTCAGCCGATCAGCCGGGACGCCGTTCTCGAATCGCTCAGCCATGATCCCACCTCTCGAAGCAGAAAAGCCTTCCGGACGATGCATCTGCATGTGCATTTGCCCGCGTGTTCGAGGCTAGCACGTGTGCCTGCAGCGGTAAATGCACGTGCAGAATTTCTTGCAAAGTTCTCGGACGGTAAAGAAATAGCTGATGGGGCTTACCCTGTCGGGTGACAGATACTGGCCCTAACGGGTTAACCGCTACGCCAAGTTACCGGTCGGCGGGCAGTCGCCGGCACCGCCGAACCGGGTACAGGCAAGGGTTTCTAGATCTCCTGGCGGCGCTTCGCGAGCATCGCCCGGCTCCGCTCCGGAGTCTCCGCGTCGACGGCCAGCATGTCGAGCGCGCGGCTGTACTTTTCGATCTCTTCGCGCTTCTCGATGTAGTGCGCGCCCGTCAGGTACTCGACGTAGGCGATGTTCGGCAGTTCCGGCTCGCCGAACCGCAGCAGTGAAAAGGCGTGCTCCGCGGAAAGGCCGCTGCTCTCGTACGGCAGCACCTGGACCGACACGTGCGGCAGCGCGCTCATCTCGAGCAGGAACTCGATCTGCTGCTTGAGGACCTTCGCGCCCCCGATCGGCCGGTGCAGGACCGACTCGTCGAGCACCATCCACACGCGGGGCGCGTCCGGCCTGCTGAACATCTTCTGCCGTCGCATCCGCAGCGCGACCAGCTGGTCGACGCGCTCGTCGGCCATGTCCGGCCGACCGTGGCTGAAGATCGCCCGCGCGTACGGCTCGACCTGCAGCAGGCCCGACACGTAGATCGGCTCCCAGATCTGGATTCGCGCCGCGGCTTCTTCGAGGCCGACGAGGTCGGTGAACCAGTTCGGCATGGTGTCGCCGAAGCGCCGCCACCAGCCCGGCTCGTTCGACTGCTTGACCATGTCGAGGAACGCCCGGCGCTCGGCCGGGTCGTCGACGCCGTACATCGTCAGCAGGTCGGTGACGTCGCGTTCCTTGAACCCGACCCGGCCCAGCTCCAGCCTGCTGATCTTGGACTCGGACCCGCGGATGTTGTATCCGGCCTGCTGACGGGTGATGCCGGCTTCTTCGCGGAGCCGGCGCAGCTGCGAGCCGAGGATCATGCGGCGCGCCGTGGGGCCGATGTTCTGTTCACCTGCGGACGCGTTCACCGCGTTCATTCCCGGCCCTTCCGCGCTCACGTCACCAGGGGGTTCTAGCCCGACTACCGAAAGTACACGTTGGGCCGTCCTGCGCAAAGAGGTGACCCGGTTTACCGCATGCGTGTGGAGTCCTACTCTACGTAGAGTACGAGACTTTCGACACAGAACTTGCGAGGTTCAAGATGCCCGACGCCGCGACCCGGACCGAACGAGTTCCTGTGGGGGTCGACCCGACCCGAGCGAGCATCGCGCGCGTGTACGACGCCTTCCTGCTCGGGAAGGACAACTACGAGATCGACCGGGAGGTCCTGCACAAGGTGCAGAAGGCCGCCCCGGAGGCGCAGGACCTCGCGTTCGAAAACCGCGGGTTCCTGATCCGCGCCTGCCGCTTCCTCGCCAGCCAGACGGGGATCACCCAGTTCCTCGACTGCGGCTCCGGCCTGCCGACCGCCGAGAACACCCACCAGGTCGTCCAGCGGATCAACCCGGAGATCAAGGTCGTCTACATCGACAACGACCCGGTGGTGCTCGCCCACGGCCGCGCGCTGCTCGAGGAGAACGAGAACACCCACTTCGTCGCCGAGGACATCTTCGAGCCGCAGCAGATCCTCGAGAACGAGGTCGTCCGGCAGCACATCGACTTCTCGCAGCCGGTCGCGTTCCTCCAGCTGGGCACGCTGCACCACTACAACGGCCCGCACGAGCGGCCGGCGGAGATCATGAAGGAGTACGTCGACGCGCTGCCGTCGGGCTCGTTCGTGGCGATCTCGCACTTCTTCGACCCCGAGGACGAGGACTCCGCGACCGCCCGCAAGATGGAGGACTTCTTCCTGCACAGCCCGATGGGCTCGGGCACCTTCCGGACGCAGAAGGAGATCGAGGACCTGTTCCCCGGGCTCGAGATGGTGCCCCCGGGCGTCGTGCGCTGCGCCGACTGGTGGCCGGACGGCCCGCGGCTCAAGGAGCTCAACGTGGCCCAGCGGACCATCGCGGGCGGGATAGGCCGCAAGCCGTAGCTCCTGTCCCGGCCCCGTCCGTCAGAGCCGGACGAGGGGGAGCCAGTGGGACAGGTCGGCCCGGGTGCCCGACGCGGACACCCGGCCGGCCGCCACGGCCGTGGTCCAGTCCAGTTGCCCGGTGGCCAGTTCGAGCCACGTGCGCGGGTCGGTCTCGATCACGTTCGGCGGGGTGCCCCGGGTGTGCCGCGGCCCCTCGACGCACTGCACCGCGGCGAAGGGCGGCACGCGCACCTCGACCGTCCGGCCCGGCGCGTCCGCCGCGAGCGCGCGCAGCGACAACCGGACCGCCGCGGCCAGTTCCGGGCGCGCCGGATCGGGCGCATCGCCCTGCAACCACGGGGAAACCGCCAGCACCGCCGCACGTAACTGTCCGGGGTCGACCGAACGCGAAGAGGCCATGGGCAAACAGTAGAGTGGCGCACCAAGACTTGGCAGGTACACCCGAGAACGTGGGGATGACGATGGCGCAGCGGGACGAGGCGGATCGGATGGTTTCGCAGCAGCCCACCGGAAGCGGAGCCGATCGCCCCGGCGGCAGGCACGGCAAGCACAACCGCGCCGCGCGTCGCGACGGCCGGCAGGCGCGGCGCTCCGGCAAGCAGGGAACGACGCCCGAGATCACCGAGGAAATGCGCGCGAACGCCCGCGCCAACCCGAACAGCTGGCTCTACGTCATCGACGAGGCCTTCGACCCGAACGGCCCGGTGCCGTCGTGGGCGGTCGTCGGCGCCTACCCGGTGAACGACGCCGGCGACGTCGTCGCCGACTTCCACCCCAACGACCGCTACCGGCCCTCGCCCAAGGCGCTCGGCTTCCCGGAACCGGCGAACGACCTCGAGCACCTGCTGCAGCTCGTCCGCACCGAGCACCGCCCGCCGTCGGACCTGCCGAAGGTGGTGCTCGACGCGACGCTGTTCGTCTACGCGATGTCGCCGGTGCAGCGGACCGTCATCGGCTTCCACAACACCGACGGCCGGGTCATGGTGCCCGCCTACACGCGCAAGGCGCTGGTGCCGCGCGAGTGGCCGCACGCGCGGGCCGTGCTCGGGCGCGACATCGTCGACCTGCTCGGCGGGCACCCGGTCGCGATCAACCCGCACGACCTCATCACGGCCGTCGTGCCGGCCGAGCACCTGATGAAGGCCATCGCCGACGAACGGCGCTGACCTGCGGGTCCCACTCCATCGAGTGATCATCGACTCGCCGATCCGGCGGCGCCGGTGCATCGTGAGGCTGAAGAAGTCTCACGAGATCGGTGGGGAGCATGAGGGTGAAAAGACGTTCGCTGCCCTTCGCCGCCGTCCTCGCGTCCGTCCTCCTCGTGACCGGGCAGGCGCCGGCGAAGGCCGACGACATCTACGCCGGGGCCCAGGAGCACTTCGCGGGTTCTCAGATCGCCAAGGTCGAGGGCGTCGGCGAAGCCCCCGGCGTGCTGTACGGCGGTGACGACCAGCAGCTCGGGCACGACGTCAGCGGGCACCAGGGTCCGGTCGACTGGCGGGGCGCGGCCGGCTCGGGGGCCAAGTTCGTCTACGTCAAGGCGACCGAGGGCACCGGCTTCGTCAACCCGCAGTTCGCGCAGCAGTACAACGGCTCCTACAACGTCGGCCTGATCCGCGGCGCGTACCACTTCGCCCGGCCGGACATCTCCGACGGCGCGGCGCAGGCGCGGTACTTCCTGGCCCACGGCGGCGGCTGGTCGGCCGACGGCAAGACCCTGCCCGGCGCGCTCGACGCGGAGTACAACCCGTACGGCGAGACCTGCTACGGCAAGGACGCGGCGGGCATGGTCGCCTGGCTCCGCGCCTTCTCCGACACCTACCGCGCGGCGACCGGCCGTCCCCCGACGATCTACACGTCGACGAGCTGGTGGAAGCGGTGCACCGCGAACAACGGCGGCTTCGGCGCCAACCCGCTCTGGATCGCGCGCTACAACAGCTTCGTCGGCGAGCTGCCCGCCGGCTGGGGCGTGCACACGATCTGGCAGTTCGCCGACCGCGGCACCCTGCCCGGCGACCAGAACTGGTTCAACGGCTCGGCGGACCGGCTGCGCGCCCTCGCACTGGGCTGAACGGCCCAGCATTTCCAATAATAGGTGTTAACCTGTCACCAATTAACGATCTTCTTCCCGGGAAAATCACCCACACGTATACCCAATTTCACGGAACTGAGTGACAAACGCCACTTCGTCCTCAACAATCGTGCTCGAGCGGCTACCTGCAGTAAGCCGCTCATCGCGAGGGTATCTGTGAAGGGATCCAACGATGTCCACATCCCGAAGAGGGCGGCTGTTCGCTGCCCTGGTCGTCCCGGCCACGCTGCTCCTGCTCGGCAGCTCAGCCCAGGCGGCGACCTTGTCCCCCGAAGTCGACCCCGTGGCCGCGATCAACGCGGACATCGCACAGCACAACCACGATCTGGGGTCGCAGATCCGGCGCGTCGAAGGCGACAAGTCGACACCGGACACGCAGAAGGCGGCGCAGCAGCCGCAGCCCGGCCAGGCCATCCCCGGCCAGGTGCTGGCCACGGTGGCCGGCATGGACGTCGCCAGCTACCAGGGCAACGTCGACTGGGCGTACTGGTGGAACCAGGGCAAGCGGTTCGTCTGGACCAAGGCCACGGAGAGCACCAGCTACACGAACCCGTACTTCGCCCAGCAGTACAACGGCTCCTACAACCAGGGCTTCATCCGCGGCGCCTACCACTTCGCCACGCCGAACACCTCGAGCGGCGCGGCGCAGGCCAGGTACTTCGTCGCCCACGGCGGCGGCTGGTCGAAGGACGGCAAGACGCTGCCGGGTGCGCTCGACATGGAGTACAACCCGTACGGCTCGACCTGCTACGGGCTGAGCAAGGCGGGGATGACGTCGTGGATCCTCGACTTCCACGACACGTACAAGTCCCTGACCGGGCGCTGGCCGGTCATCTACACGTCGACGAGCTGGTGGAGCCAGTGCGTGAGCGGTGACTTCTCCAGCACGGCCCCGCTGTGGGTCGCGCGGTACGCGTCGTCGGTCGGCACGCTGCCTTACAACTGGGGCTTCTACACCGTCTGGCAGTACACCTCGAGCCCGCTCGACCAGGACACCTTCAACGGTGCCTACGACCGGCTCCAGGCACTGGCCAACGGCTGATCCATCCCCCGACCGGCTCCCGGTCGTGACGGTTTCGCGCCGCCACGACCGGGAGCCGGTTTCATGCCGTACCGTCCGAGCTTGCAGAATGCTGCAGTCACGTCCTGGGGAACCGCACGCGTCCACCGGACGTCGGAAGCGCACGAACCCCCAGCGCCCGGAAGGCATGGACCGATGACCTACCCGCCTCAGCCGGGCCAGCCCGGCCAGCCCGACCCGTACGGCCAGCCGCAGTCCGGCGGCGTCCCGCAGCAGCCGTACCCCCAGCAGGGCGGGTGGGACCCCAACCAGCAGCAACAGCCGTACCCGACGCAGCAGTACCCGCAGGGCTGGGACCCGAACCAGCAGCAGGGGTACCCCGCGAACCCGCAGCCGACGTGGGGCGACCCGTACGCGCAGCAGCAGCAGCAGTCGGCGTGGGCGGACCCGAACGCGCAGCAGTACGGCCAGCAGGCCTGGGACCCGAACGCGGCAGGCCAGGTGTCCGGCTGGGACCCGGCGACCGGCGGCTACTCGCAGGGCTTCGGCGGGCCGCCCGCGCCGCCGAAGAAGAGCAAGACCGGGATGTGGATCGCCATCGGCGCCGCCGTGGTCGTCGTGCTCGCCCTGGTGGGCATCACGGGTTTCGTCGCGCCGGGCTTCTTCCTCTCGAAGGACGACACCAACACGGCCGCGCCCCCGTCGTCGAGCACGTCGGCCAAGCCGTCCCCGTCGAAGCCGACGTCGAAGAAGCCGACGACCTCGGCCACGAAGCCGCCGTCCGGCAGTGACGGCGGCAGCTCGGACGCCAAGGCCGTGCTGCAGGGCTTCATCGACAAGCTGAACGCGGGCGACAACAACGGCGCCGTCGCGCTGGGCTGCGCGGACTCGAAGGAGCTGCTCACCTCGTGGCTCGAGACGTTCCTCAAGCCGCCGCTGCAGCTGCAGCTCGGCGACGTGCCCGCCGACAAGTACCTGGTCGAGGGCGAGGTCACCGGGACGTCCGCCGGCAAGCCGGTCAAGGGCACGCTGAGCGCGACGAACTTCGACAAAAAGGGCTTCTGCGTCAGCACCATGCTGGTGTCCTGAGCCGGTGAAGCTGTGGCGATCGCCGCTGGCGTGGACGTTCCTCGCGTCGGTGGTGCTGCTGCTGGGGGTCGGCGGCTGGCTGCTGGCCGACCCCGCCACCAGCCGCAGTGACGCGCTCAAGACCGGCGGCCTGGCCGGCGGCGCGATCGTGGCGCTGTACGCGCTGTGGCTGAACGACCGCCGCCGCCGGGTCGAGGAGCGGCGGCAGGACATCGAGCGGCAGCGCCACGAACTCGAAGCGCAGCGGGCGGAGCAGGACCGCGAGCGGGTGGCGGACGAGCGGTTCGCGAAGGCGGTCGAGCTGCTCGGCCACACGGCCGACCAGGTGCGCGTGGGAGCGCTGCACGCGCTCGCGGGGTTGGCGCGGAGCCGGCCGGACTACACGCAGACGGTGCTGGACGTGCTGTGCTCGTACCTGCGGCGGCCGTTCGAGCACGCTCGCTACAGCGATCCGCTGAAGGACGGCAGTCCCGAAGAGGAACGCGAACTCACGGTCCGCCTCACGGCCCAGCGGCTGATCACCGAGCTGCTGCCCGGCCGCGACGACCCGGGCCCGGCCTACGACCTGGACCTGACCGGCGCGGTGCTGGAGTACCTGGACCTGTCGGGCAGGCTCGTCGGCGGCCTGCTGCTGCGGCACGCGTCGCTGCGCAGCACCACCAACTTCAGCGGCTGCCGCTTCACGGGCCGCGTCTACCTCACCGCGGCCGGCACCGGCGACGGCCGGCTGGTGGGTTACTTCCGTTGCCGCGGTGCGGTTTTCGAGAGCCACGCGTGGTTCAGTGGCACGGAGTTCGCGGAGACCGCGGAGTTCACCGACACGACGTTCGCCGGGCGGACGACGTTCAAGGACGCGAAGTTCGCCGGCGACGCGGTCTTCTCCGGCGTTGCCGCTTCGGACTCGCTGGACCTGCGGCGGACTTCGTTCGAAGGCCAGACCGATCTGCGGTTCGCCTCGCTGCCCGAGTCGGTTTCGCTGTACAACACGCTGGTGCGGGCCGAGAAGGACGTGCGGTTGCCGGAAGCGTGGAGGCTCGAAGAACTACGCGACGGGGCTGCCCGGATCGTCGCCGAAGCGGGCTGAGCAGCCCCCGTTTTCCACGCTACCGGAGGGCACCGACAGTTTCCGGTGCTCGCTTGACCGGGGTGGGGGGGGGGGGCGCGGGGCGCGGGCCCCCCCCCCCCCGGCGGCCCCGGGCGGGGGGGGGGGGGGGCCCGGGGGGGGGGGGGGGGGGGGGGGGCCGCCCGCCGCGCCCGGCATCAGGATCACCACCGTGCCACCGGGTTCGACGTGCGCGAGGCAGTGCTGCACCCAGGCGAGCTCGGGCTCGCCGCGCGGGGGCAGGCC
>NZ_JADWPD010000001.1:665490-714034 GCF_017308975.1 Amycolatopsis sp. MtRt-6 | reverse complement strand
CCCCACCCGGCTCAGTCGAACAGGGCCGGGAGCGTGCGCTCCCAGGCCTCGCGCAGCTCGTCGAGCGTGAACTCCGTGATGCCCTGCAGCTCCAGCGTGCCCGACTCCGGGTCGACCACGCCGGTCTTGCGCCACGGGAGGCCGCGCGCGGTGCACATCTCGGTGAAGCGGAGTTCTTCCGTGCGCGGGACCGCCACCAGCACGCGGCCGGCGGACTCGGAGAACAGCTGGACGAACGGGTCCTGACCGTCGTCCAGGAACACCCGGGCGCCGCACTGTCCGATGAGGACGGTCTCGACCAGCGTCTGGATCAGGCCGCCGTCCGACAGGTCGTGGGCCGCCGAGATCATGCCGTCGCGGGAACCCGCGACCAGGACCTCGCCCAGCAGCTTCTCGCGGGCCAGATCGACCCTTGGCGGAACGCCGCCGAGGTGGCCGTGCAGCTCGCGGGCCCACGCCGAACCGTCCAGCTCGTCGTGCGTTTCCCCCAGCAGCAGCAGGGTTTCGCCGGCTTCCGCGCCGATGCCGGTCGGGATGCGCCGGGTGACGTCGTCGATCACGCCGAGGACACCGATCACCGGCGTCGGCAGGATCGCCGTGTCACCCGTCTGGTTGAAGAAGCTGACGTTGCCGCCGGTGACCGGGATGCCCAGCTCGACGCAGCCGTCGGCGAGGCCGTGCACGGCCTGCTCGAACTGCCACATCACGCCCGGGTCGGTCGGGGCGCCGAAGTTCAGGCAGTCCGACACCGCCACCGGCGTCGCGCCGCCCGTGGCCACGTTGCGGTAGGCCTCCGCCAGCGCCAGCTGCGCGCCGCGGTACGGGTCGAGGTAGACGAACTTGCTGTTGCAGTCTGTCGCCACCGAGACACCGCGGCCGGTGGACTCGTCGATCCGGATCATGCCCGAGTCCGACGGCTGGGCCAGCACGGAGTTGCCGCGCACGTACCGGTCGTACTGCGACGTCACCCATTCCTTCGACGCCTGGTTCGGCGACGAGATCAGCTTGAGGACGTCCGCGCGCAGCTCGTCCGGAGTGGACGGACGCGGCAGCTTCGCGGAGGTGTCGGCGATCAGTGCGTCCTGAGTGGACGGACGCTCGATCGGCCGGTCGTACACCGGGCCCTGGTGGGCCACCGTGTGCGCCGGGACGTCGACGACGACCTCGTCGTGCCAGGTGATGACCAGGTGCTCGCCGTCGGTGACCTCGCCGATGTCGGTGGCGATGACGTCCCACTTGCGGCAGACGGCCATGAACGCCTCGACGTTCTCCGGCGCGACGACCGCGCACATGCGTTCCTGCGACTCACTGGAGAGCACCTCGGCGGGCGTCATCCCCTTGGCGCGCAGCGGAACGCGGTCGAGGTAGATGTGCATGCCGCCGTCGCCGGCCGCGGCCAGCTCCGACGTCGCGCAGGACAGCCCGGCGCCGCCGAGGTCCTGGATGCCGACGACGAGCTTCTGCGCGAACAGCTCGAGGCAGCACTCGATGAGCACCTTCTCGGTGAACGGGTCGCCGACCTGGACGCTCGGCAGCTTCTTGCGGCCCGACGCCGACTCGTCACCCGAAAAGGTGTCACTCGCCAGGACGGAAACGCCACCGATGCCGTCGAGGCCGGTGCGCGCGCCGAACAGGATGATCTTGTTGCCGGTGCCGGACGCGAAGGCGAGGTGCAGGTCTTCGACGCGCATCGCGCCGACGCACAGGGCGTTCACCAGCGGGTTGCCGGAGTAGGAGGGGTCGAAGACGAGCTCGCCGCCGATGTTCGGCAGGCCGAGGCAGTTGCCGTAGCCGCCGACGCCGGCGACCACGCCGGGCAGCACGCGCTTG
Source organism: Amycolatopsis sp. MtRt-6 (assembly GCF_017308975.1). Taxonomy (GTDB): domain Bacteria; phylum Actinomycetota; class Actinomycetes; order Mycobacteriales; family Pseudonocardiaceae; genus Amycolatopsis. The sequence goes on along the minus strand of NZ_JADWPD010000001.1, from coordinate 712,204 downwards.
GTGTCGGGGGCGTCGGCCGGGCCGAACCGCAGCGCGTCGGCGACCGCGAGGGGCCGCGCGCCCATGGCCATGATGTCGCGGACGATGCCGCCGACCCCGGTCGCGGCGCCCTGGTAGGGCTCCACATAGGACGGGTGGTTGTGGCTCTCCACCTTGAAGGTGACGGCCCAGCCCTCGCCGATGTCGACGACGCCGGCGTTCTCCCCGATGCCGGCCAGCATCTTGGCCTTCATCTCGTCGGTGGCGGTCTCCCCGAAGTAGCGCAGGTGCTTCTTGGAGGACTTGTACGAGCAGTGCTCGCTCCACATGACCGAGTACATGGCCAGCTCGGCGTCGGTGGGCCGGCGGCCGAGGATTTCCCGGATGCGGGCGTACTCGTCATCCGCGAGGCCCAGTTCGCGATATGGCTGGGTGTGCTCCGGGGTCGCCCCGGCGCGCTCGGTGGTGTCAACGGTGCTGGTCACGGTGTCCGTGTCAGGGTTCGCCACGGCCGTCAGGATACGTGCCGGGCCCGGCCACCCCGGACACTGGGCCACCGAAGCCGGACACCCCGCGGCCGCTGTGACCGAGCCGACATTCGAGGCCCGGCCGGAGCGCCCCAATGTGGCCTTCGGTGCGCTCAACGCACCCAAGGTGGCCTTCGGTGCGCTCAACGCACCCAAGGGTGGCCTTCGGTGCGCTCAACGCACCCAAGGTGACCTTGGGGCGCTTGGGTGGCGAGCTTGTGGACAACCCGGGGTGCGCTCGGGGCGCGCGGGCCGGAATTGTCGGTGGGCGCGAGTAACGTTGAAACCGGGGGTCCCCCAAGAGGGCGGGGCACCCGGCGGTGCCCGGCGAGGCGCCCGAAAATCGGTCGCCTTCCTCCCGGGGTCGGCTTACCGTCGAGAATCGTGCTTTCCGCCACGTACCCCTTTCCGCCGCTGCGGCTGCCCGCGCGGCCGACCGCGAGCCGCTTCCTGCTCGCCGTGTTCCGAGCCCGGCTCGGCTCGGTGCTCGGCGCGGCCGCGATCGGTGTCGTCTGGGCGCTGCCCGGTGCGCTGCTGCCGCTGGTCGTCGGCCAGGGCATCGGCGCCATCGGCGCGCACGACGGCGCGGCCGTCTGGCGCTGGGCGCTGGCTGCGGCCGTGCTAGGACTCGTCCAGACGGTCTTCGGGACCTGGCTGCACTTCCTCAACTACGGCCTGTGGCTGCACGGCGCCGGAACCACCCAGCGGACCGTGTCCGCCCACACCACGCGCGTCGGCGCCGGGCTGCGCGAGCAGACCACCACCGGGAACCTCGTCGCCGTCTCCACGACGGACGTCAACCACATCGGCAACACCGTCGAGATGACCGGCCGCGCGGTCGGCTCGCTGCTGGCGTTCGTCGTGGTCGCGGTGTGGCTGGTCTCGACGTCGCCGCTGCTCGGCGTGGTCGCGCTGGTCGGCGTGCCGGTCGCCGTGCTCGGCATCGGACCGCTGCTCGCACCGCTGCAGAAACGCAAGGCGAAGCAGCGCGAGAAGCGCGGGGACGTCAACGCGCTCGGCGCCGACATCGTGTCCGGCCTGCGGATCCTGCGCGGCATCGGCGGCGAGCGGCGGTTCTTCGCCCGCTTCCGCGAGACGAGCCAGCGGGTGCGGCAGGCCGGCGTCGAGGTCGGCAAGGCCGAGGCGTGGCTGGCCGCGGCGGAGGTCGCGCTGCCCGGCCTGGTCACCGTGGTGATCACCTGGCTCGGCGCGCGGCTGGCCGTGGCCGGCTCGATCGGCATCGGGCAGCTGGTGGCCTTCTACGGCGTTTCGGCCTTCCTCATCTGGCCGGTCAACGCCGCGACGGAGGCCGTCGGCTCGATCACCTCCGGACTGGTCGCGTCGCGGAAGGTGGTGACGCTGCTGGCGATCCGCCCGAAGCTCGCGGACCCGGAGACGCCGGTGCCGCTGCCCGAGGGCCCGCTGGAACTGGTGGACACCGAGTCCGGGGTCCGGGTCGCGCCGGGCCGGCTGACGGTCGTCGACTTCGGGGCCGGCGGCGAAGCGGTGGCCGACCGGCTGGCGCGGTTCGCCGATCCGGCCGAGGGCGAAGAAGTGCTGGTCGGCGGGGTCCGGGCGGACCACGTCGCGCTCGCGGAGCTGCGGCGGCGGATCGTCTACGCGCACAACCAGGACATCTGGTTCTCGGGCGTGCTGCGCGAACAGCTGGCGCCGGCGCGGCCGGGCGGCGTCAGCATCACCGAAGCGCTGTATGCGGCCGACGCCGACGACATCGTCGACGCGCTGCCCAACGGCGTCGACGAGGTGATCGGCGAGCGCGGCCGCGAGGTGTCGGGCGGCCAGCGGCAACGGCTGAACCTGGCCCGCGCGCTGGCGACCGACGCCGACGTGCTGGTGCTCGACGAGCCGACGTCGGCGGTGGACGCGCACACGGAGGCCCGCATCACCGAACGCGTCGCCGAGCTGCGGCGCGGCCGGACCACGGTGGTGTTCAGCCAGAGTCCTTTGTGGACACATGTAGCGGACGAGGTCTTCACGGCGAAGGCGGTGACAGTATGAAGCGGCTGCCCACGGCGGCCCGGCGGGACGTCCGCCGCTGGGCCTGGCAGACGGCGAAGGCCCACAAACGCGAGTTCGGCCTGCTGCTCGGCTCGCTGGCCGTGGCCACGCTGATCGGGCTGGCCGGGCCCCAGCTGCTCGGCGCGCTGGTCGACGACGTCGCGGCCGGCACCACGACCGGGCACGTCGACGTGCTGGCGGCGGTGTTCGTCGGCATCCTGCTGCTGCAGGCGGTGGCGCGGAAGATCGCGCGGATGCGCGGCGCGGTGTTCGGCGAGCTGGTGCTGGCCGAGACCCGCGAGGAGTTCGTCGGCACGGCGTTGCAGCTGCCGCTCGGCACGGTCGAGGCGGCGGGCACCGGCGACCTGCTCAGCCGGGCCACCACCGACCTCGGCCGGATCGACCACGCGGCACGGTTCGCCGTGCCGCAGATCCTGGTCGCGGCGGTGACCGTGGTGTTCACGATCGTCGCGATGATCGTGACGTCGCCGCTGCTGTCGCTGGGCCTGCTGGTCGCGCTGCCGCTGCTGGTGCCCGTGAACGTCTGGTACCAGCGGCGGATCCCGGCGGCCATGCAGTGGATGCTCGACCGCTGGGCCGACCTGACCACCAGCGTCCACGAGACCGCGGAGGGCGCGCGCACGACCGAGGCGCTCGGGCTGACCGAGCGGCGGATCGACGCCGCGTACGACGCGCTGGACCAGAGCATCTACGGCGAACGCCGGATGCGGGCGCTGCAGCTGCGGTGGCTACCGTCGCTGGAGATCAGCTACGTGCTGCCGCTCGCGGTGATGCTGCTGCTCGGCCTGCTCGCATACGCACAGGGCTGGGCCGGGCTCGGCGTGATCACCACGATGCTGCTGTACGTGCAGGGCATGGCGGCGCCGCTGAACGAGGCGCTGTTCTGGCTCGAGGACCTGCAGGTCGCGGCGGCCGCGGCCCGCCGGATCCTCGGCGTCCGGTCGGTCGCGGTCGAGGACGCGCCGAAGGTCGACGAGGTGCCGCGCGGGCGGGACATCGACGTCCACGACGTCCGGTTCAGCTACACCGCCGACCGCGAGGTGCTGCACGGCATCGACCTGCGGGTGCCGCGCGGCGAGCGGCTGGCGATCGTCGGGCCGTCGGGCGCGGGCAAGTCGACGCTCGGCCGGCTGCTGGCCGGCATCGCGGCGCCGTCCGCGGGCTCGGTGCGCATCGGCGGGCAGGACGTCTCGGCCCTGGCCGACGACGTGCTGCGCGGCGAGGTGCTGCTGCTGACCCAGGAGCACCACGTGTTCTCCGGGACACTGCGGCAGAACCTGGCCCTGCCGGCCCGCCGGGCGGGTGGTGACTGGACGGACGACGAGCTGACGGCGGCGCTGGCGTCGGCGGGCGCGTCGGACTGGGTCGCCTCGCTCCCTGCCGGGCTGGACACGAAGCTGGGCTCGGGCGAGCACCCGGTGCCGGCGGCGATCGCGCAGCAGCTGGCGCTGGCCCGCGTGGTGCTGGCGGACCCGCACACGCTGGTGCTCGACGAGGCGACGTCGCTGCTGGACACGGGCTCGGCCCGGGACCTGGAGCGGTCGCTGAACAGCGTGCTGGAAGGGCGGACGGTGATCGCGATCGCCCACCGCCTGCACACGGCCGCGGCGGCCGACCGGGTCGCGGTGGTCGAGGGCGGCCGCATCACGGAGCTGGGCCCGCACGAAGAGCTGCTGTCGGCGGGCGGCTCGTACGCCCGGCTCGTGGCGGCGGCTTCGTAGTCCGGAATGTCCGAAGTGCGCGACGTGTTGCTCCCCGGGTAGGCGACCTTCTACCTGGGGAGTGACATGTCGTCGTTCGTGATGACCGCGGCGGAACGCGAAGAGTTCCTGAGTGGCGCGCACGTGGGAGTGCTCGCGGTGGAGCGGTCCGGCCGGGCCCCGCTGGCCGTGCCGGTCTGGTACGACTACGAACCCGGCGGCGAGCTGCTGATCTGGATGGACCGCGACACGGTCAAGGACCGGTCGATCCGCGCGGCAGGCCGGTTCAGTTTGGTGGCCCAGGACGAGAACCCGCCGTACAAGTACGTGACGGCCGAGGGCCCGGTGGTGGCGAACGACGAGCCCCCGACGCGCGAGCAGGCACTACGCATCGCGAAGCGCTACTGGCCTTCCGACCAGGCGACGGCGTACGTCGACTCGGCGCTGGGCGAGAAGTCGGTGCTGGTCCGGATGCGCCCGGAGAAGTGGCTGTCGAACGACCAGAGCAAGAGCTGACAAGAACCGGGGCTGTGGACAACTGAAGTCCACAGCCCCGGAACTGTCGGTGCGCGCCGGTAGCATGACTACCGGGGGGCGCGGCCCGACCTCAAGCCTTCACGAGCGCGTCCACCGCGCTGAAGAACATGCCGAGCCCGTCGTCCGACGGCCCGGTCAGCGCGTCGATCGCGTGCTCCGGGTGCGGCATCAGCCCGACGACCCGGCCGTTCTCGCTGCGGATCCCGGCGATGTCGTTGCGCGACCCGTTCGGGTTGCCGCCGACGTACCGGAACACCACGCGGCCCTCGCCCTCGAGCTCGTCCAAAGTGGACTGCTCGGCCATGTAGCAGCCGTCGATGTTCTTCATCGGGATGAGGATCTCGGCGCCGGTGTCGTAGCGCGTGGTCCACGCCGTTTCGGTGTTCTCCACCCGCAGCCACTGGTCGCGGCAGATGAAGTGCAGGCCCTGGTTGCGGATCATCGCGCCCGGCAGCAGACCGGCCTCGCACAGGATCTGGAACCCGTTGCAGATGCCGAGCACCGGCATGCCCGCGCGCGCCGCCTCGATCACCGGCGTCATGACCGGCGCGAACCGGGCGATCACGCCCGCGCGCAGGTAGTCACCATAGGAGAAGCCCCCGGGGACGACCACCGCGTCGACGTCACGCAGGTCCTCGTCCGCGTGCCACAGCGGCACGGCCTCGCCGCCGGCGTAGCGGACCGCGCGGGCCGCGTCGCCGTCGTCCAGCGTGCCGGGGAAGGTGATGACGCCGATGCGCGCGCTCACGCGTCCACCCGCGTGATCGTCCACTGCTCGATGACCGGGTTCGCGAGGAAGCCTTCGGCGATCTTCTCCAGCGTCGCGTCGTCGACCGTGTCGTCGACCTCGATCTCGAAGTGCTTGCCCTGGCGGATCTCGGTGATCCCGGTGAACCCCAGGCGGCCGGCGGCGCCGAGCGCGGCCTGTCCCTGCGGGTCGAGGATTTCGGGCTTCGGCATGACGTCGACGACGACTCGGGCCACGGCAGGCTGCTCCTTATTCACGCAGGTCGTGGGTACCCCGCGAGCATAGTTCACCCTCTCGACCCCCTGGCGGGGCCCACCGGGAAACCTAGACTGGCCCGGGGCGCGGCGCTGCGCCATGATGAGTCGTTGACACCTCGCCAACAGGAGGCACCGTGGCCGTCCAAGACTCCTACGACTACGTCATCGTCGGCGCCGGCAGCGCGGGCTGCGTGCTGGCGAACCGGTTGACCGAAGACCCGGCGGCCCAGGTCCTGCTCCTCGAAGCGGGCGCGGCGGACACCGCGGACGAGATCCACATCCCGGCCGCGTTCGCGTCGCTGTTCAAGACCAAGTGGGACTGGAACTACGAGACGGTCGAGCAGAAGCACACGGGCAAGACGTCGTACTGGCCGCGCGGGAAGATGCTGGGCGGCTGTTCGTCGATCAACGCGATGATCTACATCCGCGGCAACCGCGCCGACTACGACGGCTGGCGCGATTCACACGGCGCCGAGGGCTGGGGCTGGGACGATGTCCTCCCGTACTTCAAGCGCGCCGAGGGCAACCAGCGGCTCGGCGGGCCGCTGCACGGAACGGACGGGCCGCTGCACGTCGAGGACCGCCGGTTCACCCACGAACTTTCGCACGCCTGGGTCGATTCGGCCGTCGCGTGGGGACTCAAGCGCACCGACGACTTCAACGGCGAGAGCCAGGAAGGCGCCGGCGTCTACCAGGTGACGTGCAAGAAGGGCCGCCGCTGGTCCACCGCGGACGCCTACCTGCGCCCGGCGCTTTCGCGGCCGAACCTGACCGTGAAAACGTGCTCGCCCGCCACCCGCGTCGTCTTCGAGGGCACCCGCGCGGTTGGCGTGTCCTATTTGGACAACGGCGTGGAGCAGACAGTGCACGCGTCGGCCGAGGTCATTCTTTCGGGTGGTGCCGTCAACTCGCCGCAGTTGCTGATGGTGTCGGGCGTCGGCCCCGCCGAGCACCTGCGCGAACTCGGCATCGACGTCGTCGCCGCGCTGCCGGGCGTCGGCGAGAACCTGCACGACCACCCGGCGTGCGGGATCATCTGGTCGACCCGCGACACGACCGACCTGGTCGACGCGGCCTCGCTTTTCGGGTTGGCGCGCTACCAGCTTACGCGACGCGGCCCGTTGACGTCGAACATCGGCGAGGCGGGCGCGTTCTACCCGACCACGGACGGGCTGCCGGCGCCGGACATGCAGATCCACGTGGCGCCGACGTTGTTCTACGACAACGGTTTGCGCGAGCCGACGGTTCCCGGGTTCACGTCCGCGGCGACGCTGGTGGACGTCGCCAGCCGCGGCCGGCTGCGGCTGAAGTCCGCGAATCCGTTGTGGAAGCCGGAAATCGACCCGGCCTACTACGCCGAGCCGCGCGACATGGAGACGATGATCGCGGGCTTGCGGGCGTTGATCGAAATCGGGCAGGTGGGGCCGTTGCGGCGGTTCCTGGACAAGCCGTTCCTGCCGTTGCGGCACGACTTGAGTGATTCCGAGCTGGCGGAGCACATCCGGGAGAAGACGCAGACGCTCTATCACCCGGTCGGGACCTGCTCGATCGGGTCGGTGGTCGATCCGCAGCTGCGGGTGCAGGGGGTGGAGGGACTGCGGGTGGCCGACGCGTCCGTGATGCCGGTGGTGCCGCGGGGGAACACCAACGCGCCGACGATCATGGTGGCGGAGAAGGCGGCGGACCTGATTCGGGGGCGATGAGGGCGGGCCGCGGCCCCCGGTATCCAGTTTAGCGGCGGGTACCGACAGTTCCGCGGGTGCGGAGCCCGGCCACGGCGAGGACCGCCAAGGCCAGCAGCCAGAGCGTCGCCAGCGACAGCGGCATGCCCACGTGACCGAGCCAATCGATCGCGACGCCGGAGTACGGGGGGCCGGCGATCCCGCCGAGCCCCCAGACGATGGCGAACGCCGTGTTGCCCAGCAGCAGGCCGGCACCTTCCAGCCCCGCACCCAGCATGGTGAGCGCCAGCGGGTACCCGGCGAAGGCCAGCCCGCCCCACACCGCGACCAGCGGCCAGAACACCCAGGGCACCCCCACCGCCCAGGGCAGCGCCAGCGCCCCGGCCGCGCCGGCGGACAGCGAAAGGACCAGCACCCTTCGAGGGCCGATCCGGTCCGCCAGCCGGCCAAGCGGGTACTGGAACAGGACCTGCCCGACGAGCAGGACCGTCAGCGACAGCGCGGCCGACCGCGGGGAAAGCCCTTCACCGAGCAAGTAACCGGGCAGGAACTGCAGCGTGACGCCGTCGAACACCGACACCGACACCACCGCCACCAGCAGCACCGACAGCCTGGCCAGCAGGCTCCGGACCGGAATCGCGCCGCTCGACACCATCCGCGGTACCCGGGCCCGCGCCGCCCACAGCGGCACCACCGCGAGCAGCGGGCAGGCGACGGCGACCGCGAGCGGGACCAGCGGATCGGTGCCGGCCACCGCCATGACGGCGGGCCCGACCGCGAATCCCAGCGCCATCACCGAGGTGTAGGCGGCGACCAGCTGTCCCCGTCGCGGCCCGGCAGTGGCCTCGCAGATCCACGTCTCGCCGAGGACGAACATCGTGACCGAGCAGGAGCCGACGGCGAACCGCACCACGAACCACAGCGCGAGGTCGTCGGAGGTCGCGAGGACGGCGAGCAGGACCGCGATGGCGACCGAGGCGGTCACCATCGCCCGCCACGGCGAGACGACCCGCAGCAGGCGGGGGATCAGCGGTGCCGTCAGGACCATGCCCAGCGGGGTCATCGCGCCGTTCGCCCCGACGACGCCCCTCGGCAGGCCACGCTGTTCGAGCAGCAGCGCCAGCAGCGGGTAGGTGATACCGAGCGTGATTCCGAATACCGCGATGACGACGATGGGCGCGGCCACCGCAGGGCTGGGGCGAGCGGGAGCCGAAATCGTCATCGGCGGATGCGGGACGAGTTCACAGTGTGCTCCTTCGGCGGGAAAAGGCACCTTTCGAGTTACCCCGCCGAGAGTCTTACACTTTTGTTTCCGCAGGTCAGCGGCATACGTAGTTCTTCAGCGCTTCGCGCGGAAATCCGGGAAAATCGCGGACCAGATATCGTTGAAACGCAATTCGCGCATTCGTTTCCGCGAATCGACGAAGGCCGCCATCGGGGGTAAACCCGAGGCGGCCTTCGGTGTCGGTCGATCAGCGCTTTCCGTGGAGGATGGTCACCAGCTTGGCGACCAGCGCGTCCGTCGATTCCTTGCGGCTGAACGATGTCAGCGTCAGCGGCGCCGTGAAGCGCTGACGGGCGATCGCCTTGGTGCGGGCGAACTCGCGCAGCCCTTCCGGGCCGTGGATCCGGCCGAAGCCCGAGTCACCCACGCCACCGAACGGCAGCGACGCGATCCCGGCGAACGACAGCGGTGCGTTGATCGCCGTCATGCCCGTGCGCAGCTTCTCCGCCAGCTCCACGCCTCGCGACTTCGAGAACACCGTCGACCCCAGGCCGTACTTCGTGCTGTTCGCGCGCTCCACCGCTTCGTCCATGTCACGGACCTTCGCGATCGTCACCGTCGGGCCGAAGGTCTCCTCCTTCACCGCCTCGGAGTCCTCCGGGACGTCGACCAGCACCGTCGGCTGCGCGTACCGGTCGCCCACCGCGTCCTCGCCGCCGATCACCGCCTTGCCGCCGCGGGACAGGGCGTCCTGGATGTGGCGCTTGATCACGCCCAGCTGGGACGGCATCGTCACCGGGCCGTACTGGGCCGCCTCGTCCGAGCCCGCGCGGACGTCCTTCGACTTCTCGACCACCTTCGCCACGAACTCGTCGTGGACCTTCTCGTGGACGTACACGCGCTCGACGCCGATGCACGTCTGGCCCGAGTTGGAGAACGCGCCCCACACCGTGGCGTCCGCCGCCGCGTCGAGGTCGGCGTCCGCGTCGACCAGCACCGGGTCCTTGCCGCCCGCCTCGATGACCACCGGGGTCAACGTCTCGGCCGCCGCCGCCATGATGCGCTTGCCCGTTGCCGTCGAGCCGGTGAACGCGATCTTGTCGACACCCGCGGCGACCAGCGCCGCGCCCGTCTCACCGAAGCCGGTGATCAGCTGCAGCACCGGGTGCTCCGGCACGATCTCGGCGAACGCGTCGACCAGCCACTTGCCGACGCCCGGCGTGTACTCGCTCGGCTTGAACACCACCGCGTTGCCCGCCGCGAGCGCGTACGCGATCGAGCCCAGCGGCGTGAACACCGGGTAGTTCCACGGGCCGATCACGCCGACGACGCCCAGCGGCTGGTACTCCACCGTCGCCGCCTGGTTCGACATCAGCAGGCCCGCCGAGCGCTTCTGCTTGCCGAGGATCTTCTTCGCGTGCTTGCCCGCCCACGCGATGTGCTCGATGGCCAGGACGCTCTCCAGCTGCGCGTCGGCGATCGGCTTGCCGGTCTCGTCGCGGACCACCTGGCACAGCTGCGGCAGCCGCCGCGTCAGCACGCCCTTCCAGCTCTTGAGCCGCTCGGCGCGCCCGGCGAAGCCCAGGCCGGCCCACCACTCCGCCGCGACGCGCGCCCGTTCGACAGCCGCCTTGACGTCCTCCGCGGTGTGGATCGGGTAGGTTCCGACCACCTCGTCGGTCGCCGGGCTGAGCGAGTCGAAGGTCTCGCCGACCGTCGTCGGCTTCGGCTGGACGGCAGTCATCGGCGTCTCCCGTAGGTCGAGGGGTCAGGCCCAGGTTACGACGTTACTGACACTGTGCCAATAGCTCGTGCGGGCTTCACCACCAGCATTCCACCGGCGATCGCCGCGGCAAAGGCACCGAACACCGGGGCGAGCCACAACGGCAGCACGCCGACCGCCAGCGAGCCGAGCCCGAAACCGCACGCCTGCACGGTGAAACTCAGCGAGAACCCCGCTGACCTGCGGTTTTTCGGCAGCAGACGCTGCAGGTTCACCGACGTCGCCGCCACCAGCGGCCCGGTGCACCCCCCGATGACGGCCACCGACGCGAGCAACCCGGGCCAGCCGAGGTCGGCGGCGAGCACGAGGCCCCCGGCCACGAACCCGCCGAGGAACAGCCGCGGGTCGCCGGTCTTCCCCCGCCACGCGTAGAGCGCGCTGCCTGCGATGCTCGCCCCGCTCAGCACGGCGATCACCACGGGCGCCGCGGTCGCCGGCGCACCCAGGCGCTGGACCAGGGGCAGCGGCGCCACCTCGATCGTCGACAGCAGGAGCCCGACGGTGAACGCGCAGGCCAGCCACGGCAGGTAGGTGATGAGCCGTGCCGCCGGGACGTCGTCGCCGGATTCCGCCCGATCGGGCTCAGCCGCGCGGCGCGGGACGAGCACGGCAGCCGCCACACAGGCGACGGCCATGGCGGCGACCGGGACGAACGTGCCGGCCAGGTCGAGCAGCGCGACCAGCGCCGGGCCGCCGATCAGCACGCCCTCGAGAATCATCGCGTCGACGGAGATCGCGCGAGGCAGCAGCGCGTCGTCGACCGTGTCGGCCAGCAGCGTCCGGAAGCCGCCGGACAACGCGCCCGCGAAGACGCCGGGCAGGAGGACGAGCGCGAGCAGCACGGCGTTCGGCGCGCGGTTCGCGGCCGCCACGGCCAGTACGACGAACCCGACGGCCGTGACCAGCAGCAACGCGGGGAGGCCGCGGGCCGGGCCGACGCGGTCCAGCAGCCGCCCGACCGGCACGGCGCCGGCCATCTCGGCGACGACGAAGACCGACATCAGCACGCCGCCCAGCCGGTAGGACCCGGTCGTGGCGGTGGTCAGCAGGGTGAACGCGAGCGGCGCCATGGTCGCCGGCAGCCGGGCGAACTGGACGCCCGCGGACCAGCGCCAGTACGCGCGGTGGGTGAACAACGACATGCGCACACGCTCGCGCGCCTCGGCCTTGCGGCACACTGATTCGGGTGAGAGCGAATCAGTCATGATCGAGCTGGTCCTGACGGCGGCCGGTGCGCAACGCGTCCGCTTCGCGATCTCGCCGCTGGAGGAGGTCCTCGGCGCGATCCAGACGTTGCTCGGCGTCCGCGCGCACCCGACGCACCTGCCGTGGCTGTCCGGCGTGCCCGACGTTCCCGAGCTGGCCGCGGTCCTGAGCGCCCGGCACTACATCACCGAGTTCCTGAGCCCGCCGCCCGATGGTCCGGAGACGACCGCCGAAGCGCAGCTCGAGGTGGTCCGCGCGACGCCGCCGGCGCAGGTGGCGCTGGAACTGGGCATGGTCGACGCGGACCTCTCCCACCTGCCCGCCGACCCGGCGGCCGCGCGCGACCTGCTCGCCGGCCAGCTCGAGACGGTGTGGAACGCCCTGCTCGCCCCCGAGTGGCCCCGCCTGCGCGAGCTGCTGGCGGCGGACATCGCGTTCCGGACGCGGCAGCTCGGCTCGGGCGGGCTCGCAGGCATGCTGGCAGAGCTCCACCCGCGCGTCCGATTGTCGGGGACGTCGGTGCTGGTCGACGTCCGGGCCCGGGAACGGCTTTCGATCGACTCGCGGGGCCTGCTGCTGATTCCGGCGGTGTTCGCCTGGCCGAACGTGGGCGTGGTGACGGTGCCGCCGTGGCAGGTTTCGCTGCTGTACCCGGCTCGCGGCGTGGCCGCGCTGTGGACTTCGTCCGCGGCCCCGCCGGAACCGCTGGCCGAAATCCTCGGCCGGACTCGGGCGTTGCTGCTGACGACCCTCGACCGCCCGGCGGCCACGACCGAACTGGCCCGCCGGCACGACCTGGCGCCGGCCACGGTTTCGGCGCACCTGACAGCGTTGCGCGGAGCGGGGTTGCTGGCCTCGGAGCGACGTGGACACCGGGTGCTGTACCGGCGGACGGAGCTGGGCGACGCGTTGCTCACCGGGAAGCTCTGAGCGGGACTAGGCTGGAGTTGTTCACTCGCAAAGGAGAACCATCGATGCGTATCGTCCATTTCGGACACGCCTGCGTACTGCTGGAGACCGGCTCCGAGCGGATCCTGATCGACCCGGGCAAGTTCTCCACCGGCTTCGACGGTGAGCGGGAGCTGTCCGCCGTGCTCATCACGCACCAGCACTTCGACCACCTCGACGTCGAACGGCTGCCCGGGGTCCTCGAAGCCAACCCGGGCGCCAAGCTGATCGTCGATCCCGGGTCCGCGCCCGAGGTCGAGAAGCTGGGCCTCGAATTCGACGTCGCCAACGTCGGGGACGCCTTCGCCGTCGGGGACACCTCGATCAAGGCCGTCGGCGGGGAACACGCCGTCATCCACGCCGACATCCCCGTGATCCCGAACATCGGGTACGTCTTCGACGACGGCGCCTTCTTCCACCCCGGCGACTCGTTCTTCGTGCCGGACCAGAAGATCGACGTGCTGGGCCTGCCGACCGGCGCGCCGTGGCTGAAGGCCGGCGAAGCCGTCGACTACCTGCGAGCGGTCGCGCCGCGGGTGGCCGTTCCCATCCACGAGGCCGTGCTCGCCAGCCCGGCCATGCACTACGGCCTGTTCGGGAACCTCGCGCCCGAAGGCACCGAGGTCAAGGTGCTCGACCGGGGCGAACCCGCGAAGTTCTAGGCCACCGGGCGTGCCGGTCACGAACCGACCGGCACGCCGCACAACTCGGCCGCGCGCTGCCACAGCTCCTCCTCCCGCTCCTTGTCGTACGACTCCGCCGACGACGGCACGACCCGGCCGCGGTCGAGGTACGCCCCCGACTCGGCGGGCCGGGACACGGTCATGGCCGCGACCAGCCCGGCGCCCGCGGCCTTCGGGCTGGACGCGATGGGCGTCGCCCACAGCAGCGGGAGCAGCCACCGGAAGCCGAAGCGCTGGATCGCGCCGGCGTCGCGGACGAGGCCCGTGCCGGGCACCAGCCCGGGGGTGTAGGCGTAGACGTCGATGCCCGGAAGCCGCCTCGCGAGCGCGTGCACCAGGTACTGCACGCCGAGCTTGCTCGTCGAATAGGCCCGCCGCCCCGCGGTCACGGTCTCGGCCTCGGCCTCGGGGCCGGTGCCCGGCTTGGCGAGGCTTCGCGGATCGGCCCACCGTGGCGCCGGCACGAGACCCATGTTGTGCCGGAAGTCGCCGAAGTGCGACTCGCTGCCCGTGATCACGACGCGCGCGCCCGGCTCCAGCCTGTCCGCGAGCAGGCGGAGCAGCAGGTAGTTCGCCAGGACGTTGATGCCGAACGTCGCCTCGAACCCGTCCGCCGTCGCCTTCGTGGCCGACGCCGTTTGCACCCCCGCGTTGGCCAGGACACCCGCCAGCGGGGGAATCTCCCGCTCGTCGAGCAGCTTCCGCACGGTTTCCGCGGCCGCGCGCACTTCCGCCAGCGAGCCGAGGTCGCACGGAACCGCCCGGACGTTCGCGTTCCCCGTGCGCGCGGCCAGGTCCCGGGCGAGCCGGTGACCAGCCTCCTCCCCGCGCACGAAGACGAGCAACAGCTGGTCCGGCCGGTCGCGCAGCAGCCGCTCGGCCGCCGCCCGGCCCAGCCCGCGGCTCGCGCCCGTCATGAGCAGCGTCTTCGCCGGTTCGGTCATGGTCCCATCCCTCGTCACTCGATCGGGTACTCGATTCGAATTGGTACTCAGTACCGTAGCGCACTCGATACCGGATCCGCTACCTTGGAGACATGGAAAAACGCCCCTCACTGCGGGAGCGCAAGCAGAAACAGGCTCGTGAGCAGATCGTCGAGGCCGCCTTCGAGTTGTTCGCGGAGCGCGGCTTCACCGAGGTCACGGTCACAGACATCGCGGAGCGCGCAGAGGTGGGGCGGACGACGTTCTTCCGGTATTTCGGCGACAAGCAGGAGGTGGTGTTTGCGGATGAGCAGCAGTTGCTGAACCAGCTGGCGGAGCGGCAGCGGGCGTTGCCCGACGAGGCACCACAGAGTCTTCCGGCGGCTCTGGGGCAGGTTCGCGCCTTGGTGCTCGAGGTGTGCGCGGAAGCGGCCGAAGACGCGCACTACGAGATGCACCAGCGGCTGGTGGAGCAGAACCCGGAGCTCAAGGACCGCAGCGCGCGGAAGCTGCAGCGGTTCGCCGAGCTGGGCGAAGCGCTACTGCTGGAGCGCGGCACGCCCAGGGAGGTCGCGGTGCTGGCGGCGCAGCTCGCCGTGGCCTGCTACCAGGCGGGCAGCCGGCTCGCCGGCACCGACGCGGCCGCGCTCGTTCCGGCGGTCGACGTGGCCTTCGGCCGGCTCGACGTGCTCCTCGACCCGAGCCCGGCGCACTCGGTCACGAACGAGCGCCAACCCCGGCAGGGGCGGTGTTTGACAACTCCAGAGTGAAGCGTGGCCCCGCGGCCGTTCAGGCCGCGATCGCGCGCAGCGAACCGTACGTCGCGCCGAACGCGCGGTTCTCCAGGGCGACGTCCACCGCGTCGAGCAGGGCCTGGCGGAGGCCGGGGCGGGTCAGGTCCGTGGCATCCACCCCCAGCCGGACCAGCCCGCCCCGGCGAGCCGACCGCGCGGCCGCCAGCACCAGCGCGAAGCAGCGCACCGTCTCGGTGCGGTGCGACTGGCTCGTGAACTCCTGGACCCGCGCGCGGCGGACCTCGCCGGTGACGAGGTCCCGCACCGCGCCGAGGTCCGCGCATAGCCGGAAACCGTGCTCCGCCAGTGCTTGCAGTGTGCCCTGGGAGGCGATCCAGCGCGGCGGCGCGAAGCCGTCGGCCGACAACCCCGCGTTGTCCAGCGCGGCCTTCGCCGCGATCAACCGCAGGCGTGCCTCGTGCGCCGGCAGGGTCGCGAACTCCGCCCGCTTGCCCAGGTACACCGTGCGGTGCGTGGGCGTCACGGTGTGGTCGTAGCCGTGCAGCAGCACGGAATCACCGCGGCGGGCGCGGGTACGCACCCACTCCGTCACCGGGCCGTCGCCGGTGCGGGCGGCGTACAGCACCGAGAGCGGCACCTTGCGGCGGTCGAGCTCGGCCGCGAGGTCGGCGCACCGGTGCAGCGTGCGCGGGGTGATTCCCGACAGCGAAACCAGCAAGCGAGCGTCCACGGCCTCCATTGGGACGCACGCGGCTGACACTCCCGTGAACTGCGCAGAACGGGCGGGCGACCGTTGCCGTAAAGCTCAGCCGGCGGCCCGCAGGTGCATGACCGCCACCGCGATCCGGCCGCGCAGGTCGGGGTCGGCCACCTGGCCGTCGGCGACGTCCGCGCGCGAGACCGGGATCCGCGCGCACGCCTCTTCCACGATCTTCGCGCCCGCGTAGGTCAGGACCTTGCGCAAGGAGTCGTGCGCGTCCCGGCCGCCGGTCGGCGCCGCGATCGAGGAGGCGTTGATCCACGCCACCGGCTTGCCGTACAGCTCGCCACCGCCGACCGTCCAGTCGAGGAGGTTCTTGAACGAGCCCGGCAGCCCGCCCGCGTACTCCGGCGTGCAGATCAGGACCGCGTCGGCTTCCTTGATCGCGGCACGCAGGGAAGCGACCTCGGGGTGCAGCGGGTCGCGGTCGTCATCGGGGTTGAAGTGCGGCAGGTCGCCGAGGCCGGTGTACGTCTTGCTCACGGTGAGGGTCGCGACGGTCCCCAACACCGCCGCATTGCCCGAGCCGGCTCGCAGGCTGCCGCAGATCAGCAGGATCACGAGGCCAGTCTGCCAGCGAAAGCCCGGTGATGCGGTGGTACGCCTCGATGTACCGGTCGCGCGTGGCCGTCACCACTTCGGGTGGCAGCGGCGGGAGCGGCGACACGCAGTCCCACCCGGACGCCGGGCCGACGAGCCAGTCACGCACGTGCTGCTTGTCGAACGACGGCTGCGGGATGCCGGGCCGGTGACCGTCGGCGAGCCAGTAGCGGGCCGAGTCCGGGGTGAGCAGCTCGTCCGCCAGCACGAGCCCGCCGCCGGCCCCGATGCCGAACTCGAACTTCGTGTCGGCCAGCAGCAGGCCCTGCTCCGCGGCGCGCGCGGCGCCCCGGCGGTAGAGCTCCAGTGACGCCTCCCGGACCTCCTCGGCGAGCGCGCGGCCGAGCACCGAGACGCACGTGTCGAAGTCGATGTTCTCGTCCTTCTCGCCCGGTCGCGCTTTGGTGGACGGCGTGAAGATCGGCTCGGGCAGCCGCGCCGACTCGGCCAGCCCGCCCGGCAGCGGCAGCCCGCACACCTCTCCGGACCGGCGGTAGTCCGAGTACCCGCGGCCGGTGAGGTAGCCGCGGACGACCGCCTCCACCGGCAGCATGTCGAGCCGTTCGACCAGCAGCGCCCGGCCACGGACGGACTCCGGGATCAGCGGCCCGTCGCAGGCGACGAGGTGGTTCGGGAGGACGTCGGCGAGCTCGCGGAACCAGAACACGCTCATCGCGGTGAGCACGCGGCCCTTGCCGGGGACCGAGGTGGGGAAGACGCGCTCGAAGGCGGAGATGCGATCGGAGGCGACGACCAGCAGGTGGTCGTCGCCCACGGCGAACAGGTCGCGGACCTTGCCGGTGGCGAGCCGCTCGGGGATGGGGAGGGGTGTCACGCGCTGAACCCTAACGGGCACCCTCCGCCACCATGGATGATGCTCGCATGGCGTACGACTGGATCTCGGTGACCACCGACTACGGCCTGCGCGACGGCTTCGTGGCGGCTTGCCACGGCGTGATCGCGCGGCTGGCGCCCGCGGTGCGGGTGATCGACGTGACCCACGAAGTGCCCGCCCAGGACATCCGGCACGGGGCGATGGCACTGGCCCAGACGGTTCCCTACCTGCCGGAATCGGTGCACGTCGCCGTGGTCGACCCGGGGGTCGGCACGGCCCGGCTCGGCGTGGTCGTCGTCGCGGAGGACGGGCTGCTGGTCGGGCCGGACAACGGCCTCCTGCTGCCCGCCGCTCAGGCGCTGGGCGGGGTCCGGGCGGCCTACGAGCTGGCGGAGCCGTCGCTGCGGCTGCCGGCCACGTCGGCGACGTTCCACGGGCGGGACGTCTTCGCGCCCGCGGCCGCGCACCTGGCGCTGGGGGTTGCGCCGTCGGACTTCGGCGACCCGGTGGACGGCCTGGTCGCGATGCCGGAGCCGTTCGTCGCCGCCTTCCCCGGCAAGCTCGTGTCGGAGGTGCTGACGGTCGACCACTTCGGGAACGTCCAGCTGGCGGCGACCCCGGCGGACCTCGAGCTCTCCGGCCTCTCCGGTGCGGTTTCCGTGCACAGCGAGCGCGTGGCGGTGACCACGGTGCTCGGGCGCACCTTCGCCGACGTGCCCGCCGGTTCGCCGGTGCTCTACACCGATTCGGCCGGACGCCTCGCCGTCGCCGTGAACGGCGGCTCGGCGGCGGCCGTGCTCGGGCTCGGGCCGGCCCAGGAGTGCACGATCACCTCGTCGCCGACGGCGACCTGACCCGGCCGCAGCACCGCGGCCTTCATGCCGAAGACGACACCGCCGGTCGGGCCACGCCGGTAGGTCGCGAGGGTGCGGATCGGCTCGGGGCCGGCCTTCGCGCCGGTCTCCTGGTCGATCATCGGGACCGTGCAGCGGACGCACTTCTCGGCGTAACCGAACATCGCGGTGCCCGCTTCCAGCTCCCGGGCTTCGTCCTCCCGGTGGGGTTCGGCCCAGCCGGCGATGACGATGTTGGGGCGGAAGCGGTCCATCGGAACGGGTTCGCCCTGGGCGGCCGCGATCCGCTCGTTCAAAGTGTCCAAAGAGGACTCCGAGGCGAGCAGTACGGCGTGTGCGTCGCCGAACGCGGCCCGGCCCGGGAACTCACCACCGCTGACACGGTCGTGGTCGGGCGTGACGCCGATCAGTTCGGCAGGCCGCCCGAGCAGGTCCGAGAACCACTCGTCGGCCCGGGGATCCTGCCGGACGCCTTCGCCGTGCCAGGTGAGCATCGACACCGGGCGCCGCGGGCCGTCACGCCGGATGGCGAAGACGACGTCTTCACGGCCGGGGGCGGACAGCGCGAGCCTGTCGCCGATCACCTGCGGCCGGACGGTCGCCATGACCGGGTGCGGCCGCTGGGTGAGGATGTCGCCGTCCGGCGTGATGACCTGGAAGACGCGGTCGTGCGCGAGCCCGGTTTCGGTCACCTGGGCGGACGGCACGTCGGTGCCCGCGCAGGACTTGACCGGGTAGTAGGTCAGCCGAGCGATTCTCGCCATCTCCGCAGGCTACTCGGGCCGCGGCCGCCGAAGCGTCTTCTTTTCGGGGCGCCGCTACGCGCGCCGGCCCCAGCGCTCGTCGGCCGGCTCCTCGCCGCGCCGCACCGCGTCGAGGTAGGCCCGGTCAGCGGCGAAGCGGGCCGCCACCTCGGGTCCCGTGGCCACGGCGCCGTGGCCGGGGATCACGACGTCGACGTGCCGGGCAGCCTCCTCGAGCCGGTCGAGTGCCGCCGGGTAGACGCTTTCCTGACCGGGGCGGCGGGGGTCGAGGAGCGGAATCAGGACGTCGGAAAGCATGTCGCCGGCGAGCAGGACTCCGCGGTCGGCGAGCAGGACGGCGGCGTGGCCGACGGCGTGCGCGTCGTGTTCGATGATCTCGCCCGGCACCCCTCCGCCGTCCGCGGGCAGCGGGGTGAGGCGGCCGATCAGGTCGAGCGGGATGCCTGACGCGCTCTCCGCCGCCATCGCCTGCGCCCGCTCGCGGGCTTCGCCGGCCGCCTGGGCACCGGCGGCGGTGGCGTACCGCGGGACGTCGCCGAAGCGGGGGTGCCAGAGCAGGTGGTCCCAGTGCGGATGGGTGGAGAACCCGGCGACCACCGGGATGCCGAGCCGGTCCAGGTCGTCGGCGAGCCCGGCCAGCTCGGCACCCTCGATGCCGGGGTCGACCAGGACGAGCCCGGCTTCCCCGCGCACCACCGTGGTGTTGCTCCAGACCCACTCGCTCTGCCGGACCCAAACGCCGTCGGCCACCTCGTTCAGCATCGGGTCACCGTGTCAGCCGGCGGCGTCCCGCGCAATCACCGAACGCTCAGAGCACCTGCGAAAGGAACCGCTGCAGGCGCGGGCTCTGGGGCTCGTCGAAGAGCTGCGCCGGCGGTCCCTGCTCGACGATGCGGCCCGCGTCCATGAACGCCACCTCGTCGGCGACGCTGCGGGCGAAGCCCATCTCGT
This sequence comes from Amycolatopsis sp. MtRt-6, assembly GCF_017308975.1. Classification (GTDB taxonomy): domain Bacteria; phylum Actinomycetota; class Actinomycetes; order Mycobacteriales; family Pseudonocardiaceae; genus Amycolatopsis. The sequence continues at coordinate 692,447 of NZ_JADWPD010000001.1, read as the reverse complement.
GCGTCACCACGATCAGGGTGAGCCCCCGCGACGCCAGGCCCGCCATCAGCTTCAGCACGCCCTTGACCAGCTCGGGGTCAAGGGCGCTGGTGGCCTCGTCGAAGAGCATCACCTCGGGGTCCATCGCCAGCGCCCGCGCGATCGCGACGCGCTGCTGCTGTCCACCGGACAACGCGCTCGGCCGGTACGGTGCCTTGTCCGCGAGACCGACCTCCGCCAGGCGGGCGCGGGCGATCGCCGACGCCTCCTCCTTGCTCAGCTTCTTCACGCTGCGCAGGGGCAGCACGATGTTGTCCAGCACGCTTCGGTGGCCGAAGAGGTTGAAGTGCTGGAACACCATGCCGACGCGCTGGCGCAGGGCGTCGGGGTCGGACCTGATCACCGATTCGCCGTCGAGCAGCAGGTCGCCGGAGTCGGGCTCCTGAAGCCGGTTCACGCAGCGCAGGAGCGTCGACTTGCCGGAGCCGGACGGGCCGATGACGCACGTCGTCTTGCCGCTCTCCACGTGGAGGTCGACCCCGCGCAGGACTTCGAGCGTGCCGAAGCTGACGTGGATGTCCCGTAGCTCCACGCTGGACGAACGCACCGCCGTCGTCACGAGCTGACCTTCCCGCTGGCGACCAGGTCCAGCTCGTCTCCGTCGCCCGGCTCGTCGGCGCGCACCTTGCGGCCGGTCCGGAGCTTCTTGTCGATGTAGTTGACCAGGTGCGTCAGCGGCACGGTGATCACGAGGAAGAACACGCCCGCGGCGACCAGTGGCGACAGGTTGCCCGTGTTGGCCGCGAGGTCCTGGCCGATCCGGAACAGTTCGCGCTGCCCGGACAGCAGCCCCAGCACGTAGACGAGGCTGGAGTCCTTGACCAGCGCGATGAACTGGTTCACCAGCGCCGGCAGCACCCGCCGGACGCCTTGCGGGATGATCACCAGCAGCATCGACTTGGTGTAGCTCATCCCGAGCGCGCGGCTGGCTTCCAGCTGGCCCTTGTCCACGCTCTGGATGCCGGCCCGGAAGATCTCGCCGATGTAGGCGGCGGCGATCAGGGACAGCGCGAGGATGCCCATCGGGTACGGGTTCGTGCCGACGACGTCCCGGGCGAGCGTGCCGAGCCCCTGGCCGATCAGCAGGATCGTCAGGATGGCGGGCAGGCCGCGGAAGATGTCGGTGTAGACCCGCGCGGGCCAGCGCAGCCACCACTTGGTGGACAGGCCCATCACCGCGAGCACCATGCCGACCACGGTGCCGATCAGCGCCGAGGACACGGACAGGATCAGCGTGTTCAGGAGACCGGTCTTCAGCAGGTCCGGCAGGACCTGGGAGATGTAGTCCCAGTCGAGGAACGTGTTGACGAAGTCGTCCATTGTGGACTACTGCCCCGGCTTGAACTCGGCGGGCACGGGCGCGGTGGGCTCGAACTGGTCGTGCACCTTGACCCAGGTGCCGTCCGCGATGACCTTCTTGAGGCCGTCGTTGATCTTGCCGATCAGTTCGGTGTTGCCCTTCCGGAAGGCGAATCCGTGCGGGATGGTCGTGGTGATCGCCTTGGTCACCTTGAGCTTCGCGTCCGGGTTGTTCTTGGCGTAGTCCTCGGCGGTGGCCTGGTCGAACACCGCGCCGTCGATCGCGCCGGTCTTGAGGGCGTTGAGGGCGGCGGCGTCGTTGGGGAACCGGACGGCTTGCGCGGTCGGCGCGTTCGAGCCGAGCCAGCTGTCGGAGACCGTGCCCTGGACGACGCCGATCCGCTTGCCCGCCAACGAGTTCTCGTCGGTGATGCCGGCGGTCTCCTTGGCTTCGATGCCGAGGGCCTGGTAGTTGTACGGCGCCGAGAAGTCGACGGTCTTCTTGCGGGCGTCGGTCTGCGAGATCGCGGAGCTGCCGATGTCGAACGTGCCGTTCGCGACCTGGCCGAGCAGCGCGGAAAACTCCGTCGCGGCGAACTCGAGCTTCAAGCCTTCCTTGGCCGCGATGGCCTTCAGGAGTTCGTTGTCGAAGCCGGTGTAGTTGCCGTTCTCCTGGTAGGCGTTCGGCTTCGAGTCGCTGAGCGTGCCGACGCGCAGGGTCTTCCCGTCGCCGCTGTCCGAGCCGCCGCACGCGGTGAGGGCGGCCAGCAGGGTCGCGGTGAGCGCCGTGACCAGTGTTTTCTTCATGCTTCTCCTAACCCTGGAACCCGGCCGGCACCGGAGCGGTCGGCAGGAACTGCTGGTGCAGCTTAAGCCAGGTCCCGTCGGAGATCACCTGCTTGAGCCCGTCGTTGATCTTGCCCAGCAGCTCGGTGTTGCCCTTCTTCACCGCGAAACCGTGCGGCACGTCCGTGACGAAGCTCTTCACGACGACCAGCTTGGCGTCCGGGTTGTCGGTGACGTTCTTCTCGGCAATGGACTGGTCCAGGATGTACGCGTCGACCGCGCCGCTCTTCAACGCGGTCAGCGCGGCGGCGTAGTCGGGGAAGCGCACGGCCTGGGCGTCGGGCACCGTGCCGGTCAGCCAGTGATCGCCGACGGTCGCCTGGATGACGGCGACGCGCTTGCCTGCCAGGCCCTTCTCGTCGGTGATCGGCGTGCCCTGCTTGGCCTGGATGCTCATCGTTTCGAAGTCGTAGGCCGCGGAGAAGTCGACCGTCTTCTTGCGCTCGTCGGTCTGCGCGATCGCCGAGCTGGCGATGTCGTAGCGGCCCGACGCGACCTGCCCGAGCAGCGCGGAGAAGTCGGTGGCGGCGAATTCCAGCTTCAGGTTCTGCTTGACCGCGATGGCCTTGAGCAGCTCGTTGTCGAAGCCGGTGTAGTTGCCGTCCTTGAGGTAGATGTTCGGCGGCGCGTCGCTCAGCGTACCCACGCGCAGGGTCGCGGAAGCGCTGTCCGACCCACCGCAGGCGGTGAGCGTGAGGGCGGCGGCCAGTGCGGTGACGATCAGCTTCTTCATGTCACGCACCCAGGTTCTTCACGGGCAGGCCGGGCCCGCCCTGCTGGAGTTCCTTCGACAGCGGCGTGTTCTTGTAGAACTGCCCGTAGATGCGGGCGACCGTGCCGTCCGCGATCGCCTTCGCCAGGCCGTCGTTGAGCTTGTTCAGCAGGTCCGTGTTCTTCTTGGCCACGGCGAACGCCGACGGGGTGTCCTTGTCCTCGACGGTGTACCCGAGCTCCAGCGGGACGTTCGGGTTCTGGTCCAGGTACTTCTGCCCGATGTCCTGCGGCACGACCCAGCCGTCGAGGGTGCCGTTCTTCAGCTGCGCGAAGCCCGCGTTGTAGTCGGGGAAGCGGACGACCTGGGCACCGGCGACCTTGCCCGCGAACTCGTCCTGCACCGAACCCTGGACCACGCCGAGGCGCTTCCCGCCCAGCGCGGCGACGTCCTTGAGGTTCGCGCCCTTCGCCGTGACGATCGTGGTGAAGCCGGTGTTGTAGCCGTTGGAGAAGGCAACCGTCTTCTTGCGCGCCTCGGTGCTCGAGATCGTCGAACTGCCGATGTCGAACTTGCCGCCCGCGACGCCGGCGAGCAGGCTGGCGAACTCGGTGCCGACGAACTCGACCTCGAAGCCTTCACGCTTGGCGATGTCGCGCAGCAGCTCGTTGTCGTAGCCGGTGAACCGGCCGTTCTCCAGGTAGATCGACGGCGGGGCGTCGCTCAGCGTCCCGACGCGCAGGGTGGTCGACCCCGGGTCGGAGCCACCGCAGGCGGCGAGGGTCAACGTCAGCGCGCCCGCGGTCAGGACGGCGGCGATCTTGGACAGCGTGGATCTCATCGCTTCTTCCATGGTGAGGACAAGCGCCCGGCAGCGCTCCGTGGTCAGCGATCGAGATTAGGGATTTCGCCCGTTCGAGTGGATTCGTTCCAGTCCGTGGACTCGTGTGTCAGCTCACAGGATCGGCTGCGGCGCGTAGCCCGCGGCCTCGGGGAACCGCTCGAGGATCTGCGCGACGCGCTCGGCCACCTGGGCGACCTGACGCCCGGCCGTGCCGGTGAACGAGATCCGGTCGGCGAGCAGTTTGTCCAGCTCACCGCGGTCGAGCGGGAGGCGCTCGTCGGCCGCGAAGCGGTCGAGCAGGTCGTTCTCCGCGCGGCCTTCGCGCATCTCGAGCGCGACGGCGACCGCGTGCTCCTTGATCGCTTCGTGGGCCGTCTCACGCCCGACGCCGGCGCGGACCGACGCCATGAGCACTTTCGTGGTGGTGAGGAACGGCAGATAGCGATCGAGCTCACGCTCGATCACCGCCGGGAAGGCGCCGAACTCGGCGAGCACCGTGAGGAACGTCTCCAGCAGGCCGTCGAGCGCGAAGAACGCGTCCGGCAGCGCGACCCGGCGGACGACCGAGTCGGAGACGTCGCCCTCGTTCCACTGGTCGCCGGCCAGCTCGCCGATCATCGACAGGTAGCCGCGCAGCACGACGGCGAGGCCGTTGACGCGCTCGCACGAGCGGGTGTTCATCTTGTGCGGCATGGCGGACGAGCCGACCTGGCCGGGCTTGAAGCCTTCGGTGACCAGCTCGTGGCCCGCCATCAGCCGGATGGTCTTGGCCAGGCTGGACGGCGCGGCGGCGAGCTGGACCACAGTGGACAGCACGTCGAAGTCGAGCGAGCGCGGGTACACCTGGCCCACGCTGACGAACCGGCGGCCGAAGCCGAGGTGCTGCATGACGCGGTCTTCGAGCTGGTCCAAAGTGGACTCGTCGCCGAGCAGGTCGAGCATGTCCTGCGCGGTGCCGACCGGGCCCTTGATGCCGCGCAGCGGGTAGCGCTCGATGAGGTTGTCGAGCCGCTCGAAGGCGACCAGCAGCTCGTCGGCCGCCGCGGCGAACCGCTTGCCGAGGGTGGTGGCCTGGGCGGCGACGTTGTGGGAGCGCCCGGCCATGACGGTGTCGGCGTGCTCGACGGCGAGAGCGGCCAGCCGCGCCAGCACGGCGGCGACGCGGGTGCGCACGAGCTCGAGGGACCGGAGCAGCTGCAGCTGCTCGACGTTCTCGGTGAGGTCGCGCGAGGTCATGCCCTTGTGGACGTGCTCCTGCCCGGCGAGCTCGCTGAACTCCTCGATGCGCGCCTTGACGTCGTGGCGGGTGACGCGCTCGCGGGCGGCGATCGACTCGAGGTCGACGTGCTCGAGCACCCGCTCGTAGGCCTCGACGACGCCGTCCGGCACCTCGACGCCGAGGTCGCGCTGGGCCTTGAGGACGGCCAGCCAGAGCTGTCGTTCCAGGACGACCTTCTGCTCCGGCGACCAGAGCGAGACCAGCTCCGCCGAGGCGTAGCGGGCGGCGAGCACGTTCGGAATGCGGGGCTTGTCCGTCACGCCCTCACGATACCTGCGCAGGTCAGCGCGGTAGCGGCCCGGGGTTTCACCACTCGGCGAAGCCACCGTCGTCGTGGCGCCACACCGGCGACCGCCAGCTGTGCCCGGTTTCGTCAGCCCGGCGGACGGCTTCTTCGTCCACTTCGATTCCGAGGCCGGGCTTGGGCGGCCGGGCCGCGTAACCGTCCTGAAAGGCGAAGATCGACGGATCGGCGAGGTACGTGGGTTCCCGGCCCTCGTGGTAGTGCATGCCCACACTTTGTTCCTGGATCAGGAAGTTCGGCGTCGCGAAGGCGACCTGCAGCGACGCCGCCAGCGAAATGGGGCCAAGGGGGCAGTGCGGGGCCAGCGAAGCGCCGTACATCTCGGCCAGCGCACCGATCCGCCGCAGCTCGGAGATGCCGCCGGCGTGCGACGGGTCGGGCTGCACGACCGCGACGCCGGCGTCGAGCACCGGTTTGAACTCCCAGCGCGAATACAGCCGTTCGCCGACCGCGATCGGCACCGTCGACGCCTCGACGACCGCGCGCAGTGCGTCGCCTTGGGTCTCCGGGAGCACTGGCTCCTCGACGAACATCGGCTGGACGTCCTCCAGCATGCGCACCAGCCGGCGCGCCATCGCGGGCGAGACGCGACCGTGGAAGTCGATGGCGAGGTCGCGGTGCGGGCCGAGCACCTCGCGCGCTTCCCACGCGCGTGCCACCGCGGCTTCGGCCTCGGCCGGGGAGGCGATCGCCGTCAGTGGGCCGGCGACGTTCATCTTCACCGCGGTGAACCCGGCCTCGACCTGAGCCGTCACGGCTTCGCGGATGCCGGCCGGGCGGTCGCCGCCGACCCAGCTGTAGACCCGGACGCGGTCGCGGACCGGGCCGCCGAGCAGCTCGTGCACCGGCGCGTTGCGGGCCTTGCCGGCGATGTCCCACAGCGCGTGGTCGAACCCGGCGAGGGCGCTGGAGAGCACCGGACCGCCGCGGTAGAACCCGCCGCGGCGCAGCACCTGCCAGTGGTCCTCGATGCGCAGCGGGTCCTGGCCGACGAGCAGCTCGGACAGCTCGTGCACGGCCGCGCGCACGGTCGCGGCGCGGCCCTCGACCACCGGCTCGCCCCAGCCGCTGATCCCCTCGTCCGTGCTGACCTTGAGGAACAGCCAGCGCGGCGCGACCAGGAACGTTTCGATCGCGGTGATCTTCACCCGGGTCCCCCACTTTCTACGCGGAATCCTTGGCGGCGGACCAGCCGCCGTCGACGGTCAGCTCGGCCCCGGTGACGAACGACGCGGCGGCCGACAGCAGGAACGCGATCACGTTCGCGACTTCGGCCGGGTCGCCGAGCCGGCCCGCCGGCGTCGCCCGCGCGCTGCGTTCGCGGTCCTCGGGCGAGATGCGGTTCCAGGCCTCGGTGAGCACCGGCCCCGGCAGCACCGAGTTGACCCGCACCCCGGGTGCGTACTCGACGGCCAGCTGCCGGGCGAGCGCGACGAGCGCGCCCTTGCTCGCGGCATACGCCGGGTGGCCCGGCAGGCCGAAGTGCGCGTGCACCGACGAGACCAGCACGATCGCGCCGCGCCGGGCCCGCAGCGACGGCAGGCACGCCTTCACGGCGAGGTAGGTACCGGTCAGGTTGACGTCGAGCTGGCGTTGCCACTCGGCCCGGCCGATCTCGTGCAGCGGCCCGGTGCTGGGCGTGTAGGCGTTGCTGACCAGGGCGTCCACTTCGCCGATGGCCGCCCAGGTCGCCTCGTCGCTCACCGAACCCCGGACCGGCGTGACGCCGTCGGGGAGCTCGGCGATGTCGACGCCTAGCACGCGGTAGCCGTCTTCCACGAGTTTCCGCGCGGTCGCCGCCCCGATCCCGGACGCCGCTCCGGTCACCACCGCTGTGGGCATCGCCTCTCCCGTCCTCGGAGCACCAGAATAAATCCTAATTTAAGATTTCACAACGTAGACTGTGCCATCAACCACCGGTGGGAAATCATGACCGACGCGCTGCGCCAGGGCGTCGTCGGAATCGTGCGCACGCGCGACACGGAGTCTGCGGTGGCGGCGGCCCGCGCAGTCCTCGAGGCCGGGCTGCGCTCGGTCGAGCTGCCGCTGACGAACCCGGGCGCGCTCGACGCCATCGCCGAGCTCACGGCCGCCTACCCGGACGCCACGATCGGGGCCGGCACGGTGCTCGACGAGACGTCCGCGGTACTGGCGATCCGCGCCGGGGCGCGGTTCCTCGTGTCACCGTCGGTGGACAGCGCGGTGATCCGGACCGCGCACCGCTACGGCGCGGCGGCCCTCCCCGGTGCCGGCTCGGTGACCGAAATCGTGCGCGCTGGAGGAAGGCGCCGACGCGGTGAAGGTGTTCCCGGCGTCGGCGCTCGGGCCGTCGTGGGTGTCGGACGTACGGGCGGCGCTGCCGCAGGCCCCGCTGGTGCCCACCGGCGGCATCGGCCCCGAAGACGTGCCAGGCTGGCTCTCGGCGGGCGCGGTCGCCTGCGGGATCGGCTCGGCGCTGACCCGCGGCACCGCCGCGGAGATCACCGCCCGGGTCGAGACGCTGTTGAGGAGCGCGCATGGCTGAGCTGGTCTTCGTCGGGTGCTACACCGGCGACGCGGGGAACGGCACCGGGATCACGACGCTCTCGCGGTCGCCGTCCGGCTCGCTGCGCGAAGTGGCTTCGCTGCCGCTGGAATCGCCGTCGTGGCTGGTGCGCCACCCGTCGCTGCCGGTGCTGTACGCGGCCAACGAGACCGCAGACGGCGGCGTGACGGCGTTGGCCATCTCGCCGTCGGGCGAGTTGTCGGTCATCGGCACGGCCGAAACGGGCGGCGCGCACCCGTGCCACCTGGCGGTGACGCCGGACGGCCGGTTCCTGTTGTGCGCCAACTACACCGGTGGCAGCGTGGCGGTGTTCTCACTGACCGGCTCGGGCGAGCCGGCCGCCCGGACCGCGCTGGTCCAGCACAGCGGCAGCGGCCCGGTGGCCGACCGCCAGGAAGCGGCGCACGTCCACATGGCGGTCCCGTCGCCGGACGGTTCCCTCGTGAGCGCGGTCGACCTGGGCACGGACGAAATCCGCAGCTACACGCTGACGTCCTCAGGCGAACTCGAACCGCTGGCGGTGTCCTCGCTGCCGCCGGGCACGGGACCGCGGCAGCTGGTGCGCCGGCCGGGCACGGACCTGGCGTACGTCGTCGGCGAGCTGGCCGGCACGCTGATCACGGTCCGGGAGAAGGCGCCGGGCGCCTTCGAGCTGGTCGCGTCGACGCCGTCGACGCTGTCCTCCGTGAAGCCCAACCTGGTGGCCCACCTGGAACTGGCCGACTCGCGCCTGTACGTGTCGAACCGCGGTCCGGACTGCGTGACGGAGTTCGCGCTGGACGACGCGGCCGCGGTGGCCGACCAGCCCTGCGGCGCGAACCCGCGGCACTTCGCGTTGGTGGACGGGACCTGTTACGTGGCCGCGCAGTCGGAGGACGCCATCACGGCGTTCACGCTGACCGCGTCCGGCGAGGCGGAGCTGCGGTACTACCCGACGGGGTCGCCGACGTTCGTGCTGCCGGTTTCGCTGCCTTGACCCTGCATCCATAATGCGGTCACCACCTGCCTGCTGAGAGGGCCCTCCATTGACCGAACACCGGCCACGCGGGCTGCACGGCCAGACCGTGGAGGCACTGGCCAGCCGGATCCTCTCCGACGAGTGGGGTGAGGGCACCGTCCTGGACCTGCCCGCGCTGCGCGAAGAGCTCGACATCAGCCTGACCGCGCTGCGCGAAGCGCTGAAGGTGCTGGCGGCCAAGGGCATGATCGACGCCCGGCAGAAGCGCGGCACCTTCGTCCAGCCGCGCGAGAAGTGGAACATGCTCGACGCCGACGTCATGCGCTGGCAGACCGCGGCCGCCGACGATCCCGGGTTGCTCGACGAGCTGACCGAGGTCCGGGCGGTCGTCGAGCCCGCCGCCGCCCGGATCGCCGCCGGGCGGGCGACCGAGGAAGACGTCGAGGCGCTGCGGGACGCGCTCGCGGACATGGCCGCGGCAGGCGACGACCCGGAAGCGAGCGTCCAGGCCGACCTCGCCTTCCACCGGCGGCTGATGGCCGCCACGCACAACAACTTCCTGATGCGGATGGAACGGATCATCGCGATCGGGCTGGCCGAGCGCGACAAGGTGGTGCACGGCGCCTCGACCGCGGAAGACCCGGTGCCAAGCCACCGGAAGGTGTTCGACGCGATCGTCGCGGGCGACCCGGCCGCGGCCGAACAGGCGATGCTGACCCTGGTCACGAAGGCCCGCGAAGACCTGGAGAAAGCTCAGCGCGCCCGGTCGTGAGCGGCGGGCTCCAGCGCCGCCTGGAGCATCCGGGCCGCCGCCGCGCGGGGCTCCGGGTCGACCGCGATCAGGGCGTTGACGACGGCGCCGTCGACCAGCGCGACCAGCCGCTCCAGCTCGATGGCGGTGACCGGAGTGCCCGAGCGGGCGAAGATCTCCGTCAGCAGCTCGTTGAGCTGCGCCGACAGCGTCCGCATCAGCGGCCGCAGGTACGGGCGGCGGCCGGTCGCCACCAGCCGCTCGTACCGCAGGAGGACGGCTTCGGCGTCGGCCGCCGGGTCGCCGCTCTCCGGGCCGAGCAGCATGTCCAGCACCAGGTCGACGGTGGCCTGCACGCCGCGGTTGCGGGTCGCGAGCTCCTCCAGCCGGCGGCGGCCGGTCGCCAGCTCGGCGTTCGAGTGGTGCTCGACGGCCGCGGTGACCAGGTCTTCCAGCGAGTCGAAGTAGTACGTCGTCGACGCGAGCGGCAGGCCGGCCCGCTCGGCGACCGCCCGGTGCCGCACGGCGTCGAACCCGCCCTCGACGAGCAGTTTCGCGGCGGCCTCGACGAGCGCGGCGCGCCGTCTCTCCCCCTTCGGGGTGGTCGCAGCGGTCATGGCCGGTCATTCTGCCAACCGGGCGGGCCCGGGCTCAGAAGCGGGGCGCGAGATCGTGCGCGAACTGCTCCACCTGACCCGCGTACGGCGCCGTCGCTCCCGCAGCAGGCACGCTGACCAGCACCAACACCCCACCGGACGCGGTGCCCAGCTGCGCGGTGACCGTGCCGGCGGGCTGGGACTTGAAGACCACCGGGATGCCCCTCGGATACACCGCCGCGGCGACTTCGCCGCCCGGCACCGGGAACCCGGCGGACCGCGACGCCGTCGAACAGGCGCCGCCCGGGACGGCCTGCGCGGCGGAGACGTGGCCGGGGAGCTCGCCAGCGAGGGCAATGGCGAGCTCCCCGTCCACCTGTTCGCACCCGGAGGCGCCTTCGGCCAGCTGGCCGGTCTTCCCGTCCCCGGCACCCCCCTGCTGAGGTGGCTGGGCCGGGAAGTTCGGTGACTCCCCACCGACTTCAGGACGCATCGACCCGTCCCCGGGTTGCATGGCCCCCGGTCCGGAATGCGCGGGCACGCCGCTGTCCGTCGACGCGGTCATCGACTTGGGAGTACCCCCGGAGAGCATCCCGTACGCGCCGAACCCGACGACGACCAGCGCGGCGGCGCTCACCCCCGCGGAGATCCGGTTGCGGCGGCGCACGGTCTGGCGCCGGGATTCGCGGACGACGTCGTCCCGGGTGAACGTCGGCGACGGCGCGTCCGGGGGCGCGGCGGAGAACAACGAGCGCAGCTCCTGCTCATCCATTGGTCTCCACCTCCCGTTCGAGGACCTGCCTCAGGTTCGCCAGCCCGCGGGCGGTCTGGCTCTTGACGTTGCCTTCGCTGCAGCCCAGAGCCTTCGCCGCGCCGGTCACGTCGAGTCCTTCGAAGAACCGCATGACCAGCACCGCCCGCTGCTTGGGCGGCACTTCCTTCAGCGCCGCGAGCAGGTCTTCCCTGGTCGCGACGAGGTCGTCGAGGCCGGGCGTGTCGTCGGTGCGCTCCGGCAGCGTCTCGGTCTGCCACTCGCGCCGCCACGGACGCCGCGATTCGTCGATCGACGCCCGGACGAGCGTCTTGCGGACGTACGCGTCGGTCGCCGCGCGATCCCTGATCTTCTTCCACCTCCGGTGCAGTGCCACGAACGCCGTCTGCGCGAGGTCGTCCGCCCGGTGCCAGTCGCCGCAGAGCATGTACGCGGTCCGGCGCACGGCGTCCCGCCTGGCGGCGAAGTACTCCGCGAACTCCTGCTCGTCGCGCTGGTCCACGCGCAGTCGTGCTCCGCTCTGTTTGTCGTTCGCCCGCGAGGACGGAATCAGGGGCGTCCACGGTTGCACGGACCGAGCAGGTCACACCACTCCGGGCCTCATTGATCCCCACGCCGTGGGTGTGATGTGATCGCAACGTGACCTTCGCCCCGCCCGTACTGGACTTCCGCTCCGACACTGTCACCCGGCCGGATGACACGATGCGGGCGGCAATGGCCTCCGCCGAGGTCGGGGACAACGTCCTCGAGCGCGACCCCACGGTCGCGGCGCTGGAGGAGCGGGCGGCCCACGTCCTGGGCATGGCGGCGGCGCTCTGGGTGCCGAGCGGGACCATGGCCAACCTGATCGCGCTGAGCCTGCACCTGCAGCGCGGCGACCGGTTCCTCGCCACCCGCGGCGCGCACGTGCTGGTCAACGAGCTGGGCTCGGCGGCGTGGCTGGCCGGCGGGATGCCGGACATCCTCGAGCACGACGGCGGCCCGGGCCGCCCATCGCCCGACGCCCTCGCGGCCGCGATCGGACAACCCGGGCCATACTTCACATTACGGACATCGCTGCTCTGCCTCGAGAACACCCACAACGCGGCCGGTGGCGCGGTGACGCCGCCCGACGAGCACGCCCAGCTGCTGTCCGTCGCCAAGGAAGCGGGCCTGACCGTCCACCTCGACGGCGCCCGGCTCTGGCAGGCCGCGGTCGCGCTCGAAGTGCCGCCGGCCGCGCTGACCGTCGGCGTCGACACCGTGTCGGCCTGCTTCAGCAAGGGCCTCGGCGCGCCGGTGGGCTCGGTCGTCGCGGGCAGCACGGCGTTCGTCGAGCGGGCCCGCCGGATGCGGCAGATGCTCGGCGGCGGCGTCCGGCAGGGCGGCGTCCTGGCCGCGGCCTGCCTGATCGCCCTCGACCGCATCCCCGACCTCGCCGAGTCGCACGAGAACGCGCAGCGGCTCGCCGAGGGTCTGCGCGAGCACGGCTGGCCGACCAACGAACCCGACACCAACATCGTGCTCGCCGAGGTGCCCGACATCCCGACCGCGCTGACCTGGCTCGACTCGCTCGGCATCCGCGCGGTGCCGATGGCGGGCAAGGTCCGGTTCGTCACCCACCGGGACCTGAGCGCGGCCGACGTCGAAGAAGCCTTGCGCCGGATGAAATCCGGCGTCTGAGAAACCCTGGGGGAACCGTGAACTGGATCGTGTTCGACTACGGCGACGTGCTCAGCAAGCCGAGCGCCGCCCTGCCCGACCTCGCGGCGGCGATGCGCGCGCCGCTGCCGGAGTTCCTGGCGGCGTACTGGGAGTACCGCCTCCCGTACGACGCCGGCAGCACTCCGCTCGAGTACTGGCAGGCGGTCGGCAACGCCGTGGGCGCGTCCGTCGACGAGGCACTGTCGAACGAGCTGACCCGCATCGACGTCGAAGGCTGGGGACACCTGGAGCCGTCGTCGAAGGCGCTGCTCGAAGCGCTCTCCGAGGCCGGCGCGAACCTGGCGCTGCTCTCGAACGCGCCGGTGGCGTTCGGCGCGTGGGTCCGCGCGCAGGACTGGGCCCGGCACTTCCGCGTGACGCTGTTCTCCGGCGACGTCCGGTGCGTCAAGCCGGACGCGAAGATCTTCCGCCTCCTGCTCGACGAGCTCGGCGCCGAGCCGGCCGACTGCCTGTTCTTCGACGACCGCGAGTCCAATGTGGACGGCGCACGGGCGGTCGGGCTCCGCGCCCACGTCTGGAACGGTGCCGACGCGGCCCGCGCCTGGCTGGACTGAGGGCTCACCCGCACCGCACGGCCGCCTACCCGCCGTGATCTCCATGTCCTAGGCTGAGTGTCCCCACACTCCCCCGGTAGGTGCGCATGGCGAGCGAACGACCGTCGGCCCACGTCGACTTCGAACGGCCGAGCTACGCGCGCGTCTCCGACGCGCTGCTGGGCGGGCAGAACCACTACGAGCCCGACCGCGCCGTGCTGCGGCAGCTGACGGCCATCGCCCCCGAAGCCCCGGCCATGGCACGGGAAGTGCGGCAGTGGCTGGTCCGCGCCGTCCGCTACCTGACCGAGCGGCTCGACGTCGACCAGTTCCTCGACCTCGGTTCCGGCTTCCCGACGGCGGAGAACACCCACCAGGTGGCGCAGAAGTACAACCCGGAAGCGCACGTCGTGTACGTCGACGACGACCCGGTGGTGGGGGCGCACGGCCGGGCCCTCCTCGTCGACAACGACTTCACGCACATCTGCGGCACCGACCCGTTGAACCCCGGCGAGACGCTCGCCGGGGTCGAGCGGTTCATCGACTTCGAACGGCCCGCCGGGCTGGTGCTGTGCGGCGTCGTCGACCACATCGCCGACCTGCAGCAGGCGCAGCAGGTGGTCAAGTCCTACGTCGGCGCGCTGGCACCGGGTTCGTACCTGCTCCTGCTGCACCAGCACAACCCGGACGACGGTTCCGACGCGGCCGCCGTCGCGACGTCCCTGCAGGACAGGTTCGGCCGCACCGGGCTCGACACGCTCTACCGCTCCCGGGCCGAGATCACGTCGTTCTTCGACGGCCTCGACCTGCTCGAGCCCGGGTTGACCGCGCCGCACCTGTGGTGGCCGGACGGGCCGCGCCTGGCGCCGCTGACGCCGGTCAACTGGACGGCGCTGGGCGGTGTGGCGCGGATCCCCTGAGACTCAGTAACGGTTGATGCGCTTGTAGTCCTTCTTGCCGCTGATCGCCTTGTAGCCGGCCGCGCCGAGGAAGGCGATGCCGCCGATGATCGCGATCCACAGGACGGCCTTGAACACGAAGCCGATCACGGCGCCCAGCACCATGAACGCCACCCAGGCGACGATCAGGCCGCCGACGATCTTCCAGAACATGGCTCCTCCGATGCTTCCCCGTGGCCCCGCCGGCCCGATGACTCCACACTGCCACCTGCCGCGGTGAAACTCCCCTCGGAACGGCAACGTTCGGGGTTTATTCAGGGTTCCCCCTGGCCAGCCACGCCCCGAGCCTGCGGACGCCTTCGTCGATGTCCTCGGCGCTGCCGGCGAAGGAGAACCGGACGTACTTGCCGCCGTCGACCGGGTCGAAGTCGACGCCGGGGGTGATGGCGAGCCCGGTGTCGGCGAGCAGCCGCTGGCACCAGCTCAGGCTGTCTTCGGTGTAGGCGCTGACGTCGGCGTACGCGTAGAAGGCGCCGTCGGCCGGGGCGAGCTTGTCGAGACCGATGCGCCGCAGGCCGGCGAAGAGCCGGTCGCGGTTGGCGCGGTACCGCTCGACGTGGGCGTCGGCTTCCGCGTAGGCCTCCGGTGTGAAGGCGGCGAGGGCCGCGTACTGCGAAACCGCGGGCGGGCAGATCGTGAAGTTGCCGGTCAGGACGTCGATCGCGCGGTGCAGCCGCTGCGGGGCGAGCATCCAGCCGAGCCGCCACCCGGTCATCGCGAAGTACTTCGAGAAGCTGCCGAGCACGATCGGCTCCCGGCCGTACTGCCACGCGCAGTCGAGCTCGGCGCCGTAGGAGATGCCGTGGTAGATCTCGTCGCTGATCAGCTGAACGCCGTGCGACGCGCACCACCCGGTGATGGCGGCCAGTTCGCCGGGCGGCAGCACGGTCCCGGTCGGGTTGCTCGGGCTGGCGACGATCAGGCCGTCGATCGGGCCGAGCTCGTCGAGGAGATCTGTCGTCGGCTGGAAGTTGGTTTCCGCGGAGGTGGCGAACTCGACGACCTCGCAGCCGAGGACGGAGAGCAGGTTGCGGTAGGCGGGGTAGCCGGGCCGCGCCATGGCGACCTTGGCGCCGGGGTCGAAGGCGCTGAGGAAGGCGAGCAGGAAACCCCCGGACGACCCGGTGGTCAGGACGACGTCGTGCGCCTGGACGTCGACGTCGTACCGCTTCCGGTAGTGCCCGGCGACGGCTTCGCGCAGCTCCGGGATACCGAGCTGTTCGGTGTAGCCGAGGGTGCTGTCTTCCAGGGCTTTCCGCGCGGCTTCGAGCACGGGCTTCGGCGCGGCCGCGGACGGCTGCCCGGCGGCGAGCGACACGAGATCGCCGTGACTGCGCTGCCGGGACCCGGCCGCGGAGAGGACGTCCATGACGTGGAAGGGCGGCACGCCGGCCCGCAGCGCGGGCCCGGCGAAAGCTCCGAGGTCGGCCATGGGGTCAGGCTAGTAGCCGCGGTAGGCACCACCGTGCGCCATGGCCTTGATGCCGGGCACGTTGTCCAGGCTCCCGTACCGGTCGAAGGAGTAGCGGACACCCGCGATGATGTTGTCGACCGGGTTGTAGATGTTGTCGTGCCCGGGGAGCTTGTGGGCGTTGAAGGTGGAGTCGATGCACTGCATGAGCCCCTTGGACGGGTGCCCCGCGGCGGCGTTCGAATTGCCGGTCAGGAAGATGTGGTCACCTTCCTGAGCAGTCCACGTGCCCAGTTCCGTGGTCACGCACCAGACGTCACCCCGCGCGGCGGCTTCCTTGCGCAGGAAAGCGCCGGTGATGATCGGGTTGTTGAGGTGCACGGAGAACTCGGGGCGCCATGTCTCCGGCTGGTTCTTCCGCTCCACGGGCAGCACCCGGGGCCGGGCGCCGGACAGGTAACCAGCCAGCGCGATCGCGTCGAGGACCGCACCGGGCGCCTGGTAGACGACGACCTGAGGTTGCGAGTAACCGGGCCGCGCGTACCGGGTTCCCTCGGCGTCGGTGATCGCTTCGAGCCACGCCTCGCGCTGCGTGGTTGACATCGCCAGCACCTGAGCGACCGCGTCGGACCGGGGATGCCCGGCGCGCACCAGCAGGTCCTGGGCGTAGTCGTGGTCCAGCCGGAACTGGTGCCGTGGCCCGCACCCGCCGCGATCGTCGACGTACAGCGCGTGCGGCACACCGTCGAGGAGCTTGCGGAGCTTCGCCACCATTTCGGGCTTCGACTGCGCGATCGACATCGTCGGCCGGTGCCGGCGGGACTCGATGTGGCCGTCGCCGGCGATCCACCCGAGGATGGCGGCTTCGGAGACGCTGATGTCGAGGGAAGATTCGGTCGCGGCCGGTGCCGACAGGAGGATCCGGTCGCGTGACCGGACGTCCTCGGTGGTGACGAAGCCGGCTTCCCTCGCGTAGCGGTGATCCTGCTTCGGCGAAACGAAGCCGTGCTTCTTGCGCCGGTGCACCGCGACGCCGTTCGCCGGCTGCCGCACCGCCCGCGGCTCCCAGCCGCACTCCGGGCAGACCACCGGCAGATCGGTGCGTCCGATGCTGACCCGAGGCAGGTTGAGCCAGCGGTGGTTCGGCGTCGTGGTCGCCTGCCAGCGCGTGTTGCTCATCCGGACCAGTTCGGCGTCTTCGTGGTGGACGACCCGGGTGATCCGTGTCCACTCGCTCCGCCCGGTGGCCGGGTTGAAGCCGATCGTCTCGTCGCCGACCTCGACCGCGTCGTGCTTCAAAAGCCCGCGCCTGGTCACGATCAGCGTGTCCAGCGGTACGCAGTCCCAGTTGTTGATGGCGTTGGGATTTCCGCCGGACTCGTGCTGGATGATCGCCCAGATCTTCGGGATGTCCGCGTCCGTGACCGGAATCCCCGCGGCCTGGAGAGCCTTCATCGCCTCCTGGATCCACTGCTGGACGTTGCCCGGGGGCGGCGAGGACGGCGGGCCACCGCTCGGCCCGAGGCCACCGCCGCCACCTCCGCCGCCACCACCACCGCCTCCGCCCCCGTGGGAGGAGCCGTTGCTGTGGATGCCGCCCGTGCTCTTGGGGGCCGAGGCGGAGCTGTTCGGGAGCGGGACCTGGTCGTAGCCGCCCTCGATCTGCTGGGACATCAGCTTCTGGGAGGCCTTGATCGCCGTGTCGGCCTGGGTTTGCAGGCCCGTCACGTCGCTCTCGAAGCCGGCGGTGATGTTGTGGATGTCCGTCTTCGCGGTGGCCAGGATCTGGTCGGCGCTGGGGCTGGGGCCCGGCTTGCCTTCGTCGTGCGCCTTCTTCGCCGCGGCCAGGGCGTTGTTGATGTCGGTTTCGGCCTTGGCGTTGCGGTCGTTGACGGCCTTTTCCGCGGCGAGCTGCTTGTCCCCGACGTTCTTCTTGATCTGGTCGAGGGTCCTCGCGAGGTCGTCGAGGTCCTTGGCGACGTCCTCGAGGTGGGTCTGCACCTTGGTGCCGGCGTCGCGGACCTGGCGGACGTACCTGAAGAACTCGTCGGCCGCGGGCCCGGCCCACACCTTCGCGTCCAGCGCGTCGGTGGAGCTCTTCAAAGAGGCGTTGTGGTCACCGGCGTTCTTTCCGGCCTCGCGGAACTGCGCGGCCGCCGCGGTGATTTTTCCCAAATCGACCTTTTCGACCTGGTCGACCTTCTTCATGAAGGCTTCCCAGTTGTCCGGCGTTCCGGCGCCGCCCCCGTTCAAACCCACTCTGGTGCCCCCTGCTACTTCACTTGTCGACGTGCAGCTTGAGGTCGCTCGCGCCGACCTGGTCGGTCTCGGCGATCAGGCCCGCGGCCTTGCGCATGGCGAACCCCAGCGCCTCCATGTGCTTGCCGGCGGCGTCGAACTGGTTGTGCACGCCGTCCTTGAACTTGCCGACGGCGCCGTGCGCGTCGCCCGTCTCATCCATCCCGCCGAAGGGGCTTTCCTTCTCGTGGTCCAGGCCGGTGACCTTCTGCTTGGACTTCTCGAACTCGTCCTTGAGCTTCTCCACCTGGCCGGCCGCAATGGCCATCGATTCGGTGTCGTAGACAGGCACGGTTCGTCATCCCCTTCGGAAACTTGTCTCCGCCTGCTCGGACGTCGTCATGACCAGGACGGTTCCCGCGCTTACTTTATGACTTTCCGAGGGGCGCGCGTACGGTTCCCGGCCAACTTCCACCCGGCGGGGATCAGGCCTCCGCCACCAGTTCACGAATCCGCGTCGCCAGCAGGGCGTTGTCCGCCGGGGTCACAGTGGCCCACTCGCGGCCGTCGCGGTCGGGGCCGACCTGGAACAGGTAGCGGCCCGCGTCCGTGTCGAAGAACGCCACCACCCGGTCCGCGCGGTGGACCACTCCGTCGCGTGACGTGCGTTCCGCGCCGAACTGGCCGCGGGCCTCCTGGCCCAGCAGCATGCCCGACAGTTCCTGGGCCTGGAACAACGGCACGCCGCGGTCTTCCAGGGCCGTGACCAGTCCCTTCGCGTCGCCCTTCGCCGCCGCGTCGGCGGATTTCACCACGTCGTAGGGGAGGCTGACTGTCTGGCCGATGCCGGGGCCCAGGTCGCCCGCCACCGAGACCGCCGCCTCCGCGAGGCCGTCCTCCGTGGCCGGGATCAGCCAGACCTCGCCATTGTCCACCACCGCGAGCACCGCCTGGCCGCGCAAGCTGACCGCGCGGCCGCGGATCTCGCGTTCGGCCCACACCCACACGTCGATCGCGGACTGCGGGCGCGCCAGCAGGTGCAGCAGGTCGGCCAGTTCACCGGACACCCGCTTGTTACGGGCCAGGCGCCGCTCGGTCAGCGACGTCCAGGCCGACTCGACGAGCTCGAGCCGCTCGGTGCGGGTGGTTCCTTCGCTCGGCACGTCCAGCGCGACGTGCCGGCGGGGCAGGTCGAAGGACTCCCAGAGCACGTCGAACTCGAGGGCCGACAAGACGAGCGACACGGTCAGCGACCGTCCCGGCCGTGTTCGCCGAGCACGTCGGGGGAAACCATCCGCTGGTCGGCGAAGAGGTCCTGGTCGTCGACGCCGTAGCGGCGGACGTGTTCGGCGTCCTCCTCCCGCGGTGCCGCCTCGGACAGGAACTTCGCCTCGCCGGGCTTCTGCTTCGGGCTGATCTGCTCCGACTTCCGCAGCGCGACGGCCTCCTCCTCGGGCAGCTCGCCCACCGGCAACGGCCGGACCGGGCCCTTCGGCTGGCCCTTCTCGCGCCGCTGACGTTCCTTGTCGCCGCTCAGCGCGCCGCCGGCCACGCCGGCCCCGATCGCCGCCGCGCCCGCGCCGATGTCGCCGGGGGTCGCGCCGGGCTTCACCACGAAGCCGCGTTCGCCGGTGAACTGGCCGGGCTGGAGCGGGGCCTGCGGCATCGCGCCGACCGTGCGGCCCTTGGCCAGCAACCCGTCCGGGCCGCGGCCGGCCGAGCTGTCGATGCCGGTCGCACCGCCGGGGGCGCTGCCGCCACCGCCGCCGAGCGACTTGATCGGCGCCGTCGCGGGGGCCGAGCCGGGCGGCAGCGCGCCGGGCGCGCCCGGCGGGACGAACGGCTCGCCGTGGCCACCACCCGCCGGACCGGGGGTGAAGCGGCCGGACGGATCGCCGGACGTGCCGCGGCCCGGGGCCGGGACCCAGCCGGGGCCGGGCGACACCGTCGGCGGCTTCGCGCTCGACGGTGTCGTCGAACTCGGCGTCGTGTGCTGGGCGGCGGGCGCGGCGCCCACCGAGCCGGTCTGCCGCGACTGCCGCACGGGCCCGGACGGCTGCTGCGCCGCGACGCCGTACGCCGGGGTCGGCGGATCGGCGTGGACGGTGTGGGAGACCGGCTGCACCGCCGGCGGTTCGACGCGCACCGACCGGACGTTGTCCGAAGCCGGCTTCACGCCGCCGTCCGGCGTCACCTCGACCGCGGCGCCGGCGACGTCCAGCACTCCCGGCGTGATGCCGGGAGCGGCCAGCTTCAGCGACTCCGGGTCGGACAGCGCCTGCGTCGCGAGCAGGTTCGTGCCGCTCTGCTGCGCGTACTCGTTCAGCGCCTGCTGTGCCTGGGCCTTGGCGTCGTTCGCGGCCTCGACCTGGCGAGCGTGGTCGGTCTCGAAGCCGATCAGGCTCATCAGCAGGCCGTCGGTGAGGGTGAAGCCGCCCGCGCCCTTCCGGACCGTCTCGGCGTCCGGCAGCTTGTACTTGGTGCGGTTGAAGGCCTCGCCCTGCTCGAACACCATTTCCGCGGCGTGCGCGACCTTCGTGGTGGCGTCCTGGGAGAAGCCGGCCTGCTCGGTGAACACCTGGCTCGCCGCGCCGCCGGCCTGGCTCTGCCACTCGACGCCGAGCTCCAGCAGCTGCGCGCGCAGCGTCTGGTCGGTGTGGGCGAGCGCGGTCGCGACGGCCTTCAGCGCGTCGACGGCGGTGCCGATGCTGCCGGTGCCGTCGCCGTTGATCATCCGGGTGATCTGGTCGGCGATCGCGGTGTTGGTCCAGCCGTCGAACCGGTGGTTCTGGATCCCGGCCGCGAGCTCGGAGAATTCCACGCGCCCTCCCTAGTTGCGTGCTTTCAGGGTCTGCAACGCCAGGTCGGCGGCGTGGGCCGACATGTCGCACAGCTGCGGCTGGGTGAGCTTGCCGCGGGTGATGGCGAAGGTCTGGACGGCGAGCGTCTGTCCCTTCGCGACGCCGACGAGCGTCTCGCAGTCGGCCGGGTCGCCGGCCGCGCGGTAGTTCGTCAGCGCCGGGTAGCCACCGATGGTCTTCGGTTCGGTGGTCATGCTGTTCTTCTTGCGGGTGCCGGTGATCCACTGTTCGAGGTCCGCCGGCACCGCGCGGACGTGGTAGGCGTGCACGGGCTCGGCGCCGTCGGCGTCGAACACGCAGGTCGGGCCGTCCTGCTCCGGCGCCTGCCGCGGCACGCTGGTGATCTTCAGCGCGTCGAGCTGCACCTGGGGGAAGATCTCGCACAGTTCGACGCCCTGCAGCGACAGGTCGGCCGGGCGCTGCGGCAACTGGGCCGCCTTGGCGCTCTGCGACGCGGCCGTGGCGGCCGTCTCGACCGGGTACGGCGTGCCTTCGGTGCCCGCGGAGCAGCCGGCGAGCGCCGCCGTCGCGAGCACGCCTCCGGCGATCCGGTTACGCACCGTGCTTGCCGCGGTCACCGAACACCGCCGCCTTCTCCTCTTCGCTGATCTTGTAGTCCTTCGCGGCTTCGCGCAGCTGCTCGACCAGGCGCTTGAGGCCGGCGACGTACTCGCGGACCTGGCCCGCGTAGGAGCGGTCGCCGTCGGCGATGAGGGTGTTCCAGGCCTGGACCGACTGGGTGCTGATCACGTCCGCGGACGGGGAGTCGATCCGCAGCTGGCCGAGCTTGGTCAGCAGCTGGTCTTCGAGCGCGTTGGCCTGCTCTTCGACGATCCGGGCGACGTCGAGGAGCTTGTCCGGGTGGACCAGGACGTCCGCGGCCGCCGGCGCCACCGGGACGGCCGAGCTGAGGTCGTACGAGGGTCCTGACATGCTCTCCCCTGACGTCATACGGACAGTGACCGGCCGGCTCCCGTCGAGGCTACCAACGCGGGTGTGGCGGCAGCCTGAGTTTGGACGAAGAGTGTGCCCGGCCGGTTCCCCCGATCCGTGGAAATCAGGCGCGCTGTTTCGCCGCCGGGGCGCCGACCTCGCCGTTCGCCGCCTTCAACGCGATGTCCGTGCGGTGGTGCGAGCCCGCGAGGTGGACCTTCTCGACGATCTCGTAGGCGTGCTTGCGCGCCGACTTGAGCGTCTTGCCGGTGCCGACGACCGAGAGCACGCGGCCGCCGGCGGAGACGACGGCGCCGTCGTCGCGGCGGCGGGTGCCGGCGTGCAGGACGCCTTCCAGCTCGGCTCCGGTGATGATGTCGCCGGTGCGCGGCTTGCCCGGGTAGCCGTCGGCCGCGACGACGACGGTGACGGCGGCGCCGCCCGCCCACTCCAGCGGCGGGTGCTCGGCGAGCTTGCCGGTGGCGGTGGCGTGCATCAGCCCGGCGATCGGGGTGCGCAGCAGGGCCAGCACGACCTGCGTCTCCGGGTCGCCGAAGCGGCAGTTGAACTCGATGACCTGCGGACCGTCGGAGGTCAGCGCGAGGCCGGCGTAGAGGAGGCCGGAAAAGGGGGCACCGCGGTTCACCAGCTCGTCGGCGACCGGCTGGACGACCGTCCTGACCAGCTCGTCGACCAGGTTTTCCGGCGCCCACGGCAGCGGCGCGTAGGCACCCATGCCGCCGGTGTTCGGGCCGGCGTCGCCGTCGCCGACGCGCTTGAAGTCCTGCGCGGGCAGCAGCGGGACGACGGTGTTGCCGTCGACGAAGCAGAACAGCGAGGCCTCCGGTCCGTCCAAAAAGGACTCCAGGAGGACCGGGTGCCCGCCGTCGAGCAGCATGATGGCGTGCTTGCGCGCGACGTCGATGTCCCGCGTGACGACGACGCCCTTGCCGGCGGCCAGCCCGTCGTCCTTGACCACCCAGGTCGGGCCGAAGCGCGCGAGCGCGGCATCGAGCCGGGCCGGGTTGTCGACGACCTCGCACCGCGCGGTCGGCACGTTCGCGGCAGCCATGACGTCCTTGGCGAAGGCCTTCGAGCCTTCGATCCGGGCGGCGGCGGCGGAGGGGCCGAAGCAGGCGATGCCGGCCTTGCGGACGGCGTCGGCGACCCCGGCGACGAGCGGCACCTCGGGACCGACCACGACCAGGTCGGCGTGCCAGCTCTTCGCGAGCGCCGCGACCGCGGCCGGGTCGGCGGCGTCGACGCCGAGCTGCTCGGCGACGGCGGCGGTCCCGGCGTTGCCGGGCGCGCAGGCCAGGGCCGTGACCGCGGGGTCGCCGGACGCCGCGAGGACGAGTGCATGCTCCCGGGCGCCGGAGCCGATTACCAGTACGCGCACGCCGCACAGCGTATCCGGCCGGGTTCGCGGGGGACATCGCGCCGTCGCCGGGAGCCCGGCGCGGTGGCTCCGCGACAGGGTGGGCGGCTCGCCCGCGAACAGGAGTCCACGCGCCGTTTACCGGTTCGACCGGCCAGGTACGTACTTCGGACGCTTGCGACATCGAGGGTGGCGCGAGTACATCCAGGGCACACCCTGTGTGAAAAGAGGTCACGAGATGAAGCGCAAACGTGTCGGCGTCCTGGCACTGGCCGGGCTGGCGTTGCTCAGCGTCACCGGGTTCGCGATCGGGTCGGCGAATGCCGCCGAGAGCGGGTCCGCCGATGCGGCCGCGCACGGGCGGGGCCACCATGACCCCGTGATCATCGGACACCGCGGCGCGCCCGGGTACCGGCCGGAGCACACCCTCGCCTCCTACGAGCTCGCCTACCGGATGGGCGTCGACTGGGTCGACGTCGACCTCGTGCCCACCAAGGACGGCCAGCTCGTCGCCCGGCACGAGCCCGAGATCGGCGGCACCACCGACGTCGCGAAGCACCCTGAGTTCGCGAACCGGAAGAAGACCGTCGTGCTCGACGGCGTCACCACCACCGGGTGGTTCACGCAGGACTTCACGCTCGCCGAGCTGAAGACGCTGCGCGCCGTCGAACGGATCCCGCAGAACCGGCCGCACAACACGCTGTACAACGGCCGCTACCAGATCGCCTCCTACCAGGAGGTGCTCGACCTGACCAAGCGGCTCGGCAAGGAGCTGCGCCGGACGCTCGGCACCTACCCCGAGGTCAAGCACTCGACGTTCTTCCAGACCATCGGCAACCCGACCGAGCCGAAGCTGGTGGCGATCCTCAAGCGCAACGGCCTCGACCGGCCGGACGCGCCCGCGATCATCCAGTCGTTCGAGGTGTCGAACCTGATCGCGCTGCACAAGCAGGTCCGGACGCCGCTGCTGCAGCTGACGTCGGCGACCGGCGCCCCGGCCGACTTCGTCGCGAAGGGCGACCCGCGGACGTACAAGGACCTCGTGACGCCGCAGGGCCTGCGTGACATCGCGAAGTACGCGAAGTACCTCGGGCCGGAGAAGGCGCAGATCATTCCCCTGGACGCGGCCGGGAACCTGACCCGGCCGACCGCGCTCGTCGCCGACGCGCACCAGGCCGGCCTGCAGGTGCAGCCGTACACCTTCCGGAACGAGAACCCGTTCCTGCCCGCGAACCTGCGCTCGTCGGCCGAGCCGGACGCCTACGGTGACGTCTTCACCGAGGAAGCGGCGTTCTTCCGGGCCGGCGTCGACGGCTTCTTCGCCGACCAGCCGGACACCGCGCTGGAGGCGCTGCACGCGTTCCTCGGGCGGTAACTCTGCCCTTAAGTGATTGGCCGCGAAGGGGGCTTCCGTGGACGCTGTGTCCATGGAAGCCCCCTTTTCCGGCGTCGTACTGGTCAGCCGCGGCGACGAGACGCTGCTCGCCGAAGCGTCCGGGTACGCGCACGTCGCCCACCGCATCGAAAACACCGTCGGCACGCGGTTCGCGATCGCCAGCGGCACCAAGGGGTTCACCGCGCTGGTCGTCGTCGGCCTCGTCGCCGAGGGCCTGCTGAAGCTGGAGACCACCGCGCGCGAGGTCCTCGGCGCCGACCTGCCGCTGATCGATGCCGCGGTGACCGTCGAGCACCTGCTGACGCACACATCCGGGATCGGCGACTACTGCGACGAAGAGGCCGAGCCGCCGCCGAATCCGCTGCTCGCCACGTCCGCCGACTACCTCGCCGCGCTCGACGGCTTCCCGCAGCGCACGCCACCGGGCCGGGAGTTCCGCTACAACAACGGCGCGTTCGTCGTCCTCGCGGTGATCGCCGAACGGATCGCGGGCATACCTTTCGCCGACCTCGTGCGGACCCGGGTGACCGAGCCGGCCGGGATGACGGACACGGCGTTCCTCCGCTCGGACGCGCTGCCGGCCCGGACGGCGACCGGCTACCTCGAAGACGGCCGCACCAACGTGTTCAGCCTGCCGGTCGTGGGCCACGGCGACGGCGGGATCTACAGCTCGGCACCGGACTTCCGGAAGTTCTGGCCCGCGCTCCTCGACGGCAGGCTCGTGCCGAGCGAATGGGTGACGCGGATGCTGCGGCCGCACGCCGACGGCTACGGCCTCGGCTTCTGGCTGCCCCGGCCCGGCGTGGTCCGGCTGGAGGGCGGCGACCACGGCGTCACGTTCCGGAGCACGCACGAGCCGGCGTCCGGGCTCACCGCGACCCTCATCTCGAACGACCACCGAGGTGGCGGGCCCCTGCTGCGGCGGCTGGACGAGTTCTTGACGAAGGCTTGACACCCTCCGGGACCGGGGCTACCTTCGGCGAATTCAATGGTCTGGCCGCATACCTTTCAAGAGGTGCCCGATGGATGTTTCCGACCAGCAGACCACCCCCGACGACGACGCGGCCCGGCTGCACCAGCTGGGCTACGCGCAAGAGCTGAAACGGACGATGTCGGCGTTCTCGAACTTCGCCGTCTCGTTCACGATCATCTCGATCCTCTCCGGCTGCCTCACGCTCTACGGCTTCGGCATGAAGACCGGCGGCCCGGCCGCGATGATCTGGGGCTGGCCACTGGTCGGGCTGTTCGTCATCCTGGTCGGGCTCGGCATGGCCGAGGTCTGCTCCAGCTACCCGACCGCCGGCGGGCTGTACTACTGGGCCGCGAAGCTCGCGCCCGGCAAGTCCGGACCCGCGTGGTCGTGGTTCACCGGCTGGTTCAACCTCATCGGCCAGATCGCGGTCACCGCGGGCATCGACTTCGGAGCGGCGCTGTTCCTCAACGCGTTCCTCGACCTGCAGTTCGGCTTCGAGGCGACACCGGGGCACACGATCCTGCTGCTGGCGATCATCCTCGTGGTGCACGGCCTGCTGAACACCTTCGGCGTGCGGATCGTGGCGATCCTCAACAACGTCAGCGTGTGGTGGCACCTCATCGGCGTGCTGGTGATCGTCGGCGTGCTGATCTTCGTGCCGGCCAAGCACCAGGACGCGTCGTTCGTCTTCGGCAGCTTCGTCAACCAGACGGGCTGGGGCTCGGCGTTCTACGTCTTCGCGCTGGGTCTGTTGGTGGCGCAGTACACGCTGACCGGTTATGACGCGTCCGCGCACATGACCGAGGAGACGAAGAGCGCGGCAACGGCCGGGCCGCGCGGCATCGTCATGTCGATCGTCGTCTCGCTCGTCGCCGGCTGGATCCTGCTGATCGGCCTGACGTTCGCGATCCAGGACTACGACGGCGCTGTCGGCTCGGCCACCGGCGTGCCGCCCGCGCAGATCTTCATCGACGCCACCGGCGCCGTCACCGGCAAGTTCCTGTTGCTGATCTGCATCGGCGCCCAGCTGTTCTGCGGCATGGCGTCGGTGACGGCGAACTCGCGGATGATCTACGCGTTCGCTCGCGACGGCGCGATCCCGGGATCGGGCTTCTGGCACCGGATCAACAAGCGCACGCAGACGCCGACCAACGCGGTGTGGCTCGCCGCGGGCGGCGCGCTGGTGCTGGCCCTGCCGTACCTGTGGAGCGCGACGGCCTACGCGGCGGTGACGTCGATCGCCGTGGTGGGACTGTATGTGGCGTACGTGATCCCGGTGTTCCTGCGCGTCCGCCGTGGCGACTCGTTCGAGCCGGGGCCGTGGACGCTCGGCAAGTGGGGCAAGCCGGTCGGCATCGTCGCGACGGTGTGGGTCGCGCTGATCTTCGTGCTCTTCATGCTGCCGCAGGTTTCGCCGGTGACCGCCGATTCGTTCAACTACACGCCGATCGCCTTCCTCGTGGTGCTGGGCGGGGCCGCCCTGTGGTGGGCGGTTTCGGCCCGGAAGTGGTTCAAGGGGCCGAAGGTGCAGGGGTCGGAGGCGGAACTGGCCGCGGTGGAACAGGAACTCAAGGAACTGGGCTGAGTTGTCGTGGGTGGTGAGGCGGGGTTCGAACCCCGCCTCAC
>NZ_JADWPD010000001.1:287611-665480 GCF_017308975.1 Amycolatopsis sp. MtRt-6 | reverse complement strand
GGTGGGGGGGGGGGGGGCGGGCGGCCCCCCCCCCCCCCCCCCCCCCCCCCCACGACGCGCTCACTCGGCGGGCGCGCCGATGGCGTCCTCCCGCTCGGCGCGGCGGCGCAGCAGGTCGTGCTGGCACCCCAGCTCGTAGGCCTGGTCCTCGTACTCGCGCTTGGCGGCCAGGTGTGGCCGGACGCACTCGCTGTAGTGGCGCAGGTCATCCTGCTCCAGGGAGCCGTCGCGGAAGGCCGTCCAGAACACCAGCGTCGCCGACACGACCATGACGAGCGCGACGAGCACCGCCATCAGCAGCGCGAGGCCGTTCATCCCCGACAGCAGCCCCTCGGTGGAGACCCGGACGAACATCACCACGCCCATCAGGCCCACCAGCAGCCCGACGGTGAGCAAGCTCAGCTTCGCGCCGGTGGACAGCCTGCTCCACTCCAACTGGCGGCGGTGGTTCTTGTGCTGGCGCTGGTTGTGACCCAGGTGGTGCAACGCGGTCGCGGCGCCGACGGTGGCCAGCACCGAGATCACCACGCTGATGAGCAGCGGCAAGCCGAGCGGGGCCGCCCAGTCGACGTTGAAGACCGAGCTGGCCAGCCACAGCATGATCGGCAGGTCGACCACGGTGACGATGAGGAGGGTCAGCACCCGGGTGAGCCGGTTGACGCGGCGGTGGCGCAGGCTGCCGCGCACCTGTTCCAGCTCGATCAGCCCGTCGAGGAGCCCGGCCCTGGCGTGGGCTTCGGCGACCGTCAGGTTCTGCCCGTGCGGGCCGACGACGTGGTCGTCCATCACCCGGTCGCGCAGGTAGCGCAGCTCCCGGATCCGGGCGAGCAGCCGGTCACCGGCCGCCGAGGAGCCCCCGGTGTGCTGCCCCTCCCGTTGGCGTCGCGGCTGCGGGAGTGGCAGGTTGCGTGTTTCGTCGCTGCTGGTCATGGCGGTACCTCCTCGTCTGCTAGTAATTGATCTCCACCCGCCGCATCGCGGCTGCCGCGGCTTCGTCGAACCGGCCGCCCACCATCGCCGTCCGGCCGGGCTGGGTGCCGACCCCAGCCATGTCGACCCGCTGGCGCACCCCGGCCTGGCCGAGCGCGTCGGCCACCGCGCGGGCACGCTGGTCGGCCAGTGCCTGGCGGCCGGCCGCGGTCGATCCCGGCGGATCGGCGGCGTAGCCCCGAACGGTCACCACCGCGCCGGGCCGGTCCGCCAGCCGCCCGGTGATGCTCCCGGCGAGCGTGCGCAGCAGGTCGAGGGCGCCTGGGGACAGCACCGCGGAATCGCCCGAGAACCCGAGTGCGCTGTCGGACACGGTGGTGCTGACCTGGCCCGCGGGCCCGACCACCGATGTCACCCCTGGCACGGGCACGACCGGCGTGGCCACGGTGGCGTGTGGCAGGTGGGCGGCGACGCGCTTGTCGTCGAAGTCGCAGCCGGCGGCTTGAGCTCGTGCACAGATCGCTTGCCAGTACTGGAGGAGTTTGTCGTGCGTGGGGCCGGGCAGAGGCGGCTGCGCGCCGGCGACACTGCCGAGCCCGGTGAACAGCACGTGCCAGTTTTCGAGGTGCGGCAACGCGTTCTTGGCGGCCAGCTGGCTCGCCACCGTCTCCGGATCGGCGTCCCACCCGACCTGCCGCAGGTCGAAGGCCCCGGCCGTGCTCAGCCCGCTGCTCACCACGATCAGCCGCCCGGGAGCGGCCCCGCGGACGGCGGCGTCGATCCCCCCGAGCAGGTCGAGCCCGGACCGCGCGGCAGCGGTGGCCGCGACCGTGTCGGCGACGGCCTGAACGTTGCGCTCGATGAGCGACGGTCGTTGCAACCCGTGCTCCAGCGATCCGTCCGCTCGCCTCGGCGTGAGGACGACCTCGCGCGAGCCGGCACCGTCGGCGGCCGAAACGAGCGCCACGCTGCTGTTGCCGGAGCCCTGCGACGAGACGTTTCCGCTGTTCGCGGCGTCGACGAGGAGCTTGCGGGCCATATCGGTTACGGCGGGGCGGGGCTCGTTCGCGGTGGCGCTCGCGACGATGACGACGCGGTCTCCGCCGGAGGAGCTGACCGGCTTCGAAGGGACGGCGCACCCGGCGACTGACAGCACCAGCAATCCCAGCACGGCAATTGCCGGACTCCGTCGCGTTCCGGCGCGGATCAGCGCGTCTTCCTGCGGAATCCGCAGCGCGGACGCCGTGTCGGCGAGACGGGTTTCGTGGCCTGAACCGAAGGTGCAGGGCTTCATGGCGACCTCCTTGGGGCCGATGAGGCAACCCAAGGGTGACATTTGCCGAGTAACGATGTCAATTGACACCGCGATAGACCGGACAGGTCATTTACGGCCACCACCTCGGCGCCCTCTCGCTGAGGAGTCGAGCGCCGGTCAAAACCGGGGAGTCACACCTGAACGGACTAGCGGAGGAGGTACTCTCGCCTGCGGCAGGTGAACCGATCGTGACGCACACTCGTGGACCTGCCATGGAGTCGCCCGAAGTTTGTCCAACAAGTGTCATCTTGAAGAGGTCAAATGACAGGGGAAGGGTAGGCTGGGCTGATGGCGAAGCCCGACGCCGCCGTCGAGGGCGTCCGAAACGTCTTCCTCAAGTTGCGCACCCGCAGCGGCCTCACCGTCGAGCGGCTCAGCGCGACGGAGGTCGACGTCGCGCTGCTCGCCGACCTGCCCGTCGTGCGCCGGTACGCGCGTGAGCACGCCGTGTCCACCGACCAGGCCATCGTCGACGTCGTCACCCGGGTCGCCGGCGATCTCGAGCCGACCGACCGGCTGATCGTCGACGCGGTGCTCGCCCTCCGCGTGCTCGACGACGTGCTCTCCGACCGGCCGAAGCTGCGTGGGCTGTACGCCGACGACCTCGGCGAGCGGCGCAATGCGCTCGCCCGGCACTGGGAGACCTACCACCGCCTGCTCGACGTGACCGAGATTCCCCCGGCGCCGACGGTGCGCACCCTGCGTGGTCCCGTCGAGGCACGCGCGCTGCTCCAGCTCGCCGAGCGCTGCGTGCACGGTCCGGAAGCACTGCTGGAGCCGGCCGCCGATGCCCGTGAACCCAGCAACTCGATCGTCGTGGTCGGGGGCGCGGTGACGGACGTGGTCGTGGTCTCCGACGAGCTACCCGAAATCGGGGCTGCGGTGCAGGCGAGCTCATTCGAGGAGCACCCGGGCGGCAAGGGGCTCAACCTGGCGGTCGCCGCCCGGCGGTTCGGCCTCCGCGCGCGGCTCTGCGCCGCCATCGGGGGCGACGAGGCCGCACGCGAGCTCACGCGCTACATGCAGCAAGAAGGCCTCTCGACCGAGCTGATCCGGACGACGCCGGGAGAGGCGAACCCGCGGGCCCTGATGCTCGTGACACAAAGGGGTGAAACCCGTTATTTGGGCTGGATGAACACGGGTAAGGTCTCGCTGTCCACCACGGAATTCGAACAACCGCGCACGAAACAAGCAATCGCCGACGCCGATGCGGTCATGGTCACCTTGGAACCACCGGTGGAAACGGTGCAATGGGCGCTCGACGCGGCCGCCCGGCAATCACCGAAACCGCTGGTTCTTTTGCAGGCTTCGCCACCCACGGCAACGCCGCAACAGCTTTACCGGCATCTTCACGGCGTCGATTACCTCGTCGGCCGTGAAGGCGAACTGCGCGGGCTCCTGTCCTACCCGGACCGCCCCGGCACGGTCGACGCGCTGGCTGAGGAACTGCTCACCCTAGGCGTGGAGACAGTCTGCGTGGTGGAGAACTTCGGCGCCAAGATCCGGTCCCGGACCCGGTCCAGGGACATCGAGGGCCCGAACGTTCCGCTCGAAGACACTCCCGGGGCCCGCGAAGCGTTTTCCGCGGCCCTGACCTTCCAACTCCTCAAGGACGGCCGAGACCTGACCTGGGATGCCCTCGAATGGGCGATCCGGGCCATGACCGCCAACCTCACGATCGAGGAGATCACCGACTCCATGCCCGGTACCGAAGACGTCGACCGGCTGTGGAGAAAATCCGACGTGGAGAACCCGTGACCGAGGTCGTGGAGCACAGATTGCAGGATTCGGACGGCGATTTCCGGGTCGTCGTCCTCGCCGGTACCGAGCAGCCCAATCCGGCGTGCGCGGCGGTGTTCGGCGAACCGCGGGACGGCTGCCTCGTGCGAATCCAGTCCCGATGCCTCTACGGCGAGATATTCGGATCCACCAACTGCGACTGCCTTTACCAGCTCGACAAGTCGCTCGAGGAGATCAAGCAGAACTCCGGGGTCCTCATCTACCTGGATCAGGAAGGCCGTGGTGCCGGTCTCCTGACGAAGGCGCGGGGATACCGGCTTTGCCAGGAAACCGGCATCGACACGTTCGCCGCGTACGCGGCGATGGAGTGCAAGGCCGATTCGCGGTCGTACGGCGACGCGGTAGCGCTGCTGAAGCAGCTGGGACTCAAGGAAGTCACGCTGCTCACCAACAACCCCGGGAAGCTGGAAGGCCTCGAGCTCGGCGAGATCAAGGTGCGGCCACGGCCGTTGCTCATCCCGGAGCCGGGCGAGCACACGCTCGCCTACCTGGTCGCCAAGCGCGACAACCAGGAACACATGCTGTCCATCGCCGCGCGGCTGCGGTGGCGGGTCATCCGGTTCGCCGGGTCACGCTGGCTCAGCCCGCGCCGGGCTGCGCTGCGCAAGGCCGCGGTCCAGCCCGTCGGCGCGTTGGCGGAAACCGGCAGTGTGAGCGAGAAGCAGGTCGCCTGACAGCCGGTCCCGGACAGCCCGTCACGGCTGGCCGGGACCGTAGCTTTCACGTCGTCGCAGGTCGGGACTCCGTAGCTGCCGAGGTGCTGTCCTGAGCTGGGGAGCGGCGGCCGGGGCGGACCACCGTCACGGCTGCCGCGCCCAGGGCGCCCACGGCCGCGAACGCGTAGAAGCCCCACGGGTACGCGATTCCCGCCGTCAGCAACGCGCCGCCGAGGAGGGGGCCCGAGATGGCGCCGATCCGGCCGATGCCCGCCGACCAGCCGAGGCCCGTCGCGCGGATCGCGTCCGGGTAGATGCGGCCGACGTACGCGTACACCAGCACCTGGGCGCTGAACACGAAACAGCCCGTCAGGAACACCGCCGCGTACAGCCCCACCGCCGGCAGCTTCACGCTCAGCAGCGCGAGGAACACCGCGCCCGCGCAGAACCAGGCGATCGCCGACGGGCGGATGCCGACGCGGTCGGCGACCCGGCCCGCGACCAGCAGGCCCACGATGCCCCCGACGTTCAGCGTCAGCAGCAGGCTCAGCGCCGCGCCCAGTGGGTAGCCGGCCTGGCGCATGATCTCCGGCAGCCACGTGTTCAGCCCGTAGACCAGCAGCAGGCCCATGAACGAGGTGACCCAGAAAGCGATCGTCGCGCGCAGCAGGCCGCCGCGGAACAGCCCGGCGACGGCGTGCCCGGCCGACCGCTCGCTCTCGCGGACCCGCTCGAACGTCTCGGACTCCGGCAGGTACTTCACCATCAGCGGGACCAGCACCACGGCGGGCAGCGCGCCCGCGACGAACATCGCGCGCCAGCCCAGTGGCGCGATCAGCACGATGCCCAGCAGCGCGGTCAGCACCGCGCCGACGTGGTAGCCGGTCATCACCGTGGTCGTCGCGCTGCCGGACCTGCCGTGGCGCGCGTACTCCGTGACGAGCGTGATCGCCGTCGGCAGGCAGCCGCCGAGGCCGAGCCCGGCCACGAACCGCAGCAACCCGAAGACGAACGTCGACGGCGCGAACGCGCACAGCAGCGTGCACAGCGAGAACAGCGTGACGGAGATGATCAGCGACTTCCGGCGGCCGATGACGTCGGTGACCGTGCCGATCGCCAGCCCGCCCAGCATCATCCCGGCGAGCCCCACGGTCGACACGACCGACGCCGTGGCGGGCGTCAGGCCCCAGACGTGGCCGCGGAGGAGCACGGGCAGCACGGTGCCGAGCACGACCAGGTCGAACCCGTCGAGCAGGACGGCTGTCCAGGCCAGGGGCACGACCCAGCCGCGGGTACCAGGGGACATCGGAACCTCCGGAGGTGCGCGTGTTCCGCACAGGTGTGCGTATTGCGAACAGCATGCATGTGGGGTCCGACACTTTCCAGCGCCTTTCCGCTCACCGGAAGCCGAGCAAGGCCGTGCGACCTGCGGAAAGATCGGGCTGTGGAGATCTTGACGTTGATGGGCGTGCTCGCCGGTTCGCTCGCGCTGACGGCGATCGCACGGCGCTGGAACCTGTCCGCGCCGTTGCTGGTGGTGGTCGTCGCGCTCGGCGTCGGGCTGATCCCCGGCGTGCCGCGGCTGGAGCTGGAGCCCGAGCTGATCCTCACCGTCGTGCTGCCGCCGCTGCTCTATTCGACGTCGCTCGAGAGCTCGCTGACGCACTTCAAGACCAACCTGCGGCCGATCATCGCGCTGGGCGTGGTGCTGGTGGCGGTGACCGCGGTGGTCGTCGCCGTCGTGGTGCACCTGCTGCTGCCGGACGTGCCGTTCGCGTCCGCGCTGGTCCTCGGCGCGGTCGTGGCGCCGCCGGACGCGGTGACGGCGGTGGCGATCGGACGCAAGCTCGGCCTGCCCCGGCGGGTGATGGCCGTGCTGACCGGGGAAAGCCTGGTGAACGACGCCGCCGCGCTGACGCTGTACAAGGTCGCGCTCGCCGCGGTCGCGGGCACCGCGGGCTCGGCCGGGCACGGGTTCGCGGTGTTCGGGGTGGCGACCGCGCTCGGCATCGCGGTGGGCCTGGCGATCGGCGTCGTCGTGGTGCTGATCCGGCGGCTGCTCGACGACCCGCTGATGGAGTCGGCGTTCGGGATCATCGTGCCGTTCGCCGCGTACGTCACCGCCGAGCACCTGCACCCCTTCGGCGACGACTTCAGCGGGTCAGGCGTGCTCGCCGTCGTCGCGGCCGGCCTCTACCTGGGGCACCGCTCGCTGTACGCGTCACCGGCGACCCGCATGCAGGACAGATCGGTGTGGGCGTCGATCGACGTCCTGCTGGAGGCGCTGGTGTTCGCGCTGATGGGGCTGCAGCTGCCGTTCGTGCTGGACGGCGCCCAGCACGCGGCCCGAGACAACGGCACGCTCGCGCTGGTCGCGGTGGCCGTCCTGGCGGTGACGATGCTGGTGCGGATTCCCGCGGTGTTCGTCTCCGCGTACCTGCCACGGGCGATGCGGCTGTTCGGCCGCGGCCGCGCGGCGCCGTCGTGGCGGGTACTGGCGGTGGTCTCGTGGACGGGCATGCGCGGGGTGGTCACGTTGGCGGCGGCGGCCGGGGTGCCGGCCGGGACACCGGGCCGCGAGGAGATCCAGCTGTTCGCGTTCACCGTGGCCATCGGGACGGTGCTGCTCCAGGGGCTGACGCTGCCGCCGCTGATCCGGGCACTGAAGGTCGAGGACCCGTCCGAGGCCGCCCGTGACGAGGCCGAAGAACTCGCCGCGCGCGAAGTGGCGAAGAAGGCAGCGCAGGAACGGCTGCGCGAGCTCAGCCGCGAGCGGCTGGCTTCGCTGGACCTGCCCCCGGAGAAGGTGGACCGGCTCAAGGACCGGCTCCAGCGGTTGATCGACATGCGCTACCGGTTCGCCAAGGCGGCGATCACGCTGTCCGGCGAAGAACATTCGGGGAGTCCGCAGGCCCAGTTCGCGAAGGCCCGGCGCGAGCTGCTGATCACCCAGCGCAAGGCGATGATCGAGGAGAACCGCGCGGGCCGCCTCGACGACGACGTGCTGCGGAAGGTGTTGCGGGAACTGGACCTGGAGGAGCTGGCGGTGTCGGCGACTATCCCGAACCGCCTGGGCTAGCAAGCGCTTCCGCATGCCGGACACCCCGGCTCCCAACGCATGAGAACCCGAGCGCCCGGGAGTGAAATCCCCCACCCTGAAGCGAAATCACGATCTTCAGGAGAGCCCATGTCGCTGACCGAAGTCATCGAAGGCACCCGCAGGGCCGTCGACGCCGATCCGCACAACGCCGCCGTCTCCTTCAGCGTCGGCAACGCCCTCAAGCCCGGGACCCGGACCGAAGTCGAGGTCAAGGTGCGGGACCACAGCTTCACCGTCGACGAGCCGGCCGCGCTCGGCGGCACCGACCAGGCCGCCAACCCCGTCGAGTACGCGCTCGCCGCCCTCGGCTCCTGCCAGGTGATCACCTACCAGTTCTGGGCGGCGAAGCGCGGGATTCCGCTCGACTCCGTCAAGGTCACCGTGGACGGGGACCTCGACCTGCACGGCTTCTTCGGCTTCTCCTTCAACACGCGGCCCGGCTTCGGGGACGTCCGCGTGTCCGTCGAGCTCGAAGGCCCGGCGAGCCGGGAGCGCTACGAAGACCTCAAGCGCGAGGTCGACGAGCACTGCCCGGTGCTCGACCTGTTCCGGAACGAAACGCCCGTCAGCACGAAGCTGACTTAAACGAACTGGTGCCGGACGATCGTCTGCTCGCGGCCCGGGCCGACGCCGATCGCGGAAATCCGGGCGCCCGACAGCTCTTCCAGGCGCTCGACGTACGCGCGAGCGTTCGCCGGGAGCTCCTCGAACGTGCGGCACGCGGAGATGTCCTCGAACCAGCCCGGGTGCTCTTCGTAGATCGGGATCGCGTGGTGCACGTCGGTCTGCGTCATCGGCATGTCCTGGGTGCGGAATCCGTCGACTTCGTAGCCGACGCACACCGGAACCTTCTCCAGGCCGGACAACACGTCCAGCTTCGTGAGGAAGTAGTCGGTGATGCCGTTGACGCGCACCGCGTACCGGGCGATCACCGCGTCGAACCAGCCGGTGCGCCGCGAGCGGCCCGTCGTCACGCCGAACTCGCCGCCCTGCTTGCGCAGGTACTCGCCGGACTCGTCGTGCAGCTCGGTCGGGAACGGGCCGGAGCCGACGCGGGTGGTGTAGGCCTTGAGGATGCCGAGCACCGTCGTGATGCGGCCCGGGCCGATGCCCGAGCCCGCGCTCGCGCCGCCGGACGTCGGGTTCGACGACGTCACGAACGGGTAGGTGCCGTGGTCGACGTCGAGCAGCGTGCCCTGGGACCCCTCCAGCAGCACGGTTTCGCCGCGCTCCAGGGCCTGGTTGAGCTGCAGGCGCGTGTCGGCGATGCGGTGCGCGAACTTCTCGCCCGCCGCCAGCACCTCGTC
Source organism: Amycolatopsis sp. MtRt-6 (assembly GCF_017308975.1). Taxonomy (GTDB): domain Bacteria; phylum Actinomycetota; class Actinomycetes; order Mycobacteriales; family Pseudonocardiaceae; genus Amycolatopsis. Next base: position 656,372 of record NZ_JADWPD010000001.1, on the reverse strand, counting down.
GGCGACCTGGTCGGCGTCGAGCGCCTTGCGGTTGTAGACCTTCACCAGCACCTGGTTCTTGAACTCCAGCGCGGCTTCGACCTTCTGGCGGAAGATCTTCTCGTCGAGCAGGTCCTGCACGCGGACGCCGACGCGGGCGATCTTGTCCTGGTAGCACGGCCCGATGCCGCGGCCGGTGGTGCCGATCTTGCGGCTGCCGAGGTACCGCTCGGTGACTTTGTCGATGGCCACGTGGTACGGCATGATCAGGTGCGCGTCGGCCGAAATCAGCAGCTTGGACGTGTCCACGTCCCGCGCTTCGAGGCCGGAAAGCTCGTCGAGCAGCACGCCGGGGTCGACCACCACGCCGTTGCCGATGACGTTCGTCACACCCGGGGTCAGGATGCCGGACGGGATGAGGTGCAGGGCGAAGTTCTCGCCGTTCGGCAGGACGACCGTGTGACCGGCGTTGTTGCCACCCTGGTACCGGACGACCCACTGGACGCGGTCACCCATCAGGTCGGTGGCCTTGCCCTTGCCTTCGTCTCCCCATTGGGCACCGATGAGCACGATGGCCGGCATGTGACACTCCAGGTGTTCGACGACTGAGGTTTAGTGTCCCGGACGGACACCGGTGGCGCTGCTAAATGCCGGTGCATGACTGTAACGGAGGACCTGCGGGTGCGCGGAATCGTGGTGGCCTGTGGCGACGACGCGGCCGGCTTCGAGGACGTCGACGACGTCGAGTCGGTCCGGGTGCCGAGCCGTCCCGGCAAGGCGGAAATCGACCCCTTGCTGGGCGAACACGATCATCTGGTCGTCTCGGGCACGGACGCCGACCTCGCCGCGGTCGTGCTGCGCCTGCTCCGGAAGGACGCGCTCTCCGGCGTGTCGGTCGGGTTCGTCCCGTCGTCGCCGGACTCGGTCGTCGGCGCGCTCTGGGACCTGCCGAAGACGCCGCTGCGGGCGCTCGCGCTGGCGTTGCGCGGCGAGGTCGACCCGGTGCCGCTGATCCGCGACGACGTCGGCGGCGTGCTCGTCGGGCGCGGGCAGCTGCGGCTGGTCCGCGGGGTGGCCTACGCCGACGAGCAGGTGGCGCTGCGCGGGCCGGCCGCGTCGATCGAGGTGCTGCCGGACCCGGGCGGCCCCGGCCTGGCCGTCCGCGTCGTGAAGGGCACGATCTTCAAGCGGCCGTCCACGCTGTACTCGCGGGCGTTCCAGATCGGCTGCATCCCGACCCGGCCGGTGCGCGACGACGTCGTCTTCGAGCGCGCGGTGAACAAGTGGACCTGGTACCGGCACACCGAGGACCTGCGGCTGGTCCGGGGCGCCGTTTGACGGACAGCAACATGTCACCTATACGTGTTGTACACGCCACTCCCGTGCTTCAGGGTTAGCTGTCCCCACTTCTGACACGGAGGCAGCAAGATGCCAACCAGGCGTGCTGTTCGTCATTCGTTCACTGTGCTGGCCGTCACCGCGGTCCTCTCCAGCACCCTGGCCGGCGTCGCCAACGCGACCCCGCCGGGCATCCCCTCGGCCACCACGGCGAAGTCCAACCTCGCCGCGCTCACCGTCAAGGCCGACGGCTCGCAGACCGGCTACAGCCGGGACAAGTTCCCGCACTGGATCGACCAGGGCAGCAGCTGCAACACCCGCGAAGTGGTGCTCAAGCGCGACGGCACGAACGTGGTGACCGACTCCAGCTGCGCCGCGACCTCCGGCAAGTGGGTCAGCCCCTACGACGGCGCGACCTGGACTCAGGCGTCCGATGTGGACATCGACCACGTCGTGCCGCTGGCCGACGCGTGGCGCACCGGCGCGTCCTCGTGGACGACCGCGCAGCGCCAGGCGTTCGCCAACGACCTCACCGACCCGCAGCTGATCGCCGTGACGGACAACGTCAACCAGGAGAAGGGCGACAAATCGCCCGACCAGTGGAAGCCGCCGCTGGTCGGCTACTGGTGCACCTACGCGAAGATGTGGGTCGCGGTGAAGTACAAGTTCAAGCTGACCATCAACTCCGCCGAGAAGACCGCCCTGACGGACATGCTCAACCGCTGCTGACGCCGGTACGCTCGGGCGGTGCGGATCTTCTTCTCGTGCCGCCCGGCGTACGGCCACCTCTTTCCCCTGCTCCCGCTGGCGGACGCGGCGCGCGCGGCCGGGCACGAGGTCGTCTTCGGCACCGGCGAGGCGTTCGTGCCGAAGGTGCGTGAGCTCGGCTTCGAGACCCACCGCGTGGGCATCGCCATCGGTGACGCGGAGGCCGAGGCCAAGCGACGGCACGGGGCGGACGCCGGCTTCCGCGAACTCGGCATCACGATGTTCGCCGAGCTGCTGCCGCGGGCCACGATGGCCGACCTGCGGCCGCTGCTGCCCGGGCTGCGGCCGGATCTGGTGGTCTACGAGCAGAGCGACGTCGGGGCCGGCGCCGTGGCGCGGCAGGCGGGCATCCCGGCTGTCTCGCACGTGATCGGCCGGTCGATGCCGCCGGAGGTGCGCGCGGTCGCGGCCGAACGGCTGGCGCCGCTCTGGGGCACGTCGCCGGCGGACGCCATGTTCGGCGACGCCTGCGTCGACATCTGGCCCGACAGCGTCCGCGACCCGGGCCCGGCGGCGGTGCCGAAGGTGTTCCGGATGCGGCCGACGCCGTACGACGCGGACGTTCCGCTGCCACCGCTCCCGGCGGACGGCTTCGTGTACCTGACGCTGGGCACGGTGGTCTTCGGCGCGACGCAGGTGCTGCGCGGGGCGATCGCGGCGTTGTCGCGGCTGCCGGTGGACGTGCTGGTGGCGACCGGCCCCGGCGACCCCGCGGCGCTGGGCCCGGTGCCGGGGAACGTGCGGGTCGCCGGGTTCGTGCCGCAGGCCGAGGTGCTGGAGCACGCGGGCCTGGTGGTGCACCACGGCGGCACGGGGACGGTGCTCGGCTCGCTCGCCGCGGGTCTGCCACAGCTGGTCCTGCCGCAGGGCGCCGACCAGTTCGCCAACGCGGAGACGCTGTCGGCGCTCGGCGCGGCGAAGGCGCTGGTGGGGGACGCCGTGCGGATCGACGCGATCGAGGCGGCGGCCCGGGAGCTGCTGGACGGCTCGGTGGCGCGGGAGGTCGCTCGGGGCATCGCGGCCGAGATCGCCGGGATGCCCGCGCCGGAGGAAGTACTGGGCGAGCTGGTCAGCTGGGCTGGCTGACCAGCTCCAGGATCTCCCGTGCCACAGCGTCGTTCTGGCGGAACGACAGCGCGTTCGTCCGCGGCCGGGTGAAGGCCGCCGCCGAGCGGGCGCTCGTGTGCGGTCCGACCGCGAACCGGTTCAGGTGGGGACGTCCCGTTCCGTCGAGCAGCCGGGAGTCCGCGACCCGCGTGTGGATGCGGCCCGACGGCAGCGCGACACCCGTCCCCGGGTCCGCCACCGTCTCCTCGGCCAGCTCGCCCGCGTCGCGCAGCTGCCGGAGCAGGCCGTCGGCCGCGCGGGTCACGCTCGGGCCCGGCAGCCGGGCCTCGATCAGCGTGCGTGCCTCGACCGTCTCCGGGTGGCTCGTCGACGACGCCACGAAGACGCCGCGCTCCGCCGTCACCCGCATTTCCGCGCCCGCGAAGGAAACGAGCCCGGCTTCCTGGAGGGCGAGCAGCTCCTCCAGGCGGCGCGGCGGCGGACCGCTGGCGTAGTAGGAGAAGAAGCCGTGGAACCAGCCGTCCACATCGGACACTTGCGATCCGGCACTCAGCCGTCCTTTTTGGACCAGAGTGGGCACCTGGCCGTACACCGACAGCAGCGCCGTGAAGGCACCCAGGTCCGCACTGAACTCCTGGTCCGCCCGGCGCGCCAGGTCGGCCTCGACGTACTTGCGCAGTTCCTTGCCGAACTCCTCCGCCGTACCGAAGGCGCGACCCGCCATCGGGCGGTCCAGGCGGTCGAGGTCGAGCCGGTCGGCCTCGGCGGGCACCGCGCGCGCCACGAGGTCGCGCATGGCGGGGGAAGCCCAGTCCAGGTCGGCGAAGGCGTCGGCGAACACGGCGAAGTCCATGCGCACGCGGTCCGGGTGCCCGGTGAACAGCTCGCTGTAGTAACCCCAGGCCAGCTCCTTCGCGACCAGCGGCCAGACGTCCCGGCGGAAGTCGAGCACGTCGCCGGCCAGCGCGTCGATGGCGTAGGCGTCGAAGAACCTGGGCAGCCGCAAAGGTTTCCCACGCAGCCGGTAGCCGATCTTCGCGTGGTACGGCACCCCGCGCCGCGAGCCGACGTGCAGCACCGGCTCGGCGCCGCTCGGGTGGTAGCGGAGGCCGCCGCACGGGAGGTCCTCGAACCGGCCGCCGCGGCCCTCGGTCAGCAGCAGCATCAGGTCGACGAACGCCAGCCCGAACCCGCGCACCAGCACGGTTTCGCCCGGTTCGACACCCGCGTAGTCGACGTCGGCGGTGTAGCCGGCCGGGTAGTAGGCCAGCCCGTGCCGCGCGGCGAACGCCACCAGCTCGCGCTCCCGATCGTCGGGTTCCGCGTCGAGGTGCCCGACGGTGAAGACGACGGCGTCCGCCGCGATCGCCGTTCCGTCGGACAGCCGGACGGTGTCCCCGTCGACGCCGGTCGCGCGGGCCGCGTGCTCGACGACGTCGACGCCGCCGGGCAGGTCGTCGACGACCTTCCGGTACACCCAGCTCAGATAGGCGCTCTGCAGGCGCCGGGTGGGGAAGTCGAAGGGGTCGAGCGCGGTCAGCTCGGCGACGACGTCGGGTGGCACGTCGGCCTCGAGCCCGCCGGCGCGCACCTGCCGCGCCCACTCCAGCAGCGACGGCCCCCGCCGGACCGGACCGGCCATCCGCACCGACTCGTCGGTGAACATCGTGACGTCCTCGGGCATGGAGTTCATCCGCAGCAGCGGTGACTGGTCGTAGCGCCACACGCGGCCGGGCCCCGGCGGGAACGGGTCGATCAGGTGCACCTCGAGCCGCCGTCCGCCGAGGAGTTCCGCGGCGTTCGCGCCGAGCCGTTCGAGGACGCCGACCCCGCGAGGTCCGGCGCCCACGACAGCCAGGGTGAACGGCGCGAGATCGGCCACGACCCCGAAGCTACGCCGGACTTCCGGTGCCGGAACGCCTTCTCACGGAGCGGAACCCATCCACGACGCCGTCGGCTCCGAAGTCCTGGGGTACACCGGCGAAAGGAGCGATGTTGACCTTCGTCCACCGAGGCGCCCGGGCCTCTGCCGCATACCGCCACCAGCGAATACTTGGCCGATGAGATCGGTTCGCCGCACCGCGTCCACACCGCGCAGGACGTGGTCGGCACCCTCCTCCGGGGGAACTGGGCGATCTTCGCCCACGAATGGGCCGATCCGGACGGGATCGACCCCGAGCACTGGCGGGACGTCGTCGAGGCCGCCGCGGAGGCGGCCGGGGTCGACGTCGAGTTCGTGGTCATCCCGCGCCGGTCCTTGACCGTCGTGTTCAACCGGGCGGTCCCGCCCACCTTCGAGCAGGTCCGCGCGTCGATCGAGGTCATCGAGCGGTCGCGCGGCCGCAGTTGAGCCGCCCTGCCCCGGTAGCCACCTCGCGAACGTGAGGTGGCTACTTTTGCCTCTGGCGACCGACCAGCCGGTACGGAATGATCCATTGGTGACTCCTGAGCCACCGGTCAGACACTGCGGGCTATCGTCTGACCCGTTCGGGAAAGCTCCGTGACACCTTGGATACCGGCGAAAGAACCTAGAGATTTACCAACAGTCACGGGACACTGGCTGGGGTAACTCACGTACCGTGACTGCCTCATGACCGACTGGTCCGTCTCGTCACCATTGGTCATGCGACGGACGCGGTCTGCACAAGAGGTCGGGAGAAAACGCATGGCAGCACCGCCGGATCGCGTCACGTTCCGCGAGGTGTTCGGGGTCGCCGAGTTCCGGGCACTGTGGTTCGGCGAGCTGCTCTCGATCGCCGGTGACCAGCTGGCCAGGGTCGCGCTGTCGATCCTCGTGTTCACCGGGACGAACTCCGCGACGCTCACCGGCCTGACCTACGCGCTGACCTACGCGCCGTCGCTGCTGGGCGGCATCTTCCTGACCGGCTTCGCCGACCGCTTCCCGCGCCGCAGCGTGATGGTGCTCGTCGACCTGCTGCGGGCCGGCCTGATCCTGCTGGTCGCCGTGCCCGGGATGCCGTTCTGGCTGATGTGCGTGCTGGTCGGCGGCGTCTCCCTGGTCAACCCGCCGTTCAAGGCGTCCCAGCTGGCGCTGCTGCCACAGGTGCTCGAAGGCGACCGGTTCGTGGTCGGGATGGGCATCCGGAGCATGACCGTGCAGAGCGCCCAGCTGCTCGGCTTCGCCGGCGGCGGCGCGCTGCTGATCGCCCTCGACCCGCACGTGGCGCTGATCATCGACGCCGCCACGTTCGTGCTGTCCGCGCTGTTCATCCGCTTCGGCCTCCGGGCCCGGCCGGCCGCGGCGACCGGCGAGCGGCGGAAGTCCTTCTTCGCGACGCTCGGCGGCGGTGGCCGGACGGCGTTCGCGAGCTCGCCGCTGCGGACACTGGTGCTGTTCACCTGGCTGATGGGACTCCTGCCGGTCTACGAGGGCATCGCGGCGCCGTACGTCTCGGCGGCGGGCGGTGGCCCCGAAGCGATCGGCCTGCTGCTCGCGGCCGACCCGATCGGCAGCGTGATCGCGACCTTCGTCTACACGCGCTGGGTGCCCGCGCGGCTGCGGCCGAAGCTGATCGGCCCGCTGTCGGCGCTGTGCGCCGTGCCGCTGGTGCTCTGCTTCCTGAACCCCGGACCGGTCTCGTCGATCGTCCTGTTCATCATCTCCGGCGGCCTGGGCACCGTCTGCCTCCTGCAGGCGACCGCGTCACTGACCCTGGCCGTGCCCGACGAGCAGCGCGCGCAGGTGATGGGCCTGTCCAACACGGGGCTGACCACGATGATGGGCATCAGCCCGCTGATCGGCGGCGTGCTCGCGGATCAGCTGACGCCGCACGCGACGGTCGGCATCTTCGGCATCGTGGGGATCGTGCTCACGCTGCCGCTGGCGGTGCTGTGGGCCCGGGCGCTGTCGGGCGAGCCGGACCGATGGATCGACAAAGAAGCCGCACGCGCCGAACATGCATGACATGCCCCGCGCGTGGGCTCGACCTGCGCGACCTTGCGGTGCGCTGTGCGGTCACTGTTCTTTGCCGCGCATCGCTGGCCACCTCTCGTTCCGGTGTCAAAGAAAAAGTACACACCGAAAGCCCTTGTGGACAGCGGGCGAACGGTCTGAAACTGTCCGTGAGTACTTTGTCACCGTACAACCACGCAAGGGTCTGGGGGAAAAATGGTCACATCGGGGGAACAGCGCGGCCAAGACTTGATTTCTTGGGCGCGGGGCTGGGCACTGTGGACCCGCCCCCGCGACTGGATCATCGCGACGCTGACCGCCATCACGGTCATGCTGAGCTGGACGGCCGTTTCGCTGCTGACCGTGCCGGTCACCGTCGCCCAGCTGGGCACGTTTGCGCTGCTCACAGCCCTGGCCGTGGCGCAGACGGAGGTCAGCAGGCGACTGGAGCGGCAGCGCCGCATCCTCAGCAACGGGCCCTACATCTCGATGACTTCGGTGTGGCTGCTGCCCGCCGGCCTGCTGCTGCCGGCCCAGCTGATCGCCGCGCTCGGTGTCGTGCTGTACGTCTACCTGGCGTTCCGCAGCTGGTCCGGCACCCGTCCGGGTGAATTTCACCGCGTGGCCGCGAACGCGACCACGATGATCCTCTCGGCCTTCTCCGCGGGTGTCGTCGGTCACATGACGATCGGCAGCGGCGTGGCGACGGTGACGCTGGCCGCGCTGGCCTTCTTCACGGTCAACACCGCACTGACCGGCCTCGGCCTCTACCTGGCCGACCCGAAGAACGCGACCCCGGTGTCCTGCTTGGGCAACATGGACGACAACCTGCTCGAACTGTCCACTTTGTGCGTCGGTGCGCTGCTGGTGATGGTGCTCAACGAAGAGCCGCTGCTGTCGGTCCTCGTCATCTTGCCGCTGTACGTGCTGCAGCGGTCCGTGCTGATCAAGCGGCTGGAAGAGCTGGCCACGACGGACCAGAAGACGCAGCTGCTCAACGCCACGACCTGGCAGGACGGCGCGCAGCGCGAGATCTCGCGCGCGGAGCGGGAGAACGGCAGCTTCGGCGCCATGATGATCGACCTCGACCACTTCAAGCGGATCAACGACACCTACGGGCACCTCGCGGGCGACGACGTGCTCAAGGCGGTCGCCGCCGTCGTCAAGCAGGAGACCAGGGCGCACGACCTGGTCGGCCGGTTCGGCGGCGAGGAGTTCGTCGCGCTGCTGCCGTCGACGTCCAAGGAGGACGCGATCGTCACGGCGGAACGGATCCGGCAACGGGTCAGCGAGCTGGTCATCAGCACCACGACCAACGAGGGCGCCGCCGTCGACATCGAACGGCAGACGGCGTCCATCGGCGTCGCCGCCTACCCGCTGGACGGTTCGTCCATCGAGGAGGTGATGGCGTCCGCCGACGCGGCCGTGTACGCGGCCAAACACGGCGGGCGAAATCGGGTGGTGGGGTCGGCCGCGGCGGCCTTGGCCGCGGCTTAGCGCCCTACCGCAACCGGTCGATGACGTCGCTCGCCTTGGTCTGCAGGCGGGCGACGCCGCCCACGGTGAATTCGGTGAGCAGGTCGATCAGCGCGTCCTGGTCCGGCGGCTCGCCGTCCCAGGTGGCCTGGACCAGCGACTCGGTCATCGCGAAGAAGAGCGTCACGAGCGCGCGGTCCGCACGGCCGGAGTCGATGCCGTGCGCGGCCCACCGCTTGCGGCTGGCTTCGGCGTAGACGACGGCCAGTCTCTCCCTCAACCGGGTGAGAGCGGGGTCGCCCGCCCGCTCGGCCGCGCGGAGCACGCCGTAGCCCTCGGGGTGGTCGGCGACGAAGGTGACCATGTTGGCGTAGTTGGCCCTCGCCCAGGCCCGCAGGCCTGGCTGCTCGTCGGCTACCGACGGGCCCGCGATGGCGGTGAACGCGCGCTCCTCGGTTTCGGCCACGACCTCGGCGAACAGCGTCGCCCGGTCGCCGAACTGCTCGTAGACGGCTTGGCGCGAGACGCCGGCTTCGCGGGCGATCTGCTCGATCGTCGCGCCCTGCATCCCGTGCTGCGCGACGACCCGCGCGGTCGCCTGCAGCACACGGGCGCGCTGCTCGGAAACCGGGAGCTTGCGCGGCCGCCCGCGTGGGGCCGGGCTTGACATGGTGGTCCACCTCACGTGATTCTTTTTCCGACACCTCTGTCAAAAAAGGTGTTACCCCCGCGCACCCGCCCTGCTCAACGAGGAGCACGCATGCGTATCTTCCCCCGCCGCGCCCTGTCCGCGGCCGTCGCAGGAGTTTCCATTCTGGCCTTGGCCGCGCTCAGCCCGCCTGCCGCGTCCGCCACGTCGTTCTACGACCCGCCGTCACCCCTGCCGGCGGGCAGCAACGGCGACGTCATCCGGCACGAGACGTCGACGTTCTACATCGACCCGATCCAGCTGATCAAGGCCGACGCGAGCGTGCAGCGGATCATGTACCGCAGCACCGACACGCACGGCTCGCCGATCGCCGTCACCGGCACGGTGCTGACGCCGCGGTCGGCGTGGCACGGCAGCGGGGTGCGCCCGATCGTCTCCTACGCCGTCGGCACCCAGGGCGAGGGCGACGACTGCGCGCCGTCGAAAGCGCTTGCCGCGGGCTTCGAGTACGAAGGCCCGTTCATCGCCGGGCTGCTGGCGCGGGGCTACGGCGTCGTCGTCACCGACTACGAAGGGCTCGGCACGCCGGGCGACCACACGTACGTCAACCGCGAGGCGGAGGCCCACGCGGTGCTCGACGCGATCCGCGCGGCGCAGCGGCTGCCGGAGGCGGGCCTGCCGGACGACGGCCCGGTGGCGATCGCGGGCTACTCCCAGGGCGGCGGCGCGTCGGCCGCGGCGGCGGAGCTGCAGCCGAGCTACGCGCCGGAGCTGAAGCTGAAGGGCGCGTACGCGGGCGCGGTGCCGGCGGACCTCGCCGAGGTCGCGAAGAACCTCGACGGCCACTACGCGGTCGGCTTCCTCGGGTTCGCGCTGGTGAGCATGAACTACGCGTACCCGGAGCTGAACATCCCGGCGCTGCTCAACGCGCGCGGGAAGCAGCTGTTCGAGCAGGTCCGGACCGAGTGCACGGTGGAGGCGATCGCCGCGCACGCGTTCACGCGGTCGTCGACGCTGACCAACGACGGCCGCTCGCTCGTCGCGTACCTCGACGAGGAGCCGTACCGGTCGCGCGTGGCCGAGCAGAAGATCGGCTCGCTGAAGCCGACGGCCCCGGTGCTGATCGTCCACAGCGCCCTCGACGACATCGTGCCCTACGCGCAGGACCGCGACCTGGGCCGGACGTGGTGCCGCAAGGGTGTGCAGGTGCAGTTCAGCACGTCGCTGGTGCCGACGCACGTGCTCGGCGCGGTGCGGGCGTACCCGGAGGCGTTCGCCTGGCTGGAGGGCCGTTTCGCCGGGCTGCCGGCACCGGTCAACTGCGGCTGGTTCTGAGGTCTCCCGCAGCAGGTCGTGAGTGGGAAACAGCGTTAGAACACTGTTTCTCACTCACGACCGGGCGGGTCACTTCAGGCCGGTGGCTTCCGCGGCGGCGGGGTCGGAGTCGGCGAGGAAGGTCCGGCAGCGCTCGTGTTCCTCGGTCTCGCCGATCTTCCCGGCGGCCTTGCCCAGGACGGCGAGGGCGCGGAGGAACCCCTGGTTGGGGCGGTGCGACCACGGCACCGGGCCGAAGCCCTTCCAGCCCGCGCGGCGCAGCTGGTCGAGCCCGCGGTGGTAGCCGGTGCGGGCGTACGCGTACGCGGCGACGGTCTCGCCCGCGTCCAGGGCCTTCTCGGCCAGCGAAGCCCACGCCTCGCTGTAGTCGGGGTGTTCGGCGGCGACGGTGGCCGGGTCGGTCCCGGCGTCGAGCGCGGCCTGGGCGGCGGTGTGCTCGGGCAGCAGCGTCGGCTCGGGGCCGAGCAGGTTGTGCGTCATGCCGCCCATTGTGCCCTCAGAGGAAGAGGGTTCCGAGCACCCCGGCTCCGGCCAGCACCAGGGCGGCGACCAGCACGCCCGCGACGACTCGTTTCGGCATCATGGCGCGACACCCTGCCAAGCCGGAGCCGCCGAAAGCAAGTCGTCCACCCCTAAGGGTGAATCCGGATTTTCGCGTCGTTTGCCACGGTCTTGGCCCACTCGTGACCATGACCGGCCATGATGTCCGGCATGGCCAAGGCAGTCGACGTCCCGGTGGACGTGATCCCGCGCAGCCCCGTCGCCAAGACACGGCTGTTCTTCACGCGGCACTGGCACCGCGGCGCCCCCGGGCAGCCGACCCCGGACTGGGTGCTCCGGTTCTGCTACGGGATGTGGCTGGCGGCGTTCGCGTTCAAGCTGGTCGGCTCGTCGTGGGACATGTCGTGGCACTTCATGTGGCTGCGCGACGACCTGGCCCCGCCGCACCTGATCAACACCGTCGGCACGGTGATCATCGTGGTGCTGGTGGCGATCCACAGCTACACGGGCCTGGGGTGTGACAAGCGGTCGCTGCGCCTGATGCAGATCGGCCTGCTGACGTTCCTGATCGCGGCGCCGCTGGACGTCATCAACCACCGCGTCAACGGCCTCGACCTGACGGCGTGGAGCCCGTCCCACATGATGCTGTACCTGGGCACGGGCATCATGCAGGCGGGCGTGCTGCTGGGCTGGCTGCGGTTTTCGCCCCCGGGCCGCTTCCGCACGGGCGTGCTGCTCGGGCTGTGGGCGTTCTTCCTGGAGAACACGTTCTTCCCGAACGGCCAGCAGGAGTACGGCATCCTCGGCCTGCGCGCGTGGGAGCGCGGCGAGCCGGAGGCGGAGCAGTCGCTGCTGGACTTCGCGGCCAACCAGATCGGCCACCCGGTCGACCGGACGGCGGTGCTGCACTTCACGATGCCGATCCCGGAGTGGGTGTACCCGCTGTGGGGCATCGGCGTGATGGCGCTGATCCTGGTCCTGGCCCGGCACACACTGGGCTTCCGCTGGGCGGCGACTTCGGTGGCGCTCGCGTACGTGGCTTATCGGTCGGTGATGTGGCCGCTGCTGCTCGGGATGGGCTTTCCGGTGTCGACGGTGCCGTTCTACCTGGTGTTCGTGGGGTTGGCGGTCGACCTGGCGTTCGCGATGAGCAGCGGCGTGGTGCGTGCGGCCGCGGGGGCCTTGCTGGTGACTGCGTTCGGGTACGGGGCGTTCTGGCTGCAGTCGCAGTTCCGGCCGTGGGTGCTCGGTGAGGCACACACGGAGTCGGCACCCCCGGCGGCGTACTGGACGGCTTTGGTGGTGCTGGGCGGGCTGTTCGCCTTGTGGGCCGGCGCGGAACCCCTGACCCGGAAGTGGGCAGCGCGGCGCTCGGTCGCCGAATCGGTCTGAACACGACGAAGGGGCGGCACTTTCCCGGGAAAGTGCCGCCCCTTCGCGGGTGACTACTTGAGCTTCGTGCCGGCCGAGCCCAACGCCTGGCAGGCCTCGACAACCCGAGCCGCCATGCCGGCCTCCGCGGCCTTCAGGTACGAACGCGGGTCGTACACCTTCTTGTTGCCGACCTCGCCGTCGATCTTCAGGACTCCGTCGTAGTTCTTGAAGAAGTGGTCCACGATCGGGCGGGTGAACGCGTACTGCGTGTCCGTGTCCACGTTCATCTTCACCACGCCGTACGACACCGCCTCGCGGATCTCCTCCGGGAGCGAGCCCGAGCCGCCGTGGAAGACCAGCTCGAACGGCTTCGAGCCCGCGTCCAGGCCGAGCTTCTTCGCCGCCGCTTCCTGGCCGCCCTTCAGCACGTCCGGGCGCAGCTTCACGTTGCCCGGCTTGTACACGCCGTGGACGTTGCCGAACGTCGCCGCCAGCAGGTAACGGCCGCGTTCGCCCGCGCCGAGGGCGTCGATCGTCTTCAGGAAGTCGCCTTCGGCGGTGTACAGCTTCTCGTTGATCTCCGCCTCGACGCCGTCTTCCTCGCCGCCGACGACGCCGATCTCGACCTCGAGGATGATCTTCGCCGCCGCCGTCTTGGCCAGCAGCTCCTGGGCGATCTCCAGGTTCTCGTCGAGGTCGATCGCCGAGCCGTCCCACATGTGGGACTGGAACAGCGGGTTCTGGCCGTTCTTGACGCGCTCGGCCGAGATCTCGATCAGCGGGCGGACGAAGCCGTCCAGCTTGTCCTTCGGGCAGTGGTCGGTGTGGAGCGCGACGTTCACGTCGTAGCGAGCCGCCACGACCTGGGCGAACTCGGCCAGCGCGGTCGCGCCGGTGACCATGTCCTTGACCTTCTGGCCGGACGCGAACTCCGCACCGCCGGTGGAGAACTGGATGATGCCGTCGCTCTCCGCCTCGGCGAAGCCGCGGATGGCGGCGTTCACGGTCTCGGACGAGGTCACGTTGATGGCCGGGTAGGCGAACTCGTTCGCCTTGGCCCGGTCGAGCATCTCCGCGTAGACCTCGGGGGTGGCGATGGGCATCGTTACTCCTCCTTGGCACAGGGTGGTCCCGACCGCATCGTACGAGGTCGGCCGCCGCCGCACACCGGTCCCCGCGAAGAAACTTTCCCGCACGTCGGATCGGTTCAGAAGGGAGGCGTCCGGCCGCCGGGCGAGCCGGCGGCCGGACGGGGATCACAGCAGCTCGGACGCCAGCGCGCGGTACGCCGGCCACGGGTCCTCGTTCAGCACCTGGATGTTGACGTGGTCGGCACCCGCCTCGAAGTGCGCGCGGACGCCGGTCGCGATCGTCTCCGCGTCGCCGTGCAGAGCCAGCGCGTCGACCAGGCGGTCGCTGCCCTCGCCTTCCAGGTCGGCGTCCGTGAAGCCGAGTTTGCGCAGGTTGGCGACGTAGTTCGACAGCCCGAGGTAGAACTTCACGGTGTTGCGGCCGATCGCGCGGGCCTCGGCGGCGTCGGTGCCGAGGACCACCTTCTGCTCCGGGGCCAGCAGCTTGCCCTCGCCGAGGATCTCGCGCGCCCCGCGCGTGTGCTCCGGCGTGGTCAGGTACGGGTGCGCGCCCGCGGTGCGCTCGCCGGACAGCTGGACGATCTTCGGTCCCAGCGCCGCCAGCGCGCGATCGGCAACCGGGACGCCCGCCGCGTCCAGGCCGTCCAGGTAGTCGACCAGCGCCGCGTACGGCTTCTTGTACTCCTTCGTCGCTTCGCGGTGGCCCGCGCCGACGCCGAGCAGGAAGCGATCCGGGTACTTGCCCGCGATCCGCTCGTACACGCGGGCGATGTCCGCGGGCTGGTCCTGCCAGATGTTCACGATGCCGGTCGCGATGACCAGGCGGTCCGTCGCCGCGAGCAGGTCGTCGACGTAGGACAGGTCGCCGCCCGGGGACGCCCCCAGCCAGATCGCGCCGTAGCCGAGCTTCTCCGCCTCCGCCGCGAACTGCGCGTCGACGCCCGAGTAGTGCCGCCAGATACCGAGCTTGCCGAGTTCGATTGCCATGGAACACCCCAACGCACGAGACGGCGATTTTCCTCCCGGCTTCCCGGATCGTGGGAAGCATTAACGTCGGGAGCATGACCAAGCTGGGTAACACCGACCTCGACGTCTACGAGCTGAACCTCGGGTGCAACGTCTTCGGCTGGACGGCCGACGAGCCGCAGTCCTTCGCCGTCCTCGACGCCTACACCGCGGCCGGCGGCAACTTCCTCGACAGCGCCGACCGCTATGGCGGCGGCGGGGGCTCCGAGACGATCATCGGCAACTGGCTGGCCGCCCGCGGCCGGCGTGACGACGTCGTCGTGGCGACCAAGGTCGGCATGTGGGACGGGAGGCCTGGCCTGTCGGCGAAGAACATCCAGGCCGCGGCGGAGGACTCGCTGCGGCGCCTGCGGACCGACCACATCGACCTCTACTACGCCCACCGCGACGACCCGGACACCCCGCTCGAAGAGACCGTCGAGGCGTTCGACGCGCTGGTCCGGGCGGGCAAGGTCCGCTACCTTGGCGCGTCGAACTACACCGCCGAGCGGCTCGCCGAAGCACTGTCCATTTCGGACCGGAACGGCCTCGCGCGGTTCGCCGTGCTGCAGCCGCACTACAACCTCGTCGAGCGCGGCTACGAGCGTGACCTCGCCCCGCTCGTCGAGCGCGAAGGCCTCGCGACGCTGCCGTACTTCGCACTCGCCAAGGGTTTCCTCACCGGCAAGTACCGCACGAAGGACAACCTCGGCGACAGCCCGCGCGCCGCCCGTGCAGCGTCCTATTTGGACGCCGACGGTGAGCACGTCCTCGCCAAGCTCGACGCGGTGGCGGCCGCGCACGGCGTTTCGGTCGCCACGGTCTCCCTTGCCTGGCTCCGGCAGCAGCCGACGGTCGCCGCGCCGATCGCCAGCGCCCGCACCCCGGAGCAGCTCACCGACCTGATCGCGTCGGTCACCCTGACGCTGACCCCGGACGAATTGGCTACTCTCAGGTAGCTTACCGCGGGTAAGTTGAGGTACGGTGCCCCCAAGTGACACTAGGAGGGCACCGTGGCCAACCCGTTTTCGCTGCTGAGCGGCACCAAGAAGGTCGACGGCAAGGTCGTGCTGATCACCGGCGCCGCCCGCGGCATCGGCGCCGGGCTCGCCGAGCGGCTGGCCGCCCGCGGCGCGAAGGTCGCCCTCGTCGGCCTCGAAGCCGAAGAGCAGAAGAAGGTCGCCGACCGGATCGGGCCGAACGCGAAATCGTGGGAAGCCGACGTCACCAGCTGGGACGCGCTCGAAGCCGCGACGAAGAGCGTCGTCGAGCACTTCGGCGGGATCGACATCGTCATCGCCAACGCCGGCATCGCGACCGCGGGCTTCGTCCGCTCGGTCGACCGGGCCGCGTTCGAGAAGGTCATCGAGGTCGACCTGCTCGGCGTCTGGCGCACGTTCCGCGTCACGCTCCCGCACGTCATCGAGCGCAAGGGCTACCTCCTGGCCATCTCCAGCCTCGCCGCGATCACGCACGCGCCGGGCATGGCGAACTACGCCGCCGCGAAGGCCGGCGTCGAAGCGTTCTCGAACAGCCTGCGCGCCGAGGTCGCCCACCTGGGCGTCAAGGTCGGCGTCGCGCACCCGACGTGGATCCGCACCGACCTGGTCGAGAGCGCCGACGCGCACCCGGTGTTCGGCAAGCTCCGCGCGTCGATGCCCGGCCTGATCGGCAAGACGTACCCGCTGGACGTCGCGCTGGACGACCTGGAGGCGGGCATCCTCAAGCGCGCCCGGACCATCCACGTGCCGCGCTGGGTCGGCGGGCTCAAGCTGCTGCGCGCCTTCCTCCCGCCGGTCATCGAGATCGGCTCCCGCAGCCGGGTACCGGCGGCGGACCAGGCCGCGCTGGCCGACATCGAGGCCCGCGGCGCGTTCGAGTCGGCGGTCACCGGCCACGGCGGGCGAGCCGCCTCAGGCGCCGGCCGGACGGGGCGTACCAACCGGTAACAAGTACTTCCAAGTAACTGTTACCTGAGGTAACGTCATCTGGGCAGGATCCCCGACGCAGCGGAGGCCGACAGATGACCGAGCGGTTCAAGGTCGTGATCGTGGGCACCGGGTTTTCCGGGCTCGGCCAGGCGATCCAGCTCGAAAAAGCCGGCATCCGGGACTACGTGATCCTGGAGAAGGCCACCGAGGTGGGCGGCACCTGGCGCGACAACTCCTACCCCGGGTGCGCGTGCGACGTGCAGTCGCACATGTACTCGTTCTCGTACGAGCAGAACCCGGGCTGGTCGCGGTCGTTCTCGCCGCAGCCGGAGATCTTCGAGTACCTCAAGGGCGTCGCCGGCAAGTACCGCCTGCGCGAGAAGATCCGCTTCGGCGTCGAGCTGACCGGCGCCCACTGGGACGAGCGGGAGCGGCGCTGGACGGCGACCACGAAGGACGGCCGCGAGTTCGTCGCGCAGTTCCTCGTCTCCGGCGTCGGCGGCCTGCACATCCCGCAGGTGCCCGACCTGCCCGGGATCGGGGAGTTCCGGGGCCAGACCTGGCACTCCGCGCGGTGGAACCACGAGTACGACCTGCGCGGCAAGCGCGTCGCCGTGGTCGGCACCGGCGCCAGCGCCGTCCAGTTCGTCCCGAAGATCGCCCCCGACGTCGCCGAGCTGACGCTGTTCCAGCGGACGCCGCCGTGGATCATGCCCAAGCCCGACCACGCCATGCCGGACTGGGCGCAGACGCTGTTCAAGCGCGTCCCGGGCACCCAGCGGGCCTACCGCAACGCGCTGTACTGGCTGCTCGAAGCGCGGGCCATCGGCTTCAACGGCCACCCGGCGATCATGAAGGCCGGCGAGCTGATCGCGAAGCGGAACATCGCGAAGGCCATCAAGGACCCCGTGCTGCGCGAGAAGGTCACGCCGGACTACACGATGGGCTGCAAGCGCGTCCTGATCTCCAACGACTACTACCCGGCGCTGGCCCGGCCGAACGTCGAGGTGAACACGGCCGGGATCAAGGAGGTCAAGGCGCACTCGATCGTCGACTCCGCGGGCGTGGAACACGAGGTCGACGCCATCATCTACGGCACCGGCTTCAAGGTGACCGACGCGCTGGAGTACCTCGACATCACCGGCGTCGACGGCCGCGACCTCGCCAAGGAGTGGGCGACCGAGGGCATGCGGACCCACAAGGGCATCACCGTGTCCGGCTTCCCGAACCTGTTCTTCCTGCTCGGCCCGAACACCGCGCTCGGCCACAACTCCGTGGTGTTCATGATCGAGTCGCAGGCGCGGTACGTCGTCGACGCCATCAAGCTCGCCGACTCCCGCGGCGCCGCCGCGCTCGACGTCCGGCCTGGTGTGCAGGACGAGTTCCAGCGCGAGATCCAGGACAAGCTGGTCAAGGGCGTCTGGACGCAGGGCGGCTGCAAGAGCTGGTACCTCGACGCCCAGGGCGTCAACCGGACGATCTGGCCCGGCTTCACCTGGCGCTACTGGCTGGAGACTCGCAAGGTCGACCCGGCCGACTACGAGCTGTCCGGCCGGGCGTCATGACCTCGCCCGACGAACAGCTCGTCCTGCACGCCCGGGACGTGAAGTTCGATTGGGCGGCGTTGCCGATGCACTGGATCCCCGGCGAACCGCAGGCCACGCACACCATCAACGTGCTGCACCTGGCGCTGCCCGAGGGCGAACGGTGGTTCGTCGAGGTGTTCAAGCAGGCGGTGCCGCTGATCCGCGACGAGCGGCTCAAGGAAGACGTCCTCGGCTTCATCGGCCAGGAGGCGGTGCACGCCGAGGCGCACGACGGCGCGGCGGCGCACCTCGAGGCGGCGGGCGTGCGCGTGCGGCCGTTCGTGGCGCAGATGGAGTGGCTGTTCCGGAAGCTGCTCGGCGACCGCGACCTGACCGGGCCGGCCGCCGAGGAGTGGCTGGTCGAGCGGCTGGGGATCATCGCGGCCATCGAGCACTACACGGCGTTCCTCGGCCAGTGGGTGCTCGACGCGCCCCTGGCAGACGCGGGCGCCGACCCGGTGATGCTCGACCTCCTGCGCTGGCACGGCGCCGAAGAGGTCGAGCACCGGTCGGTGGCGTTCGCCCTGTTCGTGCACCTCGACGGGCGGTACACGCGGCGGGTGCGCAGCATGGCGGCGGTGACGCCGGTGCTGGCCTGGGTCTTCGCCCGGGGCACGCGGTATCTCATGCGCAACGATCCGACGCGGCCCGGCCGCGCGTCGCTGCGGGGTTACCGCCGGGCCGCGAAGCGCGGGTTGCTGCCGACCGGACGTCAGCTGGTGCGGGAGATCCGGCCGTACTTCCGGCGGTCGTACCACCCGTCCGAGACCGGCAACACCGAGCAGGCGGTGGCCTACCTGGCGAGCTCACCCGCGGCCCGGGCGGCGGAATGAGCGTCGGCCGGCCCACCCGGCTCGACGGCAGCGCGCGCACCGACCACCTGATGTCCACTTTGGTCGGTGTCGTGGGCGTCTACCGGCGGCTGTCGCGGTTCAGCGGGAAGCGGCGGCCGGCCGTGCGCACTGTGGACCGGGACCTTTCGCTGGTCGTCGAAGCCACCCGGCCCGAAGCCGAAGACGTCGTGAGCCTGCGTCTCGCGCACGGTTCCCCGCTCCCGGGCTGGCGGCCCGGCGCGCACATCGACCTGGTGCTGCCGTCGGGCCTGGTCAGGCAGTACTCGCTCTGCGGCGACCCCGCCGACCGCTCGCACTACCGGATCGCCGTCCGGAAGATCGGGGCCGCGTCGGCCGAGGTCCACGCGCTGGTGCCCGGCACGCGCGTCACCGTGCGCGGCCCGCGGACCGCGTTCCCCTTCGTCGGCGGTGGGCCGTTCCTGTTCATCGCGGGCGGCATCGGGATAACGCCGATCCTGCCGATGGTCCACCAGGCTGTGGCGAGCGGCGCGGACTGGCGGCTGGTCTACACCGGACGCGGCCGGGCGTCGATGCCGTTCCTGGCCGAACTGCCGGACGACGACCGCGTGTGGATCCGCCCGGACACCGAGTACGGCGTCCCGGCCTCGGGCGCCGAGCTCCTCGACGGCCTGCCCGAGGGCGCGGCGGTCTACTGCTGCGGCCCGGCGCCGATGATCACCGGTGTCCGCGTCGACCTGGCGCTGACGCCGGCCGCCGTCCACTTCGAACGCTTCGCCCCGCCGCCGGTCGTCGACGGCGAGCCGTTCCGGCTGACGCTGCGCAGGTCGGGGCTGGTGCTCGACGTGCCGGGCGACCGGACGGCGCTGGACGTCCTCCGGGCGGCCCGGCCGGCCACGCCGTATTCGTGCCGGCAGGGCTTCTGCGGGACGTGCGCGGTGCCGACGGCCGACGGCGGTTCGATGCGGATCTGCGTCGACCGCGGCACCACCGTGCTCGACCTATGACGGCAGCCAGGCGCCGATCACCGGCTTGAACTCCCGGACGGTCCGCTGCGCGACGACGCCTTCCAGGAAGTACGGGTCCCGGTCGATCGTCTCCTTCAGGTGCGCCTCGTCGTCGGCCTGGTACAGCGTGATGCCGCCGGTGCCGTCGCCGAGCGGCCCGGCGACCGCGACGCGGCCCTCCTCGGCCAGCTTCGCGAGGAACTCGCGGTGCCGCGGCCGGACGTCCGGCATCTTCTCCTGGACGTAGGTGATTTCGACGAGGAACCAGGCCATGTGGATCTCCGGGGGCAGACGCGGGCGGGTCGGTGCCGACGCTACCCGTGTCACGGTTCTGTACCAGCAGCCGATCTGTGGCGCCGGTACTTGAACCCGATAGGCTGGGGACGCGTCAGTACCTGTGTGAGCGCTGTGAATACCGTGAACCTGCTGACGCGGCACACCGTGCAAGCCGGGGTCGAGAACAGGCAGGGGTTCATGCTCGAGGGCAATGCGGAACGCAGCGTCGAGGCGACCCTCGGCCACCTGCGGGTCATGGACGGTCCGGCCCCGGCGCAGACCGCCGCGCCGCTGACCCTCGAAGACCTCTACCGCCAGCACCGCATGCGGCTGGTCCGGCTGGCGATTCTGCTGGTCGACGAGCCCGCGACGGCGGAAGACGTGGTCCAGGAGGCCTTCACCGGCCTGCACCGCAACTGGGGCAGGCTCCGGGACGCCGCGGCCGCCGTCGGCTACCTGCGCACCGCGGTGGTCAACGGGTCGCGCAGCGTGCTGCGCCGCCGGAAGACGGCCCGGGAGTACGTGCCGCCGCACGCGGTGAACGCGCGGTCCGCGGAGAGCCTCGCGATGCTTTCCAGCGAGCACCAGGCCGTGGTCAGCGCGCTGTCCAAGCTGCCGCCCCGCCAGCGCGAAGTGCTGGTGCTGCGGTACTACGGCGGGCTGAGCGAGGCCGAAATCTCTGAGGCCGCAGGCATCTCGAAGGGTACCGTCAAATCGACCGCCAGCCGGGCGCTCGAGGCACTCCAGAAGGCCATGCAAGCCCCGCAGTGACCCGGGTGGACCATTCCGATCACTGAGTCGTATCACCATGCTTGGTCCAGACCAATATATGCTGGGGTGCGTGAGAGGCGCCGGAGATTTCGTGATCATGGGCGGCCGGGTCGCCGCCCCGGACCGTTTACTCGACGACGGCTGGGTAGCCGTCTCCGACGGGCGGATCGCCGGCGTGGGTTCCGGGACCCCGCCGTCCGGCGAGCACGTGGACGTCGGCGGGGCGCTGGTCGTGCCCGGTTTCGTCGACACCCACTGCCACGGCGGGGGAGGCGCTTCGTTCACCTCCCTCGATCCCGGGGAACTCCTGACGGCGGTGCGGGCGCACCGCCGTCACGGCACCACGACCATGCTCGCCAGCCTGGTCTCGGACCCGGTCGACATCCTGCGTGAGCAGGTCGCGGCGCTGCGTGAGCTCGTCCAGGACGACGAAGTCGCGGGGATCCACCTGGAGGGGCCGTTCATCTCGAAGGCGCGCTGCGGCGCGCACGACCCGGAGACGCTGCTCGAACCGGACACCGGCACGGTCGAGAAGCTGCTGCGCGCGGGCCAGGGCGCGATCCGGATGGTCACCATCGCCCCCGAGCTGCACGGCGGGGTGAAGGCCGTCCGCCAGCTCGCCGAGTCCGGCGTCATCGCGGCCATCGGGCACACCGACGGCGTCGAGGAGCAGCTGCTGCCCGCGATCGACGCGGGCGCGACGGTGGCGACCCACCTGTTCAACGGCATGCGGCCGCTGCACCACCGCGAGCCCGGCCCGGTCGGCGCGCTGCTGGACGACGAGCGCATCACGATCGAGCTCATCTGCGACCTGGTCCACCTGCACCCGACGGTGGTCCGCCTGGCGGCGCGGCACGCGGGCCGCGACCGCACGGTGCTCATCACCGACGCGATGTCGGCGACGGACGCGGCGGACGGCCGCTACACGCTGGGCCGGCTCGAGGTCGACGTCCACGACGGCGTCGCGACGCTGGCGGACAACGGCTCGCTGGCCGGCAGCACCCTGACGATGGACACCGCCTTCCGCAATCTGGTCCGGGGTGCGAAACTCGGCATCCTCGACGCGGTGCACGCGACGTCGCGGCGGCCGGCCGAGCTGCTCGGCATCGCCGACCGGACCGGGCTCCTGTGCCCGGGCTACCAGGCCGACATCGTGGTCCTCGACCAGGACCTGCGGCCCGCGAAGGTGCTGCGCCGGGGAGAATGGGTTGCCGAGGTGGGTACGGCTACCTTGAGTACGTAGGTTCCCTAGCGAGCGGACGGGCGGAGATGAGCGAGCCGAAGGATCCCGAGCAGCTGCTGGCTGACGCCCTTCGCGCGCAGGCCGTCTTCGCGCCTTCGGCGTCAGCCTCGCCTTCAGAACCGGCCACCGACGCGGTCCCGACCAGCGATCTGCCGTCGGCGTACGGGCTGCTCTCGGGAGCGAGCGCGGACTCGCTGGAGCGGGAGCGCGCGGCCCTGGACGCGGAGGCGCCGACGACGTTCGCCCCGCGGCCGCCGGAGCCGGTGCGGACGTCCGCGCAGCTCCCGGCGTATTGGATCTTGTTGCTGGCGGTGCTGCTGGGGCTCGCCGCGGGGTCCGTGGTCGGCCTCCTGACGCTGGTCTGACCGGGTCTCAGTCACGACTCAGGGTGACCCTGTACCGTTTTTGGGGTGATTCTCGCCCAGAGCACGGTCAACACGATGTCGCTGCTGCCGTCATGGCTGGACCCGCAGCACCTGCTGAGCGGCCTGACGACACCGGTCGTCGCGGTGCTGTGCCTGATCATCTTCGCCGAAAGCAGTATCTTCCCGGTCCTCCCGGGCGATTCCCTGCTGTTCACGGCGGGCCTGTTCATCGCGAACGGAACGCTGGACGCCCCGTTGTGGCTGGTCTGCGTCCTGGTGACGGCGGCGGCCCTGATCGGCAACGTGGTCGGCTACTACATCGGTTATTTCGCCGGGCCGAAGCTGTTCAACCGGCCGGATTCGAAGTTCTTCAAGCAGGAGTACGTCGACAAGACGCACGAGTTCCTGGAGAAGCACGGCCCGAAGGCGGTGGTGCTGGCCCGGTTCGTGCCGTTCGTGCGCACGTTCATCACGTGGATCGCGGGCATCGGCCGCATGGACCCGAAGCGCTACTTCACGTACACGGTGATCGGCGGCATCCTGTGGGCCGCGGGCATCACGGTGCTGGGCTCGCTGCTGGGCAACATCTCGTTCATCCGCGACAACGTCGACGCGATCTTCGTGCTGATCGTGCTGGTTTCGGTGGTGCCGATCGCGCTGGAGTACCTGAAGGCGCGCCGGGAGAAGAAGGCGCTGGCCGAGGCTGACCCGGAGGTCACGCAGCGGATCCCGCGCATCAGGGACTGAGCCGGCCGAAACTGTCGGACCCTCGCGGTAACGTGAAAACAGGGGTCCCCCGGGCGGGGACCCCTGTTGGCGCAGCTACGTGATGGAGCCTGCGCGCGAACTCCGGGCTCGGCAAGCCGAGCTTCGGCGACAGCCGGCGGCCGTTTTGTCGATCTGGCAACTCGCTCAGCACCTCAGGATATGGGTCACCAGACCGGGATCGCTGCGGCGAGAGCCCGGGGTAGTTCGACTTCGGTCAGTGCCGAGCGACCAGCATCGTGTTCGGTCGTTCGCCCAGCCAGTCGACAAGCGCGGCGCTTTCGGTTTCGCGCCGGACCGGCTTCACCGGGGGCGGCCGTGTCCCGGTGGATCGTCAGTACCGCTCGTCGTCGCGACGCTGCCGGAGCAGCTCCCCGGCTTCAAGATCTGTGCGCACGGGGCCCAGCGGGCGGGGCATCGGCTCGCCCACGCCAACCGGGCGCAGCGTTCCCGACGCGACCAAAGCCGAGACCGGGCTTGGCTGGGCGGGCACGATGCGAGCGATCACGGTGCCACGTTCGGTGATCTCGACATCCTCGCCGGCCTTTACCCAGGCCAGCACGCCGGCCGTGTTCTGGTTCAGCTCGCACACCGGAACCTGACGCATGAAGCGAATGTACCCATGGGCTGCTCAGGTCATCGAGAACATCGACCCCGGGTTGAACAGGTTCTCCGGGTCAAGAGCCCGCTTGATCTCCTGATGCACCCGCAACCCGACCGGCCCGATCTCCCGCGCCAGCCACTCGCGCTTGATCTTCCCGACCCCGTGCTCGCCGGTCACCGTCCCGCCGAGTGACAGCCCGACCTCGAGGATCTCGTCGAACGCCCGCTGCGCCCGCGCGAACTCGTCCGGGTCGTCCGGCTGGTACACGATCGTCGGGTGCATGTTGCCGTCGCCGGCGTGGCCGACCACCGCGATGCGCAGCCCCACCTCGGAACTGATCTTCTCGCAGCCGCGGATCAGCTCCGCGATGCGTGTTCGGGGCACGCACACGTCGTCCGTCAGCCAGAGGCCGTACGTCTCCAGCGCCGTCAGCACCACCCGGCGGGCCCGCAGGAGCATCCGGCCCTCCTCGATGTCCTCCGTCGTGTACGCCAGGTCCGCTCCGCAGTCCACGCAGATCTGCTCCAGGGCCGCCAGCTCGCGGCGGGCCACCTCGCCGCCCGCGTCCGACTGGCCGAGCAACAGCGCCTGGCAGTTCGAGCCCGCGCCGAGGTCCGTCTTCAGGTACGCCTCCGACGCCTTGATCGACGACGCGTCCATGATCTCCAGCAACGACGGCACGAGACCCTCGCGAACCACCCGCGCGACCGCCTCCCCGGCCGCCTCGGTGGACGAGAAGCCCGCCACCAGCGTCGCCGGGGCCTGGGGCAGGGGCTTGAGCTGGACCGTCGCCTGGGTGATCACGCCGAGCGTGCCCTCGCTGCCCACGAACAGGCGGGCGAGGTCGTAGCCCGCGACGCCCTTCACCGTGCGGCGGCCGGTCTTGAGCAACGAGCCGTCGGCCAGGACGACCTCCAGGCCGAGCACCGAGTCCGTCGTCACGCCGTACTTCACGCAGCAGAGGCCGCCCGCGTTGGTCGACAGGTTGCCGCCGATCGTGCACCAGTCGTAGCTCGACGGGTCCGGTGGGTAGAACAGCCCGTGCTTCTCCACCGCGTTGCGGAAGTCCAGGTTGACGACGCCCGGCTGCACCACGGCCAGCCGGTTGCCCGCGTCGATCTCGACGATCTCGTTCAGCTTGGTCAGCGACAGCGTGACGCAGCCGTCGATGGCGTTGGCCGCGCCGGACAGGCCGCTGCCCGCCCCGCGCGGCACGATCGGCACCTTGGCCTCGGCGCACGCCTTGACGACGGCCTGCACCTCCGCCGCGTTCGCGGGCAGCACCACGGCGAGCGGCGTGCCCGACGGCGCCAGCGGCATCATGTCGCGGGCGTAGGAAGCGGTGACGTCGGTGTCGGTGAGCACGGCGGTCTTGCCGAGCAGGTCGCGGAGCCGGGTGACCAAAGCTTCGTTGCTCATGGCCTCATCGTAAGCCCGGACAGTCCGCAGTACGGAAATTTTCTTTCAAAACCAGCCGTAACGGAGCAGCGCGTCAGCGGACCAGCCCCAGCAGCTTCTCGATGTGGACAGTCAGCAGCACCCGCTGGTCGGTGACCATGGCCTGGCGGTACTCGGCCCAGTCGGGGTGCTCGCCCGACGCGCGGCGGTAGTAGTCGACCAGCCCTTCCACCGTTTCGTCATCGGGTGCCGCGGCCGGCGCCGTCAGCGACGCGCGGCCCTCGGCGACCACGTAGCTCCAGCCGTCTTCGCTGCTCACGTGGAACGTCACCCGCGGGTCGCGGCGCATGTTCTTCGTCTTCGCCCGGGTCTCGGTGATCGACGCGATGAGCGTTCCCGCGTCGTACAGGTAGGTGATCGTGGACAGCTGCGGCCGGCCGTCGCGGCGGATCGTCGCGAGGACGCCGTGGTGGCGGGCGGCGAGGAAGTCCTTCAGCGCTGTGTCGTCGGTCATATTCTTCTCAACCCACCGCGGGCGCCGTTGTTCCGGCCGCCACCCCCGAAAAAATGTGCTTGCATACAACAACTAAAGTGTGTTCGACCACATCCCGAGGTACTCCGCTTGCATAACCGCTAGTGAAGGCACATCCTTGCCTGAGGCAACTAGTTGCAGCCGCCAACCAACGCCTTGAAGGATCATCCATGGCAACGAACACCACCCGGCCCAGGGCCGAGCTGGACCTCGCCGACCAGCTCGGGCACGAGCTCGTCCGCTTGGTCCGCCTGATCAACAAGGCGAAGTCGCAGGTCGCCAAACAGGGACCGGACGGCATCGAGCGGGCGGCGTACGCGATCCTCTTCACCCTCATCCACGAGGGCCCGCAGCGCACCAGCAAGCTGGCCGAATCGCTCCACTCCGAGATCTCCACGATCAGCAGGCAGTCGAGCTCGCTCGTCCAGCACGGCCTCGTCGAGCGCCAGGCCGACCCGGAGGACGGGCGCGCCTGCCTGCTCGCGCCGACGCCGGAGGGCATGCGGGTGTTCGAAGAGAACCGCAAGCAGCGCAACCAGTGGCTGGCCGAAGTGCTCGGGGACTGGACCGACGGGGACATCCAGACCCTCAACCGGCTCTTCGCCCGGCTCAACACAGGTATCGAGAACCACTCTCCACAGCTGGCCGACGCCCACGCGTCCGCCGGTGCACCGGCCAAGGGGGCCAACGCATGAGCACCACCACCGTCGAACAACCCGTGGCGAAGGAACCACCACGGCTGAGCCACCGCCAGATCGTCACGATCCTGAGCGGCCTGATGTGCGGCATGTTCCTCGCCGCGCTCGACCAGACGATCGTCGGCACGTCGATCGTCAAGATCGCCAACGACCTGCACGGCTTCGACCTGCAGGCCTGGGCGACCACGGCGTACCTGATCACCTCGACGATCGTCACGCCGATCTACGGCAAGCTCTCCGACATCTACGGGCGCAAGCCGTTCTACCTGGCCGCGATCACCATCTTCGTCGCCGGTTCGCTGGCGTCGACGTTCGCGCAGTCGATGTACGAGCTGGCCGCGTTCCGCGCGATCCAGGGCCTGGGTGCCGGCGGCCTGATGTCGCTGGCCATGACCATCCTCGGCGACATCGTGCCGCCGCGGGAGCGCGCCAAGTACCAGGGCTACATCCTGGCCGTGTTCGGCCTGTCGACCGTGCTCGGCCCGGTGCTGGGCGGTTTCTTCGCCGGCATCGACAGCCTGGCCGGCCTGCACGGCTGGCGCTGGGTCTTCCTGATCAACGTCCCGATCGGCATCGTCGCGCTGTTCGTCGTGGCGAAGGTCCTGAACGTGCCGCACACCCCGCACAAGCACCGGATCGACTGGTGGGGCGCGCTGACGCTGGTCGTCGCGGTCGTGCCGTTCCTCGTCGTCGCCGAGCAGGGCCAGAAGTGGGGCTGGGGCGACCAGAAGGCCATCCTCTGCTACGTCATCGGCGGCGTCGGCGTGATCGCCTTCATCGTGGTCGAGAAGCTGATGAAGGACGCCGCGCTGATCCCGCTGCGGCTGTTCAAGAACTCGACGTTCACCGTGGCGATCATCGGCGGTGTCATCGTCGGTGTCGCGATGTTCGGCGCGATCACGATGATCCCGCAGTTCATGCAGGTCGTGCAGGGCTACACGCCGACCGAGTCCGGGCTGCTGATGCTGCCGCTGATGGCGGGCATCATGCTCAGCTCCATCGTGTCCGGCCGGATCACCGGGAAGACCGGGCGCTACAAGATCTTCCCGATCGTCGGCACGCTGCTCATCGCCGGTGGCGCGTTCTTCTTCGCGCAGGTCAAGTACGACTCGGCGCTGTGGCACCCGCTGGTCGCGGCCGCCATCATCGGCCTCGGCCTCGGCCAGTGCATGCAGACGCTGATCATCGCGGTGCAGAACGCCGGCCCGCGCAGCGACATGGGCGTCTCGACCGCGTCGGCGACGTTCTTCCGCCAGATCGGTGGTACCGCCGGTGTCGCGATCTTCCTGACGGTCCTGTTCAACACGCTGATGCCGAACATCACCAAGGCGTTCGGCGGCCAGCTGCCGGCCGGCGCCGGCGCGAGCGTCGGGAACCTGTCCGAGAACACCAGCGTCATCCAGACCCTGCCGGACGCGATCAAGACGCCGATCCTGGTCGGCTTCACCGAGTCGATCACCACGGTGTTCTACATCGCGGGCGCGGTGGCCCTGCTGGCCACGCTGGTGCTGCTGTTCATGAAGGAGATCCCGCTGACCAACGCGGCCCCGGCCGCGGCGGCCATGGAGGGCGGCGAGGCACTGCTCGACGACCACGCCGACGAGCCGACCGAGATCGTCGAGCCGGTGCGTCCGGCCGACCGCGAGCCGGCCCTGGTCGGCGGCGGGAAGCACGCCCTGAACGGGCACGGCGACTACCAGGCCGTCTCGGGTGCGCTGCCGATCACGAACTCCGTCGCGGACGCCGAAGTCGACGCGCCCGTCGGCGCCGGTGGCGTGCCGGTGACCGGTCACGTCCGGCGCCAGGACGGCAGTCACGTGGCGGGCGCCGCGCTGACCCTGATCGACCAGCGCGGCCGCCAGGTCGCGCGGGCCACCGGGGCCGCCGACGGCAGCTACTCGGTGCCCAGCCAGGGCCCGGGCGCGTACGTGCTCATCGTGTCCGCGCACGGCCACCAGCCGCAGGCCTCCAGCGTCGTCATCAGCAACGGCCCGGCGACGGTCGACGTCACGCTCACCGGGTCCGGCGAGCTGACCGGGACCGTGCGGGCGGCCTCGACGGGCCAGCCGCTGCCGAACGTGACGGTGACGCTCACCGACGGCCGCGGCGAGGTGAACGGCGCGTTCATCACGACCGCGGACGGCACCTACGCCTTCGTCGGGGTCGGCGCCGGGGCCTACACCCTGGTCGCCAGCGGCGCGGGCTACCGGCCCGTCGCGCTGACGCTGACCGTGCCCGACAGCGGCGTGCTGCGCCACGACGTCGAGCTCGCCAGCTCGGTGCTGCTCACCGGCACCGCGCGGACCGAGGGCGACCGGATCGTGCCGGACGCGCGGATCACCGTGCTCGACGCCGAAGGCAACGTGGCCGCGGTCGCGCGGACCGACGGCGAAGGCCGGTACGTGGTCAGCGACCTGCCCGCGGGCGCGTACACCGTGGTCGCGAGCGGCTACCCGCCGGCGACCAGCCAGGTGGAGCTGACCGGCGGCGAGGCCGGCCACGACGTCCGGCTGAGCTACGACCAGGCCCTCGACGAGCTGGTCGACCGGTCATGACCGGCCTGCGCGCGACCTTCCGCACAGACGGGGGCTGGGCGGTGGAGCACGCGGTGCTCACCGTCACCGACCCGGCCGGGCGGCAGGTCGCCCGCCAGGCGGCGGACGTCCGCGGGGAGGTCGTCACCGACGCGCTCGCGCCGGGTGTGTACACGGCTGTCGTCACGGCGGCCGGGTACACCCCGGTCGCGCGGACGGTCCAGATCGCCTCGGACGGCAGCGGCTCGCTCGGCGACGTCGTGCTGGCCCCGGTCGCCGAGGCGATCGAGCTGCCGCCCGCCGGGCCGTGGGTGATCGACCCGATGCACACGTCGGTGGTCGCGACCGCCCGGCACCTGGGCATCGCGAGCGTCAAGGCGCGGTTCCCGGACGTCTCCGGCCGGATCGAGATCGGCCGCCCGGCCGAGCGGTCGTCGGTGCACGCCGAGATCAAGGCGGCGAGCATCGACACCGGCATCCGGATGCGCGACGACCACCTGCGGTCGCCGGACTTCCTCGACGTCGACGTCCACCCGGTGATCACGTTCACCAGCACCGGGCTGCGCCAGCGCGGCGCGGACTCGTGGACGCTGCTGGGCGAGCTGACGCTGCACGGCGAGCGCCGCGAGGTCGAGCTGGAGCTGACCTACGGCGGCTGGGGCCCGGACCCGTGGGGTGGCGTGCGGGTGGCGTTCCACGCCGAGACGACGCTGCACCGGAACGACTTCGCGATCAACTACAGCGCGATGGTCCGCGCCGGCGTCGCGGCGGTCGGCACGACGGTGAAGATCGAGCTGGACGTCGAAGCGGTGCAGGGCGAGTCGCTGCCCCAGTTCTGAGGTCGGTTCGGTCCGGGGAGGCCCTCTCATCGCTGGGTGAGGGGGCCTTCACCCTTGGTGAAGCGAACGCTCGATTTGAGCGTTCGCCGCGGCGAGTTCACCTGGGCCACGTAGGCTCGCGGTGTGAACGTCGTGAGCATCGAGGCCGCGGGCGTCGGCGTGAGCTGGCTGGACACGGCCGGACCGCTGCTCGTCTGGGTGATCGTGCTGAGCTTCGTGCTGGTCGAGTGCGCGCTCATCATCGGGCTGTTCCTGCCCGGTGACTCGCTCTTGTTCGGGGCGGGCGTGGTGCTGGCGCAGCACGGTTCGGACGCCAACGCGTGGTTCCTGTCGGGAGCCGCGCTGATCGTCGCGATCCTGGGCAACCAGATCGGCTACTACATCGGCCGCACCAGCGGCACGAAGCTGATCGCCCGCCGCGACGGCAAGGTGCTGAACCGCCACAACCTCGAGCGCGCCCAGCGGTTCCTGGACCGCAAGGGCTTCTTCGCGATCGTGGCGGCCCGCTGGATCCCGTGGATCCGCACGCTGGCACCCCTGATCGCGGGCGCGGCCCGGATGGACCCCCGCCGCTTCCTGGTGGCGACGGCGTTCGGCGGGCTGCTGTGGGTCCCGACGCTGGTCCTGCTCGGCTACTACGGCGCGGGCCTGCTGGACTCCCTGCCGTGGCTGAAAACGGCAGCGCTGTGGATCAGCGTCGCGTTCTTCGTGTTCGGCACCGGGTACGGCGTGCTGCGCTACCGGCAGGAGATGCGCCGTCCGGTCGACGAGACGGACGACGCACGGGCGTGAATCAAAGCTCCGGGTCGGCCCAGATCTCCAGCTGGATGCCGTCCGGGTCGCGGAACACCACCACTCGCGAGCCCTCGAACGTGCGTGACGGCGCCGCGTCCTGGTAGTGGACGCCGAACTCCTGCAGCCGGCTCTCCCACTCCGCCAGCTCGGCCGCCGAGCGGACCCGGAAGGCCACGTGGTCCAGGCCGGTCCGGCGCTCGTCGAAGCCGCGCCTTCCGGTGTCCGCGTGCTGCACCAGGACCACCGAAAACTCGTCGCCGGCGGACCGCAGCACGACCTTGCGCAGGCCCGTGTCCGGCTCCTCGCGCCGGGTGACCTCCTCGAGGTCGAGAACGCGCACGTACCACGGCACGCTGCGGTCCACGTCGGTCACGGTGAGCGCGAGGTGGTGCACGGACATGAGTTTGGCCATGGCTTCCGAAGCCGTCCTTTCTCGGTGCGGCTCCCCAGAGTTGCACAGCGGCCGATCGCCGAAACCGAGGTGACCAATTCCCCGGCCAATCGTGATCTCGCCGTCTCCGGCCGTCCCAGCAGGCGGACGGAACCTACCGCCGGTCACACGCACCTTACGGATGGTGGCCGACGGTGATGGTCACAGCAACCGCAACCGGTTCTCCGCGAGGATGCGCTTCGTCGTCACCCGGTCCGGGTAGCAGCGGGTGAACATGTTCGTGAAGTGCCTGCCGTAGTGGATGGTCTCGTCCCCGCCGGCCAGCGGGCGGACCGTGGTGCCGAACGACGGCTCGTGGAAGTACGCCAGCGTGTACCGCTCCCGGTCGGCGAGCCGGACCTTGTGCGGGGTCGACAGGAGCCGGCCGCCGGTGAGGAACTGCAGGATGTCGCCGGGGAACACGGTGAACACCGCCGGCTCGGGTTCGACGAAGTGCCACGGCTCCTCGTCCTGGTACATCCCGGCCGTGCTCTCGTCGGGCAGCCAGTTGCGGCGACGCGGCTCGCCGGGCACCGGCGGCCGGATGAAGAGCCCGCCGACGTCGTCCTGCGCGGCGATCACCAGCAGCCCGTAGTCGGTGTGCGCGCCGATCCCGCGCTCGGTCGTCGCGGACCGGGCCGGGAACCGCAGCACGCGCATGTGGTGCCAGCCGTCGCGGGTGAGCTCTGTCAGCCGGTCGATCTCCACCTCGAGCCCGAGCGCGACGAGCCGCAGGAGCTTCTCGCCGATCTCGCCGACCTGCCGGAGGTGCGCCTCCATCGCCGTCCGGTAGCCGTCGTCCGGCCACGGGACCGGGCCGTGGCACGGCCAGCCCTCGGTGACGCGGGTGTCGGTGCGCGGGATGTCCGGGCACACCGTGAAGATCTCCGAATAGTCGGCCTCGCCCGCGGTCACTTCCTCCCCCGAGGCGATGTAGCCGCTGTAGGTCAGGTCGCTGACGAACTTCGCTTTCTCCGGCAGGGACCTCGCGAAGAACCGCCGGCTTTCGGCGAGCGCTTCGCCGGTGACGCGGTCCTGCTCGGGAGTGGCGGCGACCTGGAAGATCCCGTCGTCCTCCCAGGTCCGGACCAGCTGCCTGCCCAGTATCCGATCCGCTGTCGTCCCGCCCACCGAAGCGGGCAGCTCGAACGTACGCATTGTCGTTCACCTTTCGCGCGGTTCCGGGAACGCTCACCACACGAAAGCCGGGAAATGCCGGTTCACAAGGATCAGCGGCCGCCGCCGACGTCCAGGACCGCGCCCGTCGTGAACGACGACGCCGCCGACAGCAGGAACAACACCGCTTCGGCGATCTCCGCCGGCTGCCCGGCGCGGCCCAGCGGGATCTGCGGCGCGTACTTCGCCATCCGGTCCGGCAGGCCAGCGGCCGCGTGCAGGCCGGTGTGGACCATGCCGGGCCGGACCGCGTTGACCCGGATGCCGTCCGCCGCGACCTCCTGCGCGAGCCCGAACGTCAGCGTGTCCACGGCCGCCTTCGACGCCGCGTAGTGCACCCACTCCCCGGCCGAGCCGGTGCGGGCGGCCGTCGAGGAGATGTTGACGATCGCGCCGCCGTCACCACCGTGTCGGGTCGACATCCGGCGCACTGCCTCCCGGCAGCACAGGAACACGCCGGTGACGTTCACGTCGAGGGTGCGCCGGACGACGTCGACCTCGTAGTCCTCCAGCCGGCCCGGGGTGTTGCCGACGATCGCCGCGTTGTTGACCAGGCCGGTCACCGGCCCCAGCTCGGCCGCCGCGTCGAACAGCGCGCGGACGTCGTCCTCGCTGGAGACGTCCGCGCGGACGGCCAGCGCCCGCCGTCCCGAAGCCCGCACCCGCGCGGCGACGTCTTCCGCGGGCGCCCGCTCGCCGGAGTAGTTCACGACGACGTCGTGGCCGCGCGCGGCGGCCAGCACGCAGATCGCCGCGCCGATCCCCCGGCTGCCGCCCGTGACGATGAGCGTCAAATCGCGAAGTTCGCCAGCGGCAGGTTCTCCAGCACCAGGTCGGCGCGGTCCCGCGTCTGCGAGATGAGGTCGGCGTTGCGCTGGTCCGAACCGAGCGCGCGCTGCTTCGCCTCGACCAGCGACCGGCCGTAACGGCGGTGGCGCGACACGAGCCGCTCGATGCGCTCGGGCTCGTCCGGCGCGAGGAACCAGGCTTCGGTGAGCAGCGGCCGGATCGCGCTCCACGGGTCGTCCGGCAGCAGCAGGTAGTTGCCCTCGGTGATGACGAGCTGGACCTCCGGCGGCACCGCGACGGCGCCGGCGATCGGTTCCTCGATCTCCCGGCGGAACTCCGGCGCGTACACCGTTTCGCGGCCTTCGGCCAGCCGGCGGATCAGGTGGTAGTAGCCCGCGGCGTCGAACGTGTCCGGGGCGCCCTTGCGCTCGGTGCGGCCCAGCCGGCGCAGCTCGACCTGCGCGAGGTGGAAGCCGTCCATGCCGACCACGGCCGCGCGCGAGCCGAGCGCGTTGGCCAGCGCCCAGGCGAGCGTGGTCTTGCCGGACGCGGGCGCGCCCACGATCCCGAGCACGTTGCGCTGCCCGCGCACGGTCAGCCCCTCGGCCCTGGCCAGCAGGTCGTCGAACGCCGTCATGTCCTGTTCCTTCCTGCGATCGCGGTCGTCCACGACCGCGGTCCCACATGCCGCACCCGTTCGGCGGCCACCTCGTTGGCGAAGCGGATCCAGTCCGTCACCCTCGGTTCGCGCCCCACGGCCACGGCGAGCGCGCCGTGCCAGACGTCGCCCGCCCCTAGTGTGTCCCGAGCTTCCACCGCGGGAACAGGCACCTCACCCGAGCCCCCGTCCGCAGTGGACCAGCGGACCGGGCGGGGCCCCGCGGTGGTGATGACGGTGGGGACGCCGCGCTCGTGCAGGCCGGGTCCGGGCGCGGTGAAGTGCGCGGAACACGCGGCCACGTCGACCAGCGGCAGGAGGTCGTCGAGCACGGGTTTCCAGCTGCCGGCGTCGAGCACGACCGGGACGTCCCCGGCCGCGCGGGCGACCGGCAGCGCGAGGTTCGGGTGGTGGCCGTCGACGAGCACCACGTCCGCGTCGACCGTGCCGGTCCAGGTGGCCTCGGAGCCGGCCGCGTTGCGCGAGACGACCGTGCGCTCGCCGTCGCGGTCGCGGACGGCGGCCGCGCTGACCGGCGGCGGCTCGGTTCGCCCGGGGTCGAGGTCGACGACCCGGACGCCGTGGGTTTCGAGGTCGGCGCGGGCGAGGGCGGCCAGCGGGTGTGCGCCGAGGACGGTCAGCAGGGTCGCTTCGGCGCCGAGCGCGGCCACTGTCACCGCGGCGTTCGTCGCGGGCCCACCCGCGGCGACGTCCACCTGCAGCGACTGCACCTTCTCGCCCGGCGCCGGCAGCTCTTCGACCCGCTGGACGACGTCCACCGTGCACAGACCCGCCAGCAGCACTCTCACTTCAAGCCGGCCACATGCGTTGCCGCGGCGGCCTCTTCGACTTCGCCGTTCTCGTTCAGCCGCAACGCACCCGTGAGCAGGCCGACGACCTGGTTCATCGTGTGCGTCTTCGGCGAGACGACCGCGACGCGCTTGCCGAGGCGGTGCACGTGGATGCGGTCGGCGATGTCGAACACGTGCGGCATGTTGTGGCTGATCAGCACCACCGGCAGGCCGCGGTCGCGGATCCGGCCGATCAGGTCGAGCACCTTGCCGGACTCGGCGACGCCGAGCGCGGCGGTGGGCTCGTCCATGATCACGGCCTTGGTGCCGAACGCGGCCGCGCGGGCCACGGCGACACCCTGGCGCTGCCCGCCGGAGAGCGTCTCGACGGGCTGGCTGATCGACTTGATGTTGATGCCCAGCTCGTCGAGGATCCGCTGCGCCTCCTTCCGCATGGTCACGGTGTCGAGCTTGCGGAACAGCCCGAGCGGCCCCTTGAGCCGCTTTTCCCGGCCCAGGAACATGTTCGACGCGATGTCGAGCGCGGGCGCGACGGCGAGGTCCTGGTACACCGTCTCGATCCCGTAGTGCCGGGCGTCCAGCGGGGACTTGAAGTGGACGGTCTTCCCGTCCACCTTGATCTCGCCCTCGTCGGGGACCACCGCGCCGGACAGGGCCTTGATGAGCGACGACTTCCCGGCGCCGTTGTCGCCGACCACGGCGAGCACCTCGCCGGGCAGCAGGTCGAAGTCGGCGCCGTCGATGGCGGTCACCCGGCCGTAGCGCTTGACGAGGCCCCGCGCGGAAAGGATGGGTTCGGTCATGACTGCTGCTGCCTCCTCGCGATCCGGTCCACCACGACGGCGGCGATCAGCAGGGCCCCGGTGGCGAGGTCCTGGTAGTTGCCGTCGACGTTCATCTGCGTGAGGCCCGACCGCAGCACGGCCACGACCAGCGCGCCCATCAGCGTCCCGAGCACCGAACCGCGGCCGCCGAAGAGGCTCGTGCCGCCGAGGACGACGGCGGTGATCGAGTCGAGGTTGCCGAGCTGGAACTGGTTCGGGTCCGCGTTCGGCGTCCGGCCCAGCGCCTGCCAGGCCGCGAGGCCGAACGCCAGCCCGGCCACGATGTACACGGACAGCACCGTGCGGTTGACCTTGATGCCGGACAGCCGCGCGGACTCCGGCGCGTTGCCGACCGCGTAGACGTGCTTGCCCCACGCGGTTTTCGTGAGCGCGTACCAGACGCCGAGGTACATCAGCAGCGCCAGCGTCATGCCGTAGGTGATCGGGATGCCGCCGAAGAGGTAGCGCTTGGTGCCGAGCCACTGCAGCAGCCCGTCGGTCACCGGCACGGCCTGGCCGCCGGCGATCAGCTTCGACACCGCGGTCAGCATGGTGAACGTGCCGAGCGTGATGATGAACGCCGGCAGCTTGACCCGCGTCGCGAGCCCGCCGATGAAGATGCCGACGATGATCGTCAGGACGACGCCGGCGAGCAGCGCCACGAAACCGTTCGTGCCGGCCGCGGCGAGCTTGGCCATGATGAGCGTCGCGACGACCATCGAGGCCGCGTTGGACAGGTCGATGCCCGCGATGAGGATGACGAGCGTCTGGCCCAGCGCGAGCGTCCCGACGACGAGGGACTGCTGGACCACGGTGGACAGGTTGTCGAGGTCGAAGAACGTGTCCGTGGCCAGCGAGAACACCACGATCGCGACGACCAGCGCGAGCGCCGGGCCGACCGCGGGGGCGCGGAGGAGGAAGTCGCCGAGTGATTCACGGTCCTTTGTGGACCCTGCGGTGGCGGTCGTCATTTCTGGCCTCCCCAGCAGTTCTGCAGACCCCAGGCCGAGTCGTGGCTCTCGATGCCGGGCAGGGGCTTGTCGGTGATCACGGCGGATCCGGTGTTGACGAAGCCCGACGGCTTCTTGCCGGTCTTGGCGTATTCGACGGCGGCGAGCACGCCCTGCTCGGCCATCTTCGCCGGGAACTGCATGACGGTGGCGGCGAACAGGCCGTCCTTGACGTTCTGGACGCCTTCGCAGCCGCCGTCGATCGAGCCCATGACGATCTGGCCGGTGAGCCCGCGCGCCTTCAGCGCCGCGTACGCGCCGCGGCCCATCGGCTCGTTCATCGAGTAGACGGCGTTGATGTCGGTGCTGCGCTGGAGCAGGTTCTCCATGCCCTGCTGGGCGAGGCTCTGGTCGCCGTTGGCCGCGGTGTGGCCCTTGATCTCCGGCGAGCCGTCGGTCAGCCCGATGCCCTTGAGGAAGCCGCCGTGGCGCTGGGTGTCAACCGTGCTGCCCGCGGTCCCGTCGACCATGAGCAGCTTCGGCGTGGCGCCGTTCAGCGCGGCCTTGACGTAGGCCCCCTGCTGTTCACCGGCCGCGAAGTTGTCGGTGGCGAAGGTGGCGTCGACGGCGTCGGCCGGTTCGGTGGCGGTGTCGAGGGCGATGACCAGGACGCCGGCGTCCCGGGCGTCCTTGATCGCCTTGAGCACGCCGGTGGACGAGCTGGGCGTGATCAGGATGGTGTTCGCGCCCTGCTGGCGGAGGTTCTCGATGGCCCGGACCTGGCCGTCGTTGTCGCCGTCGAACTGGCCGGCGAGCGCGCTGAAGTCGGCGCCGTTGGCCTGCGCGGCCGCTCTCGCGGCGTTGCGCAGTTCCACGAAGTAGGGGTTGGTGTCGGTCTTGGTGACCAGGCCGACTTTCGCCTTGCCGCTCCCGCCCGTGTTGGTGTTGCCGCCCCAGTGGCGTTCGACCGTGCACCCGGTCGTCGCGGCGAGGACGGCGGCCAGCACGACTGCGGTGAGACTTCGGTGTCTCATGGATTCCCAGCCTTTGTTCGTGTCGAGGCTTGCCGATGGTCGGGAAGGTAGACAGACTGCTCCCTGCGCGCAAGCGTTTGCGCAAACGCTTGCCGGAAAGGATGGGTATGCCCCAATCGAAGTCTTCGCGGCCGACCCAGCGGGACATCGCCGAGCTCGCGGGCGTGTCGATCACGACCGTCTCGCACGTGGTGAACGGGACGCGCGCGGTCGCCGAGGACACCAAGGCGGCGGTGCTGCGGGCGATCGAAGCGACCGGCTACACCGGCGACGCCATCGCGCGTTCACTCGTCACCGGCGGCACGCGGTCGATCGGGATGGCGATCTCCCTGGTGGCGAACCCGTACTTCGCGACGCTGATGCAGGCGATCGAGCGCGAGGCCTCGGCGCACGGCTACACCGTCCTGCTGGCCGACACGCACGACGCGGCGGACACGGAACGTGACACCGTGCGGGCGCTGCGCTCCCGCCGCGTCGACGGCCTGCTCATCACCCCGGCCCCCGGCGACGGCCCGGTGATCGGCGAGCTGGTGTCCCTCGACGTGCCGACCGTGCTGATCGACCGGCTGGCCACCCGCACCGACGTCGACCAGGTCGGCTCGGAGAACATCCAGGCGACGTCGGCGCTGACCGCGCACCTGGCCACGCTCGGGCACCGGCGGATCGGGATGATCAGCGGCGTACCCGGGCTCTCGACGAGCGAGGAGCGCGTGCTCGGCTACCGGCTGGGGCTCGGCCGGTCCGGGCTGACGTGGTCGTCCGAGCTCGTGGCCTGCGGGAACTCCTCGCGCGAAGGCGGCGCGCTGGCGTTGAGCACGCTGCTGGCACTGCCCGAGCCGCCGACGGCGCTGGTCGTGGGGAACGACGGCATGATGGTCGGGGTGCTGCACGAGGCCCGGCGGCGCGGGCTGCGGATCGGGCGTGACCTGCCGGTCGTGGTCTACGACGAGGTCGAGTGGGCCGATCTGGTCGATCCGCCGCTGACGACGATGGCGCAGCCGATCGAGGAGATCGGCCGGCAGGCGGTGCGGCTGCTGCTGGCCCGGATCAACGACCCGGGGCGCAAGGCCGAGACGGTGCGGCTGGCACCCACTCTGCGTCACCGTGAGTCGTGCGGCTGTCCTCCGGTTCACTCACTTCAGTGAATCTGGGTTCCTGATACCTCCGCGCGGCCGTTCAGCGGATACCTTTCGGCTGAGCGTCTGCGAGGGCTTATGACCGCACTTTCGCCGGACCTCCGGTTGTGGGACCCCCCGGTCACCTACCGGATCGGCGTCGCGATGGGTGTCGACACGCACCCGTACTCCGGCGAGCTGCTGCGCGCGATCAGGGCGGCCGCGGCGCAGCTGGGGTGTGACGTCGTGCTGGCGGACACCGAGGACACCGTGGGCGAAGAAGCCGCGGTGGTGCGCGCCCTGCGCGCGGACCTGGTGGACGGCGTGCTGCTGGTCCCCTCGCCCGGCGACGAAGCGGTGATCAACGGCTTGGTGCGGATGGGCGTGCCGACGGTGCTGGTCGACCGGGTGGCCGCGCGCAACGACGTCGACCAGGTCGGCACGGAGAACGTGCACGCGGTGGCGTCGCTGGTCCGCCACCTCACCGAGCGGCGGCACCGCAAGATCGGGCTGATCTCGGGCGACGAGGGCCTGGAGGTCAGCCGCGAGCGCGTCCGCGGCTACCGGCTGGGGCTGGAGCAGGCGGGCCTGCGCTTCAACCGCGAGCTGGTGGAGTGCGGGTTCTCGAACGCGGGCGGCGCCACCCGGGCCACGGCCAAGCTCCTCGACGGCTGGCCCTCGCCGACGGCACTGGTGGTGGCGGACGAGGCGATGCTGGTCGGCGTCCAGTACGAGGCCCACCGCCGCGGCATCCGCGTCGGCTCCGAGCTGGCGGTGGTCGGCTACGGCGACATGGACTGGGCCCGCCGCGTGAGCCCGGCGGTGACGACGCTGGTCCAGCCGGTCGCGGACCTGGGCCGCCGGGCGGTGCAGCTGCTGATGTCCCGCATGGCCGACCCGGACCGGCCGCCGGAATCGGTGTGGCTGACCCCGAAGTTCCTGCACGGCGCCTCCTGCGGGTGCTGAGCGATTCCCCAAGAAGTGACAAACCGCCCCAATACGTAACTTTCTTGCTACTCTGTCCGGACTCCTGACCGGGGTGCGAACGGGGGAAGTTGCGCATGAGCGGGCAGTACATGAGCGGAAGCGTTTACTCGGCTTCCCTTTCGGCGGCACTCAACAACTACTGGCAGACGCTGGAACGCCGCTGGACCAGGGACGCCGGGCAGACCCTGCGCGGCGGGACCAGCCAGATCAACGGCGCGCCGTCGCCCGCCCGGTGGCAGGTTCCCCCCGAATCACGGGGCCATCTGACGACCTGCCCGATCGTCGCCTGGGCCGTCAACGACGGCACGCAGGCCACCCGGCCGGCCGCCGATGCCTGCGACGGGTGGAGCGTCCCGGACGCGAAATACGTCGAGTGCCGGGCGCACGACGTCTTCTCGCAGGTCGGGGACTGGGCGTGGGCGAAACGGGAACAGCTGGCGGCCGCGATCCCGGATCTCGCCGGCGGCCCGGAACTGTCGTCCCTCGAGGACGCGCGGAACAATCTCGTGGCCGTCGAGCAGGCGATGCACCCGGACGAATCGCTCGACGCCAACGCGCTGCCCGGCGTGGTCAACCTGCTCTCCGGCGAGGACAAGGGCAACAACCGGGCCTGGATGGCGCACTGGACGGGGATCGCGGCGGAAAACCTCAAGGTCGGTTTCCTCGCGTCGGTCGGCCCGACCCTGAAGAACCAGAGCATCCTCGCGAAGTGGCTGGCCAACTGCTACTCGGTGCGGGCGACGACGATCCACGCCGCGCGGAACAACAACCTGCACCTCATCGCCCAGGCCACCAGCGAGCTCTTCGAGGCCGCGCCGCCGTCGGCGCCGGACACCCCGAAGGAGAAGCTGGCGGTGGACGCCTTCAGCCAGGCGTGGAGCATTTCCGGCACGGTCCTCGAAGCCGTCGGAAGCAAGCTGCCGAGCGGTGTCGGCACGGCGCTGACCCTGCTCGACTTCGCGCTGAGCGTCGGCGAGGCGAAGCCGAACGAAGGACTTCGGTTCCCGCAGCTGAGCGACTTCTTCGCCCACCTCGACGCCGCCGTCCGCACCCTCCACGGCGATCTCGACAAGGCCGAAGCCGACTACCAGAAGGCCATCACGGCCATCGAGCACCAGATCGCCGGGGTCGGCCACACCTGGCTGGAGCTCTACGACATCTCCCAACCCCCGAAGCACGACGGCAAGCCCGATCCCCGCGGGTTCACCGCGGACGTCGTCGTGATCCTGGAACTCGCCCAGCACTGCTACGACGCCGCCGAGATCTATTCCGGGCTGCTGAGCAAGGTCGCGGCGGCCTCCTACGCCGACGGTCAGCTCGTGGGCCGGGGCGTCGTCCCCACCGCGGCCGACACCGCGTTGATCGGGTTGCGGAACGACGTCGAGTCGTTCTTCCAGAAGTCGACCGCGCGCTACCTCGCCGTGGCCGACCGGATCAAGAAAGCCGCCGAGAAGTACGCGCAGAGCGACGCCGAGCAGAAAGCCAAGTTCGACGCGACGATCGCCGACTGGGTCGAAGTCGGCGAGGGCGAGTACGGCCAGCGCGGCAAGATCGACCTCGATCCGCGCAAGGAAGGCGTCCAGAACTGACGCTCACAGTGTCGCCGCGGCCTCCAGGAGCATCCAGCCACCCACCTGGACCGACATGTCCCGCTCCGGCGCGTCCGCCGGCAACGGCCACGGCGCCGGGCGGTCCCAGTACGCGCTGAACACCAGGCCGGGTGCCGCACCCGACCAGCACGCCTCCGCCGACGTCAGGACCAGCGACCGGGCCGTTTCCGCCTCCGGCCCGGACAGGGAACGAGCCGCCAGCGCCAGGTACCGGGCCAGGATCGCGGCGAACAACCCGCCGTCGCCGCCGCCTTGGCCGCGGATGACACCGCCCGGCGCGAGGTGCTCCGCGACCGCGCGCACCGTCCGCGCCGCGTCGTCCACTAAGGACAGCTCAAGGCACGCGCCGAGGTAGACCCCTTGGCAGTAGGTGTAAATGTGCTTCACCAGCTCGCCCGTGTCCGCCCGGATCCCGTCCCAGACCAATCCGGAATCCGGATCGACCAAAGTGGACGTCAGCCACGAAGTCATCTCCCGGGCCCGGGTGAGATTCCCGGACCGGGCGTGGAAGATCGCCGCCGGGCCGTTCGCCGGCGCGTTCTTGAAGTCGTCGCCGCGCCGCCACCAGATGCCGCCGCCCGCCGCCGCCGTCCAGCCGGACAGGAGCTGGGCGTCGATGGCCGCCACCGCCGGGCCGACGTCGACACCCAGCGCGGAAACCCGTTGCAGCGCAAGGCCGAGCCACGCGATGTCGTCGTAGTAGTCGTTGGTCCACCTGCCGAAGTTGCGCAGCCGCACCGAACGCACGAAGGACCGGATCACGGCGAGCCGGCCGGCAGAAGGCGCGCGCAGCTGAGCGTCGACCAGCGTGTCCAGCAGGTGCGCCTGCCACCAGTAGTTCCAGTGCCAGTGCAGCCGTTGATCGACAGCGGCAGGCCAGCGGCTGCGGCCCAGGACCGTGCCGGGCAGCGCCCACACCCGGCGCAGGTGGCGCGAAGTCACCGCGTGTTCCGCGGCCGAGACGTCCATGTCGCCATCGTGCCTTGCCCATCGACATACCGCTCAGTATGTTCAGTGGTCATGACGACAGCCCACGTCACCTGCCCGCTGTGCGAAGCCACCTGCGGCCTGGAAGTGACGCTCGACGCGAACCAGCAGGTCACGCGCGTCCAAGGTGACGACAAGGACGTCTTCTCGCGGGGCTACATCTGCCCCAAGGGCGCGTCGCTCGGCGCCCTGCACCACGACCCCGACCGGCTGACCGCCCCGCTGCTCAAGCGCGACGGCGAGTTCGTCGAGGTCAGCTGGCAGGAGGCCTACGACGAGATCGCCCGCCGCCTGCCGCCGATCCTGGCAGAGCACGGCCGGGACGCCGTCGCCGTATACGCGGGCAACCCCGGCGTCCACAACATCGCGCTGACGCTCTACGGCCGCGTGCTCTACAAAGCGCTGGGCACCAAGAACTTCTACAGCGCCACGTCCGTCGACCAAATGCCGAAGCACTACTCCGCCGGCACGATGTTCGGCGACCCGCTCGCCATCCCGGTGCCCGACCTCGACCGGACGCGGCACCTGCTGATCCTCGGCGCCAACCCGCTCGTCTCCAACGGCAGCCTGATGACCGCGCCGGACATCCGCGGGCGGCTGCGGGCGATCCGCGAGCGCGGCGGCAAGATCGTCGTCGTCGACCCGCGCCGCACGCGCACCGCGCAGTTCGCCGACGAGCACCACGCCATCCGGCCCGGCACCGACGCCCTGCTGCTGTTCGCCCTGGTCAACGTGCTGTTCGCGGAGAACCGCGCCGACCCCGGCCGGCTCACCGAGCACCTCAACGGGCTCGACGACGTCCGCGCGCTGGCCGAGCCGTTCACCCCGGAAGCCGTCGCCCCGCGCACCGGCATCGAGGCCGAGGCGATCCG
Organism: Amycolatopsis sp. MtRt-6; assembly: GCF_017308975.1. Taxonomy (GTDB): domain Bacteria; phylum Actinomycetota; class Actinomycetes; order Mycobacteriales; family Pseudonocardiaceae; genus Amycolatopsis. The sequence goes on along the minus strand of NZ_JADWPD010000001.1, from coordinate 613,475 downwards.
CCGGATGGCCCGGGAGCTGGCCGACGCGGAGAACGCCGTGGTCTACGGCCGGATCGGCACCACGACGCAGGCCTTCGGCACCATCGCGAGCTGGCTGGTCGACGTCCTCAACGTGCTCACCGGCCACCTCGACGCCCCGGGCGGCGCGATGTTCCCGCTGGCCGCATGCCAGCCCACCGGCAACCGCCGTCCGTTCGCCGTCGGACGCTGGCGCAGCCGCGTGCGCGGCTACCCCGAGGTCGTCGGCGAACTGCCGGTCGCGACGCTCGCCGACGAGATCGAAACCCCGGGCGAGGGCCAGGTCCGCGCGCTGATCACGGTCAGCGGCAACCCCTGCCTGAGCACGCCGAACGCCGGCCGGCTCGCCGCGGCCCTCGAAAGCCTCGACTTCATGATCTCCGTCGACGTCTACCTCAACGAGACGTCCCGCCACGCCGACGTCATCCTGCCCGGGCCGTCACCGCTCGAACGCCCGCACTTCGACCTGGCCTTCTACCAGCTTTCGATCCGCAACATCGCCAACTGGACCCCGGCGACACTGCCGTCGGCGCTGCCGCAGGAGTGGGAGACCATGCTGCGGCTCACCGGCATCGTCGCCGGTCAGGGCCCGGAGGCCGATGTCGCCGCGCTCGACGACTTCGTCGCCGGGGAGACCGCGCGCCGCAACGGGCTCGACGTGGCCGTCGCCGGCGAGCGCACCGGGCCCGCGCGCCTGGTCGACCTGCTGCTGCGCGCCGGACCCTACGACGTCACCCTCGCCGACCTCGAAGCCGCGCCGCACGGGCTGGACTTCGGGCCGCTGCGGCCGCGGATCCCCGAGGTGCTGTGCACGGCGTCCGGCCGCATCGAACTCGCGCCCGAACCGGTGGTCGCCGACGTTCCGCGATTGCGGGAAGAACTTGCGAAAAACGCGGAACCGGGTCTCGTGCTGATCGGACGGCGGCACCTGAGTTCGAACAATTCGTGGATGCACAACCTGGAGCCGCTGATCCGCGGCGGCAACCGGTGCACAGTGCAGGTGCACCCCGCCGACGCCACGCGCCTCGGCCTGACCGACGGCAGCCTCGCGTCGGTGACATCGCGAGCCGGAAAACTGCAGGTCCCGGTGGAGGTGACCGACGAGGTCCGGCCCGGCGTCGTCAGCATCCCGCACGGCTGGGGCCACGACGTCGACGGCTCGCGGACGCGGGTGGCGCGCGCGAACCCCGGCGTCAATTCGAACCTGGTCGCCGACGAAACGCTGCTGGACGTTCCGTCCGGAACGTCGGTGTTGAACGGAATCCCGGTCGAGGTCGCCCCCGTCTGACGCTTGACACAGGGGCGCGCGCTGCCGCATTCTCGGCTCCGATGTTGACGTAAACATCGATCTTTCCCCCTCGCGCCCCCGGACATCGGAGTTCGCATGAAGCGCTTCGGTACTCGCATCTGGCTCCACGCCGCGATGGCCGCGGTACTCGCTGTCCCCCTGTTCGCCGTTCCGCAGACCGCCACCGCCGCCACCAACAGCTTCCGCGGCGTCAACTGGGCGGACGCCCGCGACAACTACGTCGACGGCTGGGTCATCCCGACCGGCCTCACCGCCGGGGACAGCTACGACAGCGTCCGGAGCAAGGCCGACGGCATCATCACCGGCTTCCAGCAGAAGCTGGGCGCGAACACCGTGCGGCTGCCGATCAACCCGCAGAGCGTCAACTCGGACTGGTGGGGGCGGTACAAGGGCGCCGCCGACTCGGCCCTGTCCCACGGCATGAAGGTCATCTTCGGCTACTGGGAAGCGAACAAGGACGGCTTCGTCGACGACGGAGGCGCCTGGAACACCATGTGGGACAAGGTCACCGCCGACTACGGCGGCAACGGCAACGTCTACTTCGAGCCGATGAACGAGCCGTTCGGCTACAGCCTCAACGACTGGGTGTCGCTCTGCTCGACCTGGCTGTCCCGGCACTCGAACATCCCCCGCGGCCGGGTGCTGATCAGCGGCACCGGCTACAACGACAACGTCACCGGCGTCGGCGCGGCGAGCGCGTTGGACGGCACGCTGCTGTCGCTGCACTTCTACGGCTTCTGGGCCTCGGACACGACCCGCGCGGCGTGGACCACGAACCTCAGCAACCGGCTCGGGTCGTACTCCTCTCGCACGATCATCGACGAGGCCGGCGCCCCGATGACGACCGGTCTCGACTACTCCGCGGGGCACCAGGACGGCAACAACTTCACCGCGTACTTCGCCGCCACCACCGACTTGGCGAGGTCCCGGCAGATGGGCGTCGTCTACTGGCCCGGCCTGCGGTCGGGCGACACGTACTCGATCACGCGGCAGAGCGGCAGCGGCCTGGAGGTCAACAACGCGACGGGCGTGGCGCAGCTGCGCTGGGGCTGGGGCCTGTAGCTCACCAGGCGCGGCCGAGGTCGGCGTGCTGCCGGATCCAGGCGTGCATGACGATCCCCGCCGCGACCCCGGCGTTGATCGAGCGGGTCGTGCCGAACTGGGCGATCGACATGGTGAGCGACGCCGCCTCCTGCGCTTCTTCGGATAGGCCCGGGCCTTCCTGGCCGAACAGCAGGACGCACTCGCGCGGGATCTCGGCCGTCTCGACCGGCTGGGAGCCCGGCGTGTTGTCCACCGCGACGACGGCGAGGCCGTGCTCGGCCGCGAAGGCGATCAGGCCGTCGACGTCGTCGTGGTGGCGCAGGTGCTGGTAGCGGTCGGTCACCATGGCGCCGCGCCGGTTCCAGCGGCGCCGGCCGACGATGTGCACCTCGGCCGCGGCGAACGCGTTGGCCGTGCGGACCACGGTGCCGATGTTGTGGTCGTGCTGGAAGTTCTCGATCGCGACGTGGAACGGGTGCCGCCGGCTGTCCACATCGGACACGATGGCCTCGCGGCGCCAGTACCGGTAGGCGTCGACGACGTTGCGGCGGTCGCCGTCACGCAGCAGCTCGGGGTCGTACCGCTCGTCCGCGGGCCACGCACCCGGCCACGGGCCGACGCCGACCTCTTCTCGGCTCACCCATTCAGTGGGTCCGGGGATGGTGTTCACCCGGCGATTGTCGCTCAGCCCAGGTGGACCGGGCGCACGTGGGTTTCCTGGTCGTGGTCGTGGCGGTGACGCCAGCGGTGGTAGACGCCGACGTAGGAGTAGACGACCAGCACGATCGCGACGATCCCGATCGCCGGCAGCCACGACTGGGGGAACACCGTGCCGTAGAGGTAGTAGGCGTTGAACCCGCCGGGCAGGTCGCCGAGGCCCTGCTGGTGGCGGAAGTAGTTCTCCAGCGCGGTCAGCGGGCACGGCACCGGCGTGACGTTCACCAGGACGCCCCAGGCCGCGGCGAACATGTGGACGAAGATCAGCTTCGGCCACCGCCAGGCGAGGAACCCGCCCAAGCCGATGAGCAGCAGGGCCAGGATGTGCACCACGACGGTCACGTCGGCCAGGAACTTCGCCATCGCACCCCCTCCACCGATCCCCCTACCAGCGACTTTACTCCGCCGGCCGAGGTCGTCCGCCCTTACGGATGCCCATCGGTGTGATGTTTAACCCAGCGGAGCAACCTGTTCACCTGCGTGGTGACGGAGGTGTTACGCCCGGTGGGAATTCCGGCGGCCGCTTCGCCGGGTACTGCGTCGGCTCCTCGTGCGGGTACTGGTCCGGCGCGCCGTCCGGTTTCTTCCGGTTCGGGTCGGCCGGGCGCTGCGGCTGCGGTTCCGGCGGCTCCTCCATACCCCGACGGTACGCCCGGACGGCGTCTTGAGCAGCCGGATTTCGCCCTGGCCGGGCCGGATCGCGCTGAGGCAGCGGTTGGGGGTGACGGCCGTCACCGGGGCGAATCCACGGATCCGCCCCGGTGGTGCCCGATCAGTCGAGGCCGAGGTCGTCCTTGCCGAGGATGTACCGGTACTCCAGGCCTTCCTTCTCGATGGCCTCACGCGCGCCGGTGTCGCGGTCGACGACCGTCACCACGCCGACCACGTTCGCGCCCGCCTCGCGCAGGGCCTCGACCGCCGTCAGCACGCTGCCGCCCGTCGTGGACGTGTCCTCGACCGCCAGCACGCGCTGCCCGCGGACCTCCATGCCCTCGATGCGCCGCTGCATGCCGTGTTCCTTGACCGCCTTGCGGACGACGAACGCGTCCAGCACGACGCCGTCGGTCGCCGCCGAGTGCAGCATCGCCAGCGCGACCGGGTCGGCGCCGAGCGTCAGGCCGCCGGCCGCCACGTAGTCCCAGTCCGCCGTCAGCTGACGCAGGAGCTTGCCGATCAGCGGCGCGGCCGCGTGGTGCAGGGTCGCCCGCCGGAGGTCGATGTAGTAGTCGGCTTCCTTGCCGGACGCCAGTGTCACTTTTCCGTGTACCACGGAAAGATCGGTGACCAGCCTGGCCAGTTCGAGTTTCGCCGCTTGATCCAACCCGGGGTTCGCCACGGCCGTGAGTCTTACACACGGCCGGGTTCACTCACCGATGGATGTGGCGATCGGTGTGCGCCCGCGCGTGGCGGCCCAGGCCGGGACCAGGATCGCCCCGAGCGAGAGCACCACGGCGATCGCGAGCACGGCCAAGTAGATCGTCACCGGGCCGGACGGCAGCGGCGACCCGGTCACCACGAGGCAGAACGGCACGATCGAGCCCGCCGCGACGAGCGTTCCGAGCAGCACCGCGATGGTCGCGATCAGGCCGCCTTCGACGCCGGCCATCCGCAGCACCTGGCCGCGGGTGAAGCCGCTCAGCCGCTGCACCCCGAACTCGCGGCGCCGCCGCACGGTCGCCGTCACCAGCGTGTTCACCACGGAGATCACCGTGTACGCGATGATCATCCCGACGAGCAGGTAGTTGACCCAGGCGCCGACCTCGTTGCCCTTCGCGTGCGCCGCGATCAGCGTGCCGCGGTCGCCGACGAACACCGGCAGCCCGGCGGTCGCCTCGCGCAGGCGGGCGGTCAGCGTCGCGCTGTCGACGCCGGGAGCGGCGCGGACCAGCAGCTGCGGCGCCAGCCCGAGCGTCGTGTGCGGGGCCAGCAGCTCGGCGGGCAGGACCAGCTTTTCGAACCCCGGGCGCTGGTCGACGACCGCGGTGACCCGCACGGCCACCGGCGTGCCGTCGCCGAGCCGCAGCGCCAGCGTGTCGCCGACGCGGTGGCCGAGCGTCGACGGGACCTCGACGGCGTTCCCGGTCAGCTCGCTGACGCCCAGCGCGGGCCGGCCGTCGTCGTCTCCGCCCGAGTCGAACGGCTGCTCGACGAACACCGTGCTCGTGACGTACTCGGAAGCACCCGCGACCTCCGGCAGCGCCCGGACGCGGCCCAGGACGGCCGGGTCGAGCCCGCTCGGCGAGCCGACGACGGCGTCCGCGCGCAGGTCCTCGGTGTAGGCCTGGTTCGAGACGGCTTCCTGGGTGGTCTGCAGGTAGATGTTGGCGGTGGCGATGCCGACCGCGAGCATGATCGGGGTGACAGCGCCGGCCGCCCGCACCGCGCCGACGCGGGTGTTGCGCAGCGCGACCCGGCCGTTGACGCCGGTGAGCGCGTGCACCGGCCAGGTCAGCAGCGTGGCCACCAGCTTCGTCACGCCGGGGCTGATCGCCGCGAGCCCGAACGCCCACAGCATCACCGCCGGGCCGGCCGTGCTGGCCGCGACCGGGCCGGTCATCACGGCGACCGTGACGATGGCCAGCGCCGTGCCGCCGCCGAAGCACAGGATCGCGGTGACCAGCCGGATCGGCGTCAGCCAGCGCCGCTCCACGGCGGCTTCGGCGAGTGCCTCGGTCGGGCGGATCCGTGCCGCACGCCGTCCGGCCACGAAGGAGGCACCCACGACGGCCAGCAGCGACGCGCCCGCGGCGACCACCGCGGGGAGCCAGCCCTGCTCGAAGCGCAGCACGTCGGGGACGACCTGGTGGTCCGCGAGCTGGTCGAACAGCCACTCCCCGAGCACCGGGCCGAGCGCCACCGCGGCACCGACGGCGAGCAGCCCGACGACGAGCGCCTCGCCGAGCACCATCCGCCGCAGCTGGCGCGGGGTCGTGCCGACCGCGCGCAGCAGCGCGAGCTCACGCTGGCGCTGCTGCGTCGACAGCGTCAGCGTGCCCGCCACGACGAACACCATGACCATCGCCGAGAGCCCGCCCGACACGGCGGCCAGCACGATCAGGTTCTCGCCGCTCTTGGCCGTCTCCGGGAACTCGAACGCCCCGCGCTCGGCGCCGGTCGCCACGACTCCGGCGTCCCCGACGGCCGCGGTCACGGCGGCGACGTCGCCGCCGAAGACGCCGATGGTGTCGAAGCGGCCCGGGTGCCCGGACAGCCGTTCGGCGTCCGAAGCCGCGAAGAACACGGCCGCGTCCCGCATGGCCCGGGGTGCTTCGGCGATCCCGGAGATCCGGTACTGGCCGACGCCGCCGTGCGCGGCAACCGGCAGCGTGTCCCCGACGGCGAGCCCGAGCCCGGCGTCGACGACCACTTCGCCCGGCTTCGGGGCGGCGCCCTGCAGCGCATACGGCGTCAGGACGGCGGAATCCCACGCGTGGCCCAGCGCGCTCGCGGCCCCGATCTGCGCCGGGAAGCTGACCTCGCCGACCACCTTCGTGACGCCCGGAACCGCGCGCAGGCGATCGGCCAGCGCGGCGTCGAGCCGGACGCGCTCGGGCAGGGTCGCGTTCTCGAACTTGCGCTTGTCGCCGGGCTCGAGGGCCGCCGGATCCTCCTTCGGCAGCTTGAGCGCCTGCTGCCCGCCGACGACGATCGGCGCCGCCGCCAGCCGCTGCACCGGCGTCTCGGACCGGATGCCGGTCTCCATCAGGCCACCGCACGCCGAGACGACCAGCGCGCCGAAGAACACGGCGACGAACGTCGCCAGGAAGCCGCCCTTGCGCAGGCGGAGGGTCCGCAGTGCCAGCTTGAACATCAGGCCGCCACCCGGCCCCAGGCGCCGAGGTGGGTCATCCGCTCGGCGACGGCTTCCGCGGTCGGCCGGGCCAGCCGGCCGGCGATCCGGCCGTCGGCGAGGAAGACGACCTGGTCGGCATAGGACGCGGCGACCGGGTCGTGCGTCACCATGACGATCGTCTGGCCCGACGACCGGACGGAGTCGCGCAGCAGGCCGAGCACCTCGGCCGCGGTGCGGGTGTCGAGGGCGCCGGTCGGCTCGTCGGCGAACAGCACGGCGGGGTCGGTGACCAGGGCGCGCGCGATCGCGACGCGCTGCTGCTGGCCGCCGGACAGCTGCCCGGGCAGGTGCTTGCGGCGCCCGTCGAGCCCGACGTGCGCGAGGATCCGCGCCACGAGCCGCTTGTCCGGGCGCCGGCCCGCCAGCTGCAGCGGCAGCACGACGTTCTGCTCGACCGTCAGCGCCGGGAGCAGGTTGAACGCCTGGAAGACGAAGCCGACGCGGTCGCGCCGCAGCTTCGTCAGGTAGGTCTCGTTCTTGCCGTCGAGGTCCTGGCCGTCGAGCACGACCCGGCCCGACGTGGGCCGGTCGAGGCCGGCCGCGCAGTGCAGGAACGTGCTCTTGCCCGAGCCGGACGGGCCCATCACCGCGGTGAACCCGCCGCGCGGGAAGGAGATCGAGACCCCGTCCAGCGCGACCACGCCGCCGTACTCCTTGCGCACGGCCTCGAGCCGAACCGCCTCAGTCGTCATGCTCAAAACGCTAGGGCGGCACGACGTTCAGCACATTGAAGAGAGCCGCAGTCTTCTGGTGGGGTAAACCTCACCCTCAGGTGCGGCCCTTGCCGCCGAAGCCGCCGCTGATCCGGCGCAGGACCGCGCGCGGCAGCAGGCCGCCGATCGCGACGACGGCCTTGTACTGCAGGCTCGGCACCGAGATCACCTTGCCGCGGCGTAGGTCGGCGAGCGCCTCGTTGACCACCTGTTCGACACCCAGCCAGGCGATTTTCGGGCCGGGTTTGCCGATGCCGGCCCGTTCGTGGAACTCGGTCGCCGTGAACCCGGGGCAGAGCGCCATCATCCGGACGCCCTTCGGCAGCGACGCGGCAATGCCTTCGGTGAACGACGTGACCCAGTTCTTGCTGGCCGTGTACGTCGAGCCGCGGCCGCTGAAGAAGCCCGCGACGCTGCTGACCTGGATGATCTCGCCGTGTCCGCGCTCGATCATGCCGGGCAGCACGGCCCGGGTGAGCCGCAGGACGGCGGTGACGTTGACGTCGAGCTGGCGCTGCAGCGCGTCCGGCGGGATGGTCCAGAAGTCGCCGTTCAGCCCGAAGCCGGCGTTGTTGACCAGCAGGTCGACCGGCGCGGCCGCGAGCCGCTCCTCGACCGCCGTCCGGCCGTCCACTTCGGACAGATCGGCGGGCAGCACTTCGACGCCGACACCGTGCTTTTCCCGCAGCTCGACGGCGTACGCCTCCAGCCGGGCGGTGTCGCGGGCGACCAGGACGAGGTCGTACTTCTCGGCGGCGAGCGTGCGCGCGAACTGCGCGCCGATGCCCGCGGTGGCTCCGGTGATGAGAGCGGTGTTCATCCGGGGCTCCCGCCCCGGGCCGGGGGCTCCGCCACCCGGACCCCCCGAAAAGAAACGTGTGGTGGTCATGTGAGTGAACCATACCCGCTGGTCAGGCCCGGAAGTGCGCGGCGATTCGGCGGGAAGTATCGTCCGGCGCATGGGTAAGCACAGCAGGCGCAAAAGCGGCTATCTGCCCAAGGTCGCCGCCGGCGCGGCGCCCGTCGCGCTGCTCTTCGCGGCTCCCGCCGCCGCGCTGGCGAGCCCGGCCGAGGTGACCCTGCCGCTCGATTACCACGACGACAGCACGTTCCGGCGCGACGTCTCGACCTCGGGTGCCGACGGCTCGTCGGTGGTGCGCGAGACCGTGACCGCGACCCGCCACGACTTCCTCGCGAAGGACGTCGCCGGCGCCGTCCTCACCAACGACCTCACCGAGTCCGTGACCACCCGCCGCGACGAGCGGCAGACGGAGACCTCGGCCGCGTCGCAGGAGTTCGAGGCGCTCGCCCGCGCCGGACGGCACACGGTGTGGCTGGGCGACGTCCACGCGGTCACCGCGAACAACCAGCGGCTCGGCCAAGGCGCGTCCCGCAACCTGTCGCTCTCCCCCCTCGGCGGCGGCGCCGAACGCCGGATCGGCCTCGGCGAAGGCACGAGCCACGGCGTCTGGCTCGCCGACGGGGTCGACGTGCTGAGCCAGAACGCGGAGCAGGTGGACACCGGCCTGCACGGCACCTTCACCGGCGACCTCCAGGGCGCGCTGTCGGCCCGCCGCTCCTCCGGCCAGGCGGTCGACCTCGGCCGCCTCGGCGCGGTCGGCACAGCGTCCGAGCAGCACGCGACCGGCCAGATCACCGGCGTCCTGGACGTCGGCCAGACCCACGAAGCGGGCGGTCAGCTGGGTCCGGCCTGGGGCATGGCGAAGACGAGCCAGGGACTGGGCTCGGCAGGCCCGGCGGGCTCGATCCGCGGCGACCTGGGCGTGGACCACGTGGTCCACGCCGAAGGCGGCATGACGTCGGTGCGCGGCAAGCTCGACCCGTCGGCGTCGCTCAGCGCGCTCGACCAGCCGGTGATCGGCCGCTAGTTCTCGCTCGGCTTCTGCTGGGCTTCCGCGGGCGGCTGCGGCACCGGCGTGCCGGCCGCCGGGGTGCCCGGGGCCTTGGCCTCCGACGGCACCGGGGCACTCGCCTGGTGGCGGCCCGCGTCGTAGTCCTCGTCGAACGGGTCGACGATGTCCGCGATCTCGCCGAGGTCGCGCAGCAGGCGCTCGAGCCGGGACGGGCCCGCCGTCGGGACCACGCTGGCCAGGACCCACTCGTTCTCCAGCCAGGCCACGCCGACGTCGCCGCCGAGCTGGTCCGCCGCGTCGACGAGCTCCTGGGTGATCACCACGCGGGCGCCGTCGGCGTCGTCCGCGAAGGCGTACCGGGCGCCGATCGGGCCGAGCATCTCCGGCATGTCCGCGCGCTGGAACGGGACGCTGGACAGCCACATCTCGATCGGGATGCGATGCTTCTTGTTGCAGCGCACAGCGACCACGACCGCCGGGATCTGGCCCTCGGACTCGATGTCGAAGATGAACACCGGGCGGCGGCCGTCGGAGGTGAAGGTGGACCCCGCGACGACGTTCACCGCGGCGTCCGCGCCGAAGTAGCCGATCGCGCCGCCGGACCACTGCTGCGGCAGGCGCTCGTCCTCCTCGACGAACTGCCAGCCGCGCAACTGTGCCCAGCGCATTCGCTCGCGGTTGCGCGAGCCCTCCTTCGCCCGGTCGGCCGCGAGCAGCCCCAGCCCCGCCACCAGGGCGACGGCCGCGATGACGAACCAGATCCACGCCGGAATACCCACGACCGCCAGGGTATCGCCTCCTTACGCCGGAGGGATGATCGCCGGTGCCCGTGTCGCCGGGCCCGTTCGGAGCATTTTGCGGTTTCCGGGGTCGACAAATCGGCACGAACCACTGTGGACAGCCGTGAAGGCCACCTCGGGCGAGGTGGCCTTCACGAACCGTCAGACCCGGGTGACGGTCAGCGCGTTCCCGGCTTCCAGCTCCGGAGCGTCGACGCGCACGGTGTCGCCGTCCCGGATCTCGCCCGACAGCAGCTCCTTCGCCAGCTTGTCGCCGATCGCCGACTGGACCAGCCGCCGCAGCGGGCGGGCGCCGTAGATCGGGTCGAAGCCGTTGAGCGCGAGCCACTCGCGGGCGCCGTCGGTGACCTCCAGGTTCAGCCGCCGCTGGGCCAGCCGCTTGGCGAGCCGGGCCACCTGGATGTCCACAATGGACGTCAGCTGCTCGGTGCCGAGCGAGTGGAACACGACGATGTCGTCGAGCCGGTTGAGGAACTCCGGCTTGAACTGCCGCTGGACCACCTCGAGCACGGCGTCCCGCCGCTGCCGCTCGTCGAGCGACGGGTCGGCGATGGCCTGCGAGCCGAGGTTCGAGGTCAGGATCAGGATGGTGTTGCGGAAGTCCACCGTCCGGCCCTGGCCGTCGGTCAGCCGCCCGTCGTCGAGGACCTGCAGCAGCACGTCGAAGACGTCGGGGTGGGCCTTCTCCACCTCGTCGAGCAGCACCACCGAGTACGGGCGGCGCCGCACGGCCTCGGTGAGCTGGCCGCCCTGGTCGTAGCCGACGTACCCGGGCGGGGCACCGACCAGGCGCGCCACCGAGTGCTTCTCGGCGTACTCGCTCATGTCGATGCGCTGCATCGCGCGCTCGTCGTCGAACAGGAACTCGGCCAGCGCCTTGGCCAGCTCGGTCTTGCCGACGCCGGTCGGGCCGAGGAACAGGAACGAGCCGGTCGGCCGGTCGGGGTCGGCGACGCCGGCCCGGCTGCGGCGGACGGCGTCCGCGACGACCTGCACGGCCTCGGCCTGCCCGATGACGCGCCGGGTCAGCTCCTCCTCCATCCGGAGCAGCTTGCCGGTCTCGCCCTCCAGCAGCCGTCCCGCCGGGATGCCGGTCCACGCGCTGACCACGTCCGCGACGTCGTCCGCGCCGACCTCCTCCTTGAGCATGACGTTCTGCTGGCTGGCCTCGTTCGCCGCGGTGGCCGCTTCGAACTCCTTCTCCAGCGCCGGGATCCGGCCGTAGCGCAGCTCGGCGGCCTTGCCGAGGTCGCCGTCGCGCTCGGCGCGCTCGGACTCGCCGCGCAGCTGCTCGAGCTGCTCCTTGAGCTCGCGGACGCGTTCGATGGAGCCCTTCTCGTTCTGCCAGCGAGCGGTCAGCGCGGTCAGCGTCTCGCGCTTCTCGGCCAGCTCGGCGCGCAGCGCGTTGAGACGTTCCTTCGAAGCGGCGTCGCTCTCCTTCGCGAGCGCCATCTCCTCGATCTCCAGCCGGCGCACGGCGCGCTCGACCTCGTCGATCTCCACCGGCCGGGAGTCGATCTCCATGCGGAGCTTCGACGCGGCCTCGTCGACCAGGTCGATCGCCTTGTCCGGCAGGAAGCGCGCGGTGATGTAGCGGTCGGACAGCGTCGCGGCGGCGACCAGCGCGGCGTCGGTGATCCGGACACCGTGGTGGACCTCGTAGCGCTCCTTCAGCCCGCGCAGGATCGCGATGGTGTCCTCCGGCGACGGCTCGCCGACGAGCACCTGCTGGAAGCGCCGCTCCAGGGCGGCGTCCTTCTCGATGTGCCGGCGGTACTCGTCGAGCGTGGTCGCGCCGACCATCCGCAGCTCGCCGCGGGCGAGCATCGGCTTGATCATGTTGCCCGCGTCCATCGCGCCGCCCTCGCCGGTGGCACCGGCGCCGACGATGGTGTGCAGCTCGTCGATGAAGGTGACGACCTCGCCCGCGGAGTCGGTGATCTCCTTGAGCACGGCCTTCAGCCGCTCCTCGAACTCACCGCGGAACTTCGCGCCGGCCACCATCGACCCGAGGTCGAGGGCGACGACGCGCTTGCCGCGCAGCGACTCGGGCACGTCCCCGGCGACGATGCGCTGGGCCAGCCCTTCGACGATGGCCGTCTTGCCGACGCCCGGCTCGCCGATCAGGACCGGGTTGTTCTTGGTGCGCCGCGACAGCACCTGCACGACGCGGCGGATCTCGGTGTCGCGGCCGATGACCGGGTCGAGCTCGCCGGCGCGGGCGCGCTCGGTGAGGTCGACGCCGTACTTCTCCAGCGCCTTGAACGTGCTCTCCGGGTCTTCGCTGGTGATCCGGGCGGAGCCGCGGACCTTGACGAACGCCTCCTGCAGCGCGTCCGGCGTCGCCCCGTGGCGCTTGAGCAGGTCGGCGACCTGGCCGCCCTCGGTCGCGAGCCCGACGAGCAGGTGCTCGGTCGAGACGTACTCGTCGCCCAGCTGGGTGGCGAGCTTCTGCGCGCTCGTCAGCGACTTGACGGCGAAGGTGTCGAACTGCGGGCTCGACACGGTCGCGCCGGTCGCGGACGGCAGCGCGGCGATGAGCGGTTCGAGCTCCTTGTGCACCACCTCCGGGTCGGCCCCGACCGCGGTCAGCAGCGGTGCGGTCAGCCCCTCACCCTGCGCCAGCAGGGCGCCCAGCAGGTGGGCGGCCGACACGTGCGGGTTGCCGGCCATGGTGGCCGCCTGCGCCGCGGACGAGATCGCCTGCTGGGTCTTCGTGGTCGGGTTGAAAGCGTCCATCCCTCACCTCATGCTCGGTACTGCGAGAAGTCCTGGTGACAGGCCTGACCGTGCCCTGTCACTGTCTCTAACGCACGGAAACTTGAGTCTGTTCCGCTCAACTTCGTCCCGGAGCGACCGCGCTCGCCGGCAACCGCGAGCCGAGCTTGCCGAGCCCGGCCACGGCGACACCGGCGCACGCCCCGACCAGCACCCAGGGTAACCAGTCGGCGACCGAGAACAAGGCCACCACGGCGGGCGCGATCACCTGCGCCACGGTGAACGCGTACTGGTACGCAGCGAGATAACGGCCGCGGGCCACCGGAGGTGCCGCGGCCTCGGCGAGCGCCCCCGATCGCGGCCCGAAGACCAGGTCGCCCGCGGCGAACACCAGCGTCGACACCAGCAGGTACACCACCTGCCAGCCCTCGGGCACGACCAGCACGCCCAGGCTGGCCAGGCACCACGCGGCGAACAACGCCGAGCCGAGGCGCATCGCCGCGATCCGCGTCAGCCGGGCGGTGAGCCGCAGCGCGAGCGTGCCGCCGACGCTGGTCAGCAGGGTCAGCAGCGCGAGGAGCGCACCCGGCAGCCAGGCCGGGCCGTGGAGCCGGTCGAGGACGAACACCGGCATGCCGATCAGGAAGAAGTCCAGCGAGAGCCCGAAGAGCCCGCTGAAGACGATCAAGGCGAGGTACGGCCGGTCGCGCAGCACCCGCACCGACCGCTCGCGGACCTGCCGGTACGGCCGCGCGAGCCGGACGAAGCAGACGAGGAGCGTCGCGGCCACGAAGAACGTCAAGACGTCCACGACCAGCGCGACGCGGTAGGCGGAGCCGCCGAGCCACGTCAGCAGCGCGCCCGCCGCGAGACCGCCGAGGCCGAAGCAGGCGGCCCGCACCATCCCCACCTCGGCGAACGGCCGGTCCTTCGGGCCGTCCCCCGCGACGTCGGCGATGAGCACGAACAGGGAACTGTAGAACAGCTGCTGCCCGGCGGACAGCAGGACGGCGGCGGCCACCACCGCGCCGGCGCCGTCGGCGACCAGGTACGCCCCCGCCCCGGCGGCCTGGAGGAGCTGGGCGCCGATCACCACGGCGCGTGGCCCGACGCGGTCGACGAGCCCGCCGGCGAGCGGCGGCACGGCGAGCGCGCCGACGGCACCGAGCGTGACGGCGGCGCCTGCCACGGCCAGCGGCACGCCGACCACCTGCGTCACGTAGACCAGTGCCAACGGGAGGAACAGCCCGGATCCGAAGTTGTCGATCCCCAGCGCGCACAGCAGCGCGACCCGGTCACGCGTCACCCGCCGACGTTAACCCTGGGGAATGCCGTCAAGTCAGGACCGAACGGACACTATCGCCAGGGGAAGAAGACACTTGCGGTGCGCCTTTCCGTCCGGGTGTCACTTGTTCGTGTCAGCCAGCGGGGCCTCACTGCCGAGGGCGCGGCGGAGATCGGCGTTCATCTCCGCGAGGCGCGTGGTGAGGTCGGTGACGCGCTCGTCGTCCCAGCCGCCGAGTGCCTTCTCCATGAACTCGATGTAGCCGGCCCGCCAGCGGGCGAGCTCGGCCCGGCCCTTCTCGGAGGCGCTCACCAGGGACGCCCGGCCGTCTTCGGGCGCGGGGCGGCGGTCGATCAGCCCGGCCGCCGACAGCTGGGAGATCTGCCTGCTCACGACCGAGAGGTCGACGAGCCGGCGCTTCGCCAGCTCGGACGGCCGCGTCTCACCGTTCTTCGCCAGGTCGGACAGCAGCATCGCGGCCGCCGGGTGCAACCCGGGCTCGCTCTGCCAGGCTTGCATGATCCAGGCGTGCTGGAGCTGGGAAGCGGTCTTCAGCTCGTGCATGAGCTCGACCCGGACGTCGTCGGCGTTGTCGAGGCCCATGGGCACCTCCCTTAGTTGTGCCATACAAGTATATTGCCCGGCACTTGCTCAGGCCAACCATCGCACCGGTGAGGTCCCCCACGCCCGACCGGGTGCAATACACCCGGTCGGAGCAACAATGCGGGCAAAAGGGCGCCCGGCGGTTACCCTGCGGACGGGCGCTGCGCGCAGCGCCTTCCAGTGACGTTGAGTGACGAGGTGACAGCAGTGGCGCAGGACCCGGGAGGCGGTTCCCGACCCGTGAACAGTCACCCATGACAGCCGATTCCGTCAGCCCGCTCCCCAGGTCTTCGGCCCCGCGCGAAGCTCCCGCGGCCGTCACGGCCATGGTCCGGCTCATCCGGGACAGCTGGGCGATGTCCGAGCCCTACATCGCGGACATCTCGCAGTTCTTCTACGGGATGCTGTTCACCCTCGCCCCGACCACGCGCGACTTCTTCCCGATCAACATGGAGATCCAGCGCGGCAGGCTGGTGCGCGCACTGGTGCACATCGTGCAGATGGTCGACCGGCCCGACGACCTCGCGCCGTTCCTGCGCCAGCTGGGCCGCGACCACCGCAAGTTCGGCGTGGTGCCCCGGCACTACGAAGCGGTCGGGACCGCGCTGCTGGCGTCGCTCAAGAACCACCTCGGCCCGGCGTGGACACCCGAGGTCGAGCGGGCGTGGGCCGAGGCGTTCACCATCGCCGCGCGGGCCATGCAGGACGCCGCCGCGGCCGACACGAACCCGCCGTCGTGGTCGGCCACCGTCGTCGAGCACCGGCGGCTGACCTGGGACCTCGCCCTGGTGCGGCTGGTGCCCGACCAGCCCGTGCCGTACCACCCCGGCCAGTACGTGAGCGTCGAAGTGCCGCAGCGGCCGCGGCTGTGGCGGTACCTTTCGCCGGCGAACGCGCCGCGCGAGGACGGCGGCATCGAGTTCCACGTCCGTGCGATCGACGGCGGCTGGGTCTCCCGCGCCATCGTCAGCCACACCCAGCCCGGGGACGTCTGGCGGCTCGGCCCGCCACTGGGCCGGATGACGGTCGTCCGGGAGGCGGCGCGTGCGGTGCTGATGGTCGCCGGCGGGACCGGCATCGCCCCGCTGCGGGCAATCCTCGACCACCTCGCGCTGTGGGGCGAGAACCCGAAGACCCACCTGTTCTACGGCGGCCCCGCCCGCGAAGACCTCTACGACCTCGAAGAACTGCGTGCCCTGGCGGCGACGAACCCCTGGCTGACCGTGACACCGGTCGTCGAGCGCGGCGGCGACGTCCCGGGGTTCGAGCAGGGCACGCTGGCCGAGGCCGTCACGCGGTACGGGTCGTGGCCCGGCCACGACATCCTCGTGTCCGGCTCGCCCGCGATGATCCGCGCGACGGTGTCGCGCATGCTGGTCGCGGGCAGCGCGCTGGACCAGATCCAGTACGACCCGTTCACGATCGACTAGCCACCATCGGCCCAGCGGCAATCCGCCGTCCGGTCAATGATTTCGTTACGCTTCGGAAATCGGCAACCAGTAACGGATGAATCCGGCGATGTGATCATTTTTACGCTGCGACAGGCGACGTTGACCGGGCGTACCTGAATTGCTCCGTTCGAGCGGGAACGCGCGGAATCACGCGCATCTGCACGGGAATTCGCCTACAGTCGGGAACCCTCGGGGGCGGCACCGCCACAGCGACGCCGCATGCATGCACGGCGTTAAAGCCTTTGCACGACTGGAGATTACCGTTCCCGATGAACGCTGAATCCGTGAAGATCTCCGCACTGCCCGAGACGCTTCCCGTTTCGGCTGTGGATGGTCGAGAGATGGCCCGGTTGATTCGTGAAAGTTTTGCGGAGGTCGAACCGAAAGCCGATGAACTGGCGCAGTACTTCTACGGCGCGTTGTTCGTGGTCGCCCCCGATTGCCGGGATCTGTTCCCGGTGACCATGACGACGCAGCGGAGCAGGCTGCTGCGCGCGCTGGTGTACGTGGTGCAGATGGTCGACCGGCCCGACGAGCTGGTCACCTTCCTGGGGCAACTGGGCCGCGACCACCGGAAGTTCGCCGTCGTCTCGCGGCACTACGACGCCGTCGGCGTCGCGCTGATCGCCGCGCTGAAACGGTTTCTCAAGGAGAAGTGGACCACCGAGGTCGAATCGGCGTGGACCTCGGCGTACGGGCTCATCGCCAAGACGATGCGCGAAGCCGCCCAGGCGGAGACGGGTCCGGCGGCGTGGGCGGCGACCGTCCTGGAGCACCGGAAGCTCAGCCGCGACGTCGCGCTGGTGAAGGTGCGCACCGAGGGGCTGCTGCCGTACCGCGCCGGCGGGTACGTCAGCGTGGAAGTGCCGCAGCGGCCCCGGTTCTGGCGGTACCTTTCGCCGGCGAACGCCCCCCGCGGCGACGGCCAGCTCACCTTCCACGTGCGCGCGGTGCCCGGCGGCTGGGTCAGCGGCAGCATCGTCAACCACACCAGGCCGGGTGACGTCTGGCGCCTCGGGCCGTCGATGGGCGTGCTGAACGTGCGTCCGACGTCGGGGAAACGACGGTTGCTCATGATCGGCGGCGGCACCGGGATCACGCCGTTGCTGGCGATCCTCGACGATCTTTCGCGCTGGAAGCGGAACCCGCCCGTGCACCTGTTCTTCGGCGGACGGCGACCGGAAGACCTGTACGCGCTGGAGCAGCTGCGCCGGCTGGCCACGACGTCGAAGTGGCTGACGGTCACCCCGGTCACCGAGGAGGGCGCCCTGTCGGGCGGCGACCGCGGAACGCTCGCCCACGCCGTGACCCAGCGCGGCACGTGGCAGAACCACGACGTCCTCGTGTCCGGCTCGCCGCCGATGATCCAGGCGACCGTCGCCAAGCTGCTGGCCAGGGGGATCGATCTGGAACGAATATCCTACGACCCCTTCACCCTGGATTGAGCTGCTCGACGTCCTGCGTCGGCGGACACCCGCAGCAGCCGGCCCGACCTTCGCACTGAGCCGACCGGAGCAGCGAAATCGTCGAACGGCGGTAGTTCGTTGACCGTTGTGCCGGATTCGCCTTATGGTCTAGACCACATCTTCCCCGGATGTGTTCGTTCGTCCTCCCCTTCGGAACAACGCTGTTCCCCTTCGAGGAGCCGAAATGACCTGGAAAACCAAGCTCTTCGCGGCCGCGGCCGGCGTCCTGCTGGCGCCGGCGCTGGTCGTCGTCCTCCCCGCTGTCTCGGCGAGTGCCCACGGTTACGTGTCCGATCCGCCCAGCCGGCAGGCCAACTGCGCGGCCGGGAAGGTGTCCGGCTGCGGGAACATCGTCTACGAACCGCAGAGCGTCGAAGGCCCGAAAGGCCTGCGCAGCTGCAACGGCGGGTTGGCGCAGTTCGCCGAGCTGACCGACGAGTCGAAGCCGTGGCCCGCCAAGTCCGTCGGCAGCACGGTGACGTTCAACTGGGTGTTCACCGCCCGGCACTCGACGTCGAACTACGAGTACTACGTCGGCGGCACCCGCGTCGCGGTGTTCAGCGGCAACAACCAGCAGCCGCCGCCGACGTTGTCGCACACGGTGAACCTGGCCGGCTATTCGGGCCGGATCAAGGTGCTGGCGATCTGGAACATCGCGGACACGGCCAACGCGTTCTACAGCTGCGTCGACCTCCAGGTGGGTGGCGGCACCCCGCCGCCGACGACCACCACGCCACCTCCGACCACGACGACCCGGCCGCCCACCACGACGACCACCCCGCCCACGAGTGGCACGTGGGCCGCGGGCACGGCGTACAAGGCGGGCGACGTCGTGACGTACGGCGGCGCGAGCTACCGCTGCGTCCAGCCGCACACGGCGATCGCGGGCTGGGAGCCGCCGAACACACCGGCGCTCTGGCAGCGCCAGTGATGAGAGTGGTCTTGGCCGTCGTCGCGCTGCTGCTGACCGGATGCGGCGCGACGACGGCCACGCGGGAGTACAACGCGGCCGACGTGATGTTCCTGCAGATGCTGATTCCCCTGAACCGGCAAGGGATCGAGATCGTCCGCCTGGCCGCGGCCCGCCCGGTCCCGGCGGAGTTGAAGGAGCTGGCGGCGGCGATCGAGGTGACGCAGCAGACGGAGATCGACGACATGCGGCGCTGGCTCCGCGACTGGAACCAGCCGGAGACGGTGTCCCCGCAGGCCCACGCCGGCCACGGCGGCATGAAGATGACAGCGCCGGACGTGGTGGGAGCACTTCGGACGGTGCCGGACAGCGAGTTCACCCGCAGGTTCCTGGATGTCCTGGCGGGACAGCAGCAGGGAGCGGTCGAGCTGGCCCGGACCGAGAACGGCCCGAACGGCGGAGTGAACGCCCAGGCTCGCGACCTGGCCCGCCGGGTCATCGAGTCCCGGACGGCGGAGGTCAAGCAGTTGCTGAACACCAAGACATGATCCCGCGGCGCAAACCTGCCTGAGCAGCCCCCGTTTTCCACGCTACCGGCAGGCACCGACAGTTTCCCGCCCCCGGGAGACGGACGGCCGCCGAGGCCCTCACGCGCGAAGGCCTCCCCGGTCGCCCGGGGAGGCCTTCGGTGCTCCGGTGGTCAGCGGCGCTTCGGGCGCCACACCACCAGCGCCGTCTGCTGGTTGAGCGGTACCAGGTCCCGGCGGTAGGACGCGTGCGCCGCCGCCGTTGCCTGCTCGGCCGCCACGTACGCCGCGGCCAGCTCCTCCGTCAGCTCGGTGATCCGGGCGCGGAGCGCGTCGACCTGGTTCTCCAGCTCGATGATGCGCTTGATGCCGGCCAGGTTGACGCCGTCTTCCTGCGACAGGCGCTGGACCTCGCGCAGCAGCGCGATGTCCCGCATCGAGTAGCGCCGCCCGCCGCCGGGGGTGCGGCCCGGTGACACCAGACCTTGCCGGTCGTAGGCGCGCAACGTCTGCGCGTGCATCCCGGCGAGCTGGGCCGCCACCGAGATGACGAACACCGGGGTCTCCTCGTCGCCTTCCTGCGGTGTCCCGCCGAACATCACGCTCACCTACCTTGCAGCAGCTCGGTGATCTCGGGCCGGGGGTCGTGCCCGGCCATCGCCTCGGCGTACGCCTGCAGTGCCTCGCGCGCCTTGTCGTCCAGTTTGGCGGGAATCGCCGCCTGGAGGGTGACGAGCAGGTCACCTTGCGAACCGTCGCGCTTGGCGATGCCCTTGCCGCGCACGCGCAGCACCCGCCCGCTCGCGGTACCCGGCGGCACCTTGAGCGAGACCTTCGATTCCAGCGTCGGCACCGTGACCGTGGTGCCGAGCGCCAGTTCGGTGAAGTCCACCGGCACGGTGATCGTCAGGTCGAGCCCCTTGCGCCCGAACAGCGCGTGCGGAGCCACGTGCACCCGGACGTAGAGGTCGCCCGCCTGCGCGCCACCCCGGCCCGGCTCACCCTGGCCGGCCAGCCGGATGCGCTGGTCGTCGTCGACGCCCGGCGGGATCCGGACGGTCAGCGTGCGCGTCCGCGTGCTGATGCCTTCGCCGCCGCACTCCGGGCACGGGTCGTCGATGATCGTTCCGCGGCCCCGGCAGTCGCGGCACGGCTCCGAGAACGCGAACGCGCCCTGGCTGCGGCTCACCAGCCCCGAACCGGAACAGGTCGGGCAGGTCCGCGGCGACGTGCCCGGCCGGGCACCGTTGCCGCTGCAGGTCGCGCAGGTCGCCGGGCTCGACAGCCGCAGCGGCAGGGTCGCGCCCTTGACCGCCTCGGTGAAGTCGATCCGGACGTCCGTCTCGACGTCGGCACCGCGCTGCGGCCGGTTCGCCGTCGCGCCCGCCGACGACCGGCCACGGCCGAAGATCCCGCCGAGGATGTCGCCGAGCCCGCCGAAACCGCCCTGCTGACCGGCGCCGGCCTGGCCGAAGATGTCGCCCATGTCGAAGCTGCCGCCACCGCCGCCACCGGGGAAGTTGAAGCCACCCCCGCCGCCGAACAGCCGCCGCGCCTCGTCGTACTCCTTGCGCTTGCTCGCGTCGGAGAGCACGCCGTAGGCCTCGGAGACCGCCTTGAACTTCTGCTCCGCCTGCGCGTTGCCGGCGTTCGCGTCCGGGTGGTTCTCCTTGGCCAGCTTCCGGTAGGCCTTCTTGATTTCGTCCGCGGTGGCGTCGGAGGAGACGCCCAGCTCACGGTAGAAGTCCTTACCGATCCATTCCCGTGCGCTCATCGGGCGTCTCCTCCTCCCACTTGGTTCTCCTACTGCTGCTGCTCATCGACTCCGCCGCCGAGTGGCAGCTCGCCACCGACGGACGGGTCCCCCGGGGCCGCACCGGGCTCGTGGTCGGTCACGCCGACCAGCGCCGCCCGCAGTACGCGGTCCCCGAAGCGGTACCCGCGGCGCATGACCACGGTGACCGTCGGGCCCGCCACGTCCGGCGAGGTGTTGTGCTGCACGGCCTCGTGCACGCTCGGGTCGAAGGGCTCGCCCTCGGCGCCGAACGACTCGAGGCCCGCGCGCTGCAGGCCGCTGATCAGCTTGTCGCCGACGGCCTTGAACGCCCCGGTGAGGTCACCGTGCTGCTCGGCCCGCTCGAGGTCGTCGAGCAGCGGCAGGAGGTCGTTCACCACGGTCGCCTTCGCGCCGATCACGACCGCCTCGCGGTCGCGCTCGACCCGCTTGCGGTAGTTGGCGTACTCGGCCTGCAGGCGCTGGAGGTCGGCGGTGCGCTCGGCCAGCTCCTTCTCCACGTCGGAGACGACCGACACCGAGTCGTCCACAATGGACTCACCCAGCGAGGGGCCCGCGTGCTCCACGGGCGCCTCGTCGGGGTCCGGCGCGGCGTGGGCCGGACCGGGCGGGCGGACCTGCCCGGTCTGGGGGTCCACCCGACGACGGTCCCGCACGACCACCGGCTCCTCGGGGCCTCGGCCCTGGTTCTCGGATTCGTCGTAGCTGTGGGTCACTTCTTCGGGTCCTCTTCGACGATCTCGGCGTCCACCACGTCATCGGCCTTGGCCTGGCCGCCGGCCGCACCGGCGGCGTCCCCGGCCGCACCCGCACCCGCGCCACCGGCCGCACCGGCCGCCGCGTCGGCGTTCGCGTTGGCGTACAGGGCGGTGCCCAGCTCCTGCGAAGCGGCGTTCAACTTCTCGATCGCCTCGCGGATCTTGGTCGAGTCCGTGCCCTTCAGCGACTCGTTGGCCTCGTCGATCGCGGACTTGACCTTGCCCTTGAGGTCGTCGGGCAGCTTGTCTTCGTTGTCCTTGACGAACTTCTCGGTCTGGTAGACCAGCGTCTCCGCCTGGTTGCGGGTCTCCGCTTCCTCGCGGCGCTTCTTGTCTTCCTCGGCGTGGGCCTCGGCGTCCTTGACCATGCGCTCGATGTCGTCCTTCGGCAGCGCGGAGCCACCGGTGATCGTCATCGACTGCTCCTTGTTCGTGCCCAGGTCCTTCGCGGTCACGTGCACGATGCCGTTGGCGTCGATGTCGAAGGTGACCTCGATCTGCGGCACGCCACGCGGGGCCGGCGGGAGACCGGTCAGCTCGAACATGCCGAGCTTCTTGTTGTGCGCGGCGATCTCGCGCTCACCCTGGAACACCTGGATCTGCACCGACGGCTGGTTGTCGTCCGCGGTGGAGAAGATCTCCGAGCGCTTGGTCGGGATCGTGGTGTTGCGCTCGATGAGCTTGGTGAAGACGCCACCCTTGGTCTCGATGCCGAGCGAAAGCGGCGTGACGTCCAGCAGCAGGACGTCCTTGACCTCGCCCTTCAGCACACCGGCCTGCAGCGCCGCGCCGACCGCGACGACCTCGTCCGGGTTGACACCCTTGTTCGGCTCGCGGCCGCCGGTCAGCTCCTTGACCAGGTCCGAGACGGCCGGCATGCGGGTGGAACCACCGACGAGCACGACGTGGTCGATGTCGCCGACGGCGATGCCCGCGTCCCGGATGACGTTGTTGAACGGGTTGCGGGTGCGCTCGAGCAGGTCCGCGGTGATCTTCTGGAACTCGGCGCGCGAGAGCGTCTCGTCGAGGAACAGCGGGTTCTTGTCCGCGTCGACGGTGATGTACGGCAGGTTGATGCTGGCCGAGTTCGAGCTGGACAGCTCGATCTTCGCCTTTTCAGCTGCCTCGCGGATGCGCTGCAGCGCCATCTTGTCCTTGGTCAGGTCGATGCCGTTGGTGGCCTTGAACTTGTCGACCAGCCACTTGACGATGCGCTCGTCCCAGTCGTCACCACCGAGGTGGTTGTCACCGGAGGTGGCGCGGACCTCGACGACGCCCTCGCCGATCTCCAGCAGCGAGACGTCGAAGGTGCCACCACCGAGGTCGAAGACCAGGATGGTCTGCTCTTTTTCACCCTTGTCCAGGCCGTACGCCAGCGCGGCGGCGGTCGGCTCGTTGACGATGCGGAGCACGTTCAGGCCGGCGATCTGCCCGGCCTCCTTGGTGGCCTGCCGCTGGGCGTCCTCGAAGTAGGCGGGGACGGTGATGACGGCGTCGGTGATCGTCTCGCCCAGGTACGCCTCGGCGTCGCGCTTGAGCTTCATCAGCACGCGCGCGCTGATTTCCTGGGAGGTGTAGTTCTTCCCGTCGATCTCGGTCTTCCAGTCGGTACCGATGTGCCGCTTCACGGACCGGATGGTCCGGTCGACGTTCGTCACGGCCTGGTTCTTCGCCGGCTGACCGGTCAGCACTTCACCGTTCTTGGCGAAGGCGACGATCGAGGGGGTGGTCCGGGAGCCTTCCGAGTTGGCGATGACCGTCGGCTCGCCGCCCTCAAGGACGGCGACGACCGAGTTGGTCGTGCCGAGGTCGATGCCGACCGCTCGCGCCATGGTGCTTTCCTCCTGTGTACGGCTGCTATGTTCGTGACCTGCAGGTTCATTCCCGCCTTGAGCGAGGCCCTGGCAAGTTTTATCCGGCCTTCGCGCACTCCGTCAAGCCGGACTTGAGTCGACTGCGCTCAACCTCTGTACCCAGCCTAACGAGGCGGTTCGGCTTCTTGTTCCCGGGTCCGCCGGGCGAGTGCGCCCCGATCGGCTGTGACGCCGCTCACCTGCGGATGGCTCACCGGCGATCCGGGCTCGACCGGGCGGTTCGGCCGGGACGGGGCACCGACGGCCCGCGTCCCAGGGGACCCGTGGGCCTGGCGCCCCTGGGACGCAGGCACCCCGCGGGCGCCGGGCGGCGCGATCCACCGCGGACTGCCCGCCGTGGAGCGGATCGGCCCCGCAGCCCGCCGCGGAGTGGGCCCCGCGTCGACCGGCTGCCGCCGCTGCGCCCCACCATCCCGGGCCACCGGCTGCCGCTCCCGGCCGACAGACTGCCGCTCACCGGCCGACCGGCTGCCGTTCCCGCACCGCTCCGGCTGCGGCCGCCGTGTCCGCCATCCCGGGCCACCGGCTGCCGCTCCCGCACCGCTCCGCCTGCTCCCAAGCCCTCCGGCGCCACACCCGCGTGCGCACGCGTCGGCCTCACCGGCAAACCGCCCCGCGACCGGGCACCACCCCGCTCACCAGGTAAGCCACCTCGGCCGCCCGGGCGCACGCGGAGTTGAACAGTCCCGTGTGGCCGTCGTCGGTGCGGGTGAGCAGGGCCGCTCCCTCGATGCTCGCCGCCAGCCCGCGGGCCCAGGCCAGCGGTGTTGCCGGGTCGTGGGCGCCGCCCACGACCAGGATCGGCGGGGTGCCGCGGACCGGCTGGGGCCGCGGTGGGTTCTTCGCCGGTATCGGCCAGCCCGTGCACCCGCTGGCGAAGTCCCAGTACTCCGAGTACCGCCAGCTGTGCGGCGCCGCTGTGCGAAGCAATCCCGCCAGGAAGCCCATGTCCGACGGCCCGGTGAACGGTGACGGGAAGTCGTGGCAGCCGATCGCCCGGTAGGCCCCGTAGATCGGGGACCGGAACTGGTTCCGCTCGGTCAGCCCCCGGGCGTCCGGGAACTCCCCGCCGGCCGCGGCCAGGTCCTTGCCCAGCGCCGGCCAGTCGTCCCTCAGGTAGAGATGGCCGTAGACGCCCGCCGAGACCTCGTCGGCCGTCGCCGGCCGCCCCAGCTCGCTCGACCAGATCCCGCCGCTGGCCGCCCGGGCCACGACGTCGTCGTAGAAGCGGAGGACGTCCTGGCCGTGCAGGGCGCAGCCGGCCGAGCCGCGGCACCAGTCCGCGAACCGGACCAGCGCGTCCTCGGTGGCCGCGGCCTCCTCCAGGATCGCCTGGGGCATCGGCCGCGCGTGGTCGATCGCGCCGTCGAGCACCATCGCCCGCACCCGGCCCGGGTACTTCGCCGCGTAGATCGCGCCCAGCTCGGTGCCGTAGGACAGCCCCAGCCACGAGATCTTCGGCTCGCCCAGCGCGACGCGGATCGTCTCGATGTCCTCGGCCGCGCTCTGCGTGTCCGCGTGGGCCAGCAGCGGCCCGGTCCGGGCCAGGCAGTCCGCGGCCGCCTTCCGGTTGTGCGCGACCAGCGCGTCGAACCCCGGCCGCGTCGACGGGAACCGGTCCAGCGCCGGGTCGAACAAGGTCGCCGCGTCACACGTGATGCGTGGCTTGCTGTACCAGTCGCCGCGCGGGTCGAACCCCACGACGTCGAACCGCTGCCGCAGCAACGCGAGCTCCGGCGAGGCCAGCCCGCCGAACTGCGCGAACCCGACGCCGGAGCCTCCCGGCCCACCCGGGTTGACCAGCAGCGAGCCGATCCGCCTGCCCGGATCGAGCGCGGGCAGCCGGGCCAGCGCCAGCTGTGCCGACCCCAGCTCCGGCCGCGCACGGTCGATCGGCACCTCGACCGTCGCGCACTCCGCCGACGGCTCCCGCTGCGTGGCACACGAGCGCCACGCCAGTGGCGAAGACGCCGAAGCGACGGCGGGCACCGCCACCGTGACCACGACCGCCGCGACGACCGCGACGACCCGGCGCATGTCCATGATGTGCTTCCTCCCCCTGCCCGCCGACCTTCGGCGTGCTTCCTTCCTAACAGCGGCCACCGACAATTCAGGAGTGGCGGGCCGGCCAAGAGGAGAAGAAGAAATCGGGGTTTCCTTGCTGTACAACGACTTCAGCCGGAGTCCCCACCCAGGAAGTCACTCGATAGTGGTAATCCGCGGTCACCGGCACGCCCTGCGCGGGAGTTTCCGCCGGCTCGCTCCGCGCGAAACCCACGGCCCCGAACGTCGCGAGCGCCCCCAGCAACGCGGCCACCAGCACGCGCCGTTCGATCCTGCCCATCGGAAATGCCCCCGTAGTAAGAGAAAGTCAGGCCGCGCGGACCGTGACGCTGCCGCTGTCGGTGGTCAGGTTCAGCACGTGCGGGGCCGTCCCGTCGGTCTGCACGCCGATGTCGCGGCGGCCGCTGTCGCTGTTGCCCTCGACGCGGTACGGCCCGCCCGGCACGGTCAGCTCGACGCTGCCGCTGTCGGCATGCACCTTCACGTCGTTCGACTGGGTCAGCCGGAATTCGACGCTGCCACTGGAGGACGTCACGTCGACCGGGCCGCGCACGTCGTCGCCGGTGACGCTGCCGGATTCGCTCTGCAGCTGCACCGCGCCGACGTTCCGCAAGGTGATCGCACCGCTGTCCAGCCGCAGCTTCACCGCGCCGGAAACGTCTTCGACGCGGGCGTGCCCGGAGTCGGCGTGAACGTCCACACTCGACACCCCGGCGATGTCCAGCCCACCGGAGTCGAGGTTCCCGGTGACGGGCACCCCCTGCGGCACGACGACTTCGAAGTCGACCTCGCAGTTCCGGCCGCACGCGCCGAGCACCAGCTGGTCACCTTCGACACGGTAGAACGGCCCGTCCGGTTTGTTCCGCCAGCGGTAGTTGACCTCTTCGCGCACCGTCGACGGCCCCGAGCCGGTGCGGATCTTCACCGATCCCGAGTCACCCTCCAGCTTCACGCTGCGGATCGTCTGCGAAACGGTGTCGGTGTGTGCGAAATCGGAGCCCCAGCCCCAGCCGAGCGCGGTCGCCAGGCCGACGCCGATCAGGACGATGCCTCCCACAGCCAAAAGCGGGCGCGCCATGCTCGTTGGTCCCCTCGGTGTTGTTTCCTCTGCGTGAAGAACGTTAGGACGGGGTGAGCGGCCCGTATATGGGGGTAACCCCCCGAAAGACCCTGAGATCCCTCCCTGAGACGCAGGGCCGGCGCTCGGGGCCTAACCTGGCGCAAGTCTCCAGTTCCGTGATCAGGAGGATCCATGCCGCAAGCACCCGGCCCGTACGAATCCCTGCCCGAAGTGCCGTCGTTCACCCTGCGCAGCAACGACGTCGCCGACGGCGAAACCCTGGCCACGCCCCAGTTGTCCGGCATCTTCGGCGCCGGCGGCGAGGACCGTTCGCCACACCTGGCGTGGGAGGGCTTCCCGGCGGAGACGAAGAGCTTCGCGATCACCTGCTACGACCCGGACGCGCCGACCGGCAGCGGCTTCTGGCACTGGGCGGTGTTCAACATCCCGGCTTCGGTGACGGAGCTGGCGTCCGGCGCGGGCGACGGCTCCGGCCTGCCCGAAGGCGCGGTGACGCTGAAGGGCGACGGCGGGGTCAAGCGGTTCCTCGGCGCGGCGCCGCCGCCCGGGCACGGCCCGCACCGCTACTACTTCGCCGTGCACGCGCTCGACCTCGACAAGCTGGAGGTGCCGGAGGACGCGACGCCGGCGTTCCTCGGCTTCAACATGTTCGGGCACACGCTGGCCCGCGCGGTGATCACGCCGGTGTACGAGAACAAGGGCTGAGTCACCCGGGGCGGGCCCGGCGCGGCGTCACTTCACGAAGTTCCCCGCGTTGGGCCCCTCGCGCTCCAGGTAGTGGCCCTTGGTGTGCTCGGCGAAGCCGAACTGCCGGTACAGCCCGTGCGCGTCGGCGGTGTGGAGCATCCAGCGGAACTGCGCGCCGGGACCGTTGTCGATCATCTCCCGCACGATCTCCTTTCCGAGGCCGCTGCCGCGGGCGGAGCCGACGACGAAGACATCGGCGAGGTAGGCGGACGAGACGCCGTCGGAGAACGCGCGGGCGAACCCGGCCATCGAGCCGCCGCGGTAGGCGCCGACGACCCGCCACGAGCCGTCGATCGCGGCTTCGACCTGCTCACGCGTGCGCCAGCGGCCCCAGTAGGCCTCGGTCGAGAGGAACTTCCACACCACGTCGAGGTCCAGCCGCGTCCGGTCGTCGTCGAGCTCGAAGTCACCGAAGATCCGCATGATCCGAAACTAAGACAGCCGTCAACGCGGTTTCAGCAGGTAGTCCACCACCGGCCGCAGCTCCTCGGCCGACGGCGGCTCGTCGTCGATCAGGCCCTGGATGAGCAGGCCGTCGATGCCGGCGAGGAAGACCCGGAACGCCACCTCGTCGTCGTGGCGGACCATCGACGTCAGGACGTCCAGCCAGCGCCGGGCGGCCGGGCGCAGCTCGGGCTTCCGCGCGGCGAGCAGGTAGAGCTCGTACTCCGCCATCGTGCGCCCCCGCCGCGGGCCGAGCGCCTCGGCGAGCAGGGCCGCGACCTCCTCGGCGCCGCGGGAGCCGCGGGACCGGGCCCGGTCGATCATCCAGTAGACCTCGGTCGCCATGTCGCGGGCGCACGAGATGAGGGTCGCGACCAGCAGGTCGTCCAGCGACGAGAAGTGGTAGGTCGTCGACGTCGTGGGCACGCCGGCCTCGGCCGCGACCGTCCGGTGGGTGACGCCCGCGACGCCGTCACGCTCGATGATCCGCAGCGTGGCCTCGATGAGCTCGGCGCGCCGCTTCTCGCCGCGCGCCTTCCGGCCGTCCACTTGCAGCTTCACCATAGGGTGAAAACTACCTGAACGATCGTCCCAAAACAAAGAGCGACGTACACCACATCGGTGGGACTTAAGGCCACTCAACGGGTTACTCATCAGTAAGGAAGGTTAGTCTCCCGGCACCACCACAGTTTTGATCCGGACGAAAGGCACCCGAACGATGGGCGCTCTCCAACTGACGCTGGGCGGCATCGCCGTCGTCCTCGGCGTCGTCGCGTGGGGCATGTTCGCCGCGACGATCGCCCGTTTCGTGCGGGTGATCCGCCTCGGCCAGCCCGACTCGACGCGCAACGGGCCGTTCACGGCGCGCATGAAAACGCTGATCAAGGAGTTCGCCGCGCACACGCGGATGAACCGCAAGCGCAGCGTCGGCCCCGCCCACTGGCTGGTCATGTGGGGCTTCCTGCTCGGCTCGCTCGCCCTGTTCGAGGCCTACGGCGAGGTCTTCGTGCCGACGTGGGGCTGGCCGATCCTCGACGACTTCCCGCCGTTCCAGCTGCTCATGGAGCTGCTCGGGCTCGGCACGATCGTCGGCATCCTGGTGCTGATGGCGATCCGGCAGCGCAACCACCCGCGCCGCGCCGACCGCCAGAGCCGCTTCCAGGGCTCGAACTTCAAATGGGCGTACTTCATCGAGGCCGTCGTGCTCGTCGAGGGCATCGGCATCATCGGCGTCCGCGCCGCGAAGGCCGCGCTGGGCGCGCACGAGACGCCGACCTGGGCCGCCTTCGTCTCGAACCCGATCGGCGAGCTCCTGCCGGCGAGCCCGAACCTGGTGACGATCTTCGCGTTCGTCAAGCTGATGAGCGCCACGGTCTGGCTGATCGTCGTCGCGCGCACGATGACCATGGGCATCGCGTGGCACCGCTTCAGTGCCTTCTTCAACATCTACTTCAAGCGCGAGGCCGACGGCGGCGTCGCCCTCGGCGCGCTCAAGCCGATGATGAGCGGCGGCAAGGTCCTCGACCTCGAGGAAGCCGACCCCGACGAGGACACCTTCGGCGTCGGCAAGATCGAGGACTTCAGCTGGAAGGGCTGGCTGGACTTCTCGACGTGCACCGAGTGCGGCCGCTGCCAGGAGCAGTGCCCGGCGTGGAACACCGGCAAGCCGCTGTCGCCGAAGCTGGTCATCACGCAGCTGCGTGACCACGCCTACGCGAAGGCGCCGTACCTGCTGGCCGGCGGCAAGCGCGACATGGCGGGCGACGAGATCGGGCTGTCCGGCGACAACATGTACGCCGGGATCGACGTCCTCGCCATCGCCGAGTCGCAGAAGGCCCTGATCGGCGACGACGGCGGCGTCATCGACCCGGACGTCCTCTGGTCCTGCACCAGCTGCGGCGCCTGCGTCGAGCAGTGCCCGGTCGACATCGAGCACGTCGACCACATCGTCGACATGCGCCGCTACCAGGTGATGATCGAGTCGGCGTTCCCCAGCGAGCTGAACGGCATGTTCAAGAACCTGGAGAACAAGGGCAACCCGTGGGGCCAGAACGCCAAGGACCGGCTGGCCTGGACCGAGGACCTCGACTTCGAGGTCCCGGTGTTCGACGGCGACCTCGGCGACGCGGAGTACCTGTTCTGGGTCGGCTGCGCCGGCGCGTTCGAGGACCGCGCCAAGAAGACGACGCGCGCGGTCGCGGAGCTGCTGCACATGGCCGGCGTCAAGTACACCGTGCTCGGCTCGGAGGAGTCCTGCACCGGTGACCCGGCCCGCCGCGCCGGCAACGAGTTCCTGTTCCAGATGCTCGCCCAGCAGAACGTCGAGGTGCTGAACTCGGTGTTCGAGGGCCGCGAGCGCAAGGCCCGCAAGGTCGTCGTGACCTGCGCGCACTGCTTCAACACGCTCGCCAACGAGTACCCGGAGCTGGGCGGCCAGTTCGACGTCGTGCACCACACGCAGCTGCTGAACCGCCTGGTGCGGGAGAAGCAGCTGGTGCCGGTGGCGCCGGTCGCCGAGGACGTCACCTACCACGACCCGTGCTACCTCGGCCGCCACAACAAGGTGTACGAGGCGCCGCGCGAGCTCGTCGGCGCGACCGGCGCGCAGCTGCGCGAGATGCCGCGGCACGGCGACAAGTCGATGTGCTGCGGAGCCGGCGGCGCGCGGATGTGGATGGAAGAGAAGATCGGCAAGCGAATCAACGTCGAGCGCGTCGACGAGGCGCTCGGCACCGCGCCGTCGAAGATCGCCACCGGCTGCCCGTTCTGCAAGGTGATGCTGAACGACGGCCTGACCGCGCGCCAGAGCGACGGCACGGCGAGCGAGAAGGTCGAGATCGTCGACGTCGCGCAGATGCTGCTGGAGTCGGTCAAGCGCAAGCCGGAACCGAAGCCGATCGCGCTCGGAGCGCCGTCACTCGCGGAGGAGTGACACGGTTGTCGAGAACGCGCGGCCCCGGTCAGGACTTCCTGGCCGGGGCCGTTTTTCATGGTCCGAAAGTTTCAGGGAATTGGTGACCTCGTAGCCATTCCGCTACCCGTTGTCACCGGTCGCACCCTTGACTTCGGGTCCGCTAGCTGGGACTTCTTCGCGGTAATCGTTTTCCTGAAAAATGTTCATGATAATCACTGAATTGGCCCATCGAGTCAAGGACAAACGACGGTCAGAACCCTGGACAAGCGGCGTATCCTGGCCTTTCCTCGCCGCCGCCGTTGCCAGCGAGGGCACCTTTGACGATCACGGAAACAGGGGGCGGCACGAATGGCCGAGGACCGGCGGACCACCACGACCGGCCGACACGCCCTGCACCCCATCCCGGACGACATCCGGCTCGCCCAGGACTACGTGCCCACGCAGCGCACGCTCGTGCGCCCGTACGTCCTCACCCGTGGCCGGACGCAGTCGCGGCGCCACCTCGCGATCGAAGCGATGGTCTCGACACGGGCCGGCGCGCACTGGGACGGCGCCCGGGTGACCGGTGAGTTCCGTTCGGTGCACTCGCTGTGCCTGCACCCGCGGTCGGTCGCCGAGGTCGCGGCCACGCTGAGCGTGCCGCTCGGCGTCGTGCGCGTCCTGCTGGACGACATGGCCGAGCAGGGCCTGGTCACCATCCACGACAGCCGTCCGGGCGCCGACGGCCGGCCCGCGATGGCGCTCATGGAACGCGTTCTGAGCGGCCTGCAGCGCCTCTGAGCACTACGCTCACCAGCGTGAGCGAGGAACCCGGGAACTCCGGCGGCGAAAGCACCCTGACCGTCCTGCTCGCCGGCGGGGTGAACCTGGCGATCGCCATCATGAAGCTGATCGCGGGCGTCCTGACCGGCTCGGGCGCGATGTTGTCCGAAGCCGCGCACTCGGTGGCCGACACGATCACCGAGGTCCTGCTGCTGACGGCGTTGAAGCGCTCGGAGCGCCCGGCCGACCGCGTGCACCCCTTCGGCTACGGCAAGGAGCGGTACTTCTGGTCGCTGCTCGCGGCGGTCTCGATCTTCGCCTCGGGTGCGATGTTCGCGCTCTACGAGGGTGTCTCGACGCTGTTCGGGCACGGCGAGGCGCAGAGCACGTCGCTGCTCAGCTACATCGTCCTCGCCGTGGCGTTCGTGCTCGAGAGCACGTCGTGGCTGCAGGCAGTGCGCCAGGTCGTGCGGGAGTCCCGCGCGGAGAACCGCTCGCTGTGGACCTACCTGCGGCTCATCGACGACCCGACGCCGAAGACGGTCCTGTTCGAGGACTCGGCCGCGCTGATCGGCCTGCTGCTCGCGTTCGGCGGCATCGGGCTGCACCAGCTCACCGGCTCCGAGGTCTGGGACGGCATCGCGTCGATCGCCATCGGCCTGCTGCTCGCCTGCGTCGCCTACCTGCTCGGCCGCACCAACCGCGGCCTGCTCGTCGGGCGCCAGGCCGACCCGCTGCTGGTCCGCGGCGTCCGCGACCACCTGGACAGCGCGCCGGAGATCGAGGCCGTCGTCGACCTGCAGACCATGCTGATGGGCACCGACCAGGTGCTGGTCTGCACCCGCGTGGACTTCGACGACTCGCTCGGCGCCGCGGACGTCGAACGCGCGTGCGTCCGGCTCGCGGCCGAGCTGACGGAGACGTTCCACGACGTCACCGAGGTGTTCATCGAGCCGGTGCCGCGGTCTGATCCGGAGCTGCGGGCGACGGTGCTGGCGCGCTACGGCGACATCGCCGAACGGTGGAGCAAGTAGCTTCCCTCAGTACCTCTCAGTATCCGAAGTTCTGGACCCAGTACCAGCCCGCGGTGGTGACGCCGACACCGATCTTCTTGAGCGAGCAGTTCAGGATGTTGGCGCGGTGGCCTTCGGAGTTCATCCAGGACTCCATGACCTGCGCCGCGGACGTCTGCCCGCGCGCGATGTTCTCCGCGCCCGGCTTCGGGTAGCCGGCGTTCTTGATGCGCTGATCGAACGTCGTGCCGTCGGGACTGGTGTGGGAGAAGAAGTTCTCGGCCGACATCTGTTCGCTGTAGTCCTGCGCGGCCTTCGTGACGTGCGATTCCTCCACCAGCGGGGCACAGCCGGCCTTCGCCCGCTCGTCGTTGACCAGCGTGATGACCTGGGCGGCGGCCGAAGGGGCGACGCGGGCCGCGGCCTTGGTGCTGGGCGCCGGAGCTTCGGACGGCGACTGTTGCGGCGCGGCGGAAGTCTCGGTCGGCGTGGGTGCCGCGCTGGACGTCGTCACCGGGGCGGGGGCCGAGGTCGTGGGCGCGCCGGGCTGACCGGGGGTAGTGGTCTGGACCTGGCCGCCGGCGAGGTCGGTTCCGCTGCCGCTGCCGGCGCCGGCGGGCGCGTTCGGCAGGACGAGCGCCGCGGCGCCGAGCTCGGCGGTGTTTCCTTCGGCGGTAGCCATCCAGGTGCCTGCGGCGGCGGAAAAAACGCCGAGCAGCACACTGAGTGACACCATCACCACGTGCGCACGTTCACCAATGGGGGACACGGCGCAGGAACGTATCACGGAACAATTACAACGAGAACCCTACGAACGCACTGGTCACATTTCCCGTCGGCGACAGGCATGGATTTCGCGGCAATCGGACGCTCCCGCGTTGCTCCGTTCAGCCTATTCGGACGACGAACGCCGACTCGCCGGAAGCACTCACCGGACGCCGGGTCGGGTCTTGACCGGTGGCGGTTGCTTTGCCGGTGAAGCCAACTTTTCCGGCGACCGTTGTGCAGGTGTAAGAAATTTCGGCGTCCACGGCCAGTTCGGGCACGGTGCGCGCACACGACGGCGTGTGGTCGTCGACGACGCTCACGTCGGCGAGCGGGACGTCGCCGGTGTTCTTGACCAGGATCGAAAACGTGACGGTGTCGCCTTCCCGGACTTCGTAGGGTGCCGCGTCTTTCATCACGGCGATCCCGGGGTGGATGACGTCGGCTTTCGCGTCACCGGTTGATTGCACCGTGCGACCGGTCGGATCAATTCCGGTGATCTCGACGGCTTGCGCGAAGTCGTCACCGGGTGCTTTGCGGGTGCAGGTGTAGGTCAGCACCGCTCCGGTTTCGACGATGTCGAACTTCTTCGCACAGGCGGTTTGTGCGTCCACAACGGACACTGCGGTCAGCGGGACGTCGCCGGTGTTGCGCGCGGTGACGGTGAAAGTGACGTCGTCGCCGGCGCGGACTGTCTTGGGCGTCGCGTCGATGGTGAGCTGCACGGCGGGGTGGATGACGTCGATCTTGTCGCTGTCGGTCGTCGTGAGCGGCGGGCCGGCCGGGGCATCCGCCGTCGCCTTGACGGTGCGCACCGCGTCGTCGGCCGGGGCGGTCGTCGTGCAGTCGAACTGCTGCTTGGCACCGGCTTCGAGCTGGTCGAAGGTCTTTTCACAGGACTCGCTTCGGACGTTGACGGCGGTCAGCGGGACGTCGCCGGTGTTGGTGACGGTGAGGGTGGCGGTGACGGTGTCGCCTTGGCGGAAGGGGCCGCCGTGGATGTCCTGGGCGAGCTGGAGGGCGGGGTGCAGGACGGTGTATTGGGCGTCGTCGGTCGCGCTGACCTGGCGTTTCACCGGATCGGTGCCAGTTGCGGTGGCAGAGCTCACGAAACTGTCGGTGCCGGCGTCTACTTTGCAGGAGTGGCGCTGCCGGGCGCCGGGAAGGAGGGTGCCGATGGACTGAGCGCACGCCGGAGTGCGGCTGTCCACAAGGGACACATCGGTCAACGGGACATCGCCGGTGTTGGTGACGACGAGGGTGAACGTGACGGTGTCGCCTTGGCGAACACGCGTGGGTGAGGCGTCGTTGGTGACGGAGATGGCGGGATGGATGACGTCGACGCCGGCGCCGGCGGAGGCGGTCACCGGACGATCGGTGGCGTCGGTACCGGTGGCGTGGGCGGCGGCGACGAAGTCGGTTTCCCCGGCGATCTGGGTGCAGCTGTAGGTGTGTTTCGCCTGCGGTTCAAGGCGGCCCAGGGATTTGGCGCAGTCCCGCGCTCGCTCGTCGACAACGGTGACGTCGTGGAGGGCGCTGTCACCGGTGTTGGTGACGGTGATGGTCGAGGTCACGGTGTCGTCGGCGTGCACGACGGCAGGCTCGACGACCCGGCTGATCGCAAGAGCGGGATGGATGACATCGACGCCGACGTCGGCATCGGCGGTGACGTCCGGGCCCACGGGCGGGGTGGCAACGATCCGGAAGGCCCACGTGACGTCGTCGGCCGGGGCGGTCGTGGTGCAGGTGAAGTCGCGGGAGGCGCCGGGAGCAAGGGTGCCGTCGAGGGTTTGGCTGCAGCCGGTGGGCGAGGTGGGCGCGGTCTGCTGACCGGTTCGTCCGCCGATGGCTCGCCCATCGGCGGCCTGCCCGCCAGCGCCAGGGCGGACCGCGGCCTCCTGACCGGCGGCGCCCGGGTGGACCGCGGCGGCCTGCTGGCCGTCGGCTCCCGACGGGGCCACGGCCTGCGAGCCGGCGCCCGGCGGAGCCACGGCTTGCCCGCCCGTGCCAGGCTGGCCGGTCGGCCCACCGGTGGCCCGCATGCTCGGAGCCTGCTGGCCCGGTGCCTGCAGAGCCGCGGCCTGCCCGCCGGTGGTCTGCCCGCCCGTGCCAGGCTGGCCGGCAAGCTGCCCGCTGGCGGGCTGCCCGCCGGCGCCAGCCGGGCCGGCGGCCGGCCCACCGAGCGCCCGCGCCGCCGTGGCCTGCGTGTCCGACACCCGGAGGCCGGTCAGCGGCACGTCACCCGTGTTGCGCAGCGTGATGCGGAACGGCACCTTGTCGCCCTCGCGGAACGGACCTCCCGTCGCTTCCGCCGTCACCGCGACCGCCGGGTGCTGCACCGTGAACGCGGCCTCGGCCGCCGATGTCACCGGGCGGGCCGTCGGGTCCGTGGCCGTCGCCGTCGGCTTGTTCGTGATGCCCGTTGCGCCCGCGGTCGTCGTGCACGTGTACTCCTGCTGCGCCCCGGGCTGGAGCGCGCCCAGCCGCTTCGCGCACGCCGGGACCTGGTCGTCCGCGACCGCCACCTCCGTGAGCGGCACGTCGCCGGTGTTGGCCGCGGTGATCGTCCACGTCACCGTGTCGCCTTCGCGGACCTGGGCCGGTGTCGCGCGCACCGCCAGGCTGACCGCCGGGTGGATCACGTCCACCGTCGCGTCGTCGGTGACCTTCACCGTGCGGCCGAGCTGGTCCTTGCCGGTGGCCGTGGCCGTCGTGGCGAGGTCGTCCGGCGGGGCCGGTGCGGTACACGTGTAGGTGACCGTCCCGCCCGGGGCGAGCGCGCCGATTGCCTTGGCGCACGCCGGGAGGCCGTCGGTCACGGCTACCTCGGTCAGCGGTGCGTCGCCGGCGTTGGCGACCGTCATCGTGAACGTGATCGGGTCGCCGGCGCGCGCGATGGCGGACGCGGCCGCCGCCGTCAAGGCCAGCGCCGGGGTGATCACCGTGACCGTGGCCGACGCGGTCGCCGCGACGGGCCGGCCGGCCAGGTCGGTGCCGGTCGCCGTCACCTGGGTCGTCGTGGTCCGGGACGGGTTCGCCGTGCACGTGTACGTCTGCGTCGCACCCGCGGCCAGGCCGGCGAAGGTGCGCGAGCAGGCCGACGTCGTGTCGTCGGTGACCTTCACCGGGGCGAGCGGGCTGTCGCCGGTGTTGCGCACGACCACCGTCCAGGTGACGGCGTCGCCCGCGTGGATCACCGGCGGGTCCGCGGTCTTGGTGACCTCGACCGCGGGCGCGATCGTCGGCGCGGGCGCGTCGGCCCTGGCCGTCACCTGCTTGCCGAGCTCGTCGGTGGCCACCGCGGTCGCCGTGTTGACGCCGTCGGCGATCGGCGCCTTCGCGGTGCACGTCGTCGTGCGGGTTTCGCCCGGCGCCAACGCTCCGGTGAGCGCGCACGACGGTGTCTTCGGGTCGGCGACCTGGAGGCCGGACAGCCCCGTGTCGCCGGTGTTCGTGACCTTGATCGTGAAGGTCGCGACCTCACCGGCGCGATACGCGGGCCGGTCGGCCGTCTTCGTCATGCCCAGCGCCGGGTGCAGGACGTCGACGCGCGCACTCGCGACGCCGTCGAGTGCGTCGCCGAGCGCGCTCGTGCCGGTCGCCTTCGCGGTGTTCGTGAAGTCGTCGGGCGGCGCGGTTCCGGTGCACGTGTAGCTGACCGTCTGACGCGGCGCGAGCGTGCCGAGCGGCTTGGCACACTCCGGGACGGCCGGGTCGGCGACCTCGACCCCGGCCGCCGGGACGTCGCCCGGGTTCGTCACGACAACGGCGAACGTGACCGGCTCGCCCGCGTGCACCTTCGGCTGGTTCGGGCGCACCGCGATCTGGAGTTCGGGCACCGGCACCGAAAACGCGAGGTTCTGCGCCAGCACCGTATCCCCGCTGGTCACGACGCCGAGCTTCGCGCTCGTCGCGCCGGCGGGGATGCTGTCGACGTTGAACGCCTTCGCGTCGACGCTGAAGTTGTTCTTCGCGCCCGGCGCCGCCGCGTTTTCGGCGTTGGAGATGAAGAAGTTCGACGTGCCGCCGGTCGCGGGCTCGGCCGCCGGGGCGCCGTCGACCAGGAACTGGTCGCCGGACGCGCCCCAGTCGCCGTCGTACGCGGTGACACCGAGGTGCGCGTCGGCGGCCGCCGCCCGGAAGCCGGTGATCGTCGTTTCGGCCGCCGGGGCGCCGGCCGTCTGCCGGAGGTGCCCGTCGTAGACGACCACCTTGCGCTTGTTCGGCGCGTAGTCCGCGTTGCGCTCGGGGTAGGCGTAGACGAGCGCGAGCGACCAGCCACCCGCGCAGTCGAAACCCTTGGGCGTCCAGACATTGCCGACCGTCACGTCGAACGCCGGCGGCACGCTCGCGAACCGGCTGGTCACGTCGGCGAGCGCCGAGTAGTGACTCCCCTCTTCGGCGTACCCGGACGGCGCGATGTCCACCGGTTCCGCGCTGCCGACGGAAAGCCGGACGTTCTGCTTCGCCGGCGTCCCCGGCGGGGGCACCGCGCGGTCACCGCAGGTCAGGCTGCCCGCCCAGTTCAGCCGCGCGAAAACGACCTGAGCGCCGGGCGGGACGCCGACCGACGCGCTCGCCGAGTCGAACGTGCCCGGGTCGGCGTCGACGTCGGCCCACTGCATGAAGAAGTCGTCGTTGTCCAGCGTGTCCTTGCGGTCGGCGGTGTTCGCGCACGCTGCCGGGGTCGCGACCGTCCCGCCGGCCGGCGCGCCGTCGGCGGCGACCGGGCAGCGCAGGACGCCGTTGCCCGCGTAGACGAAGTCGCCGTAGACCACGGCGTCGTAGCCCACCGCGAACGGCGGGCCGGCGGCCGCGCCCGCCGCCGGCACCAACGCCGAGGCCAGGAAGACCAGTGCCAGCACGAAAATCGGGCGAAGCGGTCTTTCGGGCAACGGCACTCCTCGCCACCTCCGGGGTCGAGACGACCCTTGGGAGCGTGGCACGAGAGCGGGTCTTACGCCTTCAAACTCACTCGTTCGTGGGGGCGGGACCAGAACCCGTCAGCTTCGCCGTCGACTCGTGGGTGAGGGCGGTGGCGGCCCGGACGAACCCGATGACCGTGCGGAGCTCGTCGTCGGTGTAGCGGTCGCAGAGCTCGTACATGCCCCTGACGAGGTGGTCCCACAGGTGCACGCCACTCGCAATGGACTGCAGGTCCAGCGCGATGAGGATCTTGCGCCGGTCGTCCGGGTGCGGCTCGCGGTTGACGATGCCCTTGCGCTCGAGCCGGTCGATCATCGCCGTCACCGACGCCGGCGCGAGCCCCGACAGCCGCGCGAGGTCCTTCGGCGTCTGCGGGCCGATGCGCGCGAGGTAGTCCAGGACCTTGCTCTCCACCGCCGACAGCCCCCGGGTCTCGGAGATCGCGGTGTGGAACATGACCGTCTCCGTCGACAGCTCCCGCGACCTGAGCAGGACTTCTTCGACGAGTTCCGTTCGCTCGCTTGACACGACGACCAGCCTAGCCCACTCTTTAGTTCGACAGAACGAATTATTTTCTAAGACATTCGAGGGATCGAACGACATGACACGGGCACTGATCATCGGGGGCGGCGTCGCGGGCACGATCACGGCCATCGCCCTGCACGAAGCCGGGCACGAGCCAGTGGTCTTCGAGGCTTACGACCGTGACTCCGAGGGCGTCGGCGCGTTCCTGACGCTGGCCGTCAACGGCCTGGACGCACTGCTCCCGCTGGGCCTGAAGGACGTCGTCCGCGGCGTCGGCTTCGACTCGCCGCGGATGTCCATCGGGCTCGGCAACGGCACGCGGCTCGCCGAATTCCCCCTGGGCGGCGCGCTGCCGGACGGCACGGTGAGCCAGACGGTCCTGCGCTCCGACCTCTACGTCGCGTTGCGCGACGAGGCCGCGCGGCGCGGCATCCGCGTCGAGTACGGCAAGCGCCTGACCGACGCGAGCCAGGCGAACACGCACGTCAGCGCGAAGTTCTCGGACGGTTCCCACACGGAGGGCGACCTCCTGATCGGCGCCGACGGCCTCCGCTCCCGGGTCCGCACGATCATCGACCCGCACGCGCCGTCGCCGCGGTACGTCCAGCTGCTGAACACCGGCGGGTTCGCCGAAGGACTGGACCTGCCCGACGAGCCGGGCGTGCTGAACATGGTGTTCGGCAGGCGCGTGTTCTTCTGCCACGTCGTCAGCCCGGACGGCCGCGTCTGGTGGTTCGCGAACCCGGCCCGCAAGACCGAGCCGACCGCGGCCGAGCTCAGCGCGCTCACCGGGGAAAACTTCCGGAAGGACCTGCTGGACCTGGTGGCCCGCGACCGGACGCCGGCCACCGAGATCATCCGCGCGACCCGCCGGATCTACCCGCCCTGGCCGACGTACGACTTCCCGACGGTCCCGGTGTGGCACCGCGGCCGGATGGTGATCATCGGCGACGCGGCGCACGCGACGTCACCGGCGGCGGGCCAGGGCGCTTCGATGGCCATCGAAGACGCCGTCACGCTGGGCAAATGCCTGCGCGACGTGCCTGACGTCCCCCACGCGCTGGCCGCCTACGAAGGGTTGCGACGCGAGCGGGTCGAAGCCGTGGTCGCGGCGGGCAAGCGCAACGGCGACGACAAGGTGATCGGCCCGGTCGGCCGGGTCGTCCGCGACTTCTTCATCAAGCGGGCGTTCGCGAAGCCGTTCAAAGAGGACCCGAACGCCTTCATGTGGAACCACCACATCGACTGGGACGAGAAGGTCGCGGTTTAGCGCCAGGTGTCGACGCGGTGGAAGTTCTTGTACGCCCGGCTCGGGGTCGGGCCACGCTGCCCCTGGTAGCGGGACCCGGCTTCGCTGGAGCCGTACGGGTGCTCGGCCGAGCTCGAGAGCCGGAAGATGCACAGCTGGCCGATCTTCATGCCGGGCCAGAGCGTGATCGGCAGGTTGGCGACGTTCGACAGCTCGAGGGTGATGTGCCCGGAGAAGCCGGGGTCGATGAACCCGGCGGTCGAGTGCGTGAGCAGCCCGAGGCGCCCGAGCGACGACTTGCCCTCGAGGCGGCCGGCCAGGTCGTCGGCCAGGGTGACGAGCTCGAACGTCGAGCCGAGGACGAACTCGCCGGGGTGCAGCACGAAGGGCTCGTCACCCTCCTTCTCGACCAGCGAGGTCAGCTCGTCCTGCTG
Source organism: Amycolatopsis sp. MtRt-6 (assembly GCF_017308975.1). Lineage (GTDB taxonomy): Bacteria > Actinomycetota > Actinomycetes > Mycobacteriales > Pseudonocardiaceae > Amycolatopsis. The sequence continues at coordinate 572,836 of NZ_JADWPD010000001.1, read as the reverse complement.
CAGCTGCGGGTCGATGTGGGTGTACTTGCTGTTGTCGAAGACGCGGAAGAACCGGTCGAGCCGGACGTCGATGCTGGACGGCTGGACCATGCCGGCATCGAAGGGGTCGATGCCGAGCCGGCCGGCGTCGAGCTCTTTGCGGAGGTCACGGTCACTGAGCAGCACGGCCGAAGCCTATCCGGTGGATTCAGGCGGCCCGCATGTGCTGCGCGTAGGTGGTGTCGGGCGCGAAGATCTTCTCGAGCCGCTTCACGTACCCGCGGCGCCCGGCCTCGCCGATCCGCTCCTGCAGCGCGGTGGCCCCGGGGATGAACCGCCGCACGGTCTCGGCGGCGAAGTTGACGCCCGCGACGGCGACGATCGCGGCCTGCGCGACGGGGTCGTTCGGCAGCCCGAGGAAGTCGGCGTTGGTCTTCCCGAGCACGAGCCGGCTGATCGACGAGTGCACGGCGACGGAGACGTGCGAAAGCACCTTCCCGACGGCCCCGCGCCCTTCACCGACGGCGGCGTTGGCCTGGATCAGCGCCTTGGCGAGGCGTTTCGAGTCGTCGTCCGGGATGAACTCGGTGGCGGCGAGCAGCCACAGCAGCCGCCAGGCGTCCGCTTCGGAGGTGGGCAGCAGCTCGTCGTCGACGCCCATGAGCCAGCCGATGTAGCGCCAGAGGTGCAGGATGTCGCCGCGTTCGCGCGCGGAGTAGCGCAGGCCGAGCAGCTGCGTCCCGAAGACGTAGACGAGCGAGAAGAGGAGAAGAGTCCCGGCGGTCTGCACCTGGTTGACGGGCCGGTCCCAGGCGGCGTAGTCCCAGTCGTCCCGCCGGTTCATGGCGGCGCGCACGTGGGCGTGCACGAGCCGGATCCGCAGCGCGGCGGCGTACCCCTTCCCTCCGTGCTTGAGGGCCCCGGGCGTGGTGACGTCGATCCACCAGGCGGCGGTTTCGACGAGCCGCCGCGTGGCCTTGTGCTCGATTTCACCGGTCCCGACCAGGGATTTCGTGGCACGCGAGGCGAGGTAGCCACCCATCAGCGACATGTCACCGAGCGGGAAGAGCCCCAGCAACCCGGCCCGGGTGATGGCTTTCGCGCCACGCTCGAGCCGCTCGTCGTCGACCCAGCAGGGCTTGGCGTCGACCTGGTCGAAGAAGTCCTTGAGCGGCCCGGTCGCTTCGCCGCCGTTGAGCGCCTCCTCGAAGAGTTCCCGCCCGCGCCCCTTCGGCTGCTGCGCCATCCAGGCGACGACGTCGTCCGCGAGCCGGTCCTGCACCTGGGCGAACTCCCTGATGCGGGCGACCTGGCGTTCGTCACCCCGGATGTCACCGTCGACGAACAGCCGCTGGGCCAGCCGGAACCCCCCTTGCCGGAACAGCTCGGGCTCGTCCATGACGCTCACCTCCGGAGTAGACAACAAGTGTTGTCACTTGACGCGCGCAAGTCAAGGAGGAGGGCGCTGGACAAGGGGATCACGATGCCGTGTATGCTGACGACACACTGCGGATGTAGTTCAATGGTAGAACATCAGCTTCCCAAGCTGAATACGCGGGTTCGATTCCCGTCATCCGCTCTCAGAGAGAAGCCCCAGGTCACACGGTGTCTACTGTGGACCTGGGGCCTTCCGCTAATACCAGCCAGGTTGCTTCACGTGCCATTAGCGTGCCATTGATGTCCAAGCACCCCCAGCAAGGACCCCTGGCGCGTCTCCACGCCCGCCGACAGCAGTGACTCGCCTGGACATCAGCTGCACCCGGGCTCGCGTCCGCGTGAAGCATCGATAAACACCGGGATAGAACTTAAAATAAATTGTCTCTACTTAAATACTGCTGGCAAATTTTAATTCACATGACACATGTCAAGAATAACGCCTCACACCCTCGCCACGCCGCATAAGCCCAGGTCAGACCAGGGTACACGCCAGCCGTCGACAGTTTCACGCCTACGGAGAAGGTTGCCTAATCATCAAGCTACAACAAGGAGGTCATGGTTTTTGGGCAGCCCTCTAGGCTAGGCGCTGACCTTTTTATGGGCATCACCCGGCGGTGGTAATGCTGAAAGACCAGCGTTGAGTGCCGTGATCAGTGCGGCGGCGAGGAGCGCCTCGACTTGGAACGCAGTTGGCGCCGCTGCGAAGCCGCCAGCCACACTGGCTCCCGCAGCCATACCGCTCAGCACCGCGAGGGTCACAGCACGTAGGCGGCGACGCCGCTTCTCACGTGACTGTCGTGACCCCATGGCGCGCAGACTACCAGCTACAACGATCGTTATGCGTCCTTGTCGTCGGACCGCCGTTCAATATCGCCTACCTCTACAGAGTCGGGCGGGGTGCCCCTGCGGTGCCGGTCGACGAGGTCGGACAGCCGGTCGGCGATCTGCCTGTCCGCGTCACTGGTCGCCCGCTGGTAGATCAGCGCCGCCCGCATGTCGTCGTGTCCCATCCGCGCCATCAGGTCCTTGGTCGACGTGCCCGCCTTCGACGCCCAGATGTTTCCGGCGTGCCGGAGATCATGGAAGTGCAGGCCCTTGAGCCCCATCTTCTCCGCGACCTCGGTCCACCTGGTCCGCTGACTGAAATTCGGCCGGCGGACCGCGTGCCCAGCTCGCTCACCAGTGAAGAGCAGCGCGTCCTGCTCCGGCTTGACCCAGGTGTCCAGGTGCCGCAGCAGGTCACGGCGAACCGCCGTCGGAATGATCAACGTCCGGACGCCAGCCCGCGACTTCGGCGGACCGACGACGAGCCCACGACCGGGAACCTCGACCATCGCCCGCGACACCCGCACCCACGACGCGTCCTCGGCCACGTCACACCGACGCAGCGCCGTCACTTCACCCCACCGCAGCGACCCGAACGCGGCGAGCAGAACCAGCGCCCGGAACCGCTCCGGCATCCGACTGGCCAAGTTTCTCCGGCGAAACGCTGCACGGAGTCATCGCCGAGCCACTCGACAAGATCCGCATCGGCCGGCTCCGGCCAGAGTCGATCACTGTCCGCCTGCTGGTCCCGGACCCAACCCAACCGTGGTCCCTTCCGGTCACCGTGGACGAGCACGCCGACAGCCCGCTGTTCCGAAAGCGCGCCGAAGAGATCATGCGGCGTCACACCCTGGCCATAGTCGACTCGGTGACCGAACTCGGCGAACTTGGCCTAGTCAACAAGGCCACCGCGCAGATCCGCGTGCACCCCGCACCGCCGATGTTCAAGCTCTACCTGATCAACAACGAAGAGACGTTCTTCGGCTTCTACCCGATCCGCGAGCACGTCATCAACTTCGGCGGCGAGACCCAGGCGATCTACGACCTCATAGGCAAAGACGCGATCCTCTTCCACCACTCGATCAACGACGACGACACCTCGACCGGCTCGCAGTACGTCAACCAGGCAAAGACCTGGTTCGACAGCCTGTGGAACAGCGTCGCCAAGGACTACCAGCGATGACGGCCGAGGAAATACTCGTCCACGCCCGCGCACTGATGCTCGACTTCGACGGCCCGATCTGCTCCGTCTTCGCAGGCATTCCCGCATCTACGGTCGCCAACCAACTTCGAGACGTACTCGCCGACGGCGGGCACACCGACCTCCCGGAAGCCGTCGCAACGAGCGCCGACCCGTTCGACGTCTTCCGCTACGCCGCCACGCTAGGCGAGGAAGAAGCTCGTTACGTCGAAGCCGCCTTCGCCGCCCATGACGTCGAGGCCATCTCCAGTGCAGCTCCCACAGATGGAGCGCATGAGCTGATCGAGGCATGGCACGAGTCCGGCCGGCCACTTGCAGTCGTTAGCAACAACGGAGTCCCCGCGATCAGCACCTACCTCGATTTTTATAGCCTCCGCTCGTCGATCAACTACATATCCGCGCGGACTGGACCGGACGTTCCCTCCCGAAACCGAGCCCTCATCTTCTATGTCAGGCCACGGCTGCGCTCGAAATTTCGCCAGGCGAGTGCGTATTTATCGGCGATTCACTCTCCGACATGGAGGCCGCCCAAGCAGCAGGCGTCCAGTCAGTCGGCTACGCCAACAAGCCGGGCAAGCACACGCAACTCGCCTCAGTTGGGGCTAGCGCCATTACTGAGGCGCTTGCAGACTTGAAGAGTTTCATCTGACCCTCTGGCGCCCACTTCGTCCTTAGCCTTCTCGTAGTTGCCCGGAAGGTTCAGTTAAGCTCTTAACGTCCGATATTAGATAAGGCCACGCAGCCGCGCTGCCTTTCTTAGATGCTCGCGGAACGCGTCGAACGACGCCAAGCTATACATTCCGTCAATCTGCCTATCAACCCACAGTTGGTGTATGCGCTGAAGATCGGCTCGTCGGCTCTTCCAGCCGATTCCGTCGATGATCGCAATGATAAATTGATGTGGCCTGCGGACATTACCCATGTCCTCCACCTCGCGCACCGCATCAGTGAGCTTGGAGCCTGTTGAATCGAACACTTTCGCAGCGATCGCAATCTCAGCGTTCTGAGCATTCGGAATGACCAAGTCACATGGAGCAGTACGGTTATTGCGTCCTTTAAAACGAGTTCGGGTCTCACAGGCCAATCCGAGCTCTCGGGCGATCGCTTCGATCTCGTCCTCAAGTTTACGCCCCGAGACCCCTGCGCGTTTTGCGATCAGTCGGGTGCCACCACGTGCCACCAGCACGTCACCGAAACTGTAAGTCTCATATAACTGGTCATGCAATAGGTTAATCAGATTGAACTTCGAGTCGAAGTACTTAATCAAGTCCTCCGACTGTGTACGCGCCAAAGTTTGCCAGCCCGCAGTGCCAAACTTGTTGACAAGATTGTTCTTCAAGCGCTCCTGCGTTAAGCCAACAGCCAACCCCAACGCTGGCACCCAATCCGGATGCTCAGAAACCCATTGTACTAGCGAGCTGACAGTCAGTTCATTCAACCCCTCAAGACTTTCTGCCGCCTCCTTGATCTTCTCGCCGTCTTTGGTCACCACGGTGGGATCGGCGTGCTCGCTAAGCGGCCGCAAGGAGGCGATATAGTCCTCGAAGCTAATTATGTCTGACATAGGTCACCGCCCTATGAACAAATACTCCGAAACATCCCGACGCTGTGCGGCCGCGTGCGTACCGAACGAGTATTTGTGATTAATTGGGCGAACCTCCACGTCACTCTTCACTTCGCCAAGCAAGCCAAGAATCGTCTCAGCGTCTGGAACAGCGTTCGATGAGTACGAAAGCACAATCGTTGAATCGGCAAATTTCTTGAATGTGTTCCGAAGTGCCTCAGTGATCGAATGCTTGTAGGCAAAGGGGGTATACCGCTTCTCCAGCTTCTTCGTCCGCGTATCGTGCATGATCTTCTGGCCGCGCCAGTACACCGACAGGCCCTCAAGGAAATGGTAACGCTTGATGTAGTCGTTATCATCACGCGGCGGCGCGTACGGTGGATCAAGATACACCAAGTCAAAGCCCGCCGGATCAATGTCAGCAACATCTCCACACAGAGACCGACATGGCATCTTACTGTTGAATACGACCTTGTTGTACTCGGCGACTCGCTCCCGGAAATGCTCTTTTAGGGACAGACGCAAGTCACGGCGGCCGTCGTCATAACGTAAGTCCGTGAAGGTGAACACCCCGCGTGGCTGCTTGCGCGCGGCGGCTAGCACCAGAGCTGAGATCGCGATCGCCCGCTTGTGACCCGGCAGACTGTCGATGTGCGACCACGCGGAGTCCAGAAAGAGACGGTCCTCCGCGGTGAAGTACAAGCCGTCGAACGTCTCCTGGATAAACCGCCGGCCATCCGCTGGCGGCCCGCAGATGGTGTCCACTTCGGCCCGCGTCAGCTTGACGGTGTGGTTGACCACCGTCGCGCGCGCGATGATCGACGGAAAGTTCAGAAAATCGTTCGACGTAACCTCGAAGCCCATCGCCTTCAGGAGATACGACACGACACCACTGCCGGAGAACGCGTCCAGCGCCGTACGACCGCCAACCTCACGAAACACCTCGGCCAAATGGGGCACCAGCCGATACTTCGACCCCATGTAGCGTAGCCGCGGGAAGTCCCCCAAGCGCGACAAGACCGAATCCGGCACGGCTGGTTGCTCAAGAGTCACGGCAGTCACCGAGTCATCTTGGACCACCCCTGCGGCCTCAACCTCGACACCACGCCGTACTCGTGATCCAGGTCACATTTATCGCCGACTTGTGTCTCACCCTGCACTTACCCGCTGAGCTGCCGAACTTGGCTCTATGGGATCAAGGCACGCCGCCAGCGGCGGCGCGCACGTCACCTGCCGTACCGCGGCCCACCCGCTCGCGGCACGGACGGCCTGCCGCTCCGCTTCGGCCGCCGGGTGGGCCCGCCGCATCGATCGATCGCATAGCGCGCCGCCGCTGGCAGCGATCAGCTCATCGGCCTAGTTACCGCCGACACGCTCGCTGGCAGGGTCGAAGGCATGTCGACCTCTGACCGCTCTGCCGCAGACGCTCACGCCGCAGCAGCACGCCAGGCCATCGAGCAGGGCAAGAGCCAGGCCGATCCGATCAGCCTGGCGACCGCCGAGGCACTCTTGGCGATCTTTCACCAGCTCAAGGACATGGACGACCACTCGATCACGCTCAAGGGTGCAGCCGACCTGACCGACGCCATGTACACCCTCAGCCGCAGGCTCCCAGATCGGTAGACCCACCACCCCGAAGCCGGATCATGACAACGGCCGGTAGCACCGCGTCAAGGCGGGAAAGCGTGCCTTGACCCGGCACCACCGGCCGCGTGCTGGCTTCGTATCGGGGTGATGGGGGAGGTCTGGGTGGGGCTCAGGTCATGCCATTAGCGTGCCATTCAGGCCGGTCAACCAAGGTCAACAGCGGGTACCGCGAGACAACTTCCTCCGCAGGTCAGAGGCACTTTCGGGCATGATCACCCTGGTTCCCAAGCTGAATACGCGGGTTCGATTCCCGTCATCCGCTCTCATCGAAACCCCGGGCATTCCGCCCGGGGTTTTCGTTTTCCATTCTCGCCCGCAAATGCGCCACGTGAGCAGCGGGCAAGCCGGTCTCCTCCGCGCGGGCCAACGCCGGAAAAGCCGACGCGGAACCCAGGCGGTGCAACAACTCCGCCCGCGACGCGTGCCACCACGGATAATCCTCAAGGCCAGGCAACGCGTCCACCAGCGCCAATGCCGCGGCCGGCCCGTCGCGTTCCGCCACCGCGGCCGCGCGGTTCAACCTGACCACCGGTGTGTCCTGGACCGACAACAGCACGTCGTACCAGGAAATCACCGCGTCCCAGTTCGTCTCGGCGTAAGACGGCGCCAGGTCGTGGCAAGCCGCGATAGCCGCCTGGACCACGTACGCGTTCGGCGTCGTCGGTGTCCGGCGCAGTCCGCGGCCCACCAGCTCGACGCCTTCCTTGATCAGCGCCGCGTCCCACAGCGAACGGTCCTGCGCGGACAGCAGTACCGGTGCGCCCGACGCGAAACGGGCCGGGCGGCGGGCGTCCTGCAGCAGCACCAACGCCAGCAAGCCCAGCGCCGTCGGCTCGTCCGGCATCAAGGAAACCAGCAAGCGCGCCAGGCGGACGGCCTCGGCGAGCAACGAAGACCGGCCCGTGTAGCCCTCGTTGAAGATCAGGTACACCGTCGACGCGACACCGGCCAAGCGGGCGGGCAGTTCCTCCGCCGCGGGCACCCGGTACGGGATCCGTGCCTGAGCGATCTTCTGCTTCGCGCGCGTCAGCCGCTTCGCCATCGTCGCTTCCGGGACCAGCAAGGCCCGGGCGACCTCCGCCGTCGACAACCCGCCCAATGTCCGGAGCGCCAGCGCCACCTGGGCTTCCAGCGACAACGCCGGATGGCAGCACGTGAAGACCAGCCGCAGCAGGTCGTCGCGGACCGAAACCGGGTCCGGGTGCGGGTCGACCGCCGGCATCGCCACCGCCTCCTTGCCCTGCCGCTTGGCTTCGCGGCGGACCACGTCCACCGCGCGGTGGCGGGCCGCGACCAGCAGCCAGCCGCGGGGGTTGGCGGGGACGCCGTCGCGCGGCCACGTCTCCAGTGCGCGCACGACGGCGTCCTGGACCGCGTCCTCGGCCAGGTCGACGCTGCCGGTGACGCGGACCAGCGTGGCCAGCACCCCGGTGCCCTCGTCCCGGACCAGCCGCGCGACCGCGTCCCCGGCGCCGGTCACTTGCCGAAGTCGACGACCGGCCGGACCTCGATCGCGCCGTCCCAGGCGCCCGGGATGCGCGCCGCGACCTTGACCGCCTCGTCGAGGTCGGCGCATTCAAGCAGGTAGAAGCCGGTCAAGGCTTCCTTCGTCTCCGCGTACGGGCCGTCGCTGGTGACGATGTCGCCGCCCTTGCCGCCGGTGACGCGGACCGTCGTCGCGGTCGCCGTCGGGTACAGGGCCGCGCCGCCTCTGATCACCGCGGCCGCTCCCGCCCCGAACTCGTCGTAGTCCTTCATCATGTCCGTGGCCTCGGGCGTGGTCGGGTCGATGTCCGTGGCGTAGATGATCGCGGCGTACTTGGGCATGAGGTGCTCCTCGCTGTCCTGACCGGCGCCGGTCGCCGGCTCTCACTGTAAGGACGAACGGGCGAAGCCGCGCCGGGACACTTGTCGCGGAGAAAGTCCGGCGGGCAGGGTGAACGCATGGGAGAGCCCGCGCTGTTCGGTCCGGACTTCGACCGCGACCCTTCACCCGCCTACGCCTGGCTGCGCGAACGACCGCCGCACCGGCTCACCTTTCCCACCGGCACCTGGGCCTGGCTGATCACGCGGTACGCCGACGCCGTGACAGCGCTCAACCACCCCGCCCTGGTCAAGAGCCCCGCCGCCGGCAACGAAGAGTGGCAGCGCTCGGGCATGGGCCTGCCGCTCGACCACCGGCCGTCGCTCGCGTCGCACATGATCAACGCCGATCCGCCCGAGCACACCCGGCTGCGACGCGCCTGCGCCGGCGCGTTCGGCCCGCGCCGGATGCAGGACCTGCGCGAGCGCGCCCAGCAGGTGACCGACGAACTCGTCGACGCCGTCGAAGCACGCGGCCACGGCGATCTCGTCACCGACCTCGCCTACCCGCTGCCGATCGCGATCATCTGCGACCTGCTCGGTGTGCCCGAGTCCTACCGCGAGGACGTGCACGAATGGTCGCTCGTCATCGACTCGGCCGACGACACCGACGGCGCCAAGGTCCGCGAAGCCACCGACGTGCTGGAACGGCTGGTCACCGAGGTCGTCGACGCCAAGCGCGCGACGCGGGGCGCCGACCTGATCAGCGACCTCGTCGCCCAGGAAGCCACCGGCACGCTCTCCGCGGACGAGGTGACGTCGACGGCGTTCCTCATCCTGATCGGCGGCCACGAGACGACCGTCGGGCTCATCGCGACCGGCGCGCTCGCCCTGCTGACGCACCCGGACGAAGCAGCGAAGGCACGTCAGGACCCGCGGCACCGCGCCGCCGTCATCGAGGAGACGCTCCGGCTGCACGCGCCGCTGCAGAACGCGACCTGGCGATTCCCCACCGAGGACGTCGAGATCGGCGGCCGGGTCATGCGGCCCGGCGACCCCGTCCTCGTCTCGGTGCTGGCCGCCAACCGGGATCCCGCGGCGTTCGACGACGCCGGCGCCTTCCGGCCGGGACACCGCGGAACCGAACGGCGGCACATCGCGTTCGGCGCCGGGCCGCACCTGTGCATCGGCGCGGCCCTGGCCCGGCTGCAGGCCGACGTCGCTTTCGAAACCCTGCTCCACCGCCTGCCGAAAGCCCGGCTCACGGTCCCCGAGGAGGAACTCACCTGGTGGCCGAGCCCGATCACGCGCGGGCTCTTCCACCTGCCGATCGAGGTTTAACCCTCGACGAGCTCCCAGTCGGAGTCCGGCGTCGCGCGGTCGTACACCTGGCCGGGCGCGGCCTTCAACACCGAACGCACGTCCGGGTACAGGTTCGCCACATGCTCCAGCTCCAGGCCCTCGACCTCGAAGTCCTCCGCCTCCGGGACCTCGAAGCCGACGAACAGCCAGGTGCCGTCCTGCTCGCGGACGACCTGGCGAACCGCGCGCACCGGCTGCTGCGGGCCGGTCGGGATCTCGGTGAGACCGGTGCTGATCTGGGCTTCGTCGTCCGGCGAGCCCTCGTACTCCCAGGCCGCGCGGCGCTGGGCCAGCAGCCGGACGTCCTCGTCCTCGTCGTCGGAGCCGGTCACCGACGAGAGCAGCCACGTGCGGCGCTCCGGGTCCCAGTCGGCGGCCATCCCGGTCGGGAGGTCCGCCAGCGCGCCCAGCTGCGGCAGCAGCTCGACGGCTTCGCGCAGCGACATCTTGCCGAAGCTCTCGCGGTTGACCTGCACGTCGTCGGACAGCTCGGTGCCGTCGCTGATGAACCAGTCGTCCTCGTCGTCCAAGACGACGAAGCCCAGCGCGTCGGGGTCGTTCACCAGGGCCAGCGCGATGATGACCGGCCCTTCCGGGTCCTGGCGCAGCGGCCATTCGGTCGACATGCGCCTTATCCCACCATCGGCGCGGTGCGGCCGGGGAGCCGGGGTCACCCGATCGATTAATTCATCGAGTGTTGATTTCTTGTCCCCGCGGGCCCATCATGAGCGCATGGTGCTCTCCAAACGGGTCGCCCGCTTCAACCGCGTCGCGACCAACCAAGTGCTCCGGCACGTCGCCGGCTGGGCGCCCGGCTTCGCCATGGTCGTCCACAAGGGACGGAAGTCCGGCCGCGAGTTCCGCACGCCGGTCAACGTGTTCCGCACGAAGGACGGCTTCGTCGTCGCCCTGACCTACGGGCCCGGCGCCGACTGGGTGCGGAACGTGCTGGCCGCCGGCGGCTGCACCCTGGTGACCCGGCGGAAAAATATCCAGGTGCGCGGCGCCGAGCTCGTGCACGATGATGCACGGCGGGCCATGCCGGTCCCGATCCGGCAGGTCCTCGGCTTGCTGGATGTCAACGACTTTCTGCTGTTGAAACGGGAGTAGCGAATGCTCGAGGGGGAACTCGTCCGGCTGCGTGCCATCGAACCGGAGGAAGCGGACCTGATCTATGACTGGGTACACGACCCCGAGGTCGGCCGCTGGATGGTCAACGACCACCCGCGCTCGCGCGCCCAGATCCGCAAGCGCTGCGAGGAACGCCCGGTCAACAAGTACGAACTGGTCGTGCTCGGCATCGAGACGAAGGCCGACGGCAAGCTGATCGGCGTCGTCGACCTGCGCGACGCCATACCCGAGATCGGCAACGCCGAGCTGGACATCTACATCGGCGACGCCGAACACCGCAACGGCGGTTACGGCACCGACGCCATGCGCGTGATGTGCCGCTACGGCTTCGACACCATGCGCCTGCACATGATCACGCTCTGGGTGGTCGCCGAAAACGAGCGCGCCCGGCACGTCTACCGGAAGGTCGGCTTCTCCGAAGACGGCCGGCACCGCGAGGCCTTCGTCGGCGAAGGCGGCCGCCGCCACGACATGATCCTGATGAGCCTGCTCAAGGGCGAACTGAAGTAAGGCCGCGCCCCACGGGCTACCTTACGTCCGCCGGCCCCGCCGGGTTCCGGCGGCGCGGCCTTACCGCCGGGCCTACGGCAGGCGGGTGATCCGGTCCGCCGCGGGCGGGGCCAGGTTCGGGTGCGCGCCCAGGTAGGCGATCAGCGCGTCGAGGTCCACCGGGCCGCCGGCGATGTCGGTGCCCTTGGTGAACTCGGTGAAGCCGTCCCCGCCGGCGGCGAGGAAGTTGTTCACCGACACGCGGTACGACGCCGCCGGGTCGACCGGCGTGCCGTTGATCGTGATGCCCGAGACCCGCGAACCCTGCGGCGCGGACGCCGAGTAGCTGTAGCGCAGCGAGCTGGAAATCTGCAGGATGCGCGTCACCGTGCCCTGCCACTGCTGCTCCAGCACGTTCTTCAGGTTCGCGCCGGTCAGCGTGATCGTCTGCATGATGTTCGCGAACGGCTGGACGGTGAACGCCTCGCCGTAGGTCACGACGCCGTCGCCTTCGCCGTTCGCGGACGACTTGTACGTCAGGTCGGCGCGGATGCCGCCCGGGTTGGTGATCGCGACGACCGCGTTGTTCGACTGCGTGCCCGCGAGCTGCGCGTCGGCGATGACGTCGCCGAGCGGCGACTCGCCGGCCGCGTTGCCCGCCGCCGGCAGGTCGGCGGTGATGGTGCCGACCTGCCGGTTCGCGATCGGCGCGGCCTTCGTCTTGGCGTCGGCGATCAACGCGGCCACGGCCGGGTCCGGGGTGACCGTGCGGGTGACGATCTCGTTGAACGCCTTGGTCTGCGTCCGCACGACGTCGCGCGTCTTCAGGTTGATCTTCAGGTCCACCACGGACAGCAGTCGGCCGAACGACGCGCCCTGGATGACCGTGCGCGGCTGGCCGGCCGGGTCGGTGATGACGCAGTTGTACTGCTGGTGGCTGTGGCCGGTGAAGATCGCGTCGACCTTCGGGGACACCGCCTTGGCGATCGCGGTCGCCGGGCCGGGCAGGGTCTTGCAGTCGTTCGGACCGGCGGCCTCGGTGTTGTCGCCCTGGTGCAGCAGCACGACCTGGGACTTGACGCCGAAGAAGTCGAGCAGGTTCGCGGTGCGGTTGATCGCCTCGACCTCGTCGCCGAACTTCAGGCCCTTGATGGCTTCCGGCGTGACGACGGTCGGCAGGTCCTTCAGCGTGGCGCCGATGACGCCGACCGGCACGCCGCCGGAGAACTTCACGGTGAACGGCAACAGCGCGGGCAGGCCGTTGGTGAAGTACACATTGGACCCGAGGAACGGGAAGTCCGCACCCTCGAACGTCTTGCCGAACTGGCAGCCGTCGGTCGGGTGGCAGCCGCCGGACTGCATGCGCTGCAGTTCCCGGTACCCCTCGTCGAACTCGTGGTTCCCGACGACGGACGCGCTCACGCCGAGTTGGTTGAGGAAGTCGATGGTCGGCTCGTCGTGGAACAGCGCGGAGATCACCGGCGACGCGCCGACGTTGTCCCCGGCGGACAAGACGAGCGAGTTGCGCGCCTGCGAGCGGAGCGCCTTCACGTGCGTCGCCAGGTACGCGGCACCCCCGGCGTCCACAGTGGTCCCGTCGGACTGCCGCACGCGGCCGCTCGAACCGGACGGCGGCTCGAGGTTCCCGTGGAAGTCGTTGAACGTGATGATCCGGACGTCGGTCGTGGGGTCCGGGCGCTGGCCCGCGGACGCGGGTGCGGTGGTCACCGCCGTCGTCGCCAGCGCGGCCGCGGCGAACACCGCGAGCCGGGTCGAAAGCCTCATGAGTGTTTCTTCCTCCGATTCGCGCCCAAGGTCCCCGAACGGGCGCACGGCGGAGGATTCTGCCTGGCGAAGCAGTCACCTACCAGGGTCAAACGACGGACGTGAAGGGAATGTCACCTAACAGCTTCCGTCGAGCAGCACCCGCGCCACCAGGTCCGGGTCGTCGTTCATCGGCACGTGCCCGCAGCCCGGCAGCAGCCGGAAGGTCCCGTCCGGTGCGACTTTCCGCAGGTCGGCGACGCGTGGCCGGGCGAGGATCCGGTCGTGCTCGGCCCAGGCGATGGTCACCGGCACGCCGGTGACCGGCCCGGTGAAGCGGAACCCGCCCCGGGACTGGGCGGCGGTGGGCTCGAACCCGGGCGCGGTGGCGAGCGCGCGGGCGTCCTCGACGACGGCTTCCGGCGTGAGCAGCTCCGGCCGTCCGACGATCAGCCCGGTCAGGGCCCGGCGTCCGGACGAGCTCGCGGCGATGCGGCGCACGACGTGCGGCGGCGTGCGCTGCGCGAGCGCGCGGTGGGCCTTGAGCGTGGCGATCGCGTAGATCTTCTGGGTCCGGTTCCACAGCCCGGCCGGCGACAACGCCGTGACGCTGCGGACCAGGCCGGCCTGGCCCAGCGCCAGCGACAGCAGGCCGCCGAGCGAGTTGCCGGCGACGTGCGGCCGGTCGAGCCCGAGGTCGGTGAAGAGCTCCTTGAACATCACCAGCGCGGGCTCGATGCCGTATCCGCCGGCCGGCTCTGGCGACTCGCCGAAGCCGGGCAGGTCGACGGCGATGACGTCACGATGGGCGGTGAGCAGCGGAAACACCGGCGCCCACGCCTGACGGCGGTGGCCGATGCCGTGGATCAGCACCAGCGGCTCGCCGCGGCCCGCGCGGTCGTAGACAACGTCGTCCATGACCCGAGGGTAACGGAATCTGCGACCGCCGGTAACAGTTACTTTGCGTCCAGTTCGATCCGGGTGCCGCCGTCCGCCGACCGCTGGACGGCGTCGAGCACCCGGTGCACTCCCACGGCGTGCGCGAAGTCCGGCAGGTCGCCCTTGAGGTGCCGGGCGTAGGCGTGCGCGACGTTGTACGACGGCTCGGCGCTGCGGCCGGCCAGCTGCGGCAGCTCGTACCGCGCGGGCACGGTCAGCTTCTCCAGCGTGCCGGTGCGGCTGCCGCGGAGCGTCAGCTTCGCGATCCAGAACAGCGGGTCCGCGGCCTCGACGACCAGCGTGCCCTCGGTGCCGTTGATCTCCCAGTGGAAGTCCGTGGCCGGCGACGTCCCGCCGCGCACGTGCAGCGACGCGACCGCGCCCCCGGCCAGCACGCCGGTGACGGCGATCTGGTCCGGCGCGGTCATCTCGACGGACTCGCCGGTGACCTCGTCGCGCACCCGCGGCCGGACGGTCGCCATCGTCGCCGAGAGCTCGGCGAAACCGCCGAGGACCATCGCCAGCGCGTCGACGGTGTGCGCGAACGGGATGGTCAGCATCGTGGCCCCGCCCGCGGGGTGCAGCTGGTAGTCGCGGCCGGCCCGCACGCTCGGCCCCCAGTTGGCGCCCGAAGCGATCAGCGACGTCGACAGCACGCGGCCGACGTAGCCGTCCTTGATGAGGTCGCGCAGGTAGCGCAACGCCGGCGCCGACCGCCCCTGCAGGCCGACCGCGGTCGTCCGGTCCCGGGCGGCTTCGGCGAGCGCCTCGGTTTCGGCAAGGCTCACGCCCAGCGGCCATTCGCTGAGCACCTGCTTGCCCGCGGCCAGCGCGGGCTCGATCAGCGCCCGGTGCTGCGGCACCTTCACGGCGACCACCACGAGGTCGACCTCCGGGTGCCGGGCGAGCTCGCCGGCGTCGCCGAAGGTCAGCGGCACGCCGTACTTCTCCCCGGCCACCCGTGCCGTCTCCGCGCTGCTCCCGGCGAGCGCGCGGAGTTCGTAGCCGTCCACCGCGGCCAGCGCGGGCACGTGCGCGGTCGCGGCCCAGCCGCCGTTCGCGCTGAGCCCGACGATGCCCACCCGGACCGGTGCCATGAGCGTTCCTTTCGTTACCCGCTAAGACTTCGACGTGCCGAGCGTCGTGCTCATTCCCGTATCGGCGCAAGCCGCATCCGGTTACGACGGCATGACTTCGATCACCCACGGGTCGCCGATCGGCCGTGCGCGGGTCGGCCGAGTGGCCGATGAAGGCGAGCTCATCGACCGAAGCGGTACCCCGGGCAAGATCCATAACGTCGGTGGCATGACGAACGCACAGGTCACCGCCCTGCAGTACGGCTTCATCGCCTTCCTCGCGCTGTGGTCCGTGGTGCTGGTGCCGCAGCTGATCACCCAGCTCGCCCGGCACGGCGGCCTGCGGCTGCGCGGGATTGCCTCGACGGCGGCGGTGCTGCTCTACGGCTGCATGACGCTCGCGGTCGTCTTCCTGCCGCTGCCGGGCCCCGGCACCCGCCGGCTCGCCCAGACCGTGCAGCTGCACCCGTTCCAGTGGATCGCCGACATCCACACGGAGCTGCTCAAGCACGGCGGCACCTGGTTCATGACGCAGACGTTCCAGCAGGCGTGCCTCAACGTGCTGCTGTTCGTGCCGCTCGGGGTGTTCGCGCGGATCCTCTGGCGCCGCGGCCTGACCGGCACCGCGCTGATCGGCTTCACGGCGTCACTGCTCATCGAGGTCACGCAGCTCACGGCGAACTTCGGCACGGCGCCGTACGTCTACCGCATCTTCGACGTCGACGACCTCATGAACAACACCTTCGGCGCCGTGGTCGGCTGGGTGTTCGGGGCGCTGCTGCTGGCTCTCCTGCGTTCACCGGTCGACGTGCAGCCGGCCCGGCGCGAGCGGGTCCACCTCGCCGAGACGCGCTAGCCGGGCTTTCCGTTGCAGGGCGGCTCGCTTGGCGGCCCGCCGGTCTTCCAGGACCACGACGAGCGCGGCAACGGCCAGGACCAGCGCGACCAGCCCGAGGACGATCGGAAGCTGCACGAAATCCTCCTCGGTACGGCGCTGTGCGGGAGATCACACAGGTTACGCAGGTCTGTACCGAATTCGCTACCCCACGCGACGACGGCGGTCAGCAAACCAGTTCCGGTCAGCGGAAAGCCAGCCGTCGAAGGCGAGATCGGCCGAGGTCAGCAGCTCACCGAGGTCCAGGCGGCGGCAGGTGAAGTCTGTAGCCGGCGAAGGCCGCGATCGGTTCGGCGGCGGCTCTCGGTCGCCTGCCCGCCTGCGGGCCGCCGGCTCAGCCGACCCCACCCGAGCACCCCCCGCCCTCCCTGGGGGCCGGCCCCGCTTCCAGCGTATCGGCGGCCACCGACAAAACCGCCGAATCGCCGAACTGGAGCCGGAGCTGTCCACATCGGCGGGGACCTGTGGACAGCTCCGGTCGGGGGACTGCCGAGCAGCACGGCGTCGAAGGTGCGGCCGAGGTCCAGGTTCCCGATGCGGGCGCAGACGGTCTCGGCACGGACGTGCGCGAGCATCGACGCCGAATCATCCACGGCGACGACCTCATGCCCCAGGTCGAGCAAGGGGTGCGTGACGCGGCCGGCGCCGCTGCCGAGCTCGAGGATCGAGGCGTTCGGCGGCAGGAGCAGGTAGACATCGACGGGCGAGCCGTCCGCGGTGACCTCCACGCGTCGAGCGTGCCGGAAACTGGACGGGTGAGCACCCGACCCACGAAGGACCAGCTGGCCGCCGCCCACAACACGACCATCCCCGACGTCATCGCCCCCGGCCTCGACGTCCTCTTCTGCGGCATCAACCCCGGCCTCTACTCCGGCGCGCTCGGCCGGCACTTCGCCCGCCCCGGCAACCGGTTCTGGCCCGCACTGCACAAGGGCGGCTTCACGCCGCGCCTGTTCGACCCCAGCGAGCAGGACGAACTCCTCGACCTCAAGCTCGGCATCACGAACGTCGTCGCCCGGACGACAGCCCGCGCCGACGAGCTCACCGGCGACGAGCTGCGCGAGGGCGGCAAGATCCTCGCCGCGAAGGTGCTCGAACACCGGCCGCGGTGGCTGGCCGTCGTCGGGATCACCGCCTACCGCACCGCGTTCGGCTTCCCGAAGGCGCGCGTCGGACGGCAGGACCACCGGATCGGCGACACCCGGGTGTGGGTGCTGCCGAACCCGAGCGGGCTCAACGCGCACTGGACGCCGGCCGGGCTGGCGGCGGAATTCGCCCTGCTTCGAGCCGCATCCGCCGACTGTCGAAATCGTTGAACGGACTGCGGGCCACCCTCAGTAGCGCCGGCTAGCCCATCCGGCCCCTTCGCAACCAGCCGAGCCACCGCTCGAAGATCGACTTCTACGGAAAGTTTGCTGTGACCGGCGGATTGGGCCATGAGGGGGATTTGGCGTCATGAGCTGCGCAATCGCGACTCGTACCAACAGGAGGAGTTGCTCCCGGCCGGTCCAAGCAGGGGGACCGGGCGGTGCCGGAGACGTCCGGCACCCGGGAGCGACGGCGCAGAGACGGAGGCCCGCGATGCACGGCATCGAGCCCACCCGCAGGCCCGCCGGGCCGGCCGGACCCGGGGGGCGCAGCCTCGGCGTGGCGGTCGTCGACCCCGTGCCGATCTTCCGCGACGGCCTCGCCGCCCTCGTCCACCGCAGCCAGGGGCTGCACTGGGCGGGGCAGGCCGCCAGCCACCACGCGGCCCTGCAGCTGTGCGAGCAGGTCAAGCCGGACGTCGTCGTGCTCGACTCGGCCCTCGACCCGAACTGCCACCTGACCAAGCTCCTGAACGCCGGCGACCCGGCGCTCATCCTGGTCACCCTCATCCGTGACGCGAATCGCACGCAGCAGTACCTCGCGGCCGCGATCGCCGCCGGCGCACATGCCATCGTCCCGCGGTCGATCGATTCACGACGGCTCGCCGAAGCGATCCGGCGGGCGCACAGCGAACGCCGGTACATCGACCCGGCGCTGGCCGCCCTCACCGCGCGGCCGAAGCGGGCGAGCGCGCCGAAGGGCGACCTCACCCACGAGAGCCCACCGTCGCCGCGCGGCGCGATGCCGCTGTCCAGGCGCGAGTACCAGGTGCTCCAGCTGGTCGCCGAAGGGCTCGAAAACTCCGCGATCGCGAAGCTGCTGTTCCTGTCCGTCGAGACCGTCCGGACGCACGTGAAGAGCATCCTGCGCAAGCTTTCCGCCCGCGACCGGACACACGCGGTGACCATCGCCTTCCGCGGCGGGATCCTCATCGCCCGGCCCGAAGACGGATACGTTCCGGTGACGGCCGACACAACGGCGATCCCGGGCCACCGCTGACGCTGGTTGCCCAGGAAGAGGGCCACAATCGTGTGGATTTCCGATACTCGGAAGTGCGGATCTGCTTGCCCTGGTTACCCACAGGTAATATCCTGAAGTTACCGGCGAGTAAGGCGAACATGTGCCCGGCCGGGGAGCCGAACACATTGGAGTGACGACATGGGCCACTACAAGAGCAACGTCCGAGACCTGGAGTTCAACCTCTTCGAGGTACTCGGCGTGCAGGAGCGCCTGGGCAAGGGTGTGCTCGCCGAGTCCGACGAAGAGACCGCCCGGGGTGTGCTGTCCGAGCTGAACAAGCTCGCCACCGGTCCGCTCGCCGAGTCCTTCGCCGACGCCGACCGCAACCCGCCCGTCTACGACCCGAAGACGTTCAGCGTCAAGATCCCGGAGTCCTTCAAGAAGAGCTACAAGCAGCTCCTCGACGGCGAGTGGTGGCGCCTCGGGCTGACCAACGACCTCGGCGGCTTCGGCCTGCCCCCGACCGTGCAGTGGGCGGCGTCCGAGCTCATCCTCGGCGCGAACGCCCCGCTGTTCATGTACATGGCGGGCCCGAACTTCGCCATGATCGTGGACAAGAACGGCACCGAAGAGCAGAAGCACTGGGCCCAGATCATGATCGACCGGCAGTGGGGCGCCACCATGGTGCTGACCGAGCCGGACGCCGGCTCCGACGTCGGCGCGGGCCGCACGAAGGCCACCCAGCAGGAGGACGGCTCCTGGCACATCGACGGCGTGAAGCGGTTCATCACGTCGGGTGAGCACGACATGAGCGAAAACATCATGCACCTGGTGCTCGCTCGCCCCGAGGGCCCCGGTATCGAGACCAAGCCGGGCACCAAGGGCCTGTCGCTGTTCCTCGTGCCGAAGTTCCACTTCGACACCAAGACCGGTGAGCTGGGTGAGCGCAACGGCGCCTTCGTCACCGGTGTCGAGCACAAGATGGGCATCAAGGCCTCGACGACGTGCGAGCTGACCTTCGGCCAGCACGGCACCCCGGCCAAGGGCTGGCTGCTCGGCGAGGTGCACGACGGCATCGCGCAGATGTTCCAGGTCATCGAGTACGCCCGGATGATGGTCGGCACGAAGGCCATCGCGACGCTGTCGACCGGCTACCTCAACGCGCTCGAGTACGCCAAGGAGCGCGTCCAGGGCGCCGACCTGCCGAACATGCTGAACAAGACCGCGCCGCGCGTCACCATCACGCACCACCCGGACGTCCGCCGCTCGCTGATGCTCCAGAAGGCGTACGCCGAGGGCCTCCGCGCGGTGTACCTCTACACGGCGTCCTTCCAGGACCAGCTGTGGACCGGCGAGGGCGACCAGAAGCTCGCGCACGGCGTCAACGACCTGCTGCTGCCGATCGTCAAGGGCGTCGGCTCCGAGCGCGCCACCGAGCAGCTCGTGCAGTCGCTGCAGACCCTGGGCGGCTCCGGCTTCCTGCAGGACTACCCGATCGAGCAGTACATCCGCGACGCCAAGATCGACTCGCTGTACGAGGGCACCACGGCGATCCAGTCGCTGGACTTCTTCTTCCGGAAGATCGTCCGCGACAAGGGCGCTTCGCTGGCCTACGTCGCCGGGGAGATCACCAAGTTCATCGAGTCCGAGGCGGGCAACGGCCGGCTCAAGAACGAGCGCGCGCTGCTCAAGCAGGCCCTCGAGGACACCCAGGGCATGCTCGGCTCGCTGATCGGCTACCTGACCGCGTCCCAGGAGGACCCGCAGAGCATCAACAAGGTCGGCCAGCACACGGTCCGGCTGCTGATGTCGGTCGGCGACCTGCTCATCGGCTGGCAGCTGCTCAAGCACGCCGAGGTCGCCATCGGCAAGCTCGACGCGGGCGCGTCCGCCAAGGACGTCCCGTTCTACGAGGGCAAGGTCGCCGTGGCCTCGTTCTTCGCGAAGCAGGTGCTGCCGGAGCTGACCGCCCGCCGCGCCATCGTGGAGGCCGCCGACAACGCCCTCATGGAGGTCGACGAAGCCGCGTTCTGATCAACGCGTTCCGCCGAAGGGCCCCTTTCCTGACCGGGAAGGGGTCCTTCGGCGTTTCGGGCCCGGATCGCGGGGGAATTCCGTCTGCGAGTTCGCGGGACCGAGTGGCCGGACCCGCGATCATGGAGAGGAGAAAGTGATGACTGTCGCCGGCATCATCAGCGCCATCATCGTCGGGCTGATCATCGGCGTTCTGGGCCGGCTGGTCGCTCCCGGCAAGCAGGGCATCCCGATCTGGCTGACCATCGTGATCGGTATCATCGCCGCCTTCATCGGTACGGCCATCGCGCGTGGTCTCGGCTACGCGGACACGGCGGGCATCGACTGGCTGGAAGTCCTCACCCAGGTCGTCCTGGCCGCGATCGGAGTCAGCATCGCCGCGGGCGCCTACGGCCGCCGTGGTGTAACCCGGTAACTCTCACGGATTCCCCGGCCCGGCCGGTCCACCTTCGGGTGAACCGGCCGGGCTTTTCCGTGCCTACCGCGAGGCCCTCGCGAGCACGACGGCGAACCCGGTGCCCACCAGCAGCAGGACCGCGGCCCAGGTCAGCGTCGTGGCGATCGCGCCGGCGGAGGAGGTGCCGGCGAGCGTCAGGAACAGGCTCCCGAACGTCGCCACGCCGACGACCTGGCCGAGCTGCATCGTCGTCGTGAGCAGGCCGCTGGCGTCCGCCGCGCGTTCGAGCGGGACGTGCGTCAGGGCGTGCGCCATCAGGGACCCGAACGCGAGGCCCATGGAGAGGCCGAAGAGCACGAGCGCGGCGAAGAAGAGCGCGCCGCCGTTTCCGCCGTCCTTCAGGCTGAACCCGAGCAACGCGTAGGCGATCGCGGACCCCGCGTAGCCGCACGGCGTCAGTGCCGCGTGGACGCGTCCGGGCAGCTTGTGCCAGAAGAACCCGCACACGCCGAAGACGATGCCGCCGGGCGCCATGGTGAGCCCGGCCGCCAGTGCCGTCTCCCCGAGGCCCGCCTGCAGGTGCAGCGCCACACAGAACAGGAACCCGCCGTAGGCGGCCACGCCGGTGGCCAGCGCGGCCAGTCCCGGTGCGACACCGCGGATCCCGAGGACGCGGAGGTCGACCAGCGGGTCGCCGACCCGGCGTTCCACGACCACGAACAGCACCGCCAGCAGCACGCCCGCCGCGAGTGAAACGAACGTCCACACCGGCCAGCCGGTTTCGTGACCGAGGACCAGCGGCAGCACGACGAGCACCACCGCGGGCACGGCGATCGCGAGACCGGCGAGGTCGAGGCGGCGGCCCGCTCGCGCCACGCTGCCGGGCACCAGACGCAGGGCGAGCACGGCCACGAGCACGCCGATCGGCACGTTGACCAGGAAGATCGGCCGCCAGCCGGCACCGAAGAGGTCCGCGCCGACGAGCACGCCGCCGAAGACCTGGCCGGACACGAACGCGACCGAGATGACCGCGGTGTACGCGCTGAGCGCCCTGGCCCGCGCGGGGCCGCTGAACTGCGCCTGGATGACGCTGATGACCTGCGGCATCATCAGCGCCGAGCCGGCACCCTGGGCGATCCGCGCGACGATCAGCGTCGTGGGGTCCGGCGCGAACCCGCACAGCAGCGAGCAGCCGGTGAAGGCGAGGACGCCGGTGACGAACAGCCGTCGCCGCCCGAACAGCTCGCCGAGGCGGGCGCCGGTGATCAGCAGCATCGCGTAGCCAACGGTGTAGCCGGAAACCACGAGCTGCAGCGCGGCGCCGGACGCGTGCAGGTCGGTGCGGATGTCGGTCATGGCGACGTTCACGACGGTGACGTCGAGCAGCGCCATGAACTGGCCGAGCAACAGGACGGCCAGCATGAACCACGGCCGCCTGTCCGGCCGCGCAGCCCGGTCCGGGGTGGCCGGGGCATCGGTGGTCAGAGTCATGGTCCTGACCTTGAGGTTCTTGGGTTCCGCGCGGAGAGAGCCTGTCGATGCTGGTACTGCGAGCACCTGCCACTCTGCGGGGGTCCGGGTGGCGGAGCCCCCGGCTCGGGGCGCAGCCCCGGACAACACGGCCGGAAATTGTCGTACCCCTCGGGCACCATGTCCGGCATGACGTCAACGCAGGTCCACACCAGCCGCCGGGAGGAACTCGGCCAGTTCCTCAAGGCGTGCCGCGCGCGGATCGGCCCGGAGGAGGTCGGGCTGCCGCCCGGCGTTCGCCGTCGCACGAGCGGGTTGCGGCGGGAGGAGGTCGCGCTGCTCGCCGGCGTCGGCGTCACCTGGTACACGTGGCTGGAGCAGGGGCGGCCGATCAACGCGAGCGCGCAGGTGCTCGACGCCGTGGCGCGCACGCTGCGGATGGACCACCCGGAGCGGGAGCACCTGTACCGGCTGGCGGAGCTGACGCCGTCGCGGCTGCCGTCGCCGGTCGAGGTGGTGCCGGACGCCGTGCGCGAGGTGCTGCGCGCGCTCGATCCGCTGCCCGCCACCGTGATCAACGGCCGGTTCGACATCCTGGAGTCGAACGCGGCGCAGGCGGAGCTGTTCTGGGAATGGCACAGCCTGCCCTGCCTGCACAAGAACCTGCTCTGGTGCTGCGTGACCGAGCCGAACGCGCGGCGGATGCTGCTGAACTACGACGAGGAGGTGCCGCACATGGTCGCGCGGATGCGCGCCGAATACGGCAGGCACATCGGCGATCCTTCGTGGGAGGAGGACATCCGGCGGCTGTCCGCGCTGAGCCCCGAATTCGCCGGGTTGTGGGCGCGGCACGAGGTGGCGGAACCGCGGCCGCGGTTGCGGGAGTTCCAGCACCCGCGAGCGGGCCGGATGCGCCTCCGGCTGACCGAGCTGGCGGTCTCCGAGGCACCGGGGCTGCGGATCCAGGTGTCCACTCCGGACGACGCGTCGACGTGGGCGTTGCTGCCCTTGACCAGGCGGTCGTCATGACGGCACTGGACCTGAGCGGCCAGGGGCTGACGTCGGTGCCTTCGCTGCCACCCAACGTCACGCAGCTCGACCTGTACAAGAACTCGATCTCGGAGGTTCCCGGGTCGCTGTGGTCGCTGACCGGGCTGCGCGTGCTGAACCTGGCGGCGAACCGGATTTCTTCGCTGCCGCCGGGGATCTCGGCGCTGACGTCGCTGCACACGCTCGACCTGGCGCACAACCGGTTCGAGTCGCTGCCGGGCGAGCTGGGCGAGCTGGCCGGGCTCACCGAGTACCTGTACGTCAGCGACAACCGGCTGACCGAGTTCCCGGCTGCCTGGTGCCGGCTGGGAAAGCTGCGGTACCTGGGGTGCACGGACAACGGGCTCGCTTCGCTGCCTTCGGACCTTTCGGGGTTCGCCTTGCTGCGTGAACTGCGGCTGTACCGCAACGAGCTGACCGCGCTACCCGAGTCGATCGGCGCGCTGAGTGCGTTGCGAGAGCTGCACTTGCGCGGCAACCGGCTCACTTCGCTGCCGTCGTCGATCGGGTTGCTGAGCGAGCTGCGTCAGCTGGACCTGCGGGAGAACTCGTTGACGACATTGCCGGCGTCGCTCGCCGGACTGTCCAAACTGGACAAGCTGGATCTGCGGTGGAACAAGCAGCTCCGGGAGCCGGCGTGGCTGCGCGACTTCGAGGAGGCGGGGTGCATGGTCCTTCGCTGACAACTCAACAAAGAACGGTCGGACGCGGACCGTAGGTCGCCGTGTGCGAGGTCCGCCGGAGCTCGGTGCCGCTCGCGAGGTCGTAGAGCACGCGCGTGTCGGTGACGCTGAAGCCGGACGAGCCGATCGACGGCTGGCACGCGCCCGCCCCACCGGAGCCGAACTGGATGGGCGGCGGGTCGCCGGGGGTCTGCGCGCCGGTCTGGCCCTCGACGCGGAAGTGCCGGGTGCCCCAGATCCGGACCGTCACGGAATCGCCGGAGACCGTGGCCTGGATGGCGATGCCGGTCGCCGCGTCGTTGGTCAGCTTGAGCTCGACGGGACTGCCGTCGGCGTTGACGGCCTTGGCGTCGCGGCCGGCGGGGTAGCGGTCGAGGTAGTGGTCGTGCTCCAGGTGACCGGCGTCGGCCAGGCCGGCGAGGTAAGCGGCGTTGTACAGAGTGGACGCCAGCTGGGAGACGCCGCCACCGACCACGACCGGACCGGTGCCGTCCTCGTCGACCGGGGCGGGCACGTAGCCGTTGTCCGCGGTGCGCGGGCCGGAGCGGGCGCCGAGGCTGAACGTCTCGCCGGGCTTGACGATCGTGCCGGACACGCGGGCGGCGAGCGTCTGGTTGTTCGTCGCGGCCGGGCCGGTGAGGCCACCGGTGGTGAACTCGCCGATGACCTCCTTGATGCCGAGCGCGCTGGCGGCGTCGGTGGTCACGCTGGGTGTCGACGAGCTGTAGACGACGGGGAGCTCCCGCCCGTCGGTCTTCTTGAGCACGTCGATCAGGGGGAGGAAGGTCTTCTCCCAGTCCACCTTGCGGGCGTCTTCGGACGGCTCGACCGTCGGCTGGTCGCCGGTGAAGACGATCTGCGCGTCCTTGCCGTCGGTCTCGGTGCTCGCGAGCTCGTCCTTGAGGGCGGCCTGCAGCTTGCCCTGGTCGACGCGGACCTCGACGGCCCCGCCCTCGACGACGGCGAACTGGAAGGACGCCGCGATCGCGGCGGGCTTCAGCGGAACGTCCTTGCCTTCACCGCGCACGACGACCGGCTTCGCCACGGCGGGCACGACGATCTGCCGGTAGGCGGCCTGCACCCCGGCGGCGGTCGCCCGCACGGGCGTGATCGCCATGGCCAGCTTGACCCCGCCGGGGTCGAGCCAGTGGTCGGTGAGGGTGCGGACGGCGCCGGCCACGTCGAGCAGCTGCTGGCCCTGCCGCGGCAGGATCGGGAAGGCGGTGACACCGCCGTCGCTGCCCGGCAGGGGCGTGAACCCGACCGAGCCTTCCGTGGCGGGGTGGTTCAGCTTGCCCTCGGCGAGCTCGCGCACGGCCTCGCCGAGCCGGTTCTGGTCGGTGCGCGTAGCCACCCCGACCTCCCGGCTGCTGAAGAAGGACATGATCCGCGTGATCGGACTGAGCGGCTGGTGCCCGGCGAGCCCGAGGGTGTTCGGCCAGTCGAGCCCGAGCCCGGACTGCGAGGGAACGAGTTCGGCCTGAACATCGCCGCCGTGCACGGCAACGGGCCGGATCAGCCGCGGTTCGAGTTCTTTCCGCAGCTTCGCTTCCGCCTCGGCATGACTGAGCCCCCCGACATCGACGCCGGCAACGGTCACCCCCCGCGGCACATCACCGGCGCTGACAACGAGATCGACGGCATAGAGGATGACGAAGAGGCCAAGAGCAAGCCCGACGGCCATCATGGCCCGCGCAACACCTTTGCGCAGCTTCCGAGCGGGAGTCTCGGCAGCAGGCGGCGGCGCGGGGGTTTCGAGGAGTTCGCCGAGCAGATCATCGGCGAAGAGATCGGTGGCGGCGTCGTCGGAAGCGGGCGAAGAAAGGGGCGGCCACGCGGGCACGACTTCGGTCGCAGGCTCGGCAGCCACCCCGACCAGGGCCGGCGCTTCGGCAGCAGCGGCCGACGCCTCGACGGCGGTGGGCCACCCGAGCGCCACAACGTCGACAGGCTCCGCGAGCGGCTCGGCCACCACCGGCAACTCCGGCACGACAGGCGCTGACTCGGCGGGCGCCGACCCAGCATTCATCGGCTCGGCAGGCCCTGGTTCAGCGGGCGCTGATTCGACTGGCGCCGGTTCAGCACTCACTGGCTCGGTCGGCCCCGGCTCGGCGGGCGCTGGCTCGACCGGCGCCGGTTCAGCACTCACCGGCTCGGCAGGCCCTGGTTCAGAGGGCGCCGGCGCTTCGGCGGCAGCGGCCGGCGCCTCGGGCTGCTCCGGGCCGTCCCACTCGGCCGGCACCTCGGCAGCCGCGGCGGTCGGCTCGATTGCCCCCTCTTGCGCGAGCTCGCCTGGTTTCGCGGCCTCGCGTCCCTCTTCGTCTGCCACGCGCCTGCCTTTCGCGGGCCCCGACCTACAGGTAAAGCCCCGTCCCGTGCTCGGTCCGCTCGGTCGCCACCGCGTGGATGTCGCGTTCGCGCATCACCAGGTGCCCCTCGCCCTGGATCTCGACCTCGAGCTGGTCCTCCGGGTTGAAGAGCACGCGGTCCCCGGTCTTGACGTTTCGCACACTGTTGCCTACGCCCAGTACATCACCCCACGCGAGGCGCCGCGCGACCTGCGCCGTTGCGGGGATCACGATGCCGCCGCTGCTGCGGCGCTCGCCCTCTTCCGGCGACAGCCGCACGAGTACCCGGTCGTGCAGCATCTGGATTTCGAGTTTCGGCCCGTCAGACACGGCCTGCATGTTACCCGCCGGTCCGCGGCTCACCGGCCATGACCAGGCTCAATTCGCTCGTTCCACTGTCCTCGATCCGCACCGGGACGCCCCAGTCCTGCCGGGTGATCCGGCACGCCGGGTGCTCGCCGCCGTCGTCGCAGCTCGCGGCCTGCGCGACGATCTGCAGCACGCCCTCGGTGACGCCCGGGGCGAGGCGGATCTTGCGGCTCAGGTCCGTGCCGGTCCCGCCGCCGTCGGCCAGCAGCGACGGCGGTGACGCGCTGATCTCGAGCCGTGTCGACGGGCCGAAGCGGTCGTCGAGCTTCTCGCCGGGCGGTGCCGTGAACACCACCGAAAAGTCGATCTCGCCCGGCGCGAGCACCGTCGGCGGGCGGCGCACGGCGTGCGCGTCGCCGGTGACGACCGTCGGCCCGGACGACGAGTCGGCCGGGGCGATCCGGTTGCCCGCCGACTCGACGACCAGCAGCTCGCCGTCGTGCAGCAGCAGCCCCTGCGGCTCGGCGAGCCCGGTGGCGATCGTGGTCACCTCGCGGGTGAAGACGTCGTAGCTGCGGACCGCGCCGTTGTAGGTGTCGGCGATCGCGATCTTGTCGCCGGGCAGGACGGCGAGGCCCAGCGGGTGCTGGAGCAGCGCCTTGTCGGCCGGGCCGTCGGTGTGGCCGAAGGAAAACAGGTCGACGCCGATCGCGGTGTGCACGGTGAACGACTCGCCGTCGGGCTCGATCCAGCGCAGCGCCGACGTCTCCGCGTCGACGAGCCACAGCTTGTCGCCGTCGACGGCCAGGCCGGACGTCTGCGCGAAGAACGCTTCGCCGACGTCGCCGTCGCGAAGGCCTTCGACGGTCGTCCCGGCGAAGCGGCGGATCGTGCCGCCGACCGGGTCGAACACGCTCAGCGTGTGGTTGCCCGCCATGGCGACGACGATCCCGCCGGCCGGCCCCCACCAGGCGACGTCCCACGGGCTGGTGAGGTCGACGTCGGTGCCCTTGCCGGAGTCCGGGCCGCTGCGCCACTGCGCGCCGGTGCCGGCGACCGTCGTCACCTCGCCGGTGATCAGGTCCAGGCCGCGCAGCCGGTGCCCGGCCGTGTCGGCGACGACGGCGTGGTAGCCGACGCGCTCGGCGATGTCGTACGGCAGGAGCGCGATACCCGACGGCTCGGCGAAGGTCGCGATGTCGAACGGCCCGTCCTGGCCGCCGCGGGCCCCGCTGCCGAAGCGGCGGATGACGGTCTCGCCGTCCGAAGCGAACTCGACGATCGCGTGGTGCCCGGTGTCGGCGACCAGGACGCGCCCTTCGGCGGTGGCGACGGCCTTGCTCGGGAACCGCAGCTCGGCGGGCTGCTCCTCGACCGGCACGTACGGGCTGCCGCCACGGCGCAGCGTCCCCTTGGCTTCGTGCTTCGTCACGAGGTCGGCGATGACGCGGCGAAGCGCCTCTTCGTGCCCTTCGCCCGCGGCGACGTGCACGACGTACCCCTCGGGGTCGACGACGGCCAGCGTCGGCCACGCGCGGACCGCGTACTGCGACCACAGCTCCATCTTCGGGTCGTTGACCACGGGGTGGTGCACGTCGTAGCGGCGGACCGCGGCTTCGATCGAGGCGCGCTCGCCCTCGTGCAGGAACTTCGGCGAGTGGACGCCGATGGTGACGAGCACGTCGGCGAACTCGGCTTCGAGCGGACGCAGCTCGTCGAGCACGTGCAGGCAGTTGATGCAGCCGCTGGTCCAGAAGTCCAGCAGGACGATGCGTCCGCGCAGCTCGGCGAGGGTGAGCGGGCGGCCGCCGGTGTTCAGCCAGACGTCGCCGCGCAGCTCGGGGGCACGCACGCGGCTCTGCGGTCGTGGAGAAGTCACGGCATGAGTGAACTACACGCGCTCACGCTCTGTTCCGCGGTCCGCCGGATGAGAGAACAAACTCACCCCTTGTGGGTGGTCGAAAAAGGACGGGCGTGCGGGTGAGCCGCCGCTTAGGCTCGGGTCATGACCCCCGTCCAACCGGCCGGCGCCCTCACTCCGGAGGAGGCGCGGCACCTGCAGGAGAACCTCCGGGAACCCGTGCGTCCCGGGCTGAGCGAAACCGAGCTCGACGACGTCGAGCGCCGGTTCGGCTTCCGCTTCGCCGCGGACCACCGGACGTTCCTGTCCGCCGGCGTCCCGATCGGCGACCGCTGGCCCGACTGGCGCTGCGGCAACGCCGAGCAGCTGCGCAAACGTTTGGCATGGCCGGTCGACGGCGTGCTGTACGACGTCGAGCACAACGGCTTCTGGCTGCCGGACTGGGGCACACGCCCGGTCGGCCCGGAGGACGCGGTGCGCGAGGCCCGGCGGCGCCTGGCCGACGTGCCGCAGCTGGTGCCGGTGTGCGGGCACCGCTACCTGCCCGGCCTGCCGGGCACGGTGGGCTACCCGGTGCTGTCGGTGTACCAGACGGACATCATCGTGTACGGCAGTGACCTGCGCGATTACCTGCGCCGCGAGTTCGCGACGGGCGGAATCAGCACGGCCCCACCGGACGGCCCCAGATACATACCGTTCTGGTCCCGCTTCATCGACTAGCTTCGGCAGCCCGCTTCAACCGGGCCAGGGTGGCGGCGATGTTGGCGGTGTTGGCCACTTCGCGATCCCAAACGCCGGTGACGGTCGACGTCGCGACCTTGAACCACGCCGGCCGCCGCTCCCACATGCTTTCGACGACGACGCAGCCATCGCCGACGGGCTCGAAATCGTACTGCCAGCGGGAAACGGGCAGCCCGGCGAAGGAGGTGACTTCGAAGCCGAACCGGCACCCGGGCTCGGCGTCGGTGATGGTGGACAGGGTGCTCCACCGCCGGAAGCCACGCTGGTTGCGGCCGCGGAACTTCGCGCCGACGGCGGGCTGCGAAGCACCGCCAACCCACCGATGCCCGGCGTACTCTTCGGCGACGTCTGCGAGCGCGCCGGGGTCACTGACCAGTGCGTACACGGTTTCGGGAGCCGCATCGATCTCGATCCGGCCGGTGGCGTTCGGTGCGTTCAAGAGGACCTCCACACTGAGGGGCATACCGAGGGTATGTCAGAGACCGGCGTTAGGGAACGGGCCTGTGGATGCCGGAAGGGTGATGTGGACAGCTGGGACCGAAAAGGCCGCATCGGCCGGGTTCGTCGGTGGGGGCCGATAGACTGGACTTGGGACGCCCCCCGGGAGGGTGGGGGCTGGTCTGGGGTCTCTGGGCCCGGGGAGCAATGGTCCCGGCAGCGGGTAGCTCACGTCGGCCGCGCGGTCGGTCACGAAGGGGCATGGCCGGCCGGCTCCAGGGCGTTCTTCCCTCGGCGGGCCCGGCTCAGTTGTCCCGGCGCAGCATGCGGCTCACGCCCGCCGCGACCGTGGTCGCCAAGATCCAGCCGGACGCCGTGAAGCCGGCCGCCACCCAGTTGTCCGGGCCGTGCATGTACCAGCGGTTCTTGTTGCCGAAGTCCACGATCGGGACCAGCAGGTCCGCCGTGTAGATCACCGGGTTCCACTGCAGTCCGGTGTCCTGCTGGTTCACCACGCACCGCGGGCCGCTCGCCACGTACCTGCCGGACTTGTCGTAGACACAGTCGTCGCGGCCCAGGCCGAACCACAGGCTGCCCAGGACCAGCAACGTCAGCAGCCAGCCGAGCGCGCGGACCGGGCGGTAGCCGTACCCCACCATCGAACGCTGGAGCCAGCTCCACAACCGCACGCCCGGGCCGAAGAACTTGAAGCCCCTGGCCAGCGCCTCGTAGCGGAACTGCTGCTTGCGCAACGCCACCGTCGACGCGTGCTCTTCGTTTCCCGCCGCGCGCAGCATGTGCGCCAGCTGGTCGTACGGCCCTGGGCGGTAGCCGCGCATTGCGCTGCGCAGCAGCTCGATGCGCTCGTTCAAGGCCTTGTCGTCGTCGAGGGGGATTCCCTTCTTCAACGCGTCGTAGCGGAAGTCCTCCAGCTCGATGCCCTCGGACGCCGCCCAGAACTGCTTGTTATCGCTCAGGGTTCCGCAGTGGGCTCGCCTGAGCACGATCCGGCCCGCCGGAGGACTGCTCGGGGTGAAGATGAACTCGTCCGAGGCGACGTCGCCCGCGTCCAGGGCCACGCCGAACGGGGGCAGCGAACCGAGCTGGGAACCACGCAGGTCCACTCGGCGGGCGACCTGGGCGCCGTCGAGGTTCACGCCGCCCTCGGCCACGAACGGGCGGCCGTTGTTGTCGCGGAGCGTCAGGTCGCGGCCGACGCGGCCGGTGCGGACGTCGAGGGAATAACTGCTGGTCGCGCGGCGGCCCGGGTCCGTCAGCCTGGTGCCTGCCAGGTTGATCGAGCCGCCGACGTCCACGCCCTGCAGGCGCAGCGTGCCGTGGATCGTCGCGTCGGTGAGCTGGAAGTTGCCCGCGATCTTCGACCGGCGGGCCGAGAACACGTCACGGCCGGGGTGGCGGAACATCGAGTTCCACGCCAGGAAGTTGCCACCGACGGTGACGTCGGCCAGGCGCAGCTGGCCCGTCGGCACACGCAGGCTCGTCGCCTCGATGTCACCGCCGATCTCGGTGCCGTCCAGGTGCAGCGCGCGGTCGTAGTACGGGACCGTGTTGCCGCGCTCGACGCGGATCTCGGCGCCCGCCAGCCGCAGCGAGCCGCCGATGCGGGCGTTGACCATGCGCAACGTGCCCAGCGCCTGCAGGCCGTCGGACAGTTCGACGTTGCCGTCGACGCGCATCCGGTCGGCGACCAGCGCCGGCCGCGGGTCGATGTACGGGTCGTTGGACTTCCACGCGTCGACGGCGATCGGGCCGTGCTGGGACACCGTCAGCTTGGCCTCGCGCAGCGAGATGTCGCTGTTCACCGTGGCACTCGGCAGGTACATGATCCCGGTCGCGGAGAACCGCTTGCGCTGGCTGGCCGGCCCGTAGTTGTCGACCTCGCACAGCAGGCTGCCGCCGATGTGCAGGCCGTTGCCGTTGAGCGCGAAGCCGTCCGGGTTGTTCAGCGTCGCGCCCGAAAAGTTGACGTTACCGCCGGTCCGCAGGCCGGGGAGCCGGACTTCGCCGTTCGCGACCATCCGGTAGGCCAGCAGCGCGCCGGTCAGCACCAGCCGGTCGGCGTGGATCGCCTTTCCGTGGGGGTGCGAGATGACCGTGCGGGTCAGCACCATCGACCCCTCGATCACCGCGTCGGTGAAGTTGACGGCGGCGTTCGGCATGCCGCGTTCGCGGTCGTCGCCGCGCTGGACGGTGGTCTCTTCGATCTCCCGCCGGTCGCCGTCGACCTGCACCACGCTGCGGATCAGCCGGACGTCGTTGCGGCTGCGCATGTTGCGGGCCTTGAGCCCGGGCAGCCAGCACTTCCGGAACACGAGCCCGAGCAGGTTCGCCTCACGCACGTCCGGCGGCTGCTCGAACCGGCAGCGCTCGAACCGGAACAGGTACTTCAGGTCCGCGGCCCGCAGGTCCAGCGTCCCGGTGATGTAGGCGTCCTCGACGTAGACGATCGGGGCGTTCGTGGCCTGACGCCGCCAGCGCAGCAGGCCCGCGTTGCCGGGTTTCAGCAGCTCAGAGGCCTTGACCTCGTACCGGCGGTCCGGGATGCCCGCGAAGGGGTCCAGCGGCGGCAACGCGCTTTCCGTCGACATGACCCTCCCTCGCCCGCCATCAAGGTAGCGAAAAAACGGCGGAAACGGTGCCGGAACACCGTTTCCGCCGCAAGACGCCTCAGGCGTTGGGGTTCAGCACCCGGGCCAGGAACGCCTTGGTCCGCTCCTCGCGCGGGCTCCCGATCACCCGCTCGGGCGGCCCCTCCTCGACGACGACGCCGCCATCCATGAACAGGACCTTGTCCGCCACCTCGCGCGCGAACTGCATCTCGTGCGTGACGACGACCATGGTCATGCCGTCCTTGGCGAGCTGCTTCATCACGCCGAGGACGTCGCCGACGAGCTCCGGGTCCAGCGCCGACGTCGGCTCGTCGAACAGCATCAGCTTCGGCTGCATCGCCAGCGCCCGGGCGATCGCGACCCGCTGCTGCTGCCCGCCGGACAGCTGCGCCGGGTAGTTCTTCGCCTTGTCCGCGAGGCCGACGCGCTCCAGCAGCTCGTGTGCACGCTGCCTGACCTGGGCCTTCGGCTCGCGCCGGACCTGGATCGGCGCCTCCATGACGTTCTCGATCGCCGTCATGTGCGGGAAGAGGTTGAAGCGCTGGAACACCATGCCGATGTCCTTGCGCTGGAACGCGACCTCTTTCTCGCGCAGCTCGTGCAGCTTGTCGCCGCGCTGCTTGTAGCCGACCAGCACGCCGTCGACGTAGAGCCGGCCGGCGTCGATCTTCTCGAGGTGGTTGATGCAGCGCAGCAGCGTCGACTTGCCCGAGCCGGACGGCCCGATCAGGCAGAGCACCTCGCGTTCGTGCACCTCGAGGTTGATGCCCTTGAGGACGTCGACGCTGCCGAAGCTCTTGTAGATCCGCTGCGCGGACACCACGGGCAGCTTCGGCTCGGAAACCTCGGTGGTCATGTGACGTTTCCTCCACCCCGGCTGAACATCCTCGCCGCCCAGCCCTGCCGCTGGACCACGTCTCGCGAGGTGCCCCGCGCGAAGCGCTTCTCGATCTGGATCTGGACCAGCGTCAGCACGGACGTCATGAACAGGTACCAGATGGCCGCCGTGATGAGCAGCGGGACCGTCTTGTAGTTCTGCGAGTAGATGGTCTGCACCGCGACCATCAGCTCGAAGTACCCGATGGCCACGACCAGCGACGTCGTCTTCAGCATCGAGATCGTCTCGTTGCCGGTCGGCGGGATGATCACCCGCATCGCCTGCGGCAGGATGATCCGCCGCAGCGTCTTCGTCCGGCTCATGCCCAGCGCGCTCGCCGCTTCCAGCTGGCCCGAATCGACCGACTGGATGCCGCCGCGCACGATCTCCGCCATGTACGCGGCTTCGTTGAGCCCGAGGCCGAGCAGCGACGCCGTGAACTGCGTGATCAGCTGGTTGGTGTCCCAGCTGACGAACTCCGGCCCGAACGGGACACCCAGGCCGAGGCGCGGGTAGGCCAGCGCGAGGAAGTTCCAGATCACCAGCTGCGTGATCAGCGGCGTGCCGCGGAACAGCCAGATGTAGATGCCGGCCGCTCCCGAGGTCAGCGGGTTGGGCGACAGCCGCATCACGGCCAGCAGGATCCCGCCGACGATCCCGATCAGCATCGAAATCACGGTCAGGATCAGGGTGTTCTGCAGGCCACGCAGCACCCGGTCGTCGAAGAGGTACTCCCCGACGACCGGCCACTGCAGAGCGTCGTTCGTGATCACGCTGCGGACCACGATGAACGCGAGGAAGAGGATGATCACCCCGGCCACCCAGCGCCCGTAGTGGCGCACCGGGACGGCCTTGATGGGCTCGGCCTCGATCGGCGCCTCGCCGGGAGGCGCTTCGTTGGAGCTCACGAACTACGTCCTATCTCAGGAGGCCGGGTTGATCTCCGACTTGGTGACCGCGCCGGCGGCGTTGAGACCCCACTTGTCCAGGATCTTCTTGTACTCGCCGCTGTCGATCAGCTTCTGGATCGCGCCCTGGACGGCCTTGCCGTAGTCACCGCTGTTCTTCGGCAGCACGATGCCGTACGGCGCCGTGTCGTACGGCGCGCCGACCGACTCGAGCTGGCCGTTGGTCTGCTTGACCGCGTAGTCGATGACCGGGGAGTCGGCCAGCTCGCCCTGGACGCGCTTGGCGGTGAGGGCCAGGTTGACGTCGGTCTGGGCCTGCAGCTGCGTGATGTCGATGGCGGGCTTGCCGGCGCCGGTGCAGGCCGCGTTCTTCTTGTCGAGGTCCTCGACCTGGGTGGTGCCCTTCTGGACGGCGATCTTCTTGCCGCAGAGGTCGTCGATCTTGAGGCCGTCCGGGTTGCCCTTCAGCACCGCCAGCGAGGTGCCCGCGCTGTAGTAGGAGATCATGTCGACGGTCTGCAGCCGCTCCGCGGTGATGCTGAACGACGACATCGCCAGCTCGTACTTCTTGGCGCCGATGCCCGGGATGATGCCGTCGAAGGCGGCGTTCTGGAAGTCCATCTGGACGCCGAGCACCTGGCCGATGGCGGTGCCGAGGTCGACGTCGAAGCCGGCCGGCTTGCCGTTGTCGACGAACTCGTTCGGCGGGTAGCTCTGGTCCTGGCCGACCACGATCTTGCCGTCGGCCTTCACGTCGGCGGGCACCATGGCGGCCAGCGCGTCGTCCTTGGCCACCGCGTCACCCGATCCGGCGCCCACCGAAGCGGAGGTGCTGGTGCCGACGTTGCCCGCGCCGCTCCCTCCCGCTCCGCACGCCACGGTCAAGCCGACCAGGGCGAACGCAGGCAGCAGGGCGATCGCCTTGAGCTGGGTTCCTCGGGCCACGTCGTCACTCCTCGTAGTTCTCAGGTTCTGAGAGCACGCATATTGCCACTCATCCATACCAAAGCACAGCACCGCGAAGTTACGGCGATGTTTAGAGCGACGCGCGAGTGTCGCGTCCGGGCCACGCGGTGAGCGAGGATGTCGACCATGAACGCCACGCCGCCCCGGCTACCCCCGTCCGGTCGACGCGCGAGGAAGGCGGCGACTCCCCGGATCACCCGTCCGGGTGCCCGGTTCGAGGGCTATCTCTCGCCGGAGCGGCCACACGCCGGCGCCTACGACGAGATGTTCGCCGCCGACGGCACGGTCCGCGGCCCGTACCGGGCGCTGTACGAGTCGATCGCGGCCCTCGACGCGCACGACCTGCAGTCCCGCTCCCAGGCCCTCGACCGGGCGATGGTCGACCAGGGCATCACGTTCTCGCTGTCCGGGCAGGAGCGGCCGTTCCCGCTGGACCTGGTGCCGCGGGTGATCCAGGCCGCCGAGTGGACGAAGCTCGAGCGCGGCGTCGCCCAGCGCGTCCGGGCGCTCGAGGCGTTCCTCGCCGACGTCTACGGCGACCGGCAGATCCTGCGCGACGGCGTGCTGCCGCGGCGGCTGATCACCTCGTGCGAGCACTTCCGCCGGGAGGCGTTCGGCATCACCCCGCCGAACGGCGTGCGCATCCACGTGTCCGGAGTGGACCTGGTGCGCGACGAGGAAGGGACGTTCCGGGTGCTGGAGGACAATCTCCGCAACCCGTCCGGGGTGTCGTACGTGATGGAGAACCGGCGCACGATGGCCCGGGTCTTCCCGGACCTGTTCGCCCAGCACCGCGTGCGACCGGTCGGCGACTACGCGTCGCACCTGCTCCGGGCGTTGCGCGCGGCAGCCGCGGCGAACGTCGCCGACGCGACGGTCGTCGTGCTCACCCCCGGCGTGCACAACTCGGCGTACTTCGAGCACTCGCTGCTGGCCCGGCTGATGGGCGTCGAGCTGGTCGAAGGCCGCGACATGTTCTGCCGTGACAACGTCGTCTACCTGCGGACCACCGAGGGCGAGCGCCAGGTCGACGTCATCTACCGGCGGATCGACGACGAGTTCCTCGATCCGGTGCACTACCGGCCCGACTCGGTGCTCGGCGTCGCCGGCATCCAGAACGCGGCCCGCGCGGGCAACGTCGTCGTCGCGAACGCGATCGGCAACGGCGTCGGTGACGACAAGCTCGTCTACACCTACGTGCCGGAGATGGTGAAGTACTACCTGAACGAAAAGCCGCTGCTGCCCAATGTGGACACCTTCCGCTGCTGGCTGCCGGACGAGTTCGACCACGTCATGGCCCACCTCGACGAGCTGGTCGTGAAGCCGGTCGAAGGCTCGGGCGGGTACGGGATCGTGTTCGGCCCGGACGCGTCGAAGAAGGACCTGGACACGCTGCGGCGCAAGGTGCGCGCGAACCGGCGCGGCTGGATCGCGCAGCCGGTGGTCCAGCTGTCGACCGTGCCGGCCAAGGTGGACGACCGGCTCGCGCCGCGGCACGTCGACCTGCGGCCCTTCGCCGTCAACGACGGCAAGGAGATCTTCGTGCTCCCCGGCGGGCTGACGCGGGTGGCGCTGCCGGAGGGCAGCCTGGTCGTCAACTCGTCGCAGGGCGGTGGCTCGAAGGACACCTGGGTGCTGGCGTCCCGGGCGTCGACGGCCGAGCGCGAGCTGGAGCAGCCCGCGCTCGGCGTGATGTCCACTGTGGACGGGCTGGCCGCCGAGCAGGGGCCCGAGCTCACGACGTCCCAGCAGCAGCAACAGCAACAGCAGAGCTAGGGAGGTTTCGCATGCTCGCCCGCAACGCGGAGTCGCTGTACTGGATCGGCCGGTACGTCGAACGCGCCGACGACACCTCCCGGATCCTCAACGTCTCGGTCCACCAGCTGCTCGAAGACGCCACCGTCGACCCGGACCACGCGAGCCGCCAGCTCCTGGCCGTCCTGGGCATCGACACCCCGGACGGCGAGCCGCTCGACGTCTGGAAGCTGACCGAGCTGGTGGCGTACGCGAAGGACAACCCCGCGTCGATCGTCGGCTCGATCAACTCGGCGCGCGAGAACACCCGCGGCGCCCGCGAAGTCGTCTCGACCGAGCTGTGGGAGTGCCTGAACGCGACGTGGAACGCGGTGCCCGACCGGCAGCGCTACGCCCGGCGCGCCGGGCCGCACGCGTTCCTGTCGTTCGTGGAGGAGCGCGCCGCGATGTTCGCCGGGCTCGCCGACTCGACGATGTCGCGGGACGACGGCTGGCTGTTCATGGTGCTGGGCCGCTCGATCGAACGCGCCGACATGGTGGTGCGGCTGCTGCTCTCGCGGGTCGCGGACCGCGCGTCGTCGCCGGGCTGGATCACCGTGCTGCGCTCGGCCGGCGCGCAGGACACCTACCTGCGGACGTACCGGGGCGCGCTGGACGCCGGCCGCGTCGTGCAGTTCCTGTTGCGGGACACGCTGTTCCCGCGCTCGGTGTTCCACGCGCTGCGGCAGGCCGAGGAGTGCCTGCAGCGGCTCGACCCGGGCGGCGGCTCGCGCAGCAACGAGAAGTCGGAGGCGCTGCGCCAGCTCGGCCGGGCCCGCAGTGAGCTGGAGTTCCTCCGGCCGTCGGACCTGCTCACCGACCTGCCGCGGCGGCTCGGCGGGTTGCAGACGACGATCAAGGACATCGGGGAAGCGGTGTCGTTGCAGTACTTCAGCACGTCACCGTGGGTGGCGTGGAGCGGCGCGGAGGTTTCACTGTGACGTGGCAGCTGCGGGTGGCGCACCGGACCGGGTACCGGTACGCGACACCGGCGACGCAGTCGTACAACGAGGCCCGGCTGACCCCGCGCTCGGACCGCCGCCAGACGACGGTGGCGACGCGCATCGAGACGACGCCGGCGACCCGCGCCTACCGGTACACGGACTACTGGGGCACGGTCGTGACGTCGTTCGACCTCCACGCGCCGCACACGGAGTTCACGGTGCTGGCGACCTCGGTGGTCGAGACGGCGGACGAGGCCGAGCCGATCCGCACGGCGTCGTGGAAGGACCTGCGGTCCGAAACGGTCATCGACCACCGCACCGAGTACCTCACGCCGACCAACTACACGCCCCGCGATGCCGAGCTGGCACGCGAGGCTCGTGCGTTGCGCCGCGGGCTGGACCCGGCGGAGGCGGTGCTGGCGGTGTGCGAGTGGGTGAACAAGCAGCTGAAGTACCAGCCGGGCACCACAGGCGTCCACTCGACGGCGACGGACGCCTGGCAGGCGCGCGAAGGCGTGTGCCAGGACTTCGCGCACGTGACGCTGGTGATGCTGCGCGCGATCGGCGTGCCGGCGCGGTACGTGTCGGGGTACCTGCACACGAAACCGGACGCGAAGCTCGGCGAGGTGGTCGACGGCGAGTCCCACGCGTGGGTCGACGTCTGGACCGGCGGGTGGTGGGCGTACGACCCGACGAACGCGATCCCGGTCGGGCCGCGGCACGTGTGGGTGGCGATGGGGCGGGACTACGCGGACGTGGCGCCGTTGAAGGGGATCTTCACCGGGGGTGGGCAGTCCACTTTGGACGTCTCGGTCCACCTGACCCGGCTGGCCTGAGCGGCGCTTTCCCGGGAAAGCGCCGCTCAGGGGATCAGCCGCGGGCGTGGGCGTCCAGGATGTGCGCGACGGCCTCGGTGACCTGCTGCGCGTAGTCCAGGTGCAGCCACTCGTCCGGCACGTGGATGTTCGAGTCGGCGCCGCACGCGCCGGTGACCAGGAACTGCGCCTGCGGGTACTTGCGCGAGAGCAGGCCCATGAACGGGATCGAGCCGCCCATGCCGGTCGCGCGGTGGGGGCGGCCGAACACCTCGTCGCTGACCGTGCGCAGGGCCGTCGTCAGCCACGGCGATTCGGTCGGTGCGTTCCAGCCGTTCTCCGCCTGCGGCGAGTCGAGCGTGACCTTCGCGCCGTACGGGACGTCGGTGGTCAGGGTGCGCTTCACGGCTTCGAGCGCATTCTCGGCGTCGGCCGTCGGGGGGAGGCGGAAGCTCAGCGTCAACGTCGTGCTCTCGCGCAGGACGTTGCCCGCGTCGGCGGGCTTCGGGAAGCCGTCGGCGCCGATCACCGACAGTGTTGGGCGCCACGCGTTGTTGAGCATCAGCTCCAGCGCGTCTTCCGTGATCACGCGGCCGCCCTCGACCAGCGGGAACGCCTTCGACAGCGCCTCTGGGAAGTCCTGGGAGACGGCCTTGAGCTCCGCCAGCCGGTCGGCCGGGACGTCGACCTTGAGCTCGTCGAGCAGCAGCTCGCCGGTCGCGCTGTCCTCGAGGCGTTCGATCAGGTGGCGCAGGATCCGGAACGAGCTCGCGACGACGCCGCTGGCCACGCCGGAGTGCTGCGCCGAGCCCAGCAGCTGCACGGTGACGTCGAGGTGCAGCATCCCGCGCAGGCTCGTGACCAGCCACAACCGCTCGTAGTCGCTGCCGCCGGCGTCGAGGCAGACCACCAGCGAGACGTCGCCGATGCGGTCGGCCAGGTGCTCGACGTAGGCGGGCAGGTCGGGGCTGCCGGACTCCTCGCCGGTCTCCAGCAGCAGCACGATGCGGGCGTGCTCGCCGCCGGCCGCGTGCACGGCCTCGATCGCCGTTGTCGCCGCGTAGCCGGAGTAGCCGTCGTCGACCGAGCCGCGGCCGTACAGCCGGCCGTCGCGGATCACCGGGGTCCACGGGCCGAGGCCTTCGGACCAGCCGCCGACCGGGGGCTGCTTGTCGAGGTGGCCGTACATCAGGACGGTGCCCTTGTCCGCCGCGCCCGGGGTCGCCGGGACGTCGACGAGCAGCAGCGGGGTCCGGTCTTCGAGCTGCACGACCTCCAGCGTCGCGCCGGGCAGGTCACGCCCGGCGATCCACGCGCGGACGTGTTCGACGGCGGCGGCGAGGTGGCCGCTCTTCGCCCACTCGGCGTCGAAGGCCGGGGACAGGGCGGGGATGGCCACCAGCCCGGACAGGCTCGGGATGACGTCGCTGGTCCACGACGTCACGACGGATTCACGCACGGATTTCTGCTCCACGCGGCCCATCGTGCCACGCTGTGACAACCGGGGCTTCGCCCCGAGCCGGGGGCTCCGCCACCCGGACCTCCAAAAAGCTGCGAGTCCGACAGTGCGGCACATCACAACCTCGTCGCCGCCTGGCGTGATCGAGTGATCACCCGCGGAGCACCACGCCTGGTGAGCGTCCCCGCTGATCCCCAACCCTCGTAGTTCCGATGCTCGGGCTTCCTAACGTTTTCCCTGTTCAGGGCCCCTTTCTCAGCAACAAATCAGTATCCGTGACTCACCAAAGCAGTGACCTTCATGCCAGGATGTCCGCGTGAACCGTCAACGCCGACGGTGACTGAGCGCTTCGGACCCGACGCGCTGGTCCCCGCCGGTGCAGTCGCTGTGGTCGCCACAAGCGGCCGCCAGAGGCACCGACACCGAGGAGTACTGCGCATGCCGTCCGAACAGTGGACGCACCCGGAGCCCGGCGACGGGCCGGCCGCGGTAGCGGCCCAACCGTCCCCCGAGCAGGTGATCGCCGGGTTGCGAGCGACGAGCGAAGGTGGCGCTGAGCTGACTCAGCTGCTCACCCCCGAAGGCGAACGGGTTCCGTCGCCCCAGTTCGACAAGTACGTCGACGACATCGACGCCGAAGCACTCCGCGGCCTGTACCGCGACATGGTGCTGGTCCGCCGGGCCGACCGCGAAGCGAACGCCATGCAGCGCCAGGGCCAGCTGGGCATCTGGGTCCCGCTGCTCGGCCAGGAGGCCGCGCAGATCGGCTCCGGCCGCGCCCTGAAGGCCAACGACATGGCGTTCCCCAGCTACCGCGAGCACGGCGTCGCGTACGCGCGCGGGGTCGACATGAAGGACCTGCTGGGCATCTTCCGGTGCACCGACCACAGTGGCTGGGACTACCAGGGCCACGGCTTCCACCCGTACACCATCGTGATCGGCAACCAGGTGCTCAACGCCGCCGGCTACGCGATGGGCCAGAAGTTCGAGGGCAAGGTCGGCGACGACGACGGCGAAGCCACGATCTGCTATTTCGGCGACGGCGCCACTTCGCAGGGTGACGTCCACGAAGGATTCGTCTGGGCCGCCGTCTACGACGCGCCGCTGGTGTTCTTCTGCCAGAACAACCAGTGGGCGATCTCCGAGCCGACCGAGCGCCAGTCGCGCCTGCCGCTGTACCAGCGCGCCCGCGGTTACGGCTTCCCCGGCATCCGCGTCGACGGCAACGACGTCCTCGCCTGCCTGGCGGTGTCGCGCTGGGCGCTCGACGAGTGCCGCCACGGCAACGGCCCGGTGCTGATCGAGGCGTTCACCTACCGGATGGACGCGCACACGACGACCGACGACCCCACCCGCTACCGGCTCTCCGACGAGCTGGAGGAGTGGAAGCTCAAGGACCCGATCGAGCGCGTCCGCGCGTACCTGGCCCGCGGCGGCTACGCCGACCAGGCGTTCTTCGACAGCGTCCAGGCCGACGCCGACGCCTTCGCCGCCGACCTGCGCGAGTACACGTTCAACATGCCGGAGCCACCGCCGGACCGGATCTTCAGCAACGTCTACGCCGAGGGCAACCCCCTACTGGAGGCGCAGCGCGAAGAGTTCCTGTCCTACCTCGACGGCTTCGTATCGGCGGGTGAGCACTGATGACCGACCTCCAGAAACTCACCATCGGCAAGGCCCTCAACCTCGGCCTGCGCCGCGCGATGGAAGAAGACCCGAAGGTCCTGATCATGGGTGAGGACGTCGGCAAGCTCGGCGGCGTCTTCCGGATCACCGACGGCCTGCAGAAGGACTTCGGCGAGCAGCGCGTGCTGGACACGCCGCTCGCGGAGTCGGGCATCATCGGCACCGCGGTCGGCCTGGCCGTGCGCGGCTTCCGGCCGGTGTGCGAGATCCAGTTCGAGGGCTTCATCTTCCCCGGCTTCGACCAGATCTCCTCGCAGCTGGCCAAGCTGCACTACCGGACGCAGGGCAAGATCAAGATGCCGGTCGTGATCCGGGTGCCGTTCGGCGGCGGGATCGGCGCGGTCGAGCACCACTCGGAGTCGCCGGAGTCGCTGTTCGCGCACATCCCGGGCCTCAAGGTCGTGTCCATTTCGAACGCCGTCGACGCCTACTGGGGCATCCAGCAGGCGATCAAGTCGGACGACCCGGTCCTTTTCTTCGAGCCGAAGCGGCTGTACCACTCGGGTGCGCTGCGCGCGGAGATCGACGTCGCCGGTACGCCGGCTTCGTGCTTCTCGTCGCAGGTCGTCCGGGAAGGCACGACGGCGACGGTCGTCGCGTACGGCCCTTCGGTGAAGGTCGCCCTCGACGCGGCCGCCGCGGCCGAGGACGAAGGCAAGTCCCTCGAGGTCATCGACCTGCGCACGCTCTCGCCGCTGGACCTCGGCCCGGTGTTCGAGTCGGTGCGCAAGACCGGACGGCTGATCGCGCTGTCGGAGGCGCCGTCGGAGTCGTCGCTGACGTCGGAGATCGCCGCGCGCGTCCAGCAGGAGTGCTTCTACTCGCTGGAAGCGCCCGTCCTCCGGGTGACCGGGTTCGACACGCCGTACCCGCCGGCCAAGCTCGAGGAGCACTACCTCCCCGACCTGGACCGGGTGCTGCACGCCGTCGACCGCTCACTCGCCTGGTAAGGGGGATTTCCGCGCAATGCCCACGTACAAGCAATTCCCCTTGGCCGACACGGCGGAGGGGCTGACCGAAGCCGACATCCTGTCCTGGCACGTGAAGCCGGGCGACACGGTGACGGTGAACCAGATCGTGGTCGAGATCGAGACCGCGAAGGCCGCCGTCGAGCTGCCGATCCCGTGGGCCGGGGTCGTCACGGAGCTGCACGTCGAGCCGGGGCAGACGGTGGAGGTCGGCACGCCGATCCTCACCATCGACGTCGACCCCGGTGGTGCGGCCGCTCCCGCTCCCGCCGCTGCTCCCGCCGCCTCGGCCCCGGCCGAGGAAGAGGAGATGAAGCCGCTGGTCGGCTACGGCTCCAAGACGGTGGTCACGCAGCGGCGCGCCCGCAAGGGTGCGGAGCCCGCTCCGGTTGCCGCGGTCGCCGCTCCTCCGGCGCCCGCTCCTGCTGCTCCTCGCGGCGGGTACGTCCCGCTGGCGAAGCCGCCGGTGCGGAAGCTCGCCAAGGACCTCGGCGTCGACCTGCACGCGCTGACCGGAAGCGCGGACGGCGGCGTCATCACTCGTGAAGACGTCGAGCGCGCCGCCAACGGCACTCCCGTTGTCACGTCCACTGTGGACAGCAACGCGCGCGAGCGGCGCGTGCCGATCAAGGGCGTCCGGAAGATGACCGCGGCCGCGATGGTGCAGAGCGCGTACACCGCTCCGCACGTCACGGAGTTCCTGACCATCGACGTCACGCCGATGATGGAGTTCCGCGAGAAGCTGAAGAAGTCGCGGGAGTTCGCCGGGGTCAAGGTCACGCCGCTGACGTTCGCCGCGAAGGCCGTGTGCCTGGCGGCGAAGCGGACGCCGGACGTCAACGCGGTCTGGGACGAGCAGGCGCAGGAGATCGTCTACAAGGACTACGTGCACCTCGGGATCGCCGCGGCCACCCCGCGGGGCCTGATCGTGCCGAAGGTCCGTGACGCCGACTCGATGTCGCTGAAGGAGCTGGCGAACGCGCTGACCCAGCTCACCGACACGGCCCGCGAGGGCAAGACGTCCCCGGCGGACATGGCGAACGGCACGATCACGATCACCAACGTGGGCGTGTTCGGCGTCGACACCGGCACGCCGATCATCAACCCGGGCGAGTCCGCGATCCTGTGCCTCGGCGCGATCAAGGACCAGCCGTGGGTGGTGGACGGCGAGATCAAGGTCCGCAAGGTGCTGCAGCTGTCGCTGAGCTTCGACCACCGCGTGGTCGACGGCCAGCAGGGCTCGGAGTTCCTGGCCGACGTCGGCGCGTTGCTGGCCGACCCGGCGATGGCCATGACGTACTGAGTTTCCCCTGGTGAGGGCCGCCTTCGGGCGGCCCTCACTGCTTTCGGATCCGCCGCAGGCCCTGGACGGCGTCGCGCAGGAACCGCCACGGCCCCGGCGCCGGTTCGGGGCCGGGCGCGGTCGTCGCCGTGATCGGCGGCGCCGCGGGCTGCCGGGCGGCGATCTCCCGCAGCAGCCGGGCCACTTCGCGCTCGTAGTCGGCGAGCAGGGCCTGGACCAGCTGCGAACGCACGTCGGGATCGAACCCGGCGTACTGCGCGAACGCCGCTTCCTTGTACCGCTGGGCCGAAGCGCGGAAGACGTCGCCGTCCGCCTCGGTGATCAGCCCCGCGGCCTGCATCTCGAGGAGCCGCC
Source organism: Amycolatopsis sp. MtRt-6 (assembly GCF_017308975.1). GTDB lineage: Bacteria > Actinomycetota > Actinomycetes > Mycobacteriales > Pseudonocardiaceae > Amycolatopsis. The sequence goes on along the minus strand of NZ_JADWPD010000001.1, from coordinate 528,361 downwards.
GCGCGGCCGGCTCCTCGATGTGCGTCCGCACCAGCGCTTCGAGGTCGTGCGGGTGCTCGGTCACCGGCGCCCCCGGTCCCGGCGGTCCTGCGCGATCTCGGCTTCGGCACGCAGCTCGGCGATGGCCAGGGCGACCCGCGCCTCCTGTTTCGCGGTGGCCGCCTTGCGCTCGGCACCGGCGACGAGCTCGGCCGCCTTCGACGCGAGGCTCTTGCCGGTGCCGGCCGGGGAGCTCCCGGTCCTTCGGATGAGTTCGGACATGGTCTCCGTCCCGGTCAGTTCCGGCGCAGCTTGGCGATTTCCTTGCGCAGCTCGTCCCGCAGCGCCTGGTCCAGCAGCTGCTTCACCTCCGGGTCCCAGTGCGGGTCGGCGTCGAGCTGCAGGAGGTGCTGGTTGAACCGCTGGGCGGTCACGGTGAAGAGCTTGATGCGGGTGTCCTGCCGGGCCCCCTGCATTTCGATCCGGATCTCGGAATAGCCCCGGTTGACCGTCAGGACCACCGCGCGCGCCAACGCGATCGCGGGCTGCCCGAGCGCTTGGACCAGGGCGCCGACGACCACGTCACCCAGGTCGGCGCCGGCGTTCGCGGCCAGGGCGCCGCTGGTGTCGCGCACTTCGAACGGCAATCGCCGGCCACTTTGTTCGACCTCGAAACCCACCACGCACTCACCTGTTCAGTCGATCCACCACAACCCGATCGCCGCCAGGACGCCGACGGCGAACACCGTCAAGATCGTCGTTCCGAGTCCCTGCACCAGCGAACTGACCACGATGCTCAGGAGCACTTCCACGACGAAGATGTCGAATTTGCTGTCCGGGTCGCCACGCCGGGCCTTCCGCTGCCGGCTCAGCAGGGCGGCGACCGGAAACCCGAGCCCCTGCCGAATTGTTTTCTGATAACCGGATGCACCCTCCAACGCGGAAAAAGCCGACAGCAGAAGCCACTTCACCAGCGGCAACAGCACGAATTTGGCGATACCGAAAGAAAACAGCAGCCACATGAACGCCAGCAGGCACGCACCCAGGAAAGACCACACAGTGCACCCCTCTCGCGCTCCCGGAACAAGCTTAACCGGGCCCACGGAAGAAGTCCGTCCAAAATGGTCTGAAAAAGAACCGGCCGGGCCGTCATACTTGGTATCAGTCACCCCGGCGGGCGGACGCTGCCGAGATAGGCGGAGATTTCCGCGGCGGCGGCCGAACGCTGCCGCACGCCGTACTTGCGCAGGATCTTGCCGACGTGCGTCTTGACCGTGGGCAGCTCGATGTGCAGCCGTTCCCGGATCTCGTCGTTCGTGCGGCCCTCGGCGAGCAGGCCCGCGACCTCGCGCTCGCGGGCGCTCAAGGACTCGAACCGCTCGGCGGCCTGCCGGTAGGAGTCGAACTCCATTTCGGCGGTGTCGACCTGGAGCCGTTCGCACTCCCGCACCAGCTCGCGCGCGGGCTCCAGCAGGGGGTGGCCGGCCGCCTCGAGCGCGTCCCGCAGCTCGGCGGCCGCCGCCCGCACGACGGAGACCCGCTCGACCACGAGGTCGGCCATCGACCGCGAGAGCACCCGCGTCACCGCCGGCCGCTCGCCGTCGTCGAGCGTCTCCAGGAACCGGCGGTTCTCCTCCTCGGTGGACAGCATCCGGGCCAGTACCTCGGCCAGCCATTCGAGCGCGGCCAGCTCGGCGTCCCCGTAGCTGTCGGAGGTGTAGGTCTGCGCGGAGACGACGCCGATGACCTCGTCGGTCCCCGTCCGGCGCATCGGCACGACGAGCGCGTCCGCCGACCGGCGGCCCCGGTCGCCCCACGGGATGCCGCGGTCGAGCACCGCGCCGCCGTCGTCGCGGTAGCGGTAGGACCGGCGGTTGCGGAACACCCAGCCCGTCGGCCCGTCCGGGTTCAGCTCGCGCAGGCCCGGCAGGGCGTAGACCGAGCCGTCGTACTGGTAGGCGTAGAGGACGTGCCCGGGGTCGCGGAACAGCGCCACGTAGAAGGCGTCGACCTTCATCGCCGAGGCCACCACCTCGCGGAGGTGGTCGTAGAGGGCGTGGTGCCCGCGGACGGCGAGTGCGGAGAGCGACCGCTGCCCGTCCCGCAAGAGCCGGACCAGGCGTTCGTCGAACGGGTACCCGCGTGTCACGGACACTCTCCTCTGTCGGTTGCCTGCTCTGAAGTCGAGGGGATGACCAGGTCCGTTACGACCTCTCACGGACCGTGACCGAGCTTGGGCGGTTGACGGAGTGAGTGCTCACTCCGCACACTGGTCGCATGACACCAGCACCCGAAACCCGGCGACGAGCACCGGGCATGAGCGTCGAAGCCCGGCGCGCCATGATCGTGCACGCGGTGCTGCCGCTCATGATGGAGCACGGCACCAACGTCACGACCAGCCAGATCGCCCGTGCCGCCGGCATCGGCGAGGGCACCATCTTCCGCGCGTTCAAGGACAAGGAAGAGCTCTTCGACACCTGCACCGCCGAGGCGCTGAAGCCCGACCACGCCCTCGACGCGATCGCCGACATCCCGCTCGACCAGCCGCTGGAAGACCGGCTCGTCGAGGCCGCCGAAGCACTCGGCGCCCACCTCGAGCGGATGGGTGCGCTGATGGGCGCCCTGCACGCGTCCGGGCGCCACAAGCTGCGCGACCCCGAGCAGCGCCTCAAGGACCGGCGCGCCAGCTGGAAGGGCAGCCGGCGCGAGTCGATGGCCGCCATGCGCGGGGCGATCGCCGAGCTGTTCACGCCCGAGCAGGACCGGCTGCGGCTGCCGCCCGAGCAGCTCGCCTCGCTGTTCCTGTCCCTGCTCTTCGGCGGCCGCCCGATGGCGGCGGACAGCGACGCGCCCACCACGCGCCAGGTGGTCGACGTCTTCCTGCACGGCGCCGTGGAGGCCCCGTGATCCCGGGCGGTGGGGGCGGCATGGAGTTCATGCTGGCCCGGCGCGGCCGGCGCCGGCACGCCGTGTCGGTGCCGGAGAGCGGGCTCACCGGGCCCGTCGACATTCCCGAACCGAAGCAGGACGACCAGCCGAAGGACCTGCGCTCCCGGCTGAAGCGCGCGAAGACGTCCATCGCGGGCACGGTCCGCGGCCTGCCGAAGGTCGTGAAGCTGACATGGCAGGCCAGCCCGGTCCTGACGATCCTCCTGGCGCTGATCACGCTGCTCTCGGGGCTCCTGCCGACCGTGACCGCGTACGTCGCGAAGCTGCTGCTCGACGCCGTCGTCGCGGCGATCCAGGGCAAGGGCACCACCGGCGACATCGTCAACGTCGCGCTGTTCCAGTTCGGCGTGCTCGCCGCGACCGCGATCAGCAGCGCGCTGACGTCGATCGCGCAGTCGCTGCTGCAGGAACGCATGACGCTGACCATCCGCCACCAGGTCATGGCGCACGCGAGCGAGCTGCACCTGGCGTACTTCGAGGGGTCCGCGTCCTACGACATGCTGCGCCAAGCCGCGCAGGAGGCGCCGACGCGGCCGCTGTCGATGATGAACTCCGCGCTGGGGCTCGTGCGGACGTTGATCACCTTCGGCAGCATGATCGCGCTGCTCGTCGCGATCAGCCCGCTGCTGGCCCTGGTCGCGCTGGTGGCGCCGATCCCGGCGTTCATCTCGCAGTCCAAGTACGGCTCACGCGCCTTCTGGCTGACGTTCCTGATGTCGCCGATCAAGCGGCGGATGGACTACCTGTCGTCGCTGGTCACCACGGACACCTACGCCAAGGAGACGAAGCTGTTCGGGCTCGGCCCGTACTTCGTCGACCGCTTCCGCCGGCTGGGCGTCGTCTCGTACGAGCGGCAGCGGAAGCTGACGATCAACCGCAACATCAGCTCGACGGCCTGGGGGTTGCTGAGCACGCTCGCGGGCTCGGCGATCGCGCTGTACATCGCCCTGGAGGCGGTCGGCGGCCGGCTCACGCTCGGCGACCTGGCGCTGTACACCGCCGCGGCGACGTCCGTGCAGACGTCGGTGTCCGGGCTGTTCACGGCGTTTTCGGGGATGTACGAGAACAACCTGTACCTCGACACGCTGTACCGGTTCCTGGACACGAAGCCGGAGATCACCGCGCCCGCCGCGCCCCGGCCGTTTCCTTCGGTCGTGGCCGGGCACATCGAGTTCGACTCGGTGACGTTCGCGTACCCAGGTTCGGACGAGCCGGCGCTGGAGAACGTCAGCTTCGAGATCCGGCCCGGCGAGACGGTGGCGGTGGTGGGCCGCAACGGCGCGGGCAAGTCGACGCTGTTCAAGCTGCTTTGCCGGCTCTACGACCCGACAGCGGGCCGCATCCTGCTCGACGGCGTGGACATCCGCGAGTACGACCCGGTCGAGCTGCGCACGCGGATCAGCGCGATGTTCCAGGACTACGTGACGTACCAGGGAACGGCGGCGGAGAACATCGGCCTCGGCGACCTCGCGCGGCTGGAGGACCGGCCGCACATCGAGGAATCGGCCCGCAGGGCAGGAGCGGACGAGCGCATCGAGCGGCTGCCGTCCGGTTACGACAGCCCGTTGGGGCGCTGGTTCGACCAAGGCGTCTCACTGTCCGGCGGTGAGTGGCAGAAGATCGCGCTGGCCAGGGCGTTCCAGCGCGAGGCACCGCTGTTGATCCTCGACGAGCCGACGTCGGCGCTGGACGCGCAGGCCGAGCACGACCTGTTCTCGCGGCTGCGGTCGTTGTCCGAGGGGCGGACCACGTTGTACATCTCGCACCGGTTCTCGACGGTGCGGCAGGCGGAGCGGATCCTGCTGCTGGACCACGGGAAGGTCGCGGAGTACGGCACGCACGAGGAGCTGATGGCGGCGAAGGCGGGGTACGCCGAGCTGTTCACGCTGCAGGCACGGGCGTACCTGGACGAGGTGCCGAGCTAGCGCATTCCGCCTCCGCGGCCGGGCCGACGCGGCTAGGGTCCGGCTATGGGGGAGTTCGAGTTCGAACCTGCGCCACCGGTAGTGCTGCCGCCGCTGCGTCCGAGGTTCTGGACGCGGCGGCGGCTGCTGGTCGCCGCACTCGTGGTCGTGGCCCTCGCGGCGACGGTCGTCGTGCTGGCGTGGGAGCCGGGCCCGGGCGAACCGGGCTGGCAGCCGCTGACCGGGGAGACCGAGAACCACTCGAGCACCGGGGCCGCGGGCCTGCAGTTCGCGCAGGTCCTGGACAACGACGAGGACACCGACGTGGTGATCGAGTCGGTGCGGGCGGAGGTGCCGGCCGGGCTGAGCGTCAAGGAGTCCGGGCAGCTGCCGCTCGGGTGGTTCACCGAGGGCTACTGGTTCACGCCGCCCAAGCTGATCCCGCTGCCGGTCACCGCCCCGGCCGGCCACAAGATCAAGTTCGTGGTCCGGTTCCACGTGAGCTGCCCACCCGCGAAGCCGGCGACACGCATCCCGTGGCGGCTGTTCCTGACGGTCCGCTCCGGCACGGTGCGGCAGGAGGTCGAGGTGGGCTCGCTGAAGGACATCGAGCTGGTGGACAGCGCCCTGCCGGAGTTCTGCGATCGGTGATCAGGACTTCGCCGCGCTGAGGTGGGGCGGCACCAGGGTGCCGCCGCGCAGCTCCACCCGGCGCCACGGGAGTACGACTTGTTCGTCGTCCCGATCGACGACGGTCACGGTGTCGAGGACGCAGTCGAGGAACCGGATCCGCCCGGCAACCCGGCTCAGCTCCAGGCGGCACCGCTCGAACCGGCAGTTCTCGGCGGTCAGGAGCATGCCCTCGGTTCCGTAGCCGAACCTGCTCGAGAAGTCGAGCTCCAGGTCCGCGAAGCCGCAGCGGTCGAACACCACCCGGCCGAAGAGGAAGTCGAGCTGCGAGAAGTCGGCCACGGGCGCGGTGAACCGGCAGCGGAAGAAGGCCACCGACGAGGACTGGAAGAGCGCGTCGGCGAAGTTCGTCTTGTCGCCGGCGAACTCCGCGCCGACGAATTCGGCCTTCCCCCTGGCGAAGGTGGCCCCGGCGAAGGTCGTCTCGGCCGCGGCGAAGCGGGTGCCGTGGAAGCTGAGCAGCTTCCCGAATTCAGCGCCCGCGAAGGACGCGAGCCCGCCCACGAACTCCGCCCCGTCGAACAGCACCTCGCCGCGGAACTCCAGCCGCGCGAAGTCGGCGTTCTCCAGGGTGACGCCGGTGAAGTCGAAGTCGAGGGCGGACCACGAGATCTTCGCCGACGCCCTGGTGTGGTCGCGCACCATGCGCAGGATCGCTTCGCGCACCTCCGTCTCGCCGTCGCCTTCGCGCGTGATGCGGAGGTAGCCGCACAGGACGTCGACGCAGACCTGGCGCTTGTCGGCCCAGTCGTCGGCGAGGCCGGCCATCGCGTAGACGCCGGCGAGCCGGACGGCGGGACTCTCGTTGGCGAGCTGCTCGGCGGCGCTGCCGAAGCGTTCGTTGAACTTTTGCACGACTTCACGATCGGCCCGCTGAACGGCGAGGGCATGTTCGTCCTCGGCCACCCGCTGCTTCCGGAAGTTGACGGCGAGCAGCACCACACCACCGAACCCGGCGACGACGGAGAGGGCGATCTTGAGCAGGTCGAGCAGCTGGCCGACGTCGAAGGCCTGGGCGCTCGGCAGGCGCGGCCAGCCGAGGAACCACAGCAGGCTGCCACCGGTGGCGCCGGCAACGACGAGGGCGACGACGAGCCAGCCGAGCACGGAGACGGCCATCTTCTGCTGGGACCGGGCTCGTTTTCTTCGAACTCGCCGCACGACCTTGTGCCGGCGGCGGCCCTGCCCCACGACGATCAAGGCGAGGAGCAGGCAAAACGCGATCAGGAGCCAGCGGAGCCAGTCGGACACGTGGGGTGACCCTAGTCGCCGTCGCGGGGGCCCGGGAGCAAAACGGACAGGTCGTTCGTTGTCCGGGTATGGCTGTCGCGTTCCTGCTTTACGTCTTCGCCGAGATCGCCGCAATCTGGGCGGTGGGCTCGGCTGTAGGTGTGTTCGGCACGCTGGGCCTCCTCCTGGCGGGCGCGTTCATCGGCTCGTGGCTGGCCCGCCGCGAGGGCGCCAAGGCCATGAGGGCGTTCACAGCCGCAGCCCGCTCGGGGCGCCCGGCGGAGAAGGAACTCACCGACGGGATGCTGGTCGGGCTGGGCGGGGTGCTGATCCTGGTGCCCGGGTTCGTTTCGGACGTCCTGGGGTTGCTGTTGATCCTGCCGCCGTCACGCGCGGTGGCGCGCCGGCTGTGGTTGCGGCGGATGGAGAAGCGAGCGGTGCGGTTCGCCAATCAGCGCCGGGGGCCGGTGATGGTGGTGGACAGCGAGGTGGTGCCGCCGTCGTCGTCGTCGGAGCAGCGTCGCCGCGACGACCACCAGCCGACCGTGATCGAGGGGCGCGTCATCGAGGGCTAGCTCACCTGGTCGGCATACCTTTGGCGGTGGTACTCCAGGTGCTCGTCTCGGATCGGGTGCTTCGGATTCGTACGCAGTTTGCCGATTAGCTGGCCGTTCCGAAAGACCGAATAGTCTTTCTCCACGATCAACGCACCATAGTCGAACAAGACATGGCAATTGGGGCACAGGCATAGCATGTTGTCGGGCTCGTCGGGACCGTCGTGCCCACCGCTGAGCGCCCGGATATGAGCGCCCTCTGCATACCCGCGACCACTCACCTCGAGCCGGTTGCCACACGCTTGGCAAGTGTGGTCGTGCAGTGCCTTCACCTCGTTGGCCAACTGGACCGAACGAACAACACGTGAACCCTCGAACGCCCGTTTACCAGGATTCTTGTTCCCAGCCGGCAAGTCGCTGTGCCATTCCTCCGACTCCAGGAGAGTGTTCAGAGGAGTCGCGATCACATCAACCTGCGAAGCCTTGGAAAGCCTGAAACGACAGAGTCGGAGACCCTTCACCTCCTCGTAGTAGCAGTCGTCAACGAAGTACAATCCGTCGTAGCGGTAGCCACTCGGCGGCGGGTTGTGAATGTGAGCGTTGCGCGCCTTGGTCTTGCCGCGGCCGCGAATCACTCGGACCGGCGTCATCTTGATCATGCTGGTCTTGAGCGCCGCGTTACCACGGTCCAGAAAATTCTGGTTCTCCACCTGCTTCCCAGCGTTCTGACCACCGTGCCCGGTATAAACGATGGTTTCGCCCTCGTCGATGTCGGCATAACCGCCGGACAAGACGATCGACTCAGCGCCGCGAGCAGCCGTTCCCGTGATGCCGGCCTGTCGTTCCCGGTGGACACCAGCAGCTGCCAGCGCACCGCGGTCCACGAAGATCATCCCCACGGTCACTCCGGGGATCTCCCCCAACGGAAACTTCTCGGCTTCACCAGGGCTACTCATGAAGCCACCCTAAAGGTGGGCACCGACAGTTTGGTGTCACCGGGCTGCGACAGCTAGTCCACGGATGGCTTGGGGATGTCGAAGTAACTCGAGAAGCGCACCGCCGGCGCGTACTCGCCCTTCACCTTCACCCGGCCCGTCACGAACATCGCTGCCACCGCGGCGTTGCCCGTGGCCATCCGGATGAAGTCGTCCACCGACAGCGTGATCGTCGTGTCCGGGGTGCGGGACAGGTCTGTCGACGACACGCACACCCCGTCTTCGATCACCGTCTGGAAGCGGTCGAAACCGTCCTCGCCCGAGCCTTCCGAAAAGCGCCAGGAAACCACGAAATCGACGTGCCGTGCGCGAACCGGCGAGAAATGCTCCGACATTCGGCGGAAAATCTCGTCCAGGAACACCGCGCGCAACTCTGAATGAGAAGCAATTGCCTTCAGCTGTTCGCGGGATGCCCTGCGGACCACGTCGACCAGGACGTCCGTCGACAGGGAGCTCAGCTCGATGCCGGCGCCCGCGGAGCCCAGCATGTGCAGGGTTTCCAGCACCTGGACGAACTGCGGAGGCGTCAGGCGATCGATGGCCAGCTTCTCCGCGAACGCGTTCACCACGTGGCCGCCACGGGCACGGTGGGGGCGGTGGAGACGCCATTTCGCGTTTCGGGGCACGGGCGGACTATACGGGCTTCGGTAGGTCGAAGAAACCGATCAGGCCGGCCGCGAAGGCCAAATCACCTTTGACCTTGATTCTTCCCGTGACGAACAACACCGCCGGTGTTGCCTGGTGCGTTATGAGCCGGAAGAAGTCGGCCGGGGCGATGGTGATGGTCACTCGCGCTGGGGAGTGCATCTCGCGGCTGACCGTGCACGAGCCGTGGGCGATTGCCGTCTCGTAGCGGTCGAAGCCTCCTTCTCCCGTCCCTCCCGACAGGCGCCAGTGGACCACTGCCTGCAGGTCGCGGGCTCGGTCCGGTCTGATGTGGGCGCCCATGCGGGCGAAGATCTCGTCCAGCACGCGCTCCCTCAACGACCTGTCCGCGACGACGCTCTCCAGCTGTGCGCGCGACGCCGAGGCCACCAGGGACGCGAAACGGGCCGGCTCCACCTTGCTCAGGTCGAACGCCGGAGCACGCGAAGCCAGCGTGAGCAGTGCCTTCAAGAACCGCCTGAAGTCGTCCTTGCGGAGCTCGGCCGGGTCGACCGCTTCGGCGAGCACGTTGACGTCGAGGGCGTGGGCCTCCGGGCCCAGCGGGTCGAGCCGCTCCAGTGCGTCGAGCAGCGCCGCTCCACGGAGGTCCGCGATCCGATCGGCGCTGGTCATCCCGGCGTTTTCGGCCATGGTCACCCCTCTCCAGTTACCCAAGAGTAATACTACTTGCCAGTAGGTAGGCGGGCAAGCGTGCCGAAATCACCCTGACGGGTCCGCTGCCGGTACCGTCTCCGGGCAGCAACAAGGAGGTCCAGCGTGTCAGAGGAAGATCAGCGTCCGCCCGAACGGGCCAGGCGGCTGCCGCGTGCGGTGCGTGAGCGGCAGATCCTGGACGCGGCCGTCCAGGTCTTCTCGCGCCACGGCTACCACGCCGCGTCGATGGACGAGATCTCCGACGTCGCCGGCGTCTCGAAGCCGATGATCTACACCTACCTCGGCTCCAAAGAGGACCTCTTCGGCGCGTGCATCCGCCGCGAGGCGACGCGCCTGCTCGAGGCCATCCAGGCCGGCGTGCAGCCCGACCTGCCACCGGACATGCAGCTCTGGCACGGCCTGCGGTCCTTCTACCGCTTCGTCGCCGAGTACCGCGAGTCCTGGACGGTCCTGCACCGCCAGGCCCTCACCGTCGGCGGGGCCTTCGCCGCCGAGATCACCGACATGCGGGCACGCGCGATCCAACTGGTCGCCGCGCTCGTCGTCTCGGCCGGCACCCGCAAGGGCGTCGGGGAGCAGGCCGAATTCTCCGGCGAAGGCCTGGCCGCGTCCCTCGTCGGAGGGGCCGAGTCGCTGGCCGACTGGGCCCTCGACCACCCCGACATCTCGGACGGCGTGCTGGCTTCCTGGCTGATGAACCTCGTCTGGCTGGGCTTCAACGACCTCATCGAAGGCGCGGTCTGGAAGCCGTCAGAGTGACCTGATCGTCCCCTCCAGGTTCGGCTTCGACCCGCTCCACAGCTCGAAGGCCCAGCCCTCCGAAACAGCCCAGGACGTGAACGCGGCCTTGGCCGGCAGCAGCACCGGCTGCTTGAACCGGACGTCCACCGTGAACGCCTCCGGCAGCCGGCCTTCGAACGCCGCCAGCGCGTGGGCCTTCGTCCACATGCCGTGCGCGATCGCGCGGGGGAAGCCGAAGAGGCGGGCCGTCAGCGGGTGCAGGTGGATCGGGTTGCGGTCGCCCGACACCTCCGCGTAGCGCCGGCCGATGTCGCCCGGGACGCGCCAGATCGCGTCCGGCGTCGGCGGGGCCAGCTGCTCGCGACGCGAAGAGCCCGAGCCCGAGCCGCGCCGCAGGTACGTGCTGACGTCGGACCAAGCGAGGTGATCACCGACCCAGGCCTCGCTGATGACGTCGAACTGACGGCCCTTCTCGTGCGGACGCAGGTTCTCCGCCCGGACGCGCACCGTCAGCGGCTCGCCCACCCGCAACGGGCGGTGCTGGGTGATCCGGTTCGCCACGTGCACCATGCCGAGCAGCGGGAACGGGAATCCCGGCTCCGTCATCAGCGCCATCTGCAGCGGGAACGCCAGCATGTGCGGGTACGTCGCCGGCAGCTCGTCGCTCAGCCGGAAGCCGCACACCGTGTTGTACGCGGCCAGGTGCGCCGGGTCGACGACGACGCCGGTGCGCACCAGCTCGGTGTCGGGCAGCTCGGCACCGGACGGCTTGCGCAGCACGCCGCCGAGCAGCGCCTTCGGGTACAGCGTTGCCAGGCTCGGCGTGCTGTCGAGTTCGCGGATCGCCACGTCACGCCCCCAGCAGGGCCTGGCCGCAGACGCGGACCACGTTGCCGTTCACCGCGGCCGACGCCGGGTTCGCGTACCAGGCGATCGTCTCGGCGACGTCGACCGGTAGCCCGCCCTGGCCGAGGCTGGACAGCCGCCGCCCGGCTTCGCGGATGAACAGCGGCACCGCGGCCGTCATCTTGGTCTCGATGAACCCGGGCGCGACGGCGTTGATCGTGCCGCCGTACGCCGCCAGCTGCGGCGCGCCGACGTTCACCATGCCGATCACGCCCGCCTTCGACGTCGCGTAGTTCGTCTGGCCGACGTTGCCGGCGATGCCCGCGATCGACGAGACGCCGATGATGCGGCCGTTCTCGTTCAGCACCTTGTCGCCGAGCAGCTTGTCGTTCACCGCGAGCTGCGCGGCCAGGTTCACCGCGATCACCGAGTCCCACGCGCTCTCGCTCATGTTGCCCAGCGTCTTGTCGCGCGTGATGCCCGCGTTGTGCACGACGACGTCGACGCCGCCGTGCCGCTCCTTCAGGTACTCCGCGAGCTTCGCGGGCGCGCTCGGCGAAGTGATGTCGAGCTGCAGCGACGACCCGCCGACCTTGTTGGCCACCTTCGAAAGGTCGCCGCCCTGGGCGGGGATGTCGAGCGCGACGACGTGCGCGCCGTCGCGGGCCAGCACCTCGGCGATCGCCGCGCCGATGCCGCGGGACGCGCCGGTGACCAGCGCGACCTTGCCGGCCAAGGGCTTCTCCCAGTCGGCCGGCGCGGTGGCCGTCTTGCTCTCGGTGCCGATCCGGATCACCTGCGCGTCGACGAAGGCCGACTTCGCCGAGAGCAGGAAGCGCAGCGTCGAGTCCGTGGCCTCTTCCGCGCCGTCGGCGACGTACACGAGCTGGGCGGTCGCGCCGCGCTTCAGCTCCTTGCCCACCGAACGGATGAACCCTTCGAGCGCACGCTGGGCGATCCGCTCCCGGCCCTCGACCTGCTCCGGTGGGGTGCCCAGGACGACGACCCGGCCGGACGGGCCGACGCTGCGAATCACCGGGTGGAAGAAGTCGTAGACCTCGCGCAGGCGCGCGGGGTCGGTGACGCCGGTGGCGTCGAAGACCAGCGCCGCGTGCCGGTCGGCGGCCGTGGTGATGACCTCGATGCCGGCGTCGGCCAGCTGGTCGCGGAGGGTTTTCTCCAGCCGTCCGCCGGGCGCGGCGCCGAGGAGTGCGGGACCCTCGAGGGCGGGTTGCCCGGGCTTGTACCGGCGCAGCGTCGCGGGGTTCGGCAGGCCGAGCTTCGGCACCACGAACTTCCCCAGCGGGGTTTTCGTGAACTGCTGGTACCTGTCAGCCATCGGTTGCCTCCCGTGCCGTCTGCGTCACGCCGCAGTCTAACCTACTCCTGAGTAGGTTACAGTGTGCAAGAGCCGACCAGAGAGGTGAAGTTCATGCCGCCGAAGAAGACACCAGCTGTCCGCAAGGTCGCCATCATCGGGGGCAACCGGATCCCCTTCGCGCGGTCGAACGGCCCCTACGCGAAGGCGTCGAACCAGGACATGTTCACCGCCGCGCTCGACGGCCTGGTCAGCCGCTTCTCGCTGCAGGGCGAGGTGATCGGCGAGGTCGCCGCCGGCGCGGTGCTCAAGCACTCGAAGGACTTCAACCTGGCCCGCGAGAGCGTGCTGGGCAGCAGGCTCTCGCCCGCGACACCCGCGTCCGACGTCCAGATGGCGTGTGGCACCGGCCTGCAGGCGATCGTCAACGTCGCCAACAAGATCGCGCTCGGCCAGCTCGACTCGGCGATCGCCGGCGGCGTCGACACCACCAGCGACGCGCCGCTCGCCGTCAACGAGGACCTGCGCCAGATCCTCATCCAGCTCAACGCCGCCAAGACGCTCGGCGACCGCCTCAAGCTCGTCGCGAAGATCCGGCCCGGGCACATCGTCCCGGCGATCCCGCGCAACGAGGAGCCGCGCACCGGCCTGTCGATGGGCGAGCACGCCGCGCTGACCGCGAAGGTCTGGGAGATCACCCGCGAGGCGCAGGACGAGCTGGCCGCGAGCAGCCACCAGAAGCTCGCCGCCGCCTACGAACGCGGTTTCTTCGACGACCTCGTCACGCCGTTCCTCAAGCTCACGCGCGACCAGAACCTGCGGCCGGACTCGACGGCGGAGAAGCTCGCCAAGCTCAAGCCGGCCTTCGGCGGCCCGAACGGCACGATGACCGCGGGCAACTCGACGCCGCTGACCGACGGCGCGTCGACGGTCCTGCTCGCCACCGACGAGTGGGCCAAGGCGCACAAGCTGCCGGTCCTGGCGTACCTGACGTTCTCGCAGACCGCGGCCGTCGACTACGTCCACGGCGACGAGGGCCTGCTGATGGCACCCGCCTACGCCGTGCCGCGGATGCTCGCGCGCGCCGGGCTTTCCCTGCAGGACTTCGACTTCTACGAGATCCACGAGGCGTTCGCGTCGCAGGTGCTGGCCACGCTCAAGGCGTGGGAGGACCCGGCGTTCGCCAAGGAGAAGCTGGACCTGGACGAGCCGCTCGGCGCGATCGACCGGGCGAAGCTGAACGTCAACGGCTCGTCGCTGGCGGCCGGGCACCCGTTCGCCGCGACCGGCGGCCGGATCGTCGCGACGCTGGCGAAGCTGCTGCACGAGAAGGGGTCCGGCCGCGGCCTGATCTCGATCTGCGCGGCCGGCGGCCAGGGCGTCACCGCGATCCTGGAGAAGTAGTTTGTAGGTCCTACGCGTAAGTGCCACCCGGTGGTGGCACTTACGCGTAGGCTCAGTTGGGGAGCGCCTTCTGGGCCCGCTTCGCGAGCTTGTTCGCGCGCTTCTCGGCCTTGCGGCTCAGCTTGCCGGCCGCGGCGCCGACGTCCTTCGCGGCGTGCTTCGCGCGCCAAGCCGCCGACGGCTTCCCGTGCGTGTCGGCCACCGCGAGCAGCAGGCCGCCGGCCAGGCTCGCGTTCTTGAAGAACTGGATCTGCTGCTGCTGGCGCTCGCCCGGGTCCTTGATGGCCCAGAAGCTGTGCGCCGACAGCGTCGTGGGCACCAGGCTGCCGAGGAGCAGCCCCGCCGCGAGCCGCGGCGCCTTGCCGGACGCGAGCGCGAGACCGGCGCCGATCTTCACCGCGGCGTCGATCCGGACGAGCGTCACCGGGTCGCGCGGAACCTGCTCGGGGACGACGTCACCGAACTTGTCGAACGCGTTGTTGAGGAACGGTTCCGCCGCTTTGGCGTGGCCCTCGGCCTGCCTCAGCGCATTGATCCCGCCCGTCACGAAGATCGTGGCGAGCAGGGGACGTGCCACTCGACGGAGTATCACGGTCATAGCCTTCCTCGTACGGGCCGCTGCCTGGTCGAACCTACTCCGTGGATGCCCGCTCGGCCCGTGCTCGAATCCTCATCGGGCTTTCTGGCTCTTTATAGCACTTTTGCTAGAGAAGGTTAGAAGGCTTTAGCGGTTGACCTTGACGCTGCGTCAACTTCTATCGTCGTCGGCATGGAGTGGTCGATCCAGGACATCGCCCGCTCGGCGGGGACCACGAGCCGGACGCTGCGCCACTACGGCGCGGTCGGCCTGCTCGAGCCCAGCCGGATCGGCAGCAACGGCTACCGCTACTACGACGAGCAGGCGCTCGTCCGACTGCAGCGGATCCTGCTGCTGCGCGAGCTCGGCCTCGGGCTGCCGGCGATCGCCGAGGTCCTCGACGGGCAGCGCGACAGCGCCGCGGCGCTCGAAACTCACCTGGAGCTGCTCGAAGGCGAGCAGCGGCGGATCGGACGGCAGATCGAGTCGGTCCGCACGACCCTCCGGAAACTGAAGGGAGGTGAACGACTGATGGCAGAAGAAGTGTTCGACGGCTTCGACCACACTCGCTACGAGGAGGAGGTCACGCGCCGCTGGGGCGCTGACGCGTACAAGCGCGGAGACCAGTGGTGGAGCTCGTTGTCGGCCGCTGAGCGGAAGGCCCACCAGCAGGAGCAGCGGGACATCGCGGCGGCGTTCGGCGCGGCGCTCACTTCGGGTGCGGCGCCGGGTTCGGCCGAGGTCCAGGCGATCACGGGGCGGCTGCACGCGTGGCTGCGGCCGGCGGTCTCGTCGGTGTCGGCGGGGTACTTCGCGGGCCTCGGGCAGTTGTATGTGGACGACTCGCGGTACGGCTTCGAGGGCGCGACGGCGGAATTCGTCCGGGACGCGATGAAGATCTACGCGGAACGGAACCTGAACGACCAGTGATGCGTCGTATCGGCGCACTGGGGGTAGAGCCGACCAGGGCTGCAGACCTGTTCGGCTCTATGTATCCGGGCGGAGCAGGGTGCGCCGGATCGTGCCGATGGGCGCCATGCCTCCGCCTCCCGCGGCAGACGCAGAGCGTCGACGAAGCGAGACCGTGCCGGTCACCACGGCACCCACCTCGAATCCCGCCGGTGATCGTTGGGCCGACCGGTCGAACCTCGGCGACACGCGCTAGGCGTCTATGGCGGAATATCGGGTTCACCCTAGAAACGCCGATAGCTTGGCAGAGTGGACCCCATCCGCAACCCCTTCGCGCCGGGCGCGGGGCAACGGCCGCCTGAGCTGGCTGGGCGGGAACGTGAGCTCAAGGCCTTCGAAGTCGTTCTCGAACGTGTTGCGCGGGGGAGACCCGAACGCAGTCTCGTCCTCACCGGGTTGCGGGGTGTCGGGAAGACCGTGCTGCTCGGGGAACTGCGGGCGATGGCCGTGCGGCACAAGTGGGGGGCCGGGAAGATCGAAGCGCGGCCGGATGCCGAGTTGCGGCGGCCGCTCTCCGCCGCGCTGCACCGGGCCATCCGGGACCTCGCCGTGCGGCATCGGGCGCCGGATCGGGTCGAAGAGGTGCTCGGGGTCCTGAAGGCCTTTGCGCTGCGGGCCAACAAGCCGGACGCCAAGCTGCGGGACCGGTGGCAGCCCGGCATCGACGTGCCCGCCGCGCAGGGGCGGGCCGACTCCGGGGACATCGAGATCGACCTCGTCGAGCTGTTCACCGACGTCGCCGAGCTGGCCGCGGACGTCGGGACCGGCGTGGCGCTGCTCATCGACGAGATCCAGGACCTGCAGCCGGACGACGTCTCGGCGTTGTGCGCCGCCTGTCACGAACTCTCGCAGTCCGGGGCGCCGCTCGTCGTGGTGGGGGCCGGGCTGCCGCACGTGCCCGCCGTTCTTTCCGCGTCGAAGTCCTACTCGGAGCGGCTGTTCCGGTACGCACGCATCGACCGGCTCAGCCGCGAGGACGCCGACTTCGCCGTGATGGCGCCGATCGAGCGGGAGGACGCCGGCATCGAGCCGGAGGCCCTCGACGCGCTCTTCGACGCCTCCGGCGGCTACCCGTACTTCATCCAGGCTTACGGCAAGGCGGCCTGGGACGCGGCGCCGTCCGACCCGATCACCGTCAAGGACGTCCAGGTCGCCGCGCCCGAGGCGGAGTCGGAGCTCGCGGTCGGGTTCTTCGGCTCGCGCTACGAGCGCGCGACGCCGGCCGAGCGGGAGTACCTGCAGGCGATGGCCTCGCTCACCCAGGGCCGCGACGAGCCCGCCGGCACCGCCGACGTCGCCGTGTTCCTCGGGCGGAAGCCGTCGTCGCTGTCGCCGGCGCGCGACAGCCTGATGAAGAAGGGCCTCGTGTACTCCGCCGAGCGGGGACAGATCGCCTTCACCGTGCCGCACTTCGGCCACTACCTGCTCGGCCGCGACTGACCTGGGCTTTTCCGGCTCTCTCGCGGTCTATGAGCGTCGCTACGATTGTATTGTGTATTCACTATAGAGATCTATAAAGCTGTAGCCGGTTGCTTCGCCGTGACCGCCGCCACCCTGAATCTCTCCGGCCCATACCCATGTTTGCCGATGATTCATCGGCAAGTGTGCGAGGTCACCGGATATTCATTGGCGTCCTTGTGAAAAAAGGCGCATACTAGACCTACAAGCCACCAAGACCCTAGAAGGGGATGCAGAAACCGATGAACAACATCGCCGCCAAGCTCCGTGCCCGTCGCGCCGAGGCTCGCACTCGCCGGGCGCTGAACCGGGCGATCGACACCGCCGCCACCGCGACGGTCCGTCAGGAACTCATCGCGATCGCGCAGGCTCGCTCGGGCTACATGCGCTGATCTCTCACCCCGTGGCCGGTCGCCCATTCGAGTGACGTAGGCCACAATGTGCTCATGGTGTAACGCCGCCCGGAGGGGCGTCGATACCCAGTACGACCCCGTGATGCTGGCGGACCCCCGACCTGGCAGCATCGCGGGGTTTCCCATTTCCCCGGAAACCCCTTGCCCTCGGCGCTTTACGCAGTAATCTTTGACTTCGTCAACGAACTTGTTGAGGTGGTCAATGAACGACGAACGCGTGGCCGCGGTCCGCTCCTTCAACCGGCTCTACACCGCGGTCATCGGCGTGCTCGACGAAGGGCCGGCGGACGCCGAGTACTCCCTGCCGGAAGCCCGGGTGCTCTTCGAGCTCGCCCACCAGGACCCCATGCCGGTCACGGACCTGCGGAAACGCCTCGACCTCGACGCCGGCTACGCCAGCAGACTGCTGGCGCGCCTCGAGTCCCGCGGGCTGATCGTGCGCGAACGATCCGAGGAGGACGCCCGCCGCCAGCTCGTGCGGCCGACCGCCGCGGGCCGGGATGCCTTCGCCGTGCTGAACCGCCGGTCCGCCGACCGGATCGGCGGGCTGCTGCGCCGCTTCGCCGACAAGGACCAGCAGCGCCTGCTCGCCGCGATGCGCACGATCGGCGACCTGGTCGGCGACCGCCGCCGCGACCCGGCCCTCGTGCTGCGGCCGCCACGACCGGGTGACCTCGGTTGGGTGGTGGAACGGCACGGCGCGCTCTACGCCCGCGAGTACGGCTTCGACGCCCGGTTCGAGGCGCTCGTCGCCCGGATCGCCGCGGACTTCCTGGCCGCCCACGACGACCCGCGGCAGGCGTTCTGGATCGCCGAACTCGACGGCGAACGGGTGGGCGGCATCGGCTGCGGCCGCGGGCCGGACGCGGACACCGCGAAGCTGCGGCTGCTGCTGCTCGAGCCGTCGGCGCGGGGCCACGGCGTGGGCAAGCGGCTGGTCACCGAGTGCGTCGAGTTCGCCAGGGCGCACGGCTACCGCGCGATGGAGCTGTCGACGGTCTCCGTCCTCGGCGCCGCGCGTTCGATCTACCGCGCCGCCGGGTTCCGGCTCGTCGGCGAACATGACTTCGACGACTGGGGACCGAAGCTGACCGACGAGACCTGGCGCCTGGAGTTCTAGCGGGGCGTCCGGCCGAGCAGGAAGAACTCGGGGTTGGGCCGGAGGGCCGTCAGGTGGGCGAGCCGGTTCGACATCGCGAACAACGCCGTGATCGCGCCGACGTCCCAGATCTCGTCTTCGGTGAGGCCGGCGTTGCGCGCGGCTTCAAGGTCGCCTTCGCCGAACAGAGCCGAGTCCTGGGCGAGCGCCAGCGCCAGGTCGACGATCGCGCGGCCGCGCTGGTCCAGTTCGACCTGCCACGGATTGCTCGACACGCGGTCGGCCAGCTCGGGGTCCTTGGCGCGGATGCGCAGGATCGCGCCGTGGGCGACGACGCAGTAGGTGCAGTGGTTGGCACCGGAGGTCGCGACGACGACCAGCTCGCGCTCGGCCTTGGTGAGTCCGTCGGTGCGTTCCATCAGGGCGTCGTGGTAGTCGAGGAAGGCGCGCAGCTCGGCGGGGCGGTGGCCGAGCGCGCGGAAGATGTTCGGCACGAACCCGGACTTCTCCGCGATCACGCCGATCCGCTCGCGCAGGTCTTCGGGCAGGTCTTCCAGTTCCGTGATCGGGAATCGGCTCACGTCGCTCATTACACGCCTTCGGGGGTCCGGGTGGCGGAGCCCCGGCCGGGGCGAAGCCACGGTTGTCACAGCTTCACGCTAGACGTGGTTGGCTGGCGGTGTGACGGACTACGTCGACGGGTACTGCGAACGCGTCGCGCCCGGGCTCTGGGGTGAGCCGCTCAACGATCTCAGCAACCTGGCCTTCCTCGTTGCCGCGGTTCTCGTGTGGCGGCTGGCCAACGGGGACCGGACCGGGCGTTTGCTCGCCGCGCTGATCGGGCTCGTCTTCGTCGCGGGCACCGTCTTCCACCTGCTTGCGACGCGGTGGGCCGCCGTCGCGGACTCGGTGGCGATCCTCGGGTTCATGCTGGTGTACGCCGTGTTGTTCGCGCGCGGGCGCTGGAGGTGGGTTGCCGCGCCGGCGTTTCTCGCGCTCACCGTCGTCACGGCTTTGCTGGGTGGCGGGCTTTACCTCGGCGCACTCATCAGCCTGGGGGTCTTCGCCGCCGTGACGGCCGTCAAGCGCGACGCCGCCTGGACGCACTACCTCGTGGCCGGGGCGATCTTCGCGCTCTCGCTGAGCCTGCGTGCGCTCGACCGGGACGTATGCGACTACGTCCCGGTCGGCACGCACTTCCTCTGGCACCTGCTCAACGGCGTGGTGCTCTACCTCGTCTCACGGGCGGCCATCCGTCCTCAATGGACTTAACGGACTTAACGGACTCAGTGGACGCCGATCGGGCGCAGGTCCTTGTCGTGCTCGTCGGCGTGGTAGTCCTCGGGCTCGGTGTCGTCGGTGCCGTTGAACACCTTCATCTTCCGCGCGATCACCGTGACGATGGCCGCGACCACCAGGTTGCCGATCAGGGCCACGAAACCGACGTAGATCTGGACCGGGGACCCCGCGAACGGGTGCCAGCCGAACAGCGACAGGTTGCCCAGCGACAGCGCCGAGCCGCCGAAGTGCAGCTTGCCGTTGGCCGGGTTGGGGATGCCGTACAGCATGATCAGGCCCCAGCCGATGCCGACGACCCAGCCCGCGATCAGGCCCCAGCGGTGGAACCAGCGCGTGTACAGCGCCAGTGCCACGGCCGGCAGCGTCTGCAGGATCAGCACGCCGCCGATGAGCTGCAGGTCGATCGAGAACTGCGGGTCGATCAGGATGATCACCGCGACCGCGCCGAGCTTCACGACCAGCGAAGCGAGCTTCGCCTGCTTCGCCTCTTCCTGCGGCGTTGCGTTCTTGCGGAGGTACTCCTTGTAGATGTTGCGCGTCCACAGGTTGGCCGCGGCGATCGACATGATCGCGGCCGGGACCAGGGCGCCGATGCCGATCGCGGCGAACGCGATGCCCGCGAACCACGAGGCGAACTGGTTCTCGAACAGCACCGGGACGATCGTGTTGCCGTCGGCCGAGCCGGTCGCCGCGTTCGTCAGCGGCTTGACACCCGCCGTGATCGCGACGTACCCGAGCAGGGCCAGCAGGCCGAGCACCAGCGAGTACGCCGGCAGCGCGACCATGTTCCGCTTGATGACGCTGCGCCCGCGCGAGGCCAGCACGCTGGTCAGCGAGTGCGGGTAGAGGAACAGCGCGAGCGCCGAACCCAGCGCCAGGGTCGCGTACTGCAGCTGGTTGTTGGCGGTCAGCAGGATGCCGTCGGCCTTCGACGGCGTCTTGTCGAACTTCGCCACCGCGGTGTCGAAGATGTGCGACCAGCCGCCCAGCTTCGAGGGCAGGTAGATGATCGCCACCAGGATCACCAGGTAGATCAGGATGTCCTTGACGAACGCGATCAGCGCGGGCGCCCGCAGGCCGGACTGGTAGGTGTAGAAGGCCAGGATGATGAAGGCGACCAGCAGCGGCAGGTGCCCGACGATGCCCGAGCCGTTGATGCCCATCGTCCGCAGCACGGCTTCGAGGCCGACCAGCTGCAGCGCGATGTACGGCATGGTCGCGACGATGCCGGTGATCGCGACCAGCAGCGCGAGGATCGGCGAGCCGAAGCGGCCGCGCACGAAGTCGGCCGGGGTGACGTAGCCGCGCACCCGCGAAACCGACCACATCCGCAGCGCCGGGAGCAGCACGATCGGGTAGACCACGATCGTGTAGGGCAGCGCGTAGAGGCCGAGCGCGCCGGCGCTGAACACCAGCGCGGGCACCGCGACGAACGTGTACGCCGTGTAGAGGTCGCCGCCGAGCAGGAACCAGGTGATCCACGAGCCGAACTTGCGGCCGCCGAGGCCCCATTCGTCCAGGTGGTCGAGCGTGCTGCCGCGCTGCCAGCGCGACGCCATGAAGCCGAGCACGGTGACCAGGGCGAACAAGATCGTGAAGATGATCAGCTCGGGCCACTGCAGGTTGCTCATCGAGCGTCCCCCTCGTCCAGGTCCTCGACGCTCAGCTTGTCCGGCGCGTCAACGGTCGGCTTGTCCCGCGTCATCATGTAGACGACCCAGGTGCTCAACACCCCGACGCCCACCATGAGGAACTGGAACCAGTAGAAGAACGGCATCCCGAACAGCCGCGGACCGTCCATGTTGAACAGTGGCGTGACCAGGACCAGCAGCGGGACGATCAGGAGCAGGTTCCACGGGCTGAACTGAAACCCGCGCACCTTTCCGTCGTGCTTCACAGTCGACATCGACCTCACCTAACACTCCCGTAACCGACTGCCTGACCTTAAGACCTCCGTGACAGCGAGTCACGCTTGTCCGGTATCGATTTGATCGCCACGATCCGCGATGCCAACCAACGTCGGTTGCTTCGTCCCCATGGGCCCTATATCAATAGCCCGACTCCGCACGCGCAAAACCCAAAAGGGGCAACCGTATGACACGACTCCGCTACGCGGTGGTGATCCCGGCGATTGCCGGCACCCTGCTGGCCGGGTTCACTCCTGCGTTCGCAGGTCAGGAGGTCGCGGCCGGTAAGCAGCCGCTGAACTCCACGAACATCCCGGCTCAGTACGCGAACCAGAAGCTCGACTGGCACAAGTGCGCTGTCCCCTCCGAGCTGCCGACGGCCCCGCCCGCGGGCGCCGAGGACATGGAGTGCGCGACCTACAAGACCCCGCGCAACTGGTACCAGGCCAACGCCCAGATCGACCTCACCATCGCGGTCAGCCGGCTGAAGGCGAAGTCGGACGCCACCGCCAGCGTCGTCACCAACCCCGGTGGCCCGGGCGCGCCCGGCCGCAACTTCCCGGCCCGCCTGCGCAACCAGACGAAGCTGCGCGAGCACCAGGAGATCGTCGGCTTCGACCCGCGCGGCACCGGCAAGAGCACCAACATCACCTGCGGCGGCGCGATCGGGACCGGCTCGGACCTGGACCCGCGTGACCGCGACCGCGGCAACCTCAACCTCATCCTGCAGGCGACGAAGTACGCGGCGCTGTCCTGCCAGCAGAAGTCCGGCGAGCTGGGCCCGCTGATCAACACCGACCAGACGGTCAAGGACATCGACCTGCTGCGCGTGCTGCTCGGTCGCGACAAGATCAACTGGGTTGGCTACTCGGCGGGCACCTGGATGGGCTCGCACTACGCGCAGGCCTACCCGACGCGCACCGGCCGGTTCGTCCTCGACTCGGCCACCGAGTTCACCACGACCTGGCAGAAGTCGTTCGACTGGCAGCCGCTCGGCTTCGAGCGCCGCTGGCGCTCGGACTTCCTCCCGTGGATGGCGAAGTACGACAAGCTCTACCACTTCGGCACCACCGGCGAGGCCGCCCGCCAGACCTACGAGCAGGTCCGCTACGCCCTGACCCAGGGCGCGGTCACCCTGCCCGACGGCTCGACCGTCTCGGCCAACGGCCTGGACTCGTTCATCGCGTCGAACATCTACTCGAAGCGCGCTTTCCCCGGCCTGGCCGACTACCTGGTCAGCGTCCGCACGCTGACCCAGGGCACCGCTTCGGCGCAGGCCAAGGCCTCGGCCGCGCAGAAGGTCAAGGCCGGCGACAAGAGCACCGTCACCTACGGCCCGCAGCCGCTGATGGTGCCGGCCGACGGCGACTCCTACGACGCCAGCTTCTGGACCATCCCGTGCAACGAGGGTCCGTGGACCGGCTCGCCCAACAGCGCCATCCGGGACTCGCAGAAGCTGATCGACAAGCAGCTGCCGCTCCTGGGTGCGGGCTGGTTCATCCAGCCGTGCCTGTTCTGGAAGAAGCCGCCGGCCCCGCTCCCCGTGCTGGACGGCAAGGGTGTCCCGCCGGTGCTGATCGTCCAGTCGGTGCACGACCCGGCGACGCCGCTCGAGGGTGCGCAGCGCGCGCACAAGGCGTTCGCGGGTTCGCGGATGCTGACGGTCACCGGTGAGGGTGACCACGGCATCTACGCCGGCGGCAACGCGGGTGTGGACAAGGTCGTGGAGGCCTACCTCGTCGACGGCGTGGTGCCGAACGACCAGAGCCTGCCCGGCATGCCACTTCCGGTGCCCGCGGGCGCCTGAAGGCACTAGATGTGGTGGGGCCCCGCCGAACTTCGGTTCGGCGGGGCCTTTTCCACACCTGTGCACAGAGTTGTCCACAGGCAGTGGACAACTCGTCTGGTATTAGAATCCCTCCCATGGTGCGCGTACCGCTTACGGATGAAGAGCGCGAACGGGGCGAACGGCTCGGCCAGGCGCTGCGGGAAGCGCGGGCCGGCCGGAGCATGGTCGACGTCGCCGCCGAGGCCGGCATCTCCGTCGAGACGCTCCGGAAGATCGAGACCGGCCGCATCCCGACGCCGGCGTTCTTCACGGTCGCGGCCATCGCCGACGCCGTCGGCCTGCCGCTCGACGAACTCCGCGCGGCCGTCACACCCGCCGCGTCACCACCGCTCTCCCAGGCGAGCTGACCGCCGGGGCCGCCTCGAACTTTGCCGGCAAGGAGTTCACGTTCTGGGAGAGCGGCGTCCCCGTCGCGATGGCGGGCTGGACGCCGGTGCTGGCTCCCCGAGCGCCCCAATGTGGCCTTGGTTGCGCTCAACGCACCGAAGGCCACATTGGGTGCGTTGAACGCACCGAAGGCCACATTGGGGCGCTTGAGTCGGGTCGCCGTCGACGAACCTCAGCCGCGCGACACTAGACCGGCCGCAGGTGCTTGAGGATGTGCTCGCGGTCGTTGAGGAACGCGCAGCCCGGGACCGGCAGGTCGTAGCTGTTGAGCAGCTTCTCGAAGTCCGAGAACTCGTCGGCGGAAAAGCCGAAGCCGACGCGGTAGGCGTGGGCGGCCAGCACGTCGGCCAGCTCCTCCCACTCGCCGGCCCAGAGCAGGGTCCGGTAGTGCGTGTAGTCCGCCGGGGAGAGGCGGTTGCCGATCATCGTCAGGACGCTGTCGGCGAAGAAGCTGATCCGGTTGCCCTTGAGGTCGGCGACCGTCGGGTTCGCCGGGTCGCGCGCGGTGTCGGGGTTGCGGATCACGCCCGGCCCGGCCACCGGGTACGCCGTGTGGACGTGCCCGTTGTCCTCGACCAGCACGATCAGGTGCACGTTGAACCGCTCGCCGGCGCAGCGCCACCGGCCGTTGCGCTGCTGCCGCCGGGCCTCGCTGGGGTCGTTCGCGACGTCCTTGACCACGGAGATGATCTGCTCGTCGGTCCAGCCGGCCGGGAACTCGCTGGTCGCCCTGCGCCCGACGCCCGGTGCGTGCCCGCCTCCCACTGGCTGCTCCCTTCGTCGCAACGAGAGTAGGTCAAACGGCGGCGGCGAGCACCACGATGCCGATGACCTGGAGATCGAGACCGCGGAACAGCTGCCGGGTGAGGTTGGCGGGCATCGGGCCCATCGGGGTGTCGACGAAACCGGGATTCGCGTAGTCAACGGCGGTGCGGGTGACCGTGCGCAGGATCGAGAGGACCGACAGCGGCACGGCGAGCCAGGCGGTCGCGGCGAACGACGTCCCACCCGCGAGGGTGACCGCGACGAGCACTGTCAACCAGGCGAGACCCACTCCGGCGAGCACCAGGCCGTGGGCCAGCACGAGGTCGCGATTCGCCGAGCCCAGCCACCGCCGGCGCCCCGGGTTGCGCCAGAGCTCGCCGAGGCCGCCGCCGAACGGCAGCAGCGCGACGTACCCGCCGATGCCGATCAGGACCGCGCCCGGCACGGTCGGCAGCGCGATGTGCGCGACGACGACCGCGAGACCGACCAGCATCGCCGCGCCCGCGTACCGCGAGCGGCCGAGCGTGCCCGCCCAGGCCAGCCGCAACGGCGTCGGGCGGCGCAGCGAAAGCCCGCCGGTGGGCGCGGACGGCGGCAGCAGCATCATCGGGTCGAGGAAGGTGACGGCGACCGAGCGCAGCACCCGGCTGTCCCACCCGGCGAGCAGCGCCGCCCGGCCCGCGCGTGACACCGGTTCGCCGCCGACGGCCAGCGGCAGCGCCGCGACCAGGACCCCGACCGCGACGACCTGGACCACCGCCGGGCCGAGGCCGAGCGCGGCGATCCCGAGGCCGACGACCGCGAGCACCAGCGGGCCGAGCGCGTCGAGGCGCAGCGACGTCCGCCGGGCCGAAGCGAAGGCCGCCACCCCGGTCGCGACGACGATCGCGACCGCGGCCCGCCACTGCTCCAGCCCGGCGCCGCCGACGGCGAGCAGCAGCGCGGCCAGGTAGCCAGTCACCGCGACCACGCCGGTCCACGCGCCGAGCAGCCGCAGCGTGACGACGCGGCCGCGGTCCACCGGGGCGAAGTCGAGCCAGGTCAGCTCCGCCGGTTCGACCCACGCGAAGCCGCGGCGCAGCAGGCCGCGCCAGCCCACCGCGCAGCAGAGCGTCAGCAGGCCGAGCACGGCTGGGAAGTCCACAATGGAGGATCCGTAGAGCGCCGGCCGCCAGCTGTCGACGTGGAAGAACGCGGTGAACAGGAACCCGAAGCCGAACAGGAAGACGAAGGTGGCGGTGTCGCCGCTGAAGATCCCGCCGAACCGCTTGCGCCCGGGGATCCGCATCCGCCGCGGAGTCAGCGTCACCACAGCTCGAGCACGCTGTCCGCGGCCTCCAGCAGCGGCGGGTGGTGGGTGGCCACCACGACCGCCGCGCCGGCCGCCGTCGACCGGGCGATCACCTCGACCAGCCACTCCTTGCCCGCGGTGTCCAGCGCGCGTTCCGGCTCGTCGAGCAGGAGCACCCGGTGCGGCCGGGCCGTGACGCCGAGCAGGAGCAGGCGACGGCGCTGGCCCGCGGAGAAGTGCCCGGACGTCACGCGCATGCGTTCGCCGAGGCCCGCGTCGCGCAACAGCTCCTCGTGGTCGCCGAGGTCGGCGCCGAACGAGCCGGACAGCAGCTCGAGGTGCTGCAGCGGCGTCAGCTCCGCGAAGAAGTCGGAGTCGTCGAACAGCACCGACACCTTGCGGCGGAACTCGACGTCCCGTTCGTCCGGCACCTTGCCGTCGATCAGCACGCGGCCGCGCTGTGGCTTCTGCATGCCGTAGAAGCAGCGCATCAGGGTCGACTTGCCGACTCCGTTCGGCCCGACGATCGCGGCGCACTCGCCGGGTTCGACGGAGAAGTCCAGGTCGTCGAACAACCACAGCTCGCCGGCCCGGACGCCGAGCCCCTTCGCGTCGATCATCGGAGGTGTTCGAGGACTGGTGCGAATTCCTCCAGATGCATCTCCAGGAGGGTGAAGTAGGTGAAGCCGAACCGCTCCCGGTGGCCCCGGATCTGGTCGGCGATCTGCGCCGGCGTGCCGACGAAGGCCGTCGGCAGCTCGCTGAGCTGTTCGACCGTCAAGCGGCCTTGCAGGCGCTCGGCGAGGGCGGCCAGCCCCGCCGCGCGGTCGTCGGTGATGGTGATGAACTGGCAGAGCAGGTTGAACTCCACCTCGGACTCGCGGGCGCCGAGCTTCGCGCGGACGAACGCGACGCGCTCGTCGACCTGCTCCGCGCTCACCCCGCCGGTGAAGCCGATGGTGTCGGCGTGCTCGACGGCGAGGCTCAGCACGCGATCGCCGCGGCCGCCGATGAGCAACGGCGGCCCTTCGGGACGCGTCGGCGCGGGCTTGTGCTCCGGATCGGCGTACAGCCGCTTGAGCTCGGTGATGGTCCGCTCGAGGTGGTCGACGCGCTCGCCCGCCGACGGGAACGGCATCCCGGCGGCTTCGAACTCGGCCTGGACGTACCCAGCACCGAGACCCAGCTCCAGCCGGCCGTCGGTGAACTGGTCGGTGCCCGTGACCTCCCGAGCCAGGAGCGTCGGGTTGTAGAACGCCGAGTTCAGCACGAAGGTGTTCAGCTTGACGCGCGAGGTGGCCTCGCCGGCGAGCACCAGCGCCGGGAACGGCGGCGCCATGCCGAGGTGGTCGGCCGCCGACAGGACGTCGTAGCCGAGGTCCTCGACCTTGCGGCACTTCTCGACCCAGGCGGCGCGGCTGTCCGGCACGACCATGTTGACACCGAAGCGGAAATCCCCAGTCATGCCGACCAAGGTACTCACCGGAGCTTTTCGATCACCGGCGCGAGGGTGGCCAGATCGTCTTCGAGCACGGTGAAGTAGCTGACGCCGAGGGTTTCGCGGGTGCGCAGCAGCTGCTCGGCGACCGCTTCGGCCGAGCCGGCGAGCACCGTGGCCAGCTCGCCGAGCTCTTCGACGCCGAGGTGCGGCACGAGCTGGTGAGCCGTCTCCAGTGCCGCCCGCCGGTCGTCGGTGATCCGGACGAAGTGGACCATCAGGTTCAGCTCGGCCTCCCGGCCGTCGAGCACCTTCTTGACGAAGCCCGCGCGCTCGGCCAGCGCGGCGGGACCGGCCAGGGCCAGCCGCCCCTCGGCCGCGCCGGGCGCGGTGCCGGTGAGGGCGATGGTGTCGGCGTGCGCGGCGGCGAAGGTCAGCATCCGGTCGCCGCGGCCGCCGAGCAGCAGCGGCGGCCGCGGGCGGCCATCGAACGCGCGCTCGACCTCGGTGACCGCGGCGGCGAGCCGCCGGAACCGGTCGCCGGGCGTGCCCCAGTCGATCCCGGCGGCTTCGAACTCCGCGCGGACGTACCCGGCGCCGATCCCGATCTCCACCCGGCCGCCGGTGAACTCGTCGAGCGCGGCGAGGTCGCGAGCCAGGACCACCGGGTTGTGGAAGCTCGCGTTGAGGACGTAGGTGTTCAGCCGGATCCGCTCGGTGGCCTCGGCGGCGACGAGCAGGGCGGGCACCGGCGCGACCCGGCCGAGGTGGTCGACCACGCCGACGACGTCGTAGCCGAGGTCCTCGGCCGCGCGGCACTTCGCCACCCACTCGGCCCGTGAGCCGGGCACGTACAACGCCACGCCGAAGCGGAACGGTCTCATGGCCGCGAAGTTACCGGGAAAACGAAGAAGGGGACGTCCCGCAGGACGTCCCCTTCTTCGTCAGAAAGCTCAGGCGAGGCGCTGGGCCAGCGCGTCGAGCTCGTCACGCAGCGACGTCGGGACCTTGTCGCCGATCTTCTCGAACCACTCCTCGATCAGCGGCAGCTCCTCGCGCCACTCCTCGGGCTTGACCTCCAGGGCGGCCTGGATGTCCTCGATCGGCTCGGTCAGGCCCTCGGTGTCGAGGTCCTCCGCGCGCGGCACGAAGCCGACCGGCGTCTCGACCGCGTTGCCCTTGCCCTCGACGCGCTCGATGACCCACTTGAGGATCCGCGAGTTCTCGCCGAAGCCCGGCCACAGGAACCGGCCGTCGTCGCCGCGGCGGAACCAGTTGACGTAGAAGATCTTCGGCAGCTTGTTCGCGTCGGCGTTCTTGCCCAGGTTCAGCCAGTGCTTGAAGTAGTCACCGGCGTGGTAGCCGAGGAACGGCAGCATGGCCATCGGGTCGCGGCGGACGTTGCCGACCGCGCCGGCCGCGGCAGCGGTGGTCTCCGACGACATGGTGGCACCCATGAACACGCCGTGCTGCCAGTCGCGGGCCTCGTTCACCAGCGGGACCGTCGTCTTGCGGCGGCCGCCGAACAGGATCGCCGAGATCGGCACGCCCTTCGGGTCGTCCCACTCCGGCGCCAGGATCGGGCACTGCGACATCGGCGTGCAGTAGCGCGAGTTCGGGTGGGCGGCCTTCTCGTCCGAGTCCGGCGTCCAGTCCTGGTGCTTCCAGGAGGTGGCGTGCGCGGGCTTGTTCTCCATGCCCTCCCACCAGATGTCGCCGTCGTCGGTCAGGGCGACGTTCGTGAAGACCGTGTTGCCCTGCTCGATCGTGCGCATGGCGTTCGGGTTGGTGTGCCAGTCGGTGCCCGGCGCGACGCCGAAGAAGCCGAACTCGGGGTTGACCGCGTACAGGCGGCCGTCTTCGCCGAAGCGCATCCAGGCGATGTCGTCGCCCAGGGTCTCGGCGCGCCAGCCCGGGATGGTCGGCTGCAGCATGGCGAGGTTGGTCTTGCCGCAGGCGCTCGGGAACGCGGCCGCGACGTAGTGGACCTTGTTCTCGGGCGAGATCAGCTTGAGGATCAGCATGTGCTCGGCGAGCCAGCCCTCGTCACGCGCCATCACCGAAGCGATGCGCAGCGAGTAGCACTTCTTGCCCAGCAAGGAGTTGCCGCCGTAACCCGAGCCGTAGCTCCAGATCGCGCGCTCCTCGGGGAAGTGCGAAATGTACTTCGTTTCGTTGCAGGGCCAGGAAACGTCCTTCTCGCCCGGTTCGAGCGGCTTGCCGACCGAGTGCAGCGCGGGCACGAATTCGCGCTCGCTGCCGTCCGGGGCAATGAACTTCTCGAGTGCCGCCTTGCCCGCGCGGGTCATCACGCGCATCGAAGCGACGACGTAGGCGAAATCCGTGATTTCGATACCCAGCTTGGGATTGTCGTCGCCGAGCGGGCCCATGCAGAACGGGATGACGTACATCGTGCGGCCACGCATCGAGCCGCGGAACAGCTCGGTCATGGTGGCCTTCATCTCGGCCGGGTCCATCCAGTTGTTGGTCGGGCCGGCGTCCTCCGGACGCTCCGAACAGATGAAGGTCCGGTCTTCCACGCGGGCGACGTCGTTGGGGTCGGAAGTGGCCCAGAAGGAGTTCGGCTTCGACTTGAGCTGCACGAACGTGCCCGCCTCGACCAACTCCTGGTTGATGCGGGCGGCTTCTTCGTCAGACCCGTCGACCCACACCACGCGGTCCGGGGTGGTCAGCTCGGCGACCTCCCGGACGAAGGACAGCACGCCAGTGTGCGTCGTCGGCGCGGTGTCCAGTCCGGGGATGGCGACTGCGGTCATCTCTACTCCTGACTTCCGACGACAAATGAGCCCGCCTCGGAACGTCAGTGTTCCGACGCGGGCCTCGTTGCCGGCGACCGAATGGCTTCGCACACCGGCTGGCGAACCGGTGTGGATGTTTTGGGATTCCCCGAGAGTAGCCGCATGACTGGCAAGTAACCGAGAGCTGACGTGTAGGTTCTCTCACAAGAACGATAAGGGAATCGATTCAGATGTCACTTGATCGGTGTATTCGCTGAAAATCTTCCGGTGGCCCGGCTCACAGCCGTGACCTGCTCGTTTTCATTGAAGACATGAAGAAAGCCCGGGACGCGCGTCCCGGGCTTTCAAACTGTGACGTGGGTTACGCTCAGTTCGGCGAAATCCACTGTCCCGTGCCGGAGTCGATGCGCGCGACGCCTTCCAGCGTCTGCGTGCCGGCCTCGCCCCAGGCGGCGTCGGCGGCCGGGTCGCCTTCGGTCCCCGCGTTCATCAGTCCACTGGAGACCTCGGTCCACTGGCCGGGGCCGGAGTGTTCGAACGTCGTGGTCGTGCCGTCGGCCTCGGTCTGCACCGCGATGTCCGCTTCGCCGTCGCCGTCCTTGTCGGTGAAGGCGATGGTGCCGCCGCTCTTCGTCTCGACGATGGCGGTGTCGTTGTGACCGTCGTGGTCGGTGTCGACGGTCGCGACCCCGGCGTCGACCTCGCCGTCCGGCAGGTCGGCGTGGATGTGGCCGCCGGAGCTGTCGTCCCGGCCGGTGCCGGAGTCGTCGTGACCGCCACTCGAGCCGTCCTGGACCCACTGGCCGCTGGCCTCGTCGTAGACGGCCTGCTCGACGACCTTCCCGTTTTCGTCCAGCACCGCGTAGTGGTCGGCCTCGCCGTCGTGGTTCGTGTCGATGAAGGCCTGGGCCGAGCCGTCTTCGTGCTCGATGATCGCGGTGTCGTTCACCCCGTCTTCGTTCACGTCGTAGTTGACCTCGGCCTGGTACTCCTGGCCGTCGACGTGGACGGTCATCGCGTCCGAGCTGCTCGCGTCGGTGTCGCTGCCGCCGCTCTCGTCGACCCACATGGGACTTCCCCCTTCGAAACGCTCCGACCTGCTGTCTGAGGGTATGACTCACCGTAGGCCCGTTCGGTTCCGATCCACAACCGGACCGGTGATCAGGCCGTTTTGTCCCGGAGTGCCCGGATCCGGCTCAGGAAGGCCTCGGCGCGCTCGCGGCCGTCGCTGACCTCCTTGAGCCGCTTCGAGACGACGGCGATCTTCTTGGCCCGCTCCTGCGCGCCCATCTTGATCGTCTTGTCGACTTCCTTCATCTCCGCCTCGATGGCGTCGATGCGGCGGCCGAGCGCTTCGTCCAGCGCCATCGACAGCTGCTGCTCGGCCTCGATGAGCTGCTCGGCGACGAGCTGGTCGAGCGTCGAGCGGGCGTCCGCGATGGCCTCCACCAGCCACTGCTTCATGTGCTGCTTGTCGGCCGCGTGCTTGCGCGTGCGGGCCATCCACCAGCCGGCGCCGAGGCCGATGATGATCGTCGCGGGCAGCACGACCGGGTTGAGGATCGCGACGCCGGCCAGCGGCAGCGCGGCGACCTTGCCCGCGCCGACCCCGCCGGAGATGCCCATGAAGACGAGCAGCTTGTCCTCGGCCGTCGGCGGCTTCTTGTCCGGCGGGCGCAGCACCACCGGCGGGCCGCCCGCCCTGGCGAACTGCGCGCGGATGACGTCGAGCTCTTCGGGCGAGAACAGCTCCGACAGCGAGACGTTGGTGACCTGGTTCAGGCGCTGCGAGAGCAGCATCGAGATCCGCTGCGACGTCGTCTGCAGCGCGATGTCGACCTGCTGGGGCAGCGCGGCCAGCTCCTCGCGCTTGGCCGCGTCGATCAGCTGGCGGAAGTGGGTCTGCGCGTCGCGCATCTGCCTGCTGGACTCGTGGCCGACCTCGACGCGGGTGCGCTGCACCTCGCCGCGCAGCTTCAGCTGCCAGCCGCGGGTGGAGCTGCGGCGTTCGGCCTGCAGCTGGTCACGGCGTTCGCGCAGCTGCTCGGCTTCGGCCTCGCCGGCGGACAGCGCCCGGCTCTCGGCCTGCAGCTTGGCCTTCAGCTCGCCCAGCGCGCTGGACAGCGCGCGCAGCGTGTTCGCCTCGCCGAGCATCGCCGACCGGCCGACGAGCAGCTCCTGCAGCGCCGTCTGGATCGCCGCGACCCCGGACTTCTCGCGCAGCATCGCGGCCATCTGCTCGTTGGGCGCCTTCGCCGCGGTCTCGAACATCCGCGCCGACACCGGGTGGAACACCGCGTCGGCGAAGCGGGGCGCGTGGTCGCGCAGCAGCTGCCGGTCGGCCTCCATGACCTCGCGCCAGCCGCGGAACATGTCCACCTTGGTCAGCGCGAACACCACGGTCTCGACGCGCTCGCCGACGTCGCGCAGGAACTGCAGCTCGGTGGAGGTGAACGGCGCCGACGCGTCGACGACGAACAGCAGCGCCGTGGCACCCGCGGCGGCCTCCTTGGCGAGCTCGCCGTGCATCGAGTCGAGCCCGCCGACGCCCGGCGTGTCGACCAGCGAAAGCCGTTCGAGCAGCGGCACCGGCCCGGTGACCTCGACGTACCGCGGCGGGAGCTGGCCCGGCGGCAGCTCGTGCGCCGCGGAGACCCAGTTGATCAGCTGGCCGAGGTCGATCGGCACCGGGGCGAGCTGGCCGGGGTAGCAGGCGTGCGCGCCCCAGGTGTCCGCGTGGTCGAACACCAGGTAGGTCGCGGTGGCGACGTCGGCGTCCACCGGGGACAGGCCCGGCCGCGCGATCAGCGCGTTGACCAGCGAGCTCTTGCCACGGTTCGTCTCGCCGACGACCACGACGGCCGGCTTCTTCGGCCGGGCCTTCCGGATGTCCTCGACCCACTTGGCGGCGTCCGGATCGGCTTCGCGGACGACGGTCAGCAGCTGGTCTCGGGTCGCGGCGACCTGCGCGGGCAGGCTCGGCGCGGTGGGTGCGCTCACGTGTTCTTCTTCGCGTAGACGGTGACGATCGGGGCACGCAGGAGGCGGTCGTGGTCGGCGAAGCCGGTGACCTCGGTTTCCGCGACGATGCCGTCGAGCGCGGGGTCTTCGGTCGGGACCGCGCCGCCTGCTTCGTGGCGGGCCGGGTCGAACCGCTCGCCGTCGGGCCGCAGGGCTTGGACGCCGATCGCGGCGAGCCCCTCCTCAAGCCGTTCGACGACGCCGCCGCTGCGGGCGCGGTCCAGGGCGTACAGGCACATCTGGATCAGCGCCTGGCGGTCCGCGAGAGCCCGTTCCAGGTCGGTGACCTGCTGCAAGGGGTGCACATCGGTGTCCGACGCGGACGAGCCGCCGTCGGTTCCCTCCTTGCGAAACCACGCCATGGCCACAGTTTGACGGACTCAGGTGCGATCCGGGGGCGAAACCGGGCGAAGGAACCTGATCAGGATCGTCCGGAGGATCGCCTGTTCGGCGGCCAGATCGAGGTCGGGGTCGAGACTGGCCCGCGAAATCATCGCGTCGATCAGGCCGACGAGCCAGCCGGCGACCGCGCGCGGGGCGACGCCGGGGTCGATCTGCCCGGCCGCGTCGGCGCGGGCGACCAGGACGGTCAGGCCGTCCCGCATCGCCCGGTCGTTGCGCTGGATCAGCTCGGCGAACTCGTCGTCGCGGGCGGCCTGGGCGGCGGCCTCCAGCACGAGCCGGACGACGGCCGGGTGCGCGACCTGGCCGGCCAGCTCGGTGACGACGTCGAGCAGCGCCGCCAGCGGGTCGTCCGTCTTCGCCGCGGTTTCGAGGCGTTCGGCCGTCTCGGCGGCGTCGTCGGTGAAGATCGCCGTGAAAACCGCGCGCTTGCTGGGGAAGTAGTGGAAGAGGCTGCCGGAGCTGATGCCCGCCGCCCGGCAGATGTCCGCCGTCGTCGTCCGTTCGAAGCCCTTCTCGGCGAAGCAGCCGGCGGCGGCGTCGACGATCGCGTGGCGCTTGGCCGCGTGCTTGGCCGGGTCGACGGTCCTCATCGCTCGACCGGTGGCTCGGCATGCCAGGGGTAGCCGTGCTCGGCGAAGGCGGGTGCCAGCTCGTGACTCTTGAGGTCGGTTTTCTCGCGGGCGATCTCGCGGCCGTCGGTGGTGCGGAGGACGAGTTCCTTGCCGTCGAGGTAGACGGCTTCGAGGTCGGCCTCGATGCGCCGGGTCTTGTCGCCGCGGACCAGCGTGACGCGGGTCGGCGACACCGTGACGACGAGCCGTTCGTGCGCCCAGATCGCGGCGAACAGCAGGCCGAGCACGAGCCCGCCGGCGACCGCGGCCAGTGTCGCCCACGGCTGCGGCAGCTTCGTGAGCACCTTGAACACGCCCTGGAACGGGAAGGCGGGCAGGCTGCTGACCCAGGCCGCGGTGGCCCAGACCCCCACGCCGAGCGCGCCACCGATGAGCGGGCAGCCGATCCAGGACCCGGTGCGCAGCCACGACGGCTCGTCGACGATCGTCTCCATGCCGCCTATTATTAGACCGCGTACTCGGTTTATGAAAGCCGGGGGTCAGACGAGCTCGCCGA
This sequence comes from Amycolatopsis sp. MtRt-6, assembly GCF_017308975.1. Taxonomy (GTDB): domain Bacteria; phylum Actinomycetota; class Actinomycetes; order Mycobacteriales; family Pseudonocardiaceae; genus Amycolatopsis. The sequence goes on along the minus strand of NZ_JADWPD010000001.1, from coordinate 493,666 downwards.
TCACCTCGCGGAGGACCACTTCCAGGCCCGGGCCGTCTTCGGCGAGGCGGGACGAGACGAGCAGCTGGTCTTCGGCCGTGCGCAGCCAGATCGAGCCGGCAACCGAAATCTCGATGACGTTCAGCCGGAAGGGGTACGCGCGGCGGCCCTGACGAACTTCGGCCTCGCGGACCAGCTGGCCGAGCCGCTCGCCGGCGACGATCTGGCGGCGGTAGAAGCCGGGCGCCCACGGCGTGCCACCCGGCGGCTCGTGCGCGCCGCGCAGGGCGGGACCGCGCGCGTTGGCGAAGTGGCGGGCCGCGTCCGCGGCGAAGAAGTCGACCGCCTGGCGCATCGCCGAGCCCGGGGCGAGCGCCGTCCGGCCGTAGCGGGCGCGGGCGCTGCGCGGGTCCGGGTCTTCGCGGTTGCGGAGGAAGGCCAGCAGGTCGACCCACCAGTCGGCCCACTGCGCCTGGACGGCCGCCCGGTCGACCCCGGGTGGGACGTGCACCGGGACCTGCGGCTCCACCGGCGGCAGCACCTGTCCCTCGGAAACGGACAGCGCCAGGGCGTCACGGATGTACAGCGCGACGTCGACCTCGTTCTCGCTGCTCCAGCCGGCTCGCCAGGATGTCGTGTTTTCTAGGCGCACGACTCAACAGTACGCGGGAGAATGCCGTGTTCAGGCCAAGTCGGCAAGCAGAAACAAACTCACGCTTCGCGGACCTGTTGCCAGATCAGGAAGTACGCCCGGTGGACGACGTGCGCGACGCGGCTCTGCGCCGGCGTGGCCCCGAAGGAGGCGAAGGACCGCCACCAGCCCGCGCGTTCGAGCGCGTGCGCGGCCAGCTCCGGCCGCGGGGCGCCGGGCTTGCCGAGCTGGGCGCCGATGTCGGCGTTGCTGCCGACCCGCAGCACCTCTTCGGCGAGGTCTTCGGGCATGTCGACCGCGCCGGAGGCGACCAGCGTCAGCGCTTCGAGCAGCCGCAGCTGGTGGGCCTCGGGCTTGGCGAGCAGCACCTCGATGGCGTCGTGGACGCGCTGGCGCTCCGCCGGGTCGGCCGAAGCGTGCGCGAGCGCGGTCACCGAGGCCAGTGCCGCGGCCGCCTTGATGCCGTCGGCGCGGGCGGCGAACACGATCGACAACCGCTGCCGGACGGCTTCCAGGCCGGACGCGTCGAGCAGGGCCCGCCGCAGCGCGCCCGCGGTGATCTCCGGTTCCTTGCGGATGGCCTCGACGGCGTGCGAGATGCCGAACAGGTCGAGCTTCTCCAGCAGCCGCAGCCGGGTGCCCGCCGGGACGTCGCACTCCCAGCTGGTGAAGATGTCGGCCGAGATCAGCATGGTCTGCAGGACGTCGTCCTCGAGCTCGGCGAGCTGCCGCAGGGCCTCGGCGTCGGCGGAGGTGAACCCACCCGACTCGGCGGACTCGGCGATCAGGCCGATCACCGGCAGCACGTCCGCGACCCGCGGCTTCAACGTCGACGCCTGCTTCTCGGCGAGCAGCGTCGCGGCCTTCCAGACGTCGCCGCCGGAGCCCTCGACCGACTCCGGCGTGATGGTGTCGGCCTTGTTGAGGACGGCGATCGCGTTGACCGGACCCGCCTCGCGGCTCGCCGTGGCCGCGGTGAAGGCGGCGAGGGCCTGCTGGTCGTCCGCGCGGACGCCCTGGGTGACGACGTACAGCACGGCCTCCGCGCCGGCGACGGCGTTGCGCGAGGTGTCGTCGAGCTCGTCCGAGCCCTCTTCGTCGTCCTCTTCTTTGCGGTGCTTCGCCGCGCCCAGCAGCTGCTCGGTGCGGGACACCGAAGCGGCATCGAGCGAGCCGAGGCCCGGGGTGTCGATCACCGTCATGCCCTGGAGGACGGCGTTGGTGAGGTACGCCTCGATGTGCGAGACCTGCTCGATGTCGACGCCCAGCTCGGCGGGGATCATGCCGTCGGCGGCGAAGGGGAGCACCTGCTTGCGGCCGTCGGTGAAGACGATCTCGACGCGGTCGACCGTGCCGTACTGGAACCGGGTCACCAGCCGGGTGCACTCACCGATGTCGGTCGGCGCGACCCGGCGCCCGATCAGCGCGTTGACCAGCGTGGACTTGCCCGACTTGATCCGGCCGGCGACGGCGACCTGCAGGGGCGCGCCGAGCCGGCGCAGCACCTCGGCGAACCCGGCGGCGGTGCGCGCGGAGACCTGCGGCTGCAGGCGGTGACACAGGTTGGCCACCGACATCGACAGCGGACCCGCGAGCCGGCCCTGCTCCGGTGACGTCACGGCCCCCAGCCCTCCCCGTCTCTCGGACTACCCCTGAATCGTGCCATGCGCCTCATCCCGTGGTCGCACCGAAGGTGGTACCGGCGACCGACGCGCGGTTCCGATCGCGCGACCTAGTGTTGTGTGGTGCGACGGCTGAGTCTCTGGATGCGTGCCCACCCCATGGCGGGCGACACGGTGCTGGCCGTCCTGCTCGGCTTGCTCGACCTGCTGCTGCTCGCCGCGGACAGCCTGTCCGACGCGCCGGAGCTGGCGCCCTGGTACATCGCCCTGCCGCTGAACGTCGCGATGGTCACGCCGCTGGTGTTCCGGCGGCGGTCGCCGCTGTGGTCGGCCTACTGCGTGCTGGTGATCGGCGTCGTGCACGCGACGCTGGTGGTCGGCGTCGCCAGCGTGGCCGGGCTGGCGATGAGCGTCTACTCGGTCGTCGTCTACGCCGGGCGGCGGCAGGGGCTGCTGTACGTCGGCGCGGTGGTCGTCGCCTCGGCCGTGGGGCTGGCGCTGGACCAGTCGGACGAGACCGTCATCTCGGCGCTGTTCCTCGCGTTCGGCATCGCCCTGTGCTGGACCCTCGGCGAGTTCGTCGGGGCCCGGCGCGCCTACGACGTGGAAGTGGAGGCCAGGTTGCACCTGCTCGAGACCGAACGTGACCAGGCCACCCGGATCGCGGTGGCCGAAGAACGCGGGCGGATCGCGCGCGAGCTGCACGACGTCGTCGCGCACGCGGTGAGCGTCATGGTCGTGCAGGCCGACGGCGCGTCCTACGCGATCCGGAGCAACCCCGAGCTCGCCCAGCGGGCCCTGCAGACGATTTCCGAGACCGGCCGCGGCGCCCTCGGCGAGCTGCGGCGCCTGCTCGACGTGCTCCGCAGCGACGACGCCGACGGCGAACCCCGCGTGCCGCAGCCGGACGCGCACGCCGTCGCCGAGCTGGCCGACCGGATGCGCACCGCGGGCGTGCCGGTGGAGCTGGAGCTCGGCGAGCTCGGCGACCTGCCGGCCGGCGTCTCGCTGGGCATCTACCGGATCGTGCAGGAGTCGCTGACCAACACGCTCAAGCACGCCGGGCGCGGCGCGACCGCTTCGGTGCGGGTGCACCGCACCGGCGACCTGGTGGAGGTGCTGGTGTCCGACGACGGCGCCGGCCACGTCCCGCAGCTGGTCCCGGCCGCCCGGCGCGACCCCCGCCTGCCGGGCGGCAACGGCTTGATCGGCATGCGCGAACGCGCGCACGTGTACGGCGGGACATTGGACGTGGGCCCGGCACCGGGCGGAGGGTGGCAGGTCCGCGCGGCCCTGCCGGTTAGGTTGGACAAGTGATCAAGGTGGTGGTCGTCGACGACCAGGAACTGATGCGCGTCGGGTTCCGGATGGTGCTGGGCGCCCAGGCCGACATCGACGTCGTCGGCGAGGCGGGCGACGGCGCGCAGGCGATCGAAATGGCGTCGCGACTGCGGCCGGACGTCGTGTTGATGGACGTCCGGATGCCGGTGCTCGACGGCGTCGAGGCGACGAAGCGGATCGTCGCCGCCGGCACCGCGCGCGTGCTGGTGATGACGACGTTCGACCTCGACGAGTACGTGTACGCGGCACTGCAGGGCGGGGCGAGCGGGTTCCTGCTCAAGGACACCCAGCCCGACCACCTGGTGTCGGCGCTGCGCGCGGTCGCCTCGGGCGACGCGGTGGTGTCGCCTTCGGTGACCCGCAGGCTGCTCGACCGCTTCGTCGGTACCGGCGGCGCGCCGATGCGGGACACGGCCGAGCTGGACGTGCTCACCGACCGCGAGCGTGAGGTGCTGGTGCTGATCGCCAAGGGCATGTCGAACCTGGAGATCGCGGAAGCGCTGTTCCTCTCGGAGGCGACGGTGAAGACGCACGTCGGGCGGATCCTGGCGAAGCTGGAGCTGCGGGACCGGGTGCAGGCCGTGGTGCTGGCCTACGAAACCGGCCTCGCCCGCCCCGGCCTCGGTTGAGCGTCAGCGGAAGGCGTCCGGTGGGGTGGTGGCCGGGTCCTTGCCGGCGTTGCGGACCTCGGTGATCCAGCGGCCGAAGTCCGGGCGGTCGCCGTCGACGTCCGTGTAGCCGTACTCCTTCATCAGGGTCCAGGACGCCAGCGTCTGCCCCGCGAAACGGGACACCTTCGGGTCCTGCGCGAGGGCCGCGACGCCGCGGGCCAGCAGGTACGGCGTCTCGGAGATCTTGAAGTCGACCGGGGCGAGCTTGCCGACCGCGTCGCGCCAGTTTTCCTCCGTGACCTCGAAGTGGTCGAGCATCGACTCCGACCGGAGGAAGCCCGGTGTCACCGCGAGGCCGACGCAGTCGTTCTTCTTCAGCTCCACTCCCAATGCCCGGCCGAGCGCGCGGATGCCGCACTTGGCCAGGTAGTACGGCAGGCCCGCGCCGACGTAGTCGTCGTTGTCGCCGTCGGTCACCTCCAGCACCAGGCCGCGACGGGCGACCACCAGTGGCAGCAGCTTGTGCAGCGCGATCAGGTGCGTGTCGAGCGCGTTGTGCGTCAGTTTCAGCGCGTCTTCCAGCGGCGTCTCCCAGAACGGCGCGTCGAAGTGGAAGTACATGTCGCCGCCCCAGACGTCGTCGACCAGGATGTCGATTCCGGCTGCTTCGGACTCGACACGCGCCCGCAGAGCGTCCACATCGGACACCGAGGTGAAGTCGCAGCGGACGACGACCGCCTTGCCGCCCGCCGCCTCGACCAGTTCGCCCGTCTCTTCGATCGTTTCCGGGCGTTGCATGGGGGACCGCGTTTCGCGGGTCGTACGGCCGGTGACGTACACCGTCGCGCCCGCTCGGCCCAGCTCCACCGCGATCGCCCGGCCGCAGCCCCTCGTCGCCCCGGTGACCACCGCGACCTTGCCCTGCAAACTCATGCTTCCTCCCGTCGTCCCCGCCACGCGGTCAGCACCGCGTCGACGTCCTCCGCCAGCCGGTCGGCCAGCCGCCCGTGCGGCCGGATCGACCAGTCGATCGACACCCCGTTGATCACGCCGAGCACAGCGCGCGCGGCTCGCGGCACGCTCGGCGCGTGCGGCAAGGAAGAAACCGCCGCCCGCACCAGGCGCCGCAGTTCTTCCTCGACCGCCGTGAAGTGCTCGCCCAGCAGCGACCGCAGCACCGGGTCGCCGATGTCCACGCCGAGCTGGCCCAGGTGGTTCGCCGCCTCTTCGGCGTCGCCGAGGACCGCGTAGACCGACACCGCCGCCGCGCGCAGGCCGTCGACCGGGTCGTCCGCCCGCGCGGCGCACTCCCGCATCTGCTCGACCGCCCGCCGCGTGGCCCGGCGGCTCATCGCCTGCAGCAGGCCGCTCTTGGAGCCGAACCGCTGCGCGACCGTGCCGACCGAAACCCCGGCCTCCGCCGCCACCTGCGCCAGCGTGAAACCCGGGCCGCAGCGGCCGATCACGGTCTCCGCCGCACTCAGCAGCCGTTCGTCGGTGATGCTCCTCGGCCGGGCCACGTAGTTATTGAACCACAGTTCATTAACTACGGCGAATCAGGGTCGACTCAGGGTCATCACGGATCGCGCATCGGCCGAAAAGCCAGCAAGGTACTACTCAGGTAGGGGGACCGGTTCGGCCTTCAGGGTGACGCGCGAACCACCCTCGACCCGCGACGATGAACGCGTCGTAAGCGAGGGGCGGAAGAGGAGCAGCCATGATCGAGGCAACCGGCCTCACCAAACGGTACGGAAAAACGCTGGCGGTGAACAACCTGTCGTTCTCCGTGTCCGCGGGTCAGGTCACCGGCTTCCTCGGTCCGAACGGGGCCGGCAAGTCCACCACCATGCGGATGATCCTGGGCCTGGACAACCCGACCGGCGGCCAGGTCACCATCGGGGGCAAGAAGTACCACGAACTCAAGGAACCGCTGCGCACCGTCGGCGCGCTGCTCGACGCGAAGTGGGTGCACCCCAACCGCTCGGCGCGCGCCCACCTGCAGTGGATGGCGAAGTCCAACCACATCCCGGCGTCCCGCGTCGACGAGGTGCTCGAGACGGTCGGCCTGACCAGCGTCGCGGGCAAGCGCGCCGGCGGGTTCTCGCTCGGCATGTCGCAGCGGCTCGGCATCGCGGCCGCCCTGCTCGGCGACCCCGAGGTGCTGCTGTTCGACGAGCCGGTGAACGGCCTGGACCCCGAGGGCATCCTGTGGATCCGGAAGTTCATGCACCGGCTGGCCGACGAAGGCCGCACCGTTTTCGTGTCCAGCCACCTGCTTTCGGAGATGGCGCTGACCGCGAGCAACCTCGTGGTGATCGGCCGCGGACAACTGATTTCGCAGTCGTCGACCGAGGACTTCGTCGCTCGCGCGGCCGAAAACACGGTCAAGGTGCGTTCTCCGCAGCTGGCCGAGCTCCGGGACGCCCTGCAGCGCGCCAGCGCCGGGGTCACCGAGGAAGCGAACGCGCTCGTGGTGTCCGGGATGGACAGCGACAAGATCGGCGAGATCGCCGCCGCCAACCGCATCGTGCTGCACGAGCTGAGCCCGCAGACCGGCTCGCTCGAGCAGGCCTTCATGCAGATCACCGGCGACTCCGTCGAGTACCACACCGGCCTCGACGCCGAGGCGCAGCACGTGCTCGAGTCCGTCAAGTAACCGGGGAAACCAAGACCATGAACCTGCTCGCCGTGGAACGCATCAAGCTGTTCTCGACCCGCTCGCCGTGGTGGTGCGCGCTCATCACCCTGGCCCTGGCCATCGGCTTCGCCGCCATCTTCGCCGGCGCGTCGCCCGCCGACGAACCGGTCACCGTGGCCGCCACGCAGTTCGGCGGCTCCCAGTTCGGCATCGCCGTCGTCATGGTGCTCGCCGCGCTCGCGGTGACCACCGAATACCGCTTCAACACCATCCGGACGACCTTCCAGGCGGTGCCGCACCGCTCGCCGGCGCTGGTCGCCAAGGCGATCGTCGTCGCGGTGGTCGCGCTGGTCATCGGGGAGATCGCCGCGTTCGGCGCCCTCGGCCTCAGCATGCTGATGCGGCCGAACGACGGCATCGGCCTGCACACCACGCAGGACTGGATGAACGTCGCCGGGCTCGGGCCGGTGTTCGCGGTCGCCGCCGTGCTCGCCGTCGCGCTCGGGATCCTCGTCCGGCACAGCGCCGGCGCCATCGCCCTGCTGCTCATCTACTACTTGGCCGTCGAAGAGCTGGTGCAGCTCATCCCGAAGGTCGGGCGCCACATCCACGAGTGGCTGCCGTTCAACGTGGCGAACAAGTTCCTGCGCGGCTCCGCCGCCGGGGGCGACGGCCCGCCGCCGTCGGACTCGCCGCTGAGCCCCGGCTGGGCGCTGGCGTACTTCGCCGGCATCGCGATCGTGTTCCTGCTCATCGCGCTCGGGGTCGCGAAGAAGCGGGACGCCTGAGGGGAAACAGGGGAATAGGGGAAAACACCGGATCCGGGCCGCGCTGTCGGGGGGCGACCCGGATCCGGTGTTTCGCAGTAGGCTTCGCCTGGACGGACGGGGGAGCCCCATGATCGAAGCGACAGCACTGACCAAGCGGTACGGCGCCACGACCGCGGTCAACGAACTGACGTTCACCGCGCGCTCGGGCCGCGTCACCGGGTTCCTCGGCCCGAACGGCGCCGGCAAGTCCACGACCATGCGGCTGATCCTCGGCCTCGACAGCCCGGACGCGGGCCAGGTGCTCGTCGACGGCGTCCCGTACCGGGAGCTGAAAGATCCACTGAGGACGGTCGGCGCGATGCTGGACGCCACCTGGCGCCACCCCGGCCGCAGCGGACGCGATCACCTGCGCTGGCTGGCCGCGACCAACGGCATCCCGGACAAACGCGTCGAAGAGGTGCTCGCGCTGGTCGGCCTGACGAGCGTGGGCAAGACGCGCGTCCTGCAGTACTCGCTCGGCATGCAGCAGCGGCTGGGGATCGCCGCCGCCATGCTCGGCGACCCGCGCGTGCTGCTGTTCGACGAGCCGGTGAACGGCCTCGACCCCGAAGGCATGGCCTGGATCCGGCAGCTGCTGCACGCACTGGCCGGCGAGGGCCGGACCGTGTTCGTCTCCAGCCACCTGCTGCCCGAGATGGCACAGACCGCGCAGGACCTCGTCGTGATCGGCCGCGGCAGGCTGATCTACCAGGGCACCATGGACGACTTCGTCGCGCAGACGAGCGAGCACGGCGTCCGCGTGCGCACCCCGCACGCCGACCAGCTGCGCGCGGCGCTGGCCGGGCAGGCCGAGTTCACCGAAGCCGACGGCGCCTTCGTGGTGTCCGGCTTGGACAGTGACCGGGTCGGTCAGCTCGCCTTCGACGCCGGCGCGACCCTGCACGAGCTGAGCCCGATCACCGGCTCGCTCGAGCAGGCCTACCTCGACCTCACCCGCGACGCCGTCGAGTTCGCGGTGCCGTCTTCGGAGGCCACCCGATGATCACCCACCTCTTCCGCGCCGAGCGCATCAAGCTCTTCAGCACGCGGGCGCCCTGGTGGTGCCTGGCCATCGCGATCCTCGCGCCGCTCGGCTTCACCGTGCTGTTCTTCGCGCTGGCCGGGCCGGAGATCCCGCCGACCGTCGGCAACACCCAGCTCGCGAGCGGCAACGGCCGGACCGTGCTGCTCGTCCTCGCGGTGCTCGCGACCGCGTCGGAGTTCAACTGGGGCACCATGCGGCTGACGTTCCAGGCGGTGCCGAGCCGGGTGCCCGCGCTGCTGGCCAAGGTCATGGTCGTCGGCGCGGTGGGCGCGGCCCTCGGGCTGGTCGTCGGCTTCGGCTCCTGGGGCGTGGCGACGCTGGTGCAGCCGGACGCCGACCTCGCGCTGCACTCGGGCGCCGCGTGGCGCTCGGTGCTCGGCCAGAGCCTGGTCTTCCTGTTCACCGCGGTCGCCGGGGTCGGCGTCGCGCTCCTGCTGCGCAGCGTCGCCTTCGCGCTGACGGTGGTCCTCGTGTGGACGCAGGTGCTGGAGGGCGTCCTCGTCTTCATCCCGGGTATCGGCAAGCACATCTACCAGTGGATGCCGTTCCACGCCGCCGACGAGTTCGTCGGGGCGGGCGGGTTCGCCGCGGGCCCGCTCGGGCTGCCGGCCGCGCCGCTCGGCCCGTGGGGCTACCTCGGTTACTTCGCGGCGATCACCGTTGCCCTGTTCGTGGCCGGCGTGCTCGTGACGGCACGACGCGACGCCTGAGCGTGACCGCGGTCTCAATACCGCAGAGAACCTTGTTAACAAAAGGTGAAACAGCTGTGGCTTCTCTCACAGCCACCGGACATACTGCTACGACCAGGCCAGATTCATAAGTGAGAGCACCGGACCCGTCTGAACTCCCCCCAGGAGGTGAATCTTGACGGTGGACACCGGGCAAGAATTGGGTGGCACGATTCCCCGAGCCCGCGTCGAAGACGACGCTCCCCGGCTCGAACCCATGCTGGACCTCGAATGGTCGCGGGCGATCGAACTCCCACAGGCCGCCATGACGGCGGCGACGCCCGCCGAACTCCGCCGGGCGTGGGTGCACCGCGCGCCGGAAGACAGCGTCCTGGCCCTGTTCCGCGCTTCGGCCGGGATGGCGGGCCCGATCCCCGCGCCGTGGTGGCTGCGCGCGGTCGCGGACGGCAAGCTCGATTCCCGGGAACAGGGTTTCCGCGTCGAGGACCGGATCGCGCAACTGCTCGGCAGGCGCCCGGGGTGGGAATTCGTCCCGTGGGCCGCGGACGGCGAATCCGGTTACTGGGAGTTCATGCCGTCCGAACGCGGCAAATCGGGACACGCGATTCCGACGACGGTGATGAACACCGACCGGCACCCGGGCTGGATCGACGTCCTCCCCGCGCACACCGGGCCGACACCGGACCCGATCCCGGTGGCCGGGCTGGCCGGGCTGCGATCTCGTCTCGGGGTGTTCGAAGCCGTTCGTTAACCTCGGCTGGTGGAAAACGAGGACCAGCCCCGGCTGCGCAGCGTGGTCAGTTACGTCAAACGCGGCGGCCGGATGACCGTCGGGCAGCAGCGCGCTTGGGACGAGCTGTGGCCTGAACTCGGCCGCACGGTGAGCGAGCTGCCCCCGGGGCCGCTGGACTTCACCGCGTGGTTCGGCCGCGAGGCGCCGGTCATGCTGGAGATCGGCTCCGGCATGGGCGAGACGACGTCGCAGCTGGCCGCCGCGGCGCCGGAGCTGAACTACGTCGCGGCCGAGGTCTACGACCCGGGCGTCGGCCAGCTGATGCTGCGCGCCGAGAAGCTGGGCGTGGAAAACCTGCGGCTGCTGCACGGCGACGCCGTCGTGCTGCTGACCGAGCACGTCGAGCCGGGGACGCTGCACGGCGTCCGGCTGTTCTTCCCCGACCCGTGGCCGAAGAAGAAGCACCACAAGCGGCGGATCGTGTCGCCGTCGTTCGCCGCCCTCGTGGCGTCGCGGCTCGCGCCCGGCGGCACCTTCCACATGGCGACCGACTGGGAGAACTACGCCGAGCAGATGCTCGAGGTCTGCTCCGCCGAACCGGCGCTGAAAAACCGGTACGACGGCTGGGCGCCGCGCCCAGAATGGCGGCCGGTGACCAAGTTCGAGCAGCGCGCCGACGTCGAGGGCCGCGTCTCGCACGACCTGATCTTCGAGAAGCGCTGACACTGAAGGGGACTCTCTCCGGATCCCCTGCGGAGAAAGTCCCCTTCAGCTCACTACCCCCGGTATCCGCCCCTCCCCCGACAGAGAGGCGAACGCCTATTCGTCGGCCAGCGGCTCGGCCTGGACCCGCTTCAGGGCGGGCGTGCAGACCGACGCGCCGAGCAGGGCCACCCCGACCCCGAGCACGACCGGCGCGAGCAGCCACGGGCTGAGCACGATGCCGCGCTCGTCGACCATGCTGTAGAGCCCAACGCCGACCAGTACCCCGACGATTCCCGCGCCGATGGTGGCGACCAAAGCCGGCAGCGCGGCTTCCATCCGCAACGCCCGCGCCAGCACCCGCACCGGCGTGCCCGCGGCCATCAGCGCGCCGAACGTGCGGCGGCGGTCCATCACCGAGCCCGCGGTCGCGACCGCGGCACTGCAGCCGGCCAGGACGCCCGCCGCGATCAGCCCGATCACCGTGACCCGGCGCAGGTCGCCGAGCTCGGTCTGCTGGTTGTACAGGTACTGGTCGCGGCTGCCGATACTCGCGCCGGCCGCCGGCCCGGCCAGTGCCGTCCGGACGATCTCGCGGTTCGCGTCGGTGGTCGGCGCGACCACCGTGTAGTCCGTCGGCGTGACCCCGGCCGGCACCGCGGCCGGATCGACGATCAGCGTGTCCGACAGGTCCGGGTCGCGGGGCGGCACGGCTTCCACCCGCGTGCCCGACTTCGCGGCGACTGCCGGCCCGTCCCACGCGGCGGCGAACTTGTACTGCGCGAGGTCGATCGCCGTGTCGCCGATGACGGCCGGGCCGCCCGTGCAGTTCTCCGGCGTGAGCCCGTAGCGGGTCAGCTTGACGGCGTCGGCGCAGGTCATCACCAGCGCGCGGTGGCCGTACCGGTTGGGGGCCGTGCCCTTGACGAGGTAGACCTCGCCGACCGCGACCGCCTTCTCCTGCTGGCCGTACTTCTGCAGGGCCGCGTTGGCCTGCTCGACGATCGGGCCCGCGTGCTGGTCGTCGGTGTCGACGTAGAGCACGGAGTCGGCGTAGGAGCGCCCGCCACCGGCCATCGACTCGAACGTCGGCAGCAGCGTCAGCGCCATCGACCCGGCGAACACCGCCAGCACGATCCCGGCGGACGCGCGGTAGGCGCCCTTCGGGTCGTCACGCAGGCGGCGGCCGGCGAGCAGCGCCGACGGGCGCCGCCAGATCCGGACGAACGTGCCACCCACCGCCGACGTCACCCACGGCCCGACGATCGCGGCCGAGCCGACCAGCAGGAACAGGCCCGCCATGACGAACCCGATGCCGCCGTAGTCCTTCGCCGTCGCCACCGCGACCAGGAAGAACACCCCGGCCGCGGGCAGGGCCAGCAACCGCCACCAGCGCAACGGCTTCTTCGTGTGACCGCCGGTGGCGAACAGCGGGTTCTTGAGGACGCGACGCAGGCCGAGCACGCCGGCCAGCACCACGAGCACCGGGATGGCCACGACGATGAACACCGTCAGCCCGACCGGCAGCGCGAAGTCCGCCGCCAGCCAGGTGCCGCCGGCCCACGGCACGAACGAGGCGAGGCCGTGCAGTGCCGGGCTGATCAGCAGGCCGAGCAGCGCCCCGATGCCCGCGGACAACGTCGTCTCGGCGGCCACCATGTTCGTGACCTGCCCCGGTGTCGCCCCGGCCAGCCGGATCGCGGCGAGCCGCCGTTCGCGCCGGGCCGCGGTCAGCCGCGCCGACGACGCGACCAGCACCAGGCTCGGCACCAGCAGCACGATGATCCCGACCCAGGACAGCAGCATGAGCAGGGCGTCCGGGCTCGCCTTCCCGCTCGGGAAGCCCGCGATCTTGTCGGCGTTCTGCGGCATCGCGTCCGGCGTGTGCCCGGTCAGCGCGACGAGCTGCTCCGGGAACCGGAGGCCGGCCTCGCCGAGCGCGCCGACGGGCTTGCCGAACCGGTCGCCGAGCTGCGCGGCCGGGTTGGCCTGCAGGAGCCGCCCGAGCGCGGGCGACACGACGGTCTCGCCGGGGCCGGGTAGCTGCGGCACGCCCGGTGGCAGCTGGACGGACCCGGGCGTCACGCCGGGGGCCAGCGCGATGTCGACGCGCACGATCTGCTTGCCGTCGAAGTAGTCCCTCGACGCGTTGTAGAGCAGGTTGACCGGGCCGTCGGAGCCGCGGCTGTAGAACTGCTCGCCCTGCCAGAGGGCACGCTGTTCGCGGTTCTGGGTGGCGAACGGCAGCGTCGCCAGCAGCAGCACCAGCCCGGTCGCGACGGCCACCCCGATCGCGGTGAGGATCGCCGACGTCCGGGTCCGCCGGTCGACCTTCAGCACCCGCAGGGCGATCTGGAGGGAGTTCACGCCGCCAGCCTCGTCGCGATCAGGCCGTCACGGATGGCGACGGTCTTGGGCATCGACTCGGCCAGCTCGCGGTCGTGCGTCACCACGATCACCGCGGCCCCGGTCTCGTGGGCGGCGCCGAGGAGGGCGTCCATCGTCTCGCGGCCGGTGCGCGTGTCGAGCGCGCCGGTCGGCTCGTCGGCGAAGATGACCTTCGGCCGGTGGGTCAGCGCCCGCGCGATCGCGACGCGCTGGGCTTCGCCGCCGGACAGCTCGCCGGGACGGCGGCGCTCCTTGCCGGCCAGGCCGAGCCGGGACAGCCAGACGCGGCCGGCGTCGATGGCTTCCTTGCGGCCGAGCCCGGCCAGCAGCGACGGCAGCGCGACGTTCTCTTCGGCCGACAGCTCGGCGACCAGCATCCCCGACTGGAAGACGAACCCGAACTCGGTGCGGCGCAGCTCGCTGCGCTTCTTCTCGCCGAGGTGGTCGATCCGCTGCCCGCCCAGGAAGATCTGCCCGTCGTCGGCCCGGAGGATGCCGGCCAGGACGTGCAGCAGCGACGTCTTGCCCGAGCCGGACGGCCCGACGATGGCGACGGCGTCCCGCGGCTGGATGTCGATGTCGATGCCGGCCAGGGCGTGCTGGGTGCCGTAGCGCTTCACCAGGCCGCGGCCGGAGAGCACCGGGCCGCTCGTCGCGTGTGGAGTGTTCGGGTCCACGAGGTTTCTCCCTGTCGGTCGGATCTTGATGCCGACGAGCCTCGCCGAGATCGGGGTGCGTCCACTTCGGGCAGACGGCCAGTCACGGCCCGGCCCGCATCGGCCGATCGGCCGAGGGCGGGCGGGCCACTCGGCCAAGGTGCGGGCGACGGGGAATCACGTAACGTCACGTTGTGCCCGCCGCGCCTCTGCCGAAAACGCTCTACACCCGCGCCGCCGCCCTGGTGCGGCGCATCGGCGTGCCCTCCGCCGTCCTGTACGCCGCGCTGGTTTTCGACGTCGTCTACACAACGCAGGCGGCGCTCGACGAACTCGGCCCGCGCCTCGTCGACTTCGGCCTGCTGCCGGGTATCTTCGCGATGGCCGCCTGCGGGCTCTGGGCCCAGAAGCGAGCCGCGGTCGCCGGGGTGGCCGGCGGCGGGGTGCTGATCTTCTCCACGCTCTTCATCCACGCGGCCCGCATCCCGCCGTACTCCAGCGTGCTGCCGAAGGTGACCATCACCGAGGTCGTGGCCGGGGTGCTGATGGTCTACTTCGTGGCCCGCCGGGCGCGGGCGGGCGTGGCGTTCTGCGTGGTCAGCTTCCTGGTCGTCGCCGGCCTCGTCGCTGTCTTCGGCCGGTACGGGAGTGTCGCCGACATCGACAGCGGCACGGGCTTCCAGGCGCTGCTGTTCGGCCTGCTGCTGCTCGTCGCCCCGCTCGTGCCCGCCATCGCGGCCCGCGACCGCAGCCCCCGCGGCGAGCCGCGGACCCGGCTGCTGCGCCGGGTGAACGAACTGGCGATGGGCCAGTGGCCGCTGATGGGGCTGCTCGGCTTCGCGCTGCTGTTCGAGTTCGGCTCGACGTACTCCGGCAGCGCCCGCGCGTTCCCGGTCCTGTTCTGCTCGATCGTCGCGGCCGTCATCGCGGTGCTGTCGCCGCGGCGGCCCGCGGACGCGCTCCTCGGCCTCAGCGGGATCATGCTGGTTTCGGCGCTCATCGCGCCGTTCCTGCGCCTCGGCTTCGACTACCCGGTCTCGGCCGGCGTGCCGGTCACGCAGGTCATCGCCGGGATGGGCGTGGTCGTGAACCTGACCCGCGCCCGGGGGCTGAGCCAGGCGTGGCCGCGGATCGGCGTGCTGTCGGCGGTCGTCGCGCTCGGGACGATCCTCAACGCGCGCCGGACGAGCGGCCTGGAGACCGACCCGCAGAACCTGTCCACCTACGCCTTCGGCGCGGCGCTGCTGCTGGGCATCTCGATCGCGATCGGCCTGATGCTGCGTTCGCGGGACTCCGAGCGCACCACGGCGGTCCAGTCGGCGGTGAGCGACGCCCAGACCGCGGAACGGATGGCGCTGGCCCGTGAGCTCCACGACGTCGTCGCCCACCACGTCACCGGCATCGTCGTGCAGGCCCAGGCCGCGCGGATGATGGCCGAGAAGAACCCGCAGATCGCCGTCGAGGCGATGGGCCGGATCGAGAACGCCGGCGTCGAGGCGCTCGCGGCGATGCGGCGGCTGGTCCGGTCGATGCGGGGTGACGCGCCGGCGGGGTCCAGCGAGTTCAGCGAGCAGGCGACCACCGACCTGGGCGCCGACCTGCGGAAGCTGGTCGAAAGCGCCAACCACGGCGTGACGACGTCGATGCACCTCGACCTGCCGCCGGACCTGCCGCACGAGGTCGGCCGCTCGGCGCTGCGGCTGGTGCAGGAGTCGCTGACGAACGTCGGCAAGCACGCCGCCGACGCGACCGAAGCGGTCGTCGTCGCCGAAGTGCAGGGTGCTCAACTGCACCTGCGGGTGACCGACAACGGGCGCGGGACGACACGCCGTCCGGCCGGCGGGTCGGGCGGCTACGGTCTGGTCGGCATGCGCGAACGCGTCGCGCTGCTCAAGGGCCGGCTGTCGGCCGGGCGGGACCCGGACGGCGGCTGGCGCGTCGAAGCCTGGCTGCCGCTGGCCACTGGAGAAGACATGGAAGGGGACGAGTGATCCGGGTACTGATCGCCGACGACCAGGAAATGGTGCGGATGGGGTTCCGCATGATCCTGGACGCGCAGGACGACATCGAGGTCGTCGCCGACGTCGCGGACGGCGTCTCGGCGGTCTCGAAGGCCCGCGAACTGCGCCCGGACGTCTGCCTGCTCGACATCCGCATGCCCGGCCTCGACGGCCTGGAAGTCACCCGGCAGCTGGCCGGGCCGGACGTGACCGACCCGCTGAAGGTGGTCGTCGTCACGACGTTCGACCTCGACGAGTACGTCCACACCGCGCTGCGCAACGGCGCGTCGGGGTTCCTGCTGAAGGACGCGGGCCCGGCGCTGCTGATCGAGGCGGTCCGCGCGGCCGACCGCGGCGACGCGCTGGTCTCGCCGCAGATCACCGTCCGGCTGCTCAAGCACTTCGACGGGTCCGGCGCGGCGAAGCCGCAGGTCCCGCCGCCGTCCGAGCCGCTGACCGCGCGTGAGCTGGAGGTCGTCAAGGCGGCCGCGCAGGGGATGACGAACACCGAGATCGGCAAGGAGCTGTTCATGTCGCTGTCGACGGTGAAGACGCACCTGGCGTCGGTGCAGAGCAAGATCGGCGCGCGGAACCGGGTGGAGACCGCGGCGTGGGCGTGGCGGAGCGGAGTCGTTTCGTGATTCCGGGTGCGTAGTATCCAGAGATGCAACGCCGTTTCCACGCACCTGTCGTTCTCCCCGCCGACCCGTCCTGTTCGCTTGTCCGTGACGCGGTCGTCGACGTCGACGCCGACGGGCGCATTGCCTACTGCGGACCGGCGGCCACCGCCCCCGAGTCCGCCGCGCCGGTCACCACCCTGACCGGCATCCTGCTTCCCGGCCTGGTCAACACGCACGCGCACAGCCCGATGACGTTGCTGCGCGGCATGGGTGGCGACCTGCCGCTGCTGCCCTGGCTGAACGAGATCATCTGGCCGGCCGAGGCGAAGCTGCGCCCGGAGGACGTCCGCACCGGCATGCTGCTCGGCTCGGTCGAGATGCTCCGCCACGGCGTCACGACCAGCGCCGAGATGTACTTCGAGGGCGAGCAGCTGGTCGACGCGGTGCTCACGACGGGCGGCCGCGTGCTGGTCGCGCCACCGGTGATGGAGCTGCCGGGCCTGGACTGGAAGACCCAGCTCGCCGGAATCGAGCGCTGGATCGACGCGGACGGCCTCCGCTTCGGCCACGGCGACCGCATCGAGCTGGGCTACGGCCCGCACTCGGCGTACATGCTGTCTTCGGACGGATTGCGCGCTACGGCGGAGTCGGCTGCTTCGCGGGGCGCGCTGGTCCAGATCCACGTCGCCGAGGCGGCGGCCGAGGACACGGCGGTCCGCGAGGCGCACGGTTCGGTGCCGGCTTTGCTCAAGGAGCTGGGCATGCTGGACGGCCGGGTGCTGGCGGCGCATTCGATCCACCTGTCGGACGCGGACATCGCGCTGTACGCCGCGCACGGGGTCGGGATGGCGCACTGCCCGGGGTCGAACGCGAAGCTGGCTTCGGGGATCGCGCGCATCGCGGAGCTTCGGGCGGCGGGGGTCGCGGTCGGGCTCGGCACGGACGGGCCGGCGTCCAACGACGACATCGACCTGTGGGAAGAACTGCAGCTCGCGGCCATGTTCGCCCGGTTGGCCACGGGGGATTCGACGGTGCTGACGGCGGCGGACGTGTTCCTGCTGGCAACCCGCGGTGGGGCGGCGGCGCTGGGCCGGTCCGACATCGGCGCGTTGGAGCCGGGCCGGTGGGCCGACCTGGTGCACGTCGACCTGGACGACCCGGCGTTCGCGTGCGGCCTGGACGTGCCGGACGTGCAGCTGCTGTCGAACCTCGTGTGGGCCGCGGGGTCGCGGCGGGTACGGGACGTGTGGGTCGCGGGCGAGCAGGTCGTGGCCGACGGCGAGCCGACGAAGGTGGACCGGGCGAAGGTGCAGGCCGGCGTGGCCGACACCGCCGCCCGGCTGCGGGCCTAGCGCGGGCGGAGGATGAGCTCCGTCGGGTGGGCGTCCGGGGTGGCCGACAGCGCCGTCACCACCGCGGTGGCCACCGAGTCCGCCTTCAACAGGTGGGAGGTGTCGTACTCGCGCCCCTCGCCCGCGAAGATCTCCTGCTGCATCTCCGTGTCCGTGCGGCCCGGGTACACCGACGTCACGCGGATCTCCGGCTCCTCCTCGCGGAGGGCGTCGGCGAAGGCGCGGACCGCGAACTTGCTCGCCGCGTACGGGGACCAGCCCGGGCGGGCGTTCAGGCCCGCTCCCGAGTTGATCACCACCACGTGGCCGCGGGCCGCGCGCAGGGCCGGGAGGAGCAGGCGGGTCAGCTCGACCACCGCCAGGGTGTTGACCTCGAAGTTGTCGCGCCACGCCTGGCCGCCGGCGTCCTCGATGCGGCCCAGGCGCGCCACGCCCGCCGAGTGGACCAGGACGTCCAGCGCGGCGATGTCCGCGACCGCCTCGGCCAGGGATGCCGGGTCCGTCAGCTCCACCGGCCACGGCTTCGCGCCCGGGAGCTCCTTCGCCAGCGCGGCCAGTGCGTCGGCGTCGCGGCCGCCGAGGAGCAGGCGGTGCGTCGGGGACAGCTGGTGGGCGACCGCCGCGCCGATTCCGCGGGAAGCTCCGGTCACCAGGGCCAGGGGGAGATCCGTCATGCCCTCACCGTAGCGGCGAACCCGGCGTCCACCGTGCGGTCTTCGCGCTTGCCGGGCCCCACCGCGCGCGGGTCCGCGCAGCCGGACGCCGGGTCGGCGTCGGAGTCGCCGGTGTCGTCGCCGGTGTCCTTGGCCGTCGGGTGGTGGCCCTCGGCGGTGAAGCACACCTGGTACGTGCCGTCCTCCAGGCCGTCGAAGACGTACGACCCGTCGGGGCTGGTGACCACCGTTGCCTGCTCCGTGCCTGCCGCGTCCTTCAGGACCGCCTTGACCCCGGCGAGGCCCGGCTCGCCCGCGTCCTGCCGGCCGTTGCCGTTCGTGTCGGCCCAGGCGAAGTCGCCGATCCGGTTGGTCGGGGAGAGCAGCCCGAGGTCGGCCGCGAAGTCCTCGTGCGACGGGCCGCCCACCGTGCGGGGTGCGGTGCAGCCGTCCGGGTCGGCGTCGGAATCGCGGTCTTCGCCGCCCGCGTCGCGGCGGGTCACGGTGAAGTCCGCCGGAACGGCGAAGCAGACCTGGTAGGTGCCGTCCTTCAGCTTGTCGAAGCCGTACTTGCCCTTGTCGTCGGTCGTCGTGGTGCCGACCGTGCCGCCCGCGCCGTCCTTCAGCGTCACCTTGACGCCCGCGACGCCGGGCTCGCCCGGGTCCTGCAGGCCGTCGCGGTTGCGGTCGGCCCAGACGAAGTCGCCGATCTTCGCGATGGCCGGCGGCGGCAGCACCGTGATCGTCGCCGACGCCGTCTTGTCGCCGAGCGTGCCGCCCGGGTGGTGCACGCCGGTGACCTTCGCCGTGTTGACGTGCCCGCTGTCGGCCACCGTGAGGTCCGGGTGGTCGCAGGTCAGCTGCCGGTTCGCGCCCGCGGCCAGTGAAAACGGCTCGAACGTCCCCGGGCACCACGGGTCCTGCACCGTGATCCCGCTCAGGTCCTGGGTGCCGTCGTTGGTCACGGTGATGCGGTAGTGCGCGGTTTCGCCCGCGGTCACCGTCGCGAACGACGCCCACGCGCCGGTCGCCGGGTTCCGCACTTCCTTCTTCACCGAGTACGCCGCGAGCTGGAGGTCTACGCAGTCCCAGTGCAGCCGGTCGAGGGTGGTGGTGGCGAAGAACTTCACCGCGGTCGCCTTGGCCGGCGCGGTCGCCGCCGGGAACTCCTGCCGGACGAGGGCGCCGTCGCCGGCGTAGTGGTCGGCAACGAGCTTGGTCTCCTGGATCTGCGTGCCGGTGTTGTCGTAGAACCGCAGGCCGGTGGCCGGTTCGTACCTCGGCGCGCGCGAAGCGGTCCAGACGCTGAGGGTGTAGACGCCGCCGGGCACGAACCGCTCGTTCTGGTAGGCGGTGCTGGTCTTGCCGTCCGGCGTCTGGATGACCGCGGCCCGCTGCCCGTCGACGGCGTACTCCTGCACTGTCAGCAGCCTGGGCACCTTCGCGGCGGGCGTTCCAGGCGGGACCGGGGCGGCCGGGGCGAAGACGTACCCGTCCGGGGCGCCGTTGCGGGCCGCGAGCTCGAGGCTCGGGTTCGCCGCGAGCCCGCCGCAGACCGGCGGGGCGTCCTCGGCGACGGACGCGGACGCGGGCACGACCGCCGCCGCGATCGCCACCACCGCCACCGCCACCGTGCGTCCCGAGAAGATCACCTCTCGACTATGGCGCGCGGCGCGGGCCCGCACCGGCCGAGAACCGTCCACTTAAGAGTGAACCTTGCTCGGCGGTGCGGGCCCGGGTGTCAGCGTTCGCCGATGCGGCCGGGCAGCCCGAAGTGGCCCTTCTTCCACACCGAGACCAGCGACGGCCGCGGCTGCGAGGTGCCGCCGTCGGGCCAGTGCGACGTCGGGTTCGCCGAGCTCTTCGCATCCTCACCCGGGTGCTGCACCGCGACCAGCACCAGGTGGTCGGTAATGACCGGACCGCACGTCTCGGCCCCGACCGGCACCGAGAGGAACTGCTTGACGTGCCCGCGCTCCGGGCCGGTGACCGGCACCGAGAACAGGCCGTCGTTCCAGCCCAGCGCGTTGCCGTCGGTGGAGACCCACAGGTTGCCGTGCCGGTCGAAGGCGACGTTGTCCGGGCAGGAGATCGGGCTGACCTGGTCCTTCGGGAAGCCGCCGTAATAGGTGTCGGCCGCCTTCGGGTCGCCGCAGACCAGCAGCAGCCGCCAGGAGAACCGGGTCGAGGCCGCGTCGCCGCAGTCCTCCTCCCACTCCAGGACCTGGCCGTTCTTGTTGGCCACCCGCGGGTTCACCTCGTCCGGGCCCGCCTTGCCCGCCGCGCCGCGGTCGCTGTTGTTGGTCAGCGCCGCGTAGACCCGGCCGTTGACCGGGTTGGGCTCGATGTCCTCCGGGCGGTCCATCTTCGTGGCCGCGACCTTGTCGGCCGCCTGCCGGGTGAAGACGTAGACCTCCTCGGCGGTCATGCCGTCCACAAAGGACTTGTTGCCGCTCGCCAGCGGGATCCACTCGCCGGTGCCGTCGAACTCGCCGTCGGCCGGGAGCTTGCCGGTGCCGTCGACCTCGCCCGGGCTGTCGCCGGTGAAGCGGGCGACGTACAGGGTGCCGTCGTCGAGCAGCGCCGAGTTGTGCCGCCGCGCGTGCGCGCTCTTGCCGGGCTTGTACTTGCCGTTCGAGACGAACTTGTAGATGTATTCGAACCGCTCGTCGTCACCGGTGTAGGCGGCGACGCGGCCGTCGGCGGTGATCTTGATGTTCGCGCCCTCGTGCTTGAGGCGGCCCAGCGCGGTGTGCTTGATCGGCGTCGAGTTCGGGTCGTTCGGGTCGATCTCGACGACCCAGCCGAACCGGTTCGGCTCGTTGGGCTCCTGCGCGACGTCCCAGCGCTTGTCGAACCGCTCCCACTTGCGGGTGCTGGCGCCGGCCCCGATCGCGTACCGCTTCAGCCGCGCGGCCGCCACCGGGTCGGTGACCTTGTCGGAGTTGGCGAAGTACTGGTGGATGTTCTCCTCGCCGGAGAGCACCGTGCCCCACGGCGTCACGCCGCCGGAGCAGTTGTTCTGCGTGCCGTGGACCTTGCGCCCGGTCGGGTCGGCCGACGTCTTGAGGTACTTCGAGCCGGCGGCCGGGCCGCGCACCTCGAAGACCGTGTCGAGGGTGATCCGGCGGCCGTACCGGCTCGGGACGACCTCGAGGTGGCCGCGGACCGGGTCGCGGCGGGTCAGCAGCACCGACAGCCCGTGGGCCGCCCAGGCGATCTTGACCTGTTCCTCGGTCGGGTTGGCCGGGTCGTACTGGTCGGCCGGGAACATGTGCGGCTCGGCGGTGTACTCGTGGTTCACCACGAGCAGGTTGGTCAGGCCCAGCGGGTCCTGCGGGATCAGGCCGACGAAGTCGTTGTTGTAGCCGAACTGCTTGGCCTGCGCGGCCGCGGTCTGCTTGGTGAAGTCGAACTTCGGCGCGCCCGGCACGACGGGGTCGCCCCAGCGGATGACAACGCGCTGGGCGTAGCCGTCGGGGATGGTGACCGCGTCGAGCTTGTTCGGCGGGACCGGGTCGAAGTCGGTGCCGGGGACCGGACGCGGCTTCGGCCCGCCGTGGCCGTTCGCGGCCGCGGTCGCGCTGCCGTCGGCGGCGGCCGCGGTCCCGGACAGCGCGGCGAGGCCGCCCGCGGTGGCGGCGAGCACGGCGCCGGCCTTGAAGACCCGGCGGCGGGACATGTCCTTGACGAGGTCGCCGAAGTACTCGTTCCCGGACT
The DNA here is from genome assembly GCF_017308975.1 of Amycolatopsis sp. MtRt-6. Lineage (GTDB taxonomy): Bacteria > Actinomycetota > Actinomycetes > Mycobacteriales > Pseudonocardiaceae > Amycolatopsis. Next base: position 471,456 of record NZ_JADWPD010000001.1, on the reverse strand, counting down.
GGTTCGGCTCCGGGTGCGCGCACGCGTTGCCGCAGCGGTACTCGCAGGTGATCGGGGAACGTCCACCCGCGTGCGCGGGGAACAGCGGGAGCAGACGGTCGGGCACAGCGCCTCCATGGTGGCATTCGGGAACGAAGTGACCGTATGTGCCGAAAACCAGCCGATCCAGACATCCGGATGAACAACAGGTGTATTGCTCGCAATGCCCGCAAACGTCCGGCCCGAACGGCCGACGGCCCCCGGACAATTGGTCCAGGGGCCGTCGCTCAGCGTGAGATTCAGAACTCTTCGCCGACGAGCACCGCTTCCCGCGGCACGGTGTGCGGGTCCGCCTTCTTCTCGCGCGGCGAGAGCAACGCACCCGCGACGACGCACAGCACGGCCGAAGCGACGAACGGCGCCTGCGGGGAGCCGAACCACTCGGCGACGTGCCCGACCAGCGTCGCGGCGACCGCCCCGCCCAGCCAGCGGCAGAAGTTGTAGCCCGCGCTGGCGACCGGGCGCGGCGCGTCGCTGATCGCCATCGCGGTGCCGGTGAACAGCGTGTTCAGCAGGCCGGACACCAGCCCGGAGACGATGATCCCGGCCACGAGCACCGGCTTGCTCGGCACGGCGAGGACCAGCATCAGCACGGCGTACCCGAAGACGGCGGCCGCGGCGGCGTGCCGTTCACCGAGCCGGGCGGCGAGCCGTGGCGCGAGGGCGACTCCGGCGACGGCGACGCACAGGCCCCAGCCGCAGAAGACCAGGCCGACGGCGATCGCGCTCCAGCCGAGGACGAACGGCGACCAGGCGAGCACCGCGAAGAACGCGGCGGTGTACAGCGCCGAGGCGACGGACGTGCGCAGCAGGCCAGGGTGCTTGAGCGCGCGCAGCGGGTCGAGCAGCTTGATCGGCGTCCGCCGCTCGTGCCTGTCGCTCTTGAGGAAGACCGCGCACAGCACGAGCGCGCCGGCCATCAGGATCGCGGTGCCGAGGAACGGGCCGCGCCACGAGATGCTGCCGAGCAGCGCGCCCAGCAGCGGGCCGACCGACAGGCCGACGCCGAGGGCGGCCTCGTAGAGCAGGATCGCGCCGGACTGGCCGCCGGTCGCGGCGCCGACGATCACCGAAAGGGCCGTCGCGATGAAGAACGCGTTGCCGAGGCCCCAGACCGCGCGCAGCCCGACGAGCTGCTCGATCGACCCGGCGGCCGCGCACAGGGCGGTGGCGGCGACGATCAGCGTCAGCCCGGCCAGCACCGTGCGCTTCGCCCCGAAGCGGGCGCTCGCCGCGCCGGCGAGCAGCATCGCGACGACCTGGACGCCGAGGTAGGACGAGAAGAGCAGGGTGACCTGGGACGGCGTCGCGTCGAGCCCCTTGGCGATGGACAGCAGGATGGGGTCGACCAGGCCGATCCCCATGAAGGCGATGACCGCGGCGAACGCGGTGATCCACACCTGCTTCGGCTGGCCCTTGACCGCGTCCAGCAGGCTCGAGTGGTGTTCAGCGCTCATCGCTGATCAGTTCCTCCTTCTTGGTGCCGACGAGCAATTTGGCGAGAGCGGGCAGGGCGGCCTCGATCGCGGCGCGGTCGGCTTCGTCCATGGCGATGAGCCGCTCGCGGAGGAACTCCTCGCGAGCCGTCACCAGTTCGGCGTAAAAGCGCAGGCCCTCGTCGGTGACTTCGACGAGCACCGCGCGGCCGTCGGCGGGGTCCGGACGACGGGTCGCCAGGCCGAGCCGTTCGAGCCGGCCGACGACGTCGGTCATCGACGGGAGCTTGACCTGCTCGAGCTCGGCCAGCGTGCTCATCCGCCGCGGGCCGCCGTTGACCAGCTCGCTCAGCACCGAGCCCTGGGTGAGGGTCAGTGTCAGCTGCGGGGTCTGGCGGCGCACCTGCTGGTAGAGCCGGAAGACCAGCGGCCGCAGCCGGTGGGCGAGATCGGTGATCGCGGAAGTCACTTAGCCAGGCTAACAAAAATTGGTAAGGGTGCCTAAGTAAGTCCGCTCACAGGTTAGGCTCGGAGCCATGGACGCGGTGATCTTCGACCTCGACGGCGTACTGGTGGACTCCGAGCGGATCTGGGACGAGGTGCGGCGCGCGGTCGTCGCCGAGCACGGCGGCACCTGGCGCGCGGAGGCGACCCGGGCCCAGCAGGGGATGAGCACCCCGGAATGGGCCCGCTACCTGGTGGAGGAGCTCGGCGCACAGCTGTCGCCGCCGGAGATCGCCACGCTCGTCGTCAAGCGCATGGCCGCCCGGTACGCGGCGGAGCCGCCGCTGATCCCGGGCGCGGTGGACGTCGTCCGGCAGGTGTCGGCGCGGTGGCCGGTGGCGATCGCCAGCTCGTCGCCGGTGATCCTGATCAAGGGGTTCCTCGACGTGACCGGCCTGCCGGTCGGGGCGGCGGTGTCGTCGGAGCAGGTCGGGGCGGGCAAGCCGGCGCCGGACGTCTACCTGCGGGCGGCCGAGCTGCTCGGCGTGGCGCCGCAGGACTGCGCGGCCGTCGAAGACACGACGAACGGGCTGCGCTCGGCGTTGGCGGCGAAGATGGCGGTGTACGCGGTGCCGAACCCGCACTTCCCGCCCGATCCCGACGTGCTGAAGCAGGCGACCGCGGTGGTGGAGAAGATCACCGGCTTGCCGGGGGCACTGGGGTTGGGTTGATCTCGTAGCGGACCGGCGGCGAACCGGGGTTCACCTCGGCGAGGAACACCCGGTCGCGTCCCAGCACGCCGACTTCCTTCGCCGGGCTCAGGTCGCCGGCCTCGTCGTAGAGGCGCAGGTCCCGGACCTCGGCGCCGACGAGGAGGACCGCCTTGCCCGCCGGCAGCGGGCCACCGTACTTGCCCACGTACCCGGCGCGGACGGCGCCATCCGACAGCGGGACGCACGACGGCGACTCGATGCCGTACTGCGAGCCGGGCCCGCCGTGGGTGGTGCCTTTGGCGAACGTCTCGACGCAGAACCACGACTTCCCCGCTTGGTCGGCCGGGTTGGTCGCGTACGAGGTCCAGGTGTCCGTCTGGCCGGCGAAGTCGGTGAGCGCCAGCGGCTCGTCGCCGCCGGCCAGGTTCTTCGGCGCGATCTCGGGCTTGGCGAACACCAGCTCCTGCCCCGGCTGCGTCGCGGGCTGCGGAGGCGGGGGCGAAGCCGTGTTCAGCTGGGTGGCCAGCAGCACGCTGGTCAGCACCACCAGCACCGCGGCCAGCGGGGCACCCCACACCGCCACCTTGCGGCGGCGCGGTGGCCGCCGCTGCCTGCGCTGCTGTTCGGCCCAGGCCGCGTCGAGGTCGGGCGTGACCTCCCGGGCCTGCCCCCGCAGTGCTTCGGCCAGCTTGCGTTCCAGGTCGGTCATCGCTCACCTCCCAGGTCGTCCCCCAGGTGCTTGCGCAGATTCTCCATCGCGTGGTGCGTCGTCGCCTTGACCGTGCCCGGGGAGATGCCCAGGGTTTCCGCGATGGCCGCCGTGCTGAGGTCGAGCCAGTACCGCAGCACCAGCACCTCGCGCTGCCGGCGGGACAGCTTCGCCACCACCGCGCGCAGCTGCTGGTTCTCCCAGTTGGCCACGGCCCTGACCTCGGCCGACAGCTCGTCCGGTGGCCGGTCCTGCGGGGTCCGCCGGACGACGCGCAGGTGCCGGGTCCGCGACCGCGACATGTTCACCACGGTCGTGCGGAGGTAGCCGGCCACGCGCGTGTGGTCGGTCAGGGTGTCCCAGCGCTGGTGCAGCTTGACGAAGGCCTCCTGGGCGACGTTCTCCGCGTCGTCCGCGCCGAGCAGGTGGGCCAAGCGGGTCATCTGGCCGAAGTACTCCCGGAACAGGTCGTGGAAGGTCGGCGCGCCCAGGTCCCCCGGCACGCTCTCGCCCACGCTCGCACTCACACCCCGCCAACGCGCACCCCGCCCCACCGGTTTAGTGGACCACGCGAAGAAGGCCGCCACCAGCGGTGACGGCCTTCTCGCGGGACGGCTCAGCGCTCGATTTCACCGCGGATGAACTGCTCGACGGCGTCGCGGGCGGTCGCGTCGTCGTACTGCTCCGGCGGCGACTTCATGAAGTAGGAGGACGCCGAGAGGATCGGGCCGCCGATGCCGCGGTCCTTCGCGATCTTCGCGGCGCGGACCGCGTCGATGATGATACCCGCCGAGTTCGGCGAGTCCCAGACCTCGAGCTTGTACTCCAGGTTCAGCGGCACGTCGCCGAACGCGCGGCCCTCGAGCCGGACGTAGGCCCACTTGCGGTCGTCGAGCCACTGCACGTAGTCCGACGGTCCGATGTGGACGTTGCCCTTGCCCAGCTCGCGATCGACCTGCGAGGTGACGGACTGGGTCTTGGAGATCTTCTTGGACTCGAGCCGCTCCAGCTCCTTCATGTTCAGGAAGTCCATGTTCCCGCCCACGTTGAGCTGCATCGTCCGGTCGAGCTGGACGCCGCGGTCCTCGAACAGCTTGGCCAGCACGCGGTGCGTGATGGTGGCGCCGACCTGCGACTTGATGTCGTCGCCGACGATCGGGACACCGGCGTCTTCGAACTTCTTCGCCCACTCGGGGTCGGAGGCGATGAACACCGGCAGCGCGTTGACGAACGCCACGCCGGCGTCGATCGCGGCCTGGGCGTAGAACTTGTCGGCCACCTCGGAGCCCACCGGCAGGTACGACACGAGCACGTCGGCCTGCGCCTCGCGCAGCGCGGCGACGACGTCGACCGGGGTCTCGTCGGACTCCTCGATCGTCTCGCGGTAGAAGCGGCCGAGGCCGTCGTGGGTGTGACCGCGCTGGACGGTGACGCCGAGCGGCGGCACGTCGGCGATCTTGATGGTGTTGTTCTCGGACGCGAAGATCGCCTCGGACAGGTCGCGGCTGACCTTCTTGGCGTCCACGTCGAACGCGGCGACGAACTCGATGTCGCGGACGTGGTAGCCGCCGAAGTCGACGTGCATCAGACCGGGGACGCGGGTGGCCGGGTCCGCGTCGCGGTAGTACTGGACACCCTGGACCAGCGACGCCGCGCAGTTGCCGACGCCCACGATGGCCACCCGTACGCGGCGGTTGTCGCCCATGGGGGTTTCTCCTTCAATCCGTCTGTTCAGTAGGTCTGGTGCCGCGACGCTGCGGCCCGGGCCGGCCGGCTCAGGTCTCCGGACCCTGCCGTTCGGCTTGTTCGTGCGCGATCAGCTCGTTGAGCCAGCGCACCTCCCGCTCGCTGGTCTCCAGCCCCAGCCGGTGCAGCTCGCGGGTGTAGCGATCGATCTTCTCCTCGGCCCTGGCCAGCGCCGCCCGCAAACCCTCGCGGCGTTCTTCGACGCGGCGGCGGCGGCCCTCGAGGATCCGCATCCGCACGTCGGCCGGGGTGCGCGAGAAGAAGGCCAGGTGGACGCCGAAACCTTCGTCGTCCCAGGTCTGCGGCCCGGCGTCGCCGAGCAGCTCCCCGAAGCGCTCCTTGCCCTCCGCGGTGAGCTTGTAGACCCGCCGTCCGCGCCGCGACCACGCCCGGTCGTCGGCCTCGTCCAGCTCCTCGACCAGGTACCCGGCCCGCAGCAGCTTCCGCAGGGTCGGGTACAGCGAGCCGTACGAGAACGTCCGGAACGTGCCGAGCGTCTCGTGCAGCCGCTTGCGCAGCACGTACCCGTGCATGGGCGCTTCGTGCAGAAGACCGAGGATCGCGAACTCCAGCACACCGCACCCCCTTCCGGGAACAAACCGAGACGACCCGCGTTGCTCCGAACGAGCGCCTCGATCCAACCTACTCAGCCACTATATCGCGCCGATACATCGAAGTGGCGAAGCTAACCTCGCCCGATTACCCATCAGGGGCGAAATTCACCGGAGAGTTATCGAACGTCCGGCGTGTCCGCCCCGGTCCCGGGCCTGCGGGCGCTAGGGGGCGTGGACGACACAGGAAGAGCCCGTACTCTGTCCTCGTGATTAACCAGCGGCAGGTCGTGGACTACGCGCTGCAGCGCCGTGCGCTGCTGGCCGAAGTCCGCTCCGGGCGCGTCGGCAGCCACGAGGCCTGTGACGCGAGCCCGTACCTGCTGCGGGCGGCGAAGTTCCACGGCCGGGACGGTGATCTCCCCTGCCCGATCTGCCGCCAGGAGCCGCTGACCCTGGTGTCCTGGGTCTACGGCGACGAACTCAAGCACGTCGCGGGCTCGGCGAGGACCCCCGAGGAGCTGGCCAGGATGGCCGGCTTGTTCGCCGAGTTCACCGTGTACGACGTCGAAGTGTGCCGGGCGTGCCACTGGAACCACTTGGTGCGGTCATACGTCCTGGGCACAGGGGAACCGGCGGGTCCGCGAAGGACCGCGGGCCGGTGAGCCACCGCACGACCATCGCAACACGCAGGTCAGTACCCCTGCGGGTACTGATCCGGGAGGCCCATCCGTGACCGACGACAACCGCTCCTGGCCGAACCAGGAGCCAGACGCACCCCGCCGCGCCCAGTGGCCGGGTGAAGACGCGGGACCGGCGTGGCCCGGTGAGTCGCCCCGGCGCGCCACCCCGCCTCGCGGCAACCCCCGGCAGGGCGGCCCGGCCTGGCCCGCCGGCGACGAAGGCGGCCGTCAGTGGCCCGGTGAGCAGCCACGACGTCCGCAGGGGCCGGCCGGCGCGTCCGGCCGTCGTCAGCCGCCACCGCCCGGCGGCCGCCGTCCCGGTGGCCCGCCCGGTTCGCCGCCGCAGGGCTTCCGGCAGCCACCGCCCGCCGGGCGCCGTCCGGAACCGGAACCCGAGCGTGAGCCGGATCTCATCACCCACCACGCGCACAACGGGACCGAAGACGCCTACGACCCGTACGACGACGACCGCCGGTACGACGAGTTCGCCGACGACATCGAGCCCCAGCAGGAGCTCGACGAGAAGGGCCGGAAGGTCCTCACCCCGGCGCAGCGGAAGAAGCGCCGCTGGAAGATCATCCGGCGGGTCGCCTACGCGTGCGTCGGCGTCTTCTTCGTGGTCCCGGCGATCGCGTTCGTGATCACGTACTTCATGGTCGACGTGCCGACGCCGGAGAGCGTCGCGGCGCTGCAGAGCCAGCCGGTCACGTACTACTACTCCGACAACAGCGTCATGGGGCGGTCACTGCCCAAGGGCGGCGACCGCCAGCTGCTCAAGCCGGGCGAGATCCCCGACGTCGTCAAGCACGCCGTGTACTCGGCCGAGGACGCGACGTTCGAGACCAACTCCGGCTTCGACTTCACCGGCATCCTGCGCGCGGTCTTCAACCAGGCGACCGGCGGCCAGGGCGGTGGCTCGACGATCTCCCAGCAGTACATCAAGCAGGCCACCCAGAACGACGCCCCGACGCTGACCCGCAAGTGGACCGAGCTGGCCAAGTCGTTCAAGATGAACAACCAGGAGTCCAAGGAAGAGATCATCACGGGCTACCTGAACATCGTCTACTTCGGACGCGGCGCCAACGGGATCCAGGCGGCGGCCAAGGCGTACTTCGGCAAGGACACCAAGGACCTCAGCCCGTCCGAGGCGGCCCTGCTCGCGGGCCTCATCCAGGGCCCAGGCAAGTCGGAGAACCAGGAGTACATCCACCGGCGGTGGACGTACGTGATGGACCAGATGGTCGCCAACAAGTGGCTGCGCGCCGACGAACGCGCGAGCGCGCAGTTCCCGACGCCGATCCCGAAGGCGTCCAAGGACACCGGTCAGCAGACGATGTCGTACCACATCCAGCAGCGGATCGAAGAAGAGCTGGCCGCCGAGGGCTACGACAGCGCCAAGCTGCACGCGTCCGGCGCCAAGGTCTACACCACGATCGACCCCAAGGCCCAGAAGGCGGCCGAGGAAGCGGTCGCGGAAAACATGAAGGGCCAGACCGACGACCGGCTCCTCAGCGCGCTGGTCGCGGTGAGCCCGAAGACCGGCGGCGTCCTCGCTTACTACGGCGGCCCGGACATCGTGAAGAACGCGGAAGGCAAGGACCAGACCGGCCAGGACCGGGCCGACCAGCCGCGGAACCCGGGTTCGTCGTTCAAGGCGTTCGACCTCACCGCGTACCTGAAGATGGGCAAGGGTCTCGGCGACACCTTCGACGGGTCCAACAACCGGAAGTTCGGCAACCCGCCGAAGACGATCCGCAACGCGGGCGAGAGTTCCAGCTGCGGCCCCCAGTGCACCGTCGCCAAGGCGATGGAGATCTCGGCGAACACCGTGTTCTACGACATGGTGTACAACGTGACGAAGCCGGCGCGGGTGGCCCAGGCCGCCAACGAAGCGGGCGTTCCGACGTCACCGCAGATGAGCCAGGACATCAACATCGCGCTCGGCGGTGGCGCCACCGTGGCGACGCCGGAGGCCATGGCCGCGGGGTACGCCACCTTCGCCGGTGACGGCATGCACCGTGACGCCCACTTCGTCGCGAAGCTGACCAACGCCCAGGACGAGGTCGAGTTCGACGAGAGCAAGTACCAGGCCAAGCCCGCGTTCGACAGCGACGCGCAGAAGACCGCGCAGATCGCCGGCAACGTGACCACGGCGCTCGGCCCGGTCATCCCCCACTCGAAGCTGGAGTGCCCGACCGGTCACCAGTGCGCCGGCAAGACCGGTACGCAGCAGTACGACCCGCGCGACGGCGACCCCGCGGCGTACAAGGACCGCAACGCCCAGACCTGGATGGTCGGCTACACCCCGTCGGTCTCGGCCGCGGCCTGGGTCGGCGGCGACGGCAACATCCCGCTGCACGACAAATCGAACAAGCCCATCTTCGGTAGCACCATCGCCGGGCCCATGTGGGAAGACTTCATGAAGAAGTACCTGGAGGGGACCCCGGGCGAGAAGTTCGACAAGGTCGACCCGATCGGCAAGGACCCCAACGACGTCACCACGACACAGTCGAAGCCGTCGAGCACGCCGACGGAGACGGAGACGCCGACCTCGACGCCCTCGGAGACGCCCACCGAAACGCCCACCGAGACCGAGTCGTCGTCGACGAAGACCAGGACGCCGCGGCCGGGACCGGGCGGGTCCACCATCCCGATCCCCGGCGGCGACGGCAACGGGTTCGCCCGGCCACCGGGTTCGGAGGACGGCTGACCGAAGGCCCCGCACCTGCACGGTGCGGGGCCTTCCGGTTTCCGTGAACCGCCGCCGTCCGCGGTCCGTGTGGAGTGTCGAGGGGTCTGCGCCCGCAGCCCACTTGCGTACCCGAGGACGGCCCGTGTACACCGACCGAAATCGCTCGAGGCTCGGCCGCCGGCCGGTTCCGCGTGGTCGTTACCAGCCACGACGGCCTCTCCCGCGGCCGGACGAACCGGACGAGCTCACCGCCGCCATCGCCCCCGGCCCGCGCAACCGCCGCTGGAAGACCGTCCGCCGGGTGGTGTACGTGCTGTCCGGCCTGTTCTTCCTGGTGCCCGCGGTCGCCTTCGTGATCACCTACTTCGCCGTCGACGTGCCTTCGCCGGCCTCGGTCGCGCAGTCGCAGGGCCAGGCGGTCACCTACCTCTACGCCGACGGCACCGAGATGGGCAAGGACGTGCCCACCGGTGGGAACCGGCAGCTCCTCGACCCCGCACAGATCCCGGACGTCGTCAAGAAGGCCGTGATCGCCACCGAGGACGCGTCCTTCGAGACCAACTCCGGCTTCGACGTCTCCGGCATCCTGCGGGCCGCCTACAACCAGGTCACCGGCGGCTCCGGCGGCGGTTCGACGATTTCCCAGCAGTACATCAAGAACGCCTCCGGTGACGACTCGCCGACGTTGACGCGCAAGTGGGTCGAGCTCGCGAAGTCGTTCAAGATGAACCAGACCTACGAGAAGGCGGACATCATCACCGCCTACCTCAACATCATCTACTTCGGCCGCGGCGCCTACGGCGTCCAGGCGGCGGCGCAGGCGTTCTTCGGCAAGGACGCCGCCCAGCTGAACTTCTCCGAGTCCGCGCTGCTCGCCGGGCTGATCCAGCAGCCGGGCCGGTCGGAGAACCAGACGGTGGCCCGCGACCGGTGGAGCACCGCGCTGGACCGCATGCAGCGCAACGGTTACCTCTCCGCCGCCGACCGGAAGGCGGCGCGGTTCCCGACCCCGATCCCGCTCGTCGAATCGCGGCAGGGGAACACGGTCAACCCGTTCGTCAAGAAGCAGGTGAAGGCCGAGCTGGCCGCGGCGGGGATCCCCGAGGAGAAGTACTACTCGGGCGGGTTCCAGGTGTTCACGACGATCGACTCGAAGGCGCAGGACGCCGCCGAGCAGGCCGTGGCGCAGGGCATGGCCGGGCAGACCGACGACCGCATCCTCGGCGCGATGGTCGCCGTCGACCCGCAGACCGGAGGTGTGCTCGCCTACTACGGCGGCGAGCCGATCGTGAAGGGCCCGAACGGCGAGGACCAGGCCGGGCGCGACTGGGCGGACGAAGCGCACAACCCCGGGTCGTCGATGAAGCCGTTCGACCTCACCGCGTTCCTCAAGGGCGGCCGCGGGCTCAACGCGGTCTTCGACGGCCGCTCGCCGCGGTCGTTCCCGGACGTGCCGCTGCCGGTGCGCAACGCCGGCACCAGCAGCAGCTGCTCGGAGGTGTGCACGGTGGCCGAGGCGATGCAGCGGTCGACCAACACCGTCTTCTACGACATGGTGCTCAACGTGACCAAGCCGGCGGGGGTGGCCGAGGCCGCGCAGGAAGCGGGCATCCGCACGAAGGACAACGGCGGCCGCAGCGTGCTGTTCACCGGGGACAACAACATCTCGATCGGCGGCGGCCAGACCGCGGTGACACCGGCGGACATGGCCTCGGCGTACGCGACCTTCGCCGCCGGCGGGATCCAGCACAGCCGCCACTTCGTGCAGAAGGTGACGAACTCCCAGGGCGAGACCGCCTACGAGACCGGCGCGCGCGCGACGGACGCGTTCGCGGACAACGACCGGGACCGGAGCCGGCAGATCGCCGGCAACGTGACCGCCGCGCTGGCGCCGGTGATCCCGTTCTCGCGGCTGTCCTGCCCGGCCGGGCACGAGTGCGCGGGCAAGACCGGGACCCAGCAGCACACACCCGCCGCCGACGAACCGGCGTCCGCCGCGAACACGAACTCGCAGACGTGGATGGTGGGCTACACGCCCTCGGTGTCCGCCGCGGTGTGGGTGGGCGGCGACGGCGACAAGGCGCTGCGCGCCCCGAACGGCGCCCCGCTGACGCCGTCGGTCGTGGCCGCCCCCGTGTGGCAGCGGTTCATGCAGCTCTACCTGGCCGGGAAGCCGGCCGAGCGCTTCGACCGCGTCCAGGCGATCACCTCGCCGCAGGACGACCAGCTGCAGTTCCAGCTCCAGCAGCGGCAACTGCAACAGCAGCAACAACAGCAGGACGACGACCGCTTCACGATCGGCCGCGGCGACGACCGGGACCAGCGGCAGCAGCAAGACGGCGTGCGCGACGGCGACCGGCGCGACGGCCGCGGGCGCGGCAACGGCAACGACACCGGCCAGGCGAACTTCGGCCCCTGACCACGAAGGAGGCCGTGACCTCGGAGCTGGGGGTCACCGAGGTCACGGCCGGTCAGGGGGTCAGAGCTCGACCACGGTGCCTTCGACGCCGGAGCGGTGGGCGGCCTCGATCACGCGCAGGGCCTCGACCGACGAGGCCGGGTCGACCGGGAACTCGCCTTCGCCGCGCAGCGCGTCGCGCACCTCGGCGTAGAACTGCTCGTAGCGGCCGGTCTCGGTGGGCACCGTCCTGACGTCGCTGCCGACGCCGATCCGGCCCGCGTCCGCCGCGGGCTCCACGCCCCAGCCGTCGTCGCCGGGGCGCATGCCCGCCTTGATCTGCGGTTCCTGCACGTCGAGGCCGTACTTGGTGAACGTCGCCCGCTCGCCGAGGACCCGGAACCGCGGGTTGAGGGTGCCCGCGAGCGCGGACGCCCACAGGTGCGACCGGACCCCGCTCGCGTGGTGCAGCGCGACGAAGACGTCGTCGTCGACCTGGACGCCCGCCCGGCGGCGGTCGACCTCCGCGTAGACGCGGGTGACCGGGCCGAACAGCTGCAGCGCCTGGTCGACGATGTGCGCGCCGAGGTCGTAGAGCAGGCCGCCGGCCTCGGCCGGGTCGCCGAACTCGCGCCAGTTGTCCTTGGGCTTCGGCACCCAGCGGTCGTAGCGGGACTCGAAGCGGAACACCTCGCCGAGCCGCCCGGACTCGAGGACCTTCCGCACGGTGAGGAAGTCGGAGTCGAGCCGCCGGTTCTGGAAGACCGTCAGGCCGACACCCGCCGCCTTCGCCGCCTCGACAACCCGCTCGGCTTCGGCCGCGGTCGGCGCGAACGGCTTGTCGACGACCACCGGCAGGCCGGCTTCGATCGCCCGCAGCGCGAGCGGCACGTGCGTGCGGTTGGGCGTGCTGACCACGACGAGGTCGAGGTCAGCCGCCCGCTCGAACAACGCGTCGGCGTCGGGCACGACCTCCGCGCCCGGGTGGTCGGTGCGGGCCTGCGCGGCGTTGCCCGACGTCGTGATGACCGCCGGGGTGAGCCCCGGGGTCGCCGCGACCAGCGGCGCGTGGAACACGCGGCCACCGATGCCGTACCCCAGGATGCCCACACGCAAGTCGTCCGCCATGCCGTCATTAAACAACAGCGTTGCCTAATTGACCAGACGTGCGAAGATCCATCCATGGCGGACACCGGCGTGAACCTGCGCGACGTGCGCGCGCACAACCGCGCCCTGCTGCTCACGCACATCCTGCGCGCCGGCGGCCTCAGCCGGGTCGAGCTCGCCGAACGCACCGGGCTCACCCAGCAGGCCGTCTCCAAGATCGTCCCCGAGCTGCTCGAAACCGGCCTGCTGGACGAGCAGCGCCAGCCCTCCGCCGGTGTCGGCAAGCCCCGCACGGCGCTGCGCATCCGGGCGGGTGCCAAGCACGCGCTCGGCGCGCGCCTCGACCGCGACGAGTACCACGTGCTGCGCGCCAACCTCGTCGGCGAGGTCGAGGAGACGGCGGGCGGGCCGCTGCCGCGCGGCTTCACGCCCGCGCAGGCCGTCGACGCCATCGGGGCCACCGCGCTGGAGCTCGCCGACGGCTTCGACGTGCTCGGCCTCGGCCTCGGCGCGGTCGGCCCGCTGGACCACCGCGCCGGCCTGGTCCGGGCCGCGACGAACATGCCCGGCTGGCACGACGTGCCCCTGCGCGACCTGCTCGAACAGCGCACCGGGCTGCCGGTGACGCTCGACAAGAACACCAACGCCGCCGCGTTCGCCCGGCTCTGGCCGCACGGCGAGCCGACGGCGACCGCGGTGGTGCTCGTCGGCACCGGCATCGGCGTCGGCCTGCTGATCGACGGGCGGCTCTACCGCGGCCCGCGGACCAACGCGGGTGAGTTCGGACACACGACCATCGCCTTCGACGGGCCGCGGTGCGCCTGCGGGCGACGCGGCTGCGTCGAGATCATGGCCAAGCGCGCGCCGGGCACCCGGGCCGCCGCCGGCTTCCTCGGCATCGGGCTGGCCGACCTCGTGCAGGTGCTCGACCTGGAGCGGATCGTGCTGGCCGGGCGGGCGGTCCGGGACGAGCCGGACGTCCACCGCGAAGCCGTTTCGGCCCGGCTCGAGGAGCTGCTGCCGCTGCCGCACTGGCAGCGCATCGAGGTCGTCGAAGACACCTCCGGCGAGGAGCTCGTCACCCGCGGCGCGGCCGCCGAGGTCCTGGCCTCCTACTACGCGAATCCGGCGTGATCACCGGCTTCACCGCCACGCACGTCGATCACCGATACCATCCGCCTCGTGCCAGAGGAGACCACGCGGGAGGCGGACCCCGCCCCCGTGACGCTGACCGGGGCGGACCGGGTCGTCCCCAGCTGGAACGAGCCCCTCGCGGCGGCGGTCACCAGACCCATCGGCGGCCCGCTCGGTGAGCACGCGGCGGTCGGCAGGCACTGGTTCTGGTCGCCCCAGCGCGTCGGCCTGCTGCTGGCCACGCTGGCGCTGATGCTGTGCTGGTTCGGCAAGGGCTCCTGCATCCAGCAGTACCAGGACTCGAACGGCAACACCCAGCTCGACTGGCGCGCGGGCCGCCCGTTCGTCGCCATGTGCTACTCCGACATCGTGCCGCTCTACGGCTCCGAGCGGCTCGACCGGCCGGGCACCTTCCCGTACTACACGTCGTGGAAGGAGAGCTCGCAGACCGCCGAGAACAACACGCGGTACATGGAGTACCCGGTGTTCACCGGCCTCTTCCAGTGGGCCAACGCGAAGCTCGCCCAGGGCTGGTACAACGTCGCCCAGGCCGGCTGGCTGCCGGGCGCCCTGCCGGTGGCGATCTACTTCGACATCACGGCGTTCTTCCTCGCGCTCGCCTGGCTCGTCACCGTCTGGGCGACCGGCCGGACGGTGAAACGCCGGCCGTGGGACATGGTGCTGGTGGCGATCTCGCCCCTGGTGCTGGTGCACGCCTTCACCAACTTCGACGCGATCGCGACCGCGTTCACCGCGACCGGCCTGCTCGCCTGGGCGCGGAAGCGCCCGCTGCTCGCCGGGCTCCTGCTCGGCCTCGGCGCGACGGCGAAGCTCTACCCGCTCTTCCTGCTCGGCGTGCTGTTCGCGCTCTGCCTGCGCGCGGGCAAGCTCACGCCGTTCTGGAAGACCGCGGGGGCCACGGTCGTGACGTGGCTGGCGGTGAACGCGCCGTTCATCCTCACCGCGACCCGCGGCTGGTGGGAGTTCTTCCGGATGAGCACCCTGCGGCCGATGGACCCGGACTCGCTCTACAACGTCTTCTCGTACGTCACCGGCTGGGCCGGGTTCGACGGCGTGCTGCAGAAGAACCAGACGCCGACGTACCTCAACATCACGGTGGCCGTGCTGTTCCTGACCTGCTGCGCCGGGATCGCCTACCTCGCCCTCGCCGCCCCGCGGCGGCCGCGCGTCGGCCAGCTCGCGTTCCTCGTCGTGGCCGCGTTCCTGCTGACGAACAAGGTGTGGAGCCCGCAGTACTCGCTGTGGCTCGTCCCGCTGGCGGTGCTGGCGATCCCGCGCTGGCGGCTGCTGCTCGGCTGGATGCTGATCGACGCCGTGGTCTGGGTGCCGCGGATGTTCTACTACCTCGGCGTCGACCACAAGGGCCTGCCCGAAGGCTGGTTCCTCGGCACGGTCGTGGTCCGCGACCTCGCCGTCATCGGCCTGTGCGTGCTGGTCGTGCGGGAGATCTACCGGCCGGCCACCGACCTCGTCCGGATGGACGGCGACGACGACCCGGCCGGCGGCTTCCTCGACGGCGCCCGGGACGTGATCATCCCGAACGCCGTCCGGCGCCGCCGGAAGGCCGTCACCGTCTAACCGAGCTGTTCCCGCAGGTAGGCGATGTCGGTGGCCTGGCCGTCGGCCGGCGTTTCGACGACGACCGGTGCACCCGCGTCACGGGCGACGGCGACCAGCACCTCGGGGTCGATCGTGCCGTCGCCCTGCACGACGTTGGCGTGCCGGTCGCGGGTCGAGCCGAACTCGTCGCGCGAGTTGTTGAGGTGCACCAGGTCGATCCGGCCGGTGATGGCCTTGACCTTTTCGACAGCGGTGGCCAGGTCCCAGCCCGCGGCGAACGCGTGGCAGGTGTCCAGGCAGAACCCGGCGCCGAACTCGCCGACCTTGTCCCACAGCCGGGCGATGACGTCGAGGTCGCGGGTCATCGCGTTCTCGCCGCCGGCGGTGTTCTCGATCAGGATCGGTACCTTGAAGCCGCCCTTTTCCTGCTCGCGCTCGAAGAGCTTGCGCCAGTTGTCCAGGCCGGCTTCGACGTCGTCGGTCGCGCCGACGTGCCCGCCGTGCACGATCAGGCCCTTCGCCCCGATCGCGGCGGCGCCGTCCGCGTGTTGCGTGACGTTCTTCCGCGACGGGATCCGGATCCGGTTGTTCAGCGAAGCCACGTTGATCAGGTACGGCGAGTGGATGAACACCTCGACCGGGTCGGCCGCGATGGCCTCGCCGTGCGGGTGCGGCTTCGGGGCCTTCCAGCCCTGCGGGTCGGAGAGGAAGAACTGGACGACGTCGGCTTTGCGCTCGGCGACCGCGGTCAACGGGTCGTCGTCACGGACATGGGCGCCAATCAGCATGCGTTGCACGCTACTCCCGATCCCGTTTCCGGCCGGTGGGCCCGGTTGGTGACGCTCGTGGAGTACCGTGAGCGCGTTCCGTGATCCAGATCGGTCCGACTTGCCGGAGGGGCATGATGGGGAAGCACGTCGCCCGGATCACCGCACTGGGATTCACGATCGCCGCCTCGGCCGCGCTCGCGGCGCCGGCCGTCGCGGAAACCAGCCCCACCCTCGGCGGGAGCTGCGAGGCCACGCTGCAGCAGGGGAGTGCTTCCGGGCTGACGCTCGACGCCGGCGCCCCGCTGAACGCCCCGAACCAGCTCACCGTCGGCCTCGACTCGAGTTCGCGGAACACGAACGGCTCGAAGCCCCTGCTCACCCTGCCGGTCGGCGACACCGTGAAGGCGCTCGGCATCGGCCAGGTACCGGTGGTCGGTGACGCGGCGGCGAAGGGCGTCTGCCCGGCCGCGCAGGGCACGGTCAACGCCATCGGCGGCCTGACCCAGGGCGTGACGGGCGAGCTGCCGCCGCTGCCCCTCCCGCCGGGCCCGAACCCGCCGCAGCCCGCGCCGCCCGGCCCCACGCCGCCGAACCCGGGGCCGAACCCGCCGGGCAGCAGCACCGGCCCGGTCGTCACCGGCCCGGGGAACGCGGGCCTGCCGGGCGACGCGATCTCGGGCATCTTCACCAACGCCGCCCTGCTGCCGGGCAGCCTCGTGCAGGCGCCGGTGATCGCGCAGATCATCCCGGGCCAGCAGGTCCCGCCGCCGACCGTCGACGCCCAGCGGTCCGGCACCGCGGAGGCCCTGCCGGGAGTGACCCCGCCGGCCAAGCTGCCGATGCTGCTGGCCGTGCTGGCGCTGGCGATCGTCGCGGCCGCGCTCGTCCGGGCCTGGATCCGCCGCAGCCCCGCCTGACGCACGGTCACCCCCGCTTCCACCCGAATGCCGGACATTTTTGAGCGAGCGGGCGTCACCGAGCTGCCTTAGCGTCGTTGTACTGGGAAGTAGGCGACGAGACCAGGGGCGGCGAGCATGCAGGATCGGACACGGAGGGCAACGGCGGTCGGAGCGGCGGCGGTCGTGCTCGCGGGTTCCGCTGTGCTCGGGATGCCCGGCACCGCCTCGGCCGAGACGAAGACCGTGCCCTGCGGCAGCACCGTGGAGGCCGCGCCCGGCGACAAGATCGTGGGCACGACGCTGCTTGGCCTGAAGCTCGACCTCGGCATCGTCACCCAGGCGACCACCGTGCTGCTCGGCAGCCTCTGCAACGTCACCGTGAAAGTGGTGAACACCGTCGTCTCGCCGGTGCCGGTGGTCGGCGCGCCCGCGGCGAGCGCGATCAACCAGGGCGTCCAGGGCGTGACCAGTGGCACCGAACAGGGCATCCGATCGCTCACCGGCGGCGGTCAGCCCGCCCCGCAGCAACCCCCCTCCGGCGGCAGCCCGCAGCAACCGCCGGCCCAGGGCGGGACCGGGGGCGGGCCGCAGGGCGGCACCCCGGCGGGCACCACGCCGATCCCGGAGGCGAACAGCCCGCTCCTGCCGGGCTTCGCGAGCACGCCGGTGTTCGGCGGCTTCCCGTTCACCCTCGGCACCGGCTACGCGCCGATGCGCGACTACAGCGGCATCCCGTTCGCGACGGCCGGGCTGTTCACGCCGTCGCCCGCCATCCGGTACGGCAGCCAGATCCCGGGCTACGCGCCGCAGTACGGCCTCAGCGGTCCGGACGGCGCCTCCGCGGAGGGCAATTCCGGCGTCCAGACCGCGGGCCAGGCCGAAGCGCTACCTTCCGCATCGGACGGCTTCACGAACGGGTCGAATTTGCCGCTCCTGATCGCGGTTTTGGCACTCTCCGGAGTCAGCGCGGGCCTCGTCCGCACCTGGGTACTCCGCCGAATGGCCGCTGCGAATTGATCTGACTGCCGAGTATCTTTCGCGTATCGCCCTCGTTGACCCTGTTGTTCAGGACGACGCCCCGATAACCCCGGAGGAAATGCTCGTGCGGAAGAAGCTGACCGTCACCGCCGTTGCCGCGTTCCTGGTCGGCGGCGCATTCCTCACCACGGGCACCGCCTCCGCCGCGACGACCCTCGCGGGCACCTGCACGGGCTCGGTCAGCGGCAGCATGGGCGACACGGTCGCGGTCACCGGCGCCTCGGTGAAGGAACTGGTCCGCAAGGGCGCGCGGGACTACGTCAACAGCCACTTCTGGACCTTTGCGAGCGTATGGCCGGACGCCCTCGCCGACACGATCGCGGGCAAGGGCGCGCTGACGGTCGGCCAGGTGCCGAACGCGGCGGGCGGCACGATCGAGGGCTCCGCGGTCGGCGGCGCCGTCGCCACCGCGCTGAAGGGCGCGAACGGTCTCGGCGTGCTCGACAGCACCAAGAACGAGGTGCTCGCCGCGATTTCGTCGACCGTGGCGAAGAACTGCGGCCTGACCACGATCGCCACCAACTACGCCGCCCCCGCCCAGCCGGGCGCCGGCAACCCGCAGGCCCGCACCGACACCGCCCCCGGCGGCGCGGCGGGCAACCTCTCGAACCTCAACCCCGGCACCGCGGGCGGCACGGGCGGCAGCGCGCCGATGCGCGACTACAGCGGCATCCCCACCGCGACCGCGGGCACCGCCGTCGCGCCCGGGGTGCGCTACCCGGCGAACGGCACCCTCCCCGGTGACGTCTCGGCGCCGCAGGCGGGCCAGGGCGACCAGAGCGGACAGAGCGGCCAGGGTGCCGACATCCGCGACGCCGGCAACGCGCAGTCGCTGGCCTCGAACAGCGCGCCGGACGACGTGCAGCTGCCCATGCTGCTCGCCGTGATCGTGCTCGCCGGGGTGACCGCCGGGCTCGTCCGCACCTGGGTGCTGCGCCGGGCCGCCTGACCCCGCTGTCCGGTCCTGTCGGTACCCCCAGGTAGCCTTACCTGGACAAACCCTCCTGCCACGGACAGCCCGTGGCCGCGAGCCCATAGGAGGTGAGTGGTTGTGTCACGCCATTACGAGGTAATGGTCATCCTGGACCCCACGCTCGACGAGCGCACGGTCGCCCCCACGCTGGACAACTTCCTCAACGTGATCCGCACTTCGGGCGGTTCCGTGGAGAAGGTCGACGTCTGGGGCCGCCGCCGCCTTTCGTACGAGATCAAGAAGCACGCCGAGGGCATCTACGCGCTCCTCGACCTGAACTCGTCTTCGGACGCGGTCAAGGAGCTCGACCGGCAGCTGTCGCTGCAGGAGACCGTGCTCCGCACCAAGGTCATGCGTCGCGAGGTCAAGCGCGCCGCGGCCAAGCCCGCTGCCGCCAAGGCCTGAGCCCGAGGGGAACCCCGATGGCTGGAGACACCGTCATCACGGTGGTCGGCAACCTGACGTCCGACCCGGAGCTGCGCTTCACCCCGTCCGGTGCGGCGGTCGCGAACTTCACCGTCGCGTCCACCCCGCGCACCCTCGACCGGCAGTCCGGCGAGTGGAAGGACGGCGAGGCGCTGTTCCTGCGCTGCAACATCTGGCGGCAGGCGGCGGAGAACGTCGCCGAGTCCCTGACCCGCGGCGCCCGCGTCGTCGTGCAGGGCCGCCTCAAGCAGCGCTCGTTCGAGACGAAGGAAGGCGAGAAGCGCACCGTCGTCGAGCTCGAGGTCGACGAGATCGGCCCCTCGCTGCGCTACGCCACGGCCAAGGTCAACAAGGTCAGTCGCGGTGGCGGCGGTGACTTCGGCGGCGGCGGTGGCGGCGGGAACCGCGGCGGTGGCGGCGGCATGCCCGCCGACGACCCGTGGGGTTCCGCCCCGGCCGCGAGCAGCGGTGGCGGCGGCTTCTCCGACGAGCCCCCCTTCTGATCTCGTACACATCCAAGATTTGAATTACCAGGAGTAGACAGTGGCCAAGCCACCCATCCGCAAGCCCAAGAAGAAGGTCTGCGTGTTCTGCAAGGCCGAGAAGAAGGGCCGCCCGGAACTGATCGACTACAAGGACACCAACCTGCTGCGGAAGTACATCTCCGACCGCGGCAAGATCCGTGCCCGTCGCGTCACCGGCAACTGCAGCCAGCACCAGCGTGACATCGCCATCGCGGTCAAGAACTCCCGCGAGATGGCGCTGCTGCCCTACACCTCGACCGCGCGCTAAGGGAGGGCACTGAAATGGCGAAGATCATCCTCACCACGGACGTGGCCAACCTGGGCGGCCCCGGCGACATCGTCGAGGTCAAGGACGGCTACGCACGCAACTACCTGCTCCCGCGGGGCTACGCGATCGTGGCCTCCAAGGGCGCGGAGAAGAACGTCCGCACGATCCAGCGCGCGCAGGAGAGCCGTCGCATCCGCGACCTCGACCACGCCAAGGAGATCAAGGCGACGCTGGAGGGCCTCGGCGCCATCCAGCTCACCGGCAAGGCGGCCGAGGGCTCGAAGAAGCTCTTCGGTTCGATCACCGCCGGCGAGATCGTCGACGCGATCAAGGCGGCCGGTGGCCCGCTGCTCGACAAGCGCGTCATCGAGCTCCGCGACCACATCAAGACCGTGGGCAAGCACTCGGTCGGCGCCCGGCTGCACCCGGACGTCAAGGTCGACGTGCGGCTCGAGGTCAAGGCCGTCGCGCAGTAAGGCAGTACTACGTCGTGAGAAGGCGGGCCGTCCCTGGTGGGCGGCCCGCCTTCACGCTTTCCGGGGAACCTCGGACATCGCGGCGGCGTCGGAGGAGAATGGGCGAGGACGCGAAGGGGATGGGATCGCATGGCTAACGAGGTCAACATGTCCGCGCCGGCCGGTGGTGGCGGCGGCTTCACGTTCGACGCCGACAAGATCGACGGCGTCATCAAGAAGTGGCAGGACCTGCAGGCCGACCTGAAGCGCGACTACGACGACGCCAACCTGATGGCGAACGTCAAGGCGCCCGGCAAGGAGTTCGCCAGCGGCGACTGGGAGAAGCTCGCGAACCCGTCCGGCAAGGCGTTCCTCGAGCAGAACCGGAAGATGCAGGAGTACGTCAAGAACTACATCGACGCGCTCACCGCCGCGAAGCAGAAGATCACCACCAAGGAGTCGGACGCCCTCTCCGACATTTCGAAGACGGGGAACCAGGCCACGTGAACCGACGACTCATCGCCGTCCCGGCACTGGCCTGCGCCGTGCTCACCCTGGCCGGCTGCGGCGGCACGACCCGCGGCACCGCCAACCCGGCGCCGTCCACGGCCGCATCGAGCAGCGAGGCGGCCGGCGGCGGCTCCGCGCCGAAGGTGCCGAGCCCGCTGAACACCGCGTCGATCACCTCGGACGCCTGCGCGACGCTCTCGTCGTCCGCGCGCTCCTCGCTCGGCCTCGGCGACGGCGCTCCGCGTTCCACGGGCAACGGCCCGAGCTGCACGTTCCAGGAAGCCGCCGACCCGGGCAACCAGATCGACGTGACGACGGTGACGGCGAACAAGAACGGCCTCAGCGACGTCTACGACACGAAGGCCAACGACGCGTACTGGGAAGAGACGCAGATCGGCGGCTACCCGGCCGTCTACGCGGCCGCGCTGGACGACCGCAAGAACGGCAAGTGCGGTCTGTTCGTCGGGGTGACCGACGAACTGGCGGTCAACATCCTCGTGCAGTACGACAACGGCGCCGGCGCGGCGGACCCGTGCCCGGTGGCGCAGAAGTTCGGCGAGTCGATGGTGCAGACGTTGAAGGAGGGCTGACATGCTGGAACTGGTGCTCCTGGGTGGCTTCGCCGCCTACAACATGGCGACCACGCATTCGGACGACCACACGTCGGTGCAGGGCGACCGCAAGATCGACTGCTACGACATCTGGGAGAAGATCACCACCGGTCCCGGCGCCGGCTCGATCGAGAGCGGGCAGTCCGCGGCGAACCGGCTGAAGGGCGCCTACTCCGAACGGCTCGGCACGATCGACGCGCTCGCCAAGGAGATGGACGCGGCCTGGACCGGCGGCGGGGCCGCGGCGGCCCAGCAGGCCGGCGCCCACCCGCTGCGGGTGTGGATGGAGGACTCCGGCACCAAGCTCACCGACTCCGACAAGTACCTCGGCGAGCAGCGCAACGCCTTCACCACGGTCCACGCGCAGGTGCAGCAGGTGCCGAAGGACCCGCCGAAGAACAACCTGCTCAACGCGATGAAGCCGTGGACGACCGACACCGACCGGGCGATCCGCGACTACAACGCCAAGGGCCAGGCCAACGTCGACGCCTTCAACACGTACTACAAGGCGAGCAACGACAACGGCCAGAAGATGCCGACGTACTCCGCGCTGCAGGGCCAGCAGGAGAACGTCAACGTCGACGGCGGCAAGAACGGCAAGGACGGCAAGAAGAAGCCGGGCGACCAGGACGGCACCGGCTCGGGTGACAGCAACGGGACCGGCTCGGTGCCGGGCGTCAACATGCCGCAGCCGGGTACCGTGCCGTCCTTCCCCGGCCAGCCGAACACCCCCGGCGGCAGCTTCGACCCGGGCAAGGTGCCGGGCTTCGATCCGTCGAAGCCGCCGAACTTCGACCCCTCGAAGATCCCCGGCGGCAACTACGACCCGTCGAAGCTCCCCGGCTACACCCCGCCGAACTTCAACGACGGCACCCACTCGTCGGGGTTCGTCCCGCCGAAGATCCCCGGGGCCGGCGGCGGCTTCGGCCCTGGTGGCGGCGGTGGCGCGGGCGACTTCTCCATCCCCGGCGGCGGCTTCGGGCCCGGCGGCTCGGGTGGCATCGGCGACCCGTCGGCGGGCTTCGGGCCGGGCGGCGTGGGCTTCGGGCCCGGCGGCTCGACCGGCGCGGCCATGCCCGGCGCCGGTGACGCGGGCGCCGGCCGGGGTGGCGCGGGTGCCGGTGGGGCGATGGGCGGCGGGGCCGCGGGCCGCGCCGGGGCCGCCGGAATGGGTGGCATGGGTGGCATGCACCCCGGCGCTGCCAAGGGCCAGGGCGGCGGCGACGAGGAACGCTCGTCGAAGTACCTGCTCGGCGACGACCCGAACGAGATCTTCGGGACCGACGAGCTGACCGCGCCGCCGGTCATCGGCGAGTAGCGCACGCGGGATCGCCGGGCGCGTGCCAAGATGAGCGCGCCCGGCTCTTGCGGGTTCACCAACGATCTACTGGGGGAAAGCGCGGTGCTGGACAGGCAGGTCACCATCACGACCGGCACCCTGATCAACCTGATCCGGCGCCGGGGCGGCGAACCGCACACGGTGCTGTCCGAGAAGCCGACCTGGTACAGCGACGAGGCCCAGCGCGGCGAGGACGAGCGGACCAACGCCGAGCTCGCCAAGGCCGGCCTGTTCGGCCCGCGTGGGATGCACCCCGGGTTCGTCGCGACGATCGAGGCGATCGCCCGGCCGCAGCTGGAGTACTACGGCTGGATCGACGGTGGGTTCCAGGGCAAGCCGGTGAGCTACCGGCTGCTCGCCGGCAGCGCCGGGGGCGAGGCGTTCGTGCTGGCGAAACACGAGGAGCTGGACGTCGTCGTGCTGGAGTCGACGAAACCGCACGAGCTGCTCGACGACTTCCTCGGCCAGATCCCCAAGCTGGCGCCCGGCCGCGGGACGCCGCTCGCGGTGCCGAAGAGCCAGCTCGAAGGGACCGCCCGCGGCGACGAAGACAGCTTCGGGGTGCTCCGCAGCGACCGCCCGGCCGAGGGTTCGCAGGAGGCCGACGAGCTCCGCCGGATCCTCGCGTTGCGCCGGATGGGGAGCGGCAGCCTCTACGTCGCGGCTCGCAGCCGCACCGGCGCGTGGCACCGGATCGAACGCCCGGTTAACTACATCGATACCTCGGAAGGCCGGTGGCTGACCGAGGAGATTCCGGGGCGCGGCGAGAACCGGATCGCCTTCACCCCGGCCGACCAGCGCGTTCTCGCTGACCGGTTACGCAGCGCACAGGGCCGGCTCACCGCCGCCTGACGAAACAGCCGTTCAGCCCACCGGGTAACGCGTCTACCCTCCGTGATATTCATCCACAGGCCGCGCGATCCAATGGGTTCGAGCTGGTCCACGACACGCCGAAGAACGGACTTCGCGCGACACGCCGGACGAGTTTTCCGCGAGTTCTCCACACCTTGTACACAGCCCCTGAGCTGCACATTTACCAAAGCCGATCACGCTTGTCCCCAACTTGTCCACAGCTCTCGCCGCACCTGTGATTGGTTACCCCCATTCATCCCCAGGTTGTCCACAGAAGGGTCCCCACCCTGAATTGCCATCGGCCTTCCGGGGGATCTAGCGTGCCCGCTCGGGCCTGTACTCACGGTGGCGCTCCGCGTGTCTGCGGCAGCCGGTCGGCGTTGTCGCCGATCATCGGGGGACGAGGTCCGGTGGCCGGGAGCGCGAGCGCCGGCCACGTGCTTCGAGAGCGAAGATCCGGCATAATCGAACGGGTGTTCGACACGATGAGGAGGTGTCCGGGGCGGTGGCGCTGACCGACGACCGCAGTCCGATGTATGCGGAGGAAGACCCGGGTCCGAGCGACCCCGGTCCCGGTGGCGGTGGGGGCTTCGACCGCCAGCCGCCGCAGGACATCGCGGCCGAGCAGTCCGTGCTCGGCGGCATGCTGCTGTCCAAGGACGCCGTCGCCGACGTCATCGAGGCGCTCGGCCCCGACGACTTCTACAAGCCGGCGCACCAGGCGATCTACGACTGCATCCTCGACCTCTACGGCCGCGGCGAGCCGGCCGACCCGATCACGGTGTCGGCCGAGCTGGAGCGGCGCGGGGAGCTGGGCCGCGTCGGCGGCGCACCGTACCTGCACACGCTGATCGCGACGGTGCCGACGGCGGCGAACGCGGGCTACTACGCGGAAATCGTCTCGGAGAAGGCGGTGCTGCGCCGGCTGGTCGAGGCGGGCACCCGGATCGTGCAGTACGGCTACGGCGCGGCGGCGGGTGACGGCGCGAACATCGACGAGGTCGTCGACCGCGCGCAGGCCGCGATCTACGACGTCACCGAGCGGCGGACCAGCGAGGACTACGTCGCGCTGGAAGAGCTGCTGCAGCCGACGATGGACGAGATCGACGCGATCGCGTCGCGCGGCGGCCAGTCCCAGGGCATCCCGACCGGGTTCGCCGACTTCGACGAGCTGACCAATGGCCTGCACCCCGGCCAGATGATCATCGTCGCCGCCCGCCCCGGTGTCGGCAAGTCGACACTGGGCCTGGACTTCGCGCGTTCGGCGTCGATCCGGCACGGCATGACCAGCGTCATCTTCTCGCTGGAAATGAGCCGCACCGAGATCGTCATGCGCATGCTGTCGGCCGAGGCCAAGATCCGCCTCGCCGACATGCGCGGCGGCAAGATGTCGGACGACGACTGGACGCGCCTGGCCCGCCGGATGAGCGAGGTGTCCGAGGCGCCGCTGTTCGTCGACGACTCGCCGAACATGACGATGATGGAGATCCGCGCGAAGGCCCGGCGGCTGAAGCAGCGGCACGACCTCAAGCTCGTCGTCCTCGACTACCTCCAGCTGATGACGTCGGGCAAGCGCGTCGAGTCGCGGCAGCAGGAAGTCTCGGAGTTCTCGCGGCAGATGAAGCTGCTGGCGAAGGAGATCGAGGTCCCGGTGATCGCGATCAGCCAGCTGAACCGTGGCCCGGAACAGCGCACGGACAAGCGCCCGATGCTGTCCGACCTGCGTGAGTCCGGCTCACTGGAGCAGGACGCCGACCTCGTCATCCTGGTCAACCGCCCGGACGCCTGGGAGCGGGACGACCCGCGCGCGGGCGAGGCGGACCTGATCATCGCGAAGCACCGCGCCGGCCCGACGGCGACGATCACCGTCGCGCACCAACTGCACTACAGCCGCTTCGTCGACCTCTCGCACGACTAGCCGAGAGCGCTGTACCCGCGGACGAACGCCGTGAGGAGCCTGCCGAAGTTTTCGCGGTCCTCCTCCGGCCAGTCCGCCATGACCTCGGCGAACACCCCGCGCCGGAAGGCGTGCATCTCGTCGAGGTGCGCCTGGCCGGCCGGGGTCGGCACGAGCACCGCGCGCCGTCCGTCGCGCTGATCGGCTTCGCGGCGGAGCAGTCCCTGCTCGACCGCGCGCGCCACGAGCCGGCTGGCGCGTGGCTGGTCGACGCCCATCGCCGCGCTCAAGGCCGTCACCGTGCCGGCTTCGCCGCGTTCGGCGAGCTCTTCGACGACGTCGAGCAGCTCGAACACGGGGTCGTGCGCGCCGCGGCCTCTCGCTTTGCCGATCCGGCTGAGGGCTCGCCGCTGCTGGCTGCGGCGGATCGCGATCATGGCCCGCTCGACCTCGGCCACCGCGTCCGTCATGGTTGCTCCACCTCCGGACTACATGTAATTTTACATGTAGTTGTTCATTGACAATCGGAGTCCTCATGAAACCCCTCGGCTGGTGGCTGCGCCACCTCCACGAGCTTCTCGAATCCTCCATGACCCGGGCCCTCGACGCGGAGTCGCTGACCCGCCGGCACTGGCAGGTACTCAACACGATCGCTCTCGGCGCCCGCACGCCGGAGCAGGTCGACACGGCGATGGCGCCGTTCGTCGCCGGCGAGGGCTCGATGGCGCCGAAGGTGGCCGACCTGCGTGCCCGCGGCTGGGTCGCCGCGGACGGCACCTTGACCGCCGACGGCCGCGAAGCCCACGCCCGCGTCGAAGAGCGCATCAAGGAGCTCCGCGCGAGAAGCATGGAGGGCATCGGCGACGACGACTACCGCACCACACTGCGGACACTGGAACGGTGTGCCGCGAACCTCGAAGCCGCCTGAGGAATATCCCGGGGCGCGCCGGCGTCAGCTACTCTAGTAGTTGAACTTTCAAGTACTGGAGCGTTCGATGACCCGCACCCCGGTTCTCTACCTCAGCCACGGCGCCCCGCCGCTCGCCGACGACACGACGTGGACCCGCCAGCTCGCCGAGTGGTCGGCCGACCTGCCGAAGCCCCGCGCGATCCTGATCGTTTCGGCCCACTGGGAGGAAGCGCCGCTGACCATCGGGGCGACGACGACCGTGCCGCTCGTGTACGACTTCTGGGGCTTCCCCGAGCGCTACTACCAGGTGCGGTACGCGGCTCCCGGCGCGCCGGAGCTGGCGGCGAAGGTCCGGAAGCTGCTCCACTCGACGGAGACGCCGGTGCACGACGCCCCGGAGCGCGGCCTCGACCACGGCGCCTACGTGCCGCTGGTCGAGATGTACCCGGACGCCGACATCCCGGTGCTGCAGGTCTCGATGCCGTCCCTCGACCCGCGGGAGCTGTTCGACGTCGGCCGCAAGCTCGCGCCCCTGCGCGACGAAGGCGTGCTGATCATCGGCAGCGGCTTCTTCACCCACAACCTGAGCGGCATGGCTCGCGCCGCCGACGGGACACCGGCGGCGTGGTCGGCCGAATTCGACCACTGGGGCGACGAGGTCCTGCGCAGCGGCGACGTCGACACGCTGCTCGACTTCCGGCACAAGGCCCCGGCGGCGGCGCTCGCGCACCCGCGGATCGAGCACTTCGCGCCGCTGTTCGTCTCCCTCGGCGCCACCTCGGACGAGGGCTCCGGCCGCACGGTGATCGACGGCTTCTGGTACGGCCTGGCGAAGCGGTCCCTCCAGTTCTCCTGAACTTCCCTCAAGACGCGAGCGAGCCCCAGGAGCCGAAGTGGCTCCTGGGGCTCATCGTCTCCAGGGAAGGAGAGCTTTTCGGTTCCGCTGACGCGGGGCCGGGACGCTCCGTGCGAGGTCAGCCCTCGCGGCGCGGTGGAGCGCCTGTCCGCGGCAGCAGGATCGGGGGCCGGGCGGGCTCTGGCCGAGCCCGCCCGGCTTCAGCGCACTACTTGCGCTTGACCAGGCCCATCAGCTTCGCGAGGAAGCCGGTGGAGTCCAGGCCCGACATCGCCGGCACCTGCGGGGTGCTGTCGAGCACCGGCAGCTTGGCGTTCACCGGCACGTTCTGCGCGACCGGCAGCGTGGTCGGCAGGGCGGCCGGGGCCTCGATCGGCAGCGCGGGAGCCGCGACCGGCAGAGCCGGGGCCGCGACCGGGAGCGCCGGAGCCGCGATCGGCAGGCCGGTGGCCGGCACGTCCGCACGCTCGGTGTGCTTCGGCAGCGCGCCACCCACCGCCGACAGCCCGGTCACCGCGGGCAGCGCCGAGGTGGAGGGCAGCGTCGGCAGGGCCGGCTTCGGCAGGGCCGGAGCGCCGGCGAGGGCCGGCAGCGCCGGCACGGCGACGGGCAGGCCGGCGGCCGGCACGTCCGCACGCTCGGTGCCGTGACCCCCGAGGGAGCCCAGCGACGACAGCCCGTTCACCCCGGGCAGTCCCGCGGTGGTGGGCAGGGCCGGCTTCGGCAGCGCCGGGGCGGGCAGCTGCGGGAGCTGCGAGACACCCGACAGCGGGCTGCTCACCTGCGGCACGTCGGCACGCTCGCCGAGCGGAGCCGCGACCGGCAGCGCGGGCAGGCCCTGGGTGGGCAGCCCGGCGGCCGGCACGTTGCTCGCGAGACCGGCCAGCGCGGGCACGCCCTGCGGGCCCAGGTTGCTGGCCTGCAGCGCACCGGTCAGCCCGTCGAACGAGGGCAGCCCGCCGAGCAGGGCGGCGACCGGCAGCTCGCGGTTCAGCCCATCCACCGACGGCATGCCGCCCGCGGTGGGCAGGCCGCTGCGGAGCGCGGCCAGCGACGGCAGCTCGCCGGCCGCCAGCTCCGAACCCTCGGCCGGGAACGCGATCGGGTCGACGTCCTCGTCGATGCTCGTCGCGTCCGTCGCGTGGGCGGTGGCGACCCCGAGCAGTTCGAGGGGCACGCCGAAGATCTGCACCGGGAGCGCGAACGCGTGGTAGGCGTTGATGCCCGACAGGCTGGCGTGGTCGCCCGCGGTGGTGGCCTTGCCACCGTTCTCCGTGGTCAGCGTGTTCTCGCCGACGGCGTGCGCAACGCCGCCCACGGTCACCGCGTCGCCGAACAGCTGCGCGATCGCGGTCACCGGCAGGTCGAGGATGTTGCCGGAGATCGCGCCTTCGACACCGGAGGTGGTGTCGTCGCCCGCGTTCTCGACCTCGGTCATGTTGACGCCGGCGCCCTTGGCGACACCCGCCACGCTGGCGGCGTCACCGAAGACCTGCGCCACCGCCAGCGGGTCAACGCCGATGATGTTGCCGGCCACGCTGCCGCGGTCGCCACTGGTGGTGGCGTCGCCGCCCGCCTCCGACTCGACGTCGTTGGTGCCCTTGCCGGTGCCCAGCGCCGCCGCGGCGATCCCGTCGCCGAAGACCGTGCCGGCGCCGGCGATCGGGGCCTTCACGATGTTGCCGGTCAGCGCACCGTCCTGGCCGTCGGTGACGGCGTCGCCGCCGGCCGTCGCGTCGGTGATGTTGTCGTTCTCACCGGTGCCGATGCCGCCGAGGGCGCCACCGACGCCCATCGCCTGCACGGGCAGCGCGACAGGGGCCTCGATGATGTTGCCCGCGCCGGCACCCGCCGGGCCGTGGGCCTTGACGTCGCCGCCCGCGTTGGACGTCGTGTCGGTCGAGCCCTTGCCGTGGCCCTGGCCGATGAAGGCGCCACCGATGTTGGCGACCTGCACCGGGGTCGACACCGGGGCGGTGCCCAGGTTCGAGCTCAGGAAGCCGCCGTCGTCCACGGTGCTGCCACCGCCGCCACCGGAGACGACCTTGGTCTCGTCGGCCGCGCCGGAGCCCTGGCCGATGAACGAGCCACCGATGCCGAAGACCTCGGCGGGCAGGCCCACCGGCACCTGGACGAGGTTGCCCGAGCCGGACGAGTTGTTGCCCTGCGTGCCGTCGTACCCGCCGGCGGTGACCGTCTTGTCCTCGGTCGCCGTGCCGGTCGCGTTGCCGATGTGGCTGCCACCGATGCCGAAGACCTCGGGCGCGCCCGCGGCCTGGGTGTTGACGACGTTGCCGCCGAGGAAGGCGCCGTTGCCCTTGGTGTAGCTGCCGTTGCCGGCGTTGGCGTCGGTCGTGTTGTCGTGCTCGGCGTTCGCCTGGCCGATGTACGTGCCACCGATGCCGAAGGCCTCGACCGGCAGCGCGAGCGACGGGTTGAGGACGTTGCCCGACCCGCTCGAGTCGTCACCGGAGGTCTGGACGAAGCCACCCGAGTCGACAGTGCTGGAGGAACTGCCGGCGCAGGGGATGCCCGAGGACGCGTTGCCGATCCACGAGCCCGCGACACCCGCGACGTTCGCGATCGGGGAGAGCGAGGCCGCCCCGCCGTTGCCGGACAGGAACGAGTTGTCGCCGCTGGTCTCGAGGTAGGTCGGGATGCCGAGGCTGCCCTTGCGGGTGTCCCCGGCCGTGGCGTCGGCGGAGGTGTTGCAGCCGTCGGAGTTCGACAGCGAGCCCCACACCGCACCGGAGTTGCAGTTGAACTTGACCGGCAGGGCGATCGGCGCGCCGACCACGTTGCCCGACCCGGAGGCCTGGTCGCCGGAGCTCTGCAGCCAGCCGCCGGAGGTGGCGACGGTGTCGGCGGAGTAGCCGTGGCTCTGCCCGTTGCCGAGCAGGTACGAGGCGGCGTTGCCGGTCACCTGCACCGGGGTGGCGAACTGGCCGGCCACCACGTTGCCGGAGAGCGCGGACCCGTCGCCGTTGGTGGCGACGTCCCCGGTCTCGGTGGTGCTCTGGCTGGCCGACCCGCCGGTCACGCGGCCGGTGCCGCCGGCGACACCGCCGCCGTTGCCGGCGATCTGGACGGGGAGCGCCCAGTCGAGGACGACGGCGTTGCCCGCGAGACTGGAGCCTTCGCCGGTGGTGTTGACGTCCTGATCGTGCGACCAGGTCTGCGAGTGGTTGCCGCCGGCGACGGTCGCGTCACCGAGGACACCGATCGCGTTGTCGACGATCTGGATCGGGACGACGACGTCGCCCGTGACCTTGTTGCCCTTGAGGTTGTTGTGGCTCGGGGTGAAACCGCCCCCGCCGCCGGCCCGGCCGACGGTGCCGCCGAGGGTGCTCTCGCTGATCGGGCTCGCGTCGTCGAGCTGCTTGGCAGCGTCGTTCGCCGCGCCGGTGACCGGCTTGGTGCTCAGCTCCGTCTGCCCGGCGGGCAGGTCCAGCTGGCCGAAGGGGGTGCCGACCGCGTTGTTGGCTTCCTGGATCGGAACCGTGACGTTGAGGTCGAGCGGTGAGGCAGGGGTGTCGGGGTTGACGTTCTCGTCAGCCGAGGCGATGCCGGTGCCCAGCATCAGCAACCCACCCGTGACAAATGCGGTCTGGAGTCCGCGCTTTGCCCACGTCTGCATGGGGTTTTTCTCCTTTATTTCGGGTTCCCTTGCGGGTTCATGAGGGTGCGCCGAGCGCACCGAGGGGGAGGTGAAACTTCGTGCGGGCGCGACACAGTGTTTTTTGAAAAGCGCGCACCGCCGTGTCACGGGTATTGCGCGGACGCAGGAAACCGTCAGTCGACGACGGGTCCGGGCGCGTCAGCGACCCGTGGGGGGAGGTGTTCAGTCAGGAGTGACGCCGGGCTGTTCGCCCGGGGTGCGCAGCGAGTGGCGCAGGCCGGCGCGGCTCATCGCCGCGACGGCGGAGTCGACGGCTTCGGTCGTCCAGAAGGGGACGCCGAAGTTGAAGCCGTCGAGGTGTCCACCGGGGGCAGTGGTGCCACCCGGGGCGGTGGGGACGGCCGGCGCGGCCGGAAGCTGCGCCGGAGTCAGCGGCGACGGCAGATCACGGTGCCCGTCGCGGGACTGGCCCGCGGCACCGGTGACGTCGTCGTACGCCGCACCCGTCCGCGACGCGAGCGCGGCTCGCAACGCGGCGGGAAGTTCGACGGTCGAGACGGCGGGAGTGACCGCCGCCTGGCCGGCATCGGAGGTCACCGGCGCCGGCCCGCCCGGGACGAGGCCCGGGAACGTGGGGAGCGGGACCAGGTCGCCGTGCCCGGCCGGGTCGAGCAGGTGCCACACCTGGCGGCCGAAGTCCGTGGCCGGCGCGGGGGCGATGGTCTCCTCGATGACCTGGCGGGTGTCCTCCGGCTTGCGCACGATGTGCTCGAGCGCACCGGCGGTGCGCTCGGCCGGGCTCAGCACCGCGTCGTCGGCGAGGCCGGTCACCGAGTCGCCGACGCGCTCGGCGACCTCGTGCCCGGCGGCGCGGCCGCACGGGCGCGCGGCCTGCGGCTCGCTCCACGTCGTCGCGTCCTGGTGGCAGGCCGCGCGGGCGACGTCGCCGGCGAACTGGCCGACACCGTGGTCGACGTCGCCGATCCCGCCCGCCGTGGCGTCGGTGACCGGGGCGACGGAGGCGGTGCCGACCTCGACGGTGTCCGCGGAGGCGGTCGCGCCGGAGACGAGCCACGCGGCGGCGGTACCCGCCACCGCGCCACCGAGCACGAGCAGCGCACGCGACACGAGACGGCCGACGCGGTTCGCGCCCTGCCCCTCGTTCGTCGCCGTGGTCGCCACTCGTCGTCTCCTCGTGAGTCTTTCGGGGGTCCGGGTGGCGGAGCCCCCGGCCCGGGCCGAAGGTCCGGTTGTCACAGCCTCGGTCCGTGATCCGGCTGTTGCGGAAGCGACCTAACCAAACCGGCGCGGCGCCGCGCACCCTTGACACGACTTGATGCCCCCATCGTGTGAAAGACACACGGTGTAGTCCGATTTGACGGTCGGTGATCATCCCTGGCCCGCACGCGTGTCGGACGCGGCCGTGGGAAAGCGGCGGAATCGGGCGGAGCAACCGCTACGGTGAGCCGGTGACCCACGCGCGACGTGAAGACCCGTTTCTGCCGGAGCACGAGGACGTCACCGGGCTTATCCCCCGGGGCCTACGCATAAGTGCCGCACTCGCGTGGCGTTTGATCGTAGTGGCCGCGGCGCTCTACGCGGTGGTCTGGGCGATCGGCTATCTGGCGGTCGTCGTCATCCCGCTGGGCATCGCCCTGCTGGTTTCGGCCCTGCTCGCCCCGGCGGTCCAGAAGCTG
The DNA here is from genome assembly GCF_017308975.1 of Amycolatopsis sp. MtRt-6. Classification (GTDB taxonomy): domain Bacteria; phylum Actinomycetota; class Actinomycetes; order Mycobacteriales; family Pseudonocardiaceae; genus Amycolatopsis. The sequence continues at coordinate 438,579 of NZ_JADWPD010000001.1, read as the reverse complement.
GTGGCGGTCCGCTTCCCGCGCGGGCTGGCGACGGCGATCGTGCTGATCGCCGGGCTGGCCGTGCTGGCCGGGTTGCTCACGTTCGTCGTCACGCAGTTCTCCAGCGGCCTGCCGCAGCTGCAGAAACAGCTCAACGAGAGCCTCAACCAGATCAAGGACTGGCTGATCAACGGCCCGGCGCACCTGCGCCAGGAGCAGCTCCAGGACTTCATCAACCAGGTCTTCGGGTTCCTGCAGAACAACCAGGCCTGGCTCACCGACACCGCGCTGACCACGGCGGGCACGGTCGGCGAGATCGTCACCGGCTTCCTGCTCACGCTGTTCATCACGATCTTCTTCCTCAGCGGCGGCGACGGGATCTGGACGTTCCTGGTCCGCGGTGTGCCCGCCCACGTGCGCAACCGCGTCGACGTCGCCGGGCGCCGCGGGTTCGCGTCGCTGGTGAGCTACGTGCGGGCGACGGCGGCCGTGGCGGTCGTCGACGCCGTCGGCATCGGCATCGGGCTGTGGATCATGGGCGTGCCGCTGGTGATCCCGCTGGCGACGCTGGTGTTCCTCGGCGCGTTCATCCCGATCATCGGGGCGGTGATCACCGGTGGCGTCGCGGTGCTGATCGCCCTGGTCACCAACGGCTTCATCGGCGCGTTGATCGTGCTGGCCATCGTGATCGGCGTGATGCAGCTGGAAAGCCACGTGCTGCAGCCGCTGCTGCTCGGCCGCGCGGTGAAGCTGCACCCCCTCGCCGTCGTCCTGGCCATCACCGGCGGCCTCGTCGTCGGCGGGATCGCCGGCGCGCTGATGGCGGTGCCGATCCTGGCGGTGCTCAACGCGGGCATCCGGTCGCTGCTGCACGAGACCGACCCGGATCCGGCCGAGGTGAACGTCCTCGCGGACCAGGCCGCCCAGCCGAACGACGCGACACCCGGATCCGCGAAGGCGGAAGTGCCGACGCGCGGCGAAGACGAGCAGTGACCGTCCGGCGGACACCCGACCCCGTCACGCCGATGTGGCGGGGCGTGCTGGCCTTCCGGTTCCTCACCTGGGCGTTCGCCTGCGGCACGGTCATCGTCCAGAGCGGCGAGTACCGGCGCGAGTGGCTGGCGTGGACCATCCTCGGCGTGATGGCCGTCTGGTCGGTCGTGAGCAGCTTCCTCTACCTGCGCGAGCGCACGCGGCCGCCGGCGCTGGTGGTCTTCGACCTCGTGCTGACCACCGGGTTGCTGCTGACCTCGCCGTGGGTGCTCAGCGACGCGCAGTTCGCGCTCAACGTCCCGCTCATCACCACGGTGTGGGCGGCCGTGCCGCCGGTCGCCGCGGGCGCGCGGTTCGGCGCGTCCGGTGGGGTGCTCGCCGGGCTGGTCGTCGGCGTGGCGACCGCGCTGGCGCGGGAGAAGTTCGACCTCGACGTCGCCCGCGACGGCGTCCTGCTCGCCGCCGCCGGGCTGCTGGTCGGCATGGCTTCGACGATGGCCCGCCGGTCGGCGGCGCGGCTGGAGCAGGCGCTGCGGAAGGAAGCCGCGACGGCCGAGCGCGAGCGGCTGGCCCGGTCGATCCACGACAGCGTGCTGCAGGTCCTCGCGCGGGTCCGCAAGCGCGGCAACGAGGTCGGCGGCGAGGCGGCGGAGCTGGCCCGGCTGGCCGGTGAGCAGGAGATCGCGCTGCGGTCGCTGGTGACGACCGAGCCGGTGAAGCCGAACGAAAGCGGCCGGACGAGCCTGCGGGCCGCGTTGCAGCTGCTCGCGACGTCGTCGGTGCAGGTCTCGGCGCCGGCGGACGACGTCGAGCTGCCGGCGCACGTCACCGGCGAACTGGTCGCCGTGACCCGCGAGGCCCTGTCCAACGTCGAGAAGCACGCGGGCCCGGACGCGCACGCGTGGGTGCTGCTGGAGGACCTCGGCGACGAGGTCGTGGTGAGCATCCGCGACGACGGACCGGGCATACCGGACGGCGTTCTCGAGCAAGCGGCCGCGGACGGGCACCTCGGCGTGGTGGAATCCATCCGGGGGCGGGTCCGCGATCTCGGGGGGAGCGCGACCCTCGACACCGGGCCCGGCCGGGGCACGGAGTGGGAGGTCAGGGTGCCGAGCACGAGGGGTGCGAGATGAGTGACGAGCCGCGGATATCCGTGATGGTGGTCGACGACCACCCGATGTGGCGCGACGGGGTGGCCCGTGACCTGACCGAACACGGCTTCGACGTGCGGGCGACCGCGCCGGACGCCGACGCGGCGCTGCGGATCGCGAAGACCGTGCAGCCGGACGTCGTGCTGATGGACCTGAACCTGGGCACCACGTCGGGGGTGGACGCCACCCGCGAGATCACCGCGGCGCTGCCGTCGACGAAGGTGCTGGTGCTTTCGGCGAGCGGCGAGCACAAGGACGTCCTGGAGGCGGTGAAGGCCGGCGCGTCCGGCTACCTGGTGAAGTCGGCGTCCGCGGTGGAGCTGGTCGACGCCGTCCGCCGCACCGCCGCCGGCGACCCGGTGTTCACCGCGGGCCTGGCCGGGCTGGTGCTCGGCGAGTACCGGCGGATGGCCGACGCGCCGGCGGAAGGTGCCGAGCCACCGCGGCTGACCGAGCGCGAAACCGACGTCCTGCGCCTGGTCGCGAAGGGGCTGACCGCCCGGCAGATCGCCGAGCGGCTCGTGCTGTCGCACCGCACGGTGGAGAACCACGTGCAGTCGACGCTGCGGAAGCTGCAGCTGCACAACCGCGTCGAGCTGGCCCGGTACGCGATCGAGCACGGCCTCGACGAGGAGTGAGCGTCAGAACAGGACGGTGAAGCCCGACCAGTTGCCCTTGGGCAGCGCGGCCTGGCCCAGCCGCCACCGCGGTTCGCCGGGGTGCCAGGCGGCGAGGACGCCGTCGGCGAGCACGAGGTCACCGGCGGCCGACCAGTCGAAGCCGCCACCACGCTTGAGGTGCTCGGTGGCGAACGGCATGCCGGGGACGTGTTCCCAGGTCGGGCCGGCCGGGCGGAGCAGCCAGAGGTCGCGGACCTGCGTGCTGGTGTTCCGGTAGGCGGGGTTGGCGAAGTCGGCGGCCCACACGGCACTGTCGCGTGACGGCACCACGGTGGGTGCCGCGCCGATCGCCGGCCGGTTCAGTTTCTTGCTGGTGCCGGCGCGCAGGTCGACGAGCGTCAGGTCGGTCAGGCCGTCGAGCAGCATCCAGTCGCCGGCGACGCCGAGGATGCGCGGGGCCTGCCGGACCGTGCGGCCGGTGACCGGCTCGATCAGGACGTCGGTCGACTCGGCGGCGCCGCCGTTGATGGTGATCAGCAGGCCGTGCGTGGTCTCGGTCCGCACCTGGGTGCGGCAGCTGGCGGACTGGCCGCGGCCGAGCTCGCCCTTCGCCAGCGAGACGTGCTGGAGGCGGCAGTCGTCCGGGCCGTCCTGCCGGATCAGCCACACGCCCTCGCCGGCGGCGTCCGGGGCGACCGACCAGGCCCGGCCGAGCGACCGTGGCGGGCTCGACGGCCCGGTGTACTCGAGGACCTCGAAGGGCGCGGAGTTCTGGGTGTACGGCGGGTAGACCGTGAAGACGGCCTGCTGCCCGACCCGGACGACGGTCAGCGCGACGTCCCCGCCCGGGTAGCCGGGCGGCGTGGCGACGGGTCCGCGGTCGGCGTCGAACAGGGTGGGCCCGACGGTCGGCAGCAGCACGGTGACGCCGATGCCGCCGGTCGCCTGGACGCCGGTGAGCCCCTCCGGCGGGGGTGGCGGAGGCGACGGCGTTGTCGTCGTGGTGCTCGGCGGCGGCGCCGGGGTTTCGGCGGTGCACGCGGACAGCAGGACGGCGACGGCGACCGCGGCGACTACGGGTCCGTTCAGGGTTTTCCCCCGATCTCCCTGGTGAAATCCGGTTCTACCATCGAGGACATGGGCGAGGAAGAGAGCGGGGCGGCGGAACCGGTGACCGAAACCAAGCCGTTGAGCGAGCGCGATCTCCGGGTGTCGGACGACGAGCGCGAGCACGTCGTCGGGGTGCTGCAGAAGGCCATCGGCCGCGGCATGATCGACCTCGACGAGTTCACCGAGCGCACCGACCGCGCGCTGGCATCGAGGACGCGCGGCGAGCTGAACGCCGTGCTGGCCGACCTCGCCGGCCTCTACCACCCGGCGGCGGCCATGGCCGCGGCTCCGGCGTACGCGTCGCCGGCGGGCTACCCCGGCTACTCGACCGGGCAGCGGTTCGAGCTGAACGCGAAGTACTCGTCGCTGGTCCGCGGCGGGCCGTGGGTGGTGCCGGCCGAGCTGGTGGTGCGCAACAAGTACGGCTCGACGAAGCTGGACTTCACCGAGGCCCAGGTGCAGTCGCCGGTGGTGCACATCGAGCTGGACGCCAAGTGGGGCTCGGTCGAGATCATCATCCCGGAGCACGCCTCGGTGGACCTCAACGCGATCAGCGACGTCAAGTTCGGCTCGATGGAGGACAAGACGCGCAGCAACGGGCGGATGGGCACCCCGCGGTACGTGCTCACCGGCCGCGTGCACGGCGGCTCGCTGGTCGTCCGGCACCCGCGGCGCGGGCTCTTCGGCTAGCCGGGGCCCCTCTGCCCCCGGCGTCAAGAAGGCCTCCCCACCCAGGCATCGGTGGGGAGGCCTTCGCCGTGGTCAGGCAGTCCGCAGGTGCCGCGCCACGAACCAGACGAGAGCGGCGAACGCGACGGCGGCGAGCCCGGCGACGACGTGCAGCCCGGTGGGCAGGCCGTAGGAGTGGGTGACGGCGTTGCCGAGCGTGCCGACGGTGGCGAGCCCGAAGGCGTAGCCGAACTCGTTGACGGTCTGGGCCAGCGAAGCGGCGGCGCCCGCCTTGCGCACCGGAACCGAGCCGACGACGAGATCGGTGCCCAGCGCGACCATCGGCCCGACCCCCAGCGACGTCACGGCGAACCCGAGCGACGGCCACACGGGCCCGGCGGCGGGATCGACGAGCGCGAGAATCACCATCCCGGACGCGGCGAGGGCGACCCCGCTCGCGATCAGCCGGCCGGCCCTGACCCGCCGGGCGAGCCGGGGAGCGGCGAGGAAGCTGACGGTCGAGGCGGCCATCCCGGGAAGCAGCCCGAGCGCGGCCCCGACGGGCGAGAGGTGCTGCGCGAGCTGGAAGAACTGGGCGACGAACAGCATGGTGGTGCCGCCGAGCATGCTGAACAGCAACATCCCGCCGAGGGTGGTCCGGAAGGCCTTGGCGGCGAAGAGGCTGAAGTCGACGAGCGGGTCGTCGAGGGTGCGCTGCCGCTTCACGAAGACGTACCCGACGACCAGGCCGATGCCGAGGGCGAGCACCGGAACGGTCCGGACGCCGTCGCGGGCGAGTTCCTTGACGCCGTAGACGACGGGCAGGATGGCGCCGAGCGAGAGGGCGACACTCGGCAGGTCGAGGCGGCCGGCGGTCTCGTCGCGGTATTCCGGCAGCAGCTTCGGGCCGATGACGAGCAGCAGGACCATGGCCGGGACGCCGAGCAGGAAGACCGAGCCCCACCAGAAGTGTTCGAGCATGAAGCCGCCGACCATCGGCCCGATGATGGCGCCGACGGTGAAGCAGCCGGCCCAGATCCCGATGGCTTCGGCCCGCTGCCGCGGGTTTTCGAACATGGTGCCGATGAGCGAGAGCGTGGAAGGAGCGAGCGTCGCCCCCGCGATCCCGAGCGCGGCCCGCGCGACGATGAGCATCCCGGCACTGGTGGAGAAGGCGGCGACCACGGAGGCGACCCCGAAGGCGGCGGCCCCGACGAGCAGCAGTTTCCGTCGCCCGATCCGATCACCGAGCGTCCCCATGGTGACCATGAAGCCGGCGACCATGAAGCCGTAGGTGTCCATGATCCAGAGCTGTTCGGTGCCATCGGCGTGCAGGCTGGTGGCGAGCTTCGGAAGGGCGAGCACGAGGACGAAGACGTCCAGCGAGACAAGAAGGGCGGGCAGGGCCAGCACGGCGAGCCCGATCCATTCCCGACGCCCGGCCCGGACGGCTGCGCCGGCTTCGGCCGGAGCGGCTTCGGCGATGGTGGCGGTCATGGTGAGGTCCTCTCGACTCGGGTGCTTCGCTTCTCACCTCTTCGTCGAGCGGCCGGACGCGGGATCGACAACCATGCTGGATCTTTTTCGGGCTTCACGCGGTGAAGGGCGGGTTGCCCACACCCCTCGATCAATGTGGACAACCACGCTGGTTCAGGTTCGCACAAGCCGGCACTGTCGGTGATGACCGATAGACTGAAAGTGGGGGGCGCCCCCGGGGTCGGGGGCTGGTTTGAGCCGTTCTGGGGCCCGAGCGGGTCTGGCCGCCCCGCCGGGGCACCTGGATCCAGCCGCGCCCGGCCGGGCGCGGAACCCGTCGGATGAGGCCGCGCCGGTCAGCCGCGGGCTGCTGCGCGAGCTGCCGCCGGGTCCGCGGTGGCCAGCGTTGCCTCCGCCAGGGCTTCGCACTCCGCGAGCGTTGCCGCTGCCAGGCCGGCTCCGACCGTGCGGATGGCCGGGGCGTTCATCGACAGGCTCGTCAGGCCCAAGCCCGTCAGGACCAGGGCCAAGCGCGGGTCCGCCGCCGCTTCGCCGCAGACGCCCGCCGGTTTGCCTGTTGCTTTGGCCGCGTCGCCGATCAGCTTCAGGAGGCGCAACAGTCCCGGCTGCCAGGGGTCGTTGAGCTTGGCGACCGCGCCCAGCTGGCGGTCCGCCGCGAACGTGTACTGGGCCAGGTCGTTCGTGCCGACCGAGACGAAGTCGACGACTTCGAGGATCTCCCGGGCGCTCAGCGCCGCCGCCGGGATCTCGATCATCACGCCCGCCCGGGCGATGCCTGCCGCGCGTACCCGCGAAGCGAACCAGGCCGCTTCCTCGACCGTCGCGACCATCGGGGCCATCACCGAGACCTCGGCGCCCGAGTCCCCGGCCGCGCCCGCGATGGCTTCGAGCTGGCGGTCCAGGACCTCCGGGCGGTCGAACGCCACGCGCAGCCCGCGCACGCCGAGCGCCGGGTTCGGCTCGGCTTCGGGGGACAGGAAGGCCAGCGGCTTGTCGGCGCCCGCGTCGAGCGTCCGGACGATCACCGGCTTGCCGCGGAACGGCGCCAGCACCGCCGTGTACGCCGCGCGCTGGTCGGCCACCGACGGCTCGTCCGCGGCGTCGAGGTAGCAGAACTCGGTGCGGAACAGGCCGACTCCCTCGGCGCCCGCGTCGGCCGCGGCCTGGGCGTCGGCCGGGGAGCCGACGTTGCCGTAGACCTTCACGCGGTGGCCGTCGGCCGTTGCGCCCGTGCCGTTCCACTCGGCGAGCTGGGCCACTGTGGCCGTGACGACCGGCGCGGACGGGTCCGCGACCTCGACCGTGCCCGTGTCGCCGTCCACCGCAAGCGCTTGCGCGTCCAGTGCCAGCAGCCCGCGGACCGCGACGACGGCCGGGATGCCGAGCGCCCGCGCGAGGATCGCGGTGTGGCTGGTCGGGCCGCCCTCCTCGGTGACCAGAGCGAGGACCTTCGCCGGGTCGAGGCCGGCGGTGTCGGCCGGCGCGAGGTCGCGGGCGACCAGCACGCTCGGCGACGCCAGCTCGGGCACCCCCGGCGGCGCGATGCCGAGCAGCTCGGCGATCAGCCGATCGCGCACGTCACGGACGTCACGGACGCGCTCCGCCATGTACCCGCCGGCCGCGGCCAGCGCTTCGGCGAAGCCTTCGGCGGCCTGGTAGACGGCTCGCGCGGCGGGCAGCCCCTGCGTCTTGACCAGCGTTTCGGCCTGGGACGCCAGCGCCGGGTCGGCGGCCATCGCGGCGGTCGTGATCAGGATCGTCGCCGCTTCGCCGCTCGCTGTCTCGGCCTGTTTCTCCAGCCGGCCGGCGACGATCGCGGCCGCGGGGGCGATCCGGGCGGCTTCGGCGGCCGGATCGGCCGGGGCCGGGGTGGCGGCGGGCTCGCCCAGCGGCTCGGCGACGCGGACGACGGGACCACTCGCGCGGCCGGGGCTGACGGCGACCCCGGACAGCGCCGCCGGCGTGCGCTGCTCGGCAGAGGCGGCATCCAACTCAGACATGGTCTAGACCATAGCTCAGATAGGCCTGGATATCTCGTGGTGGCGGGCACAAACCGCGTTGCCTTACCTGTTCGAGCACCGGCCGGACCTCCTCGTGCCACCAGGCTTCGGCCAGCTCGTCACGGCTGTGCACCGGCCGTCCGGCCAGCATACGGCGGAAACCCCAGGCCTCGGCCGAGTCGGCGAGCCGGAACCAGTCGGCCGGGTCGTCGAGCCACAGCCCGAGGCGGACGTCGTCCGGCAGCGGCACGCGTTCCAGGAACATCCGCTCGGCGGTCTTCGACGGCAGGTCGGCGAGCGTCAGGCAGCGCAGCGCGCAGGCGACCGTGCTGATCCAGCGGACGCGCGCGCGAATCGTCCGGGCGCCGCGGGCGCGCGCGATGCCGACGCGGTGGTGGCCGTCCTCGACGAAGAACATGTCGGAGAGCCGCACGAGCCGCACCGGCGGGAGGTCCGCCGCCGTCCGCGTCAGGTGCTCCCAGCGGTCGCGCAGCGCCCGGTTGCGCGGCCGGAACTCGCGGTCGAAGTCCCCGGCGCGGGCGACCGTGCCGACGACGCCCTCGAGAGGCACGTCGTAGACGCCTTCGTCGAGTTCGGTCTGCTTGCCGAGCGCCTTGAGGGTTTCGTCGAGCGGCATGATCGCGAGCCGGTCGGGGCGGCGCGCGTCGGCGATCGCCCGCAGCTGAGCGGCGTAGCCGCGCCACCAGGCCGAGCCGAACGAGTCGCCCATGTGACGTCCAACACGGGCCACCGGATGATCATTCCTCCAGTTCGGCCGCGGTGGGGTAGGACGGCTGCGCCCCATGCCGCGTGACACTCAACGCGGCGACGCGCACCGCCCGCTTCGCCGCGGAGACCAGGTCGGCGCCGTCGGCGAGCGACGCGGCGAGCGCGCCCGCGAAGGCGTCCCCGGCTCCGGTGGTGTCCACTGCCTCGACCTTCGGCGACTCCACCCGGGTCTCCGAGCCGGCTTCGACGACGACGGCGCCGGCCGCACCGAGCGTGACGACGGCCGTCCGCGGCCCGAGGTCGAGCAGCTTCCGGAAGTCCGCGCCGGGCCCGGTGAGCCACGCGGCCTCGTGCTCGTTGACCAGCAGGACGTCGAGCTTGGCCAGTGTCTCGGGGGAGAGCTTCGCCGCCGGCGAGAGGTTGAGCAGCACCTTCACGCCCGTTTCGGCGGCGCGCGCGACGGCGTGCTCGACGGTCGGCAGCGGCACCTCCAGCGAGACGACCATGACCTCCACCCCGTCGAAGACGGCGTCGACGTCGGCGGGCTCCAGGCTGGAGTTGGCGCCGGGGGAGACGAGGATCGAGTTCTCGCCGTCCGGGGTGACGGTGATGTAGGCGATGCCGGTCGGCCGGTCGCTCGTGCGCACGAGGCCGGTGTCGACACCCGCGGCGCGCAGCGAATCGAGCAGCAGCCTGCCGTAGGGATCGTCGCCGACGGCGCCGAGCAGGGCGACGTCGGCGCCGAGCCGGCCCGCCGCGACCGCCGTGTTGGCTCCCTTGCCGCCGGGCGAGAGGACGGTGTCGCCGCCCAGCACTGTCTCCCCACCGGCCGGCCTGCGATCCACCGCGACGACGAGGTCGGCGTTGGCGGATCCCACAACGAGCACGTCAGAGTTCATGCCCGCACTGTGCCACGGCGGCGGTCAGGACCAGGTCAGCACGGACGGAAGGGAGATAAGTGAAGGTTTTTGTAACTTATCCGGGGCGGAGTGCGACAATCATGCGAGCAGCGGATGCCCGTCACTCGATCGGGGGATGTCCGTCCCCCGGCCGTCACTTCGTGGCCCCGGTCCCGCTCTCCTGGTGCGTCATCGCGGAGACGTGATGATGTTGCCCCCACCGGCGCGAGCCGGGCAGGGCATCGGGTCGCCGGCGCCGATCACGTAGCCCCCCGAGTGATCGGCGTCGGCGGCGCCCCGCCCCACCCGACCTCGCGGGGCAGCAGCTCCGGCGCGCACCTGCGGAACTTCCGGTTTTCCCCACTTCTTCCTGCGGCAATCCGGGTGTTCCCGCTGGTCAGCGGCTCGTAGCGTGATCGTCATGAGCATCTCCGACTGGAAACGGACGATTTACGCAGTCCTCGCGCTGCCCGCCTACCTGGCCGGTTCGCAGGCGCGGCGGCGGCTCGCGCGGCGGTGGCTGGGAGCCGAGCCGAAACCGGGTGGTTTCCCGGCCGCGGTCGCGGCTTTTCCCGTCGCGTTGCTGATCTGGTACCTCGTCGGCCGGATTGCGACGTTCGGGTTCTTCTGGACCGAGGAGGGCGCGGCCGGGTCGTGGGGTGGGCCCTCGCTGATCGGGGCGTGGACCGTGCACTTCTTCGCCGCGTTGGGCATGGCCGTCGTGGGCATGTGGGTGCTCCGCTCCTTGATCCGGGCGCAGGTGCGGGCACCCGAGCCGGTCGGGTTTTCGCACATTCGGTAACCAATCCGGTATCGTGCGTGACGCAGGAGGGGAGATCGAACGCGAGGGGAGCGCGGTTCGGTGGGGTTGTTCGGCGACATGCTCGACGCGGCCAAGCACGTCGGGTCGGAGATCGCGCGCGCCGTCCAGTCGGGTGCCGAGGGGCTCGGCAAGGTCCTGACGGGCGCGGGGATCGGCCTGCTCGCGGGCGGTCCGATCGGCGCGATCGCGGGGGCGTACATCGGCTCGCAGACCGGCACGGGCGCGGCGAACCCGCAGGCCGCTGGGCTGTCACCGGGCCAGCTGGTCCAGGCCGTGCTGCACGGCCCCGGCACCGAGTCGCTGCAGAAGGTGCGCCAGGCGGGTGCCGACCAGTCGGCTTACCAGCGCCGGCTCGAGCAGGGCACGCGCGAACTGACCGCGAGCCTCGAATCCGCGTGGACCGGCGGCGCGTCGGACGCCGCGAGGGAACGGCTCAAGCCGTTGACGGCGTCGGCCGTCTCGGCGTCGACGTCCCTCGACCGCAACTCGACGCTGGCCCAGACGCAGATCGACCAGTTCCACCGGATGAAGAACTCGCTGCACCCCGACGTCACCGACCGGCCGCCGACGCGCAGTGCGTGGGACGTCGCGACGCCGTGGAACACCGACACCGAAGACAAGATCAACCAGTACAACCGGAAGGCTCAGGAGAACGTCGAGCGGTACACGGCGTACTCGCGGCAGACCAGCGCGAACACCGCGGCCCGGACGATCGACTACGGCCAGCTCCGCGAGTACACCGGCGGCGACTTCAGGGTGCGGGACCCGAAGACGCCCGTCCCACCGCCGCCCGGGAAGCGGCCGCCGGCCGGCCGCGCCGACGACCGGTCGATCGACGCGCCAGGGCAGCCGCCGGCCGCCGGGCAGCCGCCGGCCGTCCCGCCGTCGCCGGGCCAGGTCACCCCGCCGGGCCAGGTCACGCCGGGAGTGGACGACAGCGTCCGCGCGCAGGGTTACGCACCGCCGTCGACGCCGGGCTACCAGCCGCCGGCAACCGGACCGGAGAGCGGGTTCGGCCCCGGCTCGGGTCCCGGAAGCGGGTTCGGTCCCGGCTTCGGGCCCGGCGGCGGCTTCGGGCCGGGCTCGGCACCGGGCTCGTCGTCGGGCGCGGGCAGCGGCACCGGATCGGGCGCCCGCGGTCCCGGCGCGGCGACCGGCGCCGGTGTTCCGGGCGAAGGACGGCCGGGCGCGGCGGGCGGGGTTCGCAGCGGCGCGGCCGGCAAACCGGGCTCGCCGGGCATGGGCGGCCTGGGTGGCATGGGCCCCGGCGCCAGGGGCGGCAAGACCGAGGACGAAGAGCACCAGCGCGCGTCGTACCTGGTGGAGGCGGACCCGGAGAGCGTCTTCGGCGGGCCCGACGAGCGGACGGCGCCCCCGGTGATCGGGCTGTGATCTTCCTGCCCAGGTTCGCCCTGCTCACCGCGTGGGAGTGGGAACGCCACGGCCCGCCGCCCGCGGTCCTCGGCGCGGACAACCTCTGGCTCGGCGACGAAGTCCGCAAACGGCTCGACGAGGAGGTCCTCGACGTCCTCACGTCGCTCCGGCTCGCGGCGGGCGGCACGTTGACGCGGGAGTTCCGCGACGTCCTGCACGTCCTGGCCAAGGGCGCCCACCGGTTCACGGCCTGGCTGGGCGACATCGAAGCGGACGAGTCGGGCTCGGTCCTCGTCTCCGCCGACGGCCCGGACGCACTCCGGCTGATCCGCAAGGACGACACGGTCCGGATCGACGTCGTGGAGCCGACGCTGCTCGCGGAGTCGCTGGTGGACGTGCTGCCGCCGGTGCCGCCCGCCCGGATCGAGACGGTGGCCATCCCCGAGGCGCGGTTCTCGGACCGCGCGGAGGAGCAGTCCTACGACCTCGAAGACCCCACCGCCGACCGCGGGCGGGATCCGCTGCCCTGGGCCCGGCAGCTGATGGCGGCCCGGCGGACGGGGTTGCACCAGTGCTACGCCGTGAACCAGGGGGTCCGCAGCGCGCCGATCACCGCGGTCGACCTGGCGGGGACCGGCCGGGTCCTGACGTACGTGTACCCGGGGCGCGAGCCGATGGTCAGCTTCCAGCCGGGGACCCGGGCCGCGCTGACCGAAGTCCTGTACGCGACGCTGAACGGGTTAGGGGGCCGGCGATGACCGACGCGATCTTCGGCGGCGTGAGCTTCTGGGCGACGGACATGCCGAGTGCGGCGTCGCGCCCGGCCGGTGGGCAGGGGTTCGCGATGAGCTCGGCCGAGATGCGGGCGATGCTCAAGAAGGCGGAGATCCAGAAGGACACCATCGTCGAACAGATGCGCGCCGCCGAAGGGTTGAGCCAGGCGAAACCGCCGGCGGAGGAACCGGTCAGCAGGCAGGCGGTGCTCGGCCCGAACGGCGTCAACGAAGCCGGCCGCTACTACCAGGGCCACCTGCAATACCAGCTCGACTACTACCTGGAACTGATCCGGCGGCTGAGCCAAGCTCTCGGCATCACCGAAGCGGCTGACCGGAAAGCCGCGGATTCGACGAAAACGATCAAGGGGTCGCTCGAATGATTCGACGGGTTCTCGCCGCTGCCACCGCGGTGGTCGTCGGCACGACGTTGGTCACGTCGTGCAGCGGTGAACGCCGCACACCCGGCACCGCGTCGCCGGCGCCAACCAGCAGCGCGGAACTGCCGAACAGCGGTGCCCCCAAGGTGACGAACCCGCTGCCCGCCAAGGTCCTGGACGGCAGTCCCTGCGATTCGGCCTTCACCGCGGAACAGCTGACCGGCTACCTCGGGCAACCGGGTTCGCCGAAACCGAAGGACTCGGAGCTGGGTCCCATGTGCGACTGGGGCAGCACCTCGGGAAGCAGCGCCGGCATCCTGGTCATCTACGAGACCAAGAACGACGAAGGCATCAGTCTCGCCTACAAGAACGAGAAGCCGAAGGCCAAGCGCTGGGTCGACGACCTGGAGCCGGTTCAGGGCTACCCCGCGGTCGGCTACGTGGACGTCGGGTCGACCGACAACCGGACCTGCGTGATCGTCGTCGGGATCTCCGACGAGCTGGCCTACTCGGTCTCGTTGAGCATCGGGGACTCGGCGGTCCAGGCAGGCAAGGACGCCTGCCGGCTCGGGCGCGGCGTCGCCGACACCGTGCTGACCAATCTCAAAGCGCGCGCTTGAGCTGCACCTTTCATTACGGCGCGCAGTTCGCCGTAACGCAAAATCTGTCGTACCAAGCACCTAGACTGTTCGGATGAGCCACCCCACGCGAAGGGGTCGCGCGCGTGCGGCTACCGAACAGGACATCCGGCGGACCGCCCGGAAGCTGCTCGTCGAGCAGGGGCCGGAGGCGGTCACGCTGCGCGCCATCGCGCGGGAGCTGGGGATCACCGCGCCCGCGCTCTACCGGTACTACGAGTCGCGTGACGACCTCGTCGAGAACCTGCGGCTGGACGTCTGCGCCGACCTGGCCGAAGACCTCGCCGAGGAGATCGCCGAGCTGCCGGACGACGGGGTGCTGCAGCTGTTCGCCATCTGCAAGGGCTTCCGGCGCTGGGCACTCACCCACACGAAGGAATTCACGCTCGTCTTCGCGTCGCCGACCGGCGGCGTCGGGTCGACGTCGGGGAGTGCGCTGAGCCGGGTCGACGAGCCGTTCGGGCGGATCTTCCTCGCCGCCGCGGGGCGGGTGCTCGCCCGCCACGACATCGTGCTGCCCTCGGCCAGCGGCGTGCCCGACGAGCTGCGCGACGACCTGAAGACCTTCCAGGAGTCGCTGGTCACGGTGCTCGTCGAGTCCGACCAGGGGGTGCCCGTCGAAAAGATCGACCTCGGCGTGACGTACCTGATGATCCAGTTCTGGGCCCGGCTCTACGGGCACGTCACGCTCGAGGTCTTCGGCAACTACCCGATCCCGATGTCCAAGCCGGACGTCCTGTTCGAGTCGGTGCTCGCCGACCTCGCCCGGGAGATCGGCCTCTACTCCGGTTAGGCCGCGTGGCCGCCGTCCACCGACAGCACGGCCGCCGTGACGTACGCGCTGGCCGGCGCGGCCAGGTAAGCGACAGCCGCCGCGACTTCGGCCGGCGACCCGTAGCGGTCGAACGCCGTCAGGGCACGCTGGTCCGCCGCGTACGGGCCGTCGGCCGGGTTCATGTCCGTGTCCGTCGGGCCCGGGTGGACCAGGTTCACCGTGATGCCGCGCGGGCCGAGCTCGCGCGCGAGTGCCTTGGTGAGGCCGACCATCGCCGCCTTGCTGGTCGCGTACAGCGCCATGCCCGGGCCGGGCACGCGGTCGGTGACGCAGCTGCCGATGGTGATCACGCGGCCGCCGTCGGCCAGGACACCGGCCGCCGCCTGGGTCGCCACGAACACGCCGCGGACGTTCACCGCGAGCACGCGGTCGACGTCCTCGAGCGCGGTCTCGGTGAAGGCGCCGACGAAGCCGACGCCCGCGTTGTTGACCAGCACGTCGAGCCGGCCGAACTCGGCAACGGTCGCCGAGACCGCCGCCGACACCGCGGCCGCGTCCGCCGAGTCCGCCTGGATCGCCAGCGCACGACGGCCGAGGTTCTTGATCTGTTCGACCACCTCGGCCGCCCGCGCGCCGTTGTGCTGGTACGTCAGCGCGACGTCCGCACCGTCCTCGGCGAGCCGCAGTGCCGTGGCCGCGCCGATGCCCCGGCTGCCGCCCGTCACCAGCGCCACCTTGCCGTCGAGGGTCATCCCCGGTTCTCCTTCGATCGAGCCGTTTTCGTTGACAGCTCAATCAAATCGGGAACCGGCGAGGACTACCGGCGGCTTTCGGACTCCGCGCTACAGGACGATGTTGACCAGCCGCCCTGGCACCACGATCACCTTGCGCGGCGAGCCGTCGCCGACCATCGCCGCGACCTTCTCGTCCGCCAGCGCCGCCGCCTGGACCTCGTCGTTCGACGCGGACGCCGGCACCGTCACCCGGGAGCGGACCTTGCCGTTGACCTGGATCGGGTACTCGACCGAGTCCTCCACCAGGTACTTCTCGTCCACCACCGGGAACGGGCCCTGCACCAGCGAGTCCACGTGGCCCAGCCGGTGCCACAGCTCCTCCGCCATGTGCGGGGCCAGCGGCGCCAGCATCAGCACCAGCGGCTCGGCCAGCTCACGCGGCGTCGACGCGGCCGCGCCGTACACCTTGGTGACGTGGTTGTTCAGCTCGATCAGCTTCGCGCCGGCCGTGTTGAACCGCATCTCCGCGTAGTCCTCGCGGACGCCCGCGATGGTCTTGTGCAGCACCTTGCGGTCCGCCTCGGAAGCGTCCTCTGTGGACACCCGCAGCTCGCCGGTCTGCTCGTCGACGACCAGGCGCCACAGCCGCTGCAGGAACCGGTGCGCGCCCACGACGTCCTTCGTCGCCCACGGGCGGGACATGGCCAGCGGGCCCATCGCCATCTCGTAGAACCGGAACGTGTCGGCGCCGTAGTTCTCGGCCATCTCGTCCGGCGTGACGACGTTCTTCAGGCTCTTGCCCATCTTGCCGTACTCCTGGGTGACCTCTTCGTCGTTGAAGAAGTACTTCCCGTCGCGCTCCTCGACCTGCTCGGCCGGGACGTAGACGCCACGCGAGTCGGTGTACGCGTACGCCTCGATGTAACCCTGGTTGAACAGCTTCCGGTACGGCTCCTTGGACGTCACGTGGCCCAGGTCGAACAGCACCTTGTGCCAGAACCGCGAGTACAACAGGTGCAGCACCGCGTGCTCGACGCCGCCGACGTACAGGTCGACGCCGCCGGTGTCGTCCGCGCCGTACTCGCCCGGTCGCGGGCCCATCCAGTACTGCTCGTTTTCCGGCGCGCAGAACGTGTCGGAGTTCGTCGGGTCCAGGTAGCGCAGCTGGTACCAGCAGGAACCCGCCCAGTTCGGCATCGTGTTGATGTCGCGGCGGTACTTCTTCGGGCCGTCGCCCAGGTCAAGCTCGACCTCGACCCAGTCGGTCGCGCGCGCCAGCGGCGACGACGGCGTCGAGTCGCGGTCCTCGGGGTCGAACGTCACCGGCGAGTAGTCGGCGACCTCGGGCAGCTCGATCGGCAGCATCGACTCGGGGACGGCGTGGACTTCACCGGCCTCGTCGTAGACGACCGGGAACGGCTCGCCCCAGTAGCGCTGGCGCGAGAACAGCCAGTCGCGCAGCTTGTACTGCACGGTCCCGGTGCCGGCGCCCTGCTCCGCCAGCCAGTCGATGATCGTCTTCTTGGCCTCGGCGACGTCCATCCCGTCCAGGAAGCCGGAGTTGATCGCCGGGCCGTCACCGGTGAACGCCTTGCCGTCGAAGCCCTCGGACGGCTGCACGGTCCGGATGATCTCCAGCCCGAACTTCTCGGCGAACTCCCAGTCGCGGACGTCCTGGCCGGGGACGGCCATGATCGCGCCGGTGCCGTAGCCCATCAGCACGTAGTCGGCGACGAAGATCGGGATCTGCTTGCCGTTGACCGGGTTCGTCGCGTACGCGCCGGTGAAGACGCCGGTTTTCTCCTTGTTCTCCTGCCGGTCCAGCTCGGACTTGCGCGACGCGGCGACGCGGTACTCCTTGATGGCCTCGGCGGGCGTGGCCGCGCCGCCGGTCCAGCGCTCGTCGACGTCCGCGGGCCACGCTTCGGTGACCAGCTTGTCGACCAGCGGGTGCTCCGGCGCCAGCACCATGTACGTGGCGCCGAACAGCGTGTCCGGCCGGGTCGTGAAGACCTCGATGCCGTCGTCACCGGACTTGAAGGTGACACGGGCGCCGTGCGAGCGGCCGATCCAGTTCCGCTGCATGGACTTGACCTTCTCCGGCCAGTCCAGCAGGTCCAGGTCGTCGACCAGGCGATCGGCGTACGCGGTGATCCGCATCATCCACTGCCGCAGGTTGCGGCGGAAGACGGGGAAGTTGCCGCGCTCGCTGCGGCCGTCGGCGGTGACCTCTTCGTTCGACAGCACCGTGCCCAGGCCCGGGCACCAGTTGACCGGCGCTTCGGAGATGTACACCAGCCGGTGGTCGTCGATCACCTTCTTCCGCTCCGACGCGCTCAGCGCCGCCCAGTCACGGCCGTCGGGCGTCGGGCGCGAGCCGTCCGCGAACGCGGCTTCCAGCTCCGCGATCGGGCGTGCCTTGCCCGCAACCTGGTCGTACCAGGAGTTGAAGATCTGCAGGAAGATCCACTGGGTCCAGCGGTAGTACTCGGGGTCGATCGTGGAGATGCGCCGGCGTTCGTCGTGGCCCAGGCCCAGGCGCCGGATCTGGCGCAGGTAGGTCCGGATGTTCTCCTCGGTCGTCTTGCGCGGGTGCTGCCCGGTCTGGACCGCGTACTGCTCGGCGGGCAGGCCGAACGCGTCGAAGCCCATCGTGTGCAGCACGTTGCGCCCGATCATCCGGTGGTACCGGGCGAAGACGTCGGTGCTGATGAAGCCCAGCGGGTGCCCGACGTGCAGGCCGGAGCCCGACGGGTACGGGAACATGTCCTGGACGAACAGCTTGTCGCTGGGCACCGGCTGCCCCTCGACGGCGAGCGGCCCGACGGGGTTGGGCGCGTGGAAGGTGCCCTGGTCGGCCCAGTGGTCCTGCCAGCGCTGCTCGATCTGCCCCGCCAGCGCCGCCGTGTAGCGGTGCGCCGGGACGTCGGTCCCTGTCGTCTCGGTCATCGCCGTCTTCCTCCGTGGGAGCTACTCCAGAAACAACTCGACCCCTCAGCCACCAGGGCATGAGGGGTCGCCGCGCCGGACGGGCCGGGCCCGGTCAGCGCGGCAGGCTAAGGAGCAGCCGAGCCGTGTTCATGTGCACATCGTAACTTGCTGGTCAAAGGCGTTCGGAGGGGACTGCCAGTGCGACGAACTGGGTGACCTGCGTCGCAGAGAAGTTGTTGTCGCTGACCAAGATCAAACTGCGCTCGCCGTCCGGCAGCTTCGGCCCCCAGGTCATGCCCTCGAGGTTGTCTACTGTGGACAGGCCGAGGTCGGCCGCGTCGAAGAGGAGCCGCTTCTTCACCGGCTTGACGTGCTTCGCGCCGGCCAGCGACTTCACGTCCAGGACGTTCGTCGCGCCCTTGGTGTCGATCTCGAAGACGCGCACCTTGTTGCCGACGCCGGTGCTGAACGAGCGCTCCATCATGAGGAACTTCGTCGGGTCGGCCTGGTCGACGGCCAGCATCGAGGAGACGCCGGTGGTGGCGAACGCCGTCGGCGGCACCGGCGCGGCGAACAGCGGCTCCTGCGGGTAGGCGTACTGGGCCAGGACCGGCCCGAACCGCGACTGCAGGGTGATCCGCGAGAGCGCGCCCGACGTCGTCGTCGCCTCCGGGCCGTCCTGCAGCAGCGGGCCTTCGACCTCGCTGGCCAGCAGCGAGCCGTACCCGGTGAACGTGATGCCCTCGAGCACCAGGTTCTGCCGCGGGCCGGCCGCCGGCGTCATCTTTTCGTTCGCGGGAATCGGCAGGTCACGGACGTATTCGCCGGTGCGGCGCGCCTCGCGGATCGACGGGTCGATCAACGTCGTCGCCGTCCGCTCGCCCTCCTGCGACCAGTAGTAGTCGCCGGTCCACGGGTCGACGCGCAGCTCCTCAGGGTCGATCGTCTGCTCGTTCTGCGGTTTCGCGGGGTCGTTCAGCGCGAGCGGCGGGTACGGCGTGCCGTCCGGGCGCAGCAGCGGCTTCGTGCCGGTCAGGGTGACCGGGCCGACGCCGTCCTTCGACACCGGGAAGGTCGCGGTGTAGAAGCGGGCGGGGTTGATCGCCGACCGGTCGTCGCAGATCAGCGCGTAGCCGCCGGTCCGCGGGTCGTAGTCGATGCTGGACAGGCCGCCGACCGTCGTGCCCTGGAACTGCAGGGCGTTGGGGACGATCTGCTCGCCGAGCAGCCGGATGGGCCGCTGGTGACTCTCGGTCGCCTCGGCCGGCGCGGCGGCGAGGATTCCCCCGATCAGGGCAGTAGCCAGGACGGTGGGCAGTACACGCGGTGACATGGCCTGTAGCACAGTCGATCAGGGTATCCGGCAGGTTGCCGGGACGTCACGCTTATCCTTGACCTCGTGTTCGCTATCGCGCTGGTTCCGGTCGTGCTGGGTCTGCTTGTCGGCTTTGGTGGGTTCCTCGGGTTCCGCGAGCGCTTGACGCGCGAGGGCGGCACCGGGGTGCGCACCCAGGCGGCACTGCGCAGCGAAGAAGCGTTCAAGCTGGCCAACCGCGTCGCGGGCCTGCCGACCATGGCCGGGGGCGCGGTCGCCGTACTCACCGGGCTGGCCGGGCTGGCGATGCCGACGACCGCCGGCCTCGTCTCGGCCGCGCTCGCCGGCGTGCTCGCGATGCTGGTGCTGGTGATGGGCGGTGGCGTGCTCGGCAACCGGGCGGCGCTGACCGTGCCCGCGCCGGCTCCGGCGGCGCCGGCCGGCTGCAGTGGCTGCGCGTGTGGCGCCGGAGGCTGCGGCGTCTTCAAGAAGGAAGACGCCTAGTTCCTTTGGAGGTCGCCCGGGTGGGTGGCCAGCAGAGCGAGCGGGATGCCCTGGCGGCGTAGCACCTGGCTCCACAGGTCGCCGTCCGGCGAGGCCAGAATGTCGCTCGGCAGGGCGGGCACGATGACCCAGTCGTCGCGCTCGATCTCGCGCGCCAGCTGCCCGGAGTCCCAGCCCGCGTACCCGGCGAACACGCGCACGCCGCGGACCTTCGGCACCAGCACCTCGGGGTCGGTGTCCAGGTCGACCAGCGCGACCGGGCCGCGGACCGCGATCACGCCCGGCACGCTCGCCGCCGTCTCGCCGGTGCGCAGCGCGGCCAGGCACAACGCCGTCTTCTTCTCGACCGGCCCGCCGACGAACACCGCCTGCGGCTCGGCGACGTGCCCGCCCCAGTTCGGCAGCACGTCGTTCACGGCGACGTCGCTCGGCCGGTTCAGGACCACGCCGAGCGTGCCCTCCTCGCGGTGGTCGATGACGAACACCACGGTCCGGCGGAAGTTGGGGTCGACCATCGTGGGGGCGGCGACCAGGAGCGTTCCCGGTTCAACCTCGGCGTCCGCTGGCACGCGACCCATGATCCCACCCCTGGCCCGGCTCGGGAACAATCGCCCCACGAGCCTCGTTTGAAACATGTGGCCGGCGCACTCCGTGTCCCCCGGGCTCACTGAAGAACCGCCTTTGTGGAATACCGTCCGGCTGGAGCCACACTGCGCATAGCCGCCGAGAGGCGACCTTAGTGCGTCGGCCACCTCGCACTCGATGGCTTCGCCATCTTCGCGCGCTCGCACCAAGGGTGTTTACCAGGGGGCAAGCCCCCCGGACCCCCCCGAGTGCGTCGGCCACCCAGATCTCTTGACCTGTGTCCTACTACCGGGCCTTAACCTTGACTCCGTGACGATCAGCGCCCGGACGGCGACCGTACGAAGAGGGCCTCGGGAGCTGCTCAAGGACCCGGACTTCCGGCGTCTCCTGTTCACGCGCTTCGCCGCCAGCTGGGGTGACGGCGTCTTCCGCGCCGGCCTCGCCGGTGCCGTGCTGTTCAACCCCGAGCGAGCCGCCGATCCACTGGCCATCGCCGGTGGGTTCGCCGCGCTGCTGCTGCCGTACTCGGTCGTCGGGCCGTTCGCCGGTGCCCTGCTGGACCGCTGGGACCGGCGCCGCGTGCTGATCGTCGCGAACCTCCTGCGCGGGCTGGCGATCGTCTGCGCGGCGACCGCCGTCGGCCTCGGGTTCGGCGGCATCGGCCTGTTTTCGCTGGCCCTGGCGGCGGAAGGGATCAGCCGCTTCATCGGCTCCGGGCTTTCGGCGGCGCTTCCCGACGTCGTCGAGGAGAAGAGCGTCGTGACGGCGAACGCCTTCGCCACGACACTCGGCTCGGTGGTCGCCGTCATCGGCGGCGGCTGCGCGATCGGGCTGCGGGCGCTGTTCGGCAGCAACGACGTCGGCTCGGCCGAGACCACGGCGTTCGCGGTGCTCGGCACGCTCGTCTCGGCGTTCATCGCCCGCGGCTTCGCCCGGGGCGTGCTCGGCCCGACGACGGTCGACGAGCCGCAGAACCCGGTGCTGGCCGTCGCGCGCGGGCTGGCCGACGGCGCCCGGCACGCGTGGCGTGCCCCGAGCGTCACGGCCGGGTTCGTCGCGCTGTTCGCGCACCGGGCGTCGTTCGGGGTGTCGCTGCTGGTCACCGTGCTGCTGATGCGCAACTACTTCACCGACCACGGGATCTTCCGCGCCGGCCTGCCCGGGCTCGGGCAGATCGCCGCGCTCGCCGGGACCGGCCTGCTGCTCGCCGGGCTGCTGACCGCGCGGCTGATCCGCCGGTTCGGCCGGCTGCGCGCGGTGCTCGGCGCGTTGCTGCTGGCGGCGATCGCGCAGTCCGCGTTCGGCTTGCCGATGGTGCTGCCGCTGGCGCTGCTCGCGTCGTTCGTGATCACCGGGGCCGGGCAGGTGCTGAAGCTGTGCGTCGACTCGTCCATCCAGCTCGACGTCGCCGACGAAGCCCGCGGCCGGGTGTTCGCGCTGTACGACACGCTGTTCAACATCACGCAGGTGGCTGCGGTCTCGCTGGCCGCGCTGGTGGTGCCGGACGACGGCCGGTCGCCGGGCCTGCTCATCGCCGCAACGGTCTGCTACCTCGTCGGCGGAGCGGGGTACGTGCTCGCCCGGCGACGCGTGATTCGCTGACGCAAACACTCGAACCGGTCACGGGGACTGCTCCATTGGCATTAGGGTGACGAGTAAGTCATTAGTAGGTTCGAGGGACACCGGGGGCACCTGTGACCACCGCGGGCGACGACCGTGCACGGCTCGAAGCACGCAATGCCGCGATGAAAGACCAGATGGACACCCTCCTGGAGAACTTCGAGCGGCAGACAGCGCAACTGCGTGACGCCCAGGCCGCGGCCGCCGAAACCACGGCCGAGGTGACGTCCCCCGACGGGCTGGTCCGCGCCACCATCGACGCCGGCGGCAGCCTCGCGAAACTCGAGTTCGCCCCGAGCACGTTCGAGCGCACCACGCCCGCGCAGCTCGCGAACACCGTCCAGTCGCTGGTGCGCCAGGGATCGCTGCAGGTCAAGCAGAAGATCGCGAACCTGATGGCGCCGATCACCGAAGGCCTGCCCGACCTCGCCGACCTGGTCGAGGGCGCGCCGTCGCTGGCCGGGCTGGTGCCGCCGATGCCCGACTTCGACGAGGCACCGCCGGCCCCGCGCCCCGAGTCGTTCGAAGAGGGCGGGTCGATCCTGCGCAACGAGCAGGCGCCCCCGCCGCCGCCGATGCCGGCCCCGAAGCCCGCTCCCAAGCGCGTCCGCCCACCGCGTGACGACGACGAGGAGCCGCCGTCGTCCTGGATGACGAGGGGCGACTGATGCCGGACGGGGGTTCCGGGTTCACCGCGGAGCCGGACGCGGTCCTGCGCGCGTCGAACGGCCTGGTGACGGCGTCCGACGCGCTCGACAACGCGGCGAAGGCGCTGCAGTCCGCCCTCGCCGCGCAGGGCGAATGCTGGGGCGGCGACGAGTCCGGCAAGGCGTTCGCCAAGGACTACGTGCCCGGTGCACAGGGCGCCGTCGAGGGCTTCACCAACCTCGTGCAGGGGTTGCGGGGGATGCAGCAGAACGTCGCGAAGTCGATGAAGGCCCTTTCGGGCGCCGACGAGGACGTGACGTCCCAGCTCAGCAAGGGGCAATGACGCGTGGGTATGGAGATGCCCGACGCGGTCAAGTGGCTGCTGCCGATCGTCGTCGGGGAGAGCTGGCCCGAGGGCGACGAGACCAAGCTGCGCGCGCTGCGGGACGCGTGGCACACGGCGTCGGCGGCGATCGGGCCGGTGTCCGAGACGGGCAACCAGGCGGCGTCCGGCATCCGCGACAACTGGACGGGTGACGGCGCCGACGCGTTCGCGGAGCAGTGGAAGAAGTTCGTCGAGGGCGACGAGGCGTACTTCAAGCAGCTCGCCGACGCGGCGAAGGCCCTCGGCGATTCGTGTGATCAGACGGCGCTGGACGTCGAGTACACGAAGTACATGATCATCATTTCGCTGATCATCCTGGCGGCCCAGATAGCGGCGATGATCGCGGCGGCGGCGGTGACGTTCGGCGGCTCGACGGCGGGGATCGCGCCGGCCCAGATCGCGACCCGGATGACCGTGCAGATGCTGTTCCGGCAGCTGCTCGAGAAGCTGGCGCAGCAGGGGTTCAAGCAGGTCGCGAAGGAGCTGCTGGAGAAGCTGCTCAAGCAGGGCCTCAAGAAGATCGGCATGGAGGTCCTCAAGAACGAGGCGATCAACCTCGGCATGGACGCGGGCATCCAGGGCCTGCAGATGGCCAAGGGTGATCGCAAGGACTGGGACTGGTCGAAGACCTCGGACGCGGCGATCTCGGGCGCGGTCGGCGGAGTCGTCGGAGCGGCATCGGGCTCGATCGGCCGCGGAGCGACCGAGGGGTTGTCGCACAGCGCCGGCGGGCAGATCGCGGACGCGGCGATGCGGGCGGGCACGCGCGGGGCGGTCGAGGGGGTGGCGCAGACCGTCGGACAGGCGGCCGTCACCGGGGACCTGGGGTCGTTGACGCCGGAGCAGCTGCTGATGGGCGCGTCCAGCGGGGCGGTCGGGGGTGCCGTCGGGGGCGCGAAGGAGCAGTTGAACTCGGTCCACGAGGCGAACATTCCGCGGGCCGACTCGGACTCGGGTGGGTCGGACTCGGGTGGGTCGGACTCGGGTGGGTCGGACTCGGGTGGGTCGGATTCCGGGGAATCGCGGCGGGGTTCGGGGGACGAGCCTGAGTCCGCGTCTCGGGGGGATTCCGAATCTCGGGGTGAGTCTTCGTCGGAGGCCGAGTCGCGTCGCGAGTCGTCCTCGGAACCGGAGTCGCGACGCGAGTCCTCGTCGGAGCCGGAGTCACGACACGAGCCTTCCTCGGAACCGGAGTCGCGACGCGAGTCCTCGTCGGAACCGGAGGCACGTCACGAGTCCTCGTCGGAGCCCGAGGCACGACGCGAGCCTTCCTCGGAGCCCGAGGCACGACGCGAGTCCTCGTCGGAACCCGAGGCACGACGCGAGTCGTCCTCGGAACCGGAGTCGCGAAGCGAAGAGCCACGGCGCGAGCCGGCGCCCGAATCACGAGACGAGCCCCGTCGTGAGGCGGCTTCCGAACCGGAGTCACGCAGCGAGGAACCGCGGCGCGAGGCGCCGTCCCCGCCGGAAACGCGGACGGACTCGCAGCCGGAGGCCCGCCGCGAACCGGAACCGCAGCAACGAGCGGACAGCGGGCCGAGCGAGCAGCCCGCCCAGTCGCAACCGACGTCCGAGCACCGCGCGCCCGAGCCGTCGCGGCCGAGCGCCGACCAGGTCCAGCAGGCGGAGCGGCCGGTGGCCGAGCCGGTCGCGCACCACCCTGAAGCACACCGCGAGGCACCGGCGGCGGCGTCAGGCCAGCCTTCGACGGGTGGGGGCTCGTCCCAGGGCGGGTACGGCATGGCCCCACCCCCGGCGGCGGGGTTCGGCCCGGAAGCGGGACGCCAGAGCGCCGGCCGCCCGCAGGACAACGTCGGAGCGGCCGGGTTCACCGGCGGGCCGAGCCAGCCGTTCGCGGCGGACGCTGGGCCGGCGCCGTTCCAGAACGGACCGTCGCCACAGCAGGCGCCGCCTCCGGGCGGGTTCACACCCCCGCCCCCACCACCGGGCGGCGGCCTGCCGAACGGCGGCGGTCCGGGACACCCGGGCCCGAGTGGGCCGCCCCAGCAGCCGATGCCGTCACGTGGCGGCGACCAGCCCCGAAGGGTTCCGCCACAGGACCCGCGCTGGATGCTGCAGGGCGGGCACCCGCAGATGCCGCCGGGTGGACATCGGCCGGGCGGGCAGCCGCAGAGTGGTCAGCCGCCGATGTCACAGGGCGGGCGGCCACAGCCTGGCGGGCAGCCGCAGCACGGTGCCCAGCGGGGCGGGCAACCACCGCACGGCGGACAGCCAGGTGGGCAACCACCGCACGGCGCACAGCCAGGTGGGCAGGTGCCGCACGGTGCGCAGCCGGGTGGGCAACCACCGCATGGCGGGCAACCGGGTGGGCAACCGCAGCCAGGTGGTCGACAGCCACTGCCCGGCGCACAACCAGGTGGGCAGCCGCTGCCCGGCGCGCAGCCACTGCACGGCGCACAACCTGGGGGACAACCGCTGCCCGGCGCGCAGCCGCCGCACGGCGCACAACCCGGGGGACAACCGCTGCCCGGCGGGCAGCCGCCGCACGGCGCACAGCCAGCTGGGCAGCCGCCGCATGGCGGGCAGCCGGCACAGCCTGGTGGGCAGCAGCCGCGCGGTGGGCAACCGATGCAGCCTGGTGGGCAGCCGTTCCAGGGTGGGCAGCAGCCGTTGCCGCCTGGTGTTCGGCCGCACCAGGGTGGGCAGCCGCCTCAGGGTGGGTTGCCTCCGCAGGATCCGCGGCGGGTGCCGCCGCAGTCGGGGATGCCGGCGCAAGGTGGGCAGCGTCCGCCGATGCCTGGGGGGCCGCGTCCCGCCGGGCATCCGAACCAGCCTCGCGGGCCGCAGGGTCCTGGTCCGCACCCGGGTGGACGGCCGCCGATGCCGCCGCCTCCGGGTGGCCGGCCGCCCATGCCGCCGCACGACCCGCGGCTGGGGCCGCCCCGTCCGGGCGGGACGCCGCCGGTGCCGCCGCCGCGGTTCGGGCCGCCGCAGGAGCAGTTGCCGCCGCGTGGACCGTTCGAGCCGCCGCGGCCGATGGACCGCGCCCCGGAACCGTCCCGGCCGGCCGAGCAGCCGGTGGCCGAATCGCCCATGCGGGAAAGCACGGCCGGGCAACCGGCACCGCCGACCGAACCCACGCAACCGCCGACGGCCGGAACACCGGTACGCGAACAGCCGGCCGAGCAGGCCGTGACCGGGCAGGATCGCGCGAGCGAACCGGAACGCCCGGTGGACCGGGATGCTCCCGACGCCGAGCACCCGCGAACCGCCGACGAACGACCGGTGGACCAGGACTCGCCCACGACCGAGCGCGAGCCCGCGCAGGACCGCCCGGCGGATCAGGGCTCGCCCACCACCGACCGCGAGCCCGCGCAGGACCGCCCGGCGGACCAGGACTCGTCCACAACCGGACGCGAACCGACCCAAGAGCACCCGGCGAAGCAGGACTCGCCCACCGCCGAGCGCCAGCCCGGCCAAGACCGGCCGGCCGAACACCGGACCGACCAGGATTCGCCCGTTGGTGAGGACCGCACGCCCGCCGACGAGCGGCCCGCTGCCCAAGATGACCCCGCCCGCGAGCAGGCCGCCGAGCAAGGCCAGGACGGGCCCGAACAAAGCCCGGACGGGCAAGACCGGGCCACCGACCGGGACGTTGCCGAGCGTCCCGGCGCCCGCGAACACGCCGGACCGGACGAGCCCTACCTCACCGATCCCGGCTTCCACACCGACGATCCCGCCGGGATCCGGCGGATCGAAGACACCTTCATCGACTCCGGGAAGACCAGTCACCAGGACGGCGAGTGGCGGCACGAGCAGCTCCACCGCGAGGCGCGGGAAAAGCGCGACGAGTCGCATCCCGGGATGTCGGACGCCGGGGCCGTTGCCGTGCACGCCTATACCCGGACCGAGATGGTCGGGCCGCTCAACCACGCGTTGCGGATGGGCAGTCCCGAGCTCGCCCACCTCGCTCCGCAGGCCGCCGCGCTCGTCTCGGGGCTCAACGAACTTCCGCCGCACGAAGGCGTTGTCTCGAGGCGGGTTGACTTCAAGGGCGATCCGGGACGGCTGCAGGCCTTCCTCGCACGCTTCCACGATGGTGCGCACATCACCGAACCGTCGTTCCTCAGTTCGTCGAAGGTCGACGCGCAGCATCCGCGCAGCACCTTCCCCGGCGAAGTCGAGATGCGGATCCAGTCCAAGACCGGGCGCGACGTCGAAAAGCTGGCCAGCCTCGGGCACGAGCGGGAAGTCCTCTTCAAGGCCGGGACGCAGTTCAAGATCACCGGCATCGAAGAGGGACCCGGTCACCCCGACCACAAGCCGGCGCCGGTGCGTGGCGAACCGCACTACGTCGTGCACGCCGAAGAGATCGCGCCCGGGGATCCGGGGTATCTGAGCGGCACCGACGCGCGCGACGCCATCGAGCAGCGCCGGGCCAGTGAGCGTGCCGACGAGGACCGGTTCCAGCGCGAAGCCGACGAAGAGCTCGCGAAGTTCTACGAGCAATACCCCCAGTACGCGCCGGGCAACGACATGGCGTCGAAGATCAACCCCTTCGACGAGCCGGGCGCGGAACCGCTGCCCGAACGGCCGCCGCCGGCCACCGGGCAGCCGGCGGGTGGCTGGGCGCAGCTCGCCGAGCCGCTCACGCCCGGTGGGCAGCCCGTGCTGCACGCCGGGTCGGTCGAGACGCCGCAGCAGCACGCTCGCCTCCTGCGTGACGCCCTTCCCGAGCTCGGTGGGGTCAACACCCGCAACGCCTACAGCCCGGGCGGCCTCGAGAACGGCTACCGGACCAACGCCGCCGAGTCGATGGTCGCCTTCGAGCGGCGGATGAACGGCGAGGACGTCGTCGCCGGGCCCGCTCGGCAGCAGAGCCTCACCCAGATCAGCGACCAGCTCGGCGGGCAGTGGAGCAGCCGGGACAGCTTCGACGGCGTCGCGCGCGAACTCGGCGAACGGCCCGTCGGCGCGCGGACCGCGGTCGCCTTCGAGACGCCCACCGGGGAATCGCGGCTGGTGGCCGGCGTGCACACCGAGCACGGGGTCCTGTTCGCCGATCCCGTCACCGGGCGGCTCGCCGAGCTGCCGGCGGACGCCACCGGCATCCACACTCTGCCGCTCGGCGGTGGGGACGCGCCTCCGCACCACGACGCACCTCCGCAGCACGACACGCCGCACCAGGAAGCGCCGCCGCGGCAAGACACGATCAACGACCGGCTCAACCCGGAACCCGAGCGCGTCCCGCACGACGAGAGCTACCTCTTCGACCGCGACCACCGCGGCACCGCGGCCGACCACGAGAGCATCCGCCGCGCGGTCGGCGACGAGGACATCTACCAGGAGGTCCACGACCACGCGCTCGCCCGCCGGGACGCCGCCGGCCTGCCGGTGACCGACGACGGCGCCGTCGCGCTGCACGGCTACACGCGCGGCGAGTACGCCTACGACGTCAACGAGGCGCTGCGCCGCGGGCCCGGCCACCCCGGCTTCGACCTCGCGCAGGAGAACACCCGCGCGATCATGGACGGCCTCAACCAGATCGCACCCGAGTCCGGCGAGACCATCCGCGCCTACGACGTCGGCGGCGATCCGCACCTGGCCGACCTGGTCGCCAAGCCGTACGAGCCGGGCTCGGTGGTCGTCGAGCCCGCGTTCTCCAGCGCGTCGATCAAGACCGACGAGTTCTCGACGTCGAAGTTCGGCGACGACATCGAGCTGCACGTCCGGTCGAACAACCTGCGTGACATCTCGAAGCTCGCCGAGAACCCCGGCGAGCGCGAATCGCTGTCGCCGCCCGGGACCCAGCTGCTGATCCACGAAAAACGGCTGGAGACCTCGCCCGACGGCCGCCGCAAGTGGGTCATCGTGGCCGAGGAGATCGGGCCTGGGCACCCGCGCTACCTCGACCCCGAGACCGCGAAGCAGAAGATGGCCGAGCGGCGGGCCGAGAACGAGCAGAACGCGCCCGAGTTCGAACGGCGCAAGCAGGCCGCGATCGCGGACCGGCTCGGCGGGCTCGGCGAGCCCGAGCACGTCACCCCGCAGCCGGAACACCAGCCGGACCAGCCGGTCCACGACGTCCAGGACACCCCGGCGGAACCGCCGCCTGCCCCCGTCTCGGTGCACGACTACTCGCGGCTGGCGCGGGCGACCAACCCGCCGTTCGAACCCGCCATCCACGCCGGCGGGACGACGGAGAGCGAGCGCGCGGCCTACGTCCACGACCGGCACCCGCGCCTGCGCGACGTCAACCCGGGCTTCCGCGAGCCCGGCGCCATGGAAAACGGCTACATGACGAACTGCACGCGCGGTCCCCGGGCCTACATGGACCAGCTGCGCGGTATCGACTCGACGGCCGAGCCGATCCTGCCGCACGAGATGGGCAGCCGCGGCACGCTCGAACACCTCGAAGGCGAGTTCGGGGAGACGTTCTCCGCGCGCGGCAGCTACGACGACGTCATCCGCGAGATGCGCGGCATGCCGGTCGACCACCACGCCGTGGTCGCGGTGAAGTACCCCGGCCCGAACGGCGTCGAGTACGGGCACGTGGCGATGGTCGTGCACACCCGCGAGGGCGTCGCGTTCATCGACCCGCAGTCCGGCGACCTCATGCACCTGCCGCAGCCGGCGAACAGCATCAAGCTGATGCACCTCGGGACGCCGGACGAGGTACACGTCCAGACCGGGCACGACGCCGGCGAGACGCACGGCGGCTACGGCTCGGCGGCACCGCACGACGCCTTCCTGGCCAGGGACGACGTCGCCGCGGCGCTCGACGGGCACGCGGACGCCGACTACATCCGCGCGCACCTGGGAGAGCACCCCGGCTTGGCGCGGGTGCTGTCCGACCCGGCCAACGACTACCTGACGCGCTCGCTGCTGGACAACCCGAAGACGCTGGCCAGCCTGCTCAAGCACCCCGAGGCGATCCCGATCCTCGAGGACGCGGTCCACGAGGTGAACGAGCGCGGCTACAGCGTCATCGACGATGTCGAGCAGCAGGGGGTCGAGCCGTTCGACCCGACTCCGGAGCAGGCGGAGATTTCCGCGGACGTGGCGGCGCTCGTCAGAGAAGTCGATGGCGACCTGCTGCAGCACGGCAGCTTCGACCAGGACCGGGTCGGCGATCCGGAGTACTGCAAGCAATGGGTCGCCGAGGAGCGCGAACGCTGGCCTGAGACACAGGGCACGCTGAACCGCATCACCGAGCGGATCGCCGGTGAGACCGATGGCCACCCGGGATTCCGGCCGGAGCCGAAGGACAGCGACCGAGCGCTGGCGAAGATCGAGAAACACGACTGGGACGGTTCGAAACTGCATGACCTGGTCGGCACCAAGATCCAGTTCGGGCAGGTGGCGGACATGTACCGCGCGCTGGATGCGGTGCGCCGCGATCCCGAACTCACGATCGTCGACTTCACCGACCGCTTGGCCCACCCGAAGGACAGCGGTTACCGCGACCTTCAAATGAACGTCCGGCTGCCGAACGGGCACGTGGCCGAACTGCGGCTGCACCTGACGCACATCGACGAGGTGGCTGCGTACGAGCACGCGCTCTACGAAGTCCGCCGCGACTTCGAAACGTTCAGCAGGAAGGAAGGCCGCGAAGGCCTCCTTTCGCCTGAGGAGGCAGCCCTCGCCGCGGCGCTGACCGAGCAGGTCCGAAGCCGTTTCGAGGAAGCGTTCCGGCTGGGGATGACATCCGAGGAGAGCGGCTGATGGCCTTCCAGACCCCGATGTTCTACAAGTACTACTCCCGGACGTACCGGATTGACTCGACGCCCGACGGCGGGTTGATGGGCACCATCCTCAATCTCCACACCGGGTTCTTCGAACAGGACCAGGACAGCAGCCACATCCTCGAGCTCATCTGGTCGACCACCGAGTCGAACATCCGCGGTCCGTTCGACGAGGAAAAATTCGTCCAGGAGACCGAGTTCGAGCGCAGCCTCTACCTGACCGGGGACGGCCCGATCTTCGCGCTCTACGACACCATCAAGGGCATCGACGATGTCGTGAGGCGGGAAGAACGCCGCCGGACACCGCAAGAGGTTGCGCTGATCCAAGCCCTTCGCAAGCGCACCTTCAAGATGTGGGAAGACGAGGCCGCCCGCCGCGCCGCCGGTGAGCCGCCGTCGTTCACGGTGACGAGCCGGTTGAGCCCGAGGCAATGATTCACGTGGAACATCGACTTTCGCCCGACGAGCAGCGCGCCCTCCTGGTGCGGCTGGGAAAGCTCGTGCGCGAGCACCGGGTCAACGCCGGCCTGCCCGCCGTCGCCGACTTCCGGCAGGTCGGGAAGCACACCGAGACCGCGGGGCACAACACGGCCGTGCCGGATGAGGTGGCCGACGTCTTCGCCGAGCTGCGCGCCGGCATGTACACCGACGGTCGCGGCACCTGGCTGCAGGCGCGGTTCGCGCTGAACCCCGACGGCAGTTACGACTTCGACTTCGCGCTCGACGACGATCCGGTGTGGACCGACCCGCCCGAGCCGGCCGCCTACCCCGAAGAACTGGCCACGTTCCCGCGGGCCGACGAGCACATCCCGGACTGGTGGCGGCTGCGCGCGCAGCTGCCGCTGGGCGTGGTGTTCCGGCACGCCGAAGTCGGCGGCCCGGACGTCGAACGGCCGCCGCTGACCGACACCGAGGTGCCGCTCGTGCTGCAGTACCTCGCGCGGGAGGCCGTCGTGCACGAGGACGGCGACGAGCGCTTCCACACCGACGGCACGTGGATCTGGTCCGACGCCGTCGCGCTCCTGCTCGCCGAACACGGCGTGCCGCCCGAGCCGGACCTCGTCGCGCACATCCGGCGGCACCACTTCCAGCCTCCTTACGTCGAGCCGCTGGTCCGGCGGACCGCCGAAGCGGACCTGCTGGGCAAGCCGCGGCCGAAGCCGTCGCGCGCCGACGTGAAGAAGACCGCCGGGGACGTCGTCGCCGAGCTGGAGACCACGCCGGACCCGCAGCTCGGCGACGAAGAGCTGCTGATCGTGCTGGTGCAGCGGCTGGGCGAGCACGGCGTGTGGCCCGAGGCGTACCGCGTCGGCGAGCGCGCGGACGGCGCGTGGTGCCTCAACTACACGTCCGACGGCTGGGAAGTCGCCGCGCACGCCGGCGGGAAACCCCGCGCGCCGAAGTACTTCCCCCGGCTCGAAGACGCCGCGCAGCAGCTGCTGGGCGCGTTGCTGCTGCACCCCGCCCGGATGACCGCCGGGCACGAAACACCGCTCGAAACCGCGAAAGAG
Source organism: Amycolatopsis sp. MtRt-6 (assembly GCF_017308975.1). GTDB lineage: Bacteria > Actinomycetota > Actinomycetes > Mycobacteriales > Pseudonocardiaceae > Amycolatopsis. The sequence goes on along the minus strand of NZ_JADWPD010000001.1, from coordinate 406,230 downwards.
CTCGACGACTGGCCGGTGCACCCGGCACCGGGTGAGCCTCCCCTCACCCTGCTCCGCAACAAGCGCATCACCAGGCTGGTGGCGGGTACGGTCGTCCTGCGCTTCGGCGAGGAACCGGGCAACCTCGTCCACCACGGGGAGGTACGGTTCGCCACGACGTCGCTGCCGCTCGAACGGGAGCGGGTGCGGCGGAGCTACCGGCTCAGACGCCCGTTGCACGTGATCACCGGCATCACGGTTCCGTGGGCGAACCTGCCGGGTGGCGCGGTGGCCTTCGTGCTGCCGAAGACGATCGCCGAGCACGAGTCCGACGGAAGCCTGGAGAGGATCGAGTAGGTGGAAGCGGCGGAAGCGATTGCCAAGGTCGGCCAGTGGCTGCGCGCGGTGCACGGCCCGGACGTCTCCGGCCCCGCGGGCCTGCGGGTGGACACCGAGAAGGTCCTGCGCATCCCCGAGGGCTGGTCGGTGCCCTACAACACCATCGCCTTCCTCGACGAGGGACGGCCGGAGAAGGAGATCTTCCCGCCGCCGTCGGTCGTCGTCCGCGAACCGGACGGCGAACTGCGCCAGGCGCACCCGCACCCCGGCGGGCTGTCGGTGCCGGTGGCGTTCCCCGGCCAGGAGAACTGGCGCGAGGTCGTCGACCCCGAGTACGTCAAGGCCGGCCTCGGCGAGCTGGGCGTGCCGCTGCAGGCCGTCGCGGGCTGGGTGAAGGTCGACGCCGACGGCAACCAGACCGGCGAAGAGCGGGAGAACCCCGAGTACAAGGCCGGGCCGATCCGCCGCGGCTACCCGAAGCCGGAGAACACCCTGGAGACGCTGCTGTCGTTCGGCAGCGTCGGCTGGCTGACGCGGGAGCTGCTGCTCATCGGGCTGATCCGGTGCGAGGTGTACGTCCCGCTCGACCTGGAGACCGGCAAGACCGACCGGTTCTACTTCGCCGAGGAGCGCAACGAGCTCAAGGTGTTCAGCTCGACCCGGCACCTGCCCGCGCGCGAGCACGGCTGGTGGAAGGTCGACGTCGCGACGCTGGCCGAGTTCGAGCACCCGCCGAACCTGGTCATCAACGGCGGCCCGACGACCATCGAGGACGTCTCCAGCGGCGAGCTCGCGGAGATCGTCAAGCGGTTCCCGCGGCACGAGCCACGCATCGACGTGCACGGGCGCTGCCCTGAGGCGGAGGAGGACCTGATCAGGGTCGCCGCCGAAACCGCGGCCCGGATGGGCCTGCCGGACCCGGTGAAGCCGCCGCTCAAGGCAGCCGAGAAGGCCCGGCGGCGCGGCTTCGAGCTGACGGCCGAGGAGTGCGCGAAGACCGTGCTCGGCGAGTCGTGGCTGAAGCGGATGAACATGCCGGAGCCGCCGCGCAGCAAGCCCAACGACCTGCGCGCGAACGGCTTGGCGCCGGCGTACGACAACTCCGGCCGCACGGTGCCGCGGCTCGACACGTTCGGCAAGTACTTCGAGCGGAACCTCGACGGCTTCCGCTACGGCTGGCAGCGCGTCACGGGCGCGTACGTCGGCTTCGCGCTCGGGGAGGCGCTCGGCGCGGCCGTCGACCGGATGATGCTGCACGACATCCACGCGAAGTTCGGCATCGAGGGCATCACCGACCTGATCCCGGCGTTCGACCAGCCCGGCCGGATCGGCTCGCTGACGCAGCGGCTGCTCTTCTACACCGAGGCCGTGATCCGCAGCCCGCACCGCGAGCAGCCGGAATCCCGCGAAGCCGAGCAGCTCTTCCCCGACGTCGTCCGCGGGGCGCTGCAGCGCTGGCTGCGCACCCAGGGCGCGCCGATGGACGCCCCGGACGGCTGGCTCGTGCAGGTCCCCGACCTGCACGCCCGGCGTGACATCGACGACGCCGAGCTCAACGCCTACCACCAGCTCGCCACCGGGGTCACCGGCGCGCCGCCGATGACCGGCCCGGCCGCGCTGATCCCCGCGTTGCCGGCCGCGCTGACCATGGCGGGACCCGGCAGCGGGTTCAGCGGCGGGGCGCGGCAGGCGGTGCGCGAACTCGCCGGTGTCACGCACCAGGACGAGACCGACCTGGCCGCCGCGACGTACCTGACCTGGCTGTTCGAGCACGCGCTGACCAAGGAGGCGTTCAGCTTCCCGATCTGGAACACCACCCGCGAGGTGCTCAACCCGGACAACCAGTTCCAGCAGGGCCCGGCGTGGACGGCCATCGCGGACACGGTCGCGGAGTCGGTGCCGTTCTTCGGCGAGCACGGGCTGCCCGACCTGCGGATGGCGGAGCTGATCGGCGACGGCAAGACGACGCTCTCGGTGCTCGGACGCGCCTTCGCCGCGTTGTCCGGCTTCGAGAACTACCCGGAGCAGGCGCTGCTTCGCGCCGTCAACCACTCCGGCCGCAGCGCGCTCACCGGGGCGATCGCCGGTGCCCTGCTCGGAGCGCGCACCGGGATTCCCGGGCTGCCGCAGAAGTGGGTCGACCAGCTTGAGCTGCGGTACCTGGTCGAGCAGGTCGCTTCGGACGCCTACTGGCACTTCGACCGGCATTCGGCGCTGAGCGCGCTCGGCGACGTCTGGATCGAGCGGTACCCGCGGCATTAGCGCGAGGATGGGGAGAATGGAAGAAGAGGAAGCCGTCGCGCGCGTGCGGGAGTGGTTGCGCACGCAGCCCGGCGGCGACCGGCTGCGGATCCGGCCGGAACTCACCGCGCGCCGCCCGGACGGCTGGCGCTTCACGGTCAACGCGGCCGGCTACCTGGACGGCACGGACGTCGGCGCGGGGCTGTTCCCCAGCCCGGTGGTGTTCGCGCCGGACGACGGCGAGATCGGCTACGACCTGGCGGCGATGGCGAGCACGCCCGCCGAGGCCGAGTGGCGGCCGGACGTCGACCCGGAGTTCGACGAGAAGGCGTTCCCCGAGCTGGACCTGCCGGTCCGGGCGGTCCGCGGCTGGTTCCGGGCGGACGGCGAATACCGCGGCAACGAGCAGTACACGCCCGGCCCGGTCTGGCGCGGCTTCCCGGCACCCACGACCGACGCCGGGAAGCTGCTGAACTACCTGGCCGCGAACTGGATCAGCCGCGCCGAGTTCGCCCGTGCCCTGCTGGACTGCGAAGTGCTCGTGCCGTTGCTCGACAACGGCGAGCCGCTGTTGCGGCCGGTCCCGGGCAAGAACGAGCGTGAAGTCATCGCCTACAGCTCGTCGGCGAAGGTGCCCGGGCGCTACCCGCGCCGGTGGCGGGTGGCCGTCCGGGAGCTGCCGGCGTCGTCGGGGCTGACGCTCGACCCCGGCACCGGGCTGGTCCGCAGCCTCACCGCCGCCGAACTGGGCACGACCGGTGAGCGCCGGCCCATCGTGGAAGAGCCCGCGCCGGAAGCCGGGCCCGAGGTCGCCGCGGCGCTGCCCGGGCTGGTCGCGGAGTTCGGCGTCGAGCCGCCCGACCTGCCGGCCCGGCACCTGCGGTACGCCCTGGACCACGCCCGCGACCAGCACTTCGAACTGACGCCGGAGGAGTGCGTCCGGTACCTGCGCGGGTTCGCCTGGCAGTACCGCAACGGCGTCCGCCGCCGGGCAGGCCAGGAGCCGGAATGGCCCGCGGACCTGGGCGCGAACGGCCTGATCGCGCACGTGGACGAGGACGCGCGGCCGCGGCCGGTGCCCTGGACGTTCGGCAAGTTCTCCGCCTTCGGGACGCCGCCCGACCGCTTCGCGTGGCATCGGATCGTCGGCGCGTACGTCGGCTTCGCGATCGGTGACGCCCTCGGCGGCGGCGCGGACCCGGCGGGCCCGCTGCCACTGGGCGGCCTGACGCGGCACCTGCTGTTCCACACCGACATCGTGCTGCGCGGCCTGCCGCCGGTGCCGACCGGTGAAGTCCCGGCGACGCTGCCCGAGCCCGACCCGGTCGGCTGGCTCGCCGTCGCGACCCGGCACGCCGGCCCCGCACCCGCCGAGTTCTCCGCGCTGCTGGCCACGGCGCTGGCCGCGACCCCGGCGAGCGCGGTCGGACTCGCGAACGTCGACGGCGAGCGGTATGCGAAGGACGTCGCCCGCGAACTGACCGGCAGCGCGGCGGGCGCCGAGGTCACCGAGGGCGTCGAGCTGCTGATTTCCCTGTTCCAGGCCCTGCTGACGCGGGAGACGTTCGCGCTGCCGGTGCACGTCCGCCTGCACGAGGTGGGCGGTGACCTGGCGGCGTCGACGCTGGCGCTGCGCGCGGACCGCGACGCCGACGACGTCACGCAGCTGGAGTCGATCGGCGACGGGCGGAGCGTGCGGTCGGTGCTCGGCCGCGCGCTGTTCGCCGCGGCCAAGCGCGGGTACGACCCGGAGGCGGCGATCACGCTCGCCGCGCGGTCCGGCCCGGTGGCCGGGGCGATCGCCGGTGCCTTGGTCGGCGCGCGCGTCGGCGTGCCCGGCCTGCCCTGGGCGACCGAGCTGGCCGACCTCGGCCTGCTCGAGGACGTCGCCAGTGACGTCTTCTGGTACTTCAACCGCAACGGACTCCAGACGGAGACCGCGGAACACCCGCGTTGGGAGCGCCGGTACCCGAGCGGCCGGTTCACCCCGCGATCGAAGGGACCGGGCTTGCGATCGCGACTGCGGGGCAGCCTCCTGGCCGGGGCGATCGGCGACGCGCTGGGCGCGAAGACGGAGTTCGACTCGATCGACCGGATCCGCGAGATCGCCGGGCCGGACGGCATCACCGACTTCATCCCCGCGTACGGCGGCGTCGGCCGGATCACCGACGACACGCAGATGACGCTGTTCACGCTCGAAGCGCTGATCAGGGCGCACGCGCAGCAGCGGAAGACCGGGTCGGCGGACGTCGTCCATTCGCTGCAGCTGGCCTACCAGCGCTGGCTGCACACCCAGGGCGTCACGTGGGACCGCGCCCGCGGGCCGCAGTCGGACGTCGAGGAGCCGGACGGCTGGCTGGTCACGCACCAGGAGCTGTTCAGCCGGCGTGCGCCCGGGCTCACCTGCTTCGGCGAGCTGGAGGCGTACGGCCGCTCGGGCGTCCGGGGCACCATCGACCGGCCGGTGAACAACTCCAAGGGCTGCGGCGGCGTGATGCGCGCGGCCCCGATCGCGCTGTGGTCGGACGACCTCGCCGAGGTGTTCCGGCTCGGGGCCGAGAGCGCGGCCCTGACCCACGGTCACCCGAGCGGGTATCTCTCGTCGGGCTGCTTCGCGGTGATCGTGCACGAGCTGCTGCACGGAAAACCGCTGCTCGACGCGGTCGCGACCGCCCGGGCCGAGCTGGTGAAGCACTCGGGCCACGAGGAGCAGAGCGCGGCCCTCGACGCCGCCTTGGCGATGGACGGGCCGCCCACGCCGGAGAAGCTCGAGCGGCTGGGCCAGGGCAACGTCGGCGAGACGGCGTTGTCCATGTCGGTGTACGTCGCGCTGACCACCACGGACGCCGATTCGGCGTTGCTCGCGTCGGTCAACCACAGCGGCGACAGCGACTCGACCGGTTCGGTCTGCGGCAACCTCGTCGGCGCGATGTACGGCGAGGAGGCACTGCGGCAGAGCTGGCTCGACCGGCTGGAACTCCGCGAAGTCATCGTCGAGCTGGCGGACGACGCGCTCACCGAGTTCGGCCCGGATGCGCCGGGCGACGACCGGTGGTTCGCTCGGTACCCGGTCGACTAGGTTCTTGGTTCACGGGGGACGGGGAGGACAAAAGTGCGTTACCGGGTTGAGGTGGCCGAACGCCCGGACGGCCTGTACGCGACGTGGGGCGAGGGGACCTTCCGCGCGCAGCGGTCGACCACGGACGGCACCGTGCTGCTGTCGGTGCTGCCGGAGGAAGAAGCGCCGGAGGGCTTCGACAAGGAGTTCGACGGCCGTCCCGCGAAGGTCGTCCCGGCGAGCGAAGTGCCGTCGACGTTCACGCTGCGCACCTTCGCCGAGTTCGACGGCGAGGTCTTCGAGGTCGCGCCGGGCGACCGGCCGGAGCTGACCCTGCGCTGGGTCCGCGACGACGCCGCCCGCGCGGCCCAGCTGGGCCTGACCGACTTCTCGGTCACCGTGCCCGCCAAGCAGGTCACCGCGTTGTGGCAGACGCGGCTGGACTTCACCGAGACACCGGAAGCGCGGCCGCAGCCGGGCGACGGCGACCAGAACGCGCTGCTGCGCGCCATCGGCCGGACGCTGCTGCACACCGTGCCCGGCGGCTGGGCGAAGGTCGGCGCGCAGTTCCGGCAGGTCGGCGACTACGCCGAGATCGAGGTCCGGGCGATCGGCGACGAGGACGGCCCGGTGTCGGTTTCGCTGCCCGCGGTGCCCCGGCTCGGCGGGCTGTTCGCGCGGCTGCGTGCGGCGATGTTCCAGGCCGAGGCCGGCACGTGGTTCCAGGGCACGTTCACCCTCGACGCGCAGTCGCAGTTCGACTTCGACTTCGACGCCGACCGCGAGCCGGACTGGCGGGTGCCGCCCAACGACGGCGGCCGCCCGTCGACCGCCGCCTACGAGCTGGAGCTGGCCACCTTCCCGCGCACGCCGAAGCACATGCCGGTGTGGCTGACGGCGAAGGCGGGCCTGCCGCTGGACGTCGTGTTCCGGAACGCGCGGGTCGTCGACTCCCACGTCGAGGGGGAGCGCCCGGTGGTCACCCGGCCGCCGGTGCCGCCGGACCAGGTCCGCGGCCTGCTCGACTACCTCTTCCGGGCGCCGGTGGCGCTGCACCGGCCCGCGCCGCTGCCGGACCTCTTCGGCGCGCCGGGCGCCAAGCCGGACGTGCCGAACGCCTTCCACACCGACGGCACCTGGATCTGGCCCGCCGCCGTGCCGCACTACCTGCGCAAGTACGGCGTGCCGCCGGAGCCGGAGCTGGTCGAGCACATCCGCGCCGCCGGGTTCCGCCCGCCGCACGTCGGGGAGCTCGTCCGCGCGACGGCGGAGGCGGAGATCCTCGGCCAGCCGCGGCCGCCGCAGACGGCCGCGGACCTGCCGGACGAGCGCGCGCTCACCCGCGTCGCCCGCGGCGAGCAGGTGCGGAACCTGAAGGGCGCGGAGACCCTGGAGCTGCTCCAGCAGCGGCTGGCCGAGCACGGCGTGCCCGCGGCGGCCTACCGGATCGGCGCCAACGAGATGCCCGCGGAAGGCGTCTGGACGCTGCGCCGGGCCGAGAACGGCTGGGAGGTCTCGCGGCCGCCGTCCGACGAGCCGGTGGCGTTCGGCTCGCTCGGTGACGCGGCCCGGTTCCTGCTCGGTGTGCTGCTGATGCTGCCGCCGCGGCCGGCGGAGGAGTCCGACCAGCCCGCCGACTGGCCGATCCTGCCGATGCGCGGCGAACCGCCGTTGAACTTCTACCGCGGCAAGCGGCTGATCACGCTCGCGCCGGGCACCACGGTCGTCCGGTTCGGCAACGAGACCGGCAACCTGGTGCACGCCGACGGCTCCCGGTTCGTCGAGACGGCGCTGGCGTTCGAGCGCGAACGCGAGAAGCGGCTCTACCGGGTGCAGCGCGCGATCCGGGTGCTGACCGGCGTGGCGGCGCCGTGGGGCGGGCTGCCGGGCGGCGCGGTCGCGTACCTGCTGCCTCGGCCGCTCGCCCAGCACGTCGAGACGGGCTCGCTCAGCAGGCAGTGATCAGGACGGCGGGCGACCACCAGTAGTCGGCGAGCGGTGCGACGCCGACGTCGGTGAAGCCCGCCGTCGTCAGCTGCTCGGCCCAGAGCGCGGCCGGGTGTTCCCAGTTCGTCCGCTGCTGCCCGGAGACGATCCCGAGCAGCACCGGCAGCAGGAAGCCCTGGGCGACCAGCGTGGCGTCTTCGCCGTACTCGGCCACACCGCGCTCGTAGCGCTCGACGAGCGAGTGCAGGTGCTCCGGCGAGCCTTCCTCGAACTCGGGGACGTCGAACTCGGCGAGCACCAGCGTCCCGGTGCGCGGCTGCAGTGCCCGCAGCACCTCGGCACGCTGCTCCGGCTCGATGGACTGCAGGGCGAACGTCGACTGGACGAAGTCCCAGCCGAGGTCGTCGCGGGCCAGGAAGTCCTGGGCGGTCGACTGCCAGCACTGGGCCGACGGCACCCGCTCGTGGACGCCTTCGAGCAGCGCGGCCGACGGTTCGACCAGGTCGATCCGCGGCGGGAGGTGCGACGCCTGCTCCAGCGCGGGCACCACGGCGAGCCCGTCGCCGCAGCCCAGGTCGAGCAGCGACTCCGGCTTGGCGGCGTCGTAGCGGGCGGCCAGCTCGGCGCTCAGCGCCCGGTACAGCTCGACGTTGCCGCCGCCGCGGATGAACGCCGTGAACGCGCTCGGCTGGTCGTAGACCGGTGCCGAGCCGTCGCCGGCCAGGTAGGCCCGCAGCTCGTCCGCCAGCGTGGAACCGGCGCGGCCGGCCTGGGCGGCGAGGTCGGCGGCCTGGTCGCGGTCACCGGAGCGGTAGGCGGCGAGAGCGTCGGCGAGCAGCTCGATCGAGGTCATGGACAGGAGATATCAGAACGGGACCCACAACGTCACTCGCGTGCCACCCCCGGCGAGTCCCGACTCGACCAGCGACGTCCCGCCGACCTCGGCCAGCCGCGCGGTGATCGACTCGCTGATGCCGAACCCGGCCGGGTGGTCGGCCGCGCTGAACCCGCTCCCGTGGTCGCGGGTGATCACCGCGATGCCGCCGTCGCGTTCCTCGACGCGGACCACGACCCGGTCGGTGCCGGAGTGTTTCATCGTGTTCCGCATCGCCTCGCGGACGGCGTCGCGGATGGCGATCTGGCGGACCTCCGACAGCGTGTCGTCGTCGAGTTCGGCCACCACGAGCTGCGCACGCAGGCCGTCGCGGGCCATTTCGGCGGCGAGCGCGGCGAGCTTCTCGCCCAGCGGCCGCGCGCCGGCCTCGGCCCGCTCGGACGCCGCCGTCTCGATCGTCTGCCGGATCTCGACCGCCTGCGCCCGCGCCAGCCGCTGGATCTCGGCGAGGCGTTCTCCGGGGTCGCCGGGGCCGGACAGCGCCATCGCTTCCAGCGTCTGCAGCACGGTGTCGTGCAGCCTCCGGTGCTGCTGGGCGCGCTCGGCGAGGCGCCCGTTGCGTGTGCCGTAGGCCAGGGCCAGGCGCGTGCCGAGCCCGGTCAGCACCAGCGCGGCGGTGGCCAGGAACAGCTCCGCGAGCAGGACGGAGTACGTCGAGAACGCGGCCCGACCTCGAACCCGCCGGTGTTCAGCCGGTTCGCCAGCATCCGGAGCGGGAAGCTGAGCAGCCCGGACACCACGCCGCTCGGGAGGCCCAGCGCGAGGGTCAGCAGCCCGATCTCGCCGTACAGGTGGACGCTGGTGACCGCGAGCGCGTCGAAGTACCCCGGCGTCGGCACGGTCGCCGCGATGACCAGCGGCGAAAGCACCGTGAAGGTCAGATCGACGGCGAGGAGCTTCCCGGCGTTCCGGCCGCGGAACGGCGCCGAGCGGAACATCCAGCGGAGGCCGGCGACGTTCAGCGCCACCGACAGCAGGGTGAACACCCCGACCGGCAGGAGCCCGGCCGTGCCGTGCCCGAGGACGTAGACGCCGAACTGGCCCGGCACCGCGAGCAGCCGGTACGCCAGCGGGATGAGCACGACGTAGCGGGTCGCGCGCAGCAGCAGGCCGTCGCGCTCGGTGGGGTCGATCGGGCCCGACATCCGCGCGATGCGGCGCAGCGCGTGCATCGGGGCCGGGTCGGCGATCTCGGCGGGCAGCTCACTCGTGGCGGTGGCGATGGCGGGGGCGCCGCGCCTCAGCAGCGCCACCAGGAAGCTGCCCCCGCCCGCCACGGCTCACGCGTCCCCGACGCCGTTTTCCGCGGCCCACTTCTTCAGCTCGGCGACCGCTTCGTCGTGGTCGAGCGGCCCGCGGTCCAGGCGCAGCTCCTTGAGGAACTTCCACGCCTTCCCGACGTCCGGCCCCGGCTTGAGGCCGAGCAGCTCCATGATCTGCTCGCCGTTGAGGTCCGGCCGCACGCGGTCGAGGTCCTCCTTGGCCTTGAGCGCGGCGATCCGGGCTTCGAGGTCGTCGTAGGTCGCCTGCAGCGCGGCCGCCTTCCGGCGGTTGCGGGTGGTGCAGTCGGCGCGGACCAGCTTGTGCAGCCGGGTCAGCAGGTGGCCGGCGTCGGTGACGTACCGGCGCACCGCCGAGTCCGTCCACTCGCCCTTGCCGTAGCCGTGGAACCGCAGGTGGAGGAACACGAGCTGGGAGACGTCGTCGACGATCTCCTTCGAGAACTTCAGCGCCCGCAAACGTTTGCGGGCCATCCGCGCGCCGACCACCTCGTGGTGGTGGAAGCTGACGCCGCCGCCCGGCTGGAACTCCCGGGTCGCCGGCTTGCCGATGTCGTGCAGCAGCGCCGCCAGCCGCAGGATCAGGTCCGGCTCCGACGTCGGCTCGTGCGTCTTCTCCAGCTCGATCGCCTGGGCGAGCACGGTCAGCGAGTGCTGGTAGACGTCCTTGTGCTGGTGGTGCTCGTCGATCGCCAGCCGCATGCCGGACACTTCGGGCACAACCCGGTCGGCCAGCCCGGTCTCGACCAGCAGCTCCAGCCCCGGCCGCGGGTCGGCGGCCAGCAGCAGCTTCGACAGCTCGGCCTGCACCCGCTCGGCGGTGATCCGGTCGATCTCCTCCGCCATCGACGTCATCGCGTCGACCACCCGCGGGGCGGCGGTGAAGCCGAGCTGCGCGGCGAACCGGGCGGCGCGCAGCATCCGCAGCGGGTCGTCGGCGAAGGACTCCTGCGGCGTCGCCGGCGTGTCCAGGACCCGCTCGCGCAGGGCGCTGAGGCCGTCGTGGGGGTCGATGAACGTCTTGGACGCCAGCTCGACGGCCATCGCGTTGACCGTGAAGTCGCGGCGCAGCAGGTCGCCCTCGATGCTGTCGCCGAAGGTGACCTCGGGGTTGCGGCCGACGCGGTCGTAGCTGTCGGCGCGGAACGTGGTGATCTCGAGCTGCATGCCCTTCTTCGTCACGCCGACCGTGCCGAAGGCGATCCCGACGTCCCAGACCGCGTCGCCCCAGCCGCTGACGATCTTCAGCACCCGGTCGGGCCGCGCGTCGGTGGTGAAGTCGAGGTCGCCGGAGTCGCGGCCGAGCAGTGCGTCGCGCACGCTGCCGCCCACGAGGTACAGGCGGTGCCCCGCCCTGGCGAACCGTTCCGCCAGCTCCGTCGCCAGTGGGGAGACCCGCATCAGCTCCACCACCTGCTCATCGACCACGTCGTTCACGAAAATCCCACTACGTTCCAGGTGCGATAGCTGCAGGCACCGCCGGACACGGACACGGAGAGCCAGCCTACCGGGGCAACCGTTTGCTCTAGCATCGCAGCATGTCTGGATCAGCCGGCCGCCCCGGCGCCTCGAAGCCGCGCAGGCGGCGCAGGCGTCAGCGCGGCAGGCGCCTGACCACGGTCGACGAAACGTCGGCCGGTGGTCTCGTGGTCGACGTCGAGCGCGAACAGGCGGTGCTGATCGGCCGGCTCGACCGGCACGGCAGACTGCTGTGGTCGCTGCCCAAGGGCCACATCGAGGACGGTGAAACGGTGGAAGAGACGGCCGTGCGCGAGGTGAAGGAGGAAACCGGCATCTCCGCGCGCGTCATGCGGCCACTCGGCACCATCGACTACTGGTTCGTGGCCGAGAAGCGGCGCATCCACAAGACCGTGCACCACTTCCTGCTCGAATCGCTCGGCGGTGAGCTCTCCGACGAAGACGTCGAGGTCACCGAGGTGGCCTGGGTCCCGCTGGCCGAGCTGGAGTCCAAACTCGCCTACTCCGACGAGCGCAAGCTCGTCCGGAAGGCCAAGGAACTTTTCGCGCGCCCGGACGTCCACGGACGAGACGAGCACGCCCCTGAGGGAGCCCCCGAGTGAAGCGGTTCGCCGCAGCCTTCCTGTCCGTCCTCTTCCTGGCCGTCCCCGCCCTCGCCGGGGCCACGGTGGCCCAGGCGCAGGAGGGCGGCGCCCGCCTGCGCATCGACCTGGCCCAGCTCGCCCCGCGCGTGATCACGAGCTCGACGACGACGCTGACCGTCACCGGCACGGTGACCAACACCGGCGACCGCAGGGTCTCCAAGCCGCAGGTCCGGCTGCAGGTCGGGGACCGGGCGACGACCGAGCGCGGGGTCGGTGACGTGCTGTCCGGCGCCGTCATCAAGGACACCCCGCTGACCGAGTTCACCCCGGTCGCCGACGTGCTCGAGCCGGGCCAGAGCGCGCCGCTGAACATCACCGTGCCGCTGACCGGGGCGCGGGCCGACCGGTTCAGCCGCCCCGGCGTCTACCCGCTGCTGGTCAACGTCAACGGCACGCCGGAGTTCGGCGGGCCGGCGCGGCTCGGCGCGGTCAGCATGCTGATGCCGGTGCTGGCCGGGCCGGGCAAGCAGGCGGCCTCGAACCGCGGCGGCGCGCCGAGCATGACCCTGCTCTGGCCGCTGACCGGCAACATCCCGCACGTCTACGCGGCGCCGTACGGCAGCCCGATGGTGCTGGCCGACGACCGGCTGACCGCCGAGATCAGCGGCGACGGGCGACTGAACGCGCTGGTCACCGCGGCGACGTCGGCCGTGCGGAGCAACTCGAACCTCGCGAAGTCGATGTGCTTCGCGCTCGACCCGGACCTGCTCGCCACCGTCGAAGCGATGAGCCGCGGCTACCTCGTCCACACGGACACCGGGAACGTCGACGGCAAGGGCGTCGACGCCGCGAAGGCGTGGCTGTCGGCGGTGCGGTCGCTGGTCGGCACCCGCTGCGTGGTGACGCTGCCGTTCGCCGACGCCGACCTCGACGCGCTCACCCGCGTCCGGCCCGGCGACACCAGCCTGGCCACCCGGGCCGCCGGCGGCGCCGAGACCATCGAGCAGGTGACCGGCGCCACGCCGCTGACCGGCGTGCTCTGGCCGGGCGGCACGCCAAGCGCGTCGGTGCTCACCGCGCTCACCGACGCCGGCGTGCGGACCGTGCTCGCCGACGCGGGCAAGCTCGCCCCCGCCGCGGCCGGCGGCGGCGTCACCGTGCAGGGCAGCGCCGTCCGCGTGCAGCCGACCGACTCGCTGATCTCGGCCGCGATGACCGGGGTCCCGAGCGTGCCGGACTCGGTCACGGTGGCCGCCACGACCGAGCGGGCGGTCGCGAGCCAGAACGGCCTCGGCGCCCTCGCCTTCCGCGCCGGGCTCGGCCAGCCCACCGGCCAGCAGCGGCCGGACCACCTGCTGGTCGCGCCGCCGCGGCGCTGGGACGCGTCCGCGGAGGAGTTCGGCACGTACCTGCAGCAGGTCGGCGCGTTCATCGAAGCCGGCCTGGTCACCTCGACCGGCCTGTCGGCCCTGCTCGCCGACAGCCCGGCGACGTCCGGCTCGGTCGGCGACGGCGGCCAGGACCCGGCGGGCGGCATCGACGCCGGCGTCGTCTCGACGCTGGCCGGCCTGGACGTCCAGGCCACCGGGCTGGCGGCGGCGATGCAGATCGACCCGACCAAGCGGGTGAAACCCGACGACGTGGTGGAGCCGGTCCGGCTGGCCGAGCTGCGCGGGGCGTCGCTGGCGTGGCGCGGGCTGCCCGCGGCGGCGGCGACCACGAACGCCCAGGCCGAGCTGGCGGCGATCAGCGGGCGGGTGACCGTCTCGCAGCCGAAGCAGACCATCGCGCTGGCGTCCGGCAACTCGCCGCTGCCGGTGTACGTCAGCAACGACCTGCCGGTCGGGATCAACGCCCGGTTCACCTTGAACAACAACACGGGCCTGCGCCCGGAGGACGCGAAGGACTGGTTCTTCCCGGCCAGCGGCGGCAAGAACTACTTCCTGCCGGTGGAGGCGCTGCGGGCCGGCCGGTTCAGCGTCGATGTGTCGTTGAGCACGCCGACCGGTACCCCGCTCGGGTCATCCGCGCGCTTCGAGCTGACGTCGACCGAGTACGGCGCGATCACCATCATCGCGACCGTCGCCGCAGGTGTGGCCCTGCTTCTGCTCGCTTCCCGGCGGATCTACCGGCGGGTGAAGGACGCCCGCGCGGGCCGCGACGTCGTGGACTGATCCGTCGGCCTTCGAGTGTTCCGGGCGGTTCGCGATTACCCTTGGTCCGCACGTGCGCGGCACCGGGCCGCGGCACCGGAGTAGAGCACCGAGGATTGGGCACGCGTTGGAGAGAGAGCCGGGCTTACCACCCGAGCGTGCGGGTCGTCCTCGGCGCGAAGGCCCCCCGCCCCCGCAACGGGGCGACGGGCCACCGCGGGCATCGCAGCCGGTCCGCCGCCAGCAGCCGCCTCCGCCCCAGGAGCGCGGCCGCCGCCAGCCGTCCCGCAACGGCCAGACGCGCGCGATGCCCACCCCGCCGCCGGACGACGCGACGGTCCGCGACCAGCGCCCGATCCGCGAGGAAGGCCCGGTTCGCGACGGCCGCCCCCGCCGAGCCGACCAGCCACCCCCCGACGGCCGAGCCCCCCGCGGCGACGACCGCCCGGTCCGGGGCGAGCGCGCCCCCCGTGCCGGCGGCCCGCCCCGCGACCAACGCGCCCGTGGCGACCGCCCGGCCCCGGACGAGCGCCCGCCCCGCCCTCCCCGCGGCGACCGGCCCGCACCGGAGGACCACGCGCCCCGCGCCCGCCCGGCCGCGGAGGAGTACCCGGTGCGCGAGGGCAGCCCCCGTGGCGACCGGCCGCGCGACGACTGGCCCCGTGACGACCGCGGCCCGCACGACGACCGCGCTACCCGTGACGACCGCAGCCCACACGACGACCGAGCCTTCCGTGACGACCGCGCCCCCCGTGACGACCGCGCCTTCCGCGAGGACCAGCCACCGCGCCGGGTGCCGCCGCCGCAGGGCGGCCGCCCGCCGCGCGGCGCCGGCCCGGCGCCGACGCGGGTCCAGCCCGTGCCGCCGAGCGGTGCGCAGCCGGGCAACCCTCAGCCGGGCCCGCCACCGCACGGCGGTGTGCAGCCGGCCGTGCCACCACCCGGCCAGCCGCTGAGCGGCGCCCAGCCAGTCGTCTCCCCGGGCAACCCGCAAGCCGGACCGCCTCCGCAGGCCGGGCCGCCTCCGCACGGCGGCCCCCAGCCGGCGGTCTCGCCGGCCAACGCACCGGCCGGACCGCCACCGAAACCGGCCGTGCCACCACCCGGCCAGCCACTGAGCGGCGCCCAGCCAGTCGTCTCGCCAGGCAACCCGCAAGCCGGGCCG
This sequence comes from Amycolatopsis sp. MtRt-6, assembly GCF_017308975.1. Taxonomy (GTDB): domain Bacteria; phylum Actinomycetota; class Actinomycetes; order Mycobacteriales; family Pseudonocardiaceae; genus Amycolatopsis. Next base: position 391,110 of record NZ_JADWPD010000001.1, on the reverse strand, counting down.
CCTCCGCAGCAGAGCGGCCCACAGCAGATCCCCCCGGGTCCGCACCAGGGGCGGCTCCCGCAGCCCAACCCGCCGCTGACCCCGCCGCCCGGCAACCCGGCCCTCGGCACCCCGCCTCCGGGCACGCCCGTCCCGCCGCGCGGCCGCGGCTCGCGCCGTCCGGCGCCGGTCCGGCCGTGGCAGGAGGAGGCCACCCAGGTCCAGCGCGCGCCCGACCCGGAGGCGACGCGGTTCATCCCGCGCACCGCCGGCGTGCCGATGAACTCGCGCTGGCCGGTCGCCGACCCCGATGTCATGCGGCCGTACGACGCGCTGGCCACCCAGGTCATGCCGGCGCTCAAGGGGCCGCTGGTCAAGCCCCGGCCGGACGGGGAAGCGCCGGAGGAGGCGCCGGCCAAGGCGCCGTCGCTGGCGAAGGCGTCCGGGCGGATGGCCATCGCGTCGCTGATCAGCCGGATCACCGGCTTCCTGTGGAAGCTGCTGCTGGTCGGCGCGATCGGCCAGGGCATCGCGAACGACTCGTTCAACGTCGCCAACACGATGCCGAACATCATCTTCGAGTTGCTGATGGGTGGCGTGCTCGCCAGCGTGGTGGTGCCGCTGCTGGTGCGCTCGCAGGACGACCCCGACGGCGGCACGGCCTACACGCAACGCCTGATCACGGTGGCGTTCTCGCTGCTGCTGGTCGGCACGGTCGTCGCGGTGATCGCGGCACCGGCGTTCACGAGTCTCTATGTCGACTCGTCCGGTCAGGCCAGCGCGGACCTCACCACCGCGTTCGCCTACCTGCTACTGCCGGAGATCTTCTTCTACGGCGTGTTCGCGCTGCTCTCGGCGGTGTTGAACGCCAAGCAGATCTTCGGCCCGACGGCCTGGGCGCCGGTGATCAACAACCTGGTGGTCATCTTCACGATCCTGGTCGTCTGGATCATGCCGGGCGACATCAACACCACGCAGGTGTCGATCACCGACCCCAAGGTCCTGACGCTGGGCATCGGCGTCACCGGCGGCATCGTCGCCCAGGCGCTGCTGCTGATCCCGCCGCTGCTGCGGTCCGGCTTCCGGTTCAAGTGGCGCTGGGGCATCGACAAGCAGATGAAGGAGTTCGGCGGCCTCGCACTGTGGATCCTCGGCTACGTCGCCGTCAGCCAGATCGGCTACACGATCAACACGCGCGTGCTGACCAGCGGTTCACCCGGTGGTGTGACGGCCTACAGCAACGCCTGGCTGCTCTTCCAGCTGCCGTACGGCGTCATCGGCGTCTCGCTGCTGACGGCGATCATGCCGCGGATGAGCCGCGCGGCCGCAGACGGCGACCACAAGAAGCTGATCGGAGACCTGTCGTACGCGTCCCGGATCTCGACGGTGATGCTCGTGCCGATCTCCGCGGTGATGACCGTGGTCGGCGGCTCGATCGGCATCGCGCTGTTCACCTTCGGCAAGGGCACGGTCGAAACGGCCGAGCGGCTCGGCGACGCGCTCGCGATCTCGGCGTTCGCGCTCCTGCCGTACGCGCTGGTCATGCTGCAGATGCGCGTGTTCTACGCGATGAAGGACGCCCGCACGCCGACGCTGATCATGATCGTGATGACGCTGGTCAAGGTGCCGCTGCTGTACCTGTGCCCGGTACTCCTGTCGCCGGACAACGTCGTGCTCGGCGTGATGATGGTCAACGCGCTGACGTTCGTGGTCGGCGCGATCCTCGGCCAGGTTTGGCTCTGGGTGACGCTGGGCAACCTCCGCAGCAAGCGGGTGATCGGCGTGATTCTCTTCACGGTCGTCGCGAGTGTCCTGGGCGTCGCCGCCGCGTGGGTCGCGGGCAAGCTCGTGCCGGACTCGTTCGGGCCCACTTTCGGCGCCTGGGTGAAGCTGTTGCTGCAGAGCATCGTCGGGATTGTGGTCTCGTTCGGCGTGCTGATGGCGCTGAAGGTCGAGGAACTGAAGCCGGCCACTTCGAGGTTCACCCGGTTGATCAAGCGCGGGTAACGATTGCGGTACGGAAGGCGACGACTCCCGCGTCGTATTCTGGGTACCCTCGGTGCGGGGAGCTAGCGGGAGAGTGCGGGTGGACACGAGGCGGAGCGAACAGGCGGGGGGTGCGAACCACGTGGGCAAGGCCCAGGTCGGATCGCTGGCCCCCGGGCGTGTGGTCGGCGACGGCCGCTACCGCCTCCTCGCGCAGTTCGGCGTGGACGAGCGGGGCGACGCGCACCTGTGGCGTGCGCGCGACGGGCAGCTGAAGCGGGACGTCGCGCTGACCCTGCTGGTCGGCGACCCGGCGGACCCCGAAGCCGCCCGGCTGGCCCGGCGGACGCTCGAACGCGCCACGCACGCGTCGAAGTTCGGCCACGGTGGCGTCGCCCGCGTGCTGGACGTGCTCGCCCTCGGCAGCGGCATCACCTCGAGCGAAGGCCTGCTCGGCGTCGTCGTCGCGGAGTGGACCAAGGGCAGTGACCTGGTCGACCTCGTCGCGCAGCGGCCGGTGGCGCCCGCCGCGGCCGCGCGGATGGTGCAGGCGCTGGCCGAGGCCGTCGAGCAGGCGCACCAGAACGGGCTCGTCCTCGGCCTCGACCATCCCCAGCGGCTGCGGCTGACGCCGAACGGCGCGCTCAAGCTCGCGTTCCCCGGCCCGCTGCCGGAGGCGACGCTGCGCGACGACGTCAAGGCGCTCGGCGCGGTCCTGTACCTGCTGCTGACCGGCCGCTGGGCGCTGCCCGGCGGGCCGCCCGCGATCCCGGCGGCGCCGACGACGCCGCAGGGCCGGATCGTCCCACCGCGGCAGCTGGTGCCGACGGTCCCGGCCGACCTGTCGTCGCTGGCCGTGCGCACGATCGAGGACGGTGGCAACGGCGGCATCCGCACCAGCGCGGCCATCCTCCGCGTGCTCGACCAGGTGGCCGAACAAGAGGAGCGCACCCAGCTGATCAAGGCCGTCGGCGGTGACACCGCCGAGCCCGACGGCACGATCTGGACGACGAAGAAGCCGGTCAAGGACGTCGCCCGGCGACGCAAGCTCGCCCTCGGCGTCACCGTGCTGGTGGTCGCGACCGTCGTCATCCTCGCCTGGGGCGGCCTGATGCTGATCAACGTCTTCCAGGGCGATTCGAAGGCGAGCGGGCCGTCGCTCAACGTCGCCGCGCCGCCGGCGTCGAGCCAGCAGAGCGGAACCCAGCCGCCCTCGTCGTCGGCTCCGGCACCGCCGCCCTCGCCGACCGTGGGCGCACCGGTGGCCCCGCAGTCGGCGGCCGTCTACAACCCGGAGGGCCGGGGCGACAACACCGGCCGGGCGAAGTACGCGATCGACGGCAAGCCCGACACGGAGTGGCGGACCGAGAAGTACAAGCAGCAGTTCCCCACCATCAAGCCGGGTGTCGGGCTGATCGTCACCTTCGCCGACCCGATCAACCTCAGCCAGGTGAAGGTCATCGGGGGCACTCCCGGCACGAAGGTCGAGATCCGCTCGGCGACCGGGAAGAACCCCGACCTGGCCGACACGAAGGTGGTCGGCAACGGCGACCTGAAGGACGGCGAGACGACGATCCCGCTGGCCCAGCCGACGCAGGGCGAGTACTTCATCGTCTGGATCACCCAGCTGGGCGACGCCGACGGGCAGTACATGACCGAAATAGGCGACCTGTCCTTCCTGCCTGCGGGGTGACGCACCCGACAGGGTCAGTAGGCTCTGCCGGGTGACAGCTGCAGCTCCCACGGATGCGGATCTGATAGCGGCTCACGCCGCGGGGGACCCCCATGCGTTCAGCGAACTCGTCCAGCGACATCGCGACCGCATGTGGGCGGTGGCCCTGCGCACGGTCCGCGATCCGGAAGAGGCCGCCGACGCGTTGCAGGACGCGTTCATCTCGGCGTTCCGCGCGGCCGGCAACTTCAGAGCGGAGTCGCAGGTCACGACGTGGCTGCACCGGATCGTGGTGAACGCCTGCCTCGACCGGATCCGCCGCCGCCAGGCGCGCCCGACCGTCCCGCTGCCGGAAACCGGGTTCAACGAGCCCGCCGCCCCCCGCGACTCGATGTCCGAGCGCGAGACCAGCCTGCTCGTGCGCGAGGCGCTCGACCAGCTGCCCGAGGAGCAACGTGCCCCGATCGTGTTGGTCGACGTCGAGGGATACTCCGTCGCCGAGACGGCGAAGATGCTCGGCATCGCCGAAGGCACGGTGAAGAGCCGGTGCGCGCGGGGCCGCGGCAAACTCGCGAAGGTTCTCGGGCACCTGCGGAACCCCGATGCGATTGCGAACGTCCCAACTCACGAAAGCAAACGGGCCGGGCGTCAGCCGGGTAGCGGGGAGGGACGATGACGGACGAAAGCCGGGGGATCGGGGGGACCATCGGTCCGCCCTGGTCTGTCGACGTGCTCGCCGACCTCCACGCCGGTGTCCTGGACGACACGCAGGCGGCCGAGCTGTGGCCGCTGGTCAACGCCGATCCCGAAGCCCGCGCGATCCTGGACGCCCTCGACGCCACCCAGGCCGACCTCGCCTCGCTCGCGGCCGCGCCGGCCCCGCCGATGCCCGCGGAGTTCGCCGCCCGGCTGGACGCGGCGCTGGCCGCCGAAGCAGCGGCCGCCTTTCCTGGAAAAGCACAGCCGGCCGCGCAGGCGGCACCGCGGCAGACCGGGACCGGGAACGCCCCGGTGGTGGACCTCGCGGCGGCCCGGCGCCGCCGGAACAAGCGGCTCGGCTGGGCCGCCGGCGTCCTGACCGCGGCCGCGGCGGCGGTCGTCGCGGTGACCGTCGCGATCCCGGACACCTCGCAGCAGACCGGCACCCCGAACGTCGCCGCCCCGACCGGCCCGTCTGTCGGCAACGACGGCGCCGGTGCGCAGGCCCTGGTCGGCAAGGCGATCGGCGTCCGCGACTTCGGCCCGCTGCAGAGCGAAGACCGCCTGGACGCGTGCATCGCGGCCGCCGGACTCGACCCGAAGGTGCGTCCCGAGGGCATCCGCCCGGTGAACGTCGGCGGCAAGGCCGGGGTGATGATCATCCTGACCACCGGCAAGCTGGCCCAGTTCCGGCTTGTGGCCTTCGGCGCGGACTGCGGACCGGGGAATCCGGCTGTGCTCTTCGACAAGGTCGTCGGGGAGAAGTAGCGGCTGTGACATCCGGGGCTTCGCCCCGGGCCGGGGGCTCCGCCACCCGGAGCCCCCATGAGCGGTGTCACGGCTGGGAACATGGCCACCTACGATCGTGTTGAGCCTGGTACACGGGTCACTACGAGCGGAGGTCACGGGTGGCTGCCGAGGAAATCAGGAACCTGATCATCGTCGGGTCGGGTCCTGCCGGATACACCGCTGCCGTTTACGCGGCGCGGGCCCAGCTTGAACCGCTGGTGTTCGAGGGCACGCAGTTCGGCGGCGCGCTGATGACGACGACCGAGGTCGAGAACTTCCCCGGGTTCCGCGACGGCATCATGGGTCCGGACCTGATGGAGGAGATGCGCAAGCAGGCCGAGCGCTTCGGCGCCGAGCTGCGTGCGGAGGACGTCGAGTCGCTGGAGCTGACCGGGGACGTCAAGTACGTCCACGCGAACGGCAAGCGCTACGCCGCCCGCGCGGTCATCCTCGCCATGGGCGCGGCGGCGCGGTACCTGAACGTGCCGGGCGAGCAGGAGCTGCTCGGCCGCGGTGTGTCGGCCTGTGCGACCTGTGACGGCTTCTTCTTCCGCGACCACGACATCGTGGTCGCCGGCGGTGGCGACTCGGCGATGGAGGAGGCGACCTTCCTGACGAAGTTCGCGAAGTCCGTCACGATCGTCCACCGGCGCGACGAGTTCCGCGCGTCCAAGATCATGCTCGAGCGCGCCCGTGCGAACGAGAAGATCAAGTGGCAGCTGAACTCGCAGATCACCGGGGTGCTCGGCGACGGCAAGGTCGAAGGCCTGCAGCTCAAGGACACCAAGGACGGCTCCGAGTCGACGCTGGACGTGACGGGCTTCTTCGTCGCGATCGGCCACGACCCGCGCAGCCAGCTGGTGAAGGGCCAGGTCGACCTGGACGAGGACGGCTACGTCGTCACGAAGGGCAAGACGTCCTTCACGAACCTCGACGGCGTCTTCGCGGCCGGTGACCTGGTGGACCGCACCTACCGGCAGGCGATCACGGCCGCGGGTTCGGGGTGCAGCGCGGCGATCGACGCGGAACGATGGCTCGCGGAGCACGGCGAGGCCGACGCGCACGAGGCGGCCGAGCTCGTCGGCGGCGGCTACGGCGCAGGCACCAACTGACTTTCCGGCGTTCAACCCACTCGAAGGAGAAACCATGGCCAACACCGTCAAGGTGACCGACGCGACGTTCGTCGACGAGGTCCTGACCAGCGAGAAGCCGGTCCTCGTCGACTTCTGGGCCACCTGGTGCGGCCCGTGCAAGATGGTCGCCCCGGTGCTCGAGGAGATCGCGGCCGAGAACGGCGAGAAGCTGACGATTGCCAAGATCGACATCGACGAGAACCCGAACACGCCGCGTGACTACCAGGTGATGTCCATCCCGACGCTGATCCTCTTCCAGGGCGGCAAGCCGGTGAAGCAGATCGTGGGCGCGAAGCCGAAGGCCGCGCTGCTGTCGGACCTCGCCGACGTCCTCTGAACCGAACAAGCCCGGCGAACCCGGGGCCTGCGGGAATCCCTCCCGTGGCCCCGGGTTCGTTGTCGTTCGGGGGAATCTGTCCGGTGTAGGTCGATCGAGCGTGACGGCGGCCACCGCGGGTACTCCACTAACAGGTTCTTGACGCACCTACCGGGCCTGCGCTGTCACCCAGAGTTGGCAAGGCACAATAGAGGACCTGGGCTCGTCCCAGCGAAGGTTTTCCGAAGTCCTGCCACGCACCGAACCCCCGAATCGGTGCCTTAGGAAAGAGCGAGGAGTGCATGCGGGTACTCCGCCGCGGTGACGTCGGTCCGGACGTCGCCGAGATCAGGTCCATCCTGGCCGGGATGGACCTGCTCCCGCCGGTCACCGGTACCGACGACTACGACACGTTCGACGTCGCCGTCGAGCACGCCGTCCGTGCCTTCCAGCAGCGTCGTGGGCTGATGACCGACGGCATCGTGGGTCCGGCGACGTTCCAGGCGCTCAAGGGCGCCAGCTACCACCTGGGCAGCCGCCCGCTGTCGTACCTGATCTCTTCGCCGGTGCACGGCGACGACGTCTTCACGCTGCAGGAGCGGCTCACCGAGCTCGGCTTCGACGCCGGCCGCCCCGACGGCTACTTCGGCCCGGCCACCGAGCGCGCGCTCAAGACGTTCCAGCGCGACATGCGCCTGACGCCGGACGGCGTGTGCGGTCCGGCGACCATCCGCGAGCTGCACCGCCTGTCCTCGCCGCGGGCCCGGGGCGGGCGCCCCGTGTTCCTGCGCGAGCAGGAGCAGGTGCGCCAGGCCGGTCCGCGCCTGCGCGGCAAGCGCATCGTGATCGATCCCGGCCACGGCGGCGACGACCTCGGCGTGGTCGCCGGCGGGCTGCGCGAGGCCGACATCGCGTGGGACCTCGCCCGCCGGCTCGAGGGCCGGATGAAGGCCACCGGCATGGAGGCGCTGATCTCCCGCGGCCCGAACCACAGCCCCACCGAGCTGGAGCGCGCCAAGTTCGCCAACGACGCCGGCGCCGACCTGTTCCTCTCGCTGCACAGCGACAAGAACGCCTCGCCGCGCGCGCAGGGTGTCGCGAGCTTCCACTTCGGCAACGGCAACGGCACGACGTCCACGGTGGGCGAGCTGCTGGCCGGCTTCATCCAGCGCGAGGTCGCGGCCCGCACGGGCATGCTCGACTGCCGCACGCACTACAAGTCGTGGGACATCTTCACCCGCACCCGCTGCCCGGCGGTCCGGGTCGAGATCGGCTACCTGACGAACCCGGACGACGCCCGCAAGCTCGGCGATCCGGCGTTCCGCGACATCGTCGCGGAGGGCATCCTGATCGCCGTCAAGCGCCTGTACCTGCTCGGCGAGGGCGACCAGCCGACGGGCACGTTCACGTTCGCCGACGTCCTGGCGCACGAGCTCGCCAAGGCCGAATAGAGCCGACCACAACCCCTAGCGGCTCTCCTTCACCTGCCCCACCACACCTGGGGACGCGCGCGCCGCGTCCCCAGGTTCACGGGTAGTTCTCCACAGCTTTTCCACCGCTCCTATCAGCGCTCTGTGGATAACTCGGCACTTCTTCCACAGTTGTGCACACCTCGATTTCGGGCATGCGGAAGCACTGGCGCAAACGTTTGCGGTGAGGGATTAGGCGCGGCCGAGGCTCGGCTCGGCGGTGGTGATCGTCACCTGGCCGAGCAGCCGCTCCAGGGCCGCCTCGACGTCTTCCTTCCAGGTGATCGCCGAGCGCAGCTCCAGGCGCAGCCGGGGCCACTTCGGGTGCGGGCGGACCGTCTTGAAGCCCACGCTCTGCAGGAAGGCCGCCGGCAGGACGCAGCTGTGGCCGCCGTCCGGGTCCGGCTCGTCGGGCTTCGCGTCGCCGAACGCCTCGATCGCGCGGACGCCGCGCTTGGTGAGGTCCTTGGCGACCGCCTGGACGAGCATCCGGCCGAGCCCGCCGCCGCGGAACTCCGGGAGCACCTGGAACGAGGTCAGCAGGACGGCGTCCGCGCTCGGCGGCGACGTCGGGAAGGCCAGCGCACGCGGGACGGCGTTCGGCGGGGCGTACAGCACGAACCCGACCGGCAGCGTGTCGCTGTAGACGATGCGGCCGCAGGAACCCCACTCGAGCAGCACGCTCGAGACCCAGGCTTCCTTCTCGACCTCGGTGGCGCCGAACTCCTCGGCCTGGTGCTTCAGGTGGGGGGCGAGCTCCCAGTACACGCACCGGCGGCAGCTCTTCGGCAGGTGCTCGAGGTTGTCCAGTGTGACGCCCACGACGCGACGCGACACCCGCGACCTCCCTGACCTGCGCTCCCGACGGGCTGCCCGCCCGTCAGGCCGCGCGAGATCCACGGCACGAACACGGGAGCCACGGTCGAGGATAGGCCGATGTGACGAGCACCGAAAGGCCAGGGGGTCCTGATGGGTGCCCGGTTACACTCGATGGGATCTACCAGCTCCCGCGGGAGTGACCGTGTCCACCGAGCCCCGGGTGAATCGTCGATGACCGAGAACCGCCCCAGCAAGCCGCACAGTGGCCGACAAACCAGTGGCCGCCAGAACCTCGACCCGCACCTCGAGCGGTACGCCGCGCGCACCGCGGGGATGACCGCCTCCGAGATCCGGGCGCTGTTCGCGGTGGCCAGCCGGCCCGAGGTGGTTTCGCTGGCCGGCGGCATGCCGAACCTGGCGGCGCTGCCGCTCGACACGCTGTCGGCGCAGGTGGCCGAGATCATCGCCGAAGACGGCCTGGTGGCGCTGCAGTACGGCTCGGCGCACGGCATCCCGGTGCTGCGTGAGCAGATCTGCGAAATCATGGCTCTGGAGGGCATCAAGGCGCACCCGGACGACGTCGTGGTGACCGTCGGCTCGCAGATGGGCCTGGACATGGTCACGCGGCTGTTCTGCGACCCGGGTGACGTCGTGATCGCCGAGGGCCCGTCGTACGTCGGCGCGCTGGGCTCGTTCGCCGCTTACCAGGCGCAGGTCGTGCACGTGGAGATGGACGACCGCGGCCTGGTGCCTTCGTTGCTCCGCGAAGCGCTCGACCAGACGAAGAAGGCCGGCCGCCGGGTCAAGTTCCTCTACACGATCCCGAACTTCCACAACCCCGCCGGCGTCACGCTGGCCGTCGAGCGCCGCGCGGAGATCCTCGAGATCTGCCGCGAGCACGGCGTCCTGGTCGTCGAAGACAACCCATACGGATTGCTCGGCTTCGACGGGCAGACGTACCCGGCGCTGCGGTCGACCGACCCCGACAACGTCGTGTACCTCGGCTCGTTCTCGAAGACGTTCGCCTCCGGCCTGCGCGTCGGCTGGGTGCTCGCGCCGCACGCGGTGCGCGAGAAGCTGGTGCTCGCCGCGGAGTCGGCGACGCTGTGCCCGCCCACGTTCAACCAGATGATCGTGTCGCGCTACCTGGCCACGCACGACTGGAAGGGCCAGATCAAGAAGTTCCGCGAGAACTACCGCGAGCGGCGGGACGCGATCCTGTCCGCGCTCGACCAGTACCTGCCCCCGGGCTGCTCGTGGACCAAGCCGGACGGCGGCTTCTACGTCTGGGTGACGGTGCCGGAAGGCGTCGACACGAAGGCGATGCTGCCGCGCGCGGTGACAGCGCGGGTGGCGTACGCGTCCGGAACCGGCTTCTACGCCGACGGGTTCGGCAGCCGCCAGATGCGGCTGTCCTACTGCTACCCGACGCCGGAGCGCATCCGTGAGGGCGTGCGGCGGCTGGCGGCGGTGCTGGAGTCCGAAATGGACCTCGCCCGCACCTTCGGTAGCGTGAGCGCGCGCCGGATCCAGGGGCCGCAGAACCCGTCCCCGGACACGCTCTGAGATTCGTTCCAGCTAAGGAGTTTCCACGGTGGTCGACCGTACCGTTGCCGTGCTCGCCGGCGGGCTCTCGCACGAACGCGACGTCTCCCTGAGGTCCGGGCGACGGCTGTCCGCGGCGTTGAAGTCCGAGAGCTTCGGCATCGAGGAGTGGGACACCGACGGCGGGCTGCTGGAGCGGCTGCGCACCCACCGGCCGGACGCCGTGGTCGTCGCGCTGCACGGCGGCGAGGGCGAAAACGGCTCGGTGCAGACGGTGCTGGAGATGCTGGACGTGCCGTTCGTCGGCACCGGCTCCCAGGGCTGCCGCCGCGCGTGGGACAAGCCGACCGCGAAGGCGTTGCTGCAGAACGCCGGCTTCGTGACGCCGGGCTGGGTGGTGCTGCCGCACAGCACGTTCCGGGAGCTCGGCGCCCAGGCGGTGCTCGACGCCATGGTGGAGCGCCTCGGCCTCCCGCTGATCCTCAAGCCGGACCAGGGCGGCTCCGCGCTCGGCACGCAGGTGGTGCGCGAAGCGGCGGAGCTGCCGGCGGCGATGGTCGGCTGCTTCGCCTACGGCGACACGGTGCTCGCCGAGCGGTTCGTGGACGGCGTCGAGGTGGCCGTGACGGTCATCGAGGGCGAAGACGGGCCCGAGGCCCTCCCGGCGGTCGAGATCGTCCCGGAGAGCGGCGTGTACGACTACACGGCCCGTTACACGGCCGGCCTGACCGACTTCTTCACCCCGGCCCGGCTCGACGACGCCGCGGCCAAGGCGGTGGCCGAGCTGGCGGTCTCCGCGCACCGCGTGCTCGGCCTGCGCGACATCTCCCGCACCGACGCGGTCGTCACGCCGGACGGCGCGGTCCACTTCCTGGAGGTGAACCCGTCGCCGGGTCTCACCGAGACGTCGACGGTCCCGATGGCGATCGAGGCGGCCGGCAAGTCGCTCGGCGCGGTGTTCGCCGAGTTGATCGCGCGGGCGATCGCCCGCTAGTCCAAGCCGAAGTGGCCGGCCACGGTGTCGGCCACTCCTTCGGCGTTCGTCGTCCCGTCGATCTCCAGCACCCGGATGCCGTGTTCGCGGGCGCTGCGGACGGCGTCCTCGGCGAGCAGGCGGTCTCTCGCGATCCGGTTCTGCTGTGCCCGGACGGGATCGCTGACGCGTGGGGAGAAGGTTCCCGCGCGCGGCAAGGTGGCCAGCTGGTGCTGCCGGAACTCCTCGGTCGGCACCATGACCACCATCCGGCGCGGTGAGTCGAGCAGGGGCGCCACGAACTCCGGCCGCAGCCCCCAGCCCTCCGCGATGATCGGGCGGCCCGAGACGAGCGCGCGCAAGTCGTCGAGTGCCCACTCGAACCGCAACGCGAAGGTCTCGCGCGCCGCGGCCGCCATCTCCTCCGGCGTCGTGCGCACCCACAGCCGTTCGGGATCACGCGCGGGCGCGCCGCCGGCGATCAAGCGATCGTTGTGGGCGCGCGCGTCGTGGTAGTCGTACTGGTACGCCGTCAGCCCGTACCGGACGGCGAGCAGCCGGGCGACGGTCGACTTCCCCGCCCACTGCGCGCCGCCGATCCAGAGCGCGTGGCCGATCGACCCCGTCGGATCCCACACGTTTCCCCCTGTTGCTCAGCGTTGCGCCGAGGTGATCACTCCGCAATCATCACCGTGACGAAACACCCCGGGGTGATCCCTAATCGGTTTTCGGTGTCTGATTTGTCCCATTCGCGTCGATGATCGCGACGATCCGCTCGAGGTCGTCGACCGACCCGAACTCGAGCGTGATCCGGCCCTTGCGGCGGCCGAGGTCGACCTTCACGCGGGTGTCGAAGCGGTCCGAGAGCCGGTTCGCGAGCTCCTGCAACCCCGGCGCCTGGATCGGCTTGCGCGGCGCGGGCTTCGGCTTGGCCGGCTTCTCGCTCTTCTTGAGCGTGACGGCTTCCTCGGTCGCCCGGACCGACATGCCCTCCGCGACGATGCGCGCGGCAAGCTCCTCCTGGCTTTCGGCGTCCTCCAGCGACAGCAACGCCCGCGCGTGCCCGGCGGACAGGACGCCCGCCGCGACCCGGCGCTGCACCGGCAGGGGGAGCTTGAGGAGCCGGATCGTGTTGGTGATGACCGGACGGCTGCGGCCGATCCGGCTCGCCAGTTCCTCGTGGGTGACCGCGAACTCGTCGAGCAGCTGCTGGTACGCCGCCGCCTCTTCGAGCGGGTTCAGCTGGACGCGGTGGATGTTCTCCAGGAGCGCGTCGCGCAGCATCGACTCGTCGGCGGTCTGCCGGACGATGGCGGGGATCGCCTCGAGCTCCGCCTGCTGCGAAGCACGCAGCCGCCGCTCGCCCATGACGAGCTCGTACTCGTCGTTGCCGAGCTCGCGGACGACGATGGGCTGCATGAGGCCGAACTCGCGGATCGAGTGCTCGAGTTCGGCGAGCGCGTCTTCGTCGAAGACCTGGCGTGGCTGCTTCGGGTTCGGCTTGATCGAGCTGACGGGGATCTCGCGGTAGACCGCGCCGGCGACCTCGCCGCCGTGCTGCTGCGCCTGACCGTTCGCCGCGAACCAGCCCTTGTCCTCGGCCGCCTTCTTGTCCGCCGCCGCGCCGTCGGCGGGCGCGGGCAGCGGACCACCGCCGGTGGGGCCGGTCGGGATCAGGGCGGCGAGGCCGCGCCCCAGCCCTCCTCGACGCTCGGTCATGTCGAACTACCCTTCTCCATCTGGGCGCCGCGCTCGGCGATCTCCTTGGCCGCGTCGACGTAGCTCATCGCGCCGCGTGAACCGGGGTCGTAGGCGAGCACGGTCTGGCCGTACCCGGGCGCCTCGGACACCTTCACGCTGCGGGGGATGACCGTCTTGAGGACGGTGTCGCCGAAGTGGTTCCGCACCTCGTTCGTCACCTGGTCGGCCAGCTTGGTCCGGCCGTCGTACATGGTGAGGAGGATCGTCGAGACGCGGAGTTCCCGGTTGAGGTGCTGCTGCACGAGCTCGATGTTGCTCAGCAGCTGCCCCAGACCTTCGAGCGCGTAGTACTCGCACTGGATCGGGATGAGCACCTCCTGCGCGGCGACCATCGCGTTGACCGTCAGCAGGCCGAGCGACGGCGGGCAGTCGATGAGGACGTAGTCGACGCCGATCTCGTCGAGGATCTCCGAGGAGATGGCCTCCTTGAGCCGGGACTCGCGGGACGCCATCGAGACGAGCTCGATCTCGGCGCCGGCGAGGTCGATCGTGGCGGGGACGCAGAAGAGGTTGGGGGACTGCTCGGTCGGCTGGGCGGCCTCGGCGAGCGTCACCTCGCCGATGAGCACCTCGTAGATGGAGGGCGTCCCGGATCGGTGGTCGACGTCGAGCGCGGTGCTCGCGTTGCCCTGCGGGTCGAGGTCGACGACAAGCGTCTTGAGCCCGTGGAGAGCGAGCGCGGCGGCGAGGTTGACCGTGCTGGTGGTCTTGCCGACGCCGCCCTTCTGGTTGGCGACGGTCATCACGCGACGACGGCCGGGCCGGGGGAGCGAACCTTCCTTGGGGTGCAGCAGACGCGCGGCGCGGGCGGCTTCTTCGGCGATCGGCGTCCAGCCCACGTCGTGGCTGGTCTCCGTGGAGTCGGACGGCGGGGGATTCACCGGTCTCGACACCTCCTCCATCTAGACGTCTGGTCGGTGGTCGAGTCGCTTCGTTTCACGTGGAACATCGCGGCCCGTTATCGCTTCCTGCTCCGCGCCTTCGGCTTGGCGGCCGTCGGTAGGCGACGGATCTTCACAACCGTGCTGGGGACCTCGAGCACCGCCACACCGCACTCGACGATCAGCGGGTCGGCCCCGCCGGCCTTGCGGATGGCGGCACCGTCCCGCTCGATTTCGTCCGCCGCGCTGGCGCCCTTGAGGGCGACCAGGAAGCCATCGGGACGGACCAGCGGCAGGCACCAGTCCGCGAGACGAGCGAGCGGGGCGACCGCGCGCGCGGTGACGATGTCGGCGCCACCGAGCTGCTCACGCACAGGCCGCTCCTCCGCGCGTCCACGGACGACGGTGATCGGGAGTTCCAGCTTCTCGGCCACCTCGGCCAGCCAGTCCACCCGGCGGGCCATCGGTTCGAGCAAGACGATATCGAGGTCCGGTCGCGCGATCGCCAGCGGTACACCCGGAAGCCCGGCGCCGGACCCGACGTCGACGACACGGGTGCCTTCGGGCATCTGCTCGCCGATCACCGCCGAGTTGAGCACGTGCCGTTCCCACAGCCGCTCGACTTCCCGCGGACCGATCAGCCCCCGCTCGACCCCGTGGCGCTCCAGGAGTTCGACGTACCCAGCCGCTTGGTCGACGTGCTCACCGAACACCCGCTCCGCCGCGGCCCGCACCGCCCCCGCGGCCTGCTCCAAGCTCACTCCGCCTACTCCTCGTCCGCCGGTTTCACGTGAAACCGCGCTCGTTCGATTGTCCCCGATGAACCGGAGAAGACGAGCCGACAGTCCGAAGATGTGGACAACTCCACTCGGCCAGCCGCCGCTGTGGACGGTTCCACGTGAAACATCACGTGTGTAATTCGCTCGGCCGAGGGTTCGCGTTGGCCAACCGGATGCCACTGAAGCCGAGCGTGCTCGCCGCGGCCGTGTCGACGAACGCCCACAAGTTCCGCATCACCCGCAACTCGATGCCCGCTTCCTCGTGGAGCGCGAACAGATCGCCGACCCGCTCCGGCGGACCGAGTGGCTCGACCGGCACGGTCGCCACGACCGCGTGGGCGTGGGTGCCGAACGACCGGAACGACGCCGCCGAGAAGCGGTACGCGAACAACCGGACCGTCCGCATCGCCGCCAGCCACCCGTACTCGACCGCGTGCGTGCGGTCGGCGCCGAGCCAAGCTCGGTCCGCCTCCGTCGCGGACGGCACCACCCACGCCAACGCACGCGGGCACTGGCGGGGGAACCAATAGTCCGGCGCCCGCTCCGGACCGACCGCCCACACGTACGCCTCCGGCTGCTGAGCCGTCGCGGCCACGTGCGGTTCGAAGCGCGTGATCGTCGGATCCTCCGAGAAGTGGATGACCTCACCGGGTTCCGGGCGCATGCACACAAGAAAGCGGCCCCACCTGACCGAGTCAAGTGGGGCCGCTCCCGAAGCGAACCGGGGCTCACGCCTCCGGGAAGATCACCACGCGGCGCTTCGGGTCCTCGCCCTCGCTCTCGCTGGTGACGCCCGAGACCGTCGCCACCGCGTCGTGGACCACCTTGCGCTCGAACGGGCTCATCGGCTGCAGCCGCACCCGCTCGCCGCTCTTGAGGACCGACTCCGCCGTCGAGCGGCCGAGCTCCTTCAGCTCCTCGCGGCGGTCCGCGCGCCAGCCCGCGATGTCCAGCATCAGGCGGCTGCGGGAGCCCGTCTCCTGCTGGACCGCCAGGCGGGTCAGCTCCTGCAGCGCCTCGAGCACCGTGCCGCGCGGGCCGACGAGCTTCTCGAGGTCCTCGCCGCCGTCGATGCTCACGATCGCGCGGCCGGCTTCCACGTCGAGGTCGATGTCGCCGTCGTAGTCGAGCAGGTCCAGCAGGCGCTCGAGGTAGTCGCCGGCGATGTCGCCCTCCTGGACCAGGATGTCGTCACCGCCCGCCTTGCGCTCGTCGACCGCGTCCGCCGACGCGGCCGCCTCCGGGGTCACGTCGTCCTTATCGGCGTCGATCGTGTCGATCGTCTCCGACATCATTCGTCTCCTCTCCGAACCGGTCGCGCCTCAGCGGCGCTTCCGGCCCGACTTCCTGGTCGAGTCTTTGAGAAGGCCCGGCACGCCCGTGCCGTTGTCCTTCGATCCGTTCTGGCCGCTCGTGTCGGCCGGAGCCTTGTCGCCGTCGCCGTCCGTGGACGCAGCGGACGCTGGAGACGCGGCGGTCTGCGCGAAGCCGTGGGCCGAGCCCGCCTTCGTGACCTTCTTCTGGCCACCGGACTGGGCGGGCTGGTTCTTCTTCTTCTGGACCGGCTTCTGACCGACCTTCGGCGCGGTCGGCTTCTGGCCCGGCTTCGGCCCGAGCGTCGAGCGCTTCTCGGCGGCTTCCGCCTTGGCAGCCGCTTCTTCCTTGTCGATCTTCGTGTAGACGAGGCGCTGCTGCATCAGGGTCCAGCCGTTGTTCGCCAGCCAGTAGAAGAGGAGGCCGAGCGGGAACAGGGCACCGAAGACGAGCACACCGAGCGGGAAGATGTACATCGTCAGCTTGTTCATGATCGCGGTCTGCGGGGTGGCCGACGCGGCGTTCTGCCGGGCCACCGAGTGCCGCGCGGTGAGGTGCGTGGCGATCGACGCGACGATCATCAGCGGCAGCGCGACCGGGAGGACGCCCCACTGCCAGCCGACGTTGGCGGCGCCACCGCTGACGACACCGACACCGTTGTAGACGGCCTCACCGAGGTTGACGCCGAACAGCTTCGCGCTGACGTAGGAGTGGACGTCGGCCTGGGTGAAGAAGTAGTTCTCGGTCTTCGGGCCGCCACCGGGCGGCGGCATGGTGAACGCGCGCAGGACGTGGTTCAGGCCGATGAAGACCGGGATCTGAAGCAGCATCGGCAGGCAGCTGCCCAGCGGGTTGACGCCGTGCTCGCGCTGGAGCTTCTGCATCTCCGCGGCCTGGCGCTGCCGATCGTTCGCGTACTTCTTCTGGATCTTCTTCATCTCCGGCGCGAAGTCCTGCATCTTCTTCATCGACCGGACCTGGTTCACGAACGGCTTGAACATGATGCCGCGGACGGTGAACGTCAGGAAGATGATGCCGAGGATCCAGGAGACCGCTGTTGCTTCCCCGAAGACGAACCCGAAGACCTTGTGCCAACACCAGAGGATGAAGGACACGGGGTAGTAGATGAAATCGAGCACTGCTGCTACTCCTCGATCGGTGTATCAGGTCGTCGGTGTCGCCACGAGAACGTCTCGGGCACGGGGTCGCGGCCGGGTGGCGTCCAAGGGCCGCAGCGCAGCAGCCGGCGCAGCGCGAGGTAGGAGCCGCGGCCGGCACCGTGCCGGGTGAGGGCTTCGACTGCGTACGCGCTGCAGCTCGGGTAGAACCGGCAAGCCGGCGGGAGGAAAGGCGAGATCGCCTTGCGGTAGAGCTTGATGGGGAGCAACAGCACCCAGGCGACGGGGCCGGGCTTCGTGGGCTCGGGCGCCACGTCGTGCTCGTGGTCGTGCTCGGGGGTGGCTCGCATGCCGGTCACACCGCTGATCCGTGGTCGGGGGCCGCGTCCGCGGGACGCGTCGGGCGGGGGGCATCCCCGGCCGGACGGCGCGACGACAGAAGCCCCAGCCGACGCAACGCGGCGTCGAGATCGGACCCGAGCTCGGCGCTGGACGCGGTCGACGACGGCGGCAATGCCCGTACGACCAACGCAGTGCCGGCGGGCAGTGTTCCGAGCCGGGCCGAAACGAGATGACGCAACCGCCGGCTGACGCGGTGGCGGACCACCGAGTTGCCGACGGCCTTGCTCACCACAAAACCCGCCCTGGCCGCCGACACGGTGTTGGAATGCACAGCGTCGGCGGCCTCGGACGGGTCCGTGGTCAGCGCGTGGACGACGAGGCGGCGCCTGCCTGCCCGGGACCCGCGACGGAGAACCACGCGGAAATCCTCACTCCGCCGCAGGCGTGCGGCAGCGGGCAGCACGGCGCGCCTCGATCGGCGCGATCAGGCGGACAGCGCTTCGCGGCCCTTGCGACGGCGGGCCGCCAGGATGGCCCGGCCGGCGCGGGTCCGCATGCGCAGGCGGAACCCGTGGGTCTTCGCGCGGCGGCGGTTGTTCGGCTGGAAGGTGCGCTTACCCTTGCTCACTGCTTCTCCTGTGTGTCGCGTCGGGCGGGAAGAATTCCTTCCCCCCGCCTGGCGTGTCGTGCGGGCGCACGGCAGTCTCTGGTGTCTCCTACCAACGTGTGGCCTCGTCACGACGAGCGACGACAACGTGGGCACGCGAAACGCACCCGTCGCATACGGGAGACCTTACGAGGGTACGCACCCCCGTCGGGCGGCCGGTAAGCACCCCCTCGACCACGGTACGCGACCGGTCGGCGCACCCGGTGAGTTCGACGCCGCGGCACCGAATGGCAACCGGCCGTGCACCGTGAAATGCTGGCCGCCCAGGATGCCTTGTGGCCGCGAGCGGGGCTTGTTAGCGTGCCCCTCTCGGGTCACCGGTCGAGGTGCACGAGTATCCGGGTGGTGGGGTGCCCACCGGCGTACGACGAGCCCGCAAGTGGCGTCGCCGCGGCTCGCCGTACATTAGTGCACAGCTGTGGACAACTATGTGGATATTCGCTGTGCCGGTGCGCGGACAGGCTTCCTGTGATCGCCGGGTGGAGTGACCAGGCGTTCCGGAAGCGGATCCGCCGTCCACGCCGACGAGGGGAGGGGAGCCAGACAGGTGTCGGATCACCAGCACAATCTCGGTGTCATCTGGGAACAGGTGGTACGCGAACTGTCCGACGGGACCCTGTCCCCCCAGCAGCGCGCCTGGATGCGCGTGACCCGTCCCATCGGCCTGCTCGACGGCACCGCGCTCCTGGCCGCGCCCAGTGACTTCGCGAAGGAAGCGATCGAACGCGGGCTGCGCGGCGCGATCACCGACGCGCTCTCCCGGCGGCTCGGCCGCGTCATCTCCCTCGCGGTGAAGGTCGACAACACCGAGGCCGTCGCCCCGGCGCCCGCCCCCCGCTACGCGCCGTCACCCGGCCGGGTGGAAAACGGCGCGAGCCCCGAGCCCGCCCCGCCGATGCCGGCCAACGGCGCGCCGATGATGCCGCCGCCGCGTCCCGCCGAGCCGGCGCCGCCCCTGCCGATGCCGCAGCACCAGGCCGTCGCGCCGAAGCCGGACGACGGCGACGACACCGACGAGGAAGTCGACGAAGAGGGCGAGGCGCTCGCCGCCGTCCACGAGATCTGGCCGACGTTCTCCGGCCAGCCGATCGCCGGCCAGCCGTACACCGCGCCGGCCCAGCCGCAGACGTCGAAGACGAAGCTGAACGAGAAGTACACCTTCGACACGTTCGTCATCGGCGCGTCCAACCGCTTCGCGCACGCGGCCGCGGTCGCCGTCGCCGAAGCGCCCGCCCGCGCGTACAACCCCCTCTTCATCTGGGGCGAGTCCGGGCTCGGCAAGACGCACCTGCTGCACGCGGTCGGGCACTACGCGCAACGGCTCTTCCCGGGCATGCGCGTGCGGTACGTCTCGACCGAAGAGTTCACGAACGACTTCATCAACTCGCTGCGCGACGACCGCAAGGTCGCCTTCCAGCGCCGCTACCGCGACATCGACATCCTGCTCGTCGACGACATCCAGTTCCTGGAAGGCAAAGAAGGTACGCAGGAAGAGTTCTTCCACACCTTCAACACCCTCCACAACGCGAACAAGCAGATCGTCGTCAGCTCCGACCGGCCGCCCAAGCGCCTCGAAACGCTGGAAGACCGGCTGCGGACGCGGTTCGAGTGGGGCCTGATCACCGACATCCAGCCGCCCGAGCTCGAGACGCGCATCGCGATCCTGCGGAAGAAGGCGGCGCAGGATCGGCTCGCCGTGCCGGGTGACGTCCTGGAGTTCATCGCCTCGCGGGTCGAGGCGAACATCCGGGAGCTCGAAGGCGCGCTGATCCGGGTCACCGCGTTCGCGTCGCTGAACCAGCAGCCGGTCGACAGCGCACTCGCCGAGATCGTGCTGCGCGATCTGATCCCCGATTCCCACGCCCCGGAAATCACCGCGCCGACCATCATGGGCGTCATCTCCGAGTTCTTCGACGTGACGCTGGACGACCTCTGCGGCCCCGGCAAGACGAAGGCGCTCGCCACGGCCCGGCAGATCGCGATGTACCTCTGCCGCGAGCTGACCGACATGTCGCTGCCGAAGATCGGGCAGACGTTCGGCGGCCGCGACCACACGACGGTCATGCACGCGGACAAGAAGATCCGCAAGGAGATGGCCGAGCGCCGGCGCATCTACGACCAGGTGCAGGAGCTGACGTCGCGCATCAAGCAGCGCGCCCGCCAGTAGCACAACCCTTACCTCCCAACGACTTCGGGGCGTCCGCACACTGTGGACGCCCCTTTGTCGTCTTTGGAGTGTCCGAAGCACACGTACGCGCGCGAAGCAGCGAAGGCGTGTACGCGTGCTTCGCCAAACTCGCGAAAATTGTTTGTACACAAGGAAGTTTCCCCATGGTGTGGGCGGATTGCCCACAGTGCCAACAGATCCCCCACCAGCGACGACACAGATTTCGTCCACACCCCGCCCACAGCCGATCCACAGCGCATCCACACCCTTGTCCACGTCGATTCCACAGGTTGCCCACATGCTGTGCACAGGAGGAGCCGATCACTCGGCAGAGGGGTTCGGAGCCCGTCCGGCACCCCCAGACCCTGGGTACAAATCGCCCCACACCTGGGGACAACCGTGGGGACAACTGGGGACAACTGTGGATGGATCCGTGGATGGGCGAAACCATCCACGGACCGCCCGAACTACCCACAGGTCTGCCACCACGGTTCTCCACATGCCCGCGAGCCGTCCGACCTGCGCGAACGAGCTCAATCCACACAATCCACAACGCCTATTACTGCTACTGCCCTTAGATCTCTTCTAAGAGAGAACAAAACAAAAACAGGCGATGGACGAAGCTGGGGACAGCCGCGAGATCGAGTCGTCATGTCGACAAAGTCAAGGGGAGGCCGAGGTGACGGCGGCGCCCGCGACGGCCTAACGTGGACGCCTGCACCTGGTCCGCGCTCCGGCCGCTCACGCGGAGAGCAGACCTGCCGGAGGGGGCAGCCGGTCACTGCCCCGCGAGAACGAGGCCTGGCCCGAGCCCGCAGGGGGCTCGATCGTCGAAAGGATGCGCGCATGAAGATCCGCGTCGAGCGTGACGGGCTCGCCGACGCCGTCGCGTGGGTGGCCAGAAGCCTCCCCTCCCGGCCGCCGGTGCCGGTGCTGGGCGGTGTCCTCCTCGACGCCGGTTCGGACGGCGACACCGACGCGCTGACGGTCTCCGGCTTCGACTACGAGGTCTCGGCCACGGTCGGGGTCCCGGCGACGATCGCCGACGGCGGCCGCCTCCTCGTGTCCGGGCGCCTGCTCGCCGACATCACCAAGGCGCTGCCCGCGCAGCCGGTCGAGATCTCCGTCGACGGCGCGCGCGCCACCATCACGTGCGGCAGCGCGCGGTTCTCCCTGCCGACCATGCCGGTCGAGGACTACCCGCAGCTGCCGTCCCAGCCCGCCTTCGCGGGCGAGCTCGCCGGCGACGCGTTCGGCCAGGCCGTCACCCAGGTCGTCGTCGCCGCGGGCAAGGACGACACGCTGCCGATGCTCACCGGCATGCGGCTCGAGATCTCCGGCAGCTCGCTGACCCTGGTCGCCACCGACCGGTTCCGGCTCGCCATGCGCGAGTTCACCTGGCAGCCCGCGGAGGGCCTGGCCGACGCCGCGGTGCTCGTCCCCGCGCGCACCCTCGCCGAGGCAGCCAAGACGCTCGGCGCGAGCGGCGCCACGATCCGCCTCGCCCTCGCCAGCGGCGAAGGCCTGCTCGGCCTGTCCGGTTCCGGGCGCTACACGACCACCCGCCTGCTCGACGCGGAGTTCCCGCCGTACCGGCAGCTGCTGCCGGCGTCGCACACCTCGCGCGCGGTCATCGACGTGTCCGCGCTCACCGAGTCCATCAAGCGCGTTTCACTGGTGGCCGAGCGGGGGACTCAGGTACGACTGGAGTTCGGGGACAACACGCTGCGGTTGTCCGCGGGCGGCGACGACGAGGGCAGCGCCGAAGAAGAGCTGCAGGTCGAGTACGAAGGTGAGCCGGTGACGATCGCGTTCAACCCGGGTTACCTCGTCGACGGCCTCGGCGCGCTCCACAGCGACCGGGCGGAGCTGACGTTCACCACGCCGAACCGCCCCGCGCTCATCAAGCCCGCCGACGCCGAGGGCAACGTCGTCCCCGGCTACCTCTACCTCCTGATGCCGGTCCGGCTCCCGGGCTGACCCGCATTTCTCGTTAGCACGTAAGGGGATCTCATGGTTCAGCTCGGTCTGATCGGCCTGGGCAAGATGGGCTTCAACATGCGTGAGCGGCTGCGTGCGGCCGGTCACGAGGTCGTCGGCTACGACCGCAACCCGGACGTCAGCGACACGACCTCGCTCGAGGACCTGGTGTCCAAACTGGACGCCCCGCGGATCGTCTGGATCATGGTGCCCGCCGGCGAGCCGACCCGGGCGACCGTCACCGAGCTGGGCAACCTGCTGTCCGCGGGTGACATGGTGATCGACGGCGGCAACTCCAAGTACACCGACGACAGGCTGAACGCCGATCTGCTCGCGGCGAAGAACATCGGCTACCTCGACTGCGGGGTGTCCGGTGGCGTGTGGGGCAAGGAGAACGGCTACGGCCTGATGGTCGGCGGCGCGGCCGCCGACGTCGAGAAGGCGATGCCGATCTTCGACGCGCTGCGCCCGGACGGCCCGCGCGAAGAGGGCTTCTCGCACGCCGGCGACGTCGGCGCGGGTCACTACGCGAAGATGATCCACAACGGCATCGAGTACGGCATGATGCAGGCCTTCGCGGAGGGCTTCGAACTGCTCGAGGCCGCGAAGGTCGTCAAGGACGTGCCCGCGGTGATCAAGGGCTGGCAGCGCGGCACCGTCGTCCGGTCCTGGCTGCTCGACCTGCTCGTGCGCGCGCTCGACGAGGACCCGGAGCTCGACGACCTCGAGGGCTACGTCGAGGATTCGGGCGAAGGCCGGTGGACGCTGGAAGAGGCGATCAACAACGCGGTGCCGGCGCCGGTCATCTCGGCCGCGCTGTTCGCGCGGTTCGCGTCGCGGCAGGAGCACTCGGCCGCGATGCGCGCGGTCGCCGCGCTGCGCAACCAGTTCGGCGGGCACGCCGTGAAGAAGATCGGCGGGTAGGGAGTTCCTGGTGTATCTGCGACACCTGCAGGTCACCGACTTCCGCTCCTGGCCGCAGGCCGATCTCGCCCTCGAACCCGGGCCGGCCGTGCTGGTCGGCCAGAACGGCCGCGGCAAGACCAACTTGCTGGAGGCGATCGGGTACGTCGCGACGCTGGGCTCACACCGCGTCGCGACGGATGCGCCGCTGATCCGGCACGGCTGCGAGCGCGCGCTGGTGCGGGTCGCGGTGGTCAACGACGACCGCGAGCTGACTGTCGAGCTGGAGATCACCGCGGGCCGGGCGAACCGCGCCCGGGTCAACCGCGGCGCGGTCGGCCGTCCGCGTGACGTGCTCGGGATCCTGCGCACGGTGCTGTTCTCCCCGGAGGACCTCGCGCTCGTGCGGGGCGACCCGGGCGAGCGACGCCGGTTCCTCGACGAGCTCCTGGTGCTGCGCGCGCCGCGGTACGCGGGGGTCCGGGCGGACTACGAGAAGGTGCTGAAGCAGCGGAACGCCCTGCTCAAGACGGCCGGGAAACGGCGTACGGGTCGCGAAGACCCGTACGCGCTGTCGACGCTCGAGGTCTGGGACGACCACCTGGCGGTGGCGGGCGCGGAGCTGCTGGCCGCGCGCCTGAACCTCGTCGCCGACCTCGCGCCGTACGCGGCCGCGGCGTACATGGGGGTCGCGCCCGACTCGCGACCGGCGAAGATCGCCTACCGGTCGTCGCTGGGCGCGGCCCTGCCGGAGACGTACGGCGTACCGGATGGCGAGCGGGCGCAACCCGAGGTCCTGAAGGACGTCTTACTCAAGGCGCTGGGTGAAGCCCGCAAGGCCGAGCTCGAGCGTGGCATCAGCCTGGTCGGCCCGCACCGGGACGAGCTGGAGCTGATCCTGGGCCAGGCGCCGGCCAAGGGCTACGCGAGCCACGGCGAGTCGTGGTCGTTCGCCCTCGCTCTCCGGCTCGGCAGCTACGAGCTGCTGCGTGCGGAGGCGGGCGAGCCGGTGCTGCTGCTCGACGACGTGTTCGCCGAGCTGGACCGCAAGCGCCGGGCCCGGCTGGCCGAGGTGGCCGCGAGCGCCGAACAGGTGCTGGTGACCGCCGCGGTCGACGAAGACGTGCCCGCGGAACTGGCCGGCCACCGGTTCCTGGTGGCGGACGGTGAGATCACGCGTGGCTGAGCAAGGCGACCGGGCACCCCGTGTGACGGGAGGCGCAAACCGCACCCGATCTGGGGACAAACCTGTGGACAGTGTGGATAACACGGTGAATGAGTTATCGCTGCCCGTGACCCTGCGGCCAGACGGGTGGCACAAAGTGCCCAAAAACGGCACCGAACCTACTGTGGGTACCGAACGCGCCGACGACGTTGGGCCGAACGAGGCGGCCCCGACCGGGCGCGACCTCGCCCACGCCGCGCTCGAAGCGGCCAAGGCGAAGGCGAAGGAGCGCGGCGTCCCGCCCGGCCGCCGCCGCCCCGCGGTCGGTGGCGGGCAGAACCCCCGGCGGCGCCGCTGGTCGGGGCCGGGTGCGGACCCGCGCGACCCGCAGCCGCTCGGCCGGCTCGTCTCGCGGTTGGTCAGCGATCGAGGCTGGAACGAGAGCGTCACGACCGCCCGCGTCTTCGCGCAGTGGGCGCGGCTGGTCGGCGAAGACGTCGCCGAGCACGCGCAGCCGGTCGCGCTCAAGGACGGCGAGCTCACCGTCCGCGCCAGCTCGACGGCGTGGGCCACCCAGCTCCGGTTGCTGCAGGGAAAGCTGCTGGCCAAGATCGCGGCGGGGGTCGGCAACGGCGTCGTCAAGCGGATGCGGATCCAGGGCCCGACCGCCCCGAGCTGGCGGAAAGGACCCCGGCACGTGCCGGGTCGCGGCCCCCGTGACACGTACGGCTGACCCGGGTTGCGCGATGCTCGGTTGAGTGCCCCGAGAACGCATCCAGACCTCCCGAGATACGTCAAGAGTCGGCTCGAACCGATTTCGTTCGTCTGTGACGCGTTCAGGGGTGTCCTTGCCGCATGTCAGCGGACGCGGCCAAGTACACTGGGAGGGAGCGAGCGTCCGCTCGGGCGAGACGAGGAGAAACAACGCCGGTGACCGAGAACAAGAGCGAGTACAACGCGTCGTCGATCACGGTGCTCGAAGGCCTCGAAGCGGTCCGCAAGCGCCCCGGCATGTACATCGGTTCCACCGGTGAACGCGGGCTGCACCACCTCGTCCAGGAGGTCGTCGACAACTCCGTCGACGAGGCGATGGCGGGGTACGCCACCAAGGTCGAGGTTACCCTGCTCGCCGACGGCGGGGTGCGCGTCGTCGACGACGGCCGCGGCATCCCGGTCGACATGCACCCCAAGGAGAACAAGCCGACCATCGAGGTCGTGCTCACCCAGCTGCACGCGGGCGGCAAGTTCGACAGCGACTCCTACGCGGTGTCCGGCGGTCTGCACGGCGTCGGCATCTCCGTGGTGAACGCGCTCTCGACGAGGCTGCTGGCCGAGGTCAAGTACGGCGGCCGCAGCTGGCGCCAGGAGTACACGAACCAGGTGCCCGGCCCGCTCGAGGACCTCGGCCCGGCGACCGAGACCGGCACGACGATGACGTTCTGGGCCGACGGCGAGATCTTCGAGACCACGACGTACAACTTCGAGACCATCTCGCGCCGGCTCCAGGAGATGGCGTTCCTCAACAAGGGGCTGACGCTGTCCCTGCGCGACGAGCGCGTCGCCGACGAGGAGACTGAGGAGGACGCGGAGGGCAAGGTCGCCCGCGTCAAGGAGAAGGTCTACTGCTACCCGGGCGGGCTCGAGGACTTCGTCAAGCACATCAACGGCAGCAAGGACCCGATCCACCCCAGCGTCATCTCCTTCGACGCCAAGGGCACCGGCCTCGAGGTCGAGGTCGCGATGCAGTGGAACACCGGGTTCACGCCGTCGGTCTACACGTTCGCCAACACGATCAACACCCACGAGGGCGGCACCCACGAAGAGGGCTTCCGCGCCGCGCTGACCCGCGTCGTCAACGCGTACGCGCGCGACAAGAAGCTGCTCAAGGAGAAGGACGCCAACCTGACCGGCGACGACGTGCGCGAGGGCCTCGCCGCGATCGTCTCGATCAAGCTGGGCGAGCCGCAGTTCGAGGGCCAGACCAAGACCAAGCTGGGCAACAGCGAAGCCAAGACGTTCGTGCAGCAGCAGTCGAACGAGTGGCTGGCCGACTGGTTCGAGCGCAACCCCACCGAGGCGAAGACGATCATCAACAAGTCGATCTCCTCGGCGCAGGCCCGGATGGCCGCGCGCAAGGCGCGTGACCTGGTCCGCCGCAAGGGCGCGCTGGAGATCGGCGGCCTGCCCGGCAAGCTCAAGGACTGCCGCTCGACCAACCCGGCGGAGTGCGAGCTCTACATCGTCGAGGGTGACTCGGCCGGTGGCTCGGCCAAGGAGGGCCGGGACTCGATGTACCAGGCGATCCTGCCGATCCGCGGCAAGATCATCAACGTCGAGAAGGCCCGCATCGACCGCGTCCTCAAGAACACCGAGGTCCAGTCGCTGATCACCGCGCTGGGCACCGGCATCCACGACGAGTTCGACCTCGAGAAGCTGCGCTACCACAAGATCGTGCTGATGGCCGACGCCGACGTCGACGGCCAGCACATCACCACGCTGCTGCTCACCCTGCTGTTCCGGTTCATGACGCCGCTGATCGAGCACGGCCACGTCTTCCTGTCGCGGCCGCCGCTGTACAAGATCAAGTGGCCGCGGACGGAGCCGGAGTACGCCTACTCCGACCGCGAGCGCGACGCCGTCATCAGGGCGGGCGTCGAGGCGGGCAAGAAGCTGCCGAAGGACGACGCGATCCAGCGCTACAAGGGTCTCGGCGAGATGAACGCCGAAGAGCTGTGGGAGACCACCATGGACCCGGCGAACCGGCTGCTGGGCCGCGTCACGATGGACGACGCCGCCCAGGCGGACGACCTGTTCTCCGTCCTGATGGGCGAGGACGTCGAGGCGCGCCGCTCGTTCATCACGCGCAACGCCAAGGACGTGCGCTTCCTGGACGTGTGAGCGTCCCCCGACCTTGTCCCGCCAGGACTCACCCGAGAAGGACCAGATGACGGAAACCCTGCCGCCGGCTCCGGAAAACGACCGGATCGAACCGGTCGACATCCAGCAGGAGATGCAGCGCTCCTACATCGACTACGCGATGAGCGTGATCGTGTCGCGCGCGCTGCCGGACGTGCGCGACGGCCTCAAGCCGGTCGCCCGCCGGATCCTGTACTCGATGTTCGACTCCGGCTTCCGGCCGGACCGCGGGTACAACAAGTGCTCCCGCGTCGTCGGCGACGTGATGGGCAACTACCACCCGCACGGTGACTCGGCGATCTACGACGCGCTGGTCCGGCTCGCGCAGCCGTGGTCGCTGCGCTACCCGCTGATCGACGGCCAGGGCAACTTCGGCTCGTCGGGCAACGACCCCGCGGCCGCCATGCGGTACACGGAGTCGCGGCTCGCGCCGCTGGCCATGCAGATGCTGGCCGACATCGAAGAAGACACCGTCGACTTCTCCGACAACTACGACGGCCGCACGCAGGAGCCCGACGTCCTGCCGTCGCGCTTCCCGAACCTGCTGGTCAACGGCGGTTCCGGGATCGCGGTCGGGATGGCGACCAACATCCCGCCGCACAACCTGCGCGAGGTTTCCGATGGCGTCGTCTGGGCGCTGGAGAACCCCGACGCGACCGACGACGAGCTGCTCGCCGCGCTGCTGGTGCGCATCAAGGGCCCGGACTTCCCGACCAAGGCGATGATCCTCGGCACGTCCGGCATCGAGGACGCCTACCGTACGGGCCGCGGCTCGATCCGGATGCGCGCGGTCGTCGAGGTCGAAGAGGACGCGAAGGGCCGCACGATCCTGGTCGTGTCCGAGCTGCCGTACCAGGTCAACCCGGACAACCTGGTCGAGAACATCGCGAACCTGGTCCGCGACGGCAAGCTCACCGGCATCGCCGACATCGCCGACGAGTCCAACAGCCGCTCCGGCATGCGGATCGTCGTCACGATCAAGCGGGACGCGGTCGCGAAGGTCGTGCTGAACAACCTGTTCAAGCACACCCAGCTGCAGCAGAACTTCGGCGTCAACATGCTGGCGCTGGTCGACGGCGTGCCGCGCACGCTGCGGCTCGACCAGATCATCCGGCACTACGTGAAGCACCAGGTCGAGGTCATCGTCCGGCGGACCAAGTTCCGCCTCAAGAAGGCCGAAGAGCGGGCCCACATCCTGCGTGGGTACGTCAAGGCGCTCGACATGCTCGACGAGGTCATCGCCCTCATCCGGCGGTCGCCCTCGGCGGACGAAGCCCGGCCGGCCCTGATGGAGCTGCTGGACGTCGACGAGATCCAGGCGACCGCGATCCTCGACATGCAGCTGCGGCGCCTCGCCGCACTGGAGCGGCAGCGGATCATCGACCAGCTGGCCGAGATCGAGCTCGAGATCGCCGACCTCAAGGACATCCTCGAGAAGCCGGAGCGGCAGCGCGCGCTGATCCGCGACGAGCTGATGGCGATCGTCGAGAAGTACGGCGACGACCGGCGCACGAAGATCATCGGCTTCAGCGGCGACGTCACCGACGAAGAGCTCATCGCGGTCGAGGACGTCGTCGTCACCATCACCCGCACGGGGTACGCCAAGCGGACGAAAACGGACCTGTACCGCTCGCAGAAGCGCGGCGGCAAGGGGGTGCAGGGCGCGACGCTGAAGCAGGACGACATCGTCCAGCACTTCTTCGTCTGCTCGACCCACGACTGGATCCTGTTCTTCACGAACAAGGGCAGGGTTTACCGGACGAAGGCGTACGAGCTGCCCGAGGCCAACCGCAACGCGCGCGGCCAGCACGTGGCGAACCTGATGGCGTTCCAGCCGGACGAGCAGATCGCCCAGGTCATCGAGATCAAGAACTACGAGGTGGCGCCGTACCTGGTGCTCGCCACCAAGCGCGGCCTGGTGAAGAAGACCAAGCTCACCGACTTCGACTCCAACCGCTCCGGCGGCCTCATCGCCATCAACCTGCGCGAGGGCGACGAGCTGGTCGGCGCGGTGCTGGCCGGCGCCGAGGACGACCTGCTGCTGGTGTCGGCCGAGGGCCAGTCCATCCGCTTCCACGCGACGGACGAGGCCCTGCGGCCGATGGGCCGCCCGACGTCCGGAGTCATGGGCATGCGCTTCAACGACGGCGACGAGCTGCTCGGCATCAGCGTCGTCAAGGAGGGCAAGTTCCTGCTGGTCGCCACGGACGGCGGGTACTCCAAGCGCACGCCGATCGAGGACTACCCGGTCCAGGGCCGCGGCGGCAAGGGCGTGCTCACCATTCAGCACGACCGGAAACGTGGCAGGCTGGTGGGTGCGCTCATCGTCGACGCCGAGGACGAGCTGTACGCGATCACCTCGAGCGGCGGCGTGATCCGCACGCCGGCGGGCGACGTCCGCAAGGCGGGACGGCAGACGAAGGGGGTCCGGCTGATGAATCTCGGCGAAGGCACCACTCTTCTCGCGGTCGCACGCAACGCGGACGAGCCCTCGGACGTCGCCAATGGTGACGCTCCTGAAGCACCCGAAACGGGTGACGAAACGACGGCGCCGACCGAGCAGTAAGTTTGCTCTCGACGGCGGCCCCACGGCACGGGTAAGGACTGACTCTTCGTGACACCATCCGAGAATCCCGAGGCAGCGGGTTCGAACGGGACTCCGGCGAGCCCACCCTGGCAGCGGGTCGACAAGGAAGGCGACTCCGAAGCGACGGTCAAGCTGGCCACGGAGGAAGCGCAGCCTGCCGCCACCGAGCGCCAGGTCGTGACGGGCAGCGCGGCCCCCCGCCTGTTCGGAGCGAGCGACACCCCACCGGCATCAACCGGCGAGGTCCCATCGGCATCGACGCAGCGCGCTCGCCCGAGCGCGCTGCGCCGCCCGGGCCGCGGCCCCCGCCGAGCATCCCTGCAGGTGAAGCGCTTCGACCCGTGGTCGGTGCTGAAGCTGTCCCTGGTCCTCGGCGTCGCGATGTTCTTCGTCTGGCTGGTGGCGGTCGGCGTCCTGTACACGGTGCTGGACGGCATGGGCGTGTGGGACAAGCTGAACGGAACGTACTCGTCCCTGGTCGGCGGCGAGGGCGCGAACGCCTCGGCAGAACCCCTGATCAGCGCCGGCCGGGTGTTCGGCATCGCAGCCATCCTGGGCGCGATCAACATCGTCCTGGTCTCGGCACTGGCCACGGTGAGCGCGTTCATCTACAACGTCTCGGCAGACCTGGCAGGAGGCCTGGAGGTCACCCTGTCCGAACGAGAGTGACCCGGTTGCAGGGCCCCTTCGGGGGTCCTGTAAAGTTCTCCTCGTTCAAGGGCCTATAGCTCAGGCGGTTAGAGCGCTTCGCTGATAACGAAGAGGTCCCAGGTTCAAGTCCTGGTAGGCCCACGCACGAGAACAACCCCCGTGACCAGCAAGTTCACGGGGGTTGTGTCGTTTGTGGACTATGGAATTTTGGGTCTGATCTGAGCCGTAGGCAGCGAAAAGGCAGCATGGCCCGGCGCTACACGGCCGCGAGCACTCCGCCACCGTCGTCGTCCGGGTCGTCGTCCAGAGCGCTGAGGATGGCGTCGTGGTCCTCGGTCTTGCGCACGTAGAACTTGAGCGTGGTGGTGACGTTCTCGTGCCCCATGACGCGCTGGAGCTTGTTCACCGGGACACCGTCGTCGGCCAGCCACGTACCGTAGCTGTGTCGCAGGTCGTGGAAGGTGAGCCCGCCGAACTGGTTGCGGGCGATCTCGATCACGGCGTCCCGCTCCCGCTCCCAGATGGTCGTGTGGGCGTCCCCGGCCCGGCCGGTCCAGGTGGCCTCGAACCGGTCGCCGTTGCGCTCCAGGTGCCCGAGCAGGCCAGCGCGGACGAGCGTCGGCCGCCAGATCCGGGCGCGGAAGAGGGTGCGCCGCAGCGCGCCACCGGCCTCGTTGGTGAACAACATCCGGGCCGGTCCCTCCGCCGGGTAGCGCTCCAGATGGGCGCGGATCTCGCTCACCACCCACGCCGGCAGGGGCACGGTCCGACGCCCGGCCCGGGACTTCGGGTAGGGCTTGAACGAGGTCGACCCGGCCACCTCGATCACGGTCCGGATGACCTGGAGGTTCCCGGCGTCGAGGTCGACGGCGTCCATGCACAGGGCGATCACCTCGCCCCAGCGCAGGCCGGAGAACGCGGCCGTGGCCACCAGCGCCCGGTACCGGTCCGGCGTGGCGGGCAGGATCATGTCCCGCACCTCACGCCGGGTGGCGATCTTGTCGTCGGTGTCGTGGACGCGGCGACGTGGGACCTTCACGTCGTCGGCCGGGTTGTGCCCGATCAGGCGGTTCCGGACGGCGGAGCGCAGGACGCCCGAGGTCAGCCGCTTGCACTCGGCAACGGTCGACCGAGCGAGCGTCGTCTTGGTCAGCTCGGTGACCCACGCCTGGACCGACAGGTGATCGATCTTGCCGAGCTGCCAGTCGCCCCACTTCGGCAGGACGTGCGTGCGCATGATCGAGGTGTCCCGGGCAACCGTGGTCGCCTCGTTGTTCCACGAGTCCATCCAGGCCCACGCGTGGTCCCCGAACAGCGTCCGGCCGGCGTGGGGCGAGACGTAGACGCCCCCGGACTTGGACGTCTCCGCCTGAGCGAGGAAGGTCAGCGCTTCCCGCTTGGTCGCGAAGGTCTTCGAGCGCTGCTTGCCGGAGGGCTCGCGCCAGAACGCCTTCCACTTCCCCGAGTCGCTGCGGTTGACGAAGCCCATCAGGCACCCACCGTCGCCAGCGAGTCCAGCCATTCGGCGAACCGCTTGCGGGAGATCACCCAGCGGCGGCCCACCCGGAACGCGGGGATCGTGCCGTCCTTGACGTACTGGTAGGTGACGCCCCGGGACAGGTTGAGCAGGTAGGCAACCTCCAGCACGGTGTACGTGGCCTTGTGCGGGTCGATCACCGGGACGTCCCCGGTGTAGGGCGCGTCGCCGTGGCGCTCCGCGTGGAGCTGGTCGGCGGGCGCGTCGGTGGTGGCGTAGCGCGGCAGGTGGATCAAGTGCCCGTTCATGGTTTTCCCTTCGTACCAACGGTTTCCGGCGACACGGGTGTGTCAGCCGGGGGAGTCGTCCTGGCCGTCCAGGCGACGTCTGGCGAGGTGAAGCTCCGAGAACACCGCAGCGAGACGGCGCTCAGCGTCGTTGAGGTAGCCGAGCCCGGTCATGGACCAGTCGTTGACGACGGTCAGCACCTCGTCATCGGCGATCCCCAGGGCTTCGCGCTGCTCATCGAGGCGGTACTCCGCACGGGTCCGGCGGATCTCGCCGAAGGTGGTCGAGTAGCGGCGGGACTTCGTCAGGAAGTGGCCCCGGAACCCGAGCATGTGCGCCCACTTCCGGAGGTTCAGCTCCTCGAACTCCGGCAGGCCACCGAGCCGCCACGCGGTCCGCATGAGCTGCTTGTGGTGCTCGGTCACGGGGAGCTGCTCGATGTGCTCCGCCGACCGGATCCGGTAGTCGCTGCCCTCGGTCAGCCGGGTGCCCTTGGTGGCGTACTTGGCGACGTAGCCCGCCACGCGCCGGTCATGCCAGCCGCCCTCCGACTCCTCCGAGGTGCCCTCCGACACGGCGATCGGCTCGACGTCGACCTGCTCACCCCAGGTCAGCGGGACCACGCCCACGGCCGGGGACTCCGGGGTCCGGACGACGACGGACGCGGCGGCAGCCTGGATCACGGCGGTGAGGACGTCCTCAGTCACGGCGGCCGGCGGGCGCGGTCCCTCGGGGCCGTCCGGGCCGTCGATGCGGACGACGGCGTGGAAGTGGATGAGCCCGCGGCGCTGGTACTCCGCCACCTTCGCGTAGGACAGGCGCATGACGTCGCGCAGTTCACCGGGGCGGATGCCCAGGGCGCGGGCGAGCTTGCGGCCCACGGCGATGGTGAAGCGGCGCCACAGCTCTCCGGCGTGGGCCTGCCACAGCACCGACCCGACGTAGTCGTAGGTGGACGGGTCGATCGGGGTGCCGAGGGCGTCGTCGTACTGGGAGTGCAGCTCACCGCAGGAGCAGCGGCGCACGTGTCCGTTGCGGACGGGTCGCGAGTGGACTTTCCCGAACGACGGCGCGGTCAGCGTGGCCAGCACGCGCAGGTGGCCGGTGACGGTTTCGGGGACGCCCTTGCCCCC
This sequence comes from Amycolatopsis sp. MtRt-6, assembly GCF_017308975.1. Classification (GTDB taxonomy): domain Bacteria; phylum Actinomycetota; class Actinomycetes; order Mycobacteriales; family Pseudonocardiaceae; genus Amycolatopsis. The sequence continues at coordinate 357,601 of NZ_JADWPD010000001.1, read as the reverse complement.
GGCCAGCCCGGCGCGGATGAGGTGGAACGTGTCGTGCGCGTAGTGGGCGGAGCAGGACTCGCACACCGCAGCACGGCGGTTCTTGCAGGGGACGAACACCGAGCCGGACAGCTCGGAGACGATCTTGCCGGAGGAGTCGACCACAGTGGACGACCCGGCCATCCGGACCGGCTTCGCGCAGCCCCGAGCGGCCTTGACCTTCTCGGCCCAGGTGTCGAAGTTCGCGCGGGCGAGCACGTGCGCCAACGCCGGGTCCAGGGTGCCGGACTCGGTGAACTCGGCGACCATCTCGCGGAAGCCGTGCGGGGCGGCCACCATCAGCCGATCACCCCGATGGTGTACTCGGGGACCTCACGCGGGGCCATCAGCGCGGCCGGTACCACGACGTAGGAGCCGCCACCGTGAGCGTGTTCGCGGCGCACGGCCCCGGGGATCGGGTAGGCGTCGTCCTCCCCGGTGAAGTCGAACGCCTCGTCGTCGGCGACCAGGATGTCCCACTCGCCGGGCTCCAGAGCGAGGGTGCCGGTGACGACGTCGGCGGCGTAGCCGGGCAGCTCAGCGAAGGTCGACCGGGCGTAGGTCCGTTCGGTGATCGGGTTGATGTCGGCGAAGGTGAAGGTCACGAGCGAGTCGGCGGCCATCAGGCAGCCACCCCCACGGCGTGACGCGGGCGGGCCGACGCCTCGTTGCGGCAGGCGCACTCCTGAGCGGTAACGCTGACCTCGTCGAACGTCGCGATCTGGCCGTCGCCGGGGCAGAAGCCGCACGGGCGGAACGGGTAGACCGGCACGCCGTCGACCAGCGTCAGGCCGGTCCCCTGGCACGGGCAACGCGCCATGCGGACCTCGACGACAACGTGCGTCACGCCGCAGTGACCGCAGGGCACCAGCTCCACGGCGGCCATCACGCGGCCACCTTCGTGTCGGCCATCACCGCGTCCAGAAGGTCGCACTTGGCCAGGCACGCGCGGTCCATCTGCTTGCGGGAGCCCCACACGCGCCGCATCTCCTTGCGCCACAACGCAACCGAGATCTTCTTGCGGCTCGACGCCACCTCGGTTGCCCGCCATTCAGCAGCGATCCGGCGGACCTCTTCCACCCCGAGCCGCTCCAGGCCGACCAGGAACAGGTCCGCGAGGACGTCCGCCGCCGTGCGGTGCTCGAAGGCGACCCCGGCAGCGTGGAGAGCCACCTGGACCTCGGTGGAGTCGAGGACGTGCACGCCGTCCGGAAGGGACACCGCGAGGGCGACACCCCAGCGAGACTCCTGGTACCAGCCACCACCGAGACGCACCGTGCGCGTGGGCGGCTGGTCGGCGGTGAAGACGAACGCACCGTCGTTGACCCACGCCAGGGACAGGCTCACGGCCCCGAACGACGTCGAGTTGACGATCAGTACGTGCCCGGCGGGTGCGACCTGTGTCGGCACCGCTTTGTCGATCAACGCAGTCATCGGAACCCTCCCTGACCAGTCCTGTCCTGACGCCAACGACGCTACGTGATACTGAAGTACGTGTCTAGTACTTAAGTACGGATTAATACGGTCAAGTTCTGTTGAAACCCGCTGACCTGCATAAATACGGACAGGTCATCCGTACTTAAATCCGGATGGAGTACTATGGTTGCGGGACTACGACAGCGAGGAGCCCGCCATGTACGCACTGGTTGTGCGGTTCGATCTGAAGGACGACGCGAGCGCCGTTGACTTCGACCGGTTGGTCGAGGAGACCGGCAAGGGGATCGCCAAGGACGAGCCCGGCACGCTTGTCTACGTCACCCACCGGGTAGACGGTGCGCCGCTCGCGCGCGTCTTCTACGAGGTGTACCGGGACCGGGCCGCGTTCGAGGAGCACGAGCGCCAGCCGCACACGCTTCGCTTCCTTGCTGAGCGTGATCAGTTCATCGCAGCGACGCGGGTCGAGTTCATCACGCCGGCCACCTCGAAGGGTCTCCCCGCCGATGGCTGAGGAAGACGTCGAACTCGGAAGGAAAATCGCGTTCCACAGAGGACGGCGAGGCCTGTCACAACGGGAGTTCGCGCCGCTGATCGACCGGTCGGAAGCTTGGTTGTCGCAGGTCGAGCGGGGCGTGCGCGCCGCGAAGAGCCTGGACGTGCTGGAACGCATCGCGCGTGTCCTTGACGTGCCCATGGCTGAGCTTGCGCCAACGGCCCCAGCGGTGGCGGCGACCGAGCGACCGGCGAGCGCAGTGCCGCTCCGACTGCTCTTGAGCGCGAACTTCGCTCTTCGCGCTGTTCTCGGGAAGCAGCCACAGCCGGACCTCGATGCGCTCCGCAACGACACAGACCAGGTGTGGGTACTCGCGCACGAGTCACGCTACGAGGAGCTTGTTGGCCTCCTGGAGACCCTTCTACCGAGACTCGAAGCGGCAGCAGGCAGTGACGACGCGTCCGAGGTGTTCGCGCTTCTCGCACGGAGCTACCACGCCTGTGCGGCCGCCCTCGCGAAGTTGCAGCAGTTCGACGCGGCGTGGGTTGCGGCTGACCGAGCAATATCCGATGCCGGCCGGGCAGGTGATCCGCTGCTCATGGCAGAGGGAGCCTTCCGACTGACCCTGGTGTTCCAGGGGGCGCGGCAGCTCGATCAGGCGGAGCACACGGCCACCACGGCGAGCGTGGCTCTGGAAGGGCTGGTGGAGCAAGGAATCCCGGAGGCGTTGAGCGTCTGCGGTGCCCTCACGCTGCAGCGAGCCGTCATCGCGGCGAGGACCGAGAGGGCAGAAGAGGCTTGGCAGCACCTGAGCCGTGCGCGCGAGATCGCCTCAAGACTCGGTGAGGACCGGAACGACTATCACACCGAATTCGGTCCCACGAACGTCGCGCTCCACGAGGTCGCCGTGGCGGTTGATCTCGGGGACGCGGGTGAGGCCGTACGGCGAGCCGCCACGATTGACGCCTCAAGGCTCTCTCCCGAGCGTCGAGGCAGATTGTTGATCGACGTAGCGCGGGCATGGACGCAGCGGCGGAACGTCGAGCGAGCCCTTGCAGCGCTTGAGGATGCGGAGCAGATCGCTCCGGAGCAGGTCTACCGACACCGGCTTGTGCATACGATGGTCCGCGATCTTGCCCGGATGGAGTCCGATGTGCCGCCCGCGCTTGAGGAGTTCGCGCGTCGAGCCGGAGTGACCCTGGTCGGTCGGTGACGGTGAGGTCCGTAGTGGTGAGAACTTTCTCTACAGGATCAAGGCGGCCCCTGCGGGGCCGCTCGGCCCGGTCCCTTGCCCCGGCCAAGCCCTTGCCGGGGCGTGCGGGCTGGCGCCCGGTCCCCGGCAAGTCGGCCGGGGCGGAAGGCCGATGACCACGGTGGGCCGGATCTGGAGAACCAATGTCCTCGCCGGACGGGCAGGTCTCCGAGATGGCCGGCGGGGGAGCACCGGTCGCGTCCGTGACTGGCCTGTCGCCATCTCGTCGACCTCCCGGAGGGCTATCGCACCGCGTCAAGGGGGCGACTCGCAGGGGTACGCTCAGCCGGGCGGAAGGTGCCCCCTTGACCCGGCACGATCGGGCGTTGCCAGGTCGACGAGATGGCGAAGAGGCCACCCACTTGTAGGGGGAGATCAGGCAGCGGAGAGGCAGCGAACGCAACGTCACTCACCGGTCTTCCATGATCCGCAAAAGCACATCACCGCAGCTCAGGGGCACTGAACGGTACGGCCCAGCAGTCTGGATCATCACTGATAACGAAGAGGTCCCAGGTTCAAGTCCTGGTAGGCCCACGCAGGTCAAGCCCGGTTCGCGTCTCGCGAGCCGGGCTTTTTGCATGACCTGGGTGACAAACTGGGTGACTGTCAGCTCTCGAAGATCTCGTTCTGACGCGTTTGTCGCCGGCACTGCCGTGTCTTCGTTTCAGCGGTCGATCGCCGATCGGCGCAAGTTTTGACTTCCCAGTCTCGCGTGTCTGGCCTGTCTCCTCTGCTGCGTTGTCGCGCGAGCTTGGGACGTCGGACAGTCAGATCACGTCGAGGTAGAGCGGCCGTGAGCTGAGATGTTTAACTATCTGCGTGATATTATCACGCCCATGGTTCAAGACCATGTGGAGCGGATCCGGTCCGCGATGCTCGGCCTCTGCGAGCCGCTGCATGACGCCTTTACGTTCGCGGAGCAGCGCCGTCAGGAGTTGCTCGCTCACCTTGACGACGGTCCTGACTACGTGTGGTTCGGAACGCATACGGTCCGCGCCTTCGCGCATCACCGTCTTCGTCAGCTCAAAAACGAACTCGGCAACTGGAAGCTGAGCGGCAACCACGCACGCAACGGCGAGCTGTGGCTGACTGACGACCACTACGGCGTCCGGATGCTGCACAGCCCTAATGGCGGCGTGGTTCCCCCGCCTGGGTCCAACCTCGCGCGGAGGGCCTTCTACTGCAACCCTCCGTTAACTGGCATGATCCCGATGTTCGGCGACTTGGGCGACAAGCTGCTTGGTTTGTGGCGCATCGACCCGGAGACTGCTGCGCCGGTCTTCCGGATCGTGCGCACGATCGGAGAGTGGAAGTGGGGAAAGCACCAGAAGACCGACCTGGACTTCCCGCTGCCCGCTACAGCGGACGAGCTGGCTGACCTGTCGTTCGAACCGACAGACGAAGGCTTGGGGCTGGACCTGCCCCTCGACGACCAACAAGAAGAGGGCGATTCCGATGCTGGCGGCATCACCGGGTGAGCGACTGCGGACCCTGCGGGATCTGCTTGGCCTCACCCAGGAGCAGCTGGAGAACATCTCTGGCGTGAAGCAGTCGTGGATCTCTCAGGTAGAGACCGCGTCTCGCGACGCGACCGAAGACGGACTACGGGCGATCGCCGAGGCCACCGACACGCCGTTCGGGTTCTTCGCCGTCCAGCCAACCACGGTGCCGCTGGACTCGCTCAGGTTTCGCAAGCGTGCCTCGGCCAGCAAGGTGCTGACCCGGCGGGTGCGCACTTTCTACGCCGAGAGCTACCGGATCAACGAAGCATTGGTCACAGCGGAAAGCTACCCAACGCCACCACTGCCCTATGCCACAGCCGAGGACCTGTCACCTGATGACATCGAGGAGTTAGCCGCCCAAACCCGAGAAGCTCTGCGGCTCGCACCGGACAAGCCGATCCCGCACTTGACGAGGGCCTTGGAGCGATCCGGTGTCGCTGTGGCGCCGTTCGTGCTGACCGATGACCCGGAAGAACAGCCGGTCGCGGGCGGACACTTCGGCGTGTCCTATTGGGGCGGAGTCGGTGAGCCTGCACTGATCGGGTATTTCCCGGGCAGCCAGGGCGACCGGGAACGGTTCACCCTCGCGCACGAAGTCGGCCATCTCGTGCTGCACACATTCCGGCCCCGAGCCGCGGACGCCGAGCGGGAAGCCGATCGATTCGCCGGTGCGCTGCTGATGCCACGTGAGCGAGCTGAGGAGAACATTTCCGAGCGCGCCACACTGCGGGAGTACGCGCGACTGAAGGCCACCTGGGGAGTGTCCATGCAGGCTTTGATCCAGCGTGGCTATGGTCTCGACCTCCTCGGCGAAACCCGCCGGCGCTCTCTGTTCGTCCAGCTGTCATCGAAAGGCTGGCGCAAGCAAGAACCGGTCAACGTAGGACGGGAGGCCCCATTGCTGTTGTGGACGCTGCTAAGTCGGAAGTTCGGGCAGCGTCCGTATCGCCCGGCGGCGGAGTCGCTTGCAGTGCCGCCGACGATGCTCCGGTCGATCGCGCCGACGCCGGTCGAAACGTCCAAGCCGAGTCGCCAGGAACCTCCTGAGCCGTCCTCGGTAGCTGTCCGCCGGATCGGCTTGACGAACTAGGGCGTTCCGATCCGCAAGCAAGGAGCAGCGGGGCACGATCTGCGCAGGTCGTAGCCTTGAGAGAGGGTTTTGTCGTACCGACCAGTTACCATGGGGAGGTCGGTCGGTGAACCTGTCATCGACTCTCGGGAGGGCTGACGGATGACGACCACGGTGCAGATGACGCGGAACGAGATTGTGGCCGAGATCGAGAAGGTGACTCGGGCACGGCTGGGCAAGTCTGCTGCCGAGGTGATCACGTCGTATCGAGAGGGGCGTCTGGCCGATCCTGGTGCCGTGGGCGACGCGCTGGTGCTGGCAGACCTTCTTGACCCTGATGACTCGCTCCTGCCCGCTACGTGACAACAGAGCAACTTCGCGCCAGTGCGCGCGACCTGACACGCCAGTACATGGCCGGCGGCGCCGGGTCGTTCGATAGCTTTCGAGAGCTGGTTCAACTGCTCTTGGGCGTGACGGTTCTTGCAGATAACCAGTTCGTCACTCTGCGGCAGTACACGGACCAGGCTACGAGGGTGCTCGGAGGCATCGGAGGACCTACGTCGCCTGTTCGCCTGCGGAACAACCGATGGCTTCGCCTGGCGATGACCCTTCGCCTGACACCTCATGAGGGCGGCTCGTCGCGGCTCAAGGTGGACCAGACTTCGCTCCAGTATCAGTGTGACGAGGCTGGGCAACAGGAAGTATTCCGCTACGACTATCTCCGTCACGACAGCTCAGGGCACCCAGCGGCGCACATCAACGTGCACGGCACCCTTGACCACAGCGAAGTCCTTGCACCTGGTCGAACGCTGGCCCGAGTTCATTTTCCGACCGCACGAGTGTCTCTGGAAGCCGTCCTGCGGCTCCTGATAGTTGATTTCGGCGTACCTGCTGCGAAGCCCAGAGACGTGTGGGAGCCCGTGCTCGCCGAGAGCGAGCAGGAGTTTCAACGGATAGCGCACCAGCCGCTCCCGCCCGGCGCTGTTTCCGAGTGAAGCGATCGCCGTGGCGGAGCCAGGGCTGGTTCGCGAACCGCGAACCAGCCCTGAGACCGGTCGCCAATTGACCTTCTACGCCGCCGAATCTGGGAAGATCGAGTCCATCGCTTTCGCTCCATCTTGGATCACCGGCCGCAACTGGTGGCGGTAGACGAGCTCGGTCACCTTCGAGTCCGAGTGCCCCACCAGCCGCGAGATCTCCTCGATGGTGAGTCCGTTGTCGGAGAGCAGCGACACGAAGCTGTGTCGCAACTCGCGCGGCGTCCAGTCCTTCGGTTCGAGGCCGGCGAGCTTGAGGATTCGCCGGAAGCCGCGCCGGACGTTGGCCGCGTCGAGCTGCGTCCCGACGTCCGACCCGAACACGATCCCGAGTTCTTGCCATCGGTCGCCGGCCGACTCGCGCTGACGCTCTTGACGGAGCTTCTGGCGCTCCAGCGCGTCGACCGCCCGACCAGGAAGCGCGAGCGAACGACGCGACTTCTTGGTCTTCGTGTCCCCGCCCGCCCGTACCGATCGCCACACGTTCACGTGCGGAGGAACCGGCGGCTTCGCCTCCAGCTTCCCGACCACGTCCACCTCCGCCCAAGCCAGTGGGCGCGCCTCCTCGGTCCGTGCGCCGGTCAGGAGCGAAACCACCGTGTAGTCGCCGTACGTGGAGTCTTCCGCCTCCGCGGCGGCGAGCACCGATACCGCCTGGGCGAAGGTCAACGACTTCGACGGCCGGCCGTCGCGGCCAACCGGCAACTCGTCGCACAGCAGCACCACGTTCCGGATGCCCTTGGTCCGTTTCGCCGCTCGGTTGATCGCGCGCCGGAGAATCGAGCGGAGGTCCTGGAGCGTGCGCGTGGCGAGAACCTCTGCCTTCTCCTCCATCCAGGCATCAACATCATCAGCGGTTAGTTCCTTCGACTGCTTCGGGTCCAGCAGCACACGCGCACCGAGCGAGGGGACGATGTGCGTCTCGGCCAGGATGGTCAGCTTCTCGACGGTCGCGACGCTGCGACCGTTGAGGCCGTGCCGCAGCCAGTCTCGAACGGCCTTTTCGACCGTGAGCCCGCGGACCGCCGTAGCGGTGCCTTCCTTCTTGCGCTCCACGAGCCGGTCGAGGGCAGCCTTCGCCTCCGTCTTCGTCTTGCCGCTGGCCTTGCGCGTGATGCGCTTCCCATTCGGCCGGTAGCCGATCGTCAGTTCCGCGATCCAGCGCTGTCGGTCCTCGGACCAGTACAGGCCGCCGTCGCCACGGCTACGCCGACTCGCCATAGCTGACCTCCGCTTCCTGGATGAGCAACTCGACGTACTGCTGGATGGCGACGGCCGGCACGAGTCGGGCGCGGCCCTGCTTGACCGAGCGCAAGCGCCCCGAGCGCAACTGCTCGTAGATGACCGAGCGGCTCATCGAGAGCAGGCGCATCGCTTCGGTGATCCGGTAGAGGTGCCGTTCGGGCACGGCGACCGGCATGGGTACGGCGTTCATCGATCCCCCTCGTGGTCGTGATCCGGCTTGGCAGGGGCGACGTCCGCGACCTCCGCGACCGGCCTGGTCAGCACGGGTGCGAGCGGCTGTTGAGTGCCGCGACCGTCCGCGACCCGGGTTGCGGAGGTCGCGGACGAGCCCGGCGCCTCCGCGGCGCCGGATGTGGCGGTGACCTGCGGGGTCGCGTTTGTCGCGGAGGTCGCGCCCGTTTCGGGTGGTGGGAGGTAGCGGCTCCAGGCGTCGGCCAGACCGCCGTCGCCGTCGATGCGGTAGCCCTTGAGCGTCTTGCCGCTGACCTTGAGGTCCTTCGGCCGGACCAGGTACCTGTCCAGTTCTTTCGCCAGGCGGCGGCTGTCGAGTGGCTTGCCTTGGACGTCAGTCCACGGGCCGTCTTCGATGGCGTGCAGCTCGCGGATCAGCTCGGCCGTCACCATCCGGTCGGTGTTCTCCGCGGCGAAGATCTGCCGGACGTCGGCCAGCAGCCGCACGCCGATCGAGACGGGTTGGGCGGTGGCTTCGAGCACGAAGTGACGGCAAGCCCGACGAGCCGTCTCCGGCCAGTGCCCGCCGGCCGCGTCCGCGATGGCGAGCAGCGGCCGCCAGATCTCGGCCGCACGGTCGCGGACGCCGTCCGGGCGTTCCGGCCGGGCGCGGCTCACGTCGTCGCCGACGCGACCGACCCATTCCGCCAGCTCGGCGCGCAACGGCGCCGACTCGCGTTCGACGTCCTCTTCGATGAACTCCTCGACCACCTCGTCAAACCGGCGCTTGCGCATGTGCACGGTGATCGCCCGCGTCGTGATCGTGTCCGGCATGCCGCCGGCGATCCCGGCGAGCGCGACCGGCGCGTAGACCGGGAACCGCGTGACGTTCATGCTCTTGGCGTCGCCGACGCACCGCGTAACCGTCGCCGACCGCTTGTAGCCCGCGTTCAGCAGCGCGCGAAGGTCCTCGTTGTTACCGCCCGTCTTGGGGTTGAACACGGCGTCGATCTCGTCGAATAACAGCGTCATCGGCCCGTCGGCGAGCATCCGGAAGATCGCGGCCGGGGTGATGCTGATCGTCATCTCCGGCTTGGCCACGAGGTACTGCGCGACTTCCAGCACACGCGTCTTGCCGCTCCCCGGCTCCGCCGAGTCGAGGATCAGCCTCGGCGTGACGTACAGGCGCTCGGCCACGTGGGTGTGGGCGTACCAGAGCGCCAGCGTCGGCGCGGCGTGCTCGTTGGCGAAGGCGGAGAAGCGCGACACGAACGTCACGACCGCGTCGAGGACCTCGTGACCCGGCTTCGCGAAGGCACCGACCGGGGCCGGTCCGAGCCAGCTGAGCGGCGTGACCGGCGCGGTCTCCGGCAGCTCGCTCGGGTGGGCGCCGCCATCCTCTGCCGGTGTGGCCGCGATGTGGCGGCCGCGCCAGACGCGCTGGCAGTTCTCGGAGCAGAAGTCGCCGGACGGCGAGTCACCGCGCGGCCGGCCGCACTGCTGGCAGTTCGGTGCAGGCTCGTCGGAGATCACGAAGTCGATCACGGACAGGGTGTCGTCGAATCCGGACATCAGGCAGCCACCTCCAGGCGGGCGGTCGGTTCGTCGTCGCCTCCGGCCTCCCGGTAGCGCCGCCACAGGTCGTCAAGGCGCTCGGTGTCGTCGAGCTGGTGGCGAAGGACCTCCGTCGGCGAGTCGTCTTCGGCGGCCTGCACCAGTCGAGCCGCGTGCTCTCGGACGGCGCGGCGATACGCGTTCTTCAGCACGAGGGCTTTCAGCCAGGCGCCGTAGTACGGCGGCGGCAGGATCGGGCCGTCGGTGTAGGTCTCGGCGATCCAGAGGCCGAGGCTATGCAGGCGGTGCGCGCCGCCGGACCGCGGTTCGGTCGCCGTCCGCTCCCGGGCGTGGTCCATCACGGCCATCGGGGTCGGGGCCTGGCCCGCGCCGGTCAGCTCGATGACCAGCTGGAGAACGCGGGCGGCGATCGGCGAGCCGAAGTCGTCGGCGCGCATGCCGGCGAGCAGCCGGCGGGCTCCGGTCAGCCGGACCTGCATCACGCAGCCCAGGAACTGACGCTCGGGGTCGAGCAGTGTGGTCTTCATGGGGTGGCCTTTCAGTTGAGCTGCGCGTCAGCGGCTGTTGTCGCGGCGGTCGCGGTCGCGGAGATCGCGGTACGACCGGCGAGCACGGAGGCAGGAGTTGTAGGCGCGGCGGCCGGCGCGGAGCGTGCGGCCGGTGCCGCCGCACCGGCGGCAGAGCCGGATCGCGCGGAGCAACGGCGAGCGGAAAGAGCCGAAGCCTCGGCAGGAACGGCACGGCTTATACGGGTAGACCGCGCACGACCAGGAGTAGCCGAGAGTGACGATCGCCAGAAGGATCAGGAGCAGGACGGTCGGGTTGCTGAGGGGGTTCAACGGAGCCTCCGGGGCTGTTTTTGGCCGCACTCGGCCCGCGCCTCTAGGTGCTAGGGCGCTGATCAGCGGTGTTGTAGTGGTCTAGGGAGGGCTCTAGGTCTAGAGGGACGAGGCTCTAGACCTAGAGCCCTGCGGGAGCTAGCCGCTCTTGCGATTCTGATCACGTTCGGTCAGCGCGTCCGCGATCCATTCGCGCTTGACGCCCATCCGGTTGGCGCCCTTGCCGGTGTCGGCGTCGTTGCCCCACACCTGCTTGGTGGTGATCCCGAGCGGCTTCAGCGCGGTGGAGAGCTGGGTTGCCTTCGCCGCGCCGGTCGGCAGTTCGGCCCACGGGCCGTAGACCGCCGGCCGCAGCTCGGCGAGCCGGTCGACGATCTGCTCCGACCACGCCTTTTCGGCGTCGCCGATCGCGGTCAGCACGTCGGCGAGCAAGGTGCTTGTGTCCTCGTCTTCCTCGGGCGTGAGGTCGAGGCCGGCGGCGTAGCCGGTCAGCCGTCCGGCCGCCAGCCGCGCTGTTCGTGCGCGGGCGGCGATCTTCTCGGCGTCCGGGCCGTCGATGTACACGCCGCGGGTGATGCGCGGCTCGTCGCCTTCGCCGGCCAGGTATCCGATGCCCTTGTCCCGAAAGGACAGCGTGGTGGCGCGGATGCCGTTCCGGTACGACGAAGTGCCGAGAACCATGTCGTTGGCCTGCTGGCCGGTGACCTTGAGGCAGAACCGCATCACCGCGTTGTCGCTGATCGCGGTCGGGATGCTCTTCGCGTCCGGCCGCTGCGTCGCGAGGATGATGACGATGCCCAGTGCCGGGCCGCGCTTCACGAGGTCGGTGCAGACCTCCTCGATCTCCGCGCCGTACTCCGGGTGCTCGAACCACTTCTGACACTCGTCGACGCCGATCACAATCGGGTGCAGGCCAAGGGATTTCTTGTCGGCCAACTCCGGCGTGACCTTGTTCTCCGGGCACAGGTCCTTCGGCAGCTCCCGGATCACCTTCGCGCGCCGCCGCAGCTCACCGGCGAGCGCTCGCAGGTCGGCGACGGCGTAAACGATGTCCTCCGGCTCGTCGCCGGCGCGGTACCGGTGCGACACGGGCGCCAGCGGCGAGAGGTCGCCGGTTCCCTTGAGGTCGAACGAGTGCAGCTCGGCCCGCGGGTCAAGTGCGGCGATCAGCAGCAGCTCTCGCAGCGTGAACGTCTTTCCCATCCGCGGGATCGCGCCGATGACCATCGAGATGAACATCAGGGTGATGTCCACCCACCGGCCGCGCTGGTCGGTGCCGAACGGCTGGGGCTTGAACAGGTCCACGGTGCCGGGCTTGCGCAGCGGCCATGCGGCCTGGCGCGACTTGGACAGGTCCTGATCGCCGACCCACAGGACCATCCGCCCGGGGTGAACCTCGGCGTTGCCCTCCGGCCAGACGCACCCGAGGGGACGACCGAGGCCGGACGCGAGCTTCGCGCGCCGCTCGACCACTTCGGACACCGTTACGCCCGGCGGAAGGTCGACGTCGGCACGCCAGCCGGGGCCGTCGCGGGTGATCGGCGCCGTGAACCCGATCGCGTTCGGGTTCTTGGCAAGGGCCTGGTTGATGCCGGCGACGCCGAGCACCGACAGCGCCTGAACGACGTTGTCACTCGTGAGCTTCTGGACCTGCGTGGACAGGACGGCGCGAGAGGACACCACCGGGTTGTCCCGGGTGGACCCGAGCCTTCCGAGCAGTCCAATCGCGATAGCGCCGCAGGTCCAGATCACCCACTCCGGCAGGACGTTCGGCAGCGTGAACACCAGGACCAGGCCGACCGTCGACACGAGACCGAGCTGAATCAGCCGGAGGACGACTCGCCGGTCACGCTGCTGCGACAGCTTCAGGTACAGGTCGGCCTTATCGGCCGTGGCCGTCTCCGACCGGGCCGGGCGCCCTTCGGCGTCGGTCACGTACCGGCCGGTCGCTGCCAGCAGGAGGAAAAGGCCCCGAGGGGAACGCACCGCGAGCCGAAGCGCGTAGAGCGGCGACCGGGCCGCGTGGTAGCCGGCCTTATGCGCGTAGTGCTTCCCCACCCACTTCGCGGCGTCCTTCGCGTCGGCTGTGGACTTGAGGTAGCTGGGGATGATCGCCTGGCGGTTCTGCGAGCGGAGTCGGTCCAGCCAGGACGAGCCGTCCGTGACCGGGCGGTCGACCGGTACGGCCGGCGACTGCTCCGCGGCCTCGTCGACGGAGTCGGTGTCGATGACGAACGGGTCGGCCTCGACGGGTGCCGTGCTGGGGAACGCGATCACGCGGCCGCTCTGCGGTTCGTTGGTGGTGCTCATCAGTCGTTCACCTCCTGGTCGGTGGTGTCGCGTACGAGGTGTGCGAGGGCTGCGCCGCAGCCGAGGACGACCACCGGCAAGCAGGAGACGAGCGTGGTCACCGGCCAGGGAGCGCGTTCGACGTCCGCGGCGGACATCAGGTGATAGGCGACCTGGCCCACCATCCCGAGGACGAGCGAGCCCAGGGCCGACCACTTCGCGAAGCTGCGAACCCGGTGGGTCCGGGTCGCCGGGGACAGCCAGACCCGCAGGGCGAACGCCGCGTACGTCTCGACCCCGATCGGGAGCGTGATCGCCGAGTTGATCGTCAGGTGGTCCCAGATTCCCGGCAGGAGCTGGATCGGGCCGAACCCGGTCAGCCTGCCGAGACCGACCCAGCCGCTCCAGACGGCGACGAACGCCGGCAGTGCCAGGAGGAGCACCGGCCACAGCTTGATCCGCCGCACCTTCTCCGGCGTCGCGCCCGGGTCTGCGGTGACGTTGACCTGCGGCTCTGCGTCCTCCGAGGCCGGTTCGTCCGAGGTCTCGGACTCCTGATCCGGTTCCGCGACCTCGGCGGGTTCCGTCACCGCGTGCAGCTTCCGCACGGGCTTGGTGTCGGCCTCCTCGTTCAGCGCGGCGAGGATGGCGCGGGCCTTCGGCGCACCCACCTTGAACTCGGTCATGATCCGATTTCGGGAGGGGCACTCGCCCAGGTCCGCGGCGAACTCACGGACACGGGGCAGCAGGTCGGCGACCGAAGGCGGGTACGCGCTTCGGGTGTTCGTAGGCGTGTCGAGCCCTACCATGGGTGTTCTCCTGACTGGCTTGGAAGTGGTTGGGAGAAGCCCGGTCCGGCGGGTGGTTCTTGGCGGTTCCGTGCGCCGGGCCGGGGCGGCTTCAAGCGGCCGCGCCGGGACTGTCCGACCGGCCCCGAAGGGCCGAGCTGACGTTCTGGCGGCTGATGCGCCGGACGTGTCGATGCGTCGCGGTCCGGTCCGTGCTCGGCGCCAGGCTGGTGCTCGCCGCTTCCTGGTCGTGAGCCGTCACGAAGTACTCGGCGATCATCGCGTCGATGTCCGACTCGGTCAGTCCGTCCGGGGCATAGCTGGGCAAAGGGATGAGGTCATCCATTGGTGTGAACTCCAACGACTTGTAGGTCTCCCGCTCGGGAGCGGCCGGTGTCGGCCGGAACACAACGTAAGTCCTGTCTATTAACTCTGTCAACTGACATGGGAGAACTGACTTAGCCAACTGACTTGGCCTACGCTGGTGGTATGGCATCCCTGAACCCGGACGACCCGCGTGCGCCGTTCTTGCAAGTAGCCGGCGGTCTCCGGGCCGCGATCCTCTCGGGGGAGTACGCCCCCGGGGCGCAGCTGCCGACCTACCAGGAACTGGCCGATTCCTGGGGGGTGGCGGTGAACACGGCCAAGAGCGCCGTTGCCCACCTCAGGGAAGAGGGCCTGGTGGTGATCCGGCACGGCAAGGGCTCGTTCGTCCGCACCCAGCCGGCCGAAGGCGACTCCGTGACTCGTCCCGAGGCCTCAGGGGACGAGCGGGTCTGGCAGGCCATTGCCGAGATCAGGAAGCGTCTCGGCGAGATCGAGCGGAAGCTGGGGGAGAACTAGCCGAACAGGGCGCGGAGGAACTGCACGACGCCGTCGATCACCGCGCCGATTCCGTGTGCGGCTCCGCTGGCCCACGTCGCCGAGTCGGCCGGGTACTTGACGATCAGCACGACGATCGCGAGCCCGACGACCAGGCCGATCGCCTTGCCGACCAGGCCGCCCCCGCTCTTCATAACCGGGAAGTTGTTCTTCGCCATCGCGGTCTCCTTTCGCTCTGCGACGGGCCGGGAGGCCGGTCCGGATCGGGGCTTTCGATCCGGCGTTGTCGCTGATGAATTCAGGAAACCGCGCGGGGGCGGGGGTGCAGCAGTGTGCACGCGGGGGTGCATTTCTGCACGTGGGGGGTGCACGGGGGGGGCTTTAATGACCTTCGGAGGTACCGGTGGTCGACAAGGGGAAGCAGCCGAACGCACTTCTAGCTGCGGTTATGCGACAGGCGGGGGCGACGAACAAGGGGTTCGCCCGCCGGGTGCGCGAACGCAGCCAGAGAGACGGCGGTGAGCTGGTCAGCGCGGACCACGTGCCGGTCAAGCGCTGGCTCGACGGCACGAAGCCGCACCCGCGCACCTGCCAGCTGATCGCCGCCGTCCTCGGCGAATTGCTCGGCCGGCCTGTCGGCCTCGATGAGATCGGCTTCGCAGCAGCGTCCGAGACCACCTCGGATGACGTCGGCCTGGAGTACCCGGAGGAGGTCGCCCACAGCCTGGTCGCGCTGGGCGCGATCACCGAACTCGAGTTGCGGACGCCGAAGCGGGTCGGTCCGCTGGCTGTCGTGCCGGAGGCCTGGAGCGGCCTGCTCGTCCGGTGGCTGACCGACTCCGACGACGAAGGCTCGCGGCCGCCGTCCGAGCCGCGCTCGATCACCCTCGTGGACGTCGAAGCGGTCCGCGAGGCAACCGCCATGTTCAGCAGCTTCGACTACAAGTACGGCGGCGGCCGGCCAAAGTCGCTCGTCGCCTCGTTCCTCGACCAGGAGATCTTGCCGAACATCAGGCACGTGTCTCCGCACGACCCGGTTGGGCGGGAGTACTTCCGGGAGGTCGCTGCCCTGACGCGGCTCGCCGGCTGGACGGCCTATGACACGGGCGCGCACGGCCTCGCGCAGCGGTACCTGACTCAGGCGTTCCGCCTGGCCAAGGCAGCCGGCGACAAGGCGCTCTGCGGTCGAATCCTCGCGGGCATGTCGCACCAGGCGAACTTCCTCGGGCACTTCCAACGGGCGGTCGACCTGGCGCGCGCCGCGTACAAGGGTGCGAACGGCTACGCCACTCCGACCACGATGGCGCTGTTCCACGCGATGGAGGCCAGGGCGCTTGCGTCCCTCGGTAGGGCAGAGGACGTCACGGCCGCGCTGCTCACGGCTGAACGGTGGCACTGCCAGGGCATCCGGGAGAACGACCCCGAGTGGATCCACTACTTCGACGAGGCCGAGCTACACGCCGAGTTCGCGCACTGCTTCCGCGACATCGGGAACGCCGAGTTGGCGAACCACCACGCGGCCGCCTCGATCGCGGCCTCGGAGTCGACCTACGTCCGTAGCCTCTCGTTCTGCCGAACCGTGCTGGCCACGTCGCACCTGCAAGGCGGGAACCTCGAAGAGGCGTTGAACGTGGCCAGGTCGGTCGTCGAGACCGCGGCGAAGCTGAAGTCGTTCCGGGTGATCTCGTACCTCGACGACTTCCGCGGACGCCTGGGCGGACATGCCGGCGACCCGTTGGTGAAGGAGTTCCTCGACTTCGCCAACATCCACCTTCCGTCAGAAAACCTTCCAGTGTCGGGGCGCCTGGTCGTCGCGTAGGTCGCTGATTCGCTTCTCGACCTCGGCTTTCACCTCGGCGGACTCGTCGACGGTCTGCGAGAGCCACATGGTCATGTTCAGCTCTCGTGTCGCCCTGAGCACGGGGAAGCCCGGCCAGTCGATCGGGTCGAAGCCGTAGGCCGTCGTGTACGAGTCGTACTCGGCTTCGGAGGCCCAGCCGAACGCCTGGTGGCGGACGGAGAGCACGGCCGCGTCCCACTCGCGCGGTCCGTAGGCGAAGTCCTCGAAGTCGATCAGGTTCAGCGTCCCGTCGGGGGCGCGCATGACGTTTCCGGGGTGCGCGTCGCCGTGCACAGGGCCGGCGGGCAGCGGGAACTCAAGTTCCTGGAACTTCTCGGAGAGTTCCTCGTACCGGTCGCGCAGGAAGTCGAGGTCGGCCTCGGGGAGCTTGCCCTTCAGCGCTTGTAGGCGCGGCTCGACCTTTGGCATCGGCGAGAAGGCCGGCAAGCGGAAGTCCGTCGGGTGGGGGAGCGCGTGCAGGTCGTGCAGCAGCTTCCCGAACTCGGCCGGCGTGATCGGTGTGTCGTCCTCTTCGAGGCAGTTCCAGAAGGTGACGGGTAAGCCGTCCTCGACGAAGGGCTGTTCGTTGCCGTCGAGCACCGTCGCGGCGGGGAACCGGTTCTCGGCAAGCCACCCGGCGACGAGCACTTCCTTCGTGGCGGCCGGGATGGAGCGGCCGACGCGGACCACGGCGGAGCCGTCGGCCAGGCGGTAGATGGCGTTCTCCCCGAACCGGACTCGCTGCGCGTCGGTCGCGTCCAGCCCGGCGAAGGCGCACGCTGCCTCGAAGACAGCTTGTGTCCGCTCCGTCGTGAAAGCCTTCGTCGATGTCATCAGACTCCTCTATCGGGGTGCCTCGGCCAGGCTAGAGCTTCGGCAGGAACGTGTGCTCGGCGAATCGGGCACGTGAGGCCCGGCCGGCGCGCCGCCTGGAGGGAGGCAGGACGCGCCGACCGGGGGCTTAGGGCCACGCGTTCTCGATGGCGTGGCGTCGTAGTCCCTGGGCTGCCTGCTCGTATGTCGTCAAGGCGGCTGGGTTGGTGAGGTACAGGGCACCACCGAGGCGGTTGCGCACGGCGACCGCGAAGGCGCCAGTGCGGCGTTCGTAGAGGGTGAACGGTTCGACCAGGCCGGGCGGGCAGTTGGCGGAGGGGACGAGGCGCACGGAGATCCGCGGCCTTCTCGTCCAGGCGCGCAGCTGGTCGAGTTGGTCACGGAGCACATCTGCGGTGCAGGTGTCGAGGCGTGTAGCGGCTTCGCCCATCAGGAACGCGTACTGCGTGCCCGTCTTGTCGGGTAGGGCGAGCTGACGTGCGGTGCGGAGGAGACAGCCCACGTCGGCGTCCTCGGGGGCGAACAAGCCGGTGTCCCGCAACGCGCGGGCATACTCGGCCGTCTGCAACGCCTCGGGAACCAGCGACGGCGACCACTCGGTAACGCGCGCGGATCGCCGTTCGAAGGCGGTGTGCAGGAGGTCTTCGGCGCGTCCTGCGCGGTCGATCAAGTCGCGGTCGTGGGAGCGGCGGGCCAGGTAGATGAGGTGCTCGCGCACGGTGTACGGCGTTCGCAAGACACCGAGGATGTGGGCCACGGTCGTGTCTTCTGGTGCGCGGTGGCCGAGTTCAAAGCTCGACAGCACCGAGGGGTTAAGGTCAACCATGTCAGCGAGCTGGCGCAGGCTGATGCCGCGCTGGGTACGGGCTTCGCGAAGTCCGCCGGCCAGGGCGATGACGGCTGGTCGGAGTGCAGCTTCGGTCACGGTTCAGACCGCTCCGTTCGGTCGTGGGTCTTCTGTGTCGGGAGTGCTGATCAGGGAAGGCAGATCGAGTTCAGCGCCGTCCAGCTCGCTGGCGTGTCGAACGAGCGCTACGCCGATCTGGATCAGTTGGCAGCCAAGCGTGCGCAAGGCGGTCGCATAGCGTGCGTCGTCCGACTGGAGGGCCAGCAATTCGACCGTCACGCTTCCGATTTTGGTGTTGACCTTCGAGAGGGCGGCGAGCAGTTCGCGGTCACGAGCGCGCACGCGGCACCTCGATTCGCCGGTGTTCGTTCTGGCTCGCGCAGACCGGGCACACCCGGCCCGGCCTCGGGATCACCCGGCGGCGGCTGATGCTGGGCCGGTCGTGTTCCAGCGGAAAGCGGACGTCCGTCAGGCACCAGGGCAGCAGCATGAACAGCCGCGGGTTGGCCATCTCCGAGTGCCGGTACAGGTGAGCCCACCCGTCGCCCCCGGCGAACTCGTGCCACTCCCAGAAGTCCCGGCATGTGTCGGTGCTGGTCATCGGCCAGTCGTTCAACGCGGTCATCGAAGTCCCCGCTCGGCCTCGAACGCCCGGAGCGCAGCGGCTGCCTGCTCCCAGTCGGCATCGGTCATGTCTGCGTGCGTCTTCGGAGACTGGTAGTTGGCCAGATCGATCTCGTTGAGCCGCTGACCACCCGAGTTGAACAGCGACGCGCCACACCGGAACGTCGGCCGGACGTCGAAGTGCTCCGAGGTCATGGCGCCTTGCACCCCCGAGCTGTACGAGCGTCACGCAGCGAGACCGTCAACGCGTCACCCAGCTGGTTCCGAAGCTGTGCGGCCGACTCGGCGCTGAACAGGATCGGCTCGCCGGGAGGCGTCGAGCTGGTCAGCGCGATCCGGCTGTCTTCCCGTACCTCGACCTCGACGTGTGCCGGACCGCCGAACTGGTCAACACCCTCGGTGCTCTGTCGCGTACGTCGTCGATCACGCATAGTTAGTGACCGTACAAAGGTGCAGGTCGCAAACGTTTCCTGCCGGGAAACCCAAGTCTGTACCCTGAGGCGCATGGACTCGATCGGCATCACGATCCGTCGGCTTCGCCGTTGGCGTGGCCTGTCCCTCGAACAGCTCGCCGGCCTGTCCGGCCTCTCAAAGGGCTACCTGTCCAAGATCGAAAACGAGCGCACGGCGATCGACAAGCGCTCAACCCTGGTCGCGATCGCCGGCGCGCTCCGCGTCAGCCTCTCCGACATCACCGGCGACGGACTGGAGATCCGCGACCCGCAGGCCGACTCCGCCATCCCCGCTATCCGCGACGCCCTGCTGAGCACCGACCTCGACGGCACCGAGCCGCCGATCGGCGACCTTGGACAGTTGCTGTCCGAAACGCAGCTGGTCGCAGCCCTGCGGCAGGCGAACCAAGACGCCGAGGTCGGCGCCCGGCTCCCCGAGCTGCTGCTGGCCCTGCACACCCACGTCGACAAGCCAGACGCACTCCGCTCGCTCGTCACCGCCACCCACACCACGGCCCTGCTCACGAAGGGTCTCGGCGCGTTCGAGCTGGCCTGGATCGCCGCCGACCGCGGACACGAGGCAGCGCAGCGGCTCGGCGAACCTGGCTGGATCGCCCTCGCCGAGTTCGCGCGCACACAGGCCCTAGCCGGCCTCGGCGCACACAAGCGAGCCTCCAAGCTCGCCGGGCGAGCGCTGGACTACGTGCCGGCCGATGCCTACGACGTGCGCGGCGCGCTCACCCTCACCACCGGCTACACCGAGTCCGTCCTGGGCGGCGACG
This sequence comes from Amycolatopsis sp. MtRt-6, assembly GCF_017308975.1. Lineage (GTDB taxonomy): Bacteria > Actinomycetota > Actinomycetes > Mycobacteriales > Pseudonocardiaceae > Amycolatopsis. The sequence continues at coordinate 337,685 of NZ_JADWPD010000001.1, read as the reverse complement.
CCACCGCGGCGCTCGACGAGGCCGCCGGCCTGGCCGAGCACGTCGAGTACGGCAACCGGAACTTCCTGCTGTTCAGCCCGGCCAACGTCGTGCTCTGGCGCATCTCATCTGCCCTCGAACGCGGCGACCACGCCGAGGCCGCAAGGCTGGCGGCGACCGTTGACCCGGCCGAGTTGACCATTGACTCGCGGCGCACGACGTTTCTGATCGAGCATGCCCGCGCTCTCTACGGCATCCGCCGTCCCGATGAGGAAGTGCTGGCGCTGCTCGTTCGGGCCGAGAAGCTGGGACACATTCGAACTCGAACGAACCCGTTCGTTCGGGAGATCATCTCGACAATGCTCGCTCGGGCCCGGCGCGAGGGCGTAGCCCGTGAGGTTCGCGGCATGGCCGACCGGATGGGCCTAATCAAGACTTCCTGACGCAACGCTTCGCACCTGACGGAACGGTTCACTCGGGAATGTCGGCGCAGTTGTGTCGGTGTTAGGCGCTAGCGTTGACTGTCATGGACGAGAATGACCGCGCGGAACTAGCTCGGCTGGCGCCGTGGCCAACCCTGGGTGAACGGGATGCAGGCAAGCTTCCCGAGGCTGAGTTGTATGAGGACGTGCCACCGCATCTCAAGAACGACCTCGTCCGGTGGGTCGCCAGCGTCCTCAGCAATGAGCAGGAGTTGGCGCGCCGAGTACTCAATCGCTTCCGCGTATCGTGGATTCCTAACAGTCAGGCGTCCTCGTATGCCAGCTATCCACGCAGCCATCAAGATGCGGTTATCCGAATCGTGTCCGGTAACCTTGCTGGCATCGAGTCACCGCGTCCACTCGATCCACTTAGTGTTGTCGACGCGGTAATTTCTTTGCACCCTGGCTGGGAAGACCTCGACTCCGATGGCTACGGTCGGACGTGGCAGGACCAGTGGCTTGAGCACCTTCTAGCCTTGATCGACTTGCTGCTGGACACTGGTTCTGCCTGGCACGTAGATGCGGAACTTCGCGGCCTGTACCGCCGAGTGGACCCGACCGCGACCGAGGCGTGGCGGCAAGCGCGCGAGCTAGCCACATCCGTAGGTTCAACAGCCGCTGCGGCCAACCTCGAAACCGCCTGGCGCGAGGTCTACGGTCGTCGCCCAAATCCATCGGCTAGTTACGGTGCTGCTGTTAAGGCGGTAGAAGCCGTCGCGGTTCCGCTGCTCAACCCGGGGACTGGGAGCACAGTGCACGCGGCCGCTCGCAAGTTCCGCAAGGAGTTGGATCAGTGGCGGTTCACACTTCTGGAAAAATCAGACATGGATCCGGGAACCGGGTCAGCGGACGTGGTCTCAGCCATGCTCGATCGACTTCTGACCGGTGAAACCGGACGGCACACGTCCGCTGACCACAACCGCGATAGCACCCAAGCAGAGAGCGAGGCCGCCGTGCATCTGGCGGTCATCCTGGTTCAGTGGTTCACGAGTGGTGCCGTTCACCGCGCGCAATAAGGCGAGGCAGTTGCCGGCAAGCGCATATCCCCTTGTTGGCATGGTGGCCAGCCACTCTGGTCATGGCCGTTCGGAGTTGAACTATGAGGCATGGGCCACGGTGGACGCCGTCACCGGTGTCGCTGGCGTTGGTGGGTGTAGCCCTCGCATTGGTAGGCAACCTGGCCACCAACCTGGTCGAGGTGCAGCAGTGGTGGTGGCGCCCGGTTGTGTTCACCGCGTTGGGAGTGCTGGTGGCCGTGGTGGTTCTGCTGGAATTAGTGCGGCAGCGAGCCGAACAGGAGCGGTCACAACTGGCGTCGGTCGAGGTGCAGCCGCGGGTGTTCGGGGCGTTACCGCGCCAAGCGTGGCAGTGGCAGTCGCGACCATACGAGGAAAAAGCCGTCCGTGCGGCGCTCGGGCGGCGTCGGAAGCCGGCGCTTGTGGCGCTTCTTGGCGCACGTGGCGCGGGTAAGTCTCAGCTGGCCGGCCGGTACGCCCGATGGTGCCTCAATCGGGGTTATGACCTAGTGGCGTGGGTCAACGCAGAGTCCGGTCCTGAGTCCGAGCTTGCGGCACTGGCGGCCCATCTCAACCTACCGGGGACGGCGGAGATGACGCCGGAGCAGGCCGCAGCGGCTGTGTGCCGGTGGCTGGAGCACGACGACCGGACCAGGAGGCTGCTGGTATTCGACAACGTCGACGATCCGAATGTGTTGCACGGATATATCCCGGCCATCGGGACGACGAAGGTGCTGATCACCACCAATCGGCGGGAGTTCGCCACCGTAGCTGGAGTCGCTGCGGTTGAGGTTGGCATGTTCACTCCAGCGGAGGGAACAGCGTTCCTGCTCCGTGCCACCGGACTAGACCCGGCCGTAGATGGAACGCAACTGGGTGAGCAGTTGGGATGGCTGCCCCTGGGCTTGGCACAGGCTGCGGCGTTCATCGCACGAACTCGGTTGTCCTATGCCGAATACGCGGAGTTACTGAGAGATCAGAACCTGGATGAAATGCTGCGCCAGCAGGCTGGCGCTGATCACCCCGGGGTGTTGAAAGCGACCCAGCTCAGCTTGGCCGGGTTGGCCGACGCCGATCCCAGCGGGGATGCCGCCCGGCTACTGCGTGTGCTGTCAGTGCTGTCGCCGGACGGCGTGAGCCGAGACTTGTTGATGCAGGCCGAGGAGCAGCTCGATCTACGCGGTGCGGTGTGGCCAGCGATCAACGCATTGGTCGAAGCTTCGCTGGTCACGATCAGCGGTGACGTTCAAGCGGTCTCTTACGGTCAGAACCGTCGGGTCGTCGTGGTGCACCGGCTCACGGCTTTAGTGGTCCGTCACGAGGCCAGTAGACCACCCGCAGAAGACCAGGCTGCGGCGTTGGACACGGCAACTCGGTTGCTTGGCTCGATCACCGGGGCCTTTCCTAGTCATCAGGTCGCGCTGCGACGTGGTGAGCTGGATGAGCTCACGGCACACCTCGAAGCTGTTCGCGGTCACGTCAACGATCCGTCGCCGCTGCTGCTCATCCAGGCTGATTGGATCGGTCGGCTGCTAGAGGAAGCCGGTGATCTGACCCGCGCGTTGCCGTTACTTGAGCAGAACCTCGAAAGTTCGGAGCAGGTGTGGGGCGCCGAGCATCCAAACACCGTGGGCTCACGGAACAACCTCGCACAGGCGTACGCGTCGGCGGGGCGGCTTGACGAGACAATCAGTATGTTTGAGCGGACCGTCGCCGAGGGGGAGCGGTTGCTGGGTGACGAGCACCCGAATACGTTGATCGCGCGTAACAACCTCGCTGGCGCGTATGAGCTGGCGGGGCGGTTTGACGAGGCGATCAGCTTGCATGAGCGGACCCTCGCCGACCGGGTGCGAATATTGGGTGCCGAGCACCCGCACACTTTGATTTCGCGTAACAATCTGGCGTATGCCTATGTGTCGGCGGGACGGTTTGACGAGGCGATCAGCTTGCATGAGCGGACCCTCGCCGACCGGGAGCGAATATTGGGTGTCGACCACCGAAGCACTTTGATTTCGCGTAACAATCTCGCTGACGCCTACGTGTCGGCGGGACGGCTTGACGAGGCGATCAGCTTGCATGAGCGGACCCTCGCCGACCGGGAGCGAATATTGGGTGCCGAGCACCCGGACACTCTGACTTCGTGGGTCAATCTGGCGAGGGCCTACCAGCGCGCTGGCCAGCTTGAGGAGGCGATCAGACTGTATGAGCAGACGCTGACGGCATGCCAGCGGCTGCTGGGGCCAGCACACCACACGACGGAGACCGCCCGACTTAATCTCGCCTTCGCTCGCGCGGCTCGCACGTTGCTCGCTATAGCGGTGAGGATCTCGGCAAGCGAGAGTGACAAACTGAGTGACAACCATCAGAGTCAGTGAGGTTCACGGACGGACTTTCACGGACGTTGCCGGCGAGGCTAAGTGCGATGTCACGAGATCAATGACCCGTGGACTTGCCCTGATAACGAAGAGGTCCCAGGTTCAAGTCCTGGTAGGCCCACGCAGGTCAGAGGCCGGTTCGCACTATGCGAACCGGCCTCTTTCATGACCTGAGTGACGTACGGAGCGGAACTTCAGTCCGGCGGAGCCTCGGCCGCACCAGCCGTCGTCTGCTTGGCAACGAACCGCTCCCAACGCGGCCCACCGCTGTGGCGTAGCCAGTCGACGAGCTGCTGACGGTCTGGATGGGTGCCGAGCGCGAAGAACCGGTAGGGCAGCGCCACCAGTGGATCATTCCGTGAAAATGGCGCGTTCGATCCAGCCCGACGCGACGTTGGCCTTACGCTCGACGTCGTTGGTTGGCTCGCTGGCGGGTGTCCATGGTGCGTCACTCGCCGGCACCATTGTCCAGCTCGGCGACAGCGCCGACTCGGAACCGCAGTGCGCGCTGGACCCGGGAGCGTCCGACCGGTGGGAGGCGCGGCGCCGAGTTGTTGTTCATGGACGTCATCGTGGCTCATTGGATCCCGTCCGGCGCGAGGTCCGGGGTTGGCCTGGCGGGATGATCAACATGATGCTAGCCTCCTAGGTGTATTCGAACCTGACTGGGGAAGTCGGATTCTATTTCGCGTTTCGCCATGCATTGAACTGGATAACTCATGCGTTATCTGGTTGAACAAGTGGAATCCGAATTCCACCTGCAATTTTCGAGGGGAATTATGAAGAATCTTGTAAAGACGTTCATTGTGGCCGGGGCCGCAGTGGCGGCGTTGGCTGCTCCGGGTGTCGCGATGGCTGCTCAGGGCGGCGCCGCGGCGCCGTCTACCAGTGCCGGCGTAGCAGACGTCAATAGCAGGTGGTGCGGCGAAAACTACAATAACTGTGTCCGTGAGCGGAGCGAATTCGCTCGATACTACAAAGTTGGGCCGCTCGAGTACTTTCCTCGTGACCCCAGTTGTGCAGGTATCTGCTACAGCGGCTACAGGTTCAATTATTGGCCTAAGTGATAAGGCGGCGGTGGGGCGCTTCGGCGTCCCACCGTGTTTCCCGCGCTGGGCCAGTTGAACCCTGTCGGGACGTTGGCCGCATCGAGCTGTGTCCCGACGGTCTGGTGGACATCATCATCCGAACGGTCAACTTGCATCTCCTCTCGATCGCCAGCCTAGTTGCGGCGGCAGGAATTCGACGTCGATACTCCGAGTCTTTCGCCTGGTCAGGCGTCAGAACTGAGTGACAATCGTCAGGAGCAAACACAACCTTCGGTGGACGTCCACGGACGCTGAACGGCGAGGTCAAAAGACCTCCGCTCGATCATCACGACGTCGCGCCACTGGCCATGATGCCGGCCGATCCGTTCGCGGCTACCGAGTTCGCGGAAGCCGGCGCGGCGGTGGAGCGCTCGGCTCGCGGTGTTCTCGGGGAAGATGCCGCTTTGGATCGTCCAGATCCCTGCGTTCTCGGTCGAGCTGATCAGCGCGTTCAGGAGCGCAAGTCCGACGCCTTGACCGTGCGCGCTTGGTCGGACGTACACGCTGTGCTCGACGACCCCGGCGTACACGCAACGGGAGGACACGGCGCTGACCGCGGTCCAGCCGAGCACGTCTCCAGCCGCGTCGAGAGCCACGAGCCGGTGCGCCGGCAGATGGACGGCGTCCCACGTGGCCCAGTCGGGGGCGGTGGTTTCGAAGCTGGCGTGCCCGGTGTCGAGTCCGGCTTGGTAGATCGCCAGGACCTGTTCGGCGTGGTCGGCCGTCATCGGAACGATGAGGGGAGGCCGAGTGGCGCGGATGATCGCCGAGTGCAGCTTGTCACCGACTTCGTGGGTCAGCCGGACGTCTGTGCCGGCGAACCCGGCGTCACGCAGGAGAGCGCGGTAGCGGTCGGCAGTGAGCGCGCCGCCGAGGCACTCGACCACGCCGTTGCGGGCTGCGCGCTCGGCGTCGGTGAGCGTGTCGTCGGCCACGATGTCGGTGATCCCGAGGCGGCCGGCGGGGCGCAGGACGCGGGCGATCTCGGCGAACACGGCCGGTTTGTCGGACGACAGCGCGATGACGCAGTTGGAGATGACGACGTCGACCGAGGCGTCCGGCAGCGGGATGCGCTCGATCGTGCCTTTGACGAACTCGGCGTTCGTGACGCCGGCCTGCTCGGCGTGGCGGCGGGCGAGGGTGAGCATGTCGTCGGTCATGTCCAGGCCGATGGCGCGGCCGGTGGGACCGACGCGGCGGGCGGAGAGCAGGACGTCGAGTCCGCCACCCGAGCCGAGATCGAGCACCGTTTCCCCGGGGTGCAGATCGGCGACGGCCAGCGGGTTGCCGCACCCAAGGCTGCTCGCGGATACCTCGGCGGGGATGTCCTCGTCGGCGTAGTGCACGGCGCCGAGGCATTCGGCCTCTCCGTCGCCGGCGAGCAGGCCGGTTCCCTCGCCGTCCAGAGCCCGTCGGGCGGCGGTGGCGTAGCGCTCGTGGACCGCCTCCCGGTCGGGGTTCATCGGGCGATCTCGCAGGTGACGGCGGCGAACGGCAGCACTTCGCGGCCCATGACGACGTCGGCGGCGGTCGGGAAGCAGGACACGCAGCGCTGGTTGACCTGGTAGAGCCGGGCCGTGCCCCGTGGTTCGGCGAGCACGAACCGGGCTTCGGTGAGGATCTTCAAATGGGCGGACACGGTCGACTGGCCGACCTCGACCCGTTCGACGATCTGCCCGACGGTCATCGGTGTGCCGGCGGAGGCCAGCAGGTTGAGGATCTGGACCCGGGTCGGGTCGGCCAGCGCGCGGAACCAGCCCGCGTAGGTCTCGGCAGTGTGGCGATCGAGCACAACGACCCCCTTCATCGTCCATCGACGATAAACGATTAAGGGGACGGGTGGAAGGCTCAGGACGTGGCGGGGACGAGCTCGGCGAGCAGGGCGCGGACGCGGCGGTCGATCTCGTCCCGGATCGGCCGGACGTGCTCGACGGATTGGCCGGCCGGGTCGTCGAGCTGCCAGTCGAGGTAGCGCTTGCCGGGGAAGATCGGGCAGGCATCACCGCAGCCCATCGTGATCACGACGTCGGCGGCCTCGACCGCGTCGGTCGTCAGCTTCTTCGGGACTTCCCGGGACAGGTCAAGGCCGATTTCGGCCATCGCCTCGCGCACGGCGGGGTTGATGCTCTCCGCGGGCGCGGAGCCGGCAGAACGGACGTCGACCGCGCCGCCCGCGTGGTGAGCGAGCAGGGCGGCGGCCATCTGGGAGCGGCCGGCGTTGTGGACGCAGACGAACAGCACTTCGGGGATATTCACGGGGTGGCCTCCACGGGGGTCGGGGTGAAGCGGCGGCGCAGCGCCAGGGACACGTACACGAGCGCGACGAGCACGGGCACCTCGATCAGCGGCCCGACGACCCCGGCGAGCGCTTGCCCGCTGGCCGCCCCGAACGTCGCGATCGCAACCGCGATGGCGAGTTCGAAGTTGTTGCCCGCGGCGGTGAACGCCAGTGTCGTGGTGCGCTCGTAGGACAAGCCGGCGGCTTTGCCGAACGCGTAGGACCCGGCCCACATCAGTCCGAAGTAGACCAGCAGCGGAACCGCGATCCGGACGACGTCCAGCGGCCGCGCGGTGATCTGGTCGCCCTGCAAGGCGAAGAGGACCACGATCGTGAACAGCAGCCCGTAGAGCGCGGCCGGGCCGGCCTTCGGCAGGAACCGCGTCTCGTACCAGGCGCGGCCCTTGACGCGTTCGCCGAGCCGGCGGGTCAGGTAGCCGGCCAGCAGCGGGATGCCGAGGAAGATCAGCACGCTTTTCGCGATCTGCCACCCCGGCACGGCAAGGTCGGCTTGGGGCAGGCCGAGCCAGCCGGGCAGGACGGCGAGGTAGAACCAGCCGAGCAGGCCGAACGCGATCACCTGGAACACCGAGTTCAGCGCTACCAGCACGGCGGCTGCTTCGCGGTCGCCGCAGGCGAGGTCGTTCCAGATGATGACCATCGCGATGCAGCGGGCCAAGCCGAGGATGATCAGCCCGGTCCGGTACTCCGGCAGATCGGGCAGCAGCAGCCAGGCCAGCGCGAACATCAGCGCCGGGCCGATCAGCCAGTTCAGCACCAGTGACGGCCACAGCAGCCGCCGATCGGCGGTGACCGTGCCGAGCCGGTCATAGCGGACCTTCGCCAGGACCGGGTACATCATCACCAGCAGCCCGAGGGCGATCGGCAGCGAGATCCCGTCGACCTGCACCGCGGACAAGGCGGTGTTCAGACCGGGGACCCAGCGGCCGGCCAGCAGCCCGGCGACCATCGCGGCGGCGATCCACACGGGCAGGAACCGGTCCAGGGTGGACAGCTTGCCGACCACCCCGGCGTGCGTGTCGGTCACGCCGGGACGATCGCGTCACCGGGGACCAGCACGGCCGACAGCCGGGCCAGCACCTCGGGGTGAACGCGGTAGTACACCCAGGTCCCGCGCCGCTCGCCGGTGATCAGCCCGGACTCACGTAGCACCTTGAGGTGGTGGGAGATCGTCGGGCCGGTCAGGTCGAAGGCGTCGGTCAGGTCGCAGACGCACGCCTCGCCCCCGGCGTGGGAGGCGATCAGCGAGAGCAGCCGCAGGCGAACCGGGTCGGCCATCGCCTTGAACAGCTTGGCCAGCTCGGCGGCCTGGTCCTCGTTCAGCGGTTGGCGGGCGAGCGGGGAGCAGCAGGCGTCCATCGCGGCGATCGGCAGCTGTTTCGGCATGTGTCTATCTTGACAGCTCTCTATCTAGAGAGCAATCTAAGTCTTGCCACTGTTTCGACAAACGTCTATTCAAGGAGAACGGGATGTCACGGGTACAGCTCGCGCTGCGCGTCGGGGACCTCGAAGGCTCGATCGACTTCTACTCGAAGCTGTTCGGCACGGAGCCGGCCAAGCTCCGCCCCGGCTACGCCAACTTCGCCATCGCCGAACCGGCGCTCAAGCTCGTGCTCCTGGAGGGCGAGCCCGGCCAGGCCACGGTCATGGACCACCTCGGCGTCGAGGTCGAATCGACCGACCAGGTCAGCGAGGCCGGCAAGCGCCTCACCGGCGAGGGCCTGGAGACGCTGACCGAAGACAACACCACCTGCTGCTACGCCGTGCAGGACAAGGTGTGGGTGCACGGCCCCGGTCAGGAGCCGTGGGAGGTCTACGCCGTCAAGGCCGACTCGCAGACCTTCGGCGCCGGCAGTGCGGCACTCGCCACCCCGGCCACGTGCTGCACCCCCGACGCGGAAACCGGCCAGGTCGACAAGGCCACGCAGCCGGAAGGCTGCTGCTCCTGACCGTCCAGCACCTCAGCCGATCGCTTGCAGCACCGCGGCAGGCCGAGCGACTCGGACCGAGTCGCTCGGCCATACCGGCGTTCGCACCAGCAAATACCTCGGTGTCGTTTCGGCGGGTTCGGCTTTAGCTTCGGGCAATGGCGAACGAACTGACCATTCCGCTCCTGCCCTGTCCTTCCATCGACGAGATCGCGTCGTTCTACGAGATGCTCGGCTTCGAGATCACCTATCGGCAGACGCGGCCGAACCCGCACGTCGCGGTGCGGCGGGAAGACATCAACCTGCACTTCTTCGGGATGGACGGCTACGACCCGGCGCAGTCGTACAGCACCTGCCTGGTCATCGTCGCGGACACCAGTGAGCTGTTCGAGGCCTTCGCGGCGGGAATGCGGTCCGTGCACGGGAAACTGCTCACCTCCGGCATCCCGCGCATGACCCGGCCGCGGCTGCGCAACGACCGGTACACCGGGTTCACCGTCGTCGATCCGGGTGGCAACTGGATCCGGATCCACAAGGCCGCCAAGGAACCCGAGGCGCAGACCAAGCTCGCCAAAGCCCTGGAGAACGCCGCGCGGCAGGCGGACGCGCGCGGCGACGAACGCCAGGGGCTGAAGATCCTGGAAGGCGCGTTGAAGCGGGCGACCGGCGACGAACCGGAGTTGCAGGCGGTGCGGGAGTACCGCGATGAGCTCGTCGAACGGATCAAGGGAGCCTGAGCCGGCCAGGTCGTCACTTGTCCAAGTTCACCGTGAAGTACTCGCCGAGCTTCTCCACCGCCTGGTCGATGTACTCGCGCTTGTCGTAGAGGTCGACGTGGCTCGCGCCCTCGATCCAGTAGACCTCCGCGGGTCCGGTGGCGCGCCGGTGGGCTTCCAGGCCCATCCAGGCCGTGACCGCGTGCTCGCCGAGGATCTGCAGGATCGGGCGCGGGCCGATCAACGGCACCGCGTGGAACACGTCGCTGGACGCCATCCGGTCGACGCTCTCCCACGCCAGGAACTTCGCCGAACGCTCGTGGTGGCCGCGCGGGCCGCAGTAGTACTCCCAGCCCTCGATTCCGTGTTGCCCGCCGAGGGCGCCGGCTTGCTCGGCCGTCTCGGGGAACATCGTCAGGACGCCGGGGTCTTCGCCGTGGGCTGCCTTGGTGCGGGCCTCGGCGGCCGCGGCCAGCAGGCCCTGGAACACCGCCGGGTCCTGGGTGCCGTCGGCTCCGTAGCGGAACTGGCGGGCCGGCTCCGCGGTGCAGACCGTGGCCACCGCCTTGACGCGGTGGTCCCCGGCGGTCGCGGCGAGGGAGTAGCCGCCCGACGCGCACACGCCCAGCAGGCCGATGCGGCCGGCGTCGACCTCCGGGCGCGTTGTCAGGTACGAGACCGCCGCCTTGAAGTCCTCCACCCGCTGGGCCGGGTCCTCCAAGCCGCGGGGGAGGCCGCCCGATTCGCCCTGGTACGCGGCGTCGAACGCCAACGTCACGAACCCGCGCGAAGCCATCAGCTGCGCGTAGGTGCCCGACGTCTGCTCCTTCACCCCCGTGCCGGGGTGCCCGACCACCAGCGCCGGTAGCGGCTCCTGCGGAAAATCGGGGACGTACAGGTGCGCGGCGATGTCGATCCCCGCACTGGTGAACGTGACGCTGGTCTTGCTCATCGGAACTCCTCGTGCTCGGTGGTACCTCCACCATCGCCCGGGACGACCGGCGCAAAAAGGGAAAGTCCTTGCCTGGGAAGGAACCTGCCCCCGCACCGCCGCGGCGGAAACCGCACACTGGAGCCATGAACTCCGCGACCCCGTCCCACCTCGGCGCGTTCTTGAAGGCGCGCCGGGCACAGCTGGCCCCGGGGGACTGCGGTCTGCCCGCGACGGACTCGGCGCGCCGGGTCGCCGGGCTGCGTCGTGAGGAGGTCGCCCAGCTCGCCGCGATCAGCGTCGACTACTACACGCGCCTCGAACAGGGCCGCGTCCGGGCTTCCGCGTCCGTGCTCGCCACCCTCGCCCGCGCCCTGCGCCTCGACGAAGACCAGGAGCGCTACCTCTACGAGCTCGCCGGCCGCGGTGACGACCGGCCACGGCGGCGGCGGGCGCCCCAGCGGGTGCGGCCCGCCATGCGCCGCCTGCTGGACCAGCTCACCCAGACGCCCGCCCTGGTCCTCGGCAAACGCCTCGACGTCCTCGACTGGAACCCGGCGGCGGTCGCGCTCTATGTCGACTTCTCGACGCTCGCGCGCCGCAACTACGTGCACCTGCTGTTCACGCACCCCGTCTGCCGCGAGCTGCACCGGAACTGGCGGCACGACGCCCGGGAAGCCGTTGCCGCGCTGCGGATGGAGGCCGATCCCGATGACCCGGAACTGGCCCGGCTGGTCGGGGAACTGTCCGTTCAGGACACGGACTTCCGCGCCTGGTGGGCCGAACACCACGTCAGCAACGCCGGCTACGGCACGAAGCACTACCGGCACCACCTCGTGGGCGACCTCACCCTCGACTGCGACACCTGGGCCAGCCCGGACGGCTCCGGCCAGCGCCTGATGGTGCTGACCGCCGAGGCCGGCAGCCCCTCGCAGGACGCCCTGCGGATCCTGACGTCCTGGAGCGCGTCCGGAAACGAGTCAGCCCTGCCGGGAAGAGAAGGCCGGCAGGGCTGAGCAGGCACGGCCGGGGCGTCCACCGGCCACCCGGTACAACGAGCCGCCCACGCCCGGGTATTTCGCGCTGCGTGTGACGTCGCTTACCTGCGTTGATGTTGGTTCCACGTGGAACCAACGGCACCCGACACCACCCGGCGCCGGTGCAGTAACATCACGGGCAAGGGAAGCAAGCTGAGAAGGGGGCTTCGGTGAAGAAGCTGCTGGCACTCGCCGTCATCGCGGGCGGCGTTCTGTTCGTCGTCAAGCGCAACAAGGCAGCCAAGGCCGAAGCCGACCTGTGGCGCGAGGCGACCGCGCCGGTCCCCTCCACCAACGGCACCACCCCGGCCAAGCCGGCGGGCGCTTCCCACAACTGAGGTTTCCCGCGGGCGGCTTGCCGCCCGCGTCCGGGGCTGTAGCTCAATTGGTAGAGCACCGCCTTTGCAAGGCGGGGGTCAGGGGTTCGATTCCCCTCAGCTCCACACCGCAGAAGACACGACAACGGCCAGGTAAGAGGGGTGCTTCCTCTCGCCTGGCCTTCGTCGTATAAGGCGTCCGTACCTCCCACCGTGCCCCCTGCGTGCCCCTCGCCCCGGGTTCGCACCTTTGCAACGCGGTTGTCAGGTGGGTTTGCGGACGAGGCCGGTGTAGGCGGCGATGGCGAGGGTGGCCAGGCCCCAGAGGAGGGCTTGGAGTGCCCAGAGGACGGCGGTGAAGGTTTGGCCCCAGGCGGTGGCGGTGTCGAGGTCGCAGTGGGCGCGAATGCCGGTGGCGCCGAGGGGGAGTCCGCGGTCGATGCCGAGTCCGATGAGTTCGACGGGTGAGCAAGGCGTGCCGGGGGCGCCGGGTTTTGCGGTGGCGGGCGGGACGCGTTCGGCGGCGTGGTGACCGGGGCGGGTCGTGACGTGTCCGGCGAGCAGGCCGAGGCCGGCGGCGAGGGTGAGAACGACGGCGAGGGCGGTGACGAGGCGGTGGGCGCGGTAGCCGTAGCGGCCGAGCCGGCCCCAGAGCGCGTGCCGCCCGCGAGCGAACCGGTTGCCCAGAGCCTGAGGGGTGCGGCGGCGGAGTTCGTGTTGCTGGGTGATCAGCACTTCGCGGGCGTTGTTGTCGTGGCCGGCGGCGCGCTCGGTGGCGGCGAGTTGCTGGAAGGGCTGGGGCCAATAGGTGGGGGTGTGGTGAACCAGCAGGTGCAGCCATTGCCGCCATGACGTTTCCCGCAGGATCGGGAAGGTCAATCCGTGGGCCGTGATGGTGCGATCGCGGTCAGGACAGCCACGGCGGCCCACCTCCTGCCGGCCGGCCGGACACACCAGCGACGTCGGGGGAAACAACGCCCCGGTGACCTGCGCCTCGTGCATTACCAGGAGCGGACCTGAACTGTTGTCCAGGCTGGACATCAGCAGGACAGCCTGGCCGCCGATGTGGGCACCGATCAGCCGGATCGCACCGTTTTTTCTGGTGTCGGTGATGGTGGCGTCCCGCACGAACAGGTTGCTGTCGGTGCGGAGGCCGTCGGCACGCAGGTAGGTGAGCAGGCTTCCGTCCAAATACAGGTCGCGAAGGCGCGCGTATCGGCAAGAGACGCCGTCCGGCAGCGCACATTGGTACAAGTGCAGGCCGGTGACGGCGGTGACGTGGTCGAGGTCGAGCTCTCCGACGACCCGTACACCCACTATCCGGATTCCGCGGGGGTCGAGGTCACCGCGCAGGCCGCGGAGCAGTTCGCGCAGCAGATCGGCTCGTACCCGAAGTTCGGCGTCGTCGGTGACCGCCAGTTCTTCCGCCGTCATCGTGGTGGCGGGCTTGACAGCTTCTCCACGGCGGGCGGCGTCGACCACCTGTCGTTCGACCTCGGTCAGGTCGGTCAGCACGGGCGGAGGCGGTATCTCGTCCACACCACTGCAGTCGATGGCACGCTACGGAATGTGACACCCGAGGACGTGTCAGGTCGGGGTCAGGCCGGTGTCAGGCCGCCCGATGACAGTGTTCCCATGACCGAAACGGCGATCACGGCTTCCGGGCTCCGGAAGGCCTACCAGGACAAAGTCGTGCTGGACGGCATCGACTTGGACGTCCCCGCGGGGACGATCTTCTCCCTCCTCGGCCCGAACGGGGCCGGCAAGACCACCATGGTCAACGTCCTGACCACGCTGCTCAAGGCCGACGGCGGCACGGTCCGCGTCGCCGGGTACGACATCGCGACCGAGACCCGGAAAGTCCGGTCCGCGATCGGCGTCACCGGCCAGTTCGCGGCCGTGGACGAGCTGCTGACCGGTGAAGAAAACCTCCAGCTCATGGTCGACCTCAGCGGGGTCGACGACGGCAAGCGCGTCGTCGCCGGCCTGCTGGAGCGGTTCGAACTCACCGAGGCGGCGAAGAAGCCGGCGTCGACCTACTCCGGGGGCATGCGCCGGAAGCTCGACCTGGCGATGACGCTCGTCGGCCGTCCGCGGATCATCTTCCTCGACGAGCCGACGACCGGCCTGGACCCGCGCAGCCGCCGGACGATGTGGGCGATCATCCGCGACCTGGTCGCCGACGGCGTGACCATCTTCCTGACCACCCAGTACCTCGAGGAAGCCGACCAGCTCGCCGACCGCATCGCGGTGCTCGACCAGGGCCGCCTGGTCGCCCAGGGCACCGCGGACGAGCTCAAGCGCCGGATCCCCGGCACCCACGTCCGGCTCCGGTTCGCCACCGCCGCCGAGCTCGACGCCGCCGCCCGCGTCCTCACCGACGCCACGCGCGACGACGAGGCACTGGCCCTGCGCGTGCCCGGTGACGGCGGTTCGAAATCGCTTCGCCTCCTGCTCGACCGGCTCGACGAATACGCGCTCAGCGCCGAAGAGTTTTCCGTCCACACCCCCGACCTCGACGACGTCTTCCTCGCCCTCACGGGCCACACCACGGAGGTGGCTGCGAAATGAGCACCCCATCCCACGCGACCGTCATGCTGCGCCGCAACTTCAAGCACATCGCGCGCAATCCGACGTCCGTCTTCAACGCGGTCCTGATGCCGATCGTGCTCATGCTGATGTTCGTGTACATGCTCGGAGACGCGTTCGACGTCGGAGTCGATTACGTCGACTACGCGACGCCCGGCCTGATGCTGCTCGCCATCTGCTACGGCCTCGGCGGCACGGCGACCTCGGTCAACTCCGACATGACGAAGGGCATCATCAACCGCTTCAAGGTCATGGACGTCTCGCGGGGCGCGGTCCTCACCGGACACGTCATCGCGAGCGTGCTGACCAACGTCGTCGCCATCGCGGCCCTCGTCGGCGTCGCTTTCCTGCTCGGCTTCAGCCCGTCGGCGGGTTTCCTCGACTGGCTCGGCGTCGTCGGCATGGTCCTGCTGCTCGCCTTCGCGGCCGGCTGGTTCACGGTCGCCTTGGGGCTGGCCGCGAAATCGCCGGAAACGGCGGGCATGGGCGCGGTGCCGCTGGTGATGCTGCCGTTCTTCAGCAGCGCGATCGTGCCCGCCGAAAAGATGGGCCCCGGCCTCCGGGAATTCGCCGAATACCAGCCCTTCACGCCGATCATCGAAACCGTGCGCGGGCTCCTCACCGGCACCCCGTCGACCGGCTACGCGATCGCCGCGGTCGCCTGGTGCGCCGGGATCGCGGTGATCGGGTACGTCTGGGCGCGGGCGAAGTTCACGAAGCGAGCGTGACCTCGACCAGCTCCTGCCAGTTCCCTTCCGCACCCTCCCGCGTCGCCTCGGTGAACCGCGTGTCACCGAGGCGACGTCGTGCGGTTTCCGCGATCCGGGTCGCGTCCGGGTGGGACCGGTCCGGCAGGCCGCGCAGGACGGCGCTCGCCGCGAGCAGCCGGGCGGCCTGCTCGTCTTCGCCGGTGCGCAGCGCGAGATCCGCGACCCCCACGACGACCTGGGCGAGCGTCAGCGGGTAGCCCGCCTCGACCGCCGCGCGGAACGCCGCGACGCGGTGGCCACGGGACTCGCCGAGGTCATCGGCGAGGTAGCCGAGCAGGTCCTCGGCCACCGCGCGGACGTGCGCCGTCTTGGCGTCGTCGCCGAGCATCGCGGTCGCGACGTCGAGCTGGTGGCGGGCCTGCTCCGCGTCGCCGCGCCAGCGGGCGAGTTCCGCCTTCGACAGCGCCAGGTCGGCCAGCGCGTTCGGCCAGGCGACCCGTTCGGCGGACCGTTGTGCGTCGGCCAGCGCGGCCGCACTGGCGGCTTCGTCGCCGAGCAGCCAGTACAGCTGGGCCTGGCGCATCCGCATCCGCACGACGTCCTCGATCGCCCCGACCTCGGTGACGACCGCGACCGCTTCCTCGTAGTGCGCGCAAGCCCGGCCGAACTCGCCGCGCACGGCGAGGTGGTCGGCCAGCTCGGTCAGCGCGAACGACGTCCCCCACCGCTCACCGGTGGCGCGGAACTCGGCGAGCGCCGTTTCGAGGTGGGCGTCCGCCTCCTCGTCGCCGCGGCCGAGCTGGATCCGCATCTTGCCGAGCTGCAGCCGGGCCACGGCGCGGGCCCACGGATCTTCGTCGGCGAGCAGCGGCTCGAACGCGGTCAGCGCCGCGTCCGGCCCGCGCAGCAGGCGTTCCAGCGCCGGCGCGAACCTCAGCTCCACTTCGCGGGCAGGCACCCGCAGGCTGATCTCGTAGGCCTTGCGGATCCAGTCCACCGCCCGTGATTCGTCGCTCTGCTGCCCGGACACGACGAACTGCACGACGAACGAGTACACGACGCCGCGGATCTCCTCCGGCACTTCGCCGGGAACGGCGGTGGCCGCCAGCACCAGCTCGTTGCCTTCCGCCCGGTGGCCGCCGAGCCACCAGTACCAAGCCGCGCTCGCCGCGAGCCGCATCGCGTTCGCCGCTTCGCCTGCCGCGAGTGCCCCGCGCATCGCGGCGGCGATGTTCTCGTGCTCGGCCTCGAGCTTGGCCAGCCACTCCAGCTGCTCGGCCCGGCGGAGGTGCGGTTTCGCGGTCTCCGTCAGCTCGGTGACGTACGCCAGGTGCGCGTGCCGCGCCTGCTCCGTTTCCCCGGCTTCCGCGAGGCGCTGCTCGGCGTACTCCTTGATCGTGCCGAGCATCCGGTACCGCGGCGCGCCGTCGCCGTCGATGACCACCACCAGCGACTTCTCGGTCAACGCCGTCAGCAGCTCGAGGACTTCGCCGCCGCAGACCCGCTCGGCCGCCTCCAGGCTCGCCCCGCCGGCGAAGACCGCGAGGCGGCGCAGCACCACGCGTTCGGCGTCGGTGAGCAGCTCCCAGCTCCAATCGATGACCGCGCGCAATGTCCGGTGCCGGGGCAGCGCGGTCCGGCTGCCACCGGTCAGCAGCCGGAAACGGTTGTCGAGGCCGTGCGCGAGCTGGTCGAGGGACATGGTGCGCAACCGGGCCGCCGCGAGCTCGATGGCCAGCGGCATCCCGTCCAGGGCCCGGCAGACGCGCGCGAGCGTCGGCAACGCGGCGGCGTCGGTCGCGAGTTCCTTGCGCACCGCGCCGGCCCGGTCCCGCAGCAGCCGGACGGCCGGCGCCGCTTCGATTTCGGCGGGATCGGCGCCTTCCGGCGGTAGGACCAGCGGCGCGAGCTGCCACAGCGCTTCGCCGGTGATGCCGAGCGGTTCCCGGCTGGTCGCGAGGATCCGCAGCCGGCGGCACTCGCCGAGCACCCGGTGCGCGAACGCCGCCGCGGACTCGATGACGTGCTCGCAGTTGTCCAGGACCAGCAGCATTTCGCGGTCACGGAGGGCGGCGATGACCCGTTCCGCCGGTTCGGCGTCCGGCGCCTCGCCGAGCAGCGCGTCTCGCAGCTTGAGCGCGCCGAGCGTCGCCTGGGCGACGTCGCCGTCCGCGCCGATCCCGGCGAGCTCCACCACCCAGGCCCCGTCCGGCTGGGCGTCGAGCAGCCGGCGCGCGGTTTCCGTGGCCAGCCGGGTCTTGCCGGAGCCGCCCGGGCCGATCACGGTCGTGAGCCGGTGCTCGGCGATGAGCTCGCGGACCGCGGCGACGTCGGCGTCCTTGCCGACGTAACTGGTCAGCTCGGCCCGCAGGTTCGTCTGCCGGGGCTCCTCGCGCCGGCCCAGTTCGCCGCGCAGCAGCGCGACGTGCACCTCGGCCAGCTCCGGCGACGGGTCGACGCCGAGGGAGTCGGCCAGGGTTTCCCGCGTACGTTCGTAGACGAGCAGTGCCTCGGTGTCGCGGCCGGTCGCGACGAGGGCCCGCATCAACGCGGCGACCAGCCGTTCGCGCATCGGGTGCGCGGCCACCAGGTCGGTCAGCTCGGTGACCAGCTCGGCACCGCGGCCGAGCCGGACCTCCGCGTCGAACCGGTCCTCCAAGGCGGCCAGGCGCAGCCCCTCGAGCCGGGTGACCGCGGCCTCGAACGCCGCGCTCTCCGGCAGTTCGACGTCCTGCATGGCGGCACCCCGCCAGAGGGCGAGGGCCTCGCGCAGGCGCCGCGGGTCGTCCTCCGTCCGGGCCTGGCCGACGAGTCGTTCGAACCGCACGGCGTCGACGTCGTCCGGCGACACGACCAGCCGGTAGCCGGTGGGCCGTCCGTCGACCGAGCCGTCGGGCAGGGCCTTGCGCAGCCGGGAAACCAGGCGCTGCAAGGCGTTCGCCGCTTCGGCGGGCGGCTGCTCACCCCAGATCCAGTCGACCAGGGTCCCCTTCGGGACCACCTGACCGGGTTCGAGCGCGAGCGCGACCAGCAGTCCGCGCAACCGGGCGCCCGGCACATCGGCGAGCACGCCGTCGTCCGTGCGCACTTCGAAGGGCCCCAGGATCCCGATCTGCACCCGGCCGATCTTGCCACGACCTGCCGTGTCCGAGGCGTGTCAGGCCCGTGTCAGCCGGGTCGGCGATGGTTGTCCCACACACCACGAAAGGAAAGCCGATGAGCCAGGTCGACGTCCCGCACGGACTCCCCATGGACCGCGACGCCGGGCCCTTCGACCCGCCGCGGGCGCTGACCCGGCTGCGTGACGCCCGCCCGGTCAGCCCCCTCGTCTTCCCCGACGGGCACGAGGGCTGGCTCGTCACCGGCTACGAAGAGGTCCGGCAGATGATGGCCGACACGCGCTTCAGCTCCCGCCTCGACCTCGACGTCATCCACGTGCCGTACGAGACGGGCATGCCCGCCGCCACCGAGCCGTCCCCGCAGATCCCCGGCATGTTCATCGCGATGGACCCGCCGGACCACAGCCGGCTGCGCCGCAAGCTCACCGGCGCCTTCACCGTCAAGCGGATGAAGCAGCTTGAGGAGCACATCGCCGACATCGTCGAGCGGCAGCTGGACCACCTGGCGCGGCTGGCCCCGCCGGTCGACCTGGTGAAGGAGTTCGCGCTCCCGGTGCCGTCGCTGGTGATCTGCGAGCTGCTCGGCGTGCCCTACGCGGACCGTGACACCTTCCAGGCCAATTCCGCGCAGTTCATGGTCCGCGAGCAGCCGCTCGAAGAGAAGATGGGCGCGTACATCGCGCTGAACACGTACCTGGCCGAGCTGGTCACGAGCAAGCGCGCCGAGCCCGGCGAAGACATCCTGTCCGACCTGGCCCGGCACGAAGAACTGACCGTCGAAGAGCTGACGGGAGCGGCCTTCCTGCTGCTGCTCGCCGGCCACGAGACGACGGCCAACATGCTGTCACTGGGCACGTTCGCACTGCTGGAGAACCCCGAGCAGTGCGCCGAACTGCGCGCCGACGCGGAACTGCTGCCGGGCGCGGTGGAGGAACTGCTGCGCTACCTGTCGGTGGCCGACATCTTCTTCCGCTACGCCACGGAGGACCTCGAACTCGGCGGCGAAACGATCACGAAGGGCTCGACGGTCGTGGTTTCCCTGCTGGCCGCCAACCACGACCCCCGCCGCTTCGAGAACCCGGACACCCTCGACATCCACCGCAACGCCCGCGGCCTCCTGTCCTTCGGCCACGGCGTGCACCAATGCCTCGGCCAGCAGCTGGCCCGCATCGAGATGCGCGCGGGCTTCGAAGGCCTGCTGCGCCGCTTCCCGACGCTGGCACTGGCTGTCCCGGCGGAGGAGGTGAAGCTGCGCACGGACATGAACATCTACGGCGTGCACGAGCTGCCGGTCACGTGGACCGCAGGAAGCTGATCACCGCGTCCCTCCCCGCGTGGCCGCGTTCGCGATTCTGGATCGAATGCGACTCGCCCGGCACGATCACCAGCTTCCCCTGTGGCGCCTGGGCTGCTTCCTCGCGGGCCCACTCCAACGGCGTCGACAGGTCCCGGTCGCCGTTGAGCAGCAGTACCGGGACGTCCGGCAACGGCCCCGCCGGGTTCGAGGCCGGGCGTTCCGCCGGCCACGGCAGGCACGTCTGGACGAATCCCTGCTGCATGGCCACTCCCGTCGTGTACGGCCAGGTCGCCGACTCCGGAAGCGTGCGGGACGTCAGGGAAAGCAGCGGCCTGCGGAGCACGAGCGGGGTGGCCGCGGTGCCCCACGGGAACCGGCCGTCCGCGCACAGCGTTGCCGCGTGGAGGCCGGAGCTGAACGCCGCCGGGTCGTCGCCGCCCGGCTGGTATGCCGCCAGCAGTGCGTCCAACCGGGCCGGGGCGCCGCCGCGGGCCTCGTGCAGCGCGCCGATGATGTCGCCCGCCGCCGGGTTGCGGTACGTCGGGTCGGCGAACTCGTACGACACGATCGTGTCGAAGATCCGGACTCCGTCCGCCGTGCCGCGGTGGCGGACCACCCAGGCCAGGTCGTCGGCCGGGTCGTAGCCGCAGGCCGGGGCCACCGCGCACGCTTCGCGCAGCACGCGCGCTTCCGCCGTCAGGCCCGTCAGGTACAGCGAAGCCGACGCCGTCGCGTGGTGCGGCAGCACCGAATCGAGGATGACCTTGCTGACGTTGTGCGGGTGCGCGATCGCGTACCGGGCCGCCGTGAAGGAGCCGTACGAGACGCCGTCGACGACCATCTTGGACACGCCCAGTGCCTGCCGGAGCCGGTCGAAGTCCGCCACGCTCTGGTCGGTCGAATACAGCGGTGCCGTGTCGCCGAGGATGCGCGCGCACTCCTTCACCGCGTCGACCGACGGCGTCGCGATGTCCGAGCTGCCCACCTCCGCCTGCAGGCCGGGACACTTCAACGCCCCCGACGGCCCGGTGCCGCGCTGGTCGAGCATCACGATCCGGTAGTCCTTCGCGACTTCCGGCAGCCGCTGCTTGGCGATCCGCGTGATGGTTCCGACGCCGCCCTGGCCGGGGCCGCCGGTGAGGAACAGCAGGACGCCCTTGGGCGCGTCGGCGTTGTCCGCGGTCGCCACCGGCAGGGCGAGCGTGCCCGGCACGCGGCCGGTGTGGTCGAGCGGCACGGTCAGGGTCGAGCACGTGAAGCCCGGCTGGCCCGGGCACGGGTGCGGATCCGCCAGCTTCGGTCGTCCCCCAGGACGCGCGTCGGCCGGGGCCGCACCCCCGAGTGCGGCGGTCAGCGCCAGGACCAGCCCGGCGGTCAGCATCTTCGAGCGCATGCGTGCATCATGCGCACAGCCGCCCGCGCGCGGGCTACCCCCGATCAGGGCTTGACGCAGGAAACCTTCGCCCGCACCGCGCCCGCGGGAGCGGCTTCGCCCGCGGTGTTCGGGGCGTTGTCACGGCGGTTGCCGTCGGACTGCGTGACGCACACGCGGCCGTCCGGCAGCAGCACCGGGCTGGTCGGGAACTCCAGCGGCCCGCCGTTGCGCAGCTTCGACGTCGCGTCGGCCGGGTTGCGGAAGTACTCCACGACGCGGCCGTCGCGGCGGGCCACGACGATCGCGTTGCGCTCGTTCACCGCCGTCCAGACGCCACCCGCGCGGTCGAGGACGATGCCGTCGGCGCCTTCGAGGTACGGGTGCTGGACTTCGAGGTTGTCCAGGCACACCGTGTTCGCCGGGAAGGCGACGTCGCAGCCGGTCGTGACGCGCGGCCGGCCCGCGCGGTCCATCGGCACGCGCCACAGCGCGCCGCGTGCGGTGTCCGCGACCAGCAGCGTGCCGTCCGCGGTGAAGGCGAGGCCGTTCGCGACGATGTGCTGCGAGCCCGCGGTGTCCGCCGCCGTGCGGCCGGTCGGCGTGATCGTGACCGTCCCCGGCGGCAGGCCGCGCACGTCCCGGCCGATCCCGCCGGCGACCACGTCGCTGACCATCGGCTGGACGCGGAACGCCTCGGCGGCCACGCCGTCCGCGCCCGCGCGCCACACCCGGCCCTGCCCGGTGGTGCCGTCGGAGATCCACAGCGCCCCCGAGCGATCGAAGGCCAGGCCGTTCGCGCCCGGGACGCCGCTGGTGAACACCGTCGCGGACGGCGGGTTCGCCGCGTCCGGCACGAACGACACCACGGTGTCGGCGTTCGCCACGTACAGCCGGCCACGGCGGTCGAACGCCAGGCCGGCGGGGTTGCACGGCCCCGGGATCGTGCCGACGACGGTCGCGGGACCGCCGGTGGCCGCGACCCGGAAGACCGGGCAGGGATCGGCGCCGCGCGCCGGCGTGTAGAGGTTGCCGCGCCCGTCGGTGGTCAGCCCTTCCAGGCCGAGCGGTGACGCGAACACCGTCTCGAAGACGGCGGGGTGCCGCGGTGGGGCGGATTCACCGGCGGAAGCGCCGGACAGCACCCCGGCGGACAGGGCGGCGGTGGTGGCAAGGACGACGATCCGGCGCATCAGGGCCTCCGTTTTGTCGGATTTCCTGCCTACGCCGCCGCGTCCAGGCCGTCAAGGCCAGAGGCGCTCGCGGACCCAGCCGCCGCCGGACTTCCGGTACCGCAGCCGCACGTGCCGCCGGTCGTGACTGGCCTGCCAGAACTCGACCTCGTCCGGGTCGACGAAGTACCGCGTCCAGGTCTCCGGCGCGACGTCCGGGTTCGCCTCGACCCAGCGCTCCGCCGCCGCGGCCGCCGCGTCGAGCTCCGCCGGATCGCCCAGCACCTGCGACTGGTGCCCGATGAACGCCTCGACGCGGGACGCCGGAGGCCGGGCGAGGAAGTCCGCCGCCGACACCTCGGGCGCGGCGGGGGAGACCGGGCCGCGCAGCCGGACCTGCCGGCCGCGGCCGGGCCAGAAGAACGTCAACGCCGCGCGCGGGTCCTTGCGCAGCTGTAGGCCCTTCGGGCTTTCCGAGCTGGTCGCGACCGCCCAGCCCGCCGGACCGACGTCCTTGAGGATCACCACCCGCGCGTCGGGCGCGCCATCGGCATCCACTGTGGACAGCGTGACGGCGTGCGGTGCCAGCACGTGCTCGCCGGCTTCGGTCAGCCACTCCAGGAACAGCGCCTGCGGGTCCGGCGGCGCCGTCTCCGGCGTGAACACGGGAAGCTCTTCGGGGAACGACGGCCAGCCGCGCAACTGCACCATGTCAATAACCGTACGGACCCTGCTGGGGTGCGTGCCCGGGCGGTGGGTAGACCGGCGGCCGCGGACCGGCCGGGCCGCCGGCGTACGGCGGAGGCGGCACCTGCGGCGCCGGCGGGACCATCGGCGGCTGCTGAGCGGGGTACTGCTGCTGCGCCTGCTGCCACTGCACCTGCTGGTAGACCTCGGCGGGCTGCGGGAAGCAGTACGTCAGCTTGGCGTTGACCGACCCCTGCACCGCCGCACCCCAGAGCTTGCCGCCGACGAACGCGTACATCTGCCCGGCCGAGAGGTCGACGGCGACCATCCGCGTCTCGCCGCCGAACTGGTTGCCCGACTTCGCCGACGCGGCCTGCGCGGCGTCCGGGTACACGCGGCCGCCGACGAGCCCGGCGATGACGACGGACGCCGCCGTCCAGCCCATGCTGCCGACCATGTTCGCGCGGGCGTGCTGGGTGGCGCGGCCGGTGAAGTCGTACAGCGCCGCGGCGCTGACCTCGGGGACGGCGGCGGCGACCACGCAGTAGTTCATCGTCGAGAGCATCACCGATTCGGTGAACAGCCCGACGACGGCCGTGGCCGGGCCGATCTGCACGGTGTTCAGCCGGCCGCCGGACCGCTGGATGCGCTCGGCCATCGCGCCGAGGTACTGCTCGGGGGTGAGCATGGTGTCATCGTCGCACGTCCGGTGGTCACGCCGTCGTCAGCCAGCGGTTTTCACACATGCTTCGTGGTTGACTGTCCGCGCTATGCGACGACTCGTACTTCTCGCGCCCGCCGTGGCCCTGCTGGCCGGCTGCGGCGCCACCATCGTGACCGGCACCGCGGCGCCCAGCCCGCCGTCGGCGTCCGCGAACTCGAGCAACGCCGGCGGCCTGCCCCCGGACCCGCAACCGGGCGCGACCGCGGACTGCCCGTACCTCGGCAGCGAGTTCGTGGCCGAGTCGAACGGCCAGCACGTGTCGAAGGTGCGCGTGTCCGCCGACCAGCCGCACCCCGCCTGCTTCTTCTATCGCCCGGACGGGAAGATCCAGCTCACCGTCCGTGTGTACGTCGGGGACGCGCAAACGGCGACGGCGCTGGTCAACAAGGCGGCGCCGCTCGACTCGTCCAACCCGGCCAGCGACCCTTCCGGCTGGAAGGGGGGCTATTTGTCGAGTGACGACGGCGCTGTCTACGCGGTCTCGAAGGGGTCCACGGCGGTGATCGCGGCCACCAACCAGAAGCAGAGCGTCAAGGCACGCACAGTGGTCAAGAAGGCTATCGCTGCCCTGAAGCTCTAGGTAGCGACCTCCACACGGGTGAGTGATGTTGATCTTGTATTACCCTGTGCGTCACGCGCAGGCTTCGTGGACTCGCGCACCGCAGCCACCGGGGACCCCCACCCCGGGGCGGGGCACCAACTCTGCAAGGACAAAGGACAAGATTCGTGGCTGACACCCTCAAGGAAATCCTGCTCGACTCCAGCCGTCGCCCGGCGGTCGTGACCGACTTCGAGACCCTCGTCGACGCCGAGGTCTCGGACAAGGGCGGCGTTTCGGGTGCCGTTGTGAAGACCGGCTTCGCCGCGGTCAAGAAGATCAAGCCGGGCATCATCCCCTCGGCCGTCGACACGCTGCTGCCGGACTTCGCCTCCGCGCTCGAGCCGTTCTACGGCGACTACAAGGCCAAGGGTGGCAACGACTTCGGTGCCTACCTGTCCAGCCGCTCGGACGAGGCCTCCGACGCGCTGCTGAGCGTCACCGACTCCCGCGCGGAGAAGAGCAGCCGCGACAGCATCAAGAAGGTCTACTCGAAGCTGCGCCCGAACGGCAAGAAGAACGTCGAAGAGGCGCTGCCGCGTCTCGGCCAGCTGATCGACAAGCACGCCGCTGCCGTCTGATCGGTTCCCAAGCACGACTGAAGAGGCCCCCGGTTGCACCCCCGGGGGCCTCTTCGCGTCGTGTTCAGTTCTTCTTTTCGGCCGGCGCCGAGGAGGGCGCCTTGCCGTTGGCCTGCGGGGCCGGCTTCGCGGCTTCAGGCTTCGGCGGGGCCGGCGGGGTGGCCTTCGGCGGCGCGGGCGCGACCGGCGGCTCCTGCTTCGAGCGGAGGGCGTAGGCGGCGCCGGCGCCGACCACGACCAGGCCCAGCAGCCACGGCCACTTGCGACGGCTGCGCGTGCCCTTGGCGGCCGACTTGGCCTCGGACACCGCGGCGTAGAAGTCCTTCTTCGCCGCCTTGAAGTCCTTCTTGCCGCGGCGCTTCGACTCGCCGGCCGCCTTCGCGGCCTTGATGGCGGCCTTCTTCGCCTTGCGACCCGGCTTGCGCAGCTCGGACAGGCGCGCGAGCGCCTCCTGGCGAGCGGCCTTCGAGCTCTTCTTGAGCTCCTTGCGGGTCAGTTCCGTCTTCTTCGCGAGCTTCTTCTGCGCGCGCCGCCCCTGCTTGACACCCTCGGTGACGAGTTTGTCGGCGGTCTCGACGGCCTGGGCTGTCGCCCGGGACATGGGCTTCACCTCATCATTCGTTTTGACACTGCTCTGTTACCCGTAACCTATCGTGCCCCTTTTCCGCGCCGCCCGCCCGCAGATGGCACGATGAGGTCTGTGAAAGCTACGCTGCACACCAATCAGGGTGACATCCACCTCAACCTGTTCCCGGACCACGCGCCGAAGACGGTGGCGAACTTCGTCGGGCTCGCGGAGGGCACCAAGGAGTACACCCAGCCCAACGCGGCGGGGACGAACTCCGGTCCGTTCTACGACGGGTCGATCTTCCACCGGGTCATCGACGGCTTCATGCTGCAGGGCGGCGACCCGACCGGCACCGGCCGCGGCGGCCCCGGCTACAAGTTCGGCGACGAGTTCCACCCGGAGCTGCAGTTCAGCAAGCCGTACCTGCTGGCCATGGCGAACGCCGGGCCGGGCACCAACGGCTCGCAGTTCTTCATCACCGTCGCGCCGACCACCCACCTGAACTTCCGGCACACGATCTTCGGCGAGGTGGCCGACCAGGAGTCGCGCACCGTCGTCGACGCGATCGCGCGCACGTCGACCGGCCCGGCGGACCGCCCGCTGACCGACATCGTCATCGAGAAGGTCAGCGTCGAGCACTGACGGCTGACTCGCGGGAGTTTCGGTAGGTTGGTGCCATCGTGAACCAACCGCCGAACCCCGCCGCCGAACAAGCCGCGCTCCCCGGGTGCTGGTGGCACCCGAACCGCCCGACCGGACTGAGCTGTTCCCGGTGCGGGCGTCCGGCGTGCCCGGACTGCCTCCGCGAAGCCCCCGTCGGCTTCCAGTGCACCGACTGCGTGCACGCCGGCAGCCAAGAGCAGCGCCGTCAGCACCGCGGGTACCAGGAAGCCGGCTTCGGCCAGCGCACCGTCTTCGGCGCGCGCTTCTCGCAGTCGGTGCTCGTCACCCAGGTCATCCTCGCGGTCAACGTCCTGGTCTACCTCCTCACGGCGTTCCAGGCGCAGAGCATCAGCGACAACGACCTGTCGTCGCTCTTCCAGTACGGCTCCCTCTACGGCGACGCGACCATGGGCCACGGCGAGTGGTGGCGGGTCGTGACCAACGGCTTCCTGCACTACGGGCCGATCCACATCGCGGTCAACATGTTCTCGCTGTGGATGATGGGCCGGTCGCTCGAGCAGGTCTGCGGCCGGGGCCGCTACCTGGCCCTCTACTTCGTCTCCATGCTCGGCGCGTCCGCCGCGGTCCTGCTGTTCGCCGACCCCCACGGCATCCCCGGCACGGCCGGCGCGTCCGGGGCACTGTTCGGCCTGATGGGCGCCTACGCGGTCACCGTGCTGAAGCTGCGGCTGAACCCGACCGGCCTGATCATCACGCTCGCGCTGAACGCGTTCATCACCTTCGGCATCCCGGGCATCTCGATCTTCGGGCACATCGGCGGGCTGGTGACCGGCGCGCTGGTCACCGTCGCGCTGCTCTACGCCCCGCAGGCGAACCAGGCGCGGTGGCAGGCGATCGGCATCGCGATCATCACCCTCGCGATCGTCGGCCTGATGGCCTACCGGGGAGCGCAGGCCACGCCCGAGACGTGCGAGTTCGTCCAGTACCGCCAGGGCCTGTACTACACCTGCGGCTAGCTGCGCAGCGTGCTGAGGACGTCCAGGACGTCCCGCGGGTCCTCACCGAGGTCGAGCCACCCGAAGACGTACAGCTGCTCGTCGTGCTCGATTTCGAGCGTGACGCCGTCGCGGCCGAATCGCCGGGTGGTGCGCAGGCGGGTGCGCGTCCGCGCCCACGGCAGCCGGTGCGTGCCGCCCAGCGTCCTGGCCACCAGGCCCTCGGCGTCGGCGGCCAGCCGCGGCCGGACGACGGTGGCGTGGACGGCGAACGCGCCGACGGCGACGGCCGCCAGCGCGAACAGCACCAGTCCGCCGCGGTCGCCGGTCAGCGCGTCGGCCGTCACGCCGATCAGCAGCAACGCGGTGACCGCCCAGGCCGATACCACAACGGCCGGGCGGGGCGCCCAGGAGGTGGGGTAGTTATCCACAGGGGTTATCCACACTGGGGATGAGTCACACCGCTGTAATTCGACGTCAAGCCGCCGAATGGAGTAATAATCAGCGCCAGCGCATGGTCATGAGCAGGCCCGCGATCATCAGCGCGAACCCGCCGGCGAAGTTCCAGTTCCCCAGGTCGGCCATCCAGGAGATCTTGTCCCCGGCGATGTAGTTGACCAGCAGCCAGACCAGGCCCAGGAGCATCAGCCCGAACATCGGGATCTTCCAGGCGAGGCCGGTCGGGCCTGCGGCCCGCACCTTCACCGGCGTGCGCCGGTCGGCAGGCGGGGTGTATGCGGTCTTCTTGCGGACCTTGGACTTGGGCATCGTGTGTTCCTCGCGGTGCTCTTCGGGCTCGTCTGGTGGCGATGTCCCGCTGAGGGTGCGCAACCGGCGCCACGTGCACACGTTAACGTAAACGACCGCAGGAAAGCAGCGGCCAGGAGTGGTCGGATTTCCCGGACCGTGACAACGGGGTCACCCAGGGTTCGACGCGGCTTGAGAGGAGCTTGCGTGGCTACGCGCGAAGGACCGGACGACGACCGGCGCAGATACGCCGGTCAGCCGCCGATGCCCCCACGACGGCCCGCCACGCCCCCGCGCGGCCAGGTGCCGCCCCGCCAGCCCCAGCAGCCCCACCAGCAGCACCGCCAGCCTCAGCGCGGCCCTCAGGGCCAGCCGCCGCGACGTCCGCAGGGCCCGCCGCCCCGCCGCTACACCAGCCCGCCCCCGCCGCCCGGCGCGAGCGAGGAGACCGTCGTCTTCGCCCCGGTCGGGAAGGGTGGCGCGGCAACCAAGGAGAAGCCCGCCCCCGCGCCGCTCGGCAAGGGGGGCGTCGCGATCCGGACCGCCGGCGAGCTCCTCATCACGCTGGGCCTGGTCGTGCTGCTGTTCATGGTCTACGAGCTCTACGTGACCGACCTGTTCTCGGCGGGCAAGCAGTCCGAGGCGAGCGACCAGCTCGACGGCGAGTGGGCGCACGACCGCACGCTGCACCCCGAGCTGATCGACGGCAAGGCGTTCGCCCGCATCCACATCCCGACCTTCGGCGTCGACTACAACTTCACCATCCAGGAGGGCACCGACGACGCCGCCCTCGAAGTCGGCCCCGGCCACTACAAGGGCACGGCGCTGCCCGGTGAGCCCGGCAACTTCGCCGTCGCCGGCCACCGCGTCGGCAAGGGTGCCCCGTTCAACGACCTGGACAACCTCTCTTCTTGTGACCAGATCGTGATCGAGACCTCGACGGACTTCTACATCTACAAGGTCCTGCCCTACGACGACGAGGTGAAGGACTGGGCGACGGGCAAGGGCGCCGACCCGAAGTGCAAGGGCGTCTCGACCCTGCGGGACACCAACGCCGAGGACGGCGGTGCCTACAGCGAGACCTTCGGCCGCAAGGTCGTGCTGCCCAGCCAGGGCACCGCGGTGAACCCGGTCCCGTACAAGGACGCCGACGTGCTGCCGAAGGCCCAGCAGGCCGCGCTGCTCACGCTCACCACCTGCCACCCCCAGTTCTCCGCCCGGGAGCGGCTCATCATCACGTCGGTGCTGACCCAGCAGGTGCCGAAGAACCAGGTCAAGGACTACGGCGACCTGCTGCAGAAGATCGGGGAGGCCTGATGTACGCCTGGCTCTGGCGGAAGTTCCCCGGCCCGTTCGCGGTGAAGCTGACGATCGCGGTCGTGCTGGTGCTCGGCGTGATCGCGCTGCTGATGTTCGTGGTGTTCCCCTGGCTCGAGCCGCGGCTGTGGTTCAACGAGGTGGCGGTCAACTGAAGACTCGGCAGAAGGACCGCGACAACCCGCCACCGGCGGACCCGTGGAACGAGATCCGCCCGGGCCTGTGGATGGGCGGGCACATCCGGGTGGGCGCCGACGGCGAGGAGCCGGTCGTCGTCCGGCGCGAGTTCGATCTCGTGCTCAGCCTGTACCAGCGCGAGGGCCACGGGCCGGCGCCCGGCGTCGAGCACCACTTCGCCGAGATGCCGGACGGGCCGCTGACCGAGGCGCAGCTCGGCGAGGTCGAACGCTTCACCGGGCTCGCTGTCGCGGCGGTCCGCGCGGGCCGGACCACCCTCGTCCGCTGCCACGCCGGGCAGAACCGGTCCGGCCTGGTCGTCGCGCAGGCGCTGGTCGAACTCGGGATGGACCTCCCGGCGGCGATCGCCGTGATCCGGCAGCGCCGCTCGCCGGGCGCCCTGAGCAACCCGCTCTTCGTGCAGTACCTCGAGAGCGGCCTGCCGACCGCGCGGCTGCTGACGGGCCTCGGTTCGTGAGGTTCGGCGTCTTCCTGGTCAGCGGCCGCTTCCCCGGTCAGGCGGACGCCGACGTCCTCCGCCGTTCCGTCCGGGCCGCCGAGCTGGCCGAAGAAGCCGGCTTCGACGACGTCTGGTTCGCCGAACACCACTTCATGCCCTACGGCGTGTGCCCCTCCGCGATCACGCTCGCCGCGCACGTGCTCGGGCGGACGTCGCGGATCGGGGTCGGCACGGCCGTCAGCGTCCTGTCGACCACGCACCCCGTCGCCCTGGCCGAGCAGTGGGCGATGCTCGACGCCGTCTCCGGGGGACGGCTGCGGCTCGGGGTCGGCCGGGGCGGGCCGTGGCAGGACCTCGAGGTGTTCGGGACCGGGCTCGACCGGTTCGAGACCGGCTTCGAGGAGACCCTCGACGTCTTCCTGCGTGCCACCACCGGCCGCGTCGAAGCACAAGGGCGGCACTTCGCCTTCCGCGACGTGCCCGTCGTGCCCACCCCGGAACGACGGCCGGACGTCGTCGTCGCGTGCGGGGGACCGAAGTCGGATGCCGTCCGGCAGGCCGCCGAGCGGAACCTTCCCCTGCTGCTCGGCCTGCACGCCGATGACGAGGAAAAAGCCGGCACCATCGCCGCCTACGGGAAGCCCGCGGACCACGTCTCGACCGTGCTCTGCCAGGTGGGCGACGCCGACGTGGTGCGGAAAGCCCTGCCGGGCTGGCTGAAGGACGGGCTCGGCGCCCACGTCACGGTCGACGGGAGGCCCGGACCGCACCGGGACCCGGGGGAGTACACCGAACGGCTCTGCGCCATCCACCCGGTCGGCGACGCGGCCCACTGCGTCCGGACGCTGGAAACGAGCCTCCGGCGCACCGGCGTCTCCCACGTGCTGATGCTCGTGGAAGCGTCGGGTACGCCGGAGGGCACGTTCGAGAACATCGCGCGGATCGGCACCGAGGTGCTGCCCGTGCTGCGGGCTAGCAGTCCCGCAGCTCTGGGCTCTGGTTGAGCAGCTGGCCGCGCGGCGAGACGAACGCGCGGTAGCGGTCACCGTCCACTTCGGACTGCTTGAACACGGCGACCCGGTGGCAGTTCTGGAATGCCAGCTTGACGCCGAAGTGGCGCTCGAGGCCGCCGCGGATGGCGTCGGAGGCCAGTGCCCGCAGCAGCTGCCCGCGGGCGGCCTCGCTCGGCGGCGGGGTCTCGTTGTCGGCGAAGCCGTCCGCCGCGCCCTCGGCGTCGGCGATGACGCCGGTGATGACCTCCCAGGCGTACGGCAGTGATTCCTTGACGCAGGTGACGAACTCGGCGTCGGTGACCTCCCCGCGCTCGGCCTTCTCCAGCAACGCGGGTGACACGTCCAGGGACATCGAACCTCCAGTTTGAGCAGGGCCACCCTCTTGGCTACCTGCCGGGTGGCCCGGCCACAAGAGAAAACGATGATCATCACCACTTTGGCGGAAGGCCCGGTCACTCCCAGCGAAAGAGCTTCGCCGCCAGAACCGTTCCGAACACCGCAAACGCGGCGAGCGCGGCCAGCTGCAGCGGCTGCACGCCGGTGCCGACCCAGGCGTCCTGCAGTGCCTGCGAACCCGGGGGCACGTAGTCGCCGATCCGGCGGAGGACCTCCGGCAGGAACGGCCGCGGCAGGTAGACGCCGCCGAAGAACATGATCGGGAGGAAGGCGACCATCGCGACACCGGTGGCGGCCTTCGACGTGCGGGCGACCGCGGCCGCGATCAGGCCGAGCGCGAACGTCGCGACGACCCCGAGCACCAGCGTCAGCGCGAACGACAGCGGGTGCTTCGGCAGCGGGACGTCGTGGACGGCCTTGCCGAGACCCAGCACGAGCGCGATGCCCGCCAGCGAGACCACGACGTGGATGAGCAGCTGCGCGCCCAGCAGGTTCGCCGGGTGTACCGGGGTCGTGGCCAGCCGGCGCAACACGCCCTGCTCGCGGTAGGTGGCGACGGCGGCCGGGATCGACTGCAGCGCGAGCATCGCCAGGCTGATGACGATCAGCGACGGCACCCAGGCGTCGATGAGCCGGTACCCGCCCGCCGCCTCGTGGGGTTCGCTCATGCCCGGGATGGCGCCGATGGCGAGCAACAGGATCGACGGCAGCAGCAGGCCGCCGAGCGCCATGAACGGGGCGCGGAGGAAGAGTTTCGTTTCGGTGGCGGTGATCTTGGCGAAGGTGTTCACCGGGCGCTCCTGGTCAGCGTGACGAATGCATCGTCCAAAGTGGATTCTCCGGCCGCGGCGCGGAGCTCGGTCGGGGTGCCGGTGGCGATCACGCGCCCGGCGTCGAAGATCGCGACCCGGTCGCAGAGCCGCTCGGCTTCGTCCATGAAGTGGGTGACGAGCAGGACCGTGACGCCGGTGGCGCGGACGCCTTCGACGAGCCGCCACGTTTCGCGGCGGGCGTGCGGGTCGAGGCCGGTGGTCAGCTCGTCGAGGACGGCCAGCTCGGGCCGGCCCACCAGCGCCAGCGCGATCGAGACGCGCTGCTTCTGGCCTCCGGACAGCTTCCCGAAGAAGCTGCGAGCGTGCTCGCGCAGGTCGAGCTGGTCGAGCAGGACGTCGATGTCGGCCGGCTCGGCGTAGAAGGAGGCGAACAGCTCCAGTGCTTCGCGCACCCGCAGCTTCGCGGGCAGCTGGCTCTCCTGCAGCTGGACGCCGACGCGGCGGGTCAGCGCCGCGCGGTCGGTCGCCGGGTCGAGGCCGAGCACGGAGATCGTGCCGCTGTCGGCCTGGCGGAGTCCTTGGAGGCATTCGACGGTGGTGGTCTTCCCGGCGCCGTTCGTGCCGAGGATGCCGAAGATTTCGCCGCGCTCGACGGTGAAGGAAACGCCGTCGACCGCGACCCTGGTGCCGTAGCGCTTGCGGAGGTCGGTGACTTCGATGAGTGGCATGGCTACGAAGCTACGAACCGGCGGCCGCTGCCGTAATGACGCTGAAACCCCAGCTCAGGTAGCGTTTTGCTGAACCGGGGGTGGGGCTGGGCCCACCCCTTTCGTGGGGCTTCGGGCAGTGCGGCGGGCGGGTGCGTCCGGCGAGGATTGCGGGGGAAGGGAGGTGCCGGATGACGTACCTGCGTGCGGTCGGCCGGGCGTTCGCGCTGGCCGCGATCTCGTTGCTCAGCTGGGTCGACGTGCTGGTCGAGCTGATCGCGTTCGCGTTGCTCTGCGGTGGGCTGGTCTTCTTCCTCGGCCCCGCGGTCGAATGGGCCCGCGGCCGGTCGGCGGTGGCGCGGACGCTGGCCGCGCGCTGGTGCGGCGTCGAGGTCGGCTCGCCGTACCGGCCCGAGCCGCCCGAGCCGGTGCGCGAGCGTGACGGCTGGTACCGCGACGGCAACCAGCTCTACAAGCGGGCGTTCTGGATCCGCTGGCAGCGCCGCCTCACCTGGGCGCTGGAAGACCCGGCGGCGAGCCGCGAATTCAGCTGGCAGCTGGTGAACCCGCTGGTCACGCTGCTGCTGCCGGTGGCCGTCCTGCTCGGCGGCCCGCGGGTGCTGCACGGCTACGGCCGGTGGACGCGCTGGTGGCTCGGCCCGCGCCCGCCGGTCGAGCCGCGCAAGAGCCGGCCGCACCGGCACCTCGAAGCGCTGGGCCACCAGTTCGGCATCCTCGCGCTTTCCCTGGTGCAGCTGATCTTCTCGGCGTTCCAGCTGGTCGTCTTCGTCGGCGCCATGCCACTGGCGGCGCCGGTGGTGCTGCGGGGCCGCAGTTCGATCACCGACACGCTGCGCCGCGAAACCGAGAAGTGGACGGGCGTGCGGATCCCGCGGCCGTACCTGCCGCCGCCCGCCCTGCCGGTGCCCCGCGCCGACGGCCTCTACCAGGTCGGCAGGCAGCTGTACGAGGAGCCGTTCTGGCCGGTCCAGCACGCCCGCACGCGGTGGATCCTGCGCGACCGGGCCACCTGGCGGGACATCGCGGGCGGCGGGCTGAGCTTCCTCGTGTCGCTCGTGTGCTCGCTGCCGGCGCTCGTGTTGTTCTCCTGGGGCATGACCGGCCTCTGGCTGCTCTGGGTGTGGCGGCCGTTCGTGTCGTCGAGTGTCCGGTGGTCCCCGCTGCCCGAAGTATCGACGCACCTCGGTGCGCTCGCGCAGACGCCGTTGGTCCTGCTGGCGTTGGCGGCGGCCCTGGCGCCGGCACCGTGGCTCGCCCGGCAGCAAGCCCGCGTCGCGCGGGCGTGGCTGGGGCCGACCGAGTCGTCCCTGCTGGCCCAGCGCGTCGAACGGCTCAAGCAGACGCGGTCCGACGTCACGGTCACGCAAGCGGCCGAGCTGCGCCGGATCGAGCGCGACCTGCACGACGGCGTCCAGTCGCGGCTGGTCGCCATGGGCATGAAGCTGGGCGCGGTCGAGGCACTGGTGGACACCGACCCGGAGGCGGCGAAACGGCTCACGGCGGAGCTGCGCGCGGCGACGTCGGAGGCACTCACCGAGCTGCGGGCGCTGATCCGCGGCATCCACCCGCCGGTGCTGTCCGAACGCGGGCTGCTGGACGCCGTGCGCGCGCTGGCGCTGGACAGCCCGTTGAAGTCACAGGTGACGGGCTCGCTGCCGGGGCGCGTCGAGGAGCCGGTCGAGGCGTGCGCTTACTTCGCGGTGTCCGAACTGCTCGGCAACGCGGCGAAGCACGGCGCGAAACGGGTGTCGATCGAGGTGGCCTTCGCCGACGACCTGCTGACGGTGGCGGTGACCGACGACGGCCCGGGCGGCGCGAACGTGGCCCGCGGCTCGGGACTGCGCGGAATCGAGCGCCGGCTCGGTGGGTTCGACGGTAGGTTGACGCTGACCAGCCCGATCGGCGGCCCGACGAAGGCGACCCTGGAGATCCCGTGTCAGATACATCCGGGGCTCCGCCCCGAGCCGGGGGCTTCGCCACCCGGACCCCCCGAAGTGGTCGACCAAGAACCCTCGTCGCCGAGGACCAGTACCTCCTCCGAGACGGTCTGACACACCTCCTGACCGCGCACGGCTTCGACGTCGTCGCGGCGGTCGCCACCGGCCCGGAACTCGTGGCGGCGTTGCGCGAGGAACGCCCGGACGTGTCCATTGTGGACGTCCGGATGCCGCCGACGAACACCGACGAGGGACTGCAGGCCGCGCTCGCCGCCCGCCGCGAAGTGCCCGGGCTGCCGATCCTGGTGCTGTCCCAGCACGTCGAGCAGCTGTACGCCCGCGAATTGCTGGCCGACGGCACGGGCGCGATCGGCTACCTGCTGAAGGACCGCGTGTTCAACGCGGAGCAGTTCATCGACGCCGTCCGCCGGGTCGCGGCGGGTGGCACCGTGATGGACCCCGAGGTGATCGCGAAGCTGGTGGCGGGCAACGCTTCCGACCCCCTCGCCGCGCTGACCCCGCGCGAGCGCGAGGTCCTGTCGCTGATGGCGGAAGGCTGTTCCAACGCGGCCATCGCCGCCCGGCTGCACTTCAGCGAAGGCGCGGTCGGCAAGCACACGGCGAACATCTTCGCGAAGCTCGACATCTCGGCTTCGGACGACACGAACCGCCGCGTGCTGGCCGTGCTCACCTACCTCGGCGCGGGGAGTTAGCCGCGCGAGATCCGGGTCATCTCCTCGCGCTCGACGACCTTGACCCGCTCGCGGCCCGCCGCCGAGCCCAGCGCCTTCTCGTGCGCGTCGAGCCGGCCCCAGCCGTCCCAGCTCGTGAACGGGATGCCGCGCGTTTCGAGGAAGTCGAGGATCGCGTCGGGCGCCGCGAACTTCGGGGCCTGCAGCGTGTCCGCGTCGGCCAGGAGGCTGGCGATCGTCTCCGCCGCGTCGCCCTTCGTGTGCCCGATCAGGCCCACCGGGCCGCGCTTGATCCAGCCCGTGACGTACACGCCCGGCAGCTGGTTCTCGTCCAGGTCCAGCACGCGGCCGGCCTGGTTCGGGACCACGCCCGCCACGTGGTCGAACGGCAGCTCCGGCAGGTGCGACGACAGGTAGCCGACCGCGCGGTACACCGCCTGGACGTCCCAGTCGTGGAACTCGCCCGTGCCGCGGACGTTCCCGTCGCCGGTCAGCTCGCTGCGCTCGGTGCGCAGGCCGGTCACCTTGCCGTCCTCGCCGAGGACCTCGGCCGGCGAGTGGAAGAAGTGCAGGTGCAGCCGCCGCTGCCGGGTGCCCGGCTCGCGGATGGCCCACTCCTGCAGCGTCTTCACCACCATGTCGATCTGCTTCGACGCCCGCAGCGCCGCGATGCTGCCGTCGTCGAACTCGATGTCCTCCGGGTAGACGATGACCTCGACGTTCGGCGAGTGGTCCAGCTCGCGCAGCTCCAGCGGCGTGAACTTCGCCTGGGCCGGGCCGCGGCGGCCGAACACGTGCACGTCGGTGACCGGGCTGGCCTTGAGCCCCTGGTAGACGTTGTCCGGGATGTCGGTGGTCAGCAGCTCGTCGGCCGTCTTCGCCAGCACCCGCGCCACGTCGAGCGCGACGTTCCCGACGCCGAGCACCGCGACCGAGGACGCGGTCAGCGGCCACGTGCGCGGCACGTCGGGGTGGCCGTCGTACCAGGACACGAAGTCGGCGGCGCCGTAGCTGCCGTCCAGGTCGATGCCCGGGATGTCGAGCGCGCGGTCGGCGGACGCGCCGGTCGAGAAGATCACCGCGTCGTAGAACTCGCGCAGCTCGTCGAGCTTGATGTCGGTGCCGTAGTCGATGTTGCCCAGCAGCCGGATGTTCGGCTTCGAGAGCACCTTCTCCAGCGCTGTCACGATGCCCTTGATGCGGGGGTGGTCGGGCGCGACGCCGTAGCGGATCAACCCGAACGGCGCGGGCATGCGCTCGAACAGGTCGATTCGCACGTCGGCGTCGGACTTGTCCAGGATGTCGGCGGCGTAGATCCCGGCGGGACCGGCACCGACGATGGCTACGCGAAGAGATCGGCTCACCTGCTCCACGGTAAGTTAGGGTCACCTAACCCGAAATGTGATTTGGCGTACGGTCCACGGACTGGGAGCCGGTAAGCTCGGCGCCATGCGCGTTCTCGTCGTCGACAACTACGACAGCTTCGTCTACAACCTGGTCCAGTACCTGGCCCAGCTCGGCGCCGACTGCACGGTCTGGCGCAACGACGTCGTCGACCTCGACCGCGTGCCC
The DNA here is from genome assembly GCF_017308975.1 of Amycolatopsis sp. MtRt-6. Classification (GTDB taxonomy): domain Bacteria; phylum Actinomycetota; class Actinomycetes; order Mycobacteriales; family Pseudonocardiaceae; genus Amycolatopsis. The sequence goes on along the minus strand of NZ_JADWPD010000001.1, from coordinate 300,669 downwards.
GAGTTCGACGCCGTGCTCGTCTCACCCGGCCCCGGCACCCCCGAACGCGCCGGCCAGAGCATGGACGTCATCCGCAAGTGCGCCGAGACGAGCACGCCGATGCTCGGTGTCTGCCTCGGCCACCAGGCGCTGGGCGTCGTCTACGGCGCCACCGTCGACCGCGCGCCCGAGCTGCTCCACGGCAAGACGAGCCAGGTCCGGCACACCGGCGCCGGCATCCTCAGCGACCTGCCGGAGGAGTTCACGGCCACCCGCTACCACTCGCTGACCGTGCTCCCCGAGACCATCTCGGACGCCGTCTTCGAGATCACCGGGCGCACCGAGTCCGGCATCGTGATGGGCATGCGCCACCGCGAGCTGCCGCTGGAAGGCGTCCAGTTCCACCCGGAGTCCGTGCTCACCGAGGGCGGCCACCGGATGCTCGCGAACTGGCTGGCCGCCGCGGGCCACCCCGTCGACCCGGCCCGGGTCGACGAGCTCGAGCGCGCGACCAAGGCGCTCCAGAAGGCCGCTGTTGCGTGATCCGGCTCGAGGGGGTCGGCAAGCGGTACGGGCGCGGTGACTTCGTCCTGCGCGACGTCGACCTGACCGTCGAGCCCGGGCACGTCGTCGGCGTCCTCGGCAGCAACGGCTCCGGGAAGTCGACGCTGCTGCGGATCATGGCCGGCGTCTCGCACGCGACCACCGGTGTGGTGACGGGCACGTCGCGGATCGGCTACCTGCCGGACCGCTTCCCGGCCGGGCAGCGCATGGGCGCGCGGGCCTACCTGCGGCACATGGCCCGCATCCACGGGCTCGCCGACCTGTCGGTGATCGACCCGCTGCTCGAACGGCTCGCCCTCGTCGGCGGCCCGGCGGCGCCGCTGCGCACGCTGTCCAAGGGCAACGCCCAGAAGGTCGGGCTCGCCCAGGCCGTGATGGTCCGGCCCGACCTGCTGATCCTCGACGAGCCGTGGTCCGGCCTCGACGTCGGCACGCACACGATCCTCGGCGAACTCGTCGCCGAGACGCGGGCGCGCGGGGCGAGCGTCGTGTTCACCGACCACCGGCCCCAGGTGGTGCACGACCACGCCGACGTCGTCCACCTCATGAACTCCGGCAGGCTCACGGCGGAAAGCGCGGAGCCGACCACCCGGATCGTGCTGCGCGGCGGCGGCACCGGCTGGGCGGACGAGCCCGGCGTGCGGCACGCCGTCACCGAGGGCCCGCAGGTCGTGCTCACGGTCGAGATCGCCCGCGTCGACGCGGTGCTGAAGCGGGCCCTCGACGACGGCTGGTCGGTCCGGGAGGTGGCGCCGTGCTCGCCCTGACGCGCTACTACCTGGCGCTGCTCGGTCATTCGCAGCGGTACCTGCCGGCGTTGCTGGCCTACCTCGCGCTGTGCGTGATCCTCTACGCCGACCCGCATTCGCCGCCGCTGCCGCTGTTCGGCGTCAGCGCCGGCGGGTTGCTGGTCGTCTCGTGCTGGCTGACGATCGCGCTGCTCGACATCGAAGACCCGGTGCAGCGCCTGGTGACCCTGAGTCACGCGCGGCAGTGGCGGCGGATGATCACCGGCGCGATCCTCACCGTGCTGGCCTGCTCGCTGGTCCTCACCGCGATCACCGAGGTGTGGTCGGCGGTCAAGTCGTTCAAGGTCCAGCCGGCCGCGCTCGGCATCGGGTTGCTCGCGCACCTGGCGTGCGCGCTGCTGGGCATCGCGATCGCGCTGCCGTGCTCGCGGCTACTGGTGCACCGCGTCGGCTGGACCGTGCTCGCGGCGGTGGTCACCCTCGTCGTCGTCCTGCTGGCGAAGATTCCCCTGGTCCACCCCCTGCTGCGCGCCCTGACCGACGAGAAGCCGGTCGGCGGCCCGCTGGTGCTGGCCCTGGTGACGGCGGTGGCGATGCTGGCCGTCAGCTTCTTCACCGTTTCGGCGCTCGTGCACCGCCGCTCCTGACTGCAATTTGCCATCTTCAATTTCCGGCCCGGGCTTCCAGCCCGACCACGGGGACGGCTAAGGTTCGGGGCCTCTCCGGTTCCGGGTGAAGGGAGATCGGGTGACGGCTGGGATCGTCGCGATCACCGTCCCAAACTCCGACGGCGAGCTTCCGGAGCTCGCCGCGTGGCTGCGTGGCGAGGACGAGCTCCGCGGCCGCGTCCAGGTCTTCGACGCCGTCGTGGTCGGCGTGTCGAGCACCTCCGCCGGCGTCTTCTGCCGGTCGCTCTTCGAGTGGCTGACGCGCTGCCGGGAAGCCCGCGTCTCCCTGAAGGTCAAACGCTCGGGCGCCGCCGAAGAACTCGAGCTCGACTTCGGTGCCGCGAGCGACGCTGAGCAGGTTCTCGGTGCCGTGCAAGGGTTTCTGGACAAGTCTTGAGCAACGAAGAAGGCCCGCACGGCGAACCGTGCGGGCCTTCTTCGTACGTCAGTTACGCGTACTCGTCGTCGGCGTTGACGGGAACAAGCTCTCCGCGACGTTGACGGTGACCGCCTGGTCCGCGTCGATCTGGGTGCCCGCCCTGGGGTTCTGACCGGTGATCGTGCCTTCCGGCTGCCCGCTGGTCCGGTCCGCTCGCTGGCTCAGGCTTCCGGTCCAGCCCATGCTCTGCAGCTTCTGCTGCGCCTCGTCGACGGTCATGCCGACCAGGCTCGGCATCTGGATCTTGGTCGGCTGAGTCTGGTCCGGACCGGTCGACACGGTCAGCACGATCTGGCTGCCCACCGCCAGCTGGCCGCCGTTCGGGTTCTGGGTGATGACCGTGTCCTTCGGCACCGTGTCCGAAGCCTGGTCGACCCGCCTCGTCGTGAAGCCCGCGCCTTCCAGCGACGACTTGGCCTGCGAGTACGGCTTGCCGGTGAAGTCGGTGACCGTCTTGAGCTGCTTCGACTTGCCCACCGTGATCCGCACGGTGCTGCCCTGGGGGGCCTCGGAACCGGCGGACGGGGTCTGCTTCTGCACCAGGCCGGCCTGGTTCGGGTCGTCGACCTCGACCTCGTCGACGGTCGGGTCCAGCGCCAGCTTCGCGTCGGTGAGCGCCTGCTGGGCCTGGTCACGTGTCTTGCCCTTGAGGTCCGGCACGCTGGCCTTGCCCGGGGCGACGCCGACGGACAACGTGATCTTCGTGTTGGTCGCGACCGTGATCCCGACCGACGGGTCGATCTTGATGACCTTGTTGATGTCGTCCTGGGTGCACTCCGGGTTGCCGTCGGTCGGCGCCACCCCGCAGGTCACCTGCTTCGTCTCGATCGTGCCGTCGAAACCCTTGCTCTTCAACGTTTCCCGAGCCTGGGGCACCGTCTGGTGCAGCACGTCAGGGATCGCGACCGTGGCGTTGTCGTTGCCCTTGAACGAGCCCGACAGCCACATGATCAGCAGCACCGCGCCCAGCACGAACAACGCGGCGACCGCGGCCAGGATCGTGCGGCGGCGGCGCTTGGCCTTCGGGTCTTCGTCGTCCGGCTCGCTGTACTCGTCGTAGCGCTGCGGCTGCCGCCGGTCGGCGTTCATCACCTGCGTGCGCTCGTCCTCGGACATCACCATCGGCGCCACCGGGCGCTGGCCCGAGAGGGTGCGCACCAGGTCCGAGCGCATCTCCGCCGCCGACTGGTAGCGGTTCGCCGGGCCCTTGGCCAGCGCCTTCAGCACGACCGCGTCGAGCTCCGGTGCCACCGCCGGGTTGACCGACGACGGCGGGTTCGGGTCTTCCCGGACGTGCTGGTAGGCCACCGCGACCGGGGAGTCCCCGGTGAACGGCGGCTCGCCGGTGATCAGCTCGTACAGCACGCAGCCGGCGGCGTAGACGTCCGACCGCGCGTCGACCGACTCGCCGCGGGCCTGCTCCGGCGACAGGTACTGCGCCGTGCCGATCACCGCGGCCGTCTGGGTCATGGCGGACTGGCCGTCGTGCATCGCGCGCGCGATGCCGAAGTCCATCACCTTGACCGCGCCGTTCTTCGTGATCATCACGTTGGCCGGCTTGACGTCGCGGTGCACGATGCCGTGGCGGTGCGAGAAGTCCAGCGCCGCGCAGACGTCGGCCATGACCTCCATCGCCCGCTTCTGCGACATCGGGCCCTCGGTCTTGACGATGTCGCGCAGCGTCCGGCCTTCGACGTACTCCATGACGATGTACGGCAGCGGCCCGAACTCGGTGTTCGCCTCACCGGTGTCGTAGACCGCGACGATCGCCGGGTGGTTCAGCGCGGCGGCGTTCTGCGCTTCCCGGCGGAAGCGCTCCTGGAACTGCGGGTCCCTGGCGAGGTCGGCACGGAGGATCTTGATCGCGACTTCCCGGCCGAGACGCACGTCGTGGCCGTGATGGACCTCGGACATGCCTCCGTAGCCGAGCGTTTCGCCCAGCTCGTACCGGTTGGAGAGCAGTCTGGGTGTGCTCATCTCTGGGTGCCGTTCCATTCCGTCCAAGGTGTGGTCATGATGCCTTGCCGGCCATCGTCGGTCGTGCCGGGAGTGTCCGCCGGGTAGACGCTCGAAGGCTGCTCCGCAGGCACCTGTCTGCCCGGGACCACCTGGCTCTGCGTCTGGCCGTTCTGCGTCGGCGAGCCGGTGCCGCCGCCCAGCATCTTGGCCACCAGCACGATGCCCGCCACCAGGACAACGAGCAGGATCGCCGCGAGAAGCGCCCACCAGCCCCATTGGGTCTTCTTCCGGGCGGCCGGCAGCATCACCTGCCGCGGGGCGGGCCGGGACGGCGGGCCGATGGCGATCATCGGGTTCATCGCGGGGGACGGCGGGCCGCCCGGCATCTGCTGCGGCTGCTGCATCTGCTGCGGGGGGATCGGCACCGGCATCGATGGCGGAGGCTGCTGCATCTGCTGCTGCGGCTGCGGCGGCACCACCGGCTGCTGGCCCGTCGTGTAGGTGGCGTTGACCAGCCCGGACGGCGTCGGCAGCGGCTGCCCGGCGCGGACCGCGGCGACGGCGGACGCGAACTCGCCGCCGTTGTTGTAGCGCTGCCGCGGGTCCTTGACCAGGGTCGCCTCGATCACCGCGCGCGCCGCGGGCGGCACGTCCGGCGGCAGCGGCGGCGGGATGTCGCGGATGTGCATCATCGCGACCGTCACGGCGTTCTCGGACAGGAACGGCCGGTGCCCGGCGAGGCACTCGTAGCCGCACACCGCCAGCGAGTAGACGTCGGACGCCGGCTCGGCCGGTTGCCCGAGCGCCTGCTCCGGAGCGATGTAGTGCGCGGTGCCCATGACCATGCCGGACCGGGTGACCGGGGCCGCGTCGGCCGCCTTCGCGACGCCGAAGTCGGTGATCTTCACCTGCCCGGCCGAGGTCACCAGGATGTTGCCCGGTTTGACGTCGCGGTGGACCAGGCCGTGGGAGTGCGCGGCCTGCAGCGCGTTGCCGGCCTGCTCGAGCATGTCGAGCGTGAACTCCGCCGACAGCCGCCCGTGCTTGGCCAGCAGGCCGGCCAGCGGGTCGCCGTCGACGAGCTCCATCACCAGGTACGCGATCGACAGGTCGCCGTCGAGGATGGTCTCGCCGTAGTCGTGCACCGCGGCGATGCCGGGGTGGTTCAGCGACGCCGTCATCCGCGCTTCGGTGCGGAAGCGGTGGAGGAACTCGGCGTCGCCGGACAGTTCGGTCTTGAGGATCTTGACGGCAACGGTCCGGTCGAGCCGGGTGTCGCTGGCCTGCCAGACCTCGCCCATCCCGCCGACGGCGATCCGGCTCGTCAGCTTGTAGCGGTCGGCCAGCAGCTGACCGGAGGACAGCATGCGCTATCCACCCCCGAGCTTCGCGTTGATGGCCGCGCGGCCGATCTCCGCCGCGACCGTGCCGCCGGTGGCCGCGAGGCCGCGGTTGCCGCCGTCCTCGACGATCACGGCGACCGCGATCTGCGGGTTCTCGGCCGGGGCGAAGGCGGTGTACCAGGCGTGCGGGGCGGTGTTCTTGGAGTCCGTGCCGTGCTCGGCGGTGCCGGTCTTCGAGGCGATCTGGATGTCCGGGCGCTTGCCGCCGCCCTTGGTGAAGCCTTCGGAAGCGATCATCATGTCCTTGAGGATCGCGGCGTTCGACGCCGACAGCGCCGGGGTGCCGGTGAGCTCGGTGGGGCTGTAGTCCTCGATCGTCGAGAGGTCGGGGGCCAGCACCGACTGCACCAGCTGCGGCTTCATCGCCATGCCGCCGTTGGCCACGGTGGCCGCGAGGATGCAGTCCTGCAGCGGGGTCAGCCGGACGTCGCGCTGGCCGATGCCGCTCTGGTAGAGCGCGCCCTGCGAGTCGAGCGGGCCGACGGTCGACGCGGCGACCTTCATCGGCACGGTCAGGTCGGTCTGCCCGATGCCGAAGTTCGCCGCGGTCTTCTTCATCTTGTCCGCGCCCAGCGCGCCGGCGAACTGTGCGAACGGCACGTTGCAGGAGTGCGCGAGGGCGTCCTTGAACGTGGTGCCGGGGCAGCCCTGGCCCGCGTAGTTCTCCAGCGTGACGTTCGTGCCGGGGAGCTTGGTGTTCGGCGCCGGGTCGATCGGGGTGTCCGGGCCCTTGCCGTCTTCGAGCGCGGCCGCCGCGGTGACGAGCTTGAACGTCGAGCCCGGCGGGTAGGTCTCGGAGATCGCCCGGTTCAGCATGGGCTTCTTCGGGTCCTTGATGTTCGCGTTCCAGGCGTCGGTCTGCGCCTTCGACGTGTGCGAAGCCAGCTGGTTCGGGTCGTACGACGGCGTCGAGACCATCGCCAGGATCCGCCCGGTGCTGGGCTCCATCGCGACGACGGCGCCGGTGTAGCCCTTTTGCGTCATCAGGTCGTACGCGGCCTTCTGCACGGCCGGGTCGATGGTCAGCCGGACGTTGCCGCCGCTGGGGTCGCGGCCGGTGACCATGTCCGACAGCCGCCGCACGAACAGCCGCGGGTCGGAGCCGTTGAGGACGTCGTCCTCGGCGCGCTCCAGGCCGCCGGCGCCGTAGTTGATCGAGTAGTAGCCGGTGACCGGCGCGTACATCGGGCCGTCGGCGTAGGTCCGGATGTACTTGTACTTGTCGTTCGACGGGGTGATGCTGGCCAGCACCTCCCCGTTGGCCTGCGACACGATCTTGCCGCGCTGGCGGGCGAACTCGTCGTAGAGCACGCGCGCGTTGCGCGGGTCGGTGCGGTAGTCGTCGGCCTTCACGACCTGGATGTAGGTGGCGTTGGCCAGCAGCAGGACGACCATCACGAGCATCGCCATGCCGACCTTGCGGAGCGGGGTGTTCATGCCTGCGCGCCCCCGTCCGCCGGCGGGCGCTGCACGAGCACGGTGTGCGCTTCCGCGATCGGGGCCTGCGGCTGCTGCTGCGGCTTCGGGCGGGCGGCGGGCCTGCGTGCCGCGTCGGAGATGCGGAGCAGCAGCGCGACCAGGATGTAGTTCGCGAGCAGCGACGAACCACCCTTGGACAGGAACGGGGCGGTGATACCGGTCTCCGGGATGAGTTTCGTGACCCCGCCGACGACGACGAAGATCTGCATGACCATGGTGAACGCGAGCCCGCCGCCCAGCAGCTTGCCGAACGTGTCGCGCACGGCCAGCGCGCTGCGCATGCCGCGCATCGCGACCAGCAGGTACAGCATCAGCACCGCGGCCAGGCCGATGAAGCCGAGCTCCTCGCCGATCGCCGCGGTGATGAAGTCGGTGGCCGCCTCGGGCACCATGTCCGGCCGGCCGGCCCCGAGCCCGGTACCGCCGACGCCGCCGGTGCCGAGCCCGAACAGGCCCTGCGCGAGCTGGTAGCCACCGCCGGCCTCGTCGTAGGTGGCCAGCGGGTCCAGCCAGTTCGCCACGCGCTGCTGGACGTGCGTGAAGAGGTTGTAGGCGATGACGCAGCCGACCGCGAAGAAGCTGAGGCCGAGGACGACCCAGATGATCCGCTCGGTCGCGACGTACAGCATCACGAGAATGACGCTGAAGAACAGCAGCGACGTGCCGAGGTCCTTCTCGAACACCAGGATGCCGATGCAGGCGAACGCGGCGATCAGGATCGGGCCGAGGTCGCGGGCGCGCGGCAGTTCGACGCCGACGAGCTTCTTGCCCGCCACCATGAACAGGTCCCGCTTCGACACCAGGAACGAAGCGAAGAAGATCATCAGCAGGATCTTCGCGAACTCGCCCGGCTGGATCGAGAAGAACGGCAGCTTCAGCCAGACCTTCGCGCCGTTGACCTCGGACAGGCTCGACGGCAGCAGGGCGGGCAGCGCCAGCGCGAAGATCCCGACCAGGCCCGCGGTGTAGCCGTAGCGGGTCAGCGTGCGGTGGTCGTTCACCGCGATCAGCACGGCGACGAAGAACACCAGCGAGATCACCGTGAACAGCACCTGCGAGGTGACGGCCGGTGTGTAGTCCTTGCCGTTCTGCGCGGCCCGTTCGGCCAGTGCCAGGTCGATCCGGTGGATCATCACCAGCCCGATGCCGTTCAGCAGCGCGACGCAGGGCAGCAGGACGGGGTCGGCGTACGGCGCCCACTTGCGGACGGCCAGGTGCGCCGCGGTGAGGATCGCGAGGTAGGCCAGGCCCAGCCAGATGATCGACCAGGTCAGCTCCTGCTCCTGGTTCGCCTCCACCAGCACCAGAGCGATGGTCACGAGGACCGTCGCGAACCCCAGCAGCACCAGCTCGGTGTTGCGGCGGGTCGGGACCTCGCGCGGCGGGTTCGTCTGGAACTGCGCGGCGAGCGGTTCGGCGGCGCGCGCGGCGGGCTGGCTCATCAGTTACCGCCTCCCGTCGTCGGTGCCGTCGAACTCGGCGTCGAGCAGTCCCTCCCCGCTGGCTGGTTCGCCGACGACGGAGCAGTGGAGCCGGCCGGAGCCGACGGAGTCGTCGTCGGCGTGACCGGAGGGGTCGGCGTCGGGGACGGCTGACCGCCCGCCGGCGCGCAGTTGTTCAGGCGCTTGCGCAGCTGCAGGAAGTCGTCGATGTACTTCCTGGCTTCGTCGAGGCTGTCCTTCTTGACGCCGTTCTGCACCGCCAGCCGCGCGTCCTCCTGGAGCTGGGTGACACGGAGCTTGTCCGTGCACACCTGGCTCGGCGGGCAGGACCCTTGCTCGTAGGCGTGCAGGTCGATGCCGAGAATGCTGCCGGGGACGCCGCGGTAGATCACGACCTCCCCGTCCGTTCCCTCGCCGACATAGTACTGACTCAGCACGAAGTAGCGGGTCGCGATGGCGGCCGCGGCCAGCACCACGAGGACCACGAGGGCGCCCGCCAGCCAGCGGAACCGCTTCCGGCGTTTGGCCTTCGGGTCTTCTTGCGGCTGCGGCAGCTCCGGGCGCGGCGGCGGGGGCGGCTGGGTCAGCGCCCTGGCCCGCGCCGCGGGGGAGTCGCCCTGGTGCCGTTCGTCGCTGCCGTCCCCGGCGGCGCCGCCCACGATGGGCGCGTCCTCGCCGAAGTCGACGTCGACGACGTCGGCGATGATCACCGTGACGTTGTCGGTGCCGCCGCCCTTGAGCGCCAGCTCGATCATCCGGTCCGCGCACTGCTGCGGGTCGGGGATCTGCACGGCTTCGGCCAGCGTCTCGTCGCTGACCATGCCGGACAGGCCGTCGGAGCAGATCAGGTACCGGTCGCCGGCGCGGGCTTCGCGCACGGTCAGGCTCGGCTCGACCTCGTGGCCGGTCAGCGCCTTCAGCAGCAGCGACCGCTGCGGGTGCACCGCGGCCTCTTCGGGCGTGATCCGGCCCTGCTCGAGGAGCTCGTTGACGAAGCTGTCGTCGCGGGTGATCTGCGCGAACTGACCACTGCGCAGCAGGTAGGCCCGCGAGTCGCCGACGTGCACCAGCCCCAGCCTGGTGCCGGCGAACAGGACGGCGGTGAGCGTGGTGCCCATGCCGTCCAGGTCCGGGTCCTGCGAGACCAGCTCGGCGATCGCGGCGTTGCCGTTGGCCACCGCCTCGCGCAGCTGGGCGAGCAGGTCGTCGCCCGGCTCGTCGTCGTCGAGCGGGGCGAGCGAGGCGATGACGACCTTGCTGGCGACTTCGCCCGCCGCGTGCCCACCCATGCCGTCGGCGAGCGCGAGCAGGCGAGGGCCGGCGTACACGGAGTCCTGGTTGCTCGAACGCACCAGGCCCCGGTCGCTGCGGGCTGCGTAGCGGAGGACGAGAGTCATGGGCGAAGCTCGATCACCGTCTTGCCGATCCGGATGGGGACTCCGAGCGGGACCCGGAGGGGTGCAGTGACCTTAGCCCGGTCGAGGTAGGTCCCGTTCGTCGAGCCCAGATCTTCCACGTACCAGTCCTCACCGCGCTGCGCGATCCGCGCGTGCCGGGTCGACGCGTAGTCGTCGTCGAGGACCAGTGTGGAGTCGTCGGCCCGGCCGATCAGGATCGGCCGGCCGTCCAGCGCGATGCGCGTCCCGGCGAGCGCGCCGTGGGTCACCAGCAGCTGCTGCGGGGACTTGCTGTTGCGCGGCTTCTTTTCCTTCTTGCGGCCGAAGGACGGCACCTGGACACGCATGCCGGACGCCGCGTAGAGGTCCGAACGGACGACTCTGAGCGCGGCGAACACGAAGAGCCAGAGCAGCACGAGGAAGCCCACCCTGGTGAGTTGTACGACCAGCTCTGGCACTTGGTGTGTCCGCTCCCGACTCTTCCGCGCAGCCGCGACGCGGGTACGCCGCGGTCCCCCCGCACGTCAATTCTGCGGGAACAGTATTCCGGGTCCCGAGTCAGCCCTGTGTACGGAACACGAGGGACGAATGACCCACCCGGATGACGTCGCCGTCGGCGAGCTGCCAGGTCTGGACCGGGGTGCCGTTCACGGTGGTGCCGTTGGTCGAGCCGATGTCCGCGAGCGTCGCGCTCTGGCCGTCCCAGGTGATCTCCAGGTGGCGGCGCGAAACCCCGGTGTCCGGCAGGCGGAAGTCGGCGTCCTGGCCGCGGCCCACGACGTTCCCGCCCTGCTTCAGCGAGTACGTCCGGTTGGAGCCGTCGTCCAGCTGCAGGCTCGCCGCGAGCTGGCGGCCGGCCGCGGGCTGGCCGTAGCCGCCCTGCTGGCCGTACGGGTCGCCGGCCGGCTGGCCGTACGCCTGCTGGCCGTACTGGTCGTAGCCGCCCTGCTGCTGGCCGCCGTACTGGTCGTACCCGCCCTGCTGGTAGCCGCCCTGGTCGTAGCCGCCGCCCTGGGGCTGCGCGTAGCCGCCCTGGTCGTACCCGCCGCCTTGCGGCTGCGCGTAGCCCCCCTGGTCGTACCCGCCGCCCTGGGGCTGGCCGTAGCCTTGGTCGTATCCGGCCTGGGGCTGCTGGCCGTACTGGTCGTAGCCACCACCCTGCTGCGGCTGGCCGTACTGGTCGTAGCCACCGCCTTGCGGCTGCTGGCCGCCGTACTGGTCGTATCCGCCCTGCTGGCCGTAACCCTGGTCGTACCCGGGCTGCTGGCCACCCTGCTGTCCGTAGCCGTACTGGCCCTGCTGGCCGTACGGGTCACCCTGGTCGTATTGGCCGTAGCCGGGGGGCTGGCTCATTGCTGGGTCTCCTGCGTTGCTGGGTCGTGCCGACCGCGGTGTACCGGCGCCTGAGGGGCGGGCGTCGGGATCGACGGACGAACGGGTCTTGAACTGTCCAGTATGCAGCGCCTCGTTGCGCTCGAGTGATACGACGACGTCACCATAGGTGTCCAGGCCCTCGGCGGCGAGGTGTTCGGCCACCGCCTTGGCGAGCACCTGGGTGACGCGTTGCTCGTCGCCGGCCATGCGTTCGTGGTCAGCCGCCCCCAGGGACACGATGTAGTGATTCGGGGCGAGCTGCCGGCCGCCTGCCAGCTCACGAACGTTCTCCTCACTCTCCCGCTCGAGGGCGATCGCCACTTCCTGCGTGACGACGTTGCCACCGAACATGCGCGCGAAAGTGTTCCCCACCAGGTTCTCGAGTCGCCTGTCGAATCTTTCGGCGCGGCCCACCGGGGAAAACCTCCTCACACGTGTGCTTCCGCATCGATCCTATCCGGGTGAGCCAGCCTCTACACGGCCCCCGGTGAAAGCCGTTCAAACCACCTGCTAGTCTTCTCCTCGCTGCTTGAGACAAGCGCTCGGGCGAGTGGCGGAATGGCAGACGCGCACGGTTCAGGTCCGTGTGTCCGAAAGGACGTGAGGGTTCAACTCCCTCCTCGCCCACACCGAAAAGGGCCCCGGCTGGTTGCCGGGGCCCTTTTTCGTGGTTTGGACCAGGCCGTGGGGTATGTCACGAGCGCTGTTCGCCCTGGGCGAAGTTACGCCGTGTGGGTGGCTATCCACTCCGCGATGACGTCCGCCCGGCTCGTCGTCTCGATGCCGGCGTGGGGGCAGCCCGGGCCCGTGGCCTCCAGCGAGACCAGCTGCGTGCCCGAGAAGTACGGCGCTCCCGAGTCGTACGTGCAGGCGCTCGTCGTGATCTCCGGCGCGGCGCCGCGGACGCCCAGCGTGGTCGGGTCGACCTTCGCGACCGCCACCGTGCCCTGCTGGAGGCGCGTGGCCGGCTTGGGGTTCGGGCCCGTCAGGCTGCCCCAGCCCGCCAGCGTCAGCTGCTGCCCCACCTTCGGGGTCGCGCGGCTCACCGACAGGGGCGTCACCGTGGTCACCGGGGAGTCGAGGCGGATCAGGGCGACGTCGTTCTCCTTGGCCTGGCGGACCTCGGTCGCCTTGCGGGCGATGCCCGACTCCGCGGCTTCGTCGGTCAGGCCCAGCGTCACCACCGTCGGGTACGGGATCTTGCCCGAGACCCGTTCGCGGCGGGCGTCGTGGAAGCAGTGACCGGTCGTGATGACCCAGGCGGGCGCGATGAGCGCGCCCGTGCAGTAGCTGCTGTACGTCGAGCCGTCCGGGCGCGGGATCTTCGTCATCGAGAGCTTCGCGACGAACCCGTACTGGCCCGGCGGGACGTCGGAGCCGTGGGCGACGGCCCAGGCGGCGGGAGCGGTGGAGACGGTCAAAACGGCAGCGGCGAGCAGGGCGCGCAGGCGCATTCTTCCCCTTCGTCGAGTCGGTGGTCGACGTTCGACGTTAGGGCCGCTGCCGCGGGCGGGGAATTCCCTGGCCGGGCGTCACCCGGTGGTCCATCGGGTGACGCCCGGCCGCGAAATAAGGTAAAGCCGACCAAGTCGGCCGCGCATATGA
>NZ_JADWPD010000001.1:0-287601 GCF_017308975.1 Amycolatopsis sp. MtRt-6 | reverse complement strand
GGGGGGGGGGGGGGGGGGGCGTGGCGGGGGCGGGGGGCCCGGGGGTGTCCGCCCGCCCCCCCCCCGGCCGCGAAATCAGTTCACGCCGACCAGGTCGACGACGAAGATGAGCGTCTCGCCCGGCTTGATCACGCCGCCCGCGCCGCGGTCGCCGTAGGCCAGGTCCGGCGGGATCACCAGCTTGCGGCGGCCGCCGATCTTCATCCCCGCGACACCCTGGTCCCAGCCGGAGATGACCTGGCCGGCGCCGAGGCCGAAGCGCAGCGGCTCGCCGCGGTTCCAGGACGCGTCGAACTCTTCGCCGGTCGAGTGCGAGACACCGACGTAGTGCACGGTGACGGTCTTGCCCGCCGTGGCCTCCGCGCCGTCGCCGACCTTGATGTCGGTGATCTGGAGCTCGGCCGGCGCGGGTCCGGCCGGCGGGTCGATGAGGGGCTTTTCCAAGGTCATGGGCCTCACCGTACCGACGCCGCTCCGGCTGCGCCGAACGGACTACGCCCAAGGAGGGGAAAAACGCGAAAACTCTTCACACTTAGCCTACTGCTGGGTAGCGTGCGCTTCGTCACTTTTCTGGACTGAGGGGAGCCCGGCATGCGACGTCGCATCCGCGCCCTGACCGTTACGGCACTGGGGGCCCTCGTGGCCGGTCTCACCCAGGTCGCCGTCACCGCCCCGGCCGCGCACGCGGCCCTGTCACCCGACGACTACTGCGGCGCGCAGTGCAGCGACATCCTGCCGCCCGGTGAGCAGGGCAGTGCCACCCTCGCGGAAATCCTGGCACACAAGCTGCTCGGCACCCGGCCGGCGCACTCGGCCGACCAGCTCGGCAAGTACGCCTCGCTGGCCGGCGGCTACAAGACGCTGACCACCAGCGCGATCAACCAGTACTTCAACGACGCCTCGTTCGGCGTCCCGGCCGACCAGGTGGCGAGCACGATCAAGCCGCGCGCCGACGTCACGATCGTGCGGGACAAGGCCCTCGGCGTCCCGCACATCACCGGGACCACCCGCGCCGGCACCGAGTTCGGCGCCGGGTACGCGGCCGCGCAGGACCGGCTGTGGCTGATGGACGTGCTGCGCCACGCCGCCCGCGGCCAGGTCAGCTCGTTCGCCGGTGGCGCGGAAGCCAACCGCGAACTCGAGCAGACGTTCTTCGCGAACGCGCCGTACACCGAAGCCGAGCTGCAGCAGCAGATCGACCGCACGGCCGCCAGCGGCCCCCGCGGCGCGCAGGGCCTCGCCGACGCGCAGGCCTACGTCGAAGGCATCAACAAGTACATCGCCGACTCCCACAGCGGCCGGTACTTCCCCGGCGAGTACGTGCTGACCGGGCACATCGACTCGATCACCAACGCGGGCAAGATCGACCCGTTCAAGCTGACCGACCTGGTGGCGCTCGCCGCGCTGGTCGGCGCCCAGTTCGGCGCGGGTGGCGGCGGCGAGGTGCAGAACGCCATCGCCAAGCTCGCGCTGCAGGAGAAGTACGGCGTCGTGCAGGGCGAAAAGGTGTGGCAGAGCCTGCGCTCGGAGGACGACCCCGAGACGGTCAAGACGCTGCACGACGGCCAGACCTTCCCGTACGGCAAGACGCCGGCCAACGCGGCCGGGCGGGCCATGCCGGACAAGGGCTCGGTGACCCCGCAGCAGCTGGTGTTCGACAAGACCGGCTCGGCCGCCACCGCGACGCCGTCCACTGTGGACGTCGCCGCGCCCGCGGAGCTGGCGCCCGCCCGCGGGATCTTCGAGAACGGTGTGCTGCCGGGGAACATGGTGAGCGAGAAGCACGGCATGTCCAACGCGCTGCTCGTCTCCGGCGCGAAGACCGCCAGCGGCCACCCGGTCGCGGTGTTCGGCCCGCAGACCGGCTACTTCGCCCCGCAGCTGCTGCTCCTGCAGGAACTGCAGGGCCCGGGCATCAGCGCCCGCGGCGCCGCCTTCGCCGGGCTGAGCATGTACGTGCTCCTCGGCCGCGGCCAGGACTACTCGTGGAGCGCGACGACGTCGGCGCAGGACATCATCGACACCTACGCGCTGCAGCTGTGCGAGCCGAGTGGCGCGGCGCCGACGAAGGACTCGAACTACTACACCTACCAGGGCAAGTGCGTCCCGATGGAGACCGTGGAGGTCAAGAACGCCTGGAAGCCGACGGTGGCCGACGGCACCGCGGCCGGCTCCTACACACTGCGCAGCTACCGGACCAAGTACGGGCCGGTGCAGAGCCGGGCGACCGTGGGCGGCAAGCCGGTGGCGTACGCGGCCCTGCGGTCGTCCTACTTCCACGAGGTCGATTCGCTCATCGGCTTCCAGGAGCTGAACGACCCGGGCTTCATCAAGTCCGCGGCCGACTTCCAGAAGGCCGCGGCCGACATCAACTACACGTTCAACTGGTTCTACGCCGACTCCAAGGACATCGCCTACTTCAACTCGGGCGCCAACCCCGTCCGGCAGCCCGATGTGGACCCGAACATGCCGGTGTGGGGCGACCAGGGCCACGACTGGGCGGGCTGGAACCCGGCGGGCAACCTGGCGAACTACACGCCGGCGTCGCAGCACCCGCAGTCGATCAACCAGGACTACTACGTCAGCTGGAACAACGCGCAGGCGAACGGGTACGCCGCGGCCGGGGCGGACAAGTCCGCCGTGCACCGGGGCGACCTGCTCGACTCGCGGGTGAAGAAGCTGATCACCAGTGGCACCAAGGTCACCCGGGTCAACCTGACCCAGGCGATGGCGGAGGCCGCGCTGGCCGACCTGCGGGCGGAACGCGTCCTGCCGCTGCTGCTGCAGGTGCTCGACAAGGCGCCGACCACCGGCGCGGCCGGTGACGCCGTGGCGAAGCTCAAGACGTGGCTCTCCCACGGCCAGCTGCGCACGGAGACCTCGCCCGGCAGCAAGGTGTACGCCGACGCCGACGCGATCCGCATCTTCGACGCCTGGTGGCCGCTGCTGGTCCAGGCCGAGTTCAAGCCGGGCATGGGCGACGCCGCCTACAACGCCATGACGTCGGTGCTGGGCATCAACGAGAGCCCGTCCGGCTGGCAGAACGGCAACGGGCAGCACGCCGGCCAGCCGCACAAGGGCTCGTCGTTCCAGTACGGCTGGTGGGGTTACGTCAGCAAGGACATCCGGCAGGTGCTCGGCCAGCCGGTGGCCGGCCCGCTCGCGCAGACGTTCTGCGGCGGCGGCAACGTCACCGCGTGCCGCCAGATGCTCGTCGACTCGCTGACCACGGCCGCCGGCCAGGCCGCGAACACCGTCTACCCCGGTGACGCGAACTGCTCGGCCGGTGACCAGTGGTGCGCCGACTCGATCGTCCACAACCCGCTCGGCGGCATCACGCAGGACAAGATCAGCTGGCAGAACCGCCCGACGTTCCAGCAGGTCGTCGAGTTCGCCGCGCACCGCGGGGACAACGTCGCCAACCTGGCGACGGCGAAGACGGTCAGCGCCACCAGCGCCGAGAGCGGCTTCTACAACTCGCCGGCGTCGAACGCGATCGACGGGAACGGCTCGACCCGCTGGGCCAGCGACTGGAGCGACAACCAGGCGATCACCGTCGACCTCGGTTCGGTCCAGCAGGTTTCGCGGGTGCTGCTCACCTGGGAATCCGCGTACGGGAAGGGCTACCGGATCCAGCTCTCGCCGGACGCGGTGCACTGGACGGACGCGGCCGTGGTGACCGACGGCGACGGCGGACAGGACAACGTCTCGTTCGCCGCCACCCAGGCCCGGTTCGTGAAGCTGCAGGGCGTCCAGCGCGGCACCAAGTACGGCTACTCGCTGTACGAGTTCGAGGTGTACGCGCACTGATCCCGGCCGGGGCACTCGCGGACGCGGGAGTGCCCCGGCCTCCCCTTATCGTGGGCGGATGGATCACTGGACGCCCCGCACCAAGGCCATCGCCGCCGGCCGGCCGCACGGTCCCGGCGAGCCGTTGAACACCCCGCTCGTCGCCACCAGCACGTACCAGGCCGGTGGCGACTTCGTGTACGCCCGCGGCGACGGGACGCCGACCTGGCACGCGCTCGAGGAAGCCGTCGGGGCGCTCGAAGGCGGGCACGCGACCGCGTTCGCGTCCGGCGTCGCCACCCTCTCCGCGGTGCTGGACCTGCTGCCGGTCGGGTCGCGGGTCGTCGTCCCGACGTTCAGCTACGCGGTGACGCGCGGGGTGCTGGCCCACGCGCAGCAGCTCGGCAAGCTCGCCGTCACCGAGCTCGACCCCACCGACACCGACGCCTGGGTCGCCGAGGCGGCGACGTCCGACCTGGTCTGGCTGGAGTCGCCGACCAACCCCACCCTCGACGTGATGGCCATCGAGCCGATCGCCGCCGCCGCGCGCGGCCGGGTCGTCGTCGACAACACCTTCGCGACGCCGTTGCGGCAGCGGCCGCTCGAACTGGGTGCGGACGTCGTCGTGCACAGCGCGACCAAGCTCATCGGCGGGCACAGCGACCTGCTGCTGGGCATCACCGTGGCCAAGGACCCGGCCGTGGCCGCCGAGCTGCGCGGCGCGCGGACGCGGGTCGGGTCGACGCCGGGCGCCCTCGAAGCCTGGCTCGCCCTCCGCGGGCTGCGGACCATGCCCGTCCGGCTCGCGGAGCAGTCCCGTACGGCGGCGCTGCTGGCTTCGCGGCTCAGCGAACACCCCGCGGTGCGGCGGGTGCGCTACCCGGGCTTCGGCATGATGGTCGCCTTCGACCTCGCCGACGCCGAGACGGCGGACCGCTTCTGCGCGTCGGTCCGGCTGATCCGCTCGGCGACGAGCCTCGGCGGTGTCGAGAGCCTGGTCGAGCGGCGGGCGTGGCTGACGGGCGAGGAGCGCGTCCCGCCCGGGCTGATCCGGTTCAGCGTCGGCCTCGAAGATCCGGACGACCTCTGGGAGGACCTGACGTTCGCCCTCGCGGAGTAACACGGGCCGCCGAATCGTCGATAGTCGCGACATCGCAGGTCAACTGTTGGGAGTGCGTCGTGGGCAGAGCGCTGAACCGGGTCGCCGGTGTCGTTTTCGCGGGTGCGCTCGCCACCTTCGCCGCCGCGCCCGCCGCAGTGGCACAGCCGGAGACCAGCACGTCACCCACGGAAACCACGACGACCACGACGACCACCTCGGAGACGTCGACCTCGAGCAGCCCGGCCAGTACGACGGCGCCTTCGTCTGCTTCGGTCACCCCGAGCACCACCGCGCCCGCGACGACCGAGGGCATCCACACCACCACGACGAGCCCGAAGACCACGTCCTCGGCGCCGGAACCGGCCGAGCCGCCGAAGGACGACTACCAGGACAACGCCGGTCACGGCTTCATCGGTCTCGGCGGCGAAGGCGTCCTCGTCATCGCCTGCGCGGCCGGAGCACCCGGGAACGTGGCGACCCAGTACCTGAGCGTGACCGGTGGCCCGGACCAGGACGAGTCCGACGGCCGCTACTGGAACTACTCGGTGCGCGTGGTCGACGCCCCGGCCGGCACGACCACCGCCAAGTTCAGCTGGACCTGCGCCGGCGTCGAAGGCAACGGCATCGTCGAGTTCGAGCAGGCCGAGCCGCCGGCCTCGACCAGCACCAGCGTGCCGTCCAGCACCGCGCCGATCACGACGGCGGCCGGCTCCACGGCGGCCGGCTCCACGCCCGCCGGCAACGCCGCACCGAAGGCCCAGGTCAAGGTCGCGCCCAAGGGCGGCGTCGAGACCGGCTTCGGCGGCACGGCCCGGTGACGCTCCGCCGGGCGGGCGCGGCGCTCGCCCTGGTGCTGGCCCTGGCCGGGTGCGGCACCGCCGAGCCGTCGCCCCCGGCCGCGGCACCCGCTCCGGTGCCGTCCTCGGTGCCGGTGACCAAGCCGTTCAAGGGACTTCGCCCGACATCGGTGAAGATCCCGAAGATCGGCGCGGAGTCCAGCCTCCTCGCGGTCGCCGTGAAACCCGACGGCTCGATCTCCGTCCCGTCGGTGCACACGCCGATGCAGGCGGCCTGGTACAAACTTTCCCCCGTGCCCGGCGACGTCGGCCCGGCGATCGTGCTCGGGCACGTGGACGGCGACAAAAAACCCGGTATCTTCTTCAAGTTGAAAGACCTCGTGCCCGGCGACGAAGTCGACATCGACCGCAGCGACGGCAAGAAGCTGAAGTTCGTCGTCGACCGCGTCACGCAGGTCCCGAAGGACACGTTCCCGCGGGAAGCCGTCTACGGGAACAGCGAAAAACCGGAGTTGCGGCTGATCACGTGCGGTGGGGTGTTCGACCACGCAGAGCACAGCTACCGGGACAACATCGTCGTTTACGCGCACCTGGCCGGTTGAGCCACACCGAAAGCGTCGCGTTCGACACTGTCCGATGTGGATTTCGCGGCGGTCGAACGTTACCGGTTTCCGCAGTGGTTTTCTTCACGTCGAATCCGTTTCCGGTACCCACCGGTTCTGGGGCAGGATGTCCGAGTCGCCCGATCTTGTGCGTTCGGCACCGGGCGGCGCGCGTAGTGGGGGTCATTGCGCGTTTCCTTCCCAGGGGAGTCAACTTGAAGAAGACCTTGGGCCGTCTTGCGGGCGCTGTGCTCGCGGGGGCCCTGCTCACGCTCACCGTCGCGCCGGCCGCGCTCGCGCAGGAGGCCCCGGCCACCTCGACCGAGACCGCGCCCACCTCCGAGGCGCCGCCGACGACGAGCCTGCCCACGAGCACCACGGTCCCGTCCTCGCAGCAGCCGACGTCGCAGCAGCCCACCTCCGGGCAGCCGACGACGTCGCAGCCGACGTCGACCGGCACCGGCACGCCGACCTCGGGCAAGCCGACCCACTCCGCCACGCCGACCACCGAGCCGACCGACCCGTTCCCGCACGGCGACGACTACATCGACGACTACGCGTACGCGTGGGAGTTCGAGGACGGCACCGGCATCCTGGTCATCGCCTGCGCGGCGGGCGAGCCGACGAACATCGCCGCCAACGACTTCACCGTGGCCGGCGGCCCGTTCCAGGACGGCGCGGACGGCCGCTACTGGGGCTTCGACATCCAGCTCAACGAGGGCAAGCACCTGACCGACACCACGCAGGTCTCGTGGACCTGCGAGGGCAAGCCGGTCACCCGGCCGGTCGGCCACGGCGGCGGCTCGGCCACCGCGGGTGGTCAGGTCAAGGTGACCCCGAAGGCCGGCGGCGTCGAGACCGGCGGCGGCGCGACGGCCCGGTCCTGACCGCATGACCACGCAGTTCCGCCGCGGCGGCCGCGTTCTCGCGGCCGCCCTGGCGCTGTCCTTCGCACTGGCCGGCTGCGGAACCCCCGACCCGCAGGCGGCGGCTCCCTCGTCGTCCGCGCCGGCTCCGCCGCCGGTGACCAAGCCGTTCGCCGGCCTGCGCCCGACGCAGCTGAACATCCCGAAGATCGGCGCGCAGTCCTCGCTGGTCTCGGTGCTGCCGAAGGCCGACGGCGGGATCTCGGTCCCGTCGGTGCACACGCCGATGCAGGCGGCCTGGTACAAGATGTCGCCGGTTCCCGGCGAGACCGGTCCGGCGGTCGTGCTCGGCCACGTCGACGGCGACAAGAAGCCCGGCATCTTCTTCAAGCTGAAGGAGCTGGTCCCGGGTGACGAGGTGGACGTCGACCGCAGTGACGGCAAGAAGCTGAAGTTCGTCGTCGACCGCGTGGAGCAGGTCCCCAAGGAGACGTTCCCGCGTGAGGCCGTCTACGGCAACAGTGACAAGCCGCAGCTGCGGCTGATCACCTGCGGTGGCGCGTTCGACCAGGCCGAGCACAGCTACAAGGACAACGTCATCGTGTACGCGAACCTAGCCAACGCCTGAGCCGGGGTACGGGAACTCCGGCTTCAGCGTGGTTTCCGGGCAGACCCAGCGGCGCATGCCCGCGTCGCAGACGGCGTAACCCCAGTTGATCAGGTTGTCCTGCACCTTCTCGGGCATCCTGGTCAGCCGGGTCTTCGTCTCGGCGAGCCGCCGGGTCTGCTCCACCGGCGCCGGCAGGGCGTCGGGCAATTCGAAGTTTTCGATGTCGCTGTAGGTCGCCCAGTACGTCCCGGCGTACGTCTTGTCCTCATAGGACTTGAGCAGCGAGCCGGTGCGCAGCTCGCGGACCTGGTTGTCCATCACGGTCAGCACGCGCAGCAGCTGCATCGGCCAGTTGTGCCTCGGCTTGGCCTCGTGCTTCATCTTCTTGCCGGCGTCGCTGACCAGGACGGTCGCCCGCTGGTTCTCGATCGGGTCGAGGCCGAGGTTGTCGTAGACGCCCGCGTCGCTGAGCACGACCTTCCGGCCGGGCGCGTGCGGGTCGTCGATGACGACCGGCGAGAGCATCGGCGGGAACGCCGACGACGCGGCGACCGCGGTGGCCAGCGGGATCTGCCCGTGCGGCCCCGGTTGCCGGAAGAACCACCACAGCGAGCCGTCCTGCAGGCTGGTCGCGGTGAACACGAAGTTCGGCCCGGCCGGGTCGAGGTCCGCGAGGCAGCAGTCGCCGAAGAGGTGCTTCGCGTAGCGGCGCGCGAGTTCTTCGCCCGCGCTGCGCCACGGCATCACCATCGCCTTCAGCGTCACCGGGATGTCGAGGTTGGTGCGCGCGAGTCTCCGCAGCGGCTGCACGACCTCCTTGCCGAAGTTCTCCGCGACCCCGTCTTCGCCGAACCACAGCTTGTGCCACGCGTGCGCCAGCACACCCGCCGCGATCGAACCGCCGGAGACACTGGAGACCGTGGTCAGCTTCGGCAGCCAGCCGAGCTCGTTGAGCCGCCAGAGCGCCCCCGCGTGAAAGAGCATCGCCCGGTAGCCACCGCCGGAAAGCGCGAGCCCGACCCCGTCCCGTTTCGCCGCGTCCACGCGGCCGAGTCTATGGCCGCAGCAAGGGCGCGAGCAGCGGGCGTTGCCCGGCAGGCACGTATTCGGCGTAGTTGTCGTACAACGCCTGCTTCGCCAGGTGGGCCGCGCCGCCGCCGTCGGCCGCGCGGATCGCGTCCAGGACCTCCGCGTGGTGGGCGAGCCACGCGCGCATCAGCGACGTCCGGTTGCTGGCGTGCTCGAGCTTGTCCTCGATCAGTTCGAGCACGACCCCGCGCACGACTTCTTCGCTGACGACCAGCAGGGGGTTGCGGGAGATGCGCGCGATCACCTCGTGGAAGGCGACGTCGGCGCGGCTGAACTCGGCATAGCCGCGCGAGACGCCTTCGCGCATCGACTCCAGGGCCGCGTCGAGGCCGGTGAGGTCGGCTTCGGTGCGGAGCTCGGCCGCGAGCAGGTGGGCCGAGCCGTCGAGGATCATCCGGAACTGCAGCAGCTCGGCGAGGCCGACGTGGTCGGCGCGCGCGAGCCGGTGCATCGACCGGTGCAGCGCGGCGGGCGAGGCGGCCAGCACCTCCGGCCCGCGCGGGTCGCCCGGCCGCGACCGGATCATCTCGGCCGCCTGCAGCACGCGCAGGGCTTCGCGGATCGTGGAGCGGCCGACGCCGAACTGCGTCATCAGCTCGCGCTCGCTCGGCAGGCGTTCCCCCGGCTTGAGCTCGCCGCTGATCACGGCCTGCTCGATCTGCTCGACGACCCGCTCGTACGCGCGGACCGGAGCCACCGGTTCGAACCGCATCCCTTGACCTCGTCGTCCGCTCGGTGCAGGCTACTGGTCAGACCAGTGTACTTACCTGGAGGCCGAATGAAAGCCCGGATTCCCCTGGTGGCAGCGGCGCTGCTACTCGTGGTGTCCGGCTGCTCGGCCGGCTCGTCGGCCAGTGTTTCCGCTGGCCCGGACACACTTTCCGTCGGCTTCACGGCGGAGCCGGCGAACTTCGACTTCACCCGCACCGACGGCGCCGCCATCCCGCAGGCCTTGCTCTACAACGTCTACGAAGGACTGGTGAAGCTCGACGCGCAGGGCCGGATCGTGCCGCTGCTCGCGCAGTCGTGGACGATCAGCCCGGACCGGAAGACCTACGACTTCAAGCTCCGCGACGGCGTCAAGTTCAGCAACGGCGCGCCCTTCACCGCCGAAGACGTCAAGTTTTCGCTGTTGCGCGTGAAGACCGCCTGGACGATCTCGATCAAGTCCACGATGGACGTCGTCGACCACGTCGACGTCGTCGCGCCGGACCACGCGCGGGTGGTGCTGTCGAAGCCGTCCAACGGCTGGCTGTTCAGCCTGACCAGCAGGCTCGGCGCGATGTTCAGCCCGACCGGCGTCGCCGACCTGGCGAACAAGCCCGTCGGCACCGGCCCGTACGTCGTTTCGGCGCGCAAGCGCGGCGACTCCGTGGTGCTCAAGGCGAATCCCGCGTACTGGGGCCGGAAACCGGCGTACTCGACGGTCGTCCTCAAGTACATCAAGGACCCGACCGCGCTGAACAACGCGTTGTTCAGCAACGGCATCGACGTCATCGCCGCGATCACCGCGCCCGACTCGGTCCCGCAGTTCCAGGCCGACGACCGGTTCCAGGTCGTCCAGGGCACGACGAACAGCGAAGTCACGCTGGCCATGAACAACGCGCGGCCGCCGCTGAACGACGTCCGCGTGCGCCAGGCCCTGACGTACGCGATCGACCGGAAGGCGTTGCTGGACACGGCGTGGGCCGGCCGCGGCACGCTGATCGGCAGCATGGTCCCGCCGACGGACCCCTGGTACGAGGACCTGTCGAACGCTTACCGGTTCGATCCCGCGCGGGCCGAGGCGCTGCTGTCCGAAGCCGGCGTGACGAACCTGAACCTGCGGCTGCGGATCCCGAACCTGCCGTACGCGGTGTCGGCCGCGCAGGTCGTCCAGTCGCAGCTCGCCGACGTCGGCGTGCGGACCACGATCGAGCCCCTCGACTTCCCGGCGGTGTGGCTGAAGCAGGTGTTCACCGACCACGACTACGACCTGTCGATCATCCAGCACGTCGAGGCGCGGGACATCACGACGTTCGGGAAGCCCAAGTACTACTGGGGTTACGACAACAAGCGCGTCCAGCAGCTGCTCGCCGAGGCCGACAGCGGGACGCCGGAGCAGCAGGTCGCCGACATGAAGCAGGTGGCGCGGCAGCTGAGCGCCGACGCGGCCGCGGACTGGCTGTTCCTGTTCCCCAACGTGATCGCCGCGAAGACGAAGGTCGGCGGGTTCGTGCGGAACCAGGTCAGCGAGTCGTTCGACCTCACCGGGCTGGCGCCGCGATGACGGCCAGGGTGCTGCGCCGGGTGGCGATCTTCGTGGTCAGCGTGCTGGCCGCGTCGATCGTCGTGTTCCTGTTCATGGCCGTGCTGCCGGGCGACCCCGCGCAGGTCGCGCTCGGCGTCAACGCGACACCGGAGCTGCTCGCCAGGACCCGCGCGGAGTTCGGCATCGACCGCCCGCTGGTCACGCAGTACTTCGACTGGATCGGCGGGGTGCTGCACGGCGACTTCGGCCGCTCGTACGTCACGCGGGACGCCATCGGCCCGCAGCTGCTCGACCGCCTCGGCGTCACGCTGTGGCTGGTCGGCGCCGGGATGCTGGTGGCGCTGGTGATCGCCGTGCCGGCCGGGACGTTCGCCGCGGTGCGCCACCGGAAGGCGACCGGCGCGACCGTCTCGGGCCTGTCGCAGATCGGCGTCGCGATCCCCGCGTTCCTCGCCGGGATCATCCTCGTGCAGATCTTCGCCGTGCAGCTGCGGTGGCTGCCGTCGGGCGGGTGGACACCGCCGGACCAGGACGCGGGGGAGTTCGTCCGCGGGCTGATCCTCCCGGCGTTGTCACTGGGGCTGGTGCAGGGCGCGGTGCTCACGCGCTACGTCCGGTCGGCGGTGCTCGACACGCTCGGCCAGGACTACCTGCGCACCGCGCGGTCGAAGGGCCTGCGGCCGGGGCAGGCGCTGGTGCGCCACGGCCTGCGCAACGCGTCGGTGCCCGTGGTCACCGTGCTCGGCCTGCAACTGGCGACGCTGCTGATCGGCGCCGTCGTCGTCGAGCGCGTGTTCGTGCTGCCGGGACTGGGGTCGATGCTGCTGGACGCCGTCTCCGCGCGTGACCTGCTGACCGTGCAGGGGATCGTGCTCGTGCTGGTGGCCGGCGTGCTGCTGGTCAACTTCGTCGTCGACGTCCTCTACACCGTGCTCGACCCGAGATTGCGGGGTTCGTGATGCGCAATCTCGTCGTCGGCGGGGTGCTCGTCGGCCTGGTCGTGGTGGCCGCGCTGCTGTCGTTCGCGTGGACGCCGTTCGACCCGGTGAAGGTCGACGCGACCCACCGGCTGCTCGGCTTCACCGGCTCGCACTGGTTCGGCACCGACAAGTTCGGCCGCGACCTGCTGAGCCAGCTCATGGTCGGCGCGCGGACCACGTTGTACGTCGGGGTCGTCGCCGTCGGCATCGCCGCGGTGGTCGGCACACCGCTGGGCATCCTCGCCGGGATGTCGCCGCGGTGGCTCGGCGAGTTCGTCATGCGCGTCAACGACCTCGTGCTCGCGTTCCCCGCGCTGCTGCTGGCGATCATGTTCGGCGCGGTGTTCGGGGCGGACACGCTGACGGCGATGGTCGCCATCGGCATCGCCACGATCCCGTCGTTCGCCCGGATCGCCCGGTCCGGGACGCTGCAGGTGATGAGCACGGAGTTCGTGCTCGCGGCCCGCGCGGGCGGCCGGTCGCGGCTGAACATCGCGCTCCGGCACGTGCTGCCGAACATCTCCGGCCTGCTGATCGTGCAGGCGTCGGTGTCGTTCGCGATCGCCGTGCTCGCCGAAGCGGCGTTGTCGTTCCTCGGGTTCGGGACGCGGCCGCCGACGCCGTCGTGGGGCCGGATGCTGCAGGAGTCCCAGGAACTCCTGACCGTCCAGCCGCGGCTGGCGCTGGTGCCGGGCATCGCGATCGCCGTCGCCGTGCTCGGCTTCAACCTCCTCGGCGACGGCCTCCGCGACCGCCTGGACCCCCGATTGGCGGCCCGCGTATGACGCTTTCGGTGCGTGGCCTCAGCGTGTCGTCGCTCGTTCGCGACGTGTCCTTCGAGATCGGCGCGGGTGAGCGCGTCGGCCTGATCGGCGAGTCCGGCTCCGGGAAGTCGCTGACGGCGTTGTCGATCATGGGCCTGCTGCCCGAGGAGCTGCCCGCGTCGGGGTCGATCCGGCTGGGTGACCGCGAGCTGCTCGGAATGTCCGAAAAGGACCTATCGCGGCTGCGCGGCGACGAGCTGGCCATGGTGTTCCAGGAGCCGATGACGGCGTTGAACCCGGCCATGCGCGTCGGGCGCCAGGTCACCGAGCCCGGCCGCGTCCACGGCCGCCGGCACCGCGCGGAAGAGCTTCTCGGCGCCGTGGGCCTGCCGGGCACGGCCCGCGCGTACCCGCACCAGCTGTCCGGCGGGCAGCGGCAGCGGGTCGTGCTCGCGATGGCGCTGGCCAACGAGCCGTCGCTGCTGATCTGCGACGAGCCGACGACGGCTCTGGACGTCACCGTCCAGGCCCAGATCCTCACCCTCATCAAGACGTCGTTGCCCGCCGAAAGCGCGTTGCTGTTCATCACGCACGATCTCGCCGTCGTGGCTTCGGTGTGCGAGCGCGTGCTCGTGATGCTGGACGGCGAGATCGTCGAAGCGGGCTCCACGCGCGAAGTGCTGACGCAGCCTTCGCACGAGTACACCCGGAAGCTGCTGGCCGCCTCGGACCTGGAGGCCCGGCGATGAGCATCATCGAAGTCCGCGACCTCGAACGCCGCTACGCCCGCCGGGACGTCCACGCGTTGCGGGGCGTCAGCTTCGACGTCGAGGCCGGGCAGCGGTTCGGCATCGTCGGCGAGTCCGGCTCGGGGAAGTCCACGCTGGTCCGGCTGCTCGCCGCGCTCGACAAGCCGACCGCGGGCACGGTCTCGTTCCAGGGCAAGCGCATCGACAACCTGCCGGAACGCCGGCTCGGCTTCCTGCGCTCGGAACTGCAGATCGTCTTCCAGGACCCGATGGGCTCGCTCGACCCGCGGATGCGTGTCCTGGACATCGTTTCCGAGCCGATCGGCCACCGGGAGCCGGACCGCGTCACCGAGCTGCTCGCCGCCGTCGGCCTGCCCGCCGACGCCGCCCAGCGCTATCCGCACCAGTTCTCCGGCGGCCAGCGGCAGCGGATCTCGATCGCCCGCGCCCTCGCGCCGAACCCGAGCGTGCTGATCGCCGACGAGCCGGTCAGCGCCCTCGACGTCTCCGTGCGCGGCCAGATCCTCGACTTGCTCGGCTCGCTGGTGGACCAGTTCGCGCTCACGCTGGTCTTCGTGTCGCACGACCTCGGCGTCGTCCGGCACGTCTGCGACCGGGTCGCCGTGCTGCGCCGCGGCGAGCTCGTCGAGCTGGGTGACGTGGCGCAGGTCTACGACGCGCCGCAGCACGAGTACACGCGGGAACTTCTGAAAGCCGCGCCGAACCTGCGCGCGGAACTGGCCCGGCTGCGCGGAGGTGACGATGCCTGAGTACCCGGACGGCCTGCCGATCGGCGGCGGCTGGGTGTCCACTGTGGATGCCGAAGAAATCGTTTTCCCGTACGACGGGAGCGTCATCGGGACCGCGCCGGTCGGCACGCCGGAGCTGGCTCGTCAGGCTGTGGACGAAGCCGTCGCCGTTGCGCGCGAAGTGGCTTCGCTTCCTTCGCGGGTCCGTCGTGCCCTGCTCAACGACGTCGCTGCTGCTCTCGCGGCCCGTCGCTCCGAGTTCGAAGACCTGCTCGTCCTGGAGACCGGCAAGCCGTTGGTCGATTGCCGCGTCGAGGTCGCGCGCACGATCGTCACCTGGGAAGCCGCCGCCGAAGAGGTGTCGCGGCTGCACGGCGAGACCGTGCCCCTCGACCTGCTGCCCGCGGGCGACGGCCTGGTCGGGTTCTGGAAACGCAAGCCGATCGGCGTGGTCGTCGGCATCGCGGGCTTCAACTACCCGCTGCTGCTGGCGTCGCACAAGATCGCGCCGGCCATCGCCGCCGGCTGTCCGGTGATCGTCAAGCCGGCACCGCAGACACCGCTGGCCACCCTGTGGCTGGTGCACCTGGTCCGGTCGTTCGCGCCGATCGCCGCGCTGGTCCAGCTGGTCACCGGCGACGCCGCGGTGGGTGCCGCGCTGACGACCGACCGCCGGATCGGCGCGGTCTCGTTCACCGGCTCGGCCGCGGTCGGCCACCGCATCGCGCGCGACGCGGCGCCGACGAAGACGTTGCTGGAGCTGGGTTCGAACGCCGCGTTGGTCGTCGCTTCGGATGCGGACCTGGACGCCGCCGTGGACGCCGTGCTGCGCGGCGGGTTCTACGCGTCCGGGCAGGCGTGCATCTCGGTGCAGCGGGTCCTGGTCGTCGCGCCGGTGGCCGCGGAGTTCACCGAACGGCTGCTGGCGCGCCTGGACGAAGTCGTCGTCGGCGATCCGCGGGACGAGAAGACGCGGGTGTCCGCGCTGATCGATCCAGCCTCCACCGCGCGCGTCGCCGCGTGGATCGAGAAGTCCGGCGCGCGCCGGGTCGGCGGGGGTGTCGAGGGCACGGTGTTAAGGCCGACCGTCCTCCTCGACGTCCCGGACGGCGTCGAAGCCTGGGACGAGGAGATCTTCGGCCCGGTCGTCTGCGTGCGCACGGTGTCCGATGTGGACGAAGCCTTCGCGGCGGTGAACGCGTCCCGCTACGGCCTCCACGCCAGCGTCTACAGCACGTCGCTGAACACGGCCTTCCGCGCGTTGGACGAGCTGGAAGTCGGCGGCGTCGTGATCAACGAGGTGCCCGGCTTCCGGTCGGACACCATGCCCTACGGCGGCGTGAAGGACTCCGGCATCGGCCGCGAGGGACCGCGGTTCGCCGTCGAGGAACTGACCGTGACGAGGATGGCGGTGCTGCGCCCGTGAATTACTCGACGTTGTTCCGGCTGGACGGACGGCGGGCCGTCGTGCTCGGCGCGGGCGGTATCGGCCGCGAAGCCGCCCGGGCGCTGGCCGCGCACGGCGCCGACGTGGTGTGCGCGGACCGCGATGTCGAAGCCGCGCGCGAGGCCGGTGTCGGCGAGGCGTACGAACTCGACCTGCTCGAACCGGGCGCCCTCGACAAGGCGGCGTCCGACCTCGGACCGCAGGACGTCGTCGTGCTGACCGCCGCGACGAACGTCCGCAAGCGGCTGCTCGACTACACGCGGGAGGAGTTCGACCGCGTCCTCGCGCTGAACCTCGGCGTGACGTTCGAGGTGGTCCGCGTGTTCGGCGCCGACATGGTCGCGCGCGGGCGCGGCAGCATCATCGGCTTCTCGTCGATCCGCGGCACGACCGTCGAGCCCGGCCAGGGCCCGTACGCGGCGACGAAAGCGGGGCTCGTCCAGCTGTTCCGCACGGCGGCGGCGGAGTTCGGCCCGGCCGGCGTCCGGGTCAACGCGATCGCGCCCGGCGTCGTCGAGACCCCGCTGACCGCGCAGATCAAGGCGAACCCGGAGTGGTATGCCGCGTATGCGACGAAGGGCGCGTTGGGCCGCTGGGCGCGTCCGGACGAGCTGGCCGGAGCCGTCGTGTACCTCGCTTCGGACGCTTCGTCGTTCGTGACCGGCTCAGTGCTGGCGGTGGACGGTGGCTGGACCGCCGTCGACGGCCGCTTCGACCCGCCTGCCTCGTGAGGAGCGCGCATGACCGAGCTACCTGACCTGACCGCCGTCGAGCTCGTCGCGCAGTACCGCGCGAAGACGCTCTCGCCGGTCGAGGTGACCGAAGCCGTTCTCGCCCGCATCGAAGCGCGAGAGCCGGAGCTGCACGCGTTGTACGCGTACGACCCTTCGGGCGCGCGTGACGACGCGAAGGCGGCCGAAGCCCGCTGGGCGGCCGGCGAACCGCTGGGCCCGATCGACGGCGTCCCGCTCACCCTGAAGGAGAACATCGCGACCCGCGGCACGCCGGTGCCGCTGGGCACGGCGGCGACCGCGCTGGTGCCGGCCGCCGAGGACGCCCCGGCGGCCGCGCGGGTCCGCGAGTCCGGCGCCGTCCTGCTGGCCAAGACGACCATGCCGGACTACGGGATGCTGACGTCCGGGCTGTCGAGCTTCCACACCACGGCCCGCAACCCGTGGCTGCCCTCGGCCACACCGGGCGGGTCCAGCGCGGGCGCCGGCGCCGCGGCGGCCGCGGGCTACGGCCCCCTGCACGTCGGCACGGACATCGGCGGCTCGATCCGGCTGCCCGCGGGCTGGTGCGGCCTGGCCGGGCTGAAGCCGAGCTTCGGCCGGGTGCCGGTCGACCCGCCGTTCCTCGGCCGCGTCGCCGGCCCGATGACCCGCACGGTCGCCGACACGGCGTTGCTGATGAGCGTGCTCTCGCGCCCGGACCCGCGTGACCACCTGTGCCTGCCGCCGTCGGACCTGGACTGGCTTTCGCTGGATCTCCCGGTCGCCGGTCTGCGCGTCGGCCTGCAGCTCGACGCCGGGGTGGGGCTCCCGGTGGACCCGGCGATCCGCGACGCCGTCACCGCGGCGGCCCGGGCGTTCGAAGCGGCGGGCGCGGTCGTCGAGCCGGTCGAGCCGTTCCTGACCCGCGGCATGCTCGAGGGCCTCGACACCTTCTGGCGCACGCGCGCCTGGTCGGACCTGGCAGCGCTGCCGCCGGACCGCCGCGCGAAGGTCCTCCCGTACATCGCGGACTGGGCGGCGGGCGGGGCGACCGCGTCCGGCGTGGACGTCTACCGCGGCTTCGCCCAGATCGACGTGATGAGCGTGGCGGCCCTGCGCGCGACCTCGGCGTTCGACGTCGTGCTGTCCCCGGCCTGCCCGGTCGCCGCGCCGCCGGCGGAGTGGGCGTCGCCGACGAACGACCCGGCCCGGCCGTTCGAGCACATCGCGTTCACCGTGCCGTACAACATGTCCGGCCAGCCCGCGGCGTCGGTGAACTGCGGGTACACCGACGACGGCCGGCCGATCGGCCTCCAGATCGCCGGCCGCCGCTTCGACGACCTGGGTGTCCTCCGCGTGGCGGCGGCCTACGAACGGCTCCGCCCGCCGCAGCGTCCCTGGCCGGTCGGGTAGGGAAGAAGTTCCGGACCTTCGGCGAAGCAGGGGTGGACCTCGGTCCCGTCCCGGGCGGCCGCGGAGGTCAGTGCCGAGTGGACGGACGCGCTGCCGCAGTGAGCCGGTGATTCAGCCCTTGACCGCCTCCGCCAGCGCCAGCACCCGCCGCGCGGTGTCGACGTGCAGGTTCTCGATCATCCGGCCGTCCACCGTCACGACGCCCTTTCCGGACGCCTGCGCTTCCTCGAAGGCCTCGATGATCCGCCGCGACCAGTCGATCTCCTTCTCCGACGGCGCGAAGACCCGGTTGCACGGCTCGACCTGCGCCGGGTGGATCAGCGTCTTGCCGTCGAAGCCGTACTGGCGGCCCTGCTCGCACTCGGCTTCGAAACCGGCGAGGTCCTTCACGTCGTTGTAGACGCCGTCCAGGATCACGCGACCGGTCGCCCGTGCCGCCAGCAGGCACAGCGAGAGGCCGCCCAGCAACGGGCCGCGGCCC
Organism: Amycolatopsis sp. MtRt-6; assembly: GCF_017308975.1. Lineage (GTDB taxonomy): Bacteria > Actinomycetota > Actinomycetes > Mycobacteriales > Pseudonocardiaceae > Amycolatopsis. The sequence goes on along the minus strand of NZ_JADWPD010000001.1, from coordinate 269,199 downwards.
GGGACGTGCTCCGCGTGCAGCTCCTTGGCCAGGTCGTTCGTGCCCATCACCAGCACGGTCAGCCGCTCGGACGCCGCCGCGATCTCCTCGGCGTGCAGCATCGCGACCGGTGTCTCGACCATCGCCCAGATCTTCGTGTGGTCCGGCGCCCCGCCGAGCTCCAGCGCGCGCTCGATGTTGTGCACCTCGGCCGCCGAGTTCACCTTCGGCACGACCACCGCGGCCGGGCCGGCCGACGCGGCCGCGCGCAGGTCGGCGTCGTGCCACTGGGTGTCCAGGCCGTTGACCCGGATCGTCACTTCCTTGGCACCGTAGTCACCGACGGCCGCACACACGCGCTCGCGGGCGGCTTCCTTGGCGTCGGGGGAGACGGCGTCCTCGAGGTCGAGGATCAGCGCGTCCGCCGGGATCGTCTTGGCCTTCTCCAGCGCGCGTTCGTTCGCGCCGGGCATGTACAGCACCGAACGGCGGGGCGTGGTCATCCGAGGGCCTCCTTGGTGGCCGCGTCGTAGGCCGCGGCGAGTTCGGGGTCGTCCGCCGCGAGGGCGTCGGCCAGTTCGGCGACCACGCGGCACTGCTTCACCGACGCGTCGTCCTGCATCTTCCCGTCGATCATCACCGCGCCCGTGCCGTCGCCCATCTCGGCGATCACCCGGCGCGCCCAGGCCACATCGGACGGCGACGGCGAGAACACCTTCTTCGCGATGTCGATCTGCACCGGGTGCAGGCTCCACGCGCCGACGCAGCCGAGCAGGAACGCGTTGCGGAACTGGTCCTCGCACGCGACGACGTCGCGGATGTCCCCGAACGGCCCGTAGTACGGCAGGATCCCGTGCATCGCGCACGCGTCGACCATCCGCGCCACCGTGTAGTGCCAGAGGTCCTGCTGGTAGGTCGTCCGGCCCGCGGTCAGGTCGTCGCCGGTCGGGTCGGTGCGCACCAGGTAGCCGGGGTGCCCGCCGCCCACCCGGGTCGTCTTCATGCGACGGCTCGCGGCCAGGTCGGCCGGGCCGAGCGAGATGCCCTGCATGCGCGGGCTCGCGCCGGCGATCTCCTCCACATTGGCCACGCCGCTCGCGGTCTCGAGGATGGCGTGCACCAGCAGCGGCCTGGTCAGCCCGGCGCGCGCCTCGAGCTGGGCCAGCAGCCGGTCGACGTAGTGGATGTCCTGCGCGCCCTCGACCTTCGGCACCATGATGACGTCGAGCTTGTCGCCGATCTCGGTGACCAGCGTGACCAGGTCGTCGAGCACCCACGGCGAGTCCAGGCTGTTGACGCGCGTCCACAGCTGCGTCTTCCCGAAGTCGTTCGCCTTGGCGATCGCGACCAGCCCGGCCCGCGCGGCCTCCTTGCGGTCGGCGCGGACGGCGTCTTCGAGGTTCCCGAGCAGGACGTCGACCTTCTTCGCGATGTCCGGCACCTTGGCCGCCATCTTCTCGTTGCCGGGGTCGAAGAAGTGGATCATCCGGGACGGCGTCACCGGGATCTCCCGCACGGGGGCGGGCGCGCCCAGGGCGAGCGGGGCGAAGAAGTCCTTCGGGGAGCGCATCGGTCCTCCACTGCGGCGACTAAGTGACTGGTCGGTAACTTTAGTCGCGCACGGGCGTGACCGCTGCGGCGCAAGTCACGGCCATGTGGGTGACGACGGACCTTCGCAGCTCAGCGGACCGCGTCCACTGTGGATTTTCCCCCTATTGCGCCGAACGGGCTAGCAGGACCCTGTTTGCCCGATCGTGCCGCGGGTAATCGCCTATGGGCGGACCGTAGTGCCACTCACCCCGCGATCACTCGGTTGGCCGCACCGTTCGACCGAAGTCCGATGACCGCCTACCGACCGGTCATCGACCGCTGGGCGCCGCCGATCGCAGCCACTCGCACTACCCGGCGACGCCGCGCCGCCGCGCTGTTAGACAGATGAGGTGCCGGTTTCCCCCGGTCACGAAGCGGTGCAGGTTTGAAGGAGGCGGACTCGTGGCGGCTACACCTCAGAACACCGAGCGCTCGACGGTCGCCGGTGGCGCGAAGCGCAGCCGGTCGATGCCGAGCCGCGTGGTGCCGCCGATCGAGCTCCCCGCGAGCGTCGACGAGCTCGCCCGCGCTGCCGCCGCCCAGCTGGGCTGGAACGGCGTCGTCCTGCCCGAGACCACGATCCTCGGCCGCAAGGTCTGCGTGGTCGCCAAGCTCCGCACCGACGTGCACGCCGAACGCATCGCGATGGGTGCCGGCCCGGTGGCCGACCGCGCCACCGTCGACACCTGGACCTGGCCGGAGCTGGCCGGAACCGCCCCCGCCCCGGCCGCCGAGATCGTCGGCGTCCTGGCCGTCGCGCGCCACTGGCGCACCGCGATGGCCTCCGCGGTTCCGTTCGCCCGCTACGGCGAGGCCGCGATGGTTCTCCCGTCGCCGGCGATCCTCACCGAGGACTACGTCGGCAACTGCCTGCCGCGCGCCCGCGCGTACGGCCTCGCCGTCGTGACCGCCGACCCGAACGCGGTCGTCGACCTCGACCTCGAGGGCCGCACCGAGCGTGTCGTGCTGGCCGAAGACCCGATCTCCCGCCTGGTCAACGAGCTGGTCTACGACCACCTGCTCCGCACCGCGGAGGCACCCGCTTCGCACTAGGGTCGGCTCCATGCGAGTCGTCATTGCAGGTGGACACGGTCAGATCGCGCTGCGGCTGGAGCGGCTGCTCGCCGCGCGCGGTGACGAAGCGGTCGGGATCGTCCGGAACCCCGCCCACGTGGCGGACCTCGAAGCCGCCGGTGCCCAGGCCGTCGTGCTCGACCTGGAGAACTCCGATGTGGACGCCGTCGCCGAAGTCCTGAAGGGCGCCGACGCCGCCGTGTTCTCGGCCGGCGCGGGCCCGGGCAGCGGTACCGCCCGCAAGGACACTGTGGACCGAGGTGCGGCGGCGCTGTTCGCCGAAGCGGCCGAGCGGGCCGGCGTCCGGCGGCACATCCAGGTCGGTTCGATCGGCGCCGACAACCCGGAGAACCCGGACGTCACCGAGGAATTCCGGCACTACCTGCGCGCTAAGCGCGCGGCGGAGGACGACCTCAAGGCCCGCGACCTCGACTGGACGATCCTCCGGCCCGGCTCGCTGACCGACGACCCCGGCACCGGCCTCGTCCTGCTGGCCGAGAACACCGGGCGCGGCCCGATCCCGCGCGACGACGTCGCCGCCGTGCTCGTCGGCCTGCTCGACACCCCCGCTTCCATCGGCCGCACCCTGACGCTGATCTCCGGTGAGGCCGCCATCGGCGAGGCGATCTCCGCACTGTGAACGACACGTCGAGAGAGATCGCCGTCTTCAGCGGCAGCGCGCACCCCGAGCTGGCCGAAGAGATCTGCCGGCACCTCGGCGTGCCACTGCGGCCGGTCGAGATCCAGCGGTTCGCCAACGACTGCCTCGAGGTGCAGCTGCAGGCCAACTGTCGCGAGCGGGACGTCTTCATCATCCAGCCACTGGTCAAGCCGGTGCAGGAGCACCTCGTCGAGCTGCTGCTGATGCTCGACGCGGCGCGCGGCGCGTCGGCGTCCCGCATCACCGCCGTCATGCCGCACTACTCGTACGCGCGATCGGACAAAAAGGACGCACCGCGCATCTCCATCGGCGGCCGCCTGGTCGCCGATCTGCTGGTGACCGCCGGGGCGAGCCGCGTGCTCGCGATGACCCTGCACTCGCCGCAGGTGCACGGCTTCTTCAGCGTCCCGGTCGACCACCTGCACGCGCTGCAGGAGCTGGCCAAGCACTTCCGCCAATACGACCTTTCGCGCGCCACCGTCGTCTCGCCCGACCTGGGCAACGCGAAGGAGGCGTCGCACTTCGCGCGGCTCCTCGGCGTCCAGGTCGCGGCCGGGGCGAAGGAACGCTTCCCGGACGACCGCGTCCAGATCACCTCGGTCATCGGCGAGATCACCGGCCGGGACGTGATCGTGCTCGACGACGAGATCGCCAAGGGCAGCACGGTGCTCGAACTGCTCGACCGGCTGGCCGAGCTGCGGCCGCGCTCGATCCGCGTCGCCTGCACGCACGGGCTGTTCGCGGCGAAGGCCATCGAGCGCATCGGCAGCCGGCCGGAGGTGCTGGAGATCGTCTGCACCAACACGGTCCCGGTGCCCGAGGAGGAGCGCACCGAAAAGCTGAAGATCCTGTCGATCGCGCCGGCGATGGCCGAGGCGATCCGCCGGATCCACAACGGCGAATCGGTGTCCGCGCTGTTCTAGGCCGGGCCGAGCACCCGGTCCAGGTAGGTGTTGGCGAAGACGCCGCTCGGGTCGGTTTCCTTGCGCACGCGCAGGAAGTCGTCGAAGTGCGGGTAGCGCGAGCGGAGGACGCCGGCGTCGAGGTCGTGCATCTTGCCCCAGTGCGGGCGGCCGCCGACGGCGCCGGCGATCTTCTCGAACGCGCCGAAGTACTCGCGGTAGGGCATGCCGACGAACTGGTGGATGGCGATGTAGGCGGAGTCGCGGCCCTGCGCGGTCGACAGCCAGATGTCGTCGGCCGCGGCGACCCGCACCTCGACCGGGAACATCACCGGGTCCTTCAGCTTCGGCACCAGCGCGCGCAGCTCGGCGAGCACGTCGAGGACGGATTCGCGGGGCACCGCGTACTCGGTCTCGGTGAAGCGGACGTTCCGCGCGGTGACGAAGACGCGGTGCGAGAGGTCGCTGTACTCGCGGGCGGAGAGGGCGTTCGACGCGAAGCTGCCGAGCGACGGCACGAGCTTCGGCATCAGCCGTCCGGCCCGGCAGAGCCCGCCGAAGGCGACGTTCTCCATGATCTGGTAGTCGACGAACTCCCGGACCTTGCTCAGCGGCTGCGCCACCTCGGTCCGGTTGTTGCGCTTGACCAGGGCGTTCTTGCCGTAGGGGAACCAGTAGAACTCGAAGTGCTCGTTGTCGTCGGCGAAGTCGTGGAAGCCCTCGAGGACCTGCTCCAGCGGCTCCGGGCGTTCCTGCGCGCGCAGGACGAAGGCCGGTTCGCAGTTGAGCGTCACCGTGGTGATCACGCCGATCGCGCCGAGCCCGACGCGGGCGGCGGCGAAGAGGTCGGGTTTTTCGTCGGCCGAACAGGTGACGAGCGAGCCGTCCGCGAGGACGAGTTCGAGCGCGACGACCTGCGTCGCGATGCCGCCGAGCTTCGCGCCGGTGCCGTGCGTGCCGGTGGAAATCGCGCCGGCGATGGTCTGTGCGTCGATGTCGCCGAGGTTGGTCATGGCCAGCCCGAGCGCGTCGAGCGCGGCGTTGAGCTCCCGGATCGTCGTGCCCGAGCGGACGGTGACGTGCCCGGTCTCGAGGTCGGCGCGCTCGATGCCGGTCCAGTGCCGCAGGTCGAGCGCGTCGGAGTCGGCGGCGGCGATGGCGGTGAAGGAGTGCCCGCTGCCCCAGGGCCGCACGGTCCGGCCGGCCGTGGCGACGCGCTCGACGGCCGCCGCGATCTCAGCCGCGGTGCGCGGCTGGTGAACGTGCTGGGGCGAGGCGGACGCCGTGCCCGCCCAGTTGGTCCACCGGGTCATCCGCGCGCACCCTTCATAGTCGAGTGCCCGAAACAGTAAGTGAATAGTATTCGCGTTTCAAGCCTTCGTGTCGTACTTTAGACCTCGTGACCAGTGCGACGGTGTACGACTTGGCGACCAAGGACCTCGATCCCCCCTTGGCCGTGGTCGACTTGTCGGCGTTCGACGCGAACGCCGCCGACCTGCGGCGCCGCGCGGCGGGCAAGCCCATCCGCGTCGTCAGCAAGTCGGTGCGCTGCCGCGCGCTGCTGGAGCGGGCGCTGACGATGCCGGGCTTCGAGGGCCTGATGTGCTACTCGCTGGCGGAAGCGGTCTGGCACGTCGAGCAGGGCACGACGGACGACATCGTCGTCGCCTACCCGACGGCCGACCACGAAGCCCTCCGCCGGCTGGCGGCGTCCGAGCGCGCCCGAGCGGCGATCGCGATCATGGTGGATTCACCCGCGCACCTCGACCTGGTGGACGCGGCCCTCGGCCACGGCCACGAGGAGATCCGCGTGTGCCTGGAGCTGGACGCGTCCTGGCGCCCCCTGCCGGGCATCCACGTCGGCACCCGCCGGTCGCCGGTGTTCACCCCGAAGCAGGCCTCGACGTTCGCCCGCCAGATCGTCGACCGTCCGGGTTTCCGCCTGGTGGGCGTGATGGCGTACGAAGGCCAGATAGCGGGCCTCGGCGACGCGGCGGGTCACCGCCTCAACCGGGCAGTGGTGGGCTGGATGCAACGACGGTCGGCGGCCGAGCTGGCCCGCCGCCGCGGCGAAGCGGTCCGGGCGATCCAGGAGGTGACGCCCCTGGAGTTCGTCAACGGAGGCGGAACGGGCAGCCTGGAGTCAACGGGCGCGGACGCGGTGGTCACGGAGATAGCGGCAGGCTCGGGCTTGATCGGCCCCACGCTCTTCGACGGCTACACGCGGTTCAGGCCCCGCCCGGCGGCGTTGTTCGCCCTGCCGGTGGTCCGCCGCCCGACCCGCAACATCGCCACGCTCTTTTCGGGCGGCTACATCGCCTCGGGCCCGACGGGCCCGTCCCGCCAGCCTGCGCCGTACTTGCCGAAGGGGCTGAAGTTCCTCGGCTTCGAGGGAGCGGGCGAGGTCCAGACGCCGGTAACGGGCCGAGCGGCCCGCACTCTCAAGCTGGGCGACCGGGTGTGGCTGCGGCACGCCAAGGCCGGCGAGCTGGCGGAGCGGTTCACGCACTACCACCTGGTGCTGGGCGACCGGGTGGAGCGAACGGTTCCGACGTACCGGGGCGAGCACCAGAACTTCGGCTGAAGCCACAGTGTTGTCCACAGCTGTGCATACCTGTGGACAACTTCTGTGGACAACCTAGGACTGCTCCCCGAACCGAGCCGCCAGGTACCCCTTCACCACGTACTTCGCCTCAGCGACGATCTTCTCGTCCCCGCTCGGCTCCCGCCGGAACGCCAGCTTCATCAGCGCGTCGGCCACCTCGTTGGCGATCGTGATCGCGAACTGCAGGTCTTCCACCGGCCGGTCGACCTGCTTGGCCACCAGCTCCGTCAGCGAGTCCACGATCACCGCGTTGTTGTCGCGGGTCTCGTCGAGCAGCTGGCGGTCGATGATGTCGCCGAAGTGGACCTTGGAAAACCCCGGCACCGTCCGGTGCATCTCCAGGTAGATGTCGAGGATCGAGTCCACGACGTCCCACCAGTGCTCGGGGCCGAGCTGCTTCAGCCGCTCGTTCACCGCGCCCACGAAGCGCTCCAGGTTGCGGGCCGTGAGCGCTTGCACCACCGCTCGCTTGTCCGGGAAGAACTGGTACAGCGAACCCACCGCGACGCCCGCCCGCTTGGCGATCAACGTCGTTGTCAGCGCGTCGTAACCGAGCTCGTCGATCAACGCCGCGCTCGCGTCGAGCATCTGCTCGACCCGCTTCGCACTACGCTGCTGAACCGGCTGGCGGCGTAAGGGGGTGGCTTCTGCCGGCACCTTCGCGGCCTGGCTGTCGGACACGGCGCTCCTCCTCGTCTGATCTGGGACTTTATCGTGCCGACGGGCTTCCCCACGGACGAGTGAAGACCTAGTATATGAGAACTTTTCATGTTCACCCGTACGGGTGCCCTGACGAAGGGGTCAGCAGCCGGTGCAGAACCCGACCTTCCCGTCCGACTTCCTCTGGGGTGTTTCGACATCGGCGTTCCAGATCGAAGGTGCCACCAGCGAAGGTGGGCGCGGACCGTCCATCTGGGACACGTTCACCGCGACCGAGGGCAAGATCGCTCGCGGTGAGCATGCCAACGTAGCCGCCGACCACTACCACCGCTACCCCGAAGACATCGCGCTGATGGCGGAACTCGGCATCGGCGCCTACCGGATGTCCATTGCCTGGCCCCGGATCCAGCCCGACGGCAAGGGCGCGCCCAACCCCGAAGGCCTCGGCTTCTACGACAAGCTCATCGACGCCGTCTGCGAAGCCGGCATCGCGCCCGCCGTCACGCTCTACCACTGGGACACCCCGCAGGCCATCGAAGACGACGGCGGCTGGCTCGCCCGGGCGACCGCTGAGCGCTTCGCCGAGTACGCCCGGATCCTCGGAGAGCGCTTCGCCGATCGGGTGAAACTGTGGATTCCGCTCAACGAGCCGATGGTCATGTCCATCTTCGGCTACGGCATCGGCGAGTACGCGCCCGGCCGGATGCTCCTGCTCGACGCCATCCCGACCGCGCACCACCAGAACCTCGCCCACGGTCTCGCCGTCCAGGCCCTGCGCGCGGCCGGTGCCACGAACATCGGCACCGCCAACAACCACTCGCCCATCTGGCCCGCGGACGACGACGCGCAGGACGCGGCGGAATACCTCGACGCCCTGCTCAACCGGCTCTACGCCGACCCCATGCTGCTCGGCAGCTACCCCGAGCAGCTCCACCCCCACCTGCCCGCCGGGTTCGCCGACGACCTGCCTGCCATCGCGCAGCCGCTCGACTTTTACGGCATCAACTACTACGAACCGCAGGGTGTCGCGAAACCCGGGCCGGGCAACCCGCTGCCCTTCGAGCTGCGTGACATCGACGGCTACCCGATGACGACCAACGGCTCGCCGATCGTCCCGCACGCCCTGCGCGAACTGCTGCTCGGCTTCCACGACCGCTACCGCGAGAAGCTCCCGCCGATCCAGATCACCGAGAACGGCTGCAGCTTCGCCGACGAGGTCGCCGAGGACGGCGGGGTGCACGACCCCGAACGCATCGACTTCCTGCACGGCCACCTGGCCGCGCTGCGCGAGGCGATGGACGCCGGTGTCGACGTCCGTGGCTACTTCTGCTGGTCGCTGCTGGACAACTTCGAGTGGTCCAAGGGTTATGCGCCGCGCTTCGGCCTGGTGCACGTCGACTACGAGACCCTGCGGCGGACGCCGAAGGATTCGTTCCACTGGTACCGGAAGCTGGTGCGGAATGAGTGAAACGACCCGGGCCGACGCCCTCCCCGAGGCGCTCGCGGAACCGCTCGTGCGGGTGCGGCCCGGCTGGATGAGCCTGCTGTTCTTCGCGAACATCGCGCTCTGGCTGGGCATCTACGCGCCGATCCAGGTGCTGCTGCCGCAGCAGGCCGAGCTCCTCGACCAGGTGAACAAGGAGTTCGTGCTCGGCCTGGTGATGGGTGTCGGCGCGGTCGTGGCGCTGGTCGTCAACCCGGCCGTGGGGCTGCTGTCGGACCGGACGTGCTCGCGGTTCGGCCGTCGCCACCCGTGGACGGTGGCCGGCGCGGCGGTCGCCGCCGTCGGGCTGCTCGTCCTGGCGTTCGCGCCCAACGTGGCGCTGATGATCACCGGCTGGTGCCTCGTCCAGGCCGGGCTCAACGGCATGCTCGCGACGCTGATGTCCGCCATCGCCGACCGCGTCCCGGTCGGGCAGCGCGCGCAGGTCGGCGGGCTCGTCGGCATCGCGCAGATGCTCGGCACCGTGCTCGGCGCGGTCGTGGTCGTCGTGATGCTCGGCCTTGCCGGGCTGCCCTTGGCCTACGCCACCTGCGCCGGGATCGTCCTGGTCGGCGCCGCGTTCTTCGTCCTGCGGACGCCGGACGCGCGCCTGCCAGTCGAGTTCCGGCCGTCGTCCCAGGCCGGCGAGGTCATCCGCAACCTGTGGGTCTCGCCGCGGCGGTTCCCGGACTTCGCGTGGGCGTGGTCGTGCCACTTCATGATCAACCTCGGCAACGCGTTCGGGACGCTGTACCTGCTGTTCTTCCTCAAGGACGCGGTGCACCACCCGGACCCGGACACCGGGCTGCTCATCATGATGGCGCTCTACGGCCTCGCGCTCGTGGTGGGCGCGCTGCTCGCGGGGCACTTCTCCGACAAGTCCGGACGGCGCAAGCCGTACGTCCTCGTGGCGTCCGGGGTGATGGCTTTGGCCGCTTTGCTGCTCGTCGTCTGGCAGAGCTGGCCGGTCGCGCTCGCGGCGTCCCCGCTGCTCGGCGTCGGTTTCGGGGCGTACATGGCGGTCGCGCTGGCGATGCTGACGCAGGTGCTGCCGACGGCGCAGGACCGCGCGAAGGACCTGGGTGTCATCAACATCGCGAACTCGCTGCCGCAGGTGGTCGCCCCGCTGGTGACGCCGCTGGTGCTGACGTACCTCGGCGGGTACTCGGGACTCTTCGCGGCTTCGGCGGTCGCGACGCTCCTGGCCGCGGTGCTCGTGCTGCGCGTGAAGGCGGTTCGCTAGACGTGGAACCGCGGGCCGGTGCCGGTCGGGGGAGGGGAGTGCAACGGCACCGGCCCGCGGAATTCGAGGGCCGCTCACAGCGGGCTTACAGGTGGACCAGACCCTTGGTCCATGCTGTCTTCGTTGATCAATCTAGCCGGGGATTACCGCCTGGGCTAGGCCTAACGCGGAACTTTTTCGATTAATCGCGGTGGGGACCGGGTGTTGGCCGAGGACTGGTTCGCGCTGCTCGGGGGTGCGGGCGAAACAGTCCTCGGCCGGGGCGAGTGCCGACGCGGGTCCGATGGGGCGATCGGCCGGCCGCGGCTCGCCGGTTCAGGGGGTCAGGCCGTGACCGCTCGGCGCGGATTCACCAGCGCGTGGCGACCGGTGGTCTCGGCCGCGCTGGGCGCCGCCGGGCGGGCAGGGACCGGGCTCTTGCGGCGACCCTGCAGGCGGCTGTCCGTCGCGGACTGTTGCTGCGGGGCGAGGCCGCCGGCCACCAGGTGTTCGTGCGCGACCTGCCAGACCGAGCACGGCGCCTTGCAGCGGTGCCACCGGGTCGAGCAGGTCGGGCAGTCACCGCGCTCGTCGGGCTCGTGCATCTTCAGCATCGCGCGCCACGCCTCGGTCAACCGGGGCAGTTCGGAGCGCGCGACCGAGACGAGCGACTGGGCGTCGGCGCGGTTCGCCAGGTCGGTCAGCATGTCGAGGCGCTCCCAGACCGCGTTGCGGAGGACCTGCCCGAGTACCTGATCCATGTCAGCTCACCGTTACCTTTCCGCCATCTTGGCGGCTTCGTTGAGCGCGGCGCGCAGCTGTCCGAGCTGGCCGGACGTCAGCCGCGCGGTCTCACCGGGAGGCGAGACCAGTACCACCTGGTTGTCTTCGACGAACACCGTCACCGCCCGCTCGCGGCTGATGAGGTCGCCGCACTGCACGCGCCACACCAGCTGACCGCCCTCGTAGTGACGGACGCTCGCGGTGCGGGGATCCACCGCGGCGGCGGGCGTGACGGGGCGGACGGCGGAGACGGGAGAGACCGTCGCCGGCCGCACGGCGCGGGTCGCCGTGCCGGCATGTCCCCCTGCGAACGAGTCCACGAACTCCACGCCCTTCTCCGCTCTGTCGAAAGTCTCCGAAGATGCCTTCTGCAACATCCCCACGGTTTCCGTAGCTCTCCGTGATCGCTACCGGTGTGCGGCCGGTGACGGAGATCTGACAACTACAGTGAGGTGAAACCGAGTGCGATAGAAGGTGGAATCGGCGTCATAGCGGTGACTGGACTCGGTTCCACGGTAAACGGTCAGCGGACTTCGCCCGGACCGATCAGGGCACCAGTTCGGCTGTTCACACGGTTCCGCAGGTTTGCCTACGCTGTTTCACAGACGCCCGACCGGACAGTGGAGGGGGCGCGATGGACGCCAGTAACGGTGGCAGTGCCGACGCCCGGCAGAGCCACGCAGTTCCCGCTGACGCGTGGGAGCAGCCGGAGATGAGAACGGCTCTCGCGTCACGCGAGATCAGCGCCGTGTACCGGCTCCTGCGCAAGCACGGTGTCTCGCAGCGCCAGATCGCCGCGATGACCGGCCAGTCCCAGTCCGAGGTGTCGGAGATCCTCAAGGGTCGGCAGGTCATGGCCTACGACGTGCTCACGAGGATCGCCGACGGCCTGGGCGTGCCCCGTGGATACATGGGCCTCGCCTACGACGAGGCCACGGCGATACGGGTCGTCGGCTCCGCCGACGGCCAGCAGGCTGAGGAGGACGAGTCCGTGAAGCGACGGAGGTTCCTCGCGCACGCTGCCCAGGTCACGATGGGTGCGGCGGTGTTCGGTCCGGAATCGGGCACGTGGTCGGCCGGACCGGCCAGGACGCCGGCGCCCGGGCGCATCGGCATGACCGACGTCCGCCAGGTCGAAGCCGCGACGCGAGCGCTCCGGGCGCTGGACTACCAGTACGGCGGCGGGTTCTGCCGCGACGCCGTCGTCGCCCAGCTGTCCTGGGGACAGCAGATGCTCGAGGCGCACGGCACCGACCTGGTGAAGAACCGGCTGTACGTGGCGCTCGCCGACCTCCACTCGCTGGCCGGCTGGACCTCCTTCGACACCGGGCTGATGGACTCCGCCCGCGGTCACTTCGCGAACGCGCTGGACCTGGCGAAGCAGGGCGAGAACCACCCGCTGGTGGCCAACGTGCTCTACCGCATGGGCCGCGTCTACCTGCACCAGGACGCCCCGAATGACGCGCTGAAGCTCTTCCAGCTCGGCCAGATCGCCGCCCAGGAAAGCGGCTCCGAGCTGGCGGTCTCCGTGCTGTGCGCGAACGAGGCCTGGGCCTACGCGATGATGGGCAACGAAGAGCAGGCGGTGAAGCTGCTCGGCCGGAGCAAGGACGAGTTCGAGCGCGCCAACCTGGCCGAAGCCGAGTCGTGGGTCAAGTTCTTCAACGAAACCGACGTCTACGCCATGGTCGGCACCGTCCACACGGTCCTCGCGCAGAAGAACGCCGAGCACACCAAGTACGCCATCCCCGCGCTGACCAAGGCCGTGGAGTCCTACGACGACGAAATGGCCCGCTCCAAGACGTTCATGCTGAGCGCGCTCGCCACCAACCACCTGCTCGACGGCGACCTCGACCACGGCGCCAAGGTCGGCGGCAAGGCCATCGACTGCGCCGAGGGCATCAAGTCCGAGCGGGTCAAGGACCGGATGCGGCCCCTGCAGGAAGAAGCCGAGCGCCGCCGCAACAACGCCGACGCCCGTGACCTCGCCGACCGCCTCCACGCTTTCTACGCCGCTTAACCCCGAAGGCGCCGGCGCGGTTTTGGACGGCCGGTTCACCTCCGGGAAGCTGCGCGGCGTGCTGGCCGAAACCTGCGCGCTGCTGGGGTTCGACCCGGCAGGCGCGCGGCTGCTGCGGTTCACCAACAACGCGGTGTACGCGCTGGTCAAGGCCCCGTTCGTGGTCCGGATCGTCGGCTCGACGCGGCTGCGGCACCGCGTCGGAACGGTGGTGCGCGTGGCCCGGCACTTCGAACACCACGGCGTCCCCGCGATCCGGCTCCTCGCCGGCCTCGAGCAGCCCCTGGAGGTCGGCGGGCACCTGGTGACCGTGTGGCACCAGGTGCCGAGCATCGGCCGGGCGGCGACGTCGGTCGACCTGGCCCGGCTGCTGCGCCAGGTGCACGCCCTGCCCGCGCCGCCCGGCCTCGCCGAGTGGGCGCCGTTCGCCGCGGTGCGGGCCCGGGTGTCCGACGCCGAAGAAATCAGCGACGCCGACCGCGAGTTCCTGCTCGACCGCTGCGCCGAGCTCGAAGCCGAGCTGGCCGAGCTGGAGTTTCCGCTGCCCAGGGGCCTGGTCCACGGGGACGCGTACCCCGGCAACGTCATCCCGGGCCCGGACGGCCCGGTGCTCTGCGACTTCGATTCCTCGTGCGTCGGCCCGCCGGAGTGGGACCTGACGCCGCTGGCGGTCGGCCGCGAGCGGTTCGGTGACCCGCCGGTGCGCTACCGGACGTTCGCCGCGGCGTACGGCTTCGACGTGACGTCCTGGCCCGGGTTCGCCGTGCTCCGGGGCATCCGCGAGCTGAAGCTGACGACCAGCGTGCTGCCCATCCTGCGCAGCCGGCCGCAGGTCCGGCCGGAGCTGTTCCGCCGCCTGGACGATCTTCGGAGCGGCCGGACGGGCGCACGCTGGACGCGTTACCGCTGAGCGCCATCTGTCACTTCGTGTGATCGACGCCACAGTCTGCACGTGCATTCGCCGACTGCAAATGACCGTTCGTCGCATCCGAAAAGCGGTCCGCTCTGGGTAGAAAGTTCTGCCCGACCGGTCACCCCCAATGGATTACCGGTCAGCCCAATGCGCAATTTGCAGCTACTCGCGGTGACTTCGCACGGGGTCTACCTGCGAGGACGACCTCAGGAGACGGCCACCGGCGCCCGCGTCAGCACGACGGCGAACCCGAACGCCAGTCCCATGACCGTCAGTTCGAGCGTGGCCCACGCGGCGAGCGCCGTGCGGTCGTGCCGGACGATCCGCGGCATCAGCCGCCAGCGGACGTTCGCCCCGAGCAGCGCGATGACCCCGGTGCACACGAGCTTCAGGATCAGCAGCTGCCCGTACGGCGTCGTGAAGATCGCCGCCCAGAACCCGATGGTCGGGTTGAGCGAGATCTCGACCAGTCCGTTGAACAACCCGGTCGCCGCGGAGAGGACCAGGCAGAGCGTCGCCAGTTTCGAGAACCGGGGCAGCGCGTGCGCCAGCAGCGTCCGGTTCGCCATCAGGAGCACGGCCATCGCGCCGAGGCCGCCGGTCCAGGCGACGGCGCTCATCACGTGCAGCTCCATCGAGATCATCGTGTAGTCGTGGTAGTTCCAGTTCGACGCGTGCCCGGTGACCGGCAGCGGCAGCAGCGCGAACAGGCCGAGCCCGACGCGGACCTCGGCGGGCACCTTCTCGCCGAAGCGCAGCGCCAGCGCGCCGATCCCGGCGTGGACGAGCGCGAGCACGGCGACGATGACGAGCGCCTTCCCGGCACCGACGTTCGCGATGTACTCGCCGATGTCGGACGGCGAGAGCGTCGAGGCACCCGGCTTGTACTCCGCCGTCTGCAGGATCAGCGCGACGACCGCCGACGTGGCCCAGACGAGCGCGGCCGCGACGCCGGCCGGGCGGGCCAGCCGCATGACCGGCTCGGTCAGCTTCGGCCGGTCGTAGCCGACGAGCACGGAAAGCAGCGCGAGCCCGATGGTGGTGACCGCGGCGAGGTCGAGCAGGACGCGCACGACCGGGATGCCGGCCGAGACCACCGCGTCGGGCTGCACCACGCCGGGGACCGGCGCGGTGGCGGTAAGCGCGACGCCGATGAGGGCGCCGAGCAGGCCCGCCGTCACGACGCAGAACAGTGTCGAGTAGCGGACCTTCGTGGTGGTCTCGGCCTGGGTCATCAGTTCTTCTCTTCGATCTTTCCGCCCGAGCGCAGGGCCACGGTGAGCCCGATCGCCAGCAGCACGACGGCGCCGGCGATCCAGACCCAGATCGGCACCCCGCTCGACCCCGACGACTCCGGCGCCGCCGACGAGGAACCGCCCGGCGACCGCGCCGCGTCGACGGTCGCCGGCGTGCCGGTGCCCGCGGCGGTCAGGGTGAAGCTGAGCTCACCGGTCACCGGGTGACCGTCGGCGGACAGCACCCGGTAGCCGACGGTGTACTTCCCGGCCGGCCCGAGCGGCCGCAGGGGCGCGCTGATGACGTTGTTCACCACGCTGATCGGTCCCTCGGCCCACTGGCCGCCGCCGGGTCCGGTCACCGCGATCTGGTTGACGTCCGCGCCCTGCACGTACTGGTCGAACGTCAGGCTGATCTTCGCCGGGCCGGCGGCGACGGACGAGCCGTTCGCCGGGTCCGAGGAGATCAGCACGTTGTGCGCCAGCGCCGGGGTGGCCGTGCCGAGCAGGGCCGCGGGCCGGGGGGTGGGGGGGGTCGGTGTTTACCTGCCGTTGGGGGCCCGGGGGGGGGGGGGCCCCCCCCCCCCCCCCCACCCCGGTCAACGCCAGCGCGACGAGCGCTTTGCGCATTTAGCTGTTGCCTCCCGACTTGGCCGTGGCCTTGCGGGCCCGGATGGTCGCGCCGGCTCCGACGCCGAGGCCGACGGCGCCGACGAGCAGGCCGGCTCCGCCGAGCCAGCGGGCGGTGCTGTCCGACGTCGCCGCCGCGGCCTGGGCCTGGTCACCGGTGGTGGACGCCGTGTCCGCCATGGTGCCGTGCGCGTCGCCGTCCGCGGCCTTCGCGGCCAGCTTGACGACCGGCGCCGGGTGCTCCGGCTCCTCGCCACCGGCCGGCGTCGGCTGGTTCCAGTCGACGACCTTGCCGTCGCTGTAGGTCTGGTGCGCCGGGAACTCCACCTGGTCCACATTGGACGGCAGCGGGCCGAAGCTCACCGAGAACTCCTGGTAGTCGGTGGCCTTGAGCTCGCTGCCCGGCTGCGCGGTCCAGGTCACCGCGGTGACGGCTTCGGTGATCTGGGTGCCGTTGTCCTTGGTGATCGGGGCGGGCAGCTTCGACTTCGTCACCTGGGCGGTCCAGCCGGGGACCGGCTTGGTCCGCACCGAGCCGATGCCGTAGTCCGGCTTGAAGTCGACGGTGACCTTCGTGGTCGTGATCGGGTCCTTCTCCTCGCTGGGCACGCGGAACACGATCGCCGCGTAGCCGCCCTTCGTGGGCTGCGGGCCGTAGACGTTGGCCGTGACGTGCGCGGACGCGATGCCGGCGCCGAGCAGGCCGGCGGCACCGACGGCGGCGGCGAGGAAACCGGCGCGCTTGAAGACGTGCTGGGACATGGGTTCACTCCTGATGAACACAAGAAGGGGACGGCTCGGTTCGGGGACCGGCCGTTTTCGGGGACGAGCTGGGTTCAGGAGTGAGGCTTATTCTGGTTAGCCCGCCGCGCCCCGCGCACCAACGACCGATCGGCTCGGAAGCCATGCGGCGGGCGACGGCTGAATAAGCCTCATTGCGCGGGCGGGCCGCGCCGCCCGCGGATCCGGCGCAGGTCGACGCCGACGAGGTGGTCCGGGCCGGCCACGCGGGCCGGGATGAGCGCGGGCGCCGCCGCGGGCACCGGCAGTGGCGTGAGCAGGCGCGGCAGGATCGCGCGCAGCACGGCCAGCACGGTGAGGAGCGTCGTGTCCGCGCGGGCGAGCAGCAGCGCGGTGAGCACGGTCGCGACGGTGTGCGCGGCCGTCATGCCGAGCCCGGCGGTGCCGGGCGTCGCATACATGTCGTGGTGGCCGGCGAGCGTGGTGAGCAGCAGGTGCATCACCAGCTGGGCGGTCCCCAGCAGGACGATCGTGGCGAGCGGCCCGCGGGCCCGGCGGGCGAGCGCGGCCGCCGTCCAGCCGAACAGGCCGGTGAGCAGCAGGGTCATCGCGGGATCCGGCAGCCCGCCGTCGGCGAGCCGGTGTGCGGTGACGGAAAGTGCGCCACAGCTCACGGCGAGCAACATTCCACGGGTAGCTCCCAGCGCGGCGGGACGCCGGGCCGGATCGCTCATGAAGAGCAGCCTAAGGGACCTGCTCCGCCGTGAGCGTGTGATCCCGTGAAGTGAGCACACACCGAGTTCACGTCCCGCGTGGCGCCTCGGTTCAGGCAATTTGTTGCCGATCTCCGGCAGGTGGGCCACGGTGGGCCGAAAGACGGGGGTTTGGACCGGCCGTGTCGTGGGTACTGAGCCGTCGGTCAGGAACTAGCCCGTTCGGGTGAAGGCCGGCGCGAAGGGCGGGAGAGCGACACGGATGAACCTCTTCGACTACATCTCCGACCGGGCGAGCAAGCTGTGGCTGGAGGCTTACCTGCACACCAGCATGGTGGTGCAGTGCACGATCATCGCCGCGGTCCTCGGCGTGCTGATCGGGGTCGCGGTGTACCGCAGCCCGATCGGTTCGGCGGTGGCCACGGCGCTGGCGAGCACGATCCTGACGGTTCCGTCGTTCGCCCTGCTGGGCCTGCTGATCCCCATCTCGGGGCTCGGTCCGACGACGGCCGTGATCGCGCTGGTGCTCTACGGCCTGCTGCCGATCGTCCGGAACACCATCGTCGGGCTCGACGGCGTCGACCCGGCGGTCACCGACGCCGCCCGCGGCATCGGGATGAGCCGCTTCGGCGTGCTCACCCGGGTCGAGCTGCGGCTGGCCTGGCCGGCGATCCTCACCGGCATGCGGGTGGCCACGCAGATGCTGATGGGCATCGCCGTGATCGCCGCCTACGCGAAGGGCCCGGGCTTCGGCGCCGAGGTCTTCTCCGGGCTCACGAACGCGGGGAGCACGAACTCCCTCAACCAAGCCGTCACCGGCACGGTCGGGGTGGTCATCCTCGCCCTGCTGCTCGACGGCGTCTACGTCCTGATCAAGCGTTTCACCGTCTCTAGGGGTGTCCGTGGCTGAGAACGAGGAAGTCTCCGGCGTCGAGATCGAGCTGGAGCACGTGACCAAGCGGTACCCCGGCACCCGCGAAGCGGCCGTCGACGACTTCTCGATGGTCGTGCCCGCCGGAAAGATCGTGGTCTTCGTCGGCCCGTCCGGCTGCGGCAAGACCACGACCATGCGGATGATCAACCGCCTGGTCCAGCCCACGTCCGGCCGGATCACCATCGGCGGCGAGGACGCGCTGAAGCTCGACGTCGACACGCTGCGCCGTCGCATCGGCTACGCCATCCAGCAGGCCGGGCTGTTCCCGCACTTCACCGTCGCGCAGAACATCGCGGTGGTGCCGGGCCTGCTCGGCTGGGACAAGAAGAAGATCAACGACCGGGTCGAGGAGATGATGGACCTGGTCGGGCTCGACCCGGCCGACTTCCGCGACCGCTTCCCGCGCCAGCTGTCGGGCGGCCAGCAGCAGCGCGTCGGCGTCGCGCGGGCGCTCGCCGCGGACCCGCCGGTGCTGCTGATGGACGAGCCGTTCGGCGCGGTCGACCCGATCACCCGCGGCAACCTGCAGGACGAGCTGCTCCGCCTGCAGAGCGAGCTGAAGAAGACGATCGTGTTCGTCACGCACGACTTCGACGAAGCCGTGAAGCTCGGCGACAAGATCGCGGTGCTCGGCAACCAGTCGTCGATCCTGCAGTACGACACCCCCGAGGCGATCCTGGCGAACCCGGCGGACGACACGGTCGCGGGCTTCGTGGGCGCGGGCGCGTCGCTGAAGCAGCTGACATTGCTGCGCGTCCGCGACGTCGAGCTCCAGCAGGACGCGCTCACGGTGACCGTCGACGAGTCGCCCGCGTCGGTCCGGGAGAAGCTGCAGAAGTCGCGCAAGCACTTCGCGCTCGTGCTGGACGCCCGCCGTCGTCCGACGCGGTGGGTGCACGTCCGCGAGCTGACGTCGGCGACTTCGCTGGCCAACCTCGGCAAGCCGCTGCGCGACGTCGTCAGCCTGCAGTCGACCCTGCAGGACGCGCTCGAGGCGATGCTCGCCGAGGGCGGGTCGGTGCCGGTCACCGGCGCGCGCGGCGAGTACGCGGGCACGATCCAGCTGGACACCGTGATCGCGACCATCCAGCAGCTGCGCGAGGAGCACACCAGCGACGAAGAGGTGCCGGCATGACGGCGGTCGTCGACACCGGCTTCAGCACCGAATCGGGCTCGAAACGCGCGGAACGCGTCCGGCTGTTCGCCCAGCCGATCGCGGTGCTGGTGATCGTCGCGGTGACGCTCGCCGCCGTGTTCTCCAGCGGCCTGAACGCGACGGAGAAGGAGACGCTGAACGCGTCGACGTTGCTCACGGCGCTGTGGGACCACCTGCTGATGACGCTCGTGGTGACGGCGATCGTCGTGCTCGTCGCGGTGCCGCTCGGGGTGGTCGTGACGCGGCCGTGGGCGCGCTTCCTGGCCCCGGTCTTCCTGGCCATCGCGAACATCGGCCAGGCCGCGCCCGCGCTGGGCGTGCTGGTGCTGTGGTTCATCATCACCGGCGCGACCGGGGGCATCTGGGTGGCGGCGCTGCCGCTGGCGTTCTACTCGCTGCTGCCGGTGCTGCGGAACACGATGGTCGGCATCCAGCAGGTCGACCCGGCGCTGATCGACGCCGGCCGCGGCATCGGGATGTCGGCGGGCGCGGTGCTCTGGCGGGTCGAACTCCCGCTGGCCGTCCCGCTGATCCTGGCCGGCCTGCGCACGTCCCTGGTCCTGGCGGTCGGCACGGCGACGTTCGGCATGTTCGTCAACGCCGGCGGCTTCGGGCTGCTCATCGACACCGGCTACAAGCTCAACCTGACCCCGGTGCTCGTCACCGGCTCGGTGCTGGCCGTCGCGCTGGCGCTGCTGGTCGACTGGCTGGGCGCGGTCGCCGAACAGTACTTCGGACCGAAGGGGCTGCGATGAAACTCCGGCGACTGGCCGTCGTGGCGCTGCTGGGCGTGACGCTGTCGTCCTGCGGCCTGACGGTCAACCAGGCGGTGCCGTACGACATCAGGCCCGGCTCGATCCAGCCGATCCCGGCCCTGCAGGGCGTGAAGATCACGGTGGGGTCGAAGGACTTCACCGAGAACATCATCCTGGCGTACATGGCCGAGATGGCGTTGACGGCCGCGGGCGCGGACGTGGTCGACCTGTCCGACATCAAGGGCTCGAACTCGTCGCGCCAGGCGCTGCTGTCCGGCCAGACGGACGTCACGTGGGAGTACACGGGCACGGGCTGGATCAACTACCAGGGCAACGAGCTCCCCGTCCCGGGCGGCGAGCAGGCCCAGTACGAGGCGACGGCCAAGGCGGACGAGGAGAAGTTCGGCGTCACCTGGCTCAACTATTCGCCGCTGAACGACCAGTACGCCTTCGCGGTGACGGAGGCGTACGGCGCTGCCAACAATCTGAAGACGACGTCGGACCTGGCGGCGTTCATCAAGCAGAAGCCGGACCAGGCGGTGTTCTGCCTGGAGACGGAGTTCACCAGCCGCCAGGACGGCTTCCCGGCCGCGGTCAAGGCGTACGGCTTCCAGAACCCGACAGTGAAGAACTTCGGGATCGGCACGATCTACTCGGCGGTGGCGAGCGGGACTTGTCCGGTGGGCGAGGTGTTCACGACGGACGGCCGGATCTCGGGGTTGAACCTGCGGGTGCTGGAGGACGACAAGAAGGCGTTTCCCCAGTACAACGCGGTGGCAACGCTGCGCACGGAGTGGCTGAAGCAGCACCCGGAGGTTCGCGGGCCGTTGGAGAAGGTGAGCGCGGCGATCGACAACGAGCAGATGATCGAGCTTTGCAAGCAGGTCGATGTCGATGGTGAGGACGCTGGGAAGGTGGCGCATGACTGGATGGTGAAGAAGGGCTTCATCCAGTAGCCGCTGCTCCACCCCGAAGCCTGATTGTGACTACGGACGGTGGCACCGCGTCAAG
Source organism: Amycolatopsis sp. MtRt-6 (assembly GCF_017308975.1). Lineage (GTDB taxonomy): Bacteria > Actinomycetota > Actinomycetes > Mycobacteriales > Pseudonocardiaceae > Amycolatopsis. Next base: position 248,132 of record NZ_JADWPD010000001.1, on the reverse strand, counting down.
GCGGGAAAGCGTGCCTTGACCCGGTGCCACCGTCCGTGTTTTCGGCTTCGTATCGGGGTGGGCGGGGAGGTCTGGGTGGTGCCCGGTTGTGCCTACGGCTTTCTGTCACACCGGTGAGACACTTGGGCGTAGGGTTCCGGGACCCCGCGAGGAAGAGGGTGGGGCCGCTGTCGTCAGAGGCCGAGCCGGTGCAGCAGCTGGCCCTCCAGCCGCTCCAGCTCGCCGGCCACCGCGCGGTGGACCGACTTCCGTCGTGCCGTCGGCATCCGCTCCGCCGCGCGCACCGATGCCGACAGCTGCTCCAGCGTTCCCAGCGCCCCCGCCGCGAACTCCTCGTCCGCCTTCGACGCCTTCTCCGACTTGCGGAGGTCCTGGCAGCCCTCGGCCACCCCCGCGATCCGGGCGTGCAGGGCCGCGCCGCGGCCGGTGTACTCGCCCAGCCTGTCTACCGAGACTCCCAGCTTGCGCGCCTGGTAGCGGTCGTACGCCTCCCGGGCCGCGCCCGCCGCGCGGACCGCGAGCGGTGCCACCACCGGCAGCATGGCCGGGCCCAGCACCTTCGCCACCGCGACCGCGTTCTTCGCCCTCTTAGGGGTGAACCTGGCTTCACCCACGACCTTGGCCTTGCGCGCCATGGCACCTCCCTGCGACGTGTCGAGGTCGAACTTACTGGTCGCCTGGGTGGCGGGCATGTCGGCTCGGCGGTGGGAATCTAGAGTGATCTCCATGAACACCGAGGTGGTACTCGACGCGGGCGCGGTCAGCCGCTGCCGTCGCCGCGTGCACCTCGAACACGACCCCGCCATGCGCGAGGTCCCGCTTTCCCCGCCCGACCCCACCGCGCAGCAGCGCATCGCCGACGCCGCCGCCCACCGGGAGGACATCGTCACCCGGCTGATGGCCGCCAACGACGACCACTGGGTGAAGATCGGCCGCGACCTGCCCGCCCACGAGCGCGTCGAGCAGACGCTGCAGGCCTTCGCCGACGGGGCGCGCTACATCTGGGGTGCGCTGCTGCCGGTCGACCCGGCCGGGCACCGGCGTGGCGGCATCGACCTGCTCGTCCGCACCGGCCGCGGGTACGTCCCGGTGCTCGTCGTGCGCCACCGCATCACCGACCGCGGGGCCGGGGCGATCGTCACCGCGCTGACCGACCTCGACCCGGCGCACCGGAAAGCCGACGAAGGCCGCAAGGTCCGGTCGCAGCCGCGCGACCAGTTCCGGCTCGTGCACATCCGCCGCATGCTGCAGACGCTCGGGCAGGCCGACGAGAGCAGCACCCTCGGCGGCGTCATCGGGCTCGACGCCGACGTCGTCGTCTGGCACGACCTCACGGCGGGCACCTGGCCGGGCGGCCGCAACGCCCTCACCGAGTACCAGGCCCGGTTCGCCGACCGGCTCGCCATCGCCACCGCCGCCGCGAACGGCGAGGAGCCCCTCGCCGAGCCGTCGCGCGTGCTGGAGTGCCGTCGCTGCCCGTGGTGGCCGACGTGCGAGGTCGTGCTCACCGAAACCCGCGACGTCAGCCTCGTGGTGCGCGGCGAGGACGCCGTCGAGCTGCGCCGGGCCGGCGTGTCCACTGTGGACAAGCTGGCCGCGCTCGACCCGGCGGGCGAGCCGCCGGAGGTGAACTGGACCGGCGTCACCTTCCCGGACGCCGTCGTGCTCGCCCGTGCCTGGCTGGCCGACCTGACGCTGGTGCGCCGCGTCGACCAGGTCGAGGTGCCGCGCGCCGACGTCGAGGTCGACGTCGACATGGAGAGCTTCGGCGACGCCGGCGCGTACCTCTGGGGCTGCCTGCTCAGCGGCGCCGACATCGGCGTCCCGCAGGGCTATCGCGCCTTCGCGACGTGGGACCCGCTGCCCACCGACGACGAAGCCCGGTCCTTCGCCGAGTTCTGGGCCTGGCTGACCGACGTCCGCGAGCGCACCGAGGCGGCGGGCCTGACCTTCCGCGCCTACTGCTACAACGCGCTGGCCGAGAACCGCTGGCTCTTCGGGTCCGTCGAGCGCTTCGGCGACCACCCCGGCGTCCCCACGAAGAAGGCCATCCAGTCCTTTGTGGATTCCGAGGAGTGGGTCGACCTCTTCCGCAGCGTCACCGACCAGTTCCTCTGCTCCCACGGCAAGGGCCTGAAGGTGATCGCCCCGGTGGCCGGCTTCTCCTGGCGCGACCCGGAGGCGGGCGGCGAGGCATCGATGCGCTGGTACCGCGACGCCGTGGGCATGGACGGCGAGAAACCGGACGACGACCAGCGCGAACGCCTCCTCCGCTACAACGAGGACGACGTCCTGGCGACGCGGGCACTGCGCGAGTGGATCGACGCCCGGGCGCAGGCCGAAGTGCCGTACATGTTCGATCTCTGAGTAGTCCAGTGGCTGACGCCGGGTGTGCGGCTTCCTCGAAGAACTGACCACCGGCGCCCTGCCGGGCCTCGACGCCTGGCGGCGCTACCACGAAACCGGCGAATTCCCGGACTGGGGGAGTTCGAGGCGCTGGCCGCGGAGAGCGAGTTCGGCGGCTGCCCGGTGACGACCGACGGCATCGGCCTCGAAGTCCGCCTGACCCGCTGATCGGCACGGGCGGCACTTTCACGTGAAAGTGCCGCCCTCGGCGTCAGCGCGGGGCCATCCGGAGCGAGCCGTCCATCCGGACGACCTCGCCGTTCAGGTAGTCGTGGTCGATGAGCGACAGCGCGAGCTGCGCGTACTCGTCCGGCCGCGCGAGCCGCTTCGGGAACGGAACGCCGGAAGCGAGCGACGCGCGGAACTCGTCGCTGACCGTGGCGAGCATCGGGGTGTCGACGATGCCCGGCGCGATGGTCAGCACGCGGATGCCGTGCGAGGCCAGGTCGCGGGCCGCGGGGAGCGTCATGCCGACCACGCCGCCCTTGGACGACGAGTAGGCGACCTGCCCGATCTGGCCGTCGAACGCCGCGATGGAGGCGGTGTTGATGATGACGCCGCGGGCGTCGTCTTCGAGGGGCTCGGTCTTCGCGATCGCCTCGGACGCGATCGTCAGCACGTTGAACGTGCCGACGAGGTTGATCTGGATGACCTTCGCGTACAGCGCGAGGTCGTGGCGGCCCTTCTTGGACAGGATCCGCGCGGACGGGCCGATGCCGGCGCAGTTCACCACCGTCCGCAGCGGCACGCCGGAGCCCGCCGCCGTGGCCACGGCGGCCTCGACCTGCTCGACGTCGGTGACGTCGGCCTCGACGTAGGTGATGCCGTCGATCTGCTCGGCCTTCTCGATGGACGACGCCAGGTCCAGCGCGAACACCCGCGCGCCCTTGGCCGCGAGGGCCTTCGCCGTCGCTCCGCCGAGGCCGGACGCGCCGCCGGTGACGAGCGCCGCGGTGCCGTTGATCTGCATCTCTGCCGTTCCCTTCGCTGCTCCGATTCGCCGACCCAGGTTAACGCTCGTTCGCATCCGCGGTTCGTGTCTTCGCTCACCGCTCTCGGGCCCGACTGTTTCCGTTAGCGTCGTGGTCAACTCCGGCTGTCACCTTCAGCGGCATGACACCAGCTCGGATCGTGGTGGTAGGAACCGGATACGTCGGCTTGACCACGGGGGCCTGCCTGGCCAGTCTGGGTCATTACGTCACCTGCGTGGACGTCGACCGCGCGAAGGTCTCCCGCCTGTCCGCGGGCCGGGTGGACATCCTCGAACCCGGCCTCGCCGACCTGGTGCACCGCGGCATCGCGGCCGGGCGCCTCCAGTTCGTCGTCGGCGCGCGGGACGCGGTCCGCCACGCGCAGGCGGTGTTCCTCTGCGTGCCGACGCCGATGGGGGCCGGCGGCTCCGCCGATCTGCGCGCGGTCGAGGCGGTGACGGCCGAGATCGGCGACGTCCTGCCCGCCGGCTGCGCGCTGGTCACCAAGTCGACCGTGCCGGTGGGCACGTCGAAGCGGATCCGGGACCTGGTCGGCCGGGCCGACGTGCCGGTGGTGTCGAACCCCGAGTTCCTCCGCGAAGGCACCGCGGTCGCGGATTTCCTGGGCCCGGACCGGATCGTCGTCGGCTCGGACGACCTCGCCGCCGCGCGCTGGGTCGGCGACCTGTACGCCGAGCTGGCCGCGCCGGTCGTCGTCGCCGACGCGGCGAGCGCCGAGCTGGTCAAGTACGCCGCGAACTGCTACCTCGCGCTGAAGCTCTCCTACGTCAACTCGATCGCCGAGCTGTGCGAACGCCTCGGCGCGGACATCGACCTCGTCACCGAGGGCATGGGCCACGACAAGCGCATCGGCCGGACGTTCCTCAAGCCCGGCCCCGGCTGGGGTGGCTCCTGCCTGCCGAAGGACACCAGCGCGCTGGTCAAGGTGGCCGAGTCGGTGAACTACGACTTCACCATGCTGACTTCGGCCATCGACGAGAACCTCGCCCAGCGCGACCGGATCGTCGCGAAGATCGCCGGCGCGGCCGGCGGGACACTGGCCGGCGCCCGGATCGGCGTGCTGGGCCTGGCGTTCAAGGCGGGCACCAACGACCTGCGCGACTCGCCCGCGCTCGCCGTGTGCTCGGTGCTGTGCGCACTGGGGGCCGAGCTGATCGCCTACGACCCGGCCGTCGACGGCGAGATCGCCGGGATGACCGTCGTCGACGACGCCTACCAGGTCGCCAAGGACGCGGACGCCGTCGTCGTGCTGACCGAGTGGGCCGAGTTCAAGCACCTCGACTGGGCGGCGATGGCCGAGCTCATGGACGGCATCGACGTCGTCGACACGCGCAACCTGCTCGACCCGCGGGTGATCGTGGACGCCGGACTGTCCTGGCAGGGCGTCGGGCGGCCGCGGGCGGCGGCGCGAATCAAGGTTTCGTGATCGTGGCTCGCCCGCTAGGGTGATCGGTACGGCATCGCGTGTCGGTCACCGGCTGGGTGAGGCATGGAGGTGGCGGGAGTGCCCGTGGAGGCATTTCAACCGTGTCAGTTTCCGTTGAGTTGAACCATTTGATCGTCCCGTCCCGGAACAACCGGGAATCCGCCGAATTCCTGGCGAACCTGCTCGGCCTCGAAGTCGGCGAGGAATGGGGTCCGTTCATCCCCGTCGAGACGCGCAACGGCGTCCGGCTGGACTTCGCGACCATCCCCGAAGAGGACCTGCGCCTGCAGCACTACTGCTTCCTGATCCCGGAGGACGACTTCGACGCCGTCTTCGCGCGGCTCGTCGAAACGGGCGTGACCTACCACGCCGACCCGATGGGGAAGCAGGTCGGCGAAATCAACCACAACCACGGTGGCCGTGGTGTCTATTTCCTCGATCCCGGCGGGAACGGGATGGAAATCATCACGCAGCCGTACGAGCCGGACCGCCGCCGTCCGAACACTTGGTAGTTCGTTAGCGTTGCGTACTATCGGGGCATGTTCACGACGAGGCCGGAGCTGACCGGCACCTTCGGGATGGTGGCGTCGACGCACTGGCTGGCTTCGGCCACCGGGATGGCGGTGCTGGAAGACGGCGGCAACGCGTTCGACGCGGCGGTCGCCGCCGGCTTCGTCCTGCAGGTCGCCGAGCCGCACCTGTGCGGTCCGGCGGGGCAGGTGCCCGGCCTCTTCGTGACGGCGGACGACCCGACCCCGCGGGCGCTGGCGAGCCAGGGCCCGTCGCCCGCGGGGGCCACGCCGGAGCACTTCGCGTCGCTCGGGCTGGACCTGATCCCGGGCAGCGGCCTGCTCCCGGCCACCGTGCCGGGTGCCTGGGACGGCTGGCTGCTGCTGCTTCGCGACTACGGCACGAAGCCGCTTCGCGAGGTACTCAAGTACGCCATCGGCTACGCCCGCAACGGCGTCCCGCTGGTGTCGCGGGTCGGCGACACGATCCGCGCCGTCTCGCGGCTGTTCACCGAGCACTGGCCGACGTCGGCCGCGCTCTGGATGCCGGACGGGAAGCCGGCGTCGGGCCTGCACCGGAACCCTGCGCTGGCGGACACGTGGGAACGGCTGCTGCGCGAGGCGGAGTCCGTCTCGGGCCGCGAAGCGCAGATCGACGCCGGCCGCCGGGCCTGGTCGCAGGGCTTCGTCGCGGAGGCGATCGACGAGTTCAGCCGCCGGGCGTTCCGCGACGACTCGGGTCGCGACCACGCGGGCCTGCTGACCGGTGACGACCTGGCGTCGTGGTCGGCGTCGTACGAGGACCCGGCGGCCGTGGACGTCGGCGACTGGCGCCTGGTCAAGATGGGTGGCTGGACGCAGGGACCGGCGCTGCTCCAGCAGGCACTGTTGCTGCACGGGTTCCGCGACGAGCTGTCCTATGTGGACGGCGTGCCTTCGGAGCGCACGGTGCACCTGGCGACCGAAGCGGCGAAGCTGGCCTTCGCGGACCGCGAGGCCTGGTACGGCGACACCGACGTGCCCTTGGACGTGCTGCTTTCGCCGTCGTACACCGACGCCCGGCGCGCGCTGATCACCGACACGGCGTCCCCCGACCTGCGCCCGGGCGACGCCCGCGGCCCGGCCCGCCTCCCGGCGATCCTGGACTCCCTGCAGGGCATCGAGGCGGGCGACGGCGCCACGGGCGAGCCGACGGTCGGCCCCCAGGGCCAGACCCGCGGCGACACGGTCCACCTCGACGTCGCCGACGCGGCGGGCAACCTGGTCTCGTTGACGCCGTCCGGCGGCTGGCTGCAGTCCAGCCCGGCGATCCCGTCCCTGGGCTTCTGCCTCGACTCGCGCGGGCAGATGTTCTGGCTGGAGCAGGGCCTGCCGAACTCACTGGCCCCGCGCAAGCGCCCGCGCATCACGCTGTCGCCGTCGCTGGCCCTGCGCGACGGGGTCCCGACGCTGGCCTTCGGCACCCCGGGCGGCGACCAGCAGGACCAGTGGCAGCTGTGCTTCTGGCTCGCGCACGTCTACGGCGGCCTGAACCTCCAGGAGTCGATCGACAGCCCGGCCTGGCACACGACGGCGTTCCCCAGCTCGTTCTACCCGCGCTCGTGGAACCCGCGTGAGCTGGTGGCAGAGTCCCGGCTGGGAGCGTCCACTTTGGACGCCCTGCGCGCCCGCGGCCACCAGGTCGTGGACGCGGGCGACTGGGCGCTGGGCCGCCTCTCGGCGGTCTCCCGCACCGAGGGTGTCCTGCGGGCCGCGGCCAACGCCCGCGGCATGCAGGGTTACGCGGCGGGCCGTTAGGGCTTCTCCCACAGCCAGAACTCGATGCCCTGGTTGTCCGTGCAGTCCGCGGTGATCCCGTACGGGTGGTGCTCCACTTCGCCCGCCTGGCCGCCCTGCTCCCGCACCCGCGCCAACGCCGCCTCCAGGTCGTCCACCGCGTACATCAGCTTCCAGCCCACCTGCCGGTCCCCGGCCCACAACCCGCCTTCGAGACCAGGCCCCGCGAACCCCCACGCGTCCGGCGCCGAGCCCGGCGTGAACTGCCAGCCCAGCACCGCGCCGTAGAACTCCTTCGCCGGCGCGGCTGCCGGGACCTGGAACGTGAAGTACATGGCTTCGCCGTGCCGGGCGGGCTTCGGGCCCGCGGCCGGCGTCGCCGCCTGCGAAACCAGCCAGCGCTGGCCGAACGGGTCGCGGAACGAGCCGCCGCGGCCGTACGGCGAATCGCTCACCGCGCGGATCAGCGTCGCGCCCAGTTCCAGCGCGCGGGCCACCGAAACATCGACGTCCGGCACCTCCACCCGCACCGACGCGCCCCCCTCCCGCGATGCCACGTGGCCGATCTCCGGGTACTCCTCGGCAAGCATCAGCACGGCGTCGCCGATGGCCAGCTCCGCGTGCCCGACGCGGCCGTCGTCCATGAGCATCGGCTCGCCGCGGCGGACCGCGCCGAAGACCTCGACGTAGAAGTCGAGTGCCGCGCGGGCGTCGGAAACCGCCAGGTACGGCGTCAGCGAACGCAGGGAAGCGGTGGCAGCGGGGGCGGCAGTGGTCGTCATTTCGGCTCCGTTCAAGATCAGGCGACGCAGGTTGTCGCGCAGTTCGGCGGCGAAATCCGGGTCCGGCGCCACCCGCTCGGAGGGACGGCGAAGCGCGTCGAAAGGCTCAGGCATCGCGACCCTCCTTCTCCTCGTAGGCACGCCGGAACGCGGCGCGGGCCCGCACCAGCAACGCCTCGGTCGCGTGCACGCTCCGCCCCAGGTGGCCGGCGACCTCGGGCACCCCGAGGCCGTCGACGTACCGCAGGGTCAGCGCGGCCCGGTGGTGCGGCCCGAGCGAGCCGAGCACCTGTCTGGCGCGCAGAGCGTCGAGCTGCTCGTCCCACGGGTCGTCGACGTCCGGCTCGCTGTCGTGGACGAGCCGCAGGCCGCGTTCCTCGCGTTCCAGGCGGCGCCAGTGGTCGGCGAGCTTGTGCCGGGCCACGCCGATCAGCCACCCGGTGTTCACCGAAGGCGCGTACTCCTTGCGACAGGCGGCGACCGCCCCGAGGAACGTCTCGGACGTCAGCTCCTCGGCGAGCGTGCGGTCACCGCACCGGGACAGCAGGTACCCGTAGACCTCCGGCAGGGCCGTCTCGTACAGCCCGAGCAGCGCGAAGGCCGGGTCCGGTCGCACCCGAGGTTCCGTCACACCTTCATAGTCGTCCGGCGGCCGGTTTTTCCGACGGGTGAATTCCGGATTTCTACACTCGCGGGTCCGGCAGCCGCCGTCCGGTGACGGCGACGATCGCCGCCAGCACCGCCACCAGCCCGATCACCAGCGCGAACGCGTCACGGCTCCCCAGCGAACCCGAAAGCGCCGCGTAGAGACTGCCCAGCGTCGCCACGCCGAGCGCCAGCGCCGTCTGCTGGTTGGTCGTCATCACGCCCGACCCGACACCGGCCAGGTCCGTCGGCACGTGGGACAGCACGATCCGGAACAACGTCGTCATCGCCAGTGCGTTGCCGACACCGATCGCCACCATCGACGGCGCCAGGTCGAGGATCGTCACGTGCGGCCACGTCGACAGCGTCGTGCACAGCAGCGCCACCATGCCCGTCGCCGTGATCGCGCCGCCGATCGGCACGACCTTCTGGCCGTAGCGCGCCACCAGGCGGCTGCTCAGCATCGACACCGTGAAGTACGCGACGGCCAGCGGCGTCAGCGCGCCACCCGCGCCCAGCGGGCCGAAGTGCAGGCCCTCCTGCAGCGTCATCGCGAACACGAACATGAAGGAGCCGAACGCGCCGAAGAACGGCACCGCCACCATCAGCCCGCGCCGCACGCTCGGCAGCCGCATCACCGACGGCGGCAGCAGCGGCGTTCCCCCGCGGCGCTCCAGACGGCGTTCGACGTGCACGAACGCCGCCGCGGCGAACGGCGCCACGACCAGCAGCGCGATCGTCCACACCGGCCAGCCCAGCGCCCGGCCCTCCATCAACGGCACCAGCAACGACAGCAGCGTCACGGCCAGCAGCACCGTGCCCAGCCGGTCGACGCCCAGCGGGTTGTGCGCGCGGCTCTCCGGCAGTTTGCGGGCCATCACGAGCACCACCAGGCCGATCGGGACGTTGACCAGGAAGATCGGCCGCCAGCCGGTGCCCCACAGGTCCGCGGCCACCAGCGCGCCGCCGAGCAGTTGGCCCACCACCGTCGAGATGCCGCCCGTCGCGCCGAACAGGCCGAGCGCGCGCGACCGCTTCTCACCCGAGGTCGCCGCCTGGATGATCGAAAGCACCTGCGGCAGCAGCAGGGCCGACGCCGCCCCCTGCGCGGCACGGGCCACCACCAGCGTGCCCGCTGTCGGGGCGATCCCGCAGGCCAGGGACGTCAGCGTGAACAGCCAGAGGCCCGCGATGAACAGCCGCCGCCTGCCGAACGAGTCGCCGAGGCGGCCGCCGACCACGAGCAGCACCGCGTACGCGATGCCGTAGGCGGCCACCACCAGCTCCAGGGTGGCGGTGGACGCGTGGAGGTCGGCATCGATCGTCGGCAGCGCGACGTTGACGATGAAGAAGTCGATGATCGGCAGTGCTGCCCCCAGCAGCACGGTGACCAGGCCGGCGGGGGTCAGTCCCGGCCGGTCCGGGGCGCCGGGGGTGTTCGGCGCAAGTTCGGTCGTGGTCATGAGTACTACGATCAACCCGAATTTAAACTGGTACCAGTTGCTGGTTATCCAGGTATTGGCCACTACCTGGTACCAGGTTCGGGAGCGTGTCATCCTGGCACCATGACCACCGCCGTCGAATCCGGCCTCCGCCGCCAAGAGCTCGCGCGGTTCCTGCGCAGCCGTCGCGAGCGGATCACGCCCGAGCAGGTCGGCCTCCCGATCGTGGGCCGCCGCCGGACGCCGGGGCTGCGCCGCGAAGAGGTCGCGCAGCTCGCCGGCGTCGGGGTCACCTGGTACACCTGGCTCGAGCAGGGCCGCGACATCAACGCGTCGGAGCAGGTCCTGCAGGCGATCGCCCGCACCCTGCGGCTCGACCCGCACGAGCACGTCCACCTCTTCCGCCTGGCCGGGGCGCCCGAGCCGGAGCGGGAGAAGGACTGCCAGGTCATCACGCCCGCGATGGAGCTGATGCTCGAGAAGCTCGAGCCGTACCCGGTCGCGATCCGCAACGCCCGCTGCGACCTGCTCGGCTACAACCGCGGGTACACCTGGCTGATGGGCGACGTCGACGCCATCCCGTTCGGCGACCGGAACACCCTGGTCCAGTGCCTGCTCAACCCCGAATGGCGCAAGCGGATGCTCGACTGGGACGCGAACATCCCGCGCGTGATCGCCTCCTTCCGCGCGGCGATGGCCGACCACGTCGCCGAGCCGGCGTGGAAGCAGCTGGTGAAGCGCCTCAAGGCCGAGTCGCCGCTGTTCGCCGAGCTGTGGCCGCACCACGACGTCAACTCGGAGCCGATCCGCACCAAGCGGTACCTGCACCCGGACGTCGGGCTGCTCCAGTTCAACTTCACCTACCTCTACCACGGCCGCCGGTCGGAGATCACCATGTCGACCTACACCCCGGCCGACGAGGAGACGGCGGCGAAGCTGCCGCGCGCGTTCGACTGACGACGTACGCCGGCCATGCGCTCCGAGACGGACGCGCTGCCCGGCCGCGACCGGTAGCTTTCGCGGCATGGGATGGTCGCCGTGGGTGGGGCGCGTGGTGCGCGCCGTCGTCGTCACCGCGTTCGTGGTGGGGGCGACCAGCGGTGCGTCTCGCTGGCAGCCCGGCTCGGCGCCGATGACTCCGCTCGCGGCCGCGTGGCTCGCCGCCACCGGGCTGACCCTGCTGCTCGTCCACCGCTTCCCGCTGACGCTCTTCCTCGGCACGGCCGCGTCCGCGTTCGGCTACTACGCCTCCGGCCTGCCCGGCGGGCCGGTCATCCTGGTACCGACCATCGCGTTGTTCGTGCTGACCCGCCAGCGCGGGCCGCTCACCGCGGGCAGCACCGGCGCGGCCGCGCTCGCCGCCGCCTACGTCCTGCACGTCGTCCTCACCGGGTCGTTCGAGCTGGCGGTCGGCGCCGCGTTCCTCGTCGTCTGGCTGACCGCCGTCATCGGCGTCGGCACGGCCGTCCGGTACCAGCTCGACGCGCTCGCCGCCCGCCGCGCGCAGGCCGACGAGCACCGCCACCGGCTCGCGGAGCAGGAACGGCTGCGCATCGCCCGCGAGGTCCACGACGTCGTCGCGCACAGCCTCGCGATGATCAACGTCCAGGCCGGCGTCGCCGCGCACGTCGCCGACCGGCGGCCCGAGCAGGCGAAGGAAGCCCTGCTCAACATCAAGGCGGCCAGCGCGTCCGCGCTGAACGACCTGCGCGCGACCCTGGCCGTGCTGCGCTCCGGGGAGGACAAGGCACCCGCGCCGAGCCTCGCCCAGGCCGGCGAGCTGCTGGACCACGCCCGCGACGCCGGGCTCACGGTCGAGGTCCACGGCGAACCCGGCGACCTCCCGGCCCCGGTGGACGCCGCCGCCTACCGGATCCTGCAGGAGTCGCTGACCAACGTCGTCCGGCACGCCGACCGGCCGGACCACGTCGACGTCCGGTTCGAACGCCGTCCCGGGGTGCTCACGATGAAGGTGCGTGACGACGGCCGCGGCACCGCGCCGCCGATGCCGGGCCACGGCCTCCGGGGCATGGGCGAGCGCGCCGCGGCGCTCGGCGGGCGGTGCGCCGCCGGGCCGGTCGACGGCGGGTTCGAAGTGTGCGTCGAGCTACCGATCGAGGGGGAAGCATGATCCGCGTCCTGCTGGCCGACGACCAGGTCCTGGTCCGCGCCGGGTTCCGCGTGCTGCTGGAGACCGAAGACGGCTTCGAGGTCGTCGGCGAGGCCGGTGACGGCGAGCAGGCGGTCGCCGGAGCGATCGAGCACCAGCCGGACATCGTCGTGATGGACGTCCGCATGCCCGGCGTCGACGGCCTCGAAGCAACCCGCCGGATCACCGCGCACCCGGACCTCACCGGCACGAAGGTGCTGGTCCTGACCACGTTCGACGTCGACGAGTACGTCTACGAAGCCCTGCGCGCGGGTGCCAGCGGGTTCCTGCTGAAGGACACCGAGCCGGTCGAGCTGCTGCGCGCGCTGCGGGTCGTCGCGAGCGGGGAGGCGCTGCTGGCGCCGACGGTCACCCGCCGGTTGATCCAGGAGTTCGTCGGGCGGCCGGAGAACCGGCGCATCGACACCAGCGCCGTCCGCGAGATCACCGACCGCGAACGCGAGGTGCTCGGCCTGGTCGCCGGCGGGATGTCGAACGACGAAATCGCCGCCCACCTGGTGATCTCGACGGCGACCGCGCGCACCCACGTCAGCCGCATCATGACGAAGATCGGCGCCCGCGACCGCGCCCAGCTGGTGGTGCTGGCCTACGAGTCCGGGCTCGTCACACCGCGTCGCCCCGCCTGACCCGGCGCACCACGCGGACCGCGCGCACCAGGAACACCACGGCGAGGACGCCGACCAGGCAGATCCAGATCACGGCGCCTCCTCTCCCGGCCGATGCTCTGCTCAGAGGGCGTCCGGGAGGGGGACGACGTTCACCGACACGGCGAAAGTCACACTTTCGGGTCAGGTCAGTTGTTGGTGCGCTCCGTCGGCGGCGCCTTCTGGACCTGCGCGGTCAGCAGCGTCTTGAACGAGCTGAGCGTCGCGTCCTTGGACGGGCCGAACGAGTCGATGATGACGACCCGGTTGTAGAGCACGTAGACCGCGCGGTAGACCTGCTGGTTGCTGTCCGCCGCCGAGTACACCGGCACGCCGTGGAGCGACAGGTTGCGGTTGACGGTCAGGCCGCCTTCCTGCTCCGCGTTCCCGTACTCGGCGGCCACCGCCGCCGCGGCCTGCGCGTTCGGCATCTCCAGCGCGAACAGGCCCAGCGTGACGTCGCCGTCCTTGGTCGTCTTGAGCAGGCCCTCGGTCATGCCGCCCGACTTGGCCTTCTCGATGACCGTCGTCGGCAGGTACTTGGCCGACTGAAGCTTGTCGATGTCGAACTCGCCACCGCCGGCGCGGGTGGTGCCCGCCGGGGTGACCAGCGCCGACGAGTTGTCACTCGGCTCGGGCTTGGGCGCGGGCGGCTCGGGGAGCGGCTTGACGGTCGGCGCGGGCGGCGGCTGCGGGCTCGAGCTCTGCGCCACCGGCGGCGTCGACCCGGTGCCGCCGTCCTTGATGAACAGGGCCCAGACGCCGAAGCCGAGGCCCGCCACCACGAGCACCGCGACCACGGCGAAGGCGATCTTCTTGCCCTTGCCCGACGACGGCTGCGTCTGGAAGCTCTCCGGACCCTGGCTGATCCAGTCCGCGTTGTTCGACGGCGGGGCCAGCGGCGGGAACTCCGAGCCGCCCCACGGCGGGCTGGCGTCCTGCTGCTGCGCACCCCACGGGTTCTGCGGCTGCTGCTGCATCGGCTGGGCGAACCCGCCGGCCGGCGAGTGCTGGGCGTACGGCGGCTGCTGCATCGGCTGCGGGAACCCGCCCGACGGCGAGTTCGGGTGCTGCTGCTGTTGCTGCTGCCACTGCGGGACGACCTGGGTCCGCTCGGCGCCCCCGGCGTCGGCCGCGGAGACGACCTGGGTCGCCTCGGCCGAGCTCGCCTGCTGGTCCGGCTGCGCCGGCGGGGACACCGGCGAGATGATCTGCGTGTCGGCCGCGGTGCTCGGCGCCTGCGGCTGCGCGGGCTGCGCCTGCGACTGGTCGCCGGTCGAGACGGCCATGGACAGCACCCGATCACGTCGCGCCCGGTATTCGTCGGCCGTCAGGTTGCCCGCCGCCAGCTCCTCGTCGAGCTTGCGCAGCTCTTCCTGCCAGGTCACCCCGGTACCCCCTTGGGTATATCGCCTGCGAATGCGGAACGTGTCGGTGCTGCTCACGCCGAGCGTGGCTGCACGGAGCCATTGTGCACGGGTGTGCTCACCTGTTCGTCGCCCACCACCCCGTCGTTACCTTCGTGTGGCAGAGGCCTCGGGGCTCAGCGGGGGTGGGCGGCCAGCACCTGGCCGAGCAGGTCGATCGTCTGGTCGCGCAGCAGCGCCGTCGACCCGCCGATGACGCTGCGTTCGACCAGTTCGAAAGTGACGATGTCGCGGTCGGCGAACAGGCTCGTCAGCTCCTGCGCGGTGCTCTGCGCGACGGTCTCGGCGTGCACGATGGTGACGTCCTGGCAGGTCGCGGCCAGGAACGGGCTGGCGAACTGGGTGAACGAGTCGGCCACGACCGCCATCTTCGGGGCGATCGAGCCGGCCGGCGCGGCGCCGTCGGGCTGGGTGAGCTGCAGCGGGCTCTTGAAGTCGCTGGCGATGTAGCGGGTGCGGTCGGCGCCGCCGTCGGTCGAGAGGCTGTACGTCGTCAGCTGCCGCTGCTCGTCGCGGCCGAGCACCCGGGCCAGGTCGGCGGGCCACGGCCGGACGCCGTTGGGTGCCGCCTGCCAGCCCGCGGTGCTGCCGGGCGCGATCGCCGCGCCCAGCGCGTACGTCATGACCAGGCCGCCGTCGAACGACCAGTGCGTGTCGTTGCGGTCGTACAGCGGGTGGCCGACCCGCTTTTCGGCGTCGGCGAGCGCGGGCCGCAGGTCGATCGCGCCGGTCTCGCGCGGCACGCGGTTCCAGAACTCGGCCGTCCGCGCCTGCGCGCACGGCTTGCCGACGTAGGTGTCGGGCAGGTACGCGGGCTCTTCGCTGTACTTGTCCGGCGCGATGACCAGCTCGAACTTCCGCCCGGAGCGCTCCACGACGGCACGCAGCTTCCGCAGCGCGGCGACGACGTGGTCGGTGTCCATCACCGGGCGGCACCGGGCGTTGACGTCTTCGCCGAGGTACAGCCAGCCGTCCTTGCCCGGCAGCACGGTGGGGTAGACGTACCCCGGGATGTCGCCGTTGTCGGGCTTGCCCTGGTCGACGCCGACCGTGCCGCCGTCGTGGGCGGTGCCCTGCCCGGACCCGGGCGGGTCGCCGAAGACGCCGGTGCTCACGGCGTCGGCGGCCTGGACCCCGGCCTGCCGCAGCGGCAGGTGGTCGGTCGCCCAGCCGGACATGCCGGTGAAGAAGCCCCAGCCGTCGGCCAGGCTGGGGAACTCGCGCAGCGGCCGGTTTTCGAAGGCGGTGGCGCGCACGCCGACCAGCGAAAGCAGCAGCGGCGTGACGAAGAAGACGGCCGCGCAGGCCAGTGCCGTGCGCTGGCGCTTGCTGTGCCGGGGCCGGTAGAGGTTGTGCTCCTTGGGCAGGAACGACTCCGGGGTCCTCGGCAGGCCCTGCTCGGCGGGCAACTGCGACGGAGGACGGAACGACACAGCCGTATCCTAGCGCCGGGCCGGTGACGGACGGTCCCGAACGGGTGAACGCGAGGGGACGGGCGATGAACGGTGGCCGAGGGCCGGGCTACGACCAGCGGCTGGCCAGGGAGCGCGAAACCTTCGCCGGCCAGGAGGAGATCCACGGCAACCTGCCGCCGTCGGCGCACCGGTGGTCCAACCGGCACGTGCGCCCGAAGCTCGAAGCGCTCGGCGTCCCCGGCCTCGATGAGCTGATCGTCGGGCAGATCGCCGAACGCGCGCGGAAGCTCTCCCGCGACGCCGTGGTGCTGTCGCTGGGCAGCGGCAACGGCGACCAGGAGCTGGGCTGGCTGCGCGGCCTGGCCGCCGAAGGCCTGGACAACGTGCGGCTGCGGCTGCTCGAACTGAACCCCGAGATGCAGGCCCGCGCCGAGGCGTCGGCCCGCGAACAGGGCGTGGCCGACCGCGTCGAGCTGATCACCGCGGACTTCAACACCTGGCGGGCCGACGCCGGGCACGACGTCGTCGTCGGCTTCCAGGCCCTGCACCACGTGCTCGACCTCGAACACCTCTACGGCGAGATCACGAACAGCCTCGCCGCCGACGGCGTCCTGGTGGTGCACGACATGATCGGCCGCAACGGGCACCGCCGGTGGCCCGAGGCGCACGAGGTCGTCGACCGGATCTGGGCCACGCTGCCGCCGGAGCTGCGCCGCAACGGGCTCACCGGGGAGATCGACGAACAGTTCGTCGACGTCGACTGCGCCGCGGACGGCTTCGAGGGCATCCGGGCCCAGGACGTCCTGCCGGTGCTGCTCGACTTCCTGCACCCGAGCCTGTTCCTGCCCTACGGCAACGTGATCGACCCGTTCGTCGACCGCATCTACGGCCACAACTTCGACATGGACAACCCCGCGCACGTCGCCCTGATCGACGAGATCGGCGTCCTCGACGACAGCCTGCTCGACCTCGGGCTCGTCACCGGCACCCGGCTGACCGCGCTCTTCCACCCCACGCCGCGGCCGCTGCGCGTCCACGGCACCCGCACCCCCGAGCGGTCGGTGCGGGACACCCGGGTCGTCGACCCGGCCGGGCGCGTCTCCTTCCGGCCCGGCGGCACCAACGGCGAACGGCTGGTGCGCGGGGCGGGCCTGGTCACCGGCCGGATGAACGGCGTCGCCCACGACGACTGGGCGGCGCCGTCGGTCGAGTTCCCGGTACTCACCACGGCCGCGGTCGAGGCCCTCGAATTCAAGACCTACCTGCCGGACGACGCCACCGAGCACGGCACCGTCACCGTGTCCGTCGACGGCGTCCCGGTCGCGAAGGCCGACGTCGGCCCCGGCCTCACCGAGCTGGTGCTGCCGGTCCGGCTGGAGGCGCACCGGCAGGTGCGGCTCTCGTTCGACGCGGACTGGTCGGTGACGGCGGGCGGAGATCGCCGCACCCTGGCGTACGTCCTGGTCGGACTGGGCCTCCGCTAATCTGCCCGCCATGGGCAAGGGGACGAGCGGTGATCGGCTGATCGAGTGGACCGGCGAGCGGTGCGTGCCGTGGACCGACGATCTGCAGGTGATCTACGAGCACTACCACCGCTACGCGTTCGCGAACCGGTTCACCGCCGGCAAGCGCGTCCTCGACCTGGCCAGCGGCGAGGGCTACGGCGCCGCGCTGGTCGCCGGGTCGGCCGCCGAGGTCGTCGGGCTGGAGATCGACCCGCGGACCGTCGAGCACGCCCGCGCCCGCTACCCGCACGTCCGCTTCGAGGTCGGCTCGATCACCGACCCGGACGCGCTCGACGGCGAAGTCTTCGACGTCATCACGTGCTTCGAGGCCATCGAGCACGTCGACGAGCAGGACCGGCTGATGGCGCTGGTCCGCAACCGGCTCGCGCCGGGCGGGGTGTTCCTCTGCAGCACGCCGGACATCGAGGTCTACACGCACGACCACGGCAACGAGAACCCGTACCACGTGCACGAGCTGACCGAGTCCGCGTTCCGCTCGCTGCTGTCCGGCAGCTTCGAGCACGTCGTGGTGCTGCGGCAGAACGTCGCGGTCGGCTCGCTGATCCACGACAACGGGGCCGGGACCGGCGCCGAGGTCCTCACCATGCGGGCCGACGACGCCGACGGCTGGGTCGTCGAAGCCGGGGCGCCGCACACGTACTTCGTCTCCGTCGCCTCGGCCGAGCCGATCGACGTGCCCTCGACGTCGGCGATGATCGACCCGAAGCTCACCCTCGTCGCCCGCGCCGCCGCCGAGGCGGGCCGGCTGCGCGACGGGCTGGGCCGCGCCGAAGCCGAGCGTGACCAGGCGACGGCGTCGGTCACCCGGCTCACCGGCGAACTGGCCCAGGTCACCGCGGCCGAGCGCGTGGCCTCGGCCGAGCGCGACGAGGCGCTCCGGCAGGCCGAACGCGCCCGCGAAGACCGGCAGCGCGCGGCCGACGAGCTGAACCGGCTCCAGCGCAAGGCGGGCTACGACCGCGAACGGCTGGAGTGGCTGGCCGGCAACAACTCCAGCCTCAGCGAGACCATCGGCAGGCTGGCCGCCGAGAACGAGAAGCTGCGCGCCGAGACGTCCGCGCTCGTCCAGCGGGCGATCGGGAAGTACCGCGGCGCGATCGAGCGGTACGCGCCCCGCGGCACCCGCCGCCGCGACTTCTACGAGACGGCGCTCGGCCGGCCCGCCGGGGTGCTGCCCGGCGATCCGGTCGCGGTGCCCGGCCCGGTCGCGGTGACCACCAGCGACCAGCCGATCGTCAGCGTCGTCATCCCGGTCTACGGCAACTGGCGGTTCACCCGCGGCTGCCTCGACTCGATCCAGCGGTACCTGCCGTCGACGCCGTTCGAGGTCATCGTCGTCGACGACGCCTCGCCCGACGACTCCGCGGACCGCGTGGCCGGCTGCGCCGGGGTCCGGCTGGTCCGCGCGCCGAAGAACCTGGGTTTCGTCGGCGCCTGCAACCTCGGCGCCGAGCACGCGCGCGGCGACTTCGTCATGTTCCTCAACAACGACACCGAAGTCCGCGCGGGCTGGCTCGACGAGCTGGTCGCCGTCGTCGAAACGCGGCCGGACGTCGGGCTCGTCGGCGCCAAGCTGGTCTACCCGGACGGCCGCCTGCAGGAGTGCGGCGGCATCATCTGGGCCGACGGCACCGGCTGGAACTACGGCAGGCTGCAGAACCCGGACGCCCCCTGGTACCAGGCGCTGCGCGACGTCGACTACTGCTCGGGCGCGGCCCTGCTCGTCCGGCGGGAGCTGTTCGAGCGGATCGGCGGCTTCGACAAGCGTTTCGCGCCCGCGTACTACGAGGACACCGACCTCGCGTTCGCCGTGCGGGCGGCCGGGTACCGGACGATGGTCCAGCCCGCGTCGGTCGTCGTGCACCACGAGGGCATCACCAACGGCACGGACGTCTCCTCCGGCGTCAAGCGCCACCAGGAGCTCAACCGCGGCATCTTCGTCGACAAGTGGAGCGTCCAGCTGCGCGACCACTTCCCCGAGGCGAGCCCGCGCGCGGTGTGGGCCGGGCGGCAGCGCACGGCCGACGGCCACCGCGGCGGCACCGTGCTCGTCGCCGACCACCAGGTGCCGATGCCGGACAAGGACTCCGGTTCGGTGCGGATGTTCCGCATCCTCGAACAGCTCGTCGGCCTCGGCCACCGGGTCGTGTTCATGCCGCTCAACAACGCGCTCCCGGAGCCGTACGCCGGTGCGCTGTACCGCGCGGGCGTCACGGTGGTGACCGGGCTCGGCGAGCAGCTGGAGTTCCTGCGCGACGCCGGCCCCGACCTGAGCCTGGCCGTGCTGTCGCGGCCGCACGTCGCCTGGCAGCTGCTGGAGCAGGTCCGCGAGCACGCGCCGGACTGCGTCATCGCCTACGACACGGTCGACCTGCATTTCGTCCGGCTCAACCGCCAGGCCGACCTGGCCGCGAAACTGGGCAACACGCGCGAAGAGCTGACGCTGCGCCGGCGTGCCGAAGTGCTGCGGGAGTCCGAGCTCGGCCTCACCCGCGCCACCGACGTCACCTTCGTCGTGTCCGATGTGGAGCGTGCGCTGCTGCGCGAGCTCGTGCCCTCGGCGCGCGTCGAGGTGCTGTCCAATGTGCACTACGCCGACGGCTCGGTGGCGGTTCCGGAAGGCCGGTCGGGCGTGCTGTTCGTCGGCAGCTTCGACCACCTGCCCAACCGGGACGCGGCGCGCTGGCTGGCGGAGGAGATCATGCCGCTGGTGCGTCGCCGCCGTCCGGACGCGGTCGCCCAGATCGTCGGCAGCAACCCGCCGCAGGAGATGTTCGACCTCGCCCGCGACGGCGTCGTCGTCCGCGGCTGGGTGCCGAACCTCGACAGCGCGTACGGCGAGGCCCGCGTGGTCGTCGCGCCGCTGCGCTTCGGCGCGGGCGTGAAGGGGAAGCTGGGGGAGAGCCTCGGCTACGGGGTCCCGGTCGTCGCCACGCCGCTGGCGGCCGAAGGCATGCACCTGACCCACGGCCGGGACGTCCTCGTGGGCGACACGGCGCAGGAGCTGGCCGACGAGATCGTCACCCTGCTCGACGACGACAAGCTGTGGCAGCGGCTGTCCGAAGAGGGCAAGACCGTGGTGGACCGCCTCTTCGGCGCGGACGTCGCCAGGGACACCCTGGCCGGGGTGATCAACTCGGCGGCAACGCCTTCTTGAACACCGCCACGGCGTTGTCGAGGCTGGTCTTCAGCTCGTTCTTGTCCTTGGTGAAGGGCTGGGACGCCCAGAGGACGATCGCGACCTTGCCCGAGGTGTACCAGGTGCCGTCCATGCGCAGGTCGCCGTTGCGGCCGGTGACCGTGCCCGGGTCGGCCGGGATCGGGGAGTACCCGCCGGCCGCGGCCGCCTCGCGCAGGTAGTTGATGATCGCCTTCGCGCCTTCCTCGTTCTCGGCGGGGATCGCGTAGCCGAGGAACCCGGTTTCCCCGGCCGAAGAGGCGCGGTACACGAACTGCGTGACGCCGTTCTGCGAGAAGACCTGGGCGGCTTCCTTCGGGTACAGCTTCAGGTCGAGGCCGCGGGCCAGCGACATCGCGGAGCTCTCCGGGTGCTGCACCCCGGGCAGCGGCGGCACCTGGTCCTCCAGCTGCGGCTGGGCCGCGGCGGCCGGCGGCTGCGTCACGACGGGCGTGAACGTCGACAGCGCGTTGGGCTGGTCGTCGTCGCCCAGCCACATCGTCGCGCCGATGACCATGCCGACCACCACGAGCACGCCGAGCACGAGGAACGGCCAGGTCTTCCCGGTGCGCTCGGACGGCTCGCCGCCGGTGGCCCACCGGTGCTTGCCGGCCGGCTCCTCCGGCACGGGGACCGGCCGCGATTCGCCGCCGGGGGGCGTGATCGGCGGGAACCGGCTGCCCGGTCCCTGCTCGGCCGGGCCGTCGACGCGCAGGTAGCGGGTCGGCGTGATGTCGGCCGGGCTCGGCGCGGTCGTCATGTGGTCCGGGATGGCGGGCACGTGGCTGGTGGCCAGCGACTTCGGCAGGCCGGTGCGCTGCCAGGGCGGCGGCGGCACCGCGGGCCGCGGCGACTCGACGCGCTGCGGCGGCAGCATCGGCGGCACGGGCTGGACCTGCTGGACCTGCTGGACCGGTTGGGCCTGCTGGACCGGCTGCGTCGGCTGGGCGGGTGCCGGGTGGTTCGCCGGGTTGGCGCTCCGCCAGGTCTCACCCGGACGGCGCAGCGGCGACGGCACCGGTGACGGCACCGTCGAACCGGAGGCCTGCGCGAGCAGCTCGTCCCGCTGTTTGCGGTGCTCAGCCGGCTCGATGCGACCCTCGGCAAGCTCCGCGTCAAGACGGCGAAGCTCTTCCTGCCAGCTCATCCTCTGGACCCCCATCCACCGTTCGGGGCATCAGTCTGGCACGCACGGCCGACCTGCAAGGTTGCGGTTTGAGGTTGATCGGCAACGTAGCGCAAGTCCGGCGTTTGCGGGAGACCCGTTTTCGCGCCCATCCAGGTCACCCGTCAGGCCCCGGAAACTGTCGTACGTATGTTCTAAAATTGGCGTTGTCCAGGGGAGATGCCGCCCGCACCCGCGGGTGGCGTGATGGAGGAAGGCAGGGCCATGGCCTACATCACCCTGTCCACGTTCGTGGGCTACAGCGCGAGTTCCGGGCCGTCGCGGTCGTCGTTCGTACGGCGGCAGCGCCGTCAGTACCTCGATCCGGCGCGCGCGGCGTTCAACTACTACCGGCGGGCGGCCAACGCGGTGCGGTCCGGCCGGGCGGCGAACCAGGACGAGGTCGCGTTGCGCGCCCTCGTCAACGCCGCCGACGAGCGCACGAAACCGCACTACGCGGCGATCGCCGAGGGCTGGCTGCGCTACCTCGGCCGCAGGTCGCCGCGGCTGGTCGAGGTCGGCCGCGGCCGGTGCGCGATCGGCGACCTCGAGATCGGCGTCAGCCCGCAGCTCGGGCTGCGCAAGAGCGACGGCCGCCGGTACGCGACCTGGCTCTACTTCAAGGAGGAACCGCTGACGAGGGCGTCGGCGCAGCTCGCGCTGTGGGTGCTGGAGCAGGCGATGCCCGACATCCTGCCCGGCGGCGAGGCGCTGGTGATCGACGTCCGGCGGGCGAAGGAGTACCAGCTCTCCGCCCGCGACCGCGAACGGCTGCGGCTCTGGGCCCGCAGCGAGGCGTCGGCGTTCCTCACGCTGTGGGACGCGGCCTGAGCACGCCGGCCACCAGGTCCGGCCGCGTGACGAAGGGGTGGTGCGCCACCGGCAGCTCGAAGACGTCGGTGGCGCGCGCCGCCTGGGTCCGCTGGGTCTCGGGCAGCGTCGCGCGGTCCTCGCCGCAGACGATGTAGGTCGACGGGACGTCCCGCCACGCCGCCCGGGTCGCCGGCTGGCCGAACACCGCCTCGTTCTGGGCGGTGAGCCGGCCGGCGGCCGCGGCGTAGGTGCGGTCGTCGAAATCCTGGGCGAAGAGGGGCCGCACCAGCTCCTCCCGGGCACCGGCTCGCCGGTGCCGAAGTCCGCGAGCGCCTCGCCGACGTCCGGCAGGAACGACGTCACGTAGACGAGCCGCCGGACCGCCGGGTGGTCGCCCGCTTCGGTGATCACCATGCCGCCGTACGAGTGCCCGACGAGCACGGCGGGCTCGGCGGAGGCGTCGAGCAGGGCGCGGACGGCCGCGGCGTCGGCGTACAGGTCCCCGCGCGGCTCGCCCTCGCAGCTGGGCAGCACGGCCGCTGAGCTGCGCAGACCGTGCCGGGCGAGCACGTCGGCCGTCGGCTGCCACCACCAGGCGCCGTCGCGGACGAACGCACCGTGGACGAAGAGGACCCGCATGGTGACAACTTGGCAGAATCCACTCGGATGAGTGACGCAGTTCGCGGCGGGCGGACGGGGACTGGACAAACCGGAGACCGAACACGAAGCTTTCGCGTGTTCTTCCGTGCCTGGCCAACTTCTTGAGGTCGTAACCGTGAACGCTGCCTGGGAAGCCGTCTCCCGTGTCGTCGACGAGCCCGCCTGGTACTGGGTGTACGACAAGCTGGGGTTCTGGCCGAGCACGTACGCCCACGCCTGGCCGGGGTTCCGGGAGCCGGCGCCGTCGCGGACGTGGGACCTCTCGCCCGGCACCCTGGATCGCGCGTCGGCGGAGTTCCGGCTGGGCCCGTACGCGGTCGAGGAGCACCAGGTCGCGGCCATCGCGCTGGCCGCGTTCCGCGAGGTCTGCGGCCCGGACGACTGGATGTGGGCGTTGCACTGGCAGCACCAGTCCTACCGGGTCCGCCCGCACCTGATGACCGAGGGCGCCCGCTGGCCGGTGCCGGTGTTCCCGCGCGCGGACTACCACCTGTTCCTGGCCGCGGACTTCTCCTTCGGCACGCTCGGGCATCCGTGGGAGCGGACGCTGTGCGTGTTCGGCGAGAAGCTGGTGCCGGCGTTCGAGCGGCTGGGCGAAGGGGTGCTGTCGAACGTGCTGCGCCGCGACGGGAAGCCATCCGCGCTGGCCCGCTGAACCGCTGGTTGATCTCTTGCTACCGTTTCGCGGGTGTTCGAATATCACGGCTGGGTGACCATCCAGGCGACCGCGAGCGGCGACGACGACGCGGCGCTCCTGGAGCGCTTGGTCGACCGCGTCCACCGGGCCATCCGCGACGCGGCCGACTTCGACCTGGTCGACCTCCGCTGGAGCGCGGGAATCCCCATGCTCCACTTCGCGGGCTTCGACAAGCACGGCGGCCACTTGGCCCCCGAACTCCTCACGCTCTTCACCCGAGCGGGCGAACTTGCCCCGGGCTCCTACGGTCTCTTGTACACATGGGACGACCAGGACACGGAGAACGACAACAATTTCCGCGTGTACCGAATGGCCCGAGGCCAGGTAACAGAGCGCGAAGACCCCCACCTGACCCCGGTAGCCCCGACCGTCCTGGACGTCTACGAGCTGTAGCCGCCGCGGCTGTGATGGCGACAACAAAAAAGAACCGCTCCCCGGCTGGACCAGGGAGCGGTTCTCGATCTTGAGCGGATGACGGGATTCGAACCCGCGACCCTCACCTTGGCAAGGTGATGCGCTACCAGCTGCGCTACATCCGCGTTGTCTTGCTGATGGGAAGAACTCTATACCCTCCGGCGCGGGCCCGGTCACCGGGGGTCCCCCTCGCCCGGACCGGTGCTTCGGCGTCACAGCTGGCGTACAAGGGGTGACGACGGCTGATTCCCTCCGTATGGTGTCTCCATTCGACCGAATGGGGAGACCTTCGGGGAGGAGGTGCCGGGCCGGATGACCGAGCTGGGCACGGTGCCGCCACAAGCGGCCTCGGAATCCGACGAACAGGCACTGCTGCAACGGCTGCGCAACGGCGAGGACGCCGCGTTCGGGGAGCTGTTCGAGCTGCACGCCGCCGCGGTTCGCCGGCTCGCGCAGAGCCTGGCGGCGGACCGGTCGGAGGCCGAGGACATCACCGCGGAGACGTTCTTCCGCGTGTTGCAGGCCCTTCGTCGTGGCGCCGGCCCCCGTGACTACGTCCGGGCCTACCTGCTGACCGTGGCGCGCCGGGTGTCTTGGGAGTGGCACGGTGCCCGCCGGGACGTCCCGGTTTCGGACGACGAACTGACTTTCCGGGCGGGCGCGGGTGCCGACACGCACGCCCGCACGGCCGAGCACACGCTGATCACGACGGCGTTCACCAGCTTGCCGGAGCGGTGGCGGACGGTGCTGTGGCAGACCGAGGTGGAGGGCGAGCAGCCCGCCATGGTCGCGCCGCACTTCGGCTTGAGCGCGAACGCGACGGCGGCGCTGGCGCGCCGGGCCCGGCAGGGGCTGCGTGCGGCGTACCTGCAGGCACACCTTTCGGTGAACCGCGGGCCGGATTCGTGCCGCGCGGTCGTCGAGAAGCTGGGCGGGTTCACCGCGGGCAGCGTCACCGGCGCCGAGGCCGAGCGGATCAAGGCGCACCTGCTCGGCTGCCCGTCGTGCCGGGCGACCCAGGACGAGCTGCGTGACGTCTGTTCGTCGCTGCGTGCGCACGCCGGTGTGCTGGTGCTGCTGGTGCCGGCCGCCGCGTCGCTGGGCGGCAGCGGGGTGCTGGCCGGGCTCGGCGCGACGATCAAGGGCGTGCTGGTCGGTTCGAAGGTCAAGATCGGCATGGCACTGGCGTCGACCGCCGCCGTGGGCGCGGTCGGTGTCGCGGCCGGGCCGGTGCTGTTCTCGACCGGGCCGGTGCAGGACGTCGGGTTGCCCGGTGGGGCGCCCGAGCTCGTCGTGGTGCCGCCGTCGGAAACGCACCACCAGCCGCCGCCGCAGGCGCCGCCGGAGCCGCGGATCGGCATCGGCGTGCTCAACGGCCGGGGCACCGGGGCCGCCGTCCCGGCTCGGGCGCGGGGCGGTGAGCGGCACGTCGCCGTGAACGAAGTGCCGCAGCTGCCCGTCGCCGGGGAGGTCCCGGTCGGGGCCGTGGGCGGTGCCGCCGACCAGCCGGCTCCGCGCGAAGACCCCATCTCGTCGAGCTTCGCCGCGTCCGACCAGCAGGCGACGTCGCCGCGGCTGGACACGACGTCGAGGCCCGACATGACGATGACCACCGAATCCACCGACGCGACGGCGCCGGAAGACGTCGGCGCGCCCGAGCTGTCGCCGACCGGGAAGCCGTTCCCGCCGCCGGACGGTTCGGAGCAGCCCGCGCCGAAGGACGACGAGACCACGGACACGGACACGCCGCCCGAGCCGTCGACGACGGTGACGCCGACGTCGGGCAAGCCGTGCCCGAGCAGCGCGTCGGCCGTCACCGGGTCGGGCGAACCGGCGGACCCGGCGCCGAGTGCGCCGACGGGTTCTTGATCAGCGGTGATCGGTTCCGGCGGGCGGGATGTCCGGATTCCTCCCTCGCGCGGGTGAGCCCGGGCACGGTACCGTTGTGATGCTCACCCTGCGGGCGCCCCGGGAGGCAACTGAATGAACCGGCTGGTACGCGGCGAAGACGGCCGCGACTGGGTGGTCCGTGCCCAGATGGAATGGCGCGCACCGGCGACGGCCGACGACTTCGAGCACGACGTCGCCGGCAGTTACGGGCCCGGTATCGCGATGATCGTCGTGACGGCGCTGCTGGCCGTGATCCTGGTCGTGTGGACGCCCGACCAGGTCAACATCCCGGCGTGGGTGCTGCTGGCGCTGCTGCTCGTGGTGCTGTTCTTCCCGCTGCGGTGGATCCTGCGCCGTCCGTGGACCGTGGTCGCGGAGACCGAGGGCGACGTCACGGGTGACAGGCCGTCCGAGCGCTGGGTCGGCACCATCCGCGGCATGTTCACCGTGCAGGGCGAGGTCAAGAAGATCTCCAAGACCATCCAGCGGCACTCGCTGCCGGACTTCGACGGGCCGCTGCACCCGGTCGAGTAGGACACTGGAGCCATGCCCGAGCTACCCGAGGTCGAAGCACTGGCTCACCACCTGCGCGAGAACGCCGTCGGCCGGACGATCTTCCGCATCGATGTCGCATCGTTGAGCGTGCTGAAGACGGCGACGCCGCCGTGGACCGAGCTGCACGGCCGCGAGATCACCGGCGCGACCCGGCACGGCAAGCACCTCGACGTCGTGGCCGGCGACCTGCATCTGGTCGTCCACCTTGCTCGGGCGGGCTGGCTGCGCTGGTCCGACGGCCTCGCGGCGGCGCCGCTGAAGCCCGGCAAGGGCCCGATCTCGCTGCGGGTGCACCTCGAGTCCGCCACCGGGCCGGGCTTCGACCTCACCGAAGCGGGCACGAAGAAGGGCCTCGCGGTGTGGATCGTGCGGGACCCGCAGGAGATCGCGAGCGTGGCGCGGCTGGGGCCGGACGCGCTCGCCGTCGACGCCGGCCGGTTGCGTGAGCTCTTCGCCGGCAAGAACACCCGGCTGAAGTGGGCGCTGACCGACCAGTCGCTGCTCGCCGGGATCGGCAACGCCTACTCCGACGAGATCATGCACCGCGCGAAGCTCTCGCCGTACGCGACGATCGGCAAGCTCGACGAAGGCGCGTTGGAAACCCTGGCCGAGGCGATCCACGAGATCGAGACCGACGCCGTCGAGCGGTCGGTGGGGCAGAAGGCGGCCCGCTTGAAGGGCGAAAAGCGGTCCGGCCTGCGGGTGCACGCGCGCACCGGGCTGCCGTGCCCCGTCTGCGGCGACACGATCCGCGAAATATCTTTCGCCGACAAGTCGTTCCAGTACTGCCCGACCTGCCAGACGGGCGGCAAGCCGCTCGCCGACCGCCGGATGTCGCGCCTCCTGAAGTAGGCGCGACGCCGACGCTGGGTAGGGTCTCCTCTACCCTCGGTCATCGCTGTTGGACAGAAAGTGGGATCAGGCCTTGCACCCGGTCGGTCGAGCGCAGAGCATGGACGCCGTGTCCGGGTTCCCGCTTGCGCAGATCGTCCCGTGGGCTCTTGTGGTGCTCCTCGCGGTCGCGGTGATCGTGCTGTTCGTCCGGCAGCGCCGTCCGGCCAGCGTGGTGGAGGACGCCATGCTGCAGGCGGTGCACCGGATGTCGAAGGCCGCGCCGAACCTGCGTTCCGGCCTGGACGAGGACGCCGCCGACAAGATCACCACCCAGCTGCTGCAGATGCTCGACTGCGTGGCCGTCGGCATCACCGACAGCGAAGGCACGCTGCTGTCCTGGGACGGCGAGGCGAACGAGCACTACGTCGACCTGGTCGAGGCGATCGGCGCGGCGATCCGCAAGCACCGCCGTGAGGTCGTCGCGCACGACCGGATGCCGTGCAACCACCGCGGCACGTGCCGGATGAAGACCGCGGTGATCGTGCCGCTGCTGGTGGAGGGCGAGACCGAGGCGGCGCTGATCGTCGTCGGCCGTACCCGCGGCCGGCTGGTGCAGATGGCCGACGCCGTCGCCCAGTTCGTGTGCACCCAGTTCGAGCTGGCGCGGCTCGACGAGTCCAAGCACCAGCTCCAGCAGGCCGAGATCAAGGCGCTGCGCGCGCAGATCTCGCCGCACTTCGTCTACAACGCGCTCAACACGATCTCCGCGCTGATCCGCACGGACCCCGAAGAGGCGCGAGAGCTGCTTCAGGACTTCGCCGACTTCACGCGCTACTCGTTCCGGACGTCGGGCATGTTCACGTCGCTGGCCGAGGAGCTGCGCAACATCGACCGCTACCTGACGATCGAGAACGCCCGCTTCGGAGGCCGGCTCGAGGTGCGGATGAAGATCGCGCCCGAGGTGCTCAGCGTCGTCGTGCCGTTCCTGATCATCCAGCCGCTGGTGGAGAACGCCGTCAAGCACGGCCTGGCGAGCAAGCCCAGCGGCGGCTGCGTCACGGTGATCGCGCAGGACTACGGCGCCGAGGCGCTGATCAGCGTCGAGGACGACGGCATCGGCATGGACCCGCGGCGGCTCAACGACCTCAAGAGCGCCCACCGCACCGGCGCGCACGTCGGGCTGGGCAACATCAACCAGCGCATGCAGCAGGTCTTCGGCAGCGACTACGCGGTGATGGTCGAGACGGCGCCCGGCGCCGGCATGAAGGTGACGCTGCGGGTGCCCAAGTTCGTCCCGGGTGTCCGGCCGAACATGCCGGACTACAGCTCGGACGCCGAGGCCGAGGTCCCGGCCCAGGGCGGCCCCGCCCAGCTGAACGGCGCCGAGGTGAACGGCGTCAACGGCACGCGGTCGGGCATCCTCCCCATGGGCTGAATGCTGTGACATCCGGGGCTTCGCCCCGGGCCGGGGGCTTCGCCACCCGGACCCCCGAAAAATCCGGCTAGCCTGACTTCATGAGCGTTACGGACAAACTGGCTTCGCGAATCCCGGTACTCGCCGACCGCGTCGAGCGCAAGGACGTCGTGGCGGTGGTGAAGCTGCACGGCGTGATCACGCCGTCGCCGTCACCGCTGGCGCGGGGCGCGATCAACCTCGCCGCGGTGGAGTCGGCGCTGACCAGGGCGTTCGGCCACGAGCGCCTGAAGGCGGTCGCGCTGCTGGTGAACTCCCCGGGCGGCGCGCCGACGCAGTCGGGCCTGGTCGCCGAGCGGATCCGCCAGCTGGCCGACGAGAAGAACGTCCCGGTGCTGGCGTTCTGCGAGGACGTCGCGGCCTCGGGCGGCTACTGGCTGGCCTGCGCGGCGGACGAGATCTACGCGCACCGCACCTCGATGGTCGGCTCGATCGGCGTGATCAGCGGCGGCTTCGGCTTCACGGGCCTGCTGGAGCGCTTCGGCATCGAGCGCCGCCTGCACACGGCGGGCGCGAACAAGTCGCGGCTCGACCCGTTCTCGCCGGAGAAGCCCGAAGACGTCGAGTGGCTGAAGAAGATGCACACCCAGCTCCACGAGCTGTTCGTGAACTGGGTGAAGGAGCGCCGAGGCGACCGCCTGACGGACACGGAGGACCTGTTCACCGGCGACGTCTGGCTCGGCGCGAAGGCGGTCGAGCTGGGCCTGGTCGACGGCCTGGGCACCCTCAGGCAGGTCATCACCGAGCGCTACCCGGAGGCGGAGATCTCGGTGGCGGAGCCCAAGAAGCCCCTGCTGGCCCGCCTGGGCATCGGCGCCCCGGCGGCGGCCTCGGCGGTCCTGGAGGCGGTGACCCAGAAGGCGGCGTGGTCCCGCTTCGGCCTCTGAGCCAGTGGCCTTCCGGGCAGAGTTTGTGACCCGGATCACCCAACCCCGGTAACGCCTCTGGAATCGCGCCACCACCTCGGGTCTCCTTGTCGACGGGCTTTGTTGTGAACGGCAACAAATCCGGTCGACAAGGAGGTCGTCCCCGATGCCCCGACTCCGGTTCACCATCGGCGCCGTGCTCGGCGCCACGCTCATCGCCGTCCCCCTGACGCTCCCCGCCGCCGCCTCCATCCCGCCGCCCGAAGCGGGCTGGACCACGGTCTTCGCCGACGATTTCACCGGCGGCTCCGGAACCCTGCCGAACAGTGGGAACTGGATCATCGACACCGGCCACGGCTACCCCGGCGGCCCCGCCAACTGGGGCACCGGCGAGATCCAGAACTACACCGCGAGCACGGCCAACCTCGCCCAGGACGGCGCCGGCAACCTCCGCATCACGCCGTTGCGCGACGGCGCGGGCAACTGGACGTCGGCGCGGATCGAAACCCAGCGCACCGACTTCAAGCCCCCGGCGGGCGGTGTCATGCGGATCGAAAGCCGGCTCCAGATGCCGAACGTCACCGGCGCGGCCGCGCTCGGCTACTGGCCGGCCTTCTGGGCCCTCGGCGGCCCCTACCGCGGCAACTACTGGAACTGGCCCGCCATCGGCGAGTTCGACATCATGGAGAACGTCAACGGGATCAACTCCGTCTGGGGCGTCCTGCACTGCGGCGTCAACCCGGGCGGCCCGTGCAACGAGACCACCGGCCTGCCGAACAACCGCGCGTGCCCCGGCAGCAGCTGCCAGTCGGCCTTCCACACCTACCGCTTCGAGTGGGACGCGAGCACCAGCCCGCAGGTCTTCCGCTGGTTCGTCGACGGGCAGCAGTTCCACTCGGTGAGCCAGAACCAGCTCGACGCGACGACGTGGGCCAACATGACCAGCCACGCCGGCTACTTCGTGCTGCTGAACGTCGCGATCGGCGGCGCCTTCCCCAACAACAACTCCGGCACCACGACGCCGGGGCCGGGGATCGTGCCGGGGCACCCGATGGTCGTCGACTACGTCACGGTGTCCACCCGCGGCGGCGGTGGCACGACGACGCCGCCGACCACGACCACGCCGCCGACCGGTGGCGGCAGCGCCTACAGCACCATCCAGGCGGAGTCGTTCAGCCAGCAGTCCGGCCTGATCACCGAGGCGACGTCCGACACCGGCGGCGGCCGGAACGTCGGCGCGGTCGCCAACGGCGACTGGGCCCTCTACCCGAACGTCGACTTCGGCAGCAGCGCGGCGACGAACTTCCAGGCCCGCGTGGCGTCCGGGGCGGCGGCCGGCGTCAGCGGGCTCGTCGAAGTCCGGCTCGACAGCCGGTCCAACGCGCCCATCGGCAGCTTCGCGGTGGGCAACACCGGCGGCTGGCAGAGCTGGCGGACCGTCCCGGCGAACATCAGCGCCGTGACCGGCGTCCACAACGTGTACCTGACGTTCACGAGCGGCCAGCCTGCCGATTTCGTGAACCTCAACTGGTTCACCTTCGTGCACTGAGACGAGGGGCCCGCGGCTCCGGTCGCGGGTTTCCCCACATCAGGCGGACGGGGGCTGGACATTGCACTCGGCAATGGGCAGGATGCGTTTCACTGTGAGTGCTCACGATGACACCCGGAAGCTCGTGGTCCTGGCCGTGGACGACGAGCCGAACGGTCTTGACGAACTCGTCCACTGCCTGCGCAACAGCCCGCACGTGGCGAAGGTGTTCCCGGCGATCGACGCCTCCGAGGCGCTGCGGTTGCTGTCCACCGACGACCCGAGGCTGCGCGAGCGCAAGGACCGCGGCCTGCCGATCGTCGACGCCGTCTTCGCGGACATCGACATGCCCGGCCTGTCCGGGATGGAGATGTCGCGGGTGTTCGCCGCGCTGCGGCCCTCGCCGTGCCTGGTGTTCGTCACCGGCCACGCCGAGGAGGCGGTCAACGCCTTCGACCTCGGCGCCCTCGACTACGTGCTCAAGCCGTACCAGCAGGACCGCCTCGACCGCGCGATCTCGCGCGTGATGGACAAGCTGGCCGCCGCCGCGGCGCCCCCGCCCGGCGCGCTGGGCGGCGAGCCGGTGAAGAACGACGACGAGGTCATCCCGGTCGAGCTGGCCGGCACCACCAAGCTCATCCCGCGCTCCTCGGTCCGCTGGGTCGAGGCGCAGGGCGACTACGCGCGGCTGTTCACCACCGAAGGCAGCCACCTGGTCCGCATCCCGCTGGCCCAGCTCGAAGAGCGCTGGGAGAAGGCGGGGTTCGTCCGGATCCACCGGTCGTTCCTGGTCGCCCTGCCGCTCATCACCGAGCTGCGCATGGGCCAGGGCGGCTACCAGGTCGTCATCGGCAACGAGGAGAAGGTGCTGCCGGTGAGCAGGCGGCACACCCGCGCGCTGAAGGACCGGCTGGTCGGTTCGGGCCGGAACGGCTGAACCGGGACCGGCCATGACCGACGACTTCTACGAGCGCCGCGCGAACGGCGTCCGCGAACCGGATCCGACCCTCGGCAGGCGCGGCCGGCAGCGGCCGTTGCCGCAGCCGACCGACCGGGCCGTCGTCGAATCCCTGCCGCCCGCGCCGGAGAACGAACCGCCGCCGAAGCCGGAGCACCACGCGAAACCCAAGCGGGAGCGGGTGATCCTCAACGATCCCCGCCGCGGCGCCGGCACCCTGCGCGCCCGGGTCGAGCTGGAGGAACAGACCAGCTGGGGGAAGCTGCTCGTCCGCGACCACCTGGTGAAGGTGCAGCTGCGGACGGCGGTACTGCTCGCGCTGCTCGTCGTCGTCGTGTTCGGTTCGCTGCCGGTGCTGTTCTACCTGCTCCCCGGGTTCTCCCGGGCGAGCCTGCTGGGCATCCCGGTGGCGTGGCTGATCCTCGGGGTGCTGCCGTTCCCGTTCCTGTTCGGTATCGGAATCTGGTACAACCGGCTGGCCGAACGCAACGAACGAGCGTTCGTGGACATGATCGAAAACTAGTTTCGCACCACTCGTGCGAGGATTCCTCCCGTGCAGCTGAACCCGTGGGCCTTGACCGGCATCGTGCTGGTCGCCGTGGTGACGCCCTACCTCGGTCACCGCTCCTCGCGGTCGGCGACGAGCACGCACGACTTCCTGGTCGCGCGGCGCACCGTGCGGTCCCGCCGCAACGCCGCCGCGATCTCCGGTGAGTACCTTTCGGCCGCGTCGTTCCTCGGCATCGCCGGGATCGTGCTGAAGGACGGCGCCGACGCGCTGTGGTTCCCGATCGGCTTCACCGCGGGCTACCTCGCGCTGATGCTGTTCGTGGCGGCGCCGCTGCGCCGGTCCGGGGCGTACACGCTGCCGGACTTCGTCGA
The DNA here is from genome assembly GCF_017308975.1 of Amycolatopsis sp. MtRt-6. Classification (GTDB taxonomy): domain Bacteria; phylum Actinomycetota; class Actinomycetes; order Mycobacteriales; family Pseudonocardiaceae; genus Amycolatopsis. Next base: position 215,058 of record NZ_JADWPD010000001.1, on the reverse strand, counting down.
GATGCGGCTCGGCTCGCAGGGGCTGCGCCGGTTCTCCACCGCGTTCGTCGTGTTCATCGGGATCCTGTACATGGTCCCGCAGCTGCAGGGCGCCGGCCTGGCCCTGGCGACGATCCTGCCCGTGCCGGCGTGGATCGGCGCGGTCGCGGTGATGATCGTGGTCGCCTTCAACGTGATCTCCGGCGGGATGCGCGCGATCACCGTGGTCCAGGCGTTCCAGTATTGGCTCAAGCTGTTCGCGATCGCGGTGCCCGCGTTCCTGCTGTGCATGGTGTTCTTCGCCGGCGGCAGCCCGGACGGGTTCCGGCCGCTCGGGTCGCCCGCACCGCCGGTGTTCGTCAGCGACACCACGGTGGACGTGCAGACCGACGTCACGCTGCACGTCACCACGGACACCTACCTCTACGCCTACGGCCGCACCGACAACGGCCCGGCGGCCGGCCCGACGCACTGGACGCCGCTGGCGCCCCACACGGTTTCCGAAGGCACCAAGCTGAAGTTCATGGCCGGCACGCCGGTCCCGGTGGTCAGCGACTCGGTCGCGGACAACGCGGACTGGCTGCACCCGGGCTCGGGCAGCCTCACCGACCTGCTCCAGACGTACTCGCTGATGTTCGCGACGTTCCTCGGCACGATGGGCCTGCCCCACGTGCTGGTCCGCTTCTACACCAACCCCGACGGCAAGGCCGCGCGCCGCACGACCGTGCACGTCCTGCTCCTGCTCGGCCTCTTCTACCTCTTCCCGACGCTGCTGGGCGCGCTGTCCCGGATGTACGTCCCCGAGCTGCTGGTGACCGGGAAGGCGGACGCGGCGATCCTGCAGCTGCCCTCGGCGATGCTGCCCGGGATCGGCGGCCAGATCCTCGGCGCGGTGACCGCGGCAGGCGCGTTCTCCGCGTTCCTGTCCAGCACGTCCGGGCTGCTCGTCAGCGTCGCCGGGGTGGTGTCGACCGACGTGCTGCCCGGCCGGGTGCGTGACTTCCGCGTGGCGGCCGGGCTGGTCGCGCTGTTCCCGATCGCGCTGGCGGTCGCGCTGCGGCCGGAGGACATCTCGCTGTCGATCGGGCTGACGTTCGCGCTCGCCGCGTCGACGTTCAGCCCGCTGCTGGTACTGGGCATCTGGTGGCGCAAGCTGTCCTGGCCGGGCGCGCTGGCCGGGATGTTCGTCGGCGGCGGCCTGGTGCTGGCCGCGCTGGTGGTCAACGTCGTGAGCGGTTACACCGGCGGCTGGGCGCCCTGGTTCGTCAACCAGCCCGCGCTGATCACCGTCCCGGTCGCCTTCGTGACGACGTACCTCGTCAGCCGCGTGACCGGCTACGGCCGCCCGGAGCACGTCCACGACATCATGCTGAGGCTGCACGCCCCCGACCCGCTCGGCTTCATGCGGGACAGGGCCGTCGCGCGGTTCGGCCAGGCCGAGGAGAAGACCCGCGTCCCCGGCCGCGGCCGCCACCGCAAGTGAACGCGTGATGCCCCGCCAATCACGCGTGATGCCCCGCCAATCACGCGTGAGGCCTCCCCAATCACGCGTGATGCCCGAATCCGCCCGCCGGTTCCGGTGTGCACACCTCGACCTCACGCGCGGGCAACGCCTCCGCATGGCAGCATGGGAATCGTGGTGAGCCCTGCTGAACTGCCGACCGCCGAGGTCCGCGATCTGCCCAAGGACGGCCTCGTGCTGCTCGACGTCCGCGAAGACGACGAGTGGGCCGCCGGGCACGCGCCCGGCGCGGTGCACATCCCGATGGGGGAGCTGCCCGCCCGCGTCGGCGAGCTGGCCGACCTGCCCGACGACCAGCCGATCCACGTGATCTGCCGCAGTGGCGGCCGGTCCGCCCGCGCGGCGGCGTGGCTCAACCAGAGCGGCTGGGACGCGGTGAACGTGGCCGGCGGCATGGGCGCGTGGCAGCGCGAAGGCCGTCCGATGGTCGGCGAGCACCCCGGCATCGAACCCGAAGTGATCTAGCCTTGCACCCGGGTCAGCCTCCTGCCGGGCAGCCGAACCCGCCCGGGTACTGGCCGCGTCAGGCGCCGCCCCCGACAGCGCAGCAGCTGCAGGGCCGGACGCTGGCCGCCCAGCCGGAGCCGTACCCCTACCACCGGCGCCCGGCGCACCGGCCGAGGCTGCGCTGGGTGGCGACCCCGCCGCCCGGTGCGTGGCCACGCCGCCGCGTCGTGCCGCCCGAGCCGTACCTCGGCCCGCCGTCGTACCCGGTGCCCCCGCGCTGGGGCTTCCCGAACCTGGTCTGGCGGCGTCCGACGTCGGTGCCGGGCACGGCGTCCGACGAGATCCGCCCGATCGACCGGGTGCCGGTGCTCGGCCGCAGCGTGGTCGCCGTCCTCTTCGGCTTCGCCGTGCTCGCCGTCACCGCCGCCGGCGCGGAGATCTGGCGGTACGTCCTGCTCGTCCAGGGTCGCGATTCCGCGCTGTCCCGTTCGGTGGTGGCGTTCTCCGACGGTTTCGTGCTCGCCGCTGGCCTGCTTGCGGCGATCCTCGCGCTGCTGCCCGCCGGGCTGTCGCTCTGGTGGCTGCTGGTCGCGCGCCAGGCGGCGGCGGACATGTCGGGTGACGACCCGCCGCGGCCGGTGTGGCAGGTCCTCGTCGGCGTCCTCGTGCCGGTGGCGAACCTGCCGTTGGCGCTGTCGGTCGTCGGCGAGCTGGAGCACGCCGTGCTCCGCCGCTCGCGTGCCGCCCGGCCGCAGCCTTCGCGCCAGGTGCTCGTGTGGTGGGGCGCCTGGCTGCTGAACTGGATCCTGCTCGGCGTGTCGATCATCTGGCGCTTCCGCGACGACGTGCAGTCGATGGCCGACAGCGTCGTGCTGGTCGCGCTGACCGACCTTTCCGCGGCCACGCTGGCCGTGTTGACGGCCCTGGTGGTGCGGCGGTTCACCGCGTTGCTGGCGCCGTCGGACGCCCTGGACGTGCGCGAGATGCGCGTCCTGAAGGTGCGGGGCGCGCCCGAGCCGGAACTGCGGGCTTCGCGGCCGGCCGGCGCCGCGCGCTAGTAGCGGCCGTAGACCGGTTCGAGCTGGTCGAAGGCCTGTTCCGCGAGGGGCCACAGCTCCTCGACGATCGCTTTTTCGTCCTCCAGGGTCCGGTCGAAGACCTCCTGGAAGAGCACCCGCAGGACCGTCGAGAGGTGGGCGGCGGCGAGCGTCGGGGCCAGGTCTTCTTGGGGGTGGCGGCGGACCAGGAGGTCGGTGAGCGCCGACTCGCGCTCGCGGTGCAGCTCGTGCAGCGCGTTCGTCAGGACCGGGCTTTCCTTGATCATCCGCACGAAGCCGGGGCCGGAGAAGCCGACCAGTGCGTGCTCGGCGCCGAGCGCTTCGAAGTACAGCTCGCGCGTGTCGTGGAAGACGCTGTCGCGGATGAGGGCGGTGGGCCAGGACACGAAGTCTTCGCGGATGTCGAAGACCAGGTCCTCCTTGCGCGGGAAGTGGTTCGTCACGGTCATCTTGGCGACTCGCGCCTCGGCGGCGATCTCGGCGATCGTCACGTCCTCGAAGCCGTTGCGGATGAACAGCCGCGTGGCGACGTCGGAGATGGTCTTCCTGGTCTCGTGCTTCTTCCGGTCCCGGAGTCCCTCACTCATGCGCGTCACTCTACTGGGTCGAACCCAAGTTTGTGCTTGACCCAGTGAGTGGGTCCGACCTAATCTGAGGTTCGACCTAATCAACCGGGAGGTGAGCATGACAACGGCGGTCCGGCCCGATGCGGCGCTGTGGCGGCTCGGCGGGGTGCTGATCATGGGCGCGGTCCTGTCGATCCTCGACGCGACGATCGTCACCGTCGGGATCGATGCGATCGCCGATGACCTGGGCAGTCCGCTGACCACGGTGCAGTGGGTGGCGAGCGCGTACCTGCTCGCGGCCTCGGCCGCCATCCCGCTGTCGGGCTGGCTGACCGACCGGTTCGGCGGCCGCGCGGTCTGGCTGACGGCGGTGGCGATCTTCACCGCGGGCACGCTGCTGTGCGGCTTCGCCTGGTCCGCGCCTTCCCTGGTGGCCTTCCGGGTGCTGCACGGGCTGGGCGGCGGGCTGATGCAGCCGGTCGGGCAGGCGGTGTTCGCGCAGGCGGCGGGCCCGGCGCTGGGCCGGATGATCGGGGTGATCACCCTGCCGGCCACGGTGGCCCCGGTGCTGGGCCCGATGCTCGGCGGCGCGCTGGTGGCCGACCTGGGGTGGCGCTGGATGTTCTTCGGGATCGTCCCGCTGGGCGTGGCGACGTTCCTCTTCGCGCGCCGGCTCCTCCCGGCGCCACCGCCGTCCGGCGTCCACGATCCCTTGGACGTCCGCGGCATCGCCTTGCTCTCACCCGGGCTCGCTGCCCTCGTCTACGGCCTGGCCGAGGGCGTGGTCGTCGTCTGGGTGGCCGGGGCCGTGCTGCTGCTGACGTACGGCGTCCACGCGGCACGTGTGCCGTCGCCGGTGCTCGACCTGGGGTTGTTCCGCACCAGGGGGTTCGCGGTCGCGAGCGCGAGCACGTTCCTGCTGGGGGCCTCGCTGTACAGCTCGATGCTGCTGCTTCCGCTGTACTACCAGCAGGTGGAGCAGGCGAGCGCGTTGCGGGCGGGCCTGCTGCTGGCACCCCAGGCGCTCGGCTCGGCGGCGGTCATGCTGGCGAGCGGCCCGCTCCTGGCCCGCTTCGGGCCACGCCGGATGCTGCTGGCCGGCATCGCGCTTTCCCTCGTGGGCACGATCGCGTTCACCCAGCTCGGTTCGGCACCCGGCGGCGTTCTGCTGAGCCTGTCCCTCCTGGTCCGCGGCGCCGGCCTGGGCGCGGCGACGGCCCCGGGCATGACCACCCTGTATGGCTCGCTGGAGCGGTCCCGCATTCCCCGCGCGGCGAGCGCGTTCAACGTGGTCAACCGCATCGGCGGCGCGCTGGGCACCGCCCTGCTGGCCGCGATCCTCCACAGCGAGCTCACGGCCACGGCGGCCCCGGCGGCGGCGTTCGGCACCACGTTCGCCTGGGCACTGGCGCTGTCGGCGCTGACCTTCATCCCCGCACTTTTCTTCCCCTCGAGGAGCACACGGTGACTTTCCGCCTGTTGAGCGTCCACGCCCACCCCGACGACGAGTCCAGCAAGGGCGCGGCCACCCTGGCCCGCTACGCGGCCGAAGGCGTCGACGTCCTGGTGGCCACCTGCACCGGCGGCGAACGCGGCGACATCCTGAACCCGGCCCTCGACACGGCCGAGACCTGGGCCGACCTCCCGGCAATCCGCCGCCGCGAGATGGCGGCGGCGGCCGAGATCCTGGGCGTCCGCCAGCGCTTCCTCGGCCTCGTCGACTCCGGTATCCCCGGCCCCGGCGAGCCGTTGCCTGAAGGCTGCTTCGCGGCCCTGCCACTGTCCGAGGCGGCTGCCCCGCTGGTGGCCCTGGTCCGCGAGTTCCGCCCGCACGTGGTGATCACGTACGACGAAACGGGCGGCTACCCGCACCCGGACCACATCCGCACCCACGAGGTGACGCTCGAAGCGTTCGCCGCGGCACCCGACCCGGCCCGCTACCCGGGCTGCGGCTCGCCGTGGCGCCCCCAAAAGCTGTACTACCAGGCCACCCTGAGCCGCGCCTGGTTCGAAGCCCTGCACAAGGCCACCCTGGCGGCCGGCCTGGAGTCGTCGATGACCGAAGTCCTCGACGAACTCCCACCCGACAAGCTCCCGATCACCACCAGAGTCCGGTGCGACGCCTACTTCGCAACCCGCGACCGAGCCCTCCTGGCCCACGCCACCCAGGTAGACCCGGCCCACCCGTTTTTCGCCCATTCCCGCGAAATCGAGCGCCAGGTCTGGCCCCACGAGGACTACCACCTGGCCCACCCCACCCCGCCAACCCCGGAGCAAGACCTCTTCACCGGAGTAACCCCATGACCCAAACCCCGTGTCGCCCCTCCAATCACGCGTGATGCCTCCCCAATCACGCGAGATGCCCCTCCAGACACACGAGATGCCCGCCCAATCACACGAGATCCGCCCGGAATCACGCGAGTCCCATCTCCAATCACGCGGGACTCGCCCGGAATCACGCGAGTCCCGGCGGCACTCCGGTCAGGCGGTGACCCGTAGCTCCCGCAACCCCCGGATCACGAACTCCGGCCGCCTCGGCGGCGCACCCACCAACCGCAACCCCGGCAGCTTCTCCGTCAGCGCACTCAACGCGGCGGCGATCTCCACCCGAGCGAGAGGAGCACCCACGCAGTAGTGAATCCCGAGCCCGAACCCGAGATGGGCGTTCGGCGTCCGCCCGATGTCCAGGCGGTCCGGCTCGTCGAACACCTCCGGGTCGCGCGCCGCGGCGCCCAGCAGCGCGCCGATCTTCTCGCCACGCGGGACGACATATCCGCAGATCGACACGTCCTCGGTCGCCGTCCGCTCGAACAGCTGCAGGGGCGCGTCGAACCGGATCAGCTCCTCGACACACGAATCCAGAAGGGCAGGTGAGGCCAGCAGGCGCTCCCACTGATCCCGGTGCGTGAGCAGGGCCGTGATGCCGTTGCCGAGCACGTTGACCGTCGCTTCGTGGCCAGCCATCAGCAGCAGCACCGCGGTGGCCACCAGCTCGTCGGGCGTCAGCTCGCTGCGCAACAGGTCGCTGATGATGTCGTCGCCCGGTGCCTCGGCGCGGGCCGCGGCCACCGAGCGGACGTACGAGACGAACTCGGCGGACGCCCGCTCGGCCGCGTCGCGCCCCTCGGCAGAAACGCCGTACTCGTACATCTTCACGATCGCGTTCGACAGCTGGACCATCCGCGGCCCGTCGGTGGCGGGGACGCCCAGCAGCTCGGCGATCACCGCGACCGGCAGCGGCTGGGCGAGGTGTTCGAGCAGGTCGGCGCTGCCGTCGGCGGCGATCGCGGCCGCCAGGTCGTCGACCATGCGGGCGGCGAGTGTCGCGACCATCGGGCGCAGCCGTTGCACGTGGCCGCGGCCGAAGGCGCCCGCGATCAGGCGCCTGAGCCGCGTGTGGGCCGGCGGCTCGTTCTCCAGGAGCGAGTTGCGGTGCAGCAGGTTGAACGAGGCGAACCGCTCGAGCGGCTGGGCGTCCTGCCAGATCCGGCCCAGGCCGCGGTGTCGCAGCACCGCCGACGACGCGGCGTGCGACACCGCGACGGCGATGCCGAGCCCTTCGTGGAAATGGACATCGCCTCGTGAACGCAGGGCGGCGAACGCCGGGTACGGGTCTTCCAGGAACACAGGATCGCGGGGGTCGAACACGTCGCGAGACTAACCCTTCGATAGCGTCTGAACCCGAGCCAGAGGAGGCAGCAGTGGGCAAGGGCGCGCGCAAGAAGGGTCCCAAGCAGGCGTCGGACCGCAAGCCGAAGGTGCGCGACGTCTTCGTCGGCCAGCCGTTCGAAGGGCTGGTGGCGGAGCCCGAGCTGATCGCGCTGCGCGAGTTCGTGCCGTCCGCGACGGCTCGGCTCACCCTCGCCGACGGCGGTGACGTCACCCTCGGGACCGTGCTGCCGATGGCGGCGGCCGCGTTCGTCCGCTCCGACGGCCGGCGCTACCTCGGCCTGCAGGTGCAGACGCGCTCGTCCGACATCAGCCGTGACCTCGGCCGGTCGCTGAAGTGGCTGCTGGACGCCAAGGAGGGCGACGTCCTCGGCGTGCCGGACACCACCACGCCGCCGTCCGCCGACGAGCACGCGCGGCTCCAGGACCTGCTGACCCCCGGCGCCGAACTCGACGTCACGCTGCACACGGACTTCGGCTGGTGGCTGCCCGAGGACGCCGACGCGACCGGTGACGTCGCCGTCTCCCTCGAGCGGGCGAACGCCGCGATCATGCCCACCGAACGGCTCGGCTCGGGTGCCTACTGGGTCCTCGCCGGCGAGAAGGCGCACCTGCGCTGGGTCCGGCCGGAGCCGGAGAACCTGCTGCTCCAGGCTCTGGCGCGGCTGTCCGCGGCCAGCGAGCTCGGCCTCGGCGAGGGGTCGCGCTACGCGGGCTCGTTCCGGGCGCACGGCCTGCTCGTCCCGGTCTGGGACCTCGACCCCGAAGCGCACGCTCGCGAGTGGGCGGACGCGAAAGACGCCCTCGGCGCCCGGCTCGAGACGGCGTTGAAGTCGCTCGACGACGAGCCGCTGAACGCGACCGAGCGCCGGGCGCGCGACGGCCTCATCGGCCGGCAGCTGACCCTGCGCTGACCGTCGGCGGGTGGCGGACCGTCGGTATGAACCGGCGGTCCTCCACCACTCAATGAGCGTTCAACCAGGCATTATGTGGCGCAAGAGACACCTCCGGCGGATCGCGCCGGTGGGACGATTCTCGGCGTGATACTCCACATCTGCGGGGCGGCCGAGTGGGCCGAAGTGGGCGAAGGCGGCGAGTACCGGCCGCCTTCACTGGGGGAAGTCGGGTTCGTCCACTGTTCCGACTTCGGCACGGTGCACCTGGCGGCCGACATTCACTACCGGGGGCGCACCGACGTCGTGCTGCTCGAAATCGATCCGGCGAAGGCCGGGGCACCGGTCCGCTGGGAGGACGGCGTGCCGCCGCACCCGGCTGGGCTGCTGTTCCCGCACGTCTACGGCCCGATACCGCGGGCGGCGGTCGTCGGCGTGCACGATTTCCCTGAGTCCGAGGGCGGCGGTTTCCGCCTGCCCGACTCGCTCGTCCACCGCTGACGTGGGCAGACCATCACCCGGCCGGACCGTCGCGAATTCGGCCGGGAACGCGGGCAACCTGAGGGGGCTGTGATGCGTGTTGGGGAGGAAAGCGACTCGGCTTCCGGCTACCCGACCCCGAAGGGAGGCGATACGGTGACCGCTGCGGCACCCGTCTTCACCGGGGGAGATACGTGGGTGACCAGCGCAGGCCGAGGGAGGGCCGCGACGTTGCCTGGCGATTTCGTCGACTTCGGCGAGTTCGTGCAGGCCACCCTGCCGGGGCTGCTGCGCTACGGCCACGCGCTCACCGGCAACCCGCACGACGCGGCGGACCTGGTGCAGACCGTGCTGGAGAAGATGGGTTCGCGCTGGTCGTACGTCCACGAAAAGACGGGCGACCCGCTGGCCTACGTCCGCCGGTCGATGGCGAACGCGCACGTGAGCCGCTGGCGGCGGACGCGGCGGGAGAACCTCGTCGCCGACCTGCCGGACACCAGCCCGCACGTGCCGGCCGACCCGTTCGAGCACGAGCCGCTGTGGCGTGCGTTACGAACACTGCCGCCGAGACAACGGGCCGTCATGGTGCTGCGTTACTACGAAGGTCTCTCGGAAGCGGAGATCGCCGGTGCCCTCGGGATCACGCAGGGCACCGTCAAGAGCCAGGCCAGCAAGGCGATCGCGTCACTGCGGACGAGACTGAAGTCGGCCGACGGCGAAAGCGAAGGGAGTGGCGCGGGTTGAACATCTCCGAGGACGAACTGGAGCAGCGCCTGCGCGCCCTGTTCGCCGACGAGCGGCTGGACTTGCCTCCGCCACCCGATGCCGGCACGGCCATCGTCGCCGGTGCGCGACGTCGTCGCCGTCGCCGGCACACCGTGCAGGCCGTGGCGGGGGTCGCGGCCGCCGTGGTCGCCGTGGCCGGCGGGCTGACCATGATCCGGCTCCACACCGAGAACGGCACCGCGGTGATGTCCGCCGACGGGAGCGCGACCAGCGCACCGCCCGAGAACCTCACGCCGGGGCGGCCACCGGAGCCGTCGACACCCGGGCCGACCAGCACCCAGAGCATCCAGGCTTCCGCACCGCCGGGCACGTCGACGCCGGCCTCGCCGCGGCCGCCGTCCGCCCCGCCGCCGTCCTCGCTCGCCGGGGTGACCAGCGGGCCGCTGCTCGCGGCCGACGGCTTCGGCAGGCTCAAGCTCGGCATGTCCGAGTCCGAGGTGACCGCGCAGGCCGTCACGCTCAGCGACGCGCAGGCCGGAGCGAGCTGCACCACCTACAAGGCACAGGGTGACGGGGTCCCCGCGTCCGCGAGCGTCGTCATTTCGAAGGCGGCCGGGGTCGTCGTCGTCACGCCGGATGTCGCCACGCACACCGCCGAAGGCATCGGCGCCGGGGCCACGAAGGACCAGGTCCTCGCCGCCTACCCGGCGGCCAAGGAGGGGCCCGGCGGCCTGGTCGCCCCGGCCGGTAGCGCTGCCGAATACCGCTTCCGGCTCGGCGAGGCCGGGGTCGAGCAGACGAGCCTGGCGAGCCTCACCCAGGACTGCGCCGGCTGAGCGCCGGGCGCATGCGGAAACCCGGGCTGTCCACAGGGGGAGAGCCCGGGTTTCCGGCAAAGAACGTCAGAGCTTGCCGCCGGCCACCGGGGGCATCTGCGAGTCGGCGCCGCCGTCGCCGACGGACTCGCGGTACAGGTGGTTCTCGACCTCGAACAGGTTGCCGTTCGCGCGCTTGACGACGTTCAGCAGCGTGTTCATCTGCGAGATCTCTTCGACCTGCTCCTTGAGGAACCACTGCGTGAACTGCTCGCCGATGTAGTCCTCTTCGGCACGCGCGGCCTTCGCTATCGCGGAGATGTCGGCGGCGACCTCCTTCTCCTGCTCGAGCGCGAGCTCGATGAGCTCGGTGACGCCGGAGAATTCGTTGCGCACCTCCCCGGTGCCGGGGATCTCGACGTGGTGGTCGCGGTCGAGCATGTACTGCACGAGCGCCATCGCGTGGTTGCGCTCTTCGACGGACTGCTTGTAGAAGTGCTTCGCCAGCTGCGGGAGGTCCTCGGCGTCGAACCACACCGCGAGCGCGATGTACTGCTGGGACGCGTTGAACTCGTTGTGGATCTGCGCCTGCAGCAGTTCGTAGAACTTGGAGCGCGGTTCTTTCTTCTTGGTGAGGGCCATGGAGACCAGAATAGTTCAAGATTGGCGCGAATGCCACTCGGGACTGGTGATCTCCACCCTATTAGGGTTACCATTCCTAAAGAAGATGAACCTTATTTAAGTAAGCCTTCCCTAAATTGTTGAACGCATTTAGGGAAGGCTTACTTCATTTCACAGAGGATCGCGGCGGACCGGGCAGGACATGCACCGCGGCCCGCCCCGGCCCGATCCCAGCTCCGAGCCCGCGATCGGCAGCACCTCGATGCCGGCCGCCTCCAGGCGCTCGTTCGTCTCGACGTTCCGCTCGTAGCCGACGACCACGCCGGGCGCCAGGGCCAGCGTGTTGTTGCCGTCGTCCCACTGCTCGCGCTCGGCCGTCACCGGGTCGAGGCCGGTGTCGATGACGCGCAGCCGGTCGATCTCCATCGCCTCGGCCGCTGCCACCAGGAACGGCGCCGGGCCGGCCACCTTGACCCCGCCGTCGCCGGTCGGGCGCAGGGTGAACGCCGTCAGCGAGTCGCGCGCCAGCGGGTACATCACCACCGCGTCCGCGTCGACCATCGTGCACACCGTGTCCAGGTGCATGGTCGCGCGGGACTGCTCGATCGGCACCGCCAGCACGGTGTGCGCGATGCCGTCGGCGAACACCGACCGCGCCAGGGACTCCGCGCCGGCCGCCGTCGTGCGCTCGCCGACGCCGATGGCGAGCACGCCCGGCGCCAGCAGCATCACGTCGCCGCCTTCGATCGGCGCGGAATGCGCGCCGTACGCGCGGGCCGCGTGGCGGAACTGCGGGTGGTAGGCGTAGATCAGGTCGAGCACCGCGGTTTCGCGGCGGCGCGCGGGCATGTTCAGCGACGAAATCGCCACCCGGTCGGCGATCCACACCGACGAGTCGCGGGTGAACAGCAGGTTCGGCAGCGGGTCGACGGCGAAGTCGTGCGGGTGGTTCATCATCCGCACCAGCGACGCGCCCTCCGCCGATGGCAGCTCCTCGAACGTCATCCCGGCCATCAGCACTTCGGCGAGGCCGGCTGCGTCGACACCCGAGAGGTGCGAACGCAGCGAGTCGGCCAGGTCGCCGCCGAGCCGCCGGTCGTCGACCGCCGCGTGCACGCCCGCCGCGTGGGCGCGGTCGTCCTCCAGTGCCGTCCGGAGCGCGTCGGCCAGCAGCAGGACGTCGACGCCGCGGCCGCGCAGCACCTCGGCGAACGCGTCGTGCTCGTCCTGCGCCCGGTCGACCCACGGGATCGAGTCGAACAGGAGCTGGTCGTTGTTGCGGGGCGTCAGCCTTTTGAGCTCGTTGCCGGGCCGGTGCAGCAGCACCGCGCGCAGGGGTCCGACTTCGCTGTCCACCCGGGGAGGTGTCGTTTCGTCGATCACCCGCCGAGCCTACTCAGGGCAACCACGAAACGTGACCCTTGAGCAGCGAATATCCGACGAACGACACGAAGTCGAACAGCGTGTGCGCGGCGACCAGCGGCCACAGCCGGTTGGTCTTCTGCCACAGCCGCCCGAACACCAGCCCCATGACGAGGTTCCCGACGAACCCGCCGAAGCCCTGGTACAGGTGGTACGACCCGCGCAGCACGGCGGCGCCGAACAGCGCGGTGTTCTCCCGGACGCCGAGCTGCCGCAGCCGCGTCAGCAGGTAGCCGATGACCAGAACCTCCTCGGCGAAGGCGTTGCCGAACGCCGAGAGCGTGAGCGAGATCGGCCGCCACCACGTATCGCCCAAAGTGGACGGTTGCACCGCCAGGCTGAACCCGAGGTGGTAGGAGAGGAAGTACAGCCCGAGGCCGGGGATGCCGATCAGCGCCGCGAGCCCGAGCGTCAGCAGCGTGTCCCGGCCGGGCGACCGGCGGTCCAGGCCGATCTGCGCGACCTTGACGCCCGCGCGCCACAGCAGGTACAGCCCGAGCGCGCCCCAGCCGACGAGCTGAGCGGCCGACAGCAGCTGCTTGAGCAGGTCGATCAGGCTCGCCGCGGCCTGCGGCACGTTCAGCTGGGTCTGCTGCTGGGCCAGCGGCACCGGCTGCAGCAGCGAGTCCACAAGGGACAGCAGGCTGCGCACGCCGGACAGGCCCAGCGTGATCCCGAAGACGATCAGCAGCTCGAGCTTGATCGCGCGGCGCTCGGCCGGATCCTCGATCGTCCCGGGGAACTCGGGGCGGGCCGGGGCCAGCCACGATCGCGCGGTGAACGTCATGGACGCACGCTACCTTCGGGGTATGCCGAGGAGCATCGCCACCAACGAAACCGTCGACCGCGCCGCGCTGGTCGAGTTCCTGTCGACCCGCCACCGCGCCATCCTGCTGACCACGAAGGCCGACGGCGGTCCGCAGCTGTCGCCGGTCACCTGCGGCGTCGACGCCGAGGGCAGGCTGGTCGTCTCGACCTACCCGAAGCGCGCGAAGGTCGTCAACATCAAGCGCAACCCGAAGGTGTCCGCCTGCATCCTGTCCGACGAGTGGAACGACCAGTGGGTGCAGCTGAACGGCACCGCCGAGGTGCTGGACATCCCGGATTCGGTCGAGCCGCTCGTCGAGTACTTCCGCGCCATTTCGGGCGAACACCCGGACTGGGCCGAATACCGCGAGGCCATGGTCAAGCAGGGCAAGAGCATCATCCGCGTCACGATCGAGAGCTGGGGCCCGATCGCGAAGGGCGGCTTCCCCGCCGAACTAGCCTGACCGCCCGCGCAGGAACGGGCAGCCGACGAGCCGGCGCAGCTCCGACGCGAGCTGCGCCGGGCTGTCGACGGACTTCGAGAACGCCAGCCGCACGTCGTGGTCGCCGGTGTCGGACTCGACGCGCAGCCGCAGCCCGAACCGGTCGAGCCCGAGCGGGCGGATCCGGCCGCCGCGCAGCGTCGCCGGCAGGTGCTTCGCCAGCTGCTCGACGACGTCGGAGTGGTCGCTCTCCAGGTGCCGCAGCCACGGCGCCTCGTAGTCGTGGAACGGGTCGGGCGGCGCCGCGCTGAACATGTGCGGGCGCAGCGAATGCGTGCCTTCGGCGTCGGCGAGGACGAGCGACGCCGGGGTGAGCCGCAGCAGCGTGACGCCGTGGCCGACGTCGAGGAGCCGTTCGTCCGGGCGCGTCTCGGCGATCGCCACCGCCCGCGCGCGGGCCGAAACCGGCGAGAGCGGCCGCAGCCAGCCGGTGATCCACAGCAGCCCGCGGATCGGCTCCCGCAGGTCGACCGGGGCCTGGTCGGCGAGCTCGACCATCACGGCCAGCTCCCCGCGCTGGGTCTGCTTCGCCGCGCGGACCATCGGGTGGTCGTCGGCCAGCAGCACGCTGACGCTGCCGCTGTGGTGCACGTGGTGCAGGAGCGGCACGACGCGCTGGCCGTCGAGGTCCGTGCGATCGCAGGTGGGCAGCAACGACGCCGGGCCGTTGCGGGTCGCGATCGTCTTGGCGCGCTCGGCGGGGTTCGGCGCCGGCGGGCGGCGGACGGATGTGGGTGCCTCGGTCACGGCTCACCTCCTACTTAGGTGAGCCTAACCTGAATTCGACGGTCTGGGTAGTCGTGGCGATCACGTCCCACCCGCTGAGCGGCACATCCGGTAACGCCGGTGCCCACTTTTCCGAAAAGCGGGTGACATCCCGACCCCATGGGGGTTCCGCGTGCCGATCGTCCCGGTCCCCGAGCGCGTCCGCGCTTTCGAGCTGGACCCCGCCATGCCGTCCGGAGCCCTGCCGATCTTCGGCGAGTACCTCGACCGCCTCGGCGACACGGCGAACCGGTGGCTGGTGGCCGGCTTCTTCGTGGTGTTCGGCGTCGCCCAGTTCCTGGCCGGCGCCGGGGTGGCGCTGCCGGTCGGCACGTTCGCGCTGGCCGGGGCGATCGAGGCGCGGTGGCTCTACCGCGCCCACGTCCGGGTGCCGGAGACGCGGCTGAAGCGGGAAGCGTTCCGGCAGGTGGACATCGCCGCCGGCGGCCTGGTCGCGGCCGGCCGGACGGTCGGCGTGCGGCTGCCGGACGGCCGGTGGCTGCGCGTCCGGCTCGACGAAGCACACCGGTTGCTGGTGGCCGGGCACCGGCGGGTCTGGCTGCTGGGCCGCGGCCCGAAGGTGTTCGTCGGCTTCGCCGGCGTGGTGCGGGTCCGCCGCGCCGGGATCCACGACACACCTCCGCCGGGCGCGGTGCCGGTGCCGCGCCCGGCCGGATCCGGTTCGCCGCGGCTCGACCCCGTGCTGACCGCGCACCGCCGCCAGCTGGCCCGCGACCTGCGCGCGACGGCGGCGTTCCTGCTGCTGCTTTCCGGGTTCGCGGTCTGGGTCGGGCTCGACGTCCCGGTGGTGCGCTGGGTCGCGTGGACGTTCGGGGCCGGCGCGCTGCTGGGCGCGCTCGCGGCCGTGCTGCGGTCGGTCGCCCACGACCGTCCCCTCCCGGCCGACCACTGGACGGAGCTGCGCGCGGTCCTCGACGGCCCGGTCCGCCTGCGCCGCCACGGCACGGCCCGCCTGAGCGGCCTGACCATGCTGGCCGACGGCCGGGTCGTCCCGTTCCGCCTCCCGAAGGCGGACCCCTCGATGGCGGCGAACATCGCGGCCACCGGCCGGCTGTGGATCGCGGGCGTCCCCCGCCCGGGCGCGGCCAAGACGGGCTTGCCGGGCTACCCGGTGCTGGGCACGGTCTGGCTCGGCTGAGCGGGCGTCCGGTCACGGCGAGGCAGCAGCAACGGCGTCGCCAGCACCAGGACCCCGGCGATCCCGATCGCCCAGCGCGGGCCGGAGAGGCCGGCCAGCACGCCCCAGAACGCGGTCAGCGTGGCGATCGACGCCTTCGTGCTGACCGACCACGCCGACAGCGTCCGCGCGATGCGGTCCGCCGGCAGCTGCTCGAGCCGGTAGGTCGCCAGGACCGGGTTGAAGACGCTGCAGCTGACGATCAGGCCGAGTTCGACGACCATGACGTACGGCAGCCCGCCGGCGCCGGCCGCCGGGACGAAGGCCAAGGCGAGCAGCCAGCAGGCCCGGACCGCGCCGGCCGTCACCAGGACCGGGTGCCGGCCGAACCTCCCGACCAGCCGTGGGGTCAGCCGTGAGCCGGCGAGGCCGCCGAGGCACGGGACGGCGAACGCGAGCCCGTACTGCCACGGCGTGAACCCGAGGTGGTTGAGCATCAGCACGGCGAGCAGCGGCTCGGTGCCCATGACCAGGCCGTTGAACACCATCGCGTTGAAGAGCAGCGGCCGCAGTCCCCGGTGCGCCAGCAGGAAGCGCCAGCCGTCGGCCAGCTCGCGCAGGCGCGGCCGCGTGGCGGTGCGCGGGCGCGGCTCGCCGCCGCCGATCGCGCGGATCCCGAGCGCGGAGAGCAGGAAGCTGACGGCGTTGGCGACCACCGACGTCACCGGCCCGAACAGCACGAACGCCGCTCCGCCGAGCGGCGGGCCGAGCGCGGTGGCGGTCCAGTTCGTCGACTCGAACCGGCCGTTCGCCACGAGCAGGTCTTCGGGTGGCACGAGTCCCTTGAGGAAGGCGCCGCTCGCGGCGGTGAAGGTGATGTCCGCCGCGGCGACGACCACCGACACGGCCAGCAGCTGGGCGAAGCTCAGCACCCCGAGGGCGTAGGTGGCCGGCACGCTGATCAGCGCGCCGAACCGCACGAGGTCCATGGCGACCATGACCGGCCGCTTCCGGCGGTGGTCGACCCACGGGCCCAGCGGGACGGCCACGAGCGCGCCGACCGCCGGCCCGACCGCGGCCAGCACCGAGACGGCCGTGGGCCCGGCGTCCAGCACCAGGATCGCGAGCATGGGGAAGGCCCCGAAGCCGAGCCACGTCCCGAACGCGCTCACGGCGTAAGCCGACCAGAGCCACCTGAACCGCGGTCCCAGCGACCGCCCGCGCATCACGTCGGAGATCAAAGCCGGGAACGGCCGCGCGCGGCAAACAACCGACGTGGCGGCGAGCCACAACGCCGCGTTGTGAATCTAGAGTCGGACGTCGTGGACCTCGACGCCGTGCGCACCTTCCTCGCCGTGGTGGAGGCGGGCCGGTTCCAGGACGCCGCCGCCGACCTGACGATCACGCAGCAAGCCGTCTCGAAACGCATTGCCGCGCTGGAGAAGTCGCTCGGGGTACGGCTGTTCACGCGCACCGCCCGAGGCGCTGTGCTCACCGGCGACGGGACGGCCTTCCTGCCGCACGCCCGCGAACTGCTGGCCGCCGAGCTGCGCGCGCTGGCGTCGGTGCGCACCGGGCCGCTGCGGGTCGACGTCATCGGACGGCGGCTGTGCCCGGCCACGTTGCTGCGCGAGTTCCACGAGGCACACCCGCGGGTCGCGCTCGAGGTCGCGACGCTCTTCGACACCGCGATCACGGCGATCCGGGACGGTGCGATCGACGCGTCGTTCCGCGCGGTCGTCACGCTGCCCGAGGACCTCGACGCCCAGTGGGTGCTCGACGAGCCGATCCAGCTGCTGTGCGGCCCCGCGCACCCGCTGGCGGACGCGGCTTCGGTGACTCCGGCCGAGCTGGCCGGGCACCGGATCCGGCTGCCCGGCGTGGTGTCCGGGACCGAGTGGGGCGCCTACTACGCCGAGTTCGCGGCCGCGTTCGGCCTGTGGATCGACGCCACCGGGCCCAACTTCGGCATCGAGGTGGTGCTGGACACGCTCGCCGACTCGGCGGAGGTGGCGACGTTGCTCGGTGCGGGAAGCCGGGTGCTGTGGCCGCCGGGGCACGACCTGCGGCGCGTGCCGATCGAAGCGCCCGTGCCGGTGTACCCGCATTCGCTGGTGTGGCGGCGGGGCAACGCGCACCCCGGGCTCACGGCGCTTCGGCGTCACCTCGCGAAGAGTGAGCGCGTCGCCGGCGCGTGGCGGCCGAGCTGGGCCGCCTAACCCAGTGACCGCCGGGTCGCCTGCTCGGTCTCCAGCACGCCCTGCCGGATGCCCTCCAGCTGGTCGCTCAGCTCGCGCACCGCGCCGGTGTCGACGGCGATGTCCGTGGTCGTGGCCGTCAGCTCGGCTACCCGCGCCACCAGGCTGTCCAGGCCGAGCGCGCCGGACTGCAGCTGGGCCAGCAGCTTGTCGCGAGCGCCGGACAGCCGGGCGTGCACGTCCGCCTGGGCTCGCACCGCCGTCAGCGCCTGCTCGAGGTCGCCGCGGACCTCTTCGCGGGCCGACGCCAGCGACTGCTCCAGCCGGCGCTGCTCGCGCGTGACCGCGTCGAGGTCGACGCGGGACAGGGCCTGGCCGGTCGCCGAAGCGCGCCCCGCCAGGCGTTCGAGCGTCGCCAGCGTCTCCCGGACCACCGGCTCCATGTCCGCGACGCGCTCGGCGAGCGGGCCGGTGGCGAGCGAGTCGCTGAGCGAGACGAACCCGTCGGCCGCGGCCTCGGCCCGGCGCAGCCAGTTCGCCTCGGGCGACCCGGGCGCGACGTCGAGCACCCGTGCTTCCCGCGGTGGCGGCTCCTTCTCCGCGCTCAACACGGCCACGCCCGCCCGCGCGGCGAGCACCGCCACCCCGACGCCGACGGCGGCGACGACCGGCAGCTGCACGGCCCACGCCATGCCCGCCGAAGTGGCGGCGAGCAGCAGCCCCCACGGTTCGGCGAGCTCACGGGCGAACTTCATCAGAAATTGGAGATCACGGAGGTGAACACCTGGTTGATCGAGTCCGGTTTGGACGAATCGTACTCCGATCCGCCGGTCGCTTCCGCGATCTGCTTCAGCACGTCCTGGTCGGCGTCCGCGCCGTAGGCGATGGTGAACAGCCGCACCGTCTCCGCGTTGCCCTCCGGTCGCAGCTGCGCCACCAGGTGCTGGAGGTCGATGCTGCCGGAGTCCTCGTTGCGGCCGTCGGTGAGCACCACGACCGCGTTGATCGCCGACGGGTCGAGGTGGGCCTTCATGTACTCGTACGCCGCCAGCGACGAGTCGTACAGCCCGGTGCCCGAATGCGGGGTCAGCCCGCTCAGCCGCGTCGCGAGCGCCTCCTTGCCACTGGTGCCGAGGGCCTGGACCGGGAGCAGTTCCTGGTAGTCCTTGTCGCCGTCGAGCTTGGTCGAGAACTGCCACAGCCCGACCTGGTCCCGCGGCACGAACTGGCCGAGTGAGTCGATCGCGGCCTGCTTCGCCAGGTCGATCTTGCTCTTGCCGGTGCCCTTCGCCTCCGCGCCCATCGAGCCGGAGACGTCCACGACGAGCAGCACGTTCGCCTTCTTGCGCAGGTCGGTCCACGAGGCCAGCAGCTTCGACAGCACGGTGGGCGCCGGCGGGCGCAGGAAGCTGATCTTCGCGTCCGGCTGGACACCGTTGGCGGGCGTCGCCTGCGGGCCCGGCTTGCCGTCGAACGACCGGAAGCCGAGCGCGGCGAACTTCGCCTGCGTCTCGTCCTGGCGCAGGTACCCCAGGAAGTCGGCGGCGATCTGCTTGCGCGTCGGGTCCGCCCAGTTCAGCGTGACGAACGGGTGGTCGGAGTTCAGCGTCCCGTCACCCGGGTAGATCGCCACCAGCGGCACCTTCGGCGGCCCGTGCTGCCCGACCTTGGCCGGGTCGTTCGTCGGGTTGCCCTGGTTGTAGCCGATCAGCGAGTTCTCCTCGACCGTGACGGCCGAGATGTACGACAGCGCCGCGCCGTTGTCGTCGGCCTTCTGCAGGTTGGTCAGGAAGGTGAGCGTGGTGTCGCCGTAGTGCACGATCGCCTGCTCGATGTTCGTGACGAACTGCTTCGCCTCCGGCTTCCCGAGGGCGGCCTCGGTGAGGTCGGACGACGTGCCGGTGGCGGCGTAGTAGGCGCCGATGGTGGCGTTCAGCCCCGACGTCGAGATGTTCGGGTTCGTCTTGCCGAGCCGGAACTTGCCCCACTCCGGGTGGCCGTACTTCGCCCAGCCCGCCGGGTCGGTGGCCAGCGCGGCGAGGTCCGTCCAGCCGATGGCCTTGCCCGGCCAGCCGAGCGCCTCGGCCATCGGCTTCGGCATCGCGACGACCAGCGGCGCGTTCGCGATCGACTGCGGATCGCCGTCCGGCACGACCGAGCCGGTGTCGCCCTTCGCGTTGACGCGCAGCAGGTTGACCCAGCCGCTCGCGGCCGGTGTCCAGACGTCCGGGCGCGGCCCGTCGGTGGCTTCGTTCCAGCCGTTCGCCAGCGCCTGCATCGCCACACCCGAGGACTTCGATTTCACGACGACGTCGACGCAATGCCCCGCGACCGACCGTCCGGAGTAGGCCTTTGCGGCTTCTTGGACTATTCCCACCTTTTCCGGTGACGACGCGATGGTGAGCGCGACGGCGTCCGCGCCGGAGCATTTCGGCGCGTCGGCGTCGTCGCTCGAGCCGCTGGTCCAGGCTCGGATTCCGATGATCAAGGCGATGGCAACCACGATGGCGGCCAAGAATGGGAGAATTTTTCTCCGCCGCCGCGCTGGTTGGGAATTGATCATCGAACCCTCCCCGTCTCCGCGTCTGCGGTCATTATCCGGCGGGGAACGGGTGACCGGAGGTGCGTTGCCGAACCGTTGCCGCCGGAAACCGGCCGTGCCAGTGGCGCCGAATCGCCGTGGCCGTGGAAACCGCGGCGAGCAACGCGGTCGCCGCGGAAAGCCGTCGCCGCCGCCGGGTCGCCATTTCTTCGGCGGCCCGGAGTTCGGCGCTCGCCCGGAGGAACCGGCGTTCCGGCGTGTTCGGCCGCGCGTCGGCCCGATCCGCCCAGTTCAGCGCTTCGTCGAGCTGGCGGCCCCGGTACAGCACGGCCGGCTCCCGGTGCGAGGCTTCCCACAGCGCGGCCGCCTCGGTGAGCCGCCGGTGGACGCGCAGGGCGTCCCGGTCCGCGGCCAGCCAGCTCCGCAGCCGGGGCCAGCCGTCGAGCAGCGTGTCGTGCGCGAGTTCCAGCCCGGTCCGGCCGGCGGTGACCAGCCGGGCCCGGACGAACCGCGCCGGCACCGGCGTCGGATCGAGTTCGGCGTGCGGGACGAGCCGCCGGGTGTCGGGGGTGCCGTCCCCGAGGCCGGCCAAGCGCAGGAACAGGCTCCGCGCCTCGGCCTGCTCCGGCGGTGCGAGCCTGCCGTAGACCGCTTCGGCCGCGCCGGCCATGGCCGCGGTGATGCCGCCGGTGGCCTCGTACGCGGCGAGCGTGAGCGTGACGCCCTGGGTGGCCTGCCAGGTCCGGCGCAGGGCCTCCGTGGCGAACGGCAGCGCTCCCGGCTGCCGCGCGACCTCGGCCATCAGCGTGGCGACCAGCGCGTTCTCCAGTCCGCGGCCGTCGTCCGCGGCGGGCCGGACCAGCGCGGCGCGGACCTGCCCGGCCGTCAGCGGCTCCAGTGGGACCAGCGCGTTCCGCGTCGCCTCGGCCAGCGCGGGATGCCGCACGCAGGCGTCCGCGAAGTCCGCGCGCGCGCCGAGGACCACGCGCGCCGAGGCCTGCTCCGCGCGCAGCAGCGCGGCGAAGAAGCACGCCCGTTCGTCCGCGTCGGCGGTGAAGACCTCTTCGAACTGGTCGACGACCAGCAGGAACCCGGCGTCCGGCGGGTTGTCGGTGAACGCCGTCAGCCGGGTCGCGCACTCCGCCAAGGGCCGCCGTCCCGGGCGCAGGAACACCACGGGCTGCCGGACCCGGGGCACGAGCCCCGCCCGCAGCACCGACGTCACGCCGCTGCCGGACGGGCCGGAGACGACCACGAACCGCGCTTCGGCCAGCCGGCTCAGCACCAGGTCCACGACGTCTTCCCGGCCGAAGAACCGGCCCGCGTCCCCGGCGCCGAACGCGGCCAGGCCCGGGTACGGCGGTTCCGCGGCGGAACCGGGCGCCGCCCGTCTCCGTCTGCTCAATTCCGCGGCGGCTTCGTGCCACCGCCGGTCCCACTCGGCGACCGGCCCGTCGCAGGCGCGGACATAAGCCAAGGCGACCGCGCGCGTCGGCAGTTTCCGGCCGCTCGCGGCATCGGACAATGTCCCCGCCGAGTAATGCGCTCGTTTTCCCAGTTGCCGATATGGCGGCCGGCCCGCCTTCTCCCGCAATCGTCGCAAATCCCCGGCGAACTGTGACAAAACCTCATCGTCCGTATCGAGCGGACGTTCCCCACGCGGCATTACGCCACCCCCCTAGGCGTAATCCATTGTTCGGAGGTTGTCGTTCGGTGTCCACCGAACCGGACAGAACAACCCCAACGCACTAGACCGGGAAGTGGTCAATGCAGCACGACACTGGAGGGATCATGAAAACCACGATGAAGCGGGCCGGGGCCGCGGTGCTGGGCGCCGCCGCGCTGGCCGGCACCTTCGCGCTGGCCGGGGCCACCCCGGCGGCGGCCGACGAGGTGCCCAAGGGCGCCACCTACCACGTGATCGGGTCGGGCGAGGCGCTGACCGACCACGTCCAGACGTGGGTGACCACCCACTACGACAGCGACGACTGGCGGGCGAACGTCCGGGTCGACTACGGCCGCAGCGGTGCCTGGACGGTGTGCTCGGACGGCACCGAGAAGCACGGCCCGCTGCAGGGTCCGGGGTACTGGATCTTCGCCGGCAACTGCTACGGCAACGGCACGATCCGCACCTACGGCTGGTACGACGGCTGATCCACGCACGAACGAACGGGCCCTTCCCCGCGGGGAAGGGCCCGTTCCGCGTCAGTTCTTCGGGCCGCGGCGCGACCACGTCCACGCGTAGCCGGGGTCCTCGGACGCGTCGGCGGCCTCGCCGAGCTCCAGCGGCGCGAACGTGTCGACCATGACCGCCGTCTCGTCGAAGAACTCCGCGCCGATCGACGCCTCCGCCGCGCCCGGCTGCGGACCGTGCGTGAAGCCGGACGGGTGCAGCGAGAGCGAGCCGATCCCGATGCCCGAGCCCTTCCGGGCCTCGTAGTTGCCGCGCACGTAGAACATCAGCTCGTCGGAGTCGACGTTCGCGTGGTTGTACGGCACCGGGATCGCGCCCTCGTGGTAGTCGACCTTCCGCGGGCAGAAGGAGCAGACGACGAAGTTCGGGCCCTCGAACGTCTGGTGCACGGGCGGCGGCTGGTGCACGCGGCCGGTGATCGGCTCGAAGTCGTCGATGTTGAACACCCACGGGTAGAGGCAGCCGTCCCAGCCGACGACGTCGAAGGGGTGCGTCGCGTAGGTGTAGCGGGTCAGCCCGGCGCGGTGCCGCACGAGCACCTCGACGTCCTCACCGTCTTCCAGCAGCGGCTCGGACGGCCCGCGGATGTCGCGCTCGCAGTACGGCGAGTGCTCCAGGAACTGGCCCTTCGCCGACAGGTAGCGCTTCGGCGGCCCGATGTGGCCGCGCGCCTCCAGCGTGAAGAGGTTGACCTCGCCGTGGGGGACGACCCGGTAGGTGCACGACGTCGGGATCACGACGTAGTCGCCGTCGCCGACCTCGAGGCGGCCGTAGATGGTTTCGAAGGTCGCCGAGCCGCCGTGGACGTAGAACAGCTCGTCGCCGGCCGCGTTGCGGTACAGCGGGCTGGGCGCGGTCGCCGTGACGAACCCGATGGTGACGTCGTTGTTGCCGAACAGCCGGCGGCGGTCGGTCACCGCGTCGGCCGCGCCGCCGAACTTGAGGTCCTGCGTCTTGAACGCCCGCGGCTTGAGCGGGTGGTTCGGGGTGAGCGACCCGCGGTCTTCCGCGACCGCGACGGCGTCGACGATCGCCGTCGGCAGGCCGCGGTGGTAGAGCAGCGCGGAGTCGGCGGAGAAGCCTTCGACGCCCATCAGCTCCTCGGCGTAGAGGCCGCCGTCCGGCTTCCGGAACGCGGTGTGCCGCTTGTGCGGAATCTCGCCTACTCGCCGGTAGTAAGGCATCGACGTCCCCTTCTGACGTGTTCGTTGTGCGAACGATTTTGTCCTGATGTCGTACGCTACTAGCGTGTCAGTCGTGTCAAGCGCTGTGGAACTCACGCCCCCCGGCCCCCGTGGAATTCCTCCCCTGTTCGCGAGGCTCGTCGACGACTCGGCGCTCTTCCCTCCGGGCGACGCGGCCATGCCCGAAGCGCTGCGTGCGCACTTCGCGAGCCGAGGCTCCGAACACGCCGGTGTGCTGGGGGTTTTCCTCTGCCAGGCGTCGCGGCTGCCCGAGCTCATCACCGAGCTGATCAAGATCAAGCCGAAGCAGCCGCTGCCGCTTTCGCTGATCATCGACACCGGTCTCGGCGGCGTCCCGAAGGCCATCTCGATCGTCGAGTCGCGCAGTGAGCTGCTCGCGCTCCGGATGGTCGAGATGCCCGCGCCGTCGGACGTCGACGAGGTGTGGCTCGAGCGCGTCTCGGAGTTCGTGCCCGAGGACGTCATCCGGGTGGTCGAGCCGCGGCGCGGTGTCGGCTGGCTCGACGGCGTCCGGAAGGTGATCGAGCACGGCAGCTGGCCGAAGATCCGCTGCGGCGGGCAGGCGGGCGAGAACTTCCCGAGCGTCGACGAGGTGGCCGACTTCCTGGCCGTCGTCAGCGGGTCCACCGGGGCGTCGTTCAAGGCGACGAACAGCCTGCACCGCGCGGTCCGGCACACCGACCCGGACACCGGGTTCGTGCACCACGGCTTCCTGAACCTGCTCGTGGCCTCCGCGCGCAGCCTCGCGGGCGGCGACGTCCGGGGCGCCCTGGAGTCGACCGATGCCCAGGCGCTGGCCGACGAGGCCCGTGCGCTGTCCGAGCCGGCCGCGAAGGCCGTCCGGGCGCTCTTCGCGTCCTACGCGGCGGCGTCGTTCGAGGAGCCGGTCGCCGACCTGGGCGAACTCGGCTTGCTGTGACCAGCCGGGAGGGGTCGCTGACGCTCGACCGGGGCTTGGCGCTGCTGCAGGCGGTCGCCGACGCCGGCGGCGACGCGGCGACCATCTCCGAGCTGGCCGTGGCCATCGGGGCCAGCCGCGCGGCCGTCTACCGGCTGCTCGTGCCGCTGTCGGAGCGCGGGCTGGTCTGGCGCGACGGCACCAAGGTCAGGCTCGGCGTCGGGCTGCTCCGGCTGGCCGGGCAGGTCCTCCCGCAGCTGCGGGACGCGGCCGGCCCGGTGCTGCGCGAGCTGGCCGAGAAGGTCGGCGCGACCGCGCACCTGTCGGTCGCGCAGGGACCGCAAGCGCTTGCGGTGGCCGTCGTCGAGCCGTCCTGGACGAGTTTCCACGTCGCGTACCGCGTCGGCAGCAGGCATGCGCTGACCGCCGGCGCGGCCGGCAAGGCGATGACCCTGCGCCCGGGCGGCGACGGCTGGGTGACGTCGACGGGCGAGCTCCAGGCGGGAGCGTCCGGTGTCGCGGCGCCCGTCCGCGGCGTGCCGGGGCTGCGGGCGAGCGTCGGCGTCGTCTCGATGGAGCCGCTGAAGGCGGCCGAAGTGGGCCCGCAGGTCGTCGCGGCCGCCACCCGGCTCGCCGAGATCCTGAAGGCTGAGGGCTAGCGCCGCGAAACCGCCACCAGCGGCCGGACCATCGTCAGCAGCAGCGCGACGTCGACGGTGAACAGCAGGCGCTCGAACAGGCCGAGGGTCAGCGTGAAGACGAACCCGCCGAGCACCACGCCGACGCTGACGAAGCTCGCCGCGGCCAGGCGCCGGATCGTCGTCCGCCGCGGCTCCCACGGACAGCGCTCGCGGCCCTTTTTCGTGAGCACGAACGCGGCGGCGGGGAGCGCGACGAACGCCGTCAGCGCGGCGATGTTGTGGACCTGCCCGGCGAGCGAACGCGCCTGGCCGTCCGGGTCGACGGGCACGAGGCCGCACACGAACAGCCCGGCCGACCAGACGCCGAGCAGCACGCAGACGGCGGTGGTGCCCGGCCGGTGGGCCTTCGCGATGCCGGCGAGCAGTGCCACCGAGCCGAGGGACAGCGCCAGGCACATGACGCTGAACAGGGGAGCGGCCGAGGCCGTGCCGAGCTTGCCGTAGACGTACTCCGACAGCGTCTGCCAGATCGGGCTGACCTGGCCGGACAGGCGCAGGTGCAGGTCGATCGAGATCGTCACGGCGAGGCCGATGCCGCCGAGTGCGATCCGGCCGTGCAGCGGCGAGACCGCGTGTGTCTTCGGCGAGTTCACCTGGTGCTCTCCCTTTCGTTTCCGAAAGGTTACCCGGCGAACCTGTGAGGGATCGGTCAGAAAGCGAGCTGGAGCAGCGCGAACGCCGCGAATCCGGCGAACGCGAACCCGGCGCAGCGCTGGATCAGCTTCGGCCGGATCCGGCTGCGGAGCTTCGCGCCGATGAACACCGCGAGCCCGGCTACGACGACGAGGGCGCTGAAGGCGCCGACGCCGACGGCGAAGGGGTTGCCGATCCTGGCCGTGAGGCTCGCCGTGGCGAGCTGGGAGGCGTCGCCCCACTCGGCGGCGAAGAGCACGCCGAACGACGTCATCGCGGAGCGCGTGAAGGACAGCGCCGAGGGGCCGGAGCGCGAAGCGTCTTCGCCCGCTTCGTCGGCTTCGCTGAAGCCCTCGCGAAGGAGCATGAAGGCGCCGAGGCCGAACATCGCGGCGACGACCAGCGAAAGGATGACGTCCGGCAGTAGCGTCAACACGCTGCCGAAGGCGACCGCTATGACGCATTGCACGGCGAACGCGGCGCACACCCCGGCAAATACCGGCCAGCCGCGGAAACGGGTGGTCAGCACCAGGGTCGCGACGAGCGTCTTGTCCGGCAGCTCCACGGCGAGGACCAGGCCGAACGCGCTGATCAGCGCCACCATAGCGGCAGTCATGAGTATTTTTCGCCCCTTTCACTGCAACGATAAAGGGGACGTCAGGAAAACTGCAAGCAGATGGCTTCCGCGAAATTGCCGGATCGGCGGCCATGAATTTGACATCCAGGGGTGTCACACAATTTTTTTCGGTGCGCCGAATTTTTGGTTGTGGCCTGCGGTAGGTTCTCCGGCATGGGGTCAGAGGCGCGTGCTGCGCAGGTCGAAGAGGTCATCCGCCGGCTGGAAGCCCACTACGTCTTCCCGGACGTCGCCGCGAAGCTGGTCGAAGTGCTTCGCGCGCGTCTCGGCGAAGGCGCGTACGTCGACCTCGACGACGCGGAATTCGCGACGGCCGTCACAGCGGACCTGCAGTCGGTGAACGACGACAAGCACCTGCGGCTGCGCCACCACCTCGACCCGGTGGCCGAAGACGGCGACGCGGAGCTCGCCTCGGACGAATTCCGGCAGACGGCCGAGCTGGAGAACTTCGGCATCGCGGCGGTCCGGCGGCTGCCCGGCAACGTCGGCTACCTCGACACGACCATGCTCTACCCGCTCGACTTCGCGGCCGCGGCCGTCTCGGCGGCGATGACGCTGGTCGCGCCGGCCGACGCGTTACTGATCGACGTGCGGCACAACAGCGGCGGCGCCCCGGAGACCAGCGCGTTCCTGCAGAGCTACCTCGTCGACGAGCGGACCCACTACCTCGACATCTACGAGCGCGACGGCGACCGCGTCACCCAGATGTGGACGCTGCCGTACGTCCCGGGCCCGAAGTTCGGCGGCACCAAGCCGATCTGGGTGCTGACCGGGCCGTCGACGTTCTCCGGCGGCGAGGACCTCGCCTTCTCACTGCAGCGGCAAGAGCGCGCGAAGACCGTCGGCGAGCCGACGCACGGCGGCGCGCACCCGCGTGAGCAGTACAAAGTGGACACCTACTTGGACGTGACGGTGCCGGTCGCCCGGTCGTACGACCCGAAGTCGGGGGAGAACTGGGAGGGTGTCGGTGTGTCGCCGAACATCCCGGTCGCCGCGGACAAGGCCTTCGACACCGCGTACGCGCTGGCCCTGCGGCACGTCCTGGAGCTGGGCGAGGAAGGGCCGCGGCGGGTCGTGGCCGAGGAGGCGCGGAAGGCGCTCGACCAGCTGTAGGACGTTGGTCCCGCCACGAACGGGACCAGTTGATCTGGCCGGTCCGGCCACCCCGGAGCAGGCTGGACCACGTGGAGGTCCTTGAGCTAGCGCGGTGGCAGTTCGGCATCACCACCGTCTACCACTTCCTGATGGTCCCGCTGACCATCGGGCTGTCGATCCTGGTCGCGGCGATGCAGACCTTGTGGGTCCGCACCGGTGAGCCGCGGCACCTGAAGATGACGAAGTTCTGGGGCAAGCTGCTGCTGGTCAACTTCGCGATGGGCGTGGTGACCGGGATCGTGCAGGAGTTCCAGTTCGGGATGAACTGGAGCGCGTACTCCCGCTTCGTCGGCGACGTCTTCGGCGCGCCGCTCGCGATGGAAGGGCTGGTCGCGTTCTTCGTCGAGTCGACGTTCCTCGGCCTGTGGATCTTCGGCTGGGACCGGCTGCCGAAGAAGGTCCACCTGGCGTGCGCGTGGGCGTTTTCGCTGGCCACGATGGCGTCGGCGTACTTCATCCTGGCCGCGAACTCGTGGATGCAGCACCCGGTGGGCGTGACGTTCGAGAACGGCAAGCCGACCATGAACTCGATCTGGGCGGTGCTGACGAACAACACGGCTCTGGCCGCGATCCCGCACACCCTGGCCGGCGCGTTCTCGGTGGCGGCGGCGTTCCTGGTCGGCGTGGCCGGCTGGCACCTGTGGCGACGCGGCGATCATGCCGACGTCTGGCAGTCGTCGCTGCGCCTGGGCGGCTGGGTCGGCGTTGCCGCGTTCGCCGTCTTGGCGATCACGGGTGACGCCCAGGGCAAGCTGATGTTCGAGCAGCAGCCGATGAAGATGGCCTCGGCGGAAGCGTTGTGCCACACGGAAAAGCCGGCGAGCTTCTCGATCATCGCGATCGGCGACGTCTCGGGCGCGAACTGCGAGGACGTGAAGACGTTCAACGTGCCGGCGCTGCTGTCGTTCCTGGCGCACAACGACTTCACGACCGAGGTCAAGGGCGTGGAGAACCTGGTTTCGGAGTACCAGGCCAAGTACGGCACGAACTACCCGGACGACCCGGCCCTGGGTGCGCTGGCGGGCAAGCCGATCGACTACGTGCCGAACCTCCCGGTGACGTACTGGGGCTTCCGCATGATGATCGGCTTCGGCGCGATCTCGGCGGGCATCGGAGTACTGGCCCTGTGGCTGACCCGTCGCGGCCGCATCCCCCGCGGCCGCTGGTTCCCCTGGCTGGTCCTCGGCGGCATCGCAACGCCGTTCCTGGGCAACAGCGCGGGCTGGGTCTTCACCGAGATGGGCCGTCAGCCCTTCGTGGTGGTCCCCAACCCGACGGGCGTGGACGGCGTCTGGATGTTCACCGCCCAAGCGGTGTCAAGGCTGACGACGGGCGAGGTCTGGACGTCCCTGATCGCCCTGACAACGGTGTACGCGGCCCTCGGAGTGGTGGAGGTGTACCTGATGCGCAAGTACATCCGCGGCGGCGTGGACGCGGTGATGCCCCCGCAGAAGCCGAAGGACTCCGACAAACCGGGCGAGGACACCCTCGCCTTCGCCTACTGAGGAGCCAGGCAATGGACTCCAAGACAGCCCCCGCCGGTCCCGGCAGGGTTGCGGCAAAGTCGCTCGAGCAGTCGTGCTGCCGGGACCAGCCGGCCGCGGCAGCAGGCATGAACGAGCCGTTCACTGCACTGACGCCGGCTCCAACGCCCCTCGGTCACTCACGATGGGCTACCCGAGCGATCGGCTTTGGAGCGGTCCTTCCCGCGGCAAAGGCGGCCCCCGCCCTTCCCGGCAGAGTTCCGGCAAAGTCGATCGCTGGGCCCCTTCACCGAGTGACCAAGAAGCTTTCGCCGGCGCCGCGAATGACTCATTGGGGACTTCCGACGTCCCGAATGAGTCATTCGCGACGTACGAACCCGCGGCTGCTCCCGGCTGAGCCTGCCTGCTCGGACGGCTTTGCAGCGGTCCCTCCCGCAGCAAAGGCAGCCCCCGCCCTTCCCGGGGGGCGTCCCCGAACCCAGTGTATCGGCTCGGTCACTCTCCAGGGTTACCCACAGCAAATCTGTGGACAACTCGACCCGTTGTGGATAACTCACCGCGACCAGCCGACCGGAGGTGCCCGGTGACGCTCGAAATCGTCTGGTTCGTCGCCATTGCCTTCTTTTGGCTCGGCTACCTCTTCCTCGAAGGCTTCGACTTCGGCGTCGGCATGCTGCTGCCCGTGCTCGCCAAGGACAACACCGAGCGCCGCGTCATGGTCAACACCATCGGGCCCGTCTGGGATGGCAACGAGGTCTGGCTCATCGTTGCCGGTGGGGCCATGTTCGCCGCCTTTCCCGCCTGGTACGCCGGGCTCTTCTCGGCCGCCTATCTGCCGCTGCTGCTCGTGCTGCTCGCCCTCATCGGCCGCGGTGTCGCCTTCGAGTACCGCGGCAAGGTCGACTCCGACCGCTGGCGCCGCAGCTGGGACCGCGTCATCGTGCTCGGCTCCTGGGTTCCGCCGCTGGGTGTCGGCCTCATCCTCGCCACCACCGTCCTGGGCCTGCCCCTCGACGCCGAGGGCAACCGCGTCGGCTCCGCGTTCGCCGCCGTTCGCTGGGACACCCTGCTCGGCGCGGCCGCCATCGCTGCCTTCTCGATTGCCCACGGTGCCGCGTTCCTGGCCCTCAAAACCAGTGGTGACCTGCGGGAACGGGCGCGCACCCTGGCGTTGCGGCTGCTGCCGATCGCCATGGTGCCGATGGTCGCGTTCCTCTCGGTCGTGCAGTGGCGCTCCGGCACGTTGTGGACACTGCTCTCGTTTGTGATCAGTGCTCTCGCTGCGGTCGTCGCCTGGCTGCGGCTGCGCGCCGACCGCGACGGGCAGGCCTTCGCCGCGCTCGGCGTCGTCATCGCCGGGGCCGCGGTGGTCATGTTCGGCTCGCTCTTCCCGAACGTCCTGCCCTCGACCCTCGACGCGGCCAACACGCTGACCATCGAAGGTGCCGCGTCGAGCCCGTACACGCTGACCGTCATGACCTGGGTCGCCGTCTTCGGCGCCCCGGCCGTGCTGATCTACCAAGGCTGGACCTACTGGGTGTTTCGCAAGCGCATCGGCACCCAGCACATCCCGGCGGTCCACGCGCCATGAGCGAGCTTCCCGGGCGCGCAACCCTTTCCGCCTCGGAGTCCACAGTGGACTCGGCGCGGCCGGGAAAGGGCCCGCTCGGCGCGCTGCCGGCTCTCGTGCCGGCCGTGCGCCGGGCGCTGGCCCTGGTGGGCTTCCTGTCGTTCGTCAACGCCGCCGCGCTGGTGGCACAGGCATTCCTGCTCGCCGACGTCCTCGCGGCGATCGTCGGAGCAGGTTCCGGGGGACGCACCGCCCAGCTGGCCGCGCTGCTCGCGCTCGTCGCGACGCGCGCGTTGACCGGCTGGGCGGTGCGCACGGTTTCGGCCCGCGCCGCCGCGACCGCGCAACGCGAGCTGCGTGCCAAGGCCGTCGACCACGCGCTGCGCCTGGGTCCCGAGTGGATCGCCCAGCGTGGCCACGGCGAGCTCACCGCGCTCACCACCCGCGGCCTCGACGCGCTCGACGCCTACTTCCGCGAATACCTCCCCGCCCTGGTGACGGCGGCCGTCGTGCCCCTCGGCGCCGGGGCGGCGATCCTGTTCGCCGACTGGCCGTCCGGCGTGATCGTCGCGCTGACCGTGCCGCTGCTGCCGATGTTCGCCATCCTCGTCGGGAAGTACACCGCCGACCGCGTCGCCGGCGCGACCGACGCCACGCACCGGATGTCGGAACGGCTCCTGGAGCTGGTCCGCGTCCTGCCCGTGCTGACCGCGTTCCGCCGCGCCACGGCGCAGGGCGAGACCGTCCGGCGGCTGTCCGAACGCCACCGCCGCGCGACGCTCAAGACGTTGAAGGTCGCCTTTTCCTCGGCGTTCGTGCTCGAACTGATCGCGACGCTGTCGGTGGCGCTCGTCGCCGTCGTCATCGGCGTCCGGCTCGCCGGCGGCAGCCTGCCGCTGGCCATCGGGCTCGGCGTGCTGATCCTCGCGCCCGAGTGCTACCAGCCGCTGCGCGCGGTCGGCGCCGCCTTCCACGCCAGCGAGGACGGCGTCGAAGCGGTCCGGCGCGTCGCCGGCCTGCTGGCCATCCCGGTGCGTTCCGAAGGGACAGCGATCCCGTCGCCGGGCGAGCTGCGCGTGTCTTCCCTGCGCGTCGCGCGCCGCGGCGGCTTCGCGCCGGACGGCGAGTCGCTGGCGGTCCGCCCCGGCGAGACGGTCTGGCTCCGCGCCCCGAGCGGCGGCGGCAAGTCGACGACGCTCTCGGCCCTGCTCGGCTTCGTCCCGGCGCACGACGGCACCATCACGATCGGCTCGACGAACCTCGCCGACGCCGACCTCGCGCGCTGGCGCGAGCAGGTCGCGTGGGTGCCGCAGTCGCCGGTGTTCGCCGGCGGCACGGTCCGCGAAGAAGCCGGCTCCGACGCAGTTCTCGCCGAGCTGGGACTGGCCGGGCTCGAGGACCGGCCGGTTGCCCAGCTGTCACTGGGCCAGCGGCAGCGCGTCGCCGTCGCCCGGGCGCTGCATCGCATTCGCAACGGTGCTTGGCTGCTCCTGCTCGACGAACCGACCGCCCACCTCGACGAGGCGAACGCGCGCCTGGTGCTCGACGCGGTGCAGCGCGCGGTCGACAACGGTGCCGCGGCGATCATCGCGGCCCACGAGCGCACCGCGGCGGTCGACCTGCCGTCCGACGTCGCGCCCGCCGCCGACACGTCCACTGTGGACATCAAGGCCACGCCGCTGGGGTGGCGCGCGCTCCTCGACGGACGGCTCTTCGGCGGTGCCGCGCTGGGCGCGCTCGCGCTGCTGGCCGGCGTGGCGCTGACGGCGACGTCCGGCTGGCTCATCGCCAAGGCGTCCCAGCAGCCGCCGATCCTGACGTTGACGGTCGCGGTCGTCGGCGTCCGCGCGTTCGGGCTCGGCCGCGCGGGGCTGCGGTACGTCGAGCGGCTGGTCACGCACGACGCCGCGTTCCGCATCGCCGGCCGCGTCCGCGTGCGGCTGTGGAATTCGCTCGTCCGGCTCGGGCCCGCGCGGAGCCTGTGGGCCGGGGAGGGGCAGCGCCGGCTGGCCGGCGACGTCGACACCGTGCGCGACCTGCTGCCGCGGGTGGTGTCGCCGCCGCTGGTGGTGGCACTGGTCGCGGCCGGGGCGATCGCCGTGCAGACGTGGGTGCTGCCCGCGGCCGGCGTGACGCTGGCCGCGGCGGTCGCGCTCGGGCTGTGCGCGCCGTGGGTGGCCCTGCGCGCCGAGCGCCGGGCGACGTCCGCCCTGGCGGCCGGCCGCCGCGCGGTGGCCGGCCGGGTCTTGGTGATCTTCGAAGCGGCGGCCGAGCTGCTCGCGTTCGGAAAGGCGGGCGACCACCGCCGCGCCCTCGCGGACGCGGACACGCGGCTGGTGACGCAAGCGCGCCGGCAGGCGTTCGGCGCGGGCGCGGCCGAAGCGCTGGTGACGCTGGTCTGCGGAGCGGCCGCGGTGGTCAGCACGGCGTTCGCGGCGCAGGCCGTCGCGGCCGGGCAGCTCGACCCCGTCCTGGCGCCGCTGCCGGCGCTGGTGCCGCTCGCGCTGGCCGAGGTCCTCGCACTGCTGCCCCCGGCGGCACAGCACTGGGACACGCTGCAGCGCGCTCGCCGTCGTCTCGCCGACGTGCCGGCGGTGCTCCCGCCGGCCCCGGGGACGACGGTTGCGCTGCGGGGAGCGGATCTTGGCTGGCCGGGCGGCCCGGTCGTGCTGCACGACGTCGACCTCGAGCTGGCACCGGGTACGTACGCCGCGGTGGTCGGCCCGAGCGGGGCGGGCAAGTCGACGCTCGTCGCGGCGCTGCTGGGGTTCCTCGAGCCTCGCCGTGGGGTGGTGACCGTCCCGGAGACGGTGGCCTGGGCGCCGCAGGAGCCGATGCTCGCGGCGACGACGATCGCCGAGAACCTGCGGCTGGCCCGCCCGATGGCGACGGAGGAGGAGCTGCGCGCGGCATTGCACGGCGCGGCGCTGACCGACGTCCCCCTGGAGACGCTGCTCGGCAGCGGCGGCACCGGACTGTCCGGCGGTCAGGCCCACCGGGTGGCGCTGGCGCGGGCGCTGCTGGGAGCACCGACGGCGGGGCTGGTGCTGCTGGACGAGCCGACGGCGCACCTGGACGAGGTGACGGCCCAGGCGGTGCGCGCGCACCTGCGGGACGCGCTGGCGGGCCGGACGGTGGTGCACGTGACGCACGTCGCCGAGGAGGCAGCGGGAGCCGACGTGGTCCTCGAGGTCCGCGACGGCCGGGTCGTGACGCGGGTACCGGTGACGTGATCGATTCCCCCGGCGTCCTTGCCGTGCCGCCACCGCGCCGCGCGATAATGACGGAACTCATGGACCCAACGCTTGCAGCGCGGGCACTGTCCGCGGCCACCGAGATCACGAGCACCGCCCTGTCCGGCGACGACCCGGGAGCGGTGCTGGACACGGTCGTAGCCCGAGCGGCCGAGCTGGCCGACGCCGACCTGGGCCTCGCAATGGTGAGCACCGACGACGGCCGGGTGGTGGTCGAGGCGGCGCACTACGCCACAGCCCACCCGGCGGCGGACGACGCGAGCGCGGGTGAGCCGGCGGCTGACGCTCGCCTCGGCGGCGGCTCGGCTCAGCCGGTCGACGGTCCCGGCGTCGGTGCGCAGCCTGGTGCGGCCCCCGGCGAGCCGGCGGCTGTTGCGCAGTCCGGCTCGACGCAGGCAGCCGGCAGCCCGGACCGCGCCGCGCAGGCCGGCCCGGCGCCCAGCACGCCGGCCGGCGCGACCCCCGCCCCCAGCACCTCGCCGGGCGCGCTCGCCGCGAGCGCGGCCGAGTCTCTGCGTGGCCTCACCCTCCCCGCCGACTCCGCGGCCGGGCGGGTGGCCCGTGGCGGCGAACCCGTCTCCAGCGAAGACTTCACCGTCGACCCGCGGACCGCGCCCTACGTGCCCGCCGAACTCCACGGCTATGGTCCCTTCGCCGCCGCGCCGTTCGGGTCGGGTGGACGGGTTCTCGGGTCGCTCACCGTCTACCGGAAGCGGGGGCGTGAGCCCTTCTCCGCCGGGACGGTCGAGATGCTCGTGGCCTTCGCCGCGCAAGCCGGCGTTGTCCTCGCGCTCGCCGAAGGCGCCAACGCCCGTCACCGGGTCGCCCTCTACGAGGAGCGCGAGCGCATCGCCCGCGAACTCCACGACGTCATCGTCCAGCGGCTCTACGGCGCCGGGATGCAGCTCGACCGCGTCCGGCGCAACATGCGCAAGCGCTTCGCCCAGGCCGACGGGGCCCGGCTGTCCGACGCCATCGACCAGCTCGACCAGACCATCGAGGAAATCCGCGGCACTGTGCGCGCGCTGCGGTCACCGGAACCTCGCCACGACACCGGCACGCCCACCGATCTCGCCGAATCGGCGCGCGGCGAGGTCCGCATCGCCGGCGAGCTGCTCGGCTATCCGCCGACCCTGGAGCTGTCCGGGGAATTCGCCGACATCCCCGCGGAACGCGCCGACCACATCCGGGCCGCGCTGCGCGAGGCACTGTCCAATGTGGTCAGGCACTCCGGCGCCAGCGAAACCCGCGTGACACTGACCAGGGACTCCGGCGGAGTGAAACTCCGCGTGCGCGACAACGGTTCCGGCGTGCCCCAAGGCGTCGCCACCCGCGGTCTGCGCCATCTCGCCGAACGCGCGGACGCCGCGGGCGGGAAGTTCTTCCTGAACTCCTCACCCAGCCTCGGCACGCTCGTCGCCTTCGATCTTCCGCTCGACTGACTCGTGCTCACCCTTCTCGGGTCATCCTGCCTCCCTTCCACGCCCTCGCCAATGATCTTACCGAAGCGTCGAACATATATTCGACTCACGTTCGAGTGAATCTCTGGCAGAAAATGCCTGATCGACATGGCAGACCGTGACAGGACGCGGAAAAGGTCTCAGCGAACGGCGGATTGCGGACGAGGGTGACTACTTCTCGCGACGCGCGATCCAAGCGGCCGCCTGTGTCCGGCGCTGCATGCCGAGCTTCGCCAGCACCGACGTGACGTAGTTCTTGACCGTCTTCTCCGCGAGGAACAACCGCTCGGCGATTTCGCGGTTCGACAGGCCCTGGCCGATCAGCTCCAGCACGTCGCGTTCGCGCTCGGTGAGCGTCGCCAGCTCGTCCGTCGGCGGGTGCCGCATCTTGTCCAGCACCCGCGCCGTGCTCACCGGGTCCAGCAGCGACCGCCCGGCCGCCACCTCGCGCACCGCGTTGACGACGTCCTGTCCCCGCACCTGCTTCAGCAGGTAGCCCGCCGCGCCGGCCATGATCGCGCCGACCATCGCCTCTTCGTCGTCGAACGCGGTGAGCATCAGGCAGGCCGGTGGGTTCGGCTTCGACCGCAGCTCACGGCAGAGCGTGATGCCGTCGCCGTCGCCGAGGCGGACGTCGACCACCGCGACCTCCGGCTCGACGTGCATCGCCACCGCCAACGCCTCTTCGACGCTGCTCGCCTCGGCGACGACCTCGATGTCGGGCTCGTCGCCGAGGAGGTCGCGGAGCCCGCGGCGGACCAGTTCGTGGTCGTCGACGAGCAGTACCTGGATCGGCATACCCCGAGGTTACGGGGTGCGCGGACGCCGCGGTGGCGGCCGGTCGGCACCGTCACACGTGAATTACCTCAAAGGTGTGACCGCGAAGCCCGTAACATTCCGGCCGGCACGCATTTCTGGGTGGCAAATCCGCAGGTCGAAGCGTAAATGGCAGAGAATCACCAGCCGGGCTGCTGTTCGTGGGGCGCTGGCATTTCCGGAATTCCGGAATGGTCCGTAACGGCGTCGCCGAGGCGGCGATAGTAACCACGCAATCGCCCCAGATTCCGTCCGGAAGGAATTCCGTTGTCCCTGTTTCGCCGTGCCCTGACGACGGCCGCCGCCGTCACCGGGCTCGCTCTCCTCGGCCCTGTTCCCTTCGCCTCCGCGCAGCTCGCGACGCCCCTCACCGGCGACAAAGACTGCTCGGACTTCCAGTACCAGGAGGAAGCCCAGGCTGTCCTCGACGCAACGCCGGGCGACCCCCATCACCTCGACGACGACAAAGACGGAATCGCCTGCGAAGCACTTCCGTCCCGGCCGAAACAGCCGAGCGCCACGACGTCCACGGCGAAAAAGCCCGCGCCGAAGACGAGCACCAAGAAGCCCGCCACCGGCAACCAGGTGAAGGTCAAGCCGGTCGGCGGCGTCGCGACCGGCGGCGGTGAGCCCGACAGCGAAGTCCCCGGTTTCCTGGTGCTGAGCGGCACCCTGCTCGCCGCGACGGTGTCCGGCGGCATGGTGCTCTACCTGCGCCGGCGCCCGAGTTGAGGCACCCGCGCCTGTGGCCCGCGGTCACGGCGGTCGCCGCCGCGCTCGGCGTGGTCCTGGCCGTGGCCCTCGTCCTGGTCCTGTCGCCGAAGGCGCCGCAGGAGATCGCCCCGCCGAGCCCGGCCACCACGGACCCGGTGGGCACCTCGAGCCTCACGCACACCGCGGCAACGGCCGCCGACGGCCTCCCCGCGGCGAAACCGGCGTCCCTGACCATCCCGGCGATCGGCGTGCGGGCCGAGGGGATCACGGACCTCGGGCTGGCGCCGGACGGCGCGCTGGAAGTCCCGGGCGACGCCACGACGGTCGGCTGGTTCACCGGCGCGCCGTCGCCCGGGGAGACCGGCCCGGCCGTGCTGGCCGCGCACGTCGACTACAAGCACGTGCCGGGCGCTTTCGCCCGCCTGAAGGAACTTCGTCCCGGCGAGCAGGCCAGAGTCGGCCGCGCGGACGGCCGGATCGCCGTGTTCACCGTCTACCGCGTCGAGCGCTACCCCAAGGCCGCGTTCCCGACCGACCAGGTCTACGGCGACACACCCGACCCCGAACTGCGGCTCATCACCTGCGGCGGGGCGTTCGACCGGGCGAGCGGCAACTACCTCGACAACGTCGTCGCCTACGCGAGGCTCACCGGCGTCGAGGCCTGAGCCAGGTCGATCCGCGCCAGTTCGAGCCGCCGGTAGGTGCGCTCCTCGAGGGACCAGACGTCCAGGACGTCGCCGTCGAGCTCGGGGTAGGCGATGACGAGGTGCTCGCCGTCGTACGCGATGTCCACCGGGAGCCCGGCTTCGAGCTGCCAGCAGAGCTGCTGCTGCTTCGGTGTGAGCCGGCCCGCGTAGCGGTCGCTCATCGCCCGCGCGAGCTGGCCGCGCAGCAGGACCGGACCGCTGGCCGGAGCGGTCAGCAGCCGCTCGGCGTGCGCTGCCGGGTCGGGCGGCAGCTCACCGGGTTCGGGATCGCGGACGGCGACCGTCGGCGCGGCCTGGTCACGGGCGGGCAGCACGATGCTGCCGTCCGCGGCGTGCCGAGTCGGCGCGTAACCCGCTTCGCGCAACGCCGCCAGCGTGCCGGACGCGTCCACAGTGGACGTCAACACGGTCGGGGCCACCGCGCGCAGGCCGAGCTTGGCGAGCTTCCGGTGCGCGGCGAGCTCGGCCAGCACTGCGGGTTCACCGACGACGACGCTGGCGACGTCGATGACCTGCGCCTCGCCGTGCCGCCGTGCGACGTCGTTCACCAGGTACACCAGCGGTTGCGGCAGGTCGCCCGCGGCGACGGCCCGCAGGTCGTCGAGCAGCTCGGCGGTCGTCGTGCCCTGGTCGAACGCCCGCCGGACGGACGCGGGGGAGAACCGCCAGCTGGTCGCGGTGCCCTGGGCTTCGCGGTCGGCGACGCGGTCCAGCAGCGCGGCGAGGCGGGCGTCGGGCGAGCCGGGCACGATGGCGGTGAGGTCGGTGCCGAACAACGCCGTCGTCCGCGCCCGGGAGACCAGCTCGTCGGTGACGTCGGCGAACCGCTCCGGCGCGAGCAGGGCGCGCCCGGCCGCGGTCACGGCGCCGTGCGCGACGACGCCGAGCAGTTCGCCTTCGCCGAGCGCGTCCCGGACACGCGCGGCGAGGTCGTCGGTGGGCAGCATCGGCGCGTGCCACGCCGCCAGCCGCGTCAGCGCGTCGACGTCGGTGACGGCGTCGCCGGGATCGAGCCGTGCCAGCAGCCGCACGACCAGCCGCCGCACGAGCGCTTCGACGTCGACCTCGAACTCCGGCGGGGCCGGGTCCCACCAGGTGGTGAGCAGGAGGCGGTACAGCAATGCCGGCGCGGGGCGCGCGAGGTCCGGATCGGGCGCGAGTGTCGGCGCGGGTGCCTTCCGGCCGCGACCCGGCGGCGGTGGTTCGTCGGCCACCAGCAGCCCGGCCTGCGCGGCGAGGTCGATGGCCAGCTCGATCTCCGCCGGGGTGCCCCCGGTGTCCTTGGCGACCTTCTTGACCAGCCGCGCCCCGATCGTGCCGTCCTTGAGCAGCGGCAACGGTTCGGCGGCGGCCAGGTCGAGAATCGCCGACACCCGGTCGAGCAACCGCAGCGCGGCAGCCGACGACGCGGCTTCGGCCGCTTCGGCCCCGGCGTGGGTGACGGGGAACGGCGGTTCCTCGGGCGTGAACGGCAGCTGGTGGTCCGGCCCGCGCAGCGCGAGTGACACCTCCATCGGCATGGCGACGGTGCCGAAGTAGGTCCCGAACAGGAAGCCGTGGTCGAACGCCCAGCCCGCCGGGGCGAGTCCTTCGACCTCGGGAACGCCGTCGGCCATGTCCAGCAGCAGTTTCCGCGTCTCCTCGGGCGCGTCGTCGAAGAGTGCGCGGACGCGGTCGCCGTCGCGGAAGAACCGGACGAGCCCGAGCAGGAGCTGCGGCTTCCGTTCGGTGTCGGGCAATCCGAGGGCCCGCGACAGCTTCGCCAGCCGGCTCGTGCCGAGCTCCCCGAGCAGGTTCGCGACCGGCTGGCCGAGTCCTTCGGCAGCAAAGCTGGTGCGGTGCAGCGGTTCCGGCAGCGCGAGGCCGCCGGTGTCCCGCCACAGCAGGGCCCGGTCGGCGAGTTCGTCCACAGAGGACTCCACGTCGGCGGCGCCGAGCAGCCGGGCGACCTCCGCGACGGGCGCCGGCCGCCGCCCGAGCGCGTGACACAGCTGGACGGCTCGCAGGACCTGCACGAGCGGCAACGGCAAGGCGAGCAGCGCGGCGTCGAGGGACTCGGCCGACAACAGGCGCGCGGCGACGACGTCGAGCCGCCGCGGCCACGGCTCTTCGAGCACGTCCGGCCGGTGGGCCAGCACTTTCGCGAGGGCGTCCTTGTCCATGCCCGCCAGCCGGCCGAGCAGTTCGTCGGCGGTCGTCATCGGCCCAGGCTAGATGCCGGCCCACCGGACTGGTCCTTAGGGTGTCCGACCGTTGTTCTTGCCTTTGGTGTCGGTAACCAACGTTTTGTCAAGTGAGTCGCGCAACCGGTCGAGTTCGCTTTCGCGGCCTCGGCCAGTAAGGCTGGACAGCCAGGCGAGGCGCATCTCGTGGAGGTCGAAGTCGTCCGCTTCGCTCATCATCCGTCCGACGGCATTGCGGAACGGGTCATTGACGTCGAGCATAGAGCGACCGACGGGGATGTCGTAGGTGTGGATCTGGCTGAGCACGTCACGCACGGCTGTGGTGTCGTTGCTGAGCATCATCGCGAGAAGGCTGACCTTGCCCGAATCGATCACCTCGGCGTAGAAGTTGATCCGTTCCCTGTCCATGTCACGTCGTTCCCGGTCGACAATGCGAGCACGCCGTATCTCCTCCAGGGAGTACCGGTGCAGTGCGCCTTCACCGGTCAGCCGGAAGAGCGAGTCGACTTGGCCCCACGAGATCGTCCCTCCTGGCAACAGGCGCATGGCCTTCAACTTCTCGTCGACCGCGACCGCCAGCTTTTCGACCTCGTCGAGGGTGGTCTTGCGCACGAGGGGACGCAGGATGTTCTCCATGTCGGCCCGGATCACGTCGACGTGATCCGCTTTCGGCTGTTTGATCAGGGCAACCGGGTCCGTGATCCGCCAACGCACGGTGATGATCCCCTCGACGATCGCACCTTCCTTGTCGGTTTCGAACACGCTGCGGAAAGTCGAAGTGCTGTCGGAGATGTCGACTTCGTACAGCCGGCGAATGCTCTTCGCCAAGCTTACGCCGAGCTTCTGGACCTGCGTCGTCGCGCCGAGGTGAAGGTCGCTCGAAGCCCACCGTCCATCGTCGCATTCGGCGACGAGGACGGTTCCTCGTCGCTTCCGCAACTGGTGTCGCAGGATGCTCCGTGTCGGACGAGGGCAGCGCCGTACGCCGCGCCACATGGCCGTTTCGGCTTCTTCATGCATCGGACAACTCCTTCAGGACTTGGGCCGTCAGCTTGGCGAGTCGTGCGGTGGCCTTGGGTTCTTTGTCGATTTTCCTTCGAAGAAAGAAAGAAAAACGACGAGTCATGATTTCGTCCGGCGCGTTCAATAGCAGCTTGAGAACCCGGATAATGTCACGCTCGAGGTCGATGCGGGCTGCCGAGCGGATCGCCCATGAAGTGAGGCCGGCCAGGACCAGCTGTCGACGGCTTGGATCTTCAAGGAGAACGGCGAACAAGATCCGGACGGCCTCGGATTCCTTGTCGTCGAACCGGAGGGGGCGGCTGGTTTGCAGTGAGAGAGCGTATACGGTGCACGTCGTGGCAATTTCCCGCTGGGTGGCACCGCCGTGCAGGAGCCAGACCGGCAGGGTGCTGAGCACAAGGCTACGATTGCTGGGTTCGGTCAGCATCGATTTTAGTGAGCGAACGATTTCTTCTTGCAAATACATGTCGCAGTTCCTGGTCAGCTTTCTCAGCTGACTCAGGGCAAACTCAGGGTGCGATTGACCGAATGTGTTGCGGCAGATCAAAGCGGCCGTGAACCTGAGTTTTTCGCCTGTCCGGTGGCGTGACCACGAGTACACCCGGTTCTTGACACCCCGGACGTAATCACTGTTTTCGCACAGTGCGCTCATGATCAGCGCTGCTGCCGACTGCTGGAACCTGGATCCCCTCACCCAGGGGTACAACCAATCAAATGGATCTGGCTCGGCCGCTTTTGCGAGCATCCGGCCGAAGCGGCTCATGGCGGCGTCGTGCCGGACGCCTATCCAAGGAAGCTCGTCGTCCAGATCGCCCATCCACGTCTGGAGTATCGGCCGGATGCGTTCGTACTCCTTCCAGACGTAGGCGAGCAGCCTTTCTCCCCACCTCGGTCTGGAGAATCTGACCAGTTCGGGATCGGTCTGCTGCCAGCTTTCCGGCGGCTCGAGCCGCGCTCGTATCCGACGCAGCCGTTCGGCGCGAGTCTCCTCGAAGAGGTCGGGGGGCAGGTAGGGCCACAGCTCATCGTTCTCGGGGTTGCTGAGCAGGTCCTCGAGCTTCTTCGCCGCTGCGGCGACGAGGTTGTAACCGCTTCCTTCCATCAGGGCCACGGTGATCGCCAAGGCCCGGGCCGGGATGTCGTCGTTGTCGGCAAACCACGCGGCGACGTCTTCGTCCCCGCGTCCGCGGATGTTCGCCTTTACGTCGTCTTCCGAGAAGCGTCCGTCGTGCATCGCACCCAGCAGGCGCGCGATCTCGGATGCTCTCCATGGAGAACAATCCTTGAGGTCTTCAGCCTGATCCAGCGTCTTCAGCAAAGCAGCGTCGTACCCCGCGGCGCGGAGGTGAGCCCGGACCATGTCGGCAGGCTCGGCCGGCGCCAGTTCGGCGACGTACGGACGAGCGCGATCGAGATCGATGTCCTCGTTGGCGAATGTGACGACCAGGTAGGAGTCGAGTTCGACGAGTGAGTGGGCCAGCTGCCCGAGGACGTGGGTGTCGAGTTCGCCACACCACGCTTCGGCGTCGACGTCGTCCCAGAGGTACCCGCCCGGGTAATCGGTCCGCCGCAGATCGAGGAGCTCCCGAGCACCCCGGGTCGGATCCAGCCGTTTCAGGTCGCGCAGGTTCGCGTCGATCAACAGCCGGACCCCGGCCAGACTGCGACCGCTCGACCGGCCGCACAGGAGGACCAACCGGTGTTCGGCCAGGATCCGGCGGGCTTGGCCATAGCCGACTGGCACGCAGAAGGCGGTCACCGCCTGATTGACCAACGAGTCCGATATCGGTCCGTACACCAGACCGGTCTTCACCTCCTTTACCTCATCCGGGTCTTCCGTGGTGGTGTAGATCGCGTTGGCGTAGATGCCGTTGTTCGTCAGGATCGTCGGTTTGTCCGGTTCCGGCGTGACGGCGTCAGGGGTGGCCTGCTCCTCCGGTGCCGCAACGGGAGGGTCCATCTCGGCTGCCGCGGTCATGAACTGTGCCGGCCGAGGTGGTTGTGGACGATCGGGCCGGAGTTCGTTCCAATGAACCCGGTTCCTTGCACTCCGCCGTTGATCACCTGGCTGTGCTCTGCCGGAGGGAGCGTGACCGGCTCGGGATGTGGTCGATGGGCGGGCGCGGTGGCGGAGGTCAAGTCGCCGGCGGCCGCGCCGGGGATCCAGGCCCATGCCGTCTCTTCGAACTCTTTGTTGGAGATCTGGATCCGGCTGAATTCGTGTGGGTGCAGCCGGCGCGTGTGGCCGGCCAGGACGGCCGTTCGGTATGCCTGGTCGGAGAGAGTCGTGGAGACGGTGACCGGGTGCCGGTCGGCGAGGCGACGCACCGCGTCCTTTACAACGCCGGCGTCCAGAAGGCGAGCGAGCTCGATCATCGGTCGCTGGAAGCTGTCGCCGTCCACCACCTTGACCGGTGCGGCGTGCACGGCGAGCCGTAGGCCGATCGGCGGAAGCAGGCGACGGTTGCGCAGGTAGATCTGGCCGTGGAGGAAGTGAGCTGCGTCGATCAGAGCCGGCAAGCTCTCTTCGGGAAACGCCGCCAGGTAGCCGTCACCGGTGGCCGAGTAGTTGACCCGGGCAGCCACGTCGACACCGGTGTGCTCGAACGCTTCGCTCACCAGCTCGGTCGCGGCCTGCCTGACCTCTTCCAGCTGGTCGTCGGGGTTGCTCGACGACCCGATCACGTCGAACCCGAACAACGCCTTCGTCGTGGGCATCTCACTCATCCGGCCGCCTCTCCTCGTCGATGGAGGCAATCTTGGGGACGACCACCGCGGGTCACTACCGGAAATCCGGGAGACACGCGTGCGGTCATGTGCTCACGAGTCGACCCCCGTCGACTTCCTCAGCCCGTCGATGTCCCGCAGCAGGAACCACTTCTTGTCAGTGGCCAGGGTGCCTTCCGTCGTCAGCGCCGTGAGCACGTCGTCGACCGTCTTCTCCGAGGCTGCGATGCTTTGGGCCAGATCACGTCGGGAGAAACCGGAGATCTCGATTCCGGTAATGCTTTTCCGGCCGTAGTGATCGGCCCAGTCGAGCAAGGTGCGGATGACCCGCACCCGGACTCCGTCGGAAAGGTAGGACAGGCGTGCCTGATCCGCGCGGTGCAAACGTTTCTGCACAGTCCGAAGTACGTGTTGCATTGCTGCGGGATGACGCCCGATGAAGGCCCGGAACTCGACGCCGGGAATTTCCGTGATCGTCCCGTTCGTGCGGCCCTTGCCGCTCGCGGACCGAGGGGTGCGATCCATCGCGCTGAGCTCGCAGAGCAGCTCGCCTCGCCCGTAGATGCCCAAGATCAGTTCCTTGCCGTTACCGGCCGTCACGTACACCTTGACCAAGCCGGATTCGATGAGGAACACACTGCCGGGGGCCTCGTGTTCCATGAATAGTTGATCGTTTTCGTGGAATTTGCGAGTGATTCCTCTGCTGCGCAGCTCGCTCAACGCATGTCGTCCGATCTGGCCGCCGAACGAATCCGGATTTCCCCTGTCCATCTGTCCAGTTTCATCACCCGCTCGGCGTGGATCAACGGCGCCGAACGGGTGGTTCCACTCTCGCTGGCGGCTGCCTCGGTGCTGGTACCTTCGGTGCGGTGCCACGACTGATCCACTTGAACGGGCCATCCGGGATCGGGAAGTCCACGATCGCGCAGGCCTACGTCGAACAGCATCCCGGTGTGCTCAAC
The DNA here is from genome assembly GCF_017308975.1 of Amycolatopsis sp. MtRt-6. Taxonomy (GTDB): domain Bacteria; phylum Actinomycetota; class Actinomycetes; order Mycobacteriales; family Pseudonocardiaceae; genus Amycolatopsis. The sequence goes on along the minus strand of NZ_JADWPD010000001.1, from coordinate 170,584 downwards.
CTCGACACCGATCGCGTCGTCTGCCTGATCGGGGGCTGGCGGGACACCTTCTTCCAGACCTTCAAGGCCGCGCAGCTGCTGGCGGTCGCCATGGCCGAGACGCACCTGCGGACCGGGCACGACGTCGTCATGCCGCAGCTCGCCACCCGGGTTGTCGATGTCCGGCCGTTCGAGCTCGCCGCGGACAACTGTCAGGCCGAATACCGGGAAATCCTGCTCACCGCCGAAAAATCCGTGGCCTGCGGGCGGTTCGCCGAACGGGCCGCCAACGGGGACGCCGCCACCAAGGGCGTCGACGACGTGCTGCGGGAACGCGGGGGGACCGCCGTGGTCGAACGGATCCACGACCAGCTCGCCGCCTACATGCCGCAGCGGCCCCGCTGCCTCGTCGTGCCCACCGACGGGCGCGCGCCCGGGGAAACCTACGACGCCGTGCTCGCCCACCTGCGCGCGGGCTGACGCGGTCCGGTTCACTGGGCTCATGGCAATTCCGGAGCTCGCGCTGCGGCAGATCGAACGGTGGTGCGCGCAGCGCGTCCCCGAGCACCTCCAGGACCGGATCCGGGTCGAGTGCCGGACGCGGGGCCGGGCGGTCACCATCGTGGAACGCCGTGCGCCGTGGTCGCCGCAGGCCGGGCCTGACTGGAGCGAACAGAAGATCGCGCAGCTGCGGTTCGACGAGTTCGGCATCTGGTCGGTGTGGTGGGCCGACCGGAACGGGCGGTGGCTGAGCTACCCGGACGCGCCGGTCGCCAGCACGCCGCCCGCCCTGCTCGCCGAGATCGACCGCAACCCCGGCGGGGTGTTCTGGGGCTAGGCCGGCGGCGGGAAGCGGATCTCGTTGCGGTCGATCTTCGCGTGGGCCGCCGCGGGGAGGTCGACGCCGAGGCGGTCGGCCAGCTGCAGCAGGTACAGCGTGACGTCCGCGATCTCGTCCAGCACCTTCGCCTCCAGCGCCGGATCCTCGCGCCAGGCGTCGGATTCCTCGGGCGTCAGCCACTGGAACAGCGAGGTCAGCTCGCCGACCTCGCCGGAAAGTGCCATCACGAGGTTCTTCGGGGTGTGGTACGGCTCCCAGGCTCTGGCCGCCGCGAAGCCGCGCAGCCGCTGGGTCACGTCGTCGAAGGTCACGGGCGCGATTGTGCCCGGTAGTCACCGTGCGCTAACGGCCGTATGGCGGATTCGCGTTGACCGGTAAATCTCTCACTCAATAGGTTGAACTTCGTCGGGATGCTTTGCGGGGATCAAGGCTGGGAAGGGAACGTCTTGAAGTACCTGCGATCCGTCCGCGGCCGCATGCTGGGCATCGCGTTCATCCCCGGCGGCGCGCTCGTCGCCGTGGCTGTCGTGATCGCGATTCTCCTGATCCACCAAGCGGTTCGGACGCGGGACATGGCCGTGGAGACGGCCGCGGCCGCCGACCGGACGGCCCGCTCGGTGGTCGCGCTGCAGGCCGAGCGGAGCGCGGCGATGGCCGCGCCCGAGCAGCGAAGCGCCGCGTACGCGACGTACACCCAGCGGATCGAATCCGCGATCGCCGGGCTGCGCGACTACGCCCGCTACGCCCCGGACGCCGAGTCCGCCTACCAGCAGACGACCGCCGTCGAGCTGCTTTCCGTCGCCGAAGGCATGGATCGCTCCGATTCCCTCGCCCTGGCCGGGCTCGACGACATGACGCGGGGGTCGTTCACCTCCGCCGTCGCCTCCTACCGGGCCGATCTCGCCCGGGTCGTCCCGCAGCTCACCGAGAGTGGCCGGATGGCGTACGAATCGCTAGCGCGCAGCGCCGAATGGAGCAGGCTGGCCGCCGCCGAGAACGCTTTCACCGCGGCCGAACCGCTGCCGCTGCCCGAGCACACGTGGCGCAACGCCGCCTACGCCGTTTCCGCGCAGCTGGGCGCGTTGTACACGCAGCAGAACCAGTACGCCGTGCAGCTGACGCTCGACGACGGCCGCCGCACGCTCGCCGGCGCCCTCGCGGCGGGCACCGCGCTCCTGCTGTTCGCCGGGCTGCTGATGGTGGTCGTGCGGCGGCTGGTGGCCCGGGTGCCGGTGCCGGTCGTCCCGATCATGGTGCCGACCGTCCGGGCCGCCATCCCGCGGCCCCGCCACGTACGGTCACCGCGTCCGCGGCTCCCGGAACCCTGGCCGCTGAAAGCCGTGCTCGACGACTTGCGACGTCGCTGAGCTGCTCACGCAAAGTCACTGATTACTCCGAAAAGAGCACGCGGTTGGCCCACACTCGTGTTCGCGGCCGTCGGGCAGACTGGTGCGCGTGAGTCCCCACTCGGATCTTCGCCCCTACCTGCGCACTTTGGACGCGGAGACGCTGGCGGACCTGCTGCACGCCCAAGCCGAGCGCGACCCCGAGCTGCGGCACTCGCTCGAACTGCGCGCCGCCACCCAGTCCGGTGACGTCAGCGAGGCGCACCGGCTGCTGGACACCGCGGTCACCGACGGGAACGTCGAGTACACCGCGAAGATCGGCGCCGTCCTCGACACGCTGCAGCGGATGCTCGACGCCGGCAGCCGCGCGGACCTGGCGCCGCTCGCCCGGCGCACGGTCGACGACATCAGCGAGGTGCTGGAGCAGTCCGGCGACCACGCCGGCGACCTGGCCGACCGGCTCGACCGGGCCGTGGAGCTGTACGCCCGCGCGTGCGCCGCCCGGCCACCGGACCCGGAGAAGCTGGCCGACTGGATCCTCGAGGTCGAGTTCGACGGCCCCGGCCGCCCGGTGATCGACCTCGCCGAGTTCGCGACGGCGCTGGGCGAGCCGGGGCTCAAGCGGATCAAGTCCACTGTGGATGACATCCTCGCGGCGAACGGGCCCGGCCACCGCCGTGACGTGGCCGAACGGCTGCGGGAGCAGCTGGCCGAGGTGCTCGGCGACGTCGACGAGCTGGTGGCGATCCTGTCGGCCAAGCCGCCGCGGGTGGACGTCAGCCTCAAGATCGTCCGGGTGCTGCGGGCCGCGGGGCGGCACAGCGAGGCCATCGCGCACGCCGCCCGCGCGCTCACCCACGACAAGCAACCGCAGCCCGAAGACGAAACTTCGCGGCGACGCAAGGACTTCGACGCCAAGCCGGGGCCTGAGACGTACGCCGCCCTGCGCGAGGCCGCGACCAAGGACGGGAAGTGGACGGTCCAGCGCCGGGAAGCGCTCGCTCGCCTGCGCGAACGGGCGGCCGAGGGTGCCGAGCAGGCCGACGAGCTCGTCCGCGTCCTCCTCGAAGACGGCCGTCCGGACGAAGCCTGGCGGGCCGGTGTCCGTTTTGGTGCATCCGCGGAGTTCAAGCTGGAGCTGGCCGAACAGCGGGCCGCCGAGCACCCCGCCGAGACGATCCCCGTCTTCCGCGAACACGTCGACGAACTCATCGAGCGCAAGGACCCGCAGGCCTACCAGGAAGCCGCCCGCCGGCTGAAGCTGTTGCGCACCTTGCACAAGCGTGCCGAGACGCCCGGCGAATTCACCGCCTACCTGGCCGCGCTGGTGGAAAACCACCGGCGGAAAACCCGGCTGATCACGGAAATCCGGGCCGCCCGCATTGCCATTCCCAAAGCCGTAACCTCCCCGCGCACCCCTCGTTGACCCGGGAGAACCGGTGATACACGTGCACCGGGACATCGTGAGCGCGCCAAGGCGTCGCGGTGGCCCAGTTCCGTCGTCCGCCTCGGCGCCTCCCCGTCGAGCAGGCGGCGGGACCCGCGCCAGGGCCACCGCGACCCGCTCGCGGTGAAGTGAAAGCATGAGCTCATGAGCCCGGTCAGTCGCGCCCGCAAGAGGCAGCCGCAGCCCGTCACGCACAGCGTGACCGGCCTGTTCAAGGACGTCCTGAACGACTTCTCGGCGCTGGGCGCCGACCCCGCGCCGGTCGACGTCGAGCTGCTCGCCTCCGAGGTGCTCGGCCAGTTCCGCGACCTGCCCGTCGAGGACGGCGAGGAGTCGCTCGGCCTGGAGCTCATCGGCTTCGCCCAGCGCAAGATCACGCCGGGCGCCGCCGCGCTGCTGGCCGCGCTGAAGGTCGTCGCCGAGACCGACGTCGAGCGCAAGGCCGCCGACGCCGGGCTGCAGGTCGTCCTCGGCCGCGGCATCCCCGAGCCCGCCTTCGCCGCCGGGCTCGGCCGGGTCACCGCCGGCGAGTGCTGGCGCACCGGGGACGTCTACGGCGACGAGTCGTCCCTGCTCTGCGTCTTCACCCACGGCGACCAGGCGTACGGCCTGCTCGCGCTGCTCGACTTCACCGAGGGCGGCCGGGTGCGGGACCTCGTCGTGATCGACCAGCCCGCTGACGTGCTCGCCGAGATGCGGGAGCAGTCCGACGCCGACCCGGAGCTGGTCGTCTTCGAGGCCGTCGACCCCGCCGAGGCGCACCGCCTGATCGCCGACGGCCTGGCCGCCACCGACCACCTCGACGAAGCCGACGTCAGCGAGGACTACGCCCGCTTCCACGCGGTCGCGCTCACCTGGTGCCGCGCGCTGCCGGAGCCCGCGCTCGTGCCCGAGGTGGCCGAGTGGTCCGACGCCGAGCGCGCCGCCGTCGTCGAGCAGTTCGTCGCGGCGAGCGGTGAGGACGCCGATGCCGCCCGCGCGCTCGGCACCCTGCTGCTGGAGCACGGCCTGCGCACCGACCCGGGCAACCCGCTGCGCGTCGGGCCCGAGAAGATCGCGCGGTTCCTCGAGGGTCTGCTCGGCGAGGAGTACGAGCTCGACGCCGACTACGAGGACGCCGTCGAGCCGGTCGTGCTCGCCTGGGTGCAGTGGACCGGTGAGCGGGCGCACCTGACCGAGACCGCGATCGCGGCCCTCGACGAAGCCGTCACGGACTACCTCAGCGAGTACGCCGACGAGGACGACTCCCCGCTGGAGCGCTACTTCGCCGACACCGACGCGCTGTCGCCGACCGAGCTGGCCGACGCGCTGGAGCGCCGGATGTTCGCCGTGCCGTCGCTGACCACGGAGATCGACGAGGAAGAGGTCGACCTCGACCCGACCGACCCCGACCAGCGCCGGGCGCTCGTCATCGCCGAGGCCGACGAAGACGAGGACGAGCAGCGGCTGATCCTGCGCGCGACGATCGTCGACCAGCTGTGGGACAACGAACCCGCCGAGGTCTGGCAGGCCGCCGAGCGGCTGCAAGAGGGCGAACTCGACCGCGACGAGATCTTCGAGCAGCTGATCGACGCGCTGGAAAACAGCCTGCTGGAAGGCGAAAACCTCGAGTACGACGCCGACGCCTACGTCGAGGCGCTCGCCGAACTCTGAGCGCTACGGGAGGGGGCCCGCCGGCTCAGCGGGCTTCGCCTTGCGGCGGCGTTCCTGCAGCCGGTCGTCGAAGTCGACCACAAAGGTTCCGGCGGCCATCGCGATCAGCAAGGCCAGACCGAGCACCGCACCGACCCACGTGAGGATCATCGCGAACATCGTGGGCCTCCTCCCCTGCTCAGAGCCGTTTTCCTGACTCCTTCAGGGTCGCTTTCACCGCAGCTGCCCGGTATCGGCCAACCGGTTACGGCTGAACGGCCCGCCTCGGCCGAACGGCCGGTTTCCGGCGCGGAGAGTGGCGTTCCCACGACGAACGGTGGCCGCGCATTCGCTCAGCGTGCGAATGCGCGGCATGTGGGTGACGAGGTGCGTAACGGGTCAGAGTTTGCGCAGCCGGACCCGGTTGATGGTGTGGTCGCAGTCCTTGCGCAGCACCAGCGTCGCCCGCGGCCGGGTCGGCTTGATGTTCTCCATCAGGTTCGGCTCGTTGATCGAGTGCCACAGGTGCCGCGCCTCGGCGCGGGCCTCGTCGTCGGGCAGGCCGGCGAAGTGGTGGAAGTGCGACGCCGGGTCCGCGAACGCCGTGTGCCGCAGCTCCAGGAACCGCTCGATGTACCAGCGCTGGATGTCGTCGGTGTGCGCGTCGACGTAGATCGAGAAGTCGAACAGGTCGGACACCATCAGCCGCGGGCCCGGCTGCAGCACGTTCAGGCCCTCGAGGATGAGGATGTCCGGCTGCTGCACCACCTGCTCCTGGCCGGGCAGGATGTCGTAGGCCAGGTGCGAGTACACCGGCGCGGCGACGCGCTCGGCGCCCGACTTGACCTCGGTGACGAACCGCAGCAGCGCGCGGCGGTCGTAGCTCTCCGGGAAGCCTTTGCGGTGCATGATCCCGCGGCGCATCAGCTCGGCGCGCGGGTACAGGAAGCCGTCGGTGGTGACCAGGTCGACGCGGGGGTGGTCCGGCCAGCGGGCGAGCAGCGTGCGCAGGATGCGGGCGGTGGTCGACTTGCCGACCGCCACGCTCCCGGCGATGCCGATCACGAACGGGACCTTCGTGCCGCGGGAGTCGTCACCGAGGAACGTCGTCGTCGCTTCGTAGAGCCGCTGGCGCGCGGCGACCTGCAGGTTGATCAGGCGGGACAGCGGCAGGTAGACGTCGGCCACCTCGGCCAGGTCGACCTGCTCGCCGAGGCCGCGCAGCCGCAGCAGCTCCGCCGCCGTCAGCGGCAACGGCGTCGAACTTCGCAGTTCTTTCCATTGTTCCCGGTGCAGCTCGACATACGGGCTGAGTTCGCGGACCCGGGTCATCGCACACTCCTCCGGCCGTCGCCTGCACTGGCGGACGTTCACCTGCGTGATTAACGGTAGGGGTTGCGGCGAGTTAAAGCGCTGTGATGTAGTCCACCCCCGACCAGGGGTTGATCACTGAGCGTGACGATTCCCGAAGACTTCGTCCCACGCCGCGGCGACCTGCCGGGCGCAGGTGGCGGGCGCGACTCCGCCGACGCCGGTGCCGAGCCCCGGCATCGCGATCGTGTCGACGAACTCCCGCACCGGGCCGTGGTCGAGCCGGCCGTCGCGCCAGGTCAGGAACACCGCGCGGGCGGCCAGGTACGGGTGGACGGTGTCGGCGGGCAGCAGTTCACCGGGCTCGCGCATCGTCGGCGCGCTGATCAGCCAGGCCGGCTGGGCTTCGCCGGTCGGCACCACCACGGCGTCGCCGATCGGCAGCTCCCCGCCGTGGAAGGCCAGGACAGCGCTGCGGACGCTCTGCTCCACGCCCGGGAACGCCTGCGCGTACACGGCGTCGATCCCGCCGCGCATCCAGCCGTAGGAGTTGGCCGGGCTGACCACGGCCTGGGCGACGACGTCGAGCACCGAGCCGCGATGCACCCGGACCCGGCCGGCCAGTTTTTCCGCGGCGGCGGTCCAGGCGTGGGCGAGAGGTTCATCGACGGCGCACAGCACCAGCTCCGGCGCGCGAGGGGCGACCGGCGGCTTGGCGCCCTCACGTCCGGTGTGCGTGCCCGATTCGGCGGTCACGCCCTCAGCATCGCAAAAAATGCCACCCGGCGTAACCGGTTCCCGTACCGGCTGTCCGAGTGAATGTCGCCACGGCCGGGCCCCGTAGCCTGGGTGCTGTGTCACGGATCGCATACTTCGGCCCCCGAGGGACCTTCACCGAACAGGCCGCGCGGGTGCTCGCCGCCGGCCAAGAGCTGATTCCGGTCGAGACCGTCCGGCTGGCGATGACGGCCGTCCGCGAGGGCGAGGCGGACGCGGCGTGCGTCCCCATCGAGAACTCGGTCGAGGGCGTGGTGCCCGCCACGCTCGACGCGCTCAGCGAGGCGACCCCGCTGGTCGCCGTCGCCGAGACCATCCTGCCCATCCACTTCAGCGTGCTGACCCGCCCCGGTGGCGGCGAGATCCGGACCGTCGCCAGTCACCCGCACGCGCTGGCCCAGGTCCGGGAGTGGCTCGAGGCGAACCTGCCGGAGGCGCACGCGGTGGCGTCTTCCTCGACGTCCGCCGCCGCGGTCGGCGTGCTGGACGGCGACTTCGACGCGGCGGTCTGCGCCCCGGTCGCGGCCGAGCACTACGCCCTCGACGTGCTGGCCACCGAGGTCGCCGACGTCGACGACGCCGCAACGCGGTTCCTGCTGGTCCGCCCGCCGGGCGACCTGCCGGAGCCGACCGGCGCCGACCGGACGTCGGTGGTGGCCGCGGCCGCGAACCGCACCGGCACGCTCGCCGAGCTGCTCACCGAGCTGGCCAGCCGCGGCATCAACCTGACCCGGCTCGACGCCCGGCCGACGCGCAGCAACTTCGGCGAATACCGCTTCTTCATCGACTTCGAGGGGCACGTGGCCGAGCCGCGGGTCCTCGACGCGCTGACGGCGTTGCGCCGGCACTGCCGCAACCTGCGGTTCCTCGGCTCGCACCCGCGAGCCGACGGCACCCGCACCACGATCGAACCCGGCTTCGGCAACGACGACTTCGTCGAAGCGTCCGTGTGGGCCGACGCGGTCCGCAAGGGAGACCTGGCGTGAGGTTGCTGCTCATCCGGCACGGGCAGACCGAAGGGAACGTCCGCGGCGCGCTGGACACCGCCCTGCCCGGCCCGCCGCTGACCGACCTCGGCCGTCGGCAGGCCGATTCCCTCGCGGCGCGGCTGGCGGAGGAACCGCTGGTCGCGGTGTACGCGTCCCAGGCGACGCGTGCCCAGCAGACGGCGGCGCCGCTGGCCGCGCGGTTCTCCCTGGACGTGCAGGTCGTCGACGGGGTGCACGAGGTCGGCGCGGGCGACCTGGAGGGCGCGACCGACCACGCGTCGATCCGGACGTACATGGAGACGGTCCGCCGCTGGACGCTCGGCGAGCTGGCCCCGGCCTTGCCCGGCGGCGAGAGCGGCACGAGCGTGCGCACCCGGATGCTGGACGCGGTCGGCCGGCTGCGCGCCAAGCACGAGCAGGCCGACCCGGACGGCGTGGTCGCCCTGGTCAGCCACGGCGGCGCGATCCGGCTGACCGGGGAGTGGCTGGCGCCGAACGTCCACGCGGACGTCGCCAACGCGGCGCTGATCCCGAACACGGGGCTGGTGGAGCTGGTCGCCCGGCCGGACGGCCAGTGGCACTGCCTGACCTGGGTCGACACTCCGCTCTGAAGGTCACGAAAGTGTGATCCTGTCACGTTTAGAACACGTTCGGTGGGGAATTTACGAAAGCAGCCAACCCGCTCGCGACCCGGTACGTCTACGCCAGTAGCACCACACCAGGGAGGCGATTGACATGAAGCTTTCACGGTTGTTCCCGGTCGTCGCGGCTTCGGCGGGCGTCCTCGTGCTCTCCGCCTGCGGCGGTGGCGGTACCACGAACGCGGCGAGCAGCTCGACGCCGTCGAGCTCGTCGCCCACCGCCACCACCACGGTCACCACCGCCACGCCGAGCCCTGCCTCGACCCCGGCCGCGCCGCCGGTCGCCCAGCCCGCCGACAACGGGCTCTGCAAGGCCGGCGACGTCAAGCTCGCGCTCGGCCAGGGCGACGCGGGCGCCGGCTCGGTCTATCGGCCGCTGCTCATCACCAACTCCAGTGCGAAGCCCTGCACCATCCAGGGGTTCCCCGGCGTGTCCTACGTGGCCGGCGAGGACGGGCACCAGGTCGGCAAGGACGCCTTCCGCGAAGGCACCAAGGGCAACGCCGTCAAGCTGAACCCGGGCCAGACCGCGGCCGCCGACATCCAGTTCGTCAACGTGCGGAACTTCGACCCGGCCATGTGCCAGCCGACGCCGGTCAAGGGCCTGCGCATCTACCTGCCGCAGGAGACCGCGTCGAACTTCGTGCCGAGCGACGGCACGGGGTGCGCGGGCACGAAGATCCCGGGCAACCAGCTCGCGGTGAAGACGGTCCACCCGGCTTAAATCCGGCCACAGATTTCCTTGGCTTCGACGAGGTGCCGCTGGCCCGAGGCGTCGCTGAAGTGCAGGCTCAGCACCATCCGGCTGACGCTGTCGATGTGGTCGGCCAGCGGCTGGTAGTTCGCGTTCACCTGGGCGGCCGCCGCGGACAGCTCGCGCGCCGCCACCATCCGGCGCAGCCGCTCCGGGCTGAGCCCGGGGGTCAGCGCCGGCTGCGCGTCGCGGCTCGTGTCCGGCAGGTCACCCACGCGGTCGAGCGCCTGGCACGCCGCGACGGCGTCTTCGAGCGCGCCGGCGTGCACCCCGGACAGTCCCCACAGGAGCCCGAGCACGCTGCCGCCCAGCACGAACCCGGCCACCGCGCTCAGCACGAGCAACCGGCGCGACGGCGGGGGTGAGGTGGACTCGGTCTCTTCCGGAGACTCGTCGAAGTCGGGATCGGCGTCGGTGCCGGTCCCCGGGTCCACGGTGCGCATGACTGCCTCCTCACCGCCTGGGTGAGGAGCTATTTCAGCTCACAATCCCGGATCGTGGTGCGTCAGCGCCGCGGCTGAGTCCGATTTGTCACCGAGGGAGAACCGGCGCAGCGCACCGAACGCGAACGCGGCGACCACCAGCATCACCACGCCGGACACGGCGAACGTCCGCGCGGCCGAACCGAGCCGGTCGGTCAGCACTCCGCCCAGCAGCGCACCCACCGGGATCGCGCCCCAGACGACCGTGCGCCACACCCCGAGCACCCGGCCGAGCAGCTCGCCGGGCACGAGCGTGTGCCGGGCTGTCGCGAGCACGACGTTCACCGCCACCACCGCGGCCGCGAACAGGCCGAACAGCGCCGCGCCCGCGATCGGCGAGCGCACCAGGCCCATGCCGCCGAACCCCAGGCCACAGCAGACGATCCCGCCGACGACGACCGGGAGCCGTCCGGTCGCCCGCACCAGCCGCGGGGCGACACCCGCGCCGAGCAGCCCGCCGATCCCGCCGACGAACGCGAAGAACCCGAAGGTCGCGTCGGAGAGGTGGAGGTCTTCGAGCGCGTACAGCACCAGCTGCGCCTGGGCCAGTTCGCTGACCAGGCTGAGCAGCCCGGCGACGACGACCAGCCGCAGCAGCAGCGGGTGGCCGCGCAGCCAGCGCAGGCCGTCGGCGAGCTCGGTACGCAGCTTCGCCGGCCGGACCGGCGTCTCGGTCTTCGCCCGGTAGGTGCCCGCGAGGCCGAGCAGCACCGCGGCCGCGATCGCGAAGCCCGCGGAGTTGAGGATGAACGGGAAGGCGGCGAAAAGCGCGAACGTCAAGCTGCCGATCGGGCCGCCGAGGAACGTCTGGCCGACGATCTCGCACGCCTGCAGCTTGCTGTTGGCCGCGTCGAGCGAGCCGTTGCCGACGACCGCCGGGATCAGCGCGTTCGCCGCGCTGTCCGCGATCGTCTCGGCCGTCCCGATGATCAGCGCGGTGAGGTAGAGCAGCCAGATCGTCATGCCGCCGGTCGCGACGAGCGCGGCCAGCGCGCCGACGGCCGCGGCACGGGCGGTGTTCGCGACGATCATCGCGCGCCGCCGGTCGATCCGGTCGACCAGCGCGCCGGCGACCGCGGCGAACAGCAGCCAGGGCAGGAACTGGGTGGCGGACAGCCCGGCGATGAGCACCGGATCGCGGGTCAGCGTCGTGGCCAGCAGGGGCAGCGCCACCTTGCCGATGCCGTCCCCCAGGTTGGCCGCGGCGCTCGACGTCAGCAGCCACCCGAGTCTTCGCGCGTCGCCCATCGGGGCCCCCGGCACATATCGCACTCACCCAATGACTTCGGGTAACAGGATAGAGGCGTGTCAACCGGCCGGTGCGCGGTCAGCCCCAGCCGAGCTCGTGCAGCCGGGCGTCGTCGATGCCGAAGTGGTGGCCCAGCTCGTGCACGACGGTGATCAGGACCTCCTCGACGACTTCGTCCTCGTCCTCGCACATGGCCAGGATCGGCTGCCGGTAGATCGAGATCCGGTCCGGCAGCACCCCGCCGTACGACGACGTCCGCTCGGTCAGCGCGATGCCGTGGTAGAGCCCGAGGATGTCCGGTGCCTCGTCGTTGAACTCCTCGACGAGCACGACGACGTTGTCCATTGCGCGCGCGAACTCGGGCGGCACCTCGTCCAGGGCTTCGGAGACCAGCTCTTCGAACCGCTCCCGGCTCATCTCGACGGGCATCAGCCGCCCTGCTTCGTCGTCGGGGCCGGGCTCGTCGTGGCCGGGCCACCGCCGCCGTCCGACGGCGGGCCGCCGTCCTGGGGCTGGCCGCCGTCCGGACCGGCCGGGGCGACCTTGATACTGCCGGTCACCGCCTGCAGGCCGCTCTTGTCGGGCAGTGCCGCCGCCACCTTGCAGTTGACCTTGGTCGAGCCGGCGTCCCAGCTCTCCTGCTCCCGCAGGTCCCAGGTCAGGATCAGCTTCTTCGCGTCGAGGTCGGCGCCGCCGGTGTAGTCGGCCGCCGCCTTGTTGCACTCGGTGTCGAGCCAGGCCTTCTGGTCGTCTTGCGACGGGTAGGTGTCCTTGAACTTCGACTTGAGGTCGAGGGTGGCGACGATCTCGTACGAGTGCGGCTTCGTGCAGTCGATCGGATCGCCGACGCCCTTGCCGAGCAGCGCCAGGCAGGTGCCCGGCTCGAAGACCAGCGACTGGTCCTGGTCCTTCGCCGGCCCGGTCGTCGGCAGCAGCTTGCCGCCGGGGCCCGCCCACTGCAGGCCGCACCGCAGCTGGCGGTCGCCGTCTTCCCACTGCGAAGGCGTCGGGCGGAGCAGGTTCGTCGTGAGCTTGCCGTACGGGTCGAGATTGTGCCCGAGGTACGGCTTCACGTCCGAGGTGCACTTCTGCTGCGCGATCTGCTGCCACTGGTCCAGCGACGGGACGGGCGCGCCCTCCGGGTACTGGGCGCCGATGTCCACGAGCGCGGTCACCTCGAACAGGTGCGGCTGGGTGCAGGCCACCTTGCGCGCGTCGCTCGCGTCCGGGTTGTCCCAGTACAGGCAGCTGCCGGGCGGGGAGTGGAAGGCCTCCTGGGCGGCCGGGGACAGCTTGCCCGCGCCGCCGCCGGACCCGCCGGTGACGCCGTCGCTCCACGAGAACACGACGCTGAGCGCGAGCGCGATGAGCGCGCCCGCGAAGATCCCGCCCATCACGACGCGCGTGCGCAGCGTCTGCGTGGCGGTGGGGTACCGATCGGCGCTGGGAGACATCGCAGTCCATGATGCCCGCGCCGCGCATGACGTGCGCGGTCCGGGTGGTTAGGGTGGTCACGGTTTCGCGGTGGCCGGTGATTACGGAGCGCACATGACGCAGGACAACAATACTGGGGACCAGCCGCCCCCCGAGCCGCCGAAGCGCGGTTCGATGAGGTTCCAGGACTCGAACACCCAGCCTCGTCAGCCTTCGCTGGCCGAGCAGCGGGCCCGTCAGCAGGCGCTCGCCCAGGAGGAGCGCAACGAGGAGCTGGCCCGCCAGGCCGACGCCAAGGCGGCGACCCGGCGCAAGATCCTGATCGGCAGCGGTGTCACGGTCGGGCTCGTCGGCCTGGTCGCGACGTTCTACACGGTCGCGAAGACCGAGAACGTCACCGCGGTCTGCACGGACTCGAACGGCGTCGTCCAGAACGACGACTACTGCGACGACAGCTACGTCACCAGCCACGGCGGCTACCACAGCGGCGGCTTCCTGTTCCTGCCGATCCCGGGCGGCGGCTACAACAGTTACCGCTACAACTACGGCGGCACCGGCGTGATCGGCCAGCGCGTCTCCGGTGGTTCGTACGACGCGCCGTCGGCCCGCGCCAACGTCACGACGAAGACCGGCAAGTCCGTCCAGCGCGGCGGGTTCGGCATCAGCGGCAAGAGCGGCAGCACCGGCGGCAGCGGCAAGAGCGGGGGATCGTAGGTGTATCGGGACCGGCGTGAGCCGCGGCGCGACTGGCAGCGGATCGTCGAAGAGCAGGGACTCGTCTACGGCACGCCGGCCCGCGACAGCAGCGGCCGGATGCGGCCGTACTGGGACGAGTCCGTGCACTACGTCTTCGACATGGACGAGGTCCTTTCCCTGGAGGCCGACGTCGAGCTGCTGCACTCGATGTGCCTGGAGGCCGTCGACAACGTCGTGACGACCGAGGGCTACCAGCGGTTCGGCATCCCCGAGTGGGTCTGGCCGCACATCGCCGAGTCGTGGAAGCGGCAGGACCCGCACGTCTACGGCCGCTTCGACCTGCGCTACGACGGCAAGTCGCCGGCGAAGCTGCTGGAGTACAACGCGGACACGCCGACCACGCTGCTGGAGGCGTCGCTGCTGCAGTGGCACTGGAAGACCGACGTCTTCCCGGACGACGACCAGTGGAACTCGATCCACGAGAAGCTCGTCGAGCGATGGTCGTTCCTGCAGGACAAGCTGCCGTCGAACGAGCTGCACTTCACCTGGTCGGCGGCCGATCCGAGCGGCGAGGACAACGTCACCACGGCGTACCTGCAGGAGACCGCGGCCGAGGCCGGCCTCGACACGGTGGGCCTGGCGATCGAGGAGATCGGCTGGGACCCGGTGCTCAAGAGGTTCGTCGACCTCGAAGAGGCGCAGATGGCGACCGTGCTGAAGCTGTACCCGTGGGAGTGGGTGGTCGACGAGGAGTTCGGCCGCCACGCCGTCGAGTCGCTGCCGCGGACGCTGTGGATCGAGCCGCTGTGGAAGATGATCCTCTCCAACAAGACGCTGCTGGCGATCCTGTGGGAGAACTACCCGGGCCACCCGAACCTGCTGCCCGCGTTCGCCGACGACCCCGGCATCCTCACCGAGTACGTCCGCAAGCCGAAGCTGGGCCGCGAGGGCGCGAACGTCCAGATCGTGGCCACGGGCTACGAGACCCAGACCGACGGCGTGTACGGCGCCGAAGGCTTCGTCTACCAGGCGTTCGACCCATTGCCCGAGTTCGACGGCTACCGGCCGGCACTCGGCGCGTGGATCGTCGGCGACAGCTCCGCCGGGCTGGGCATCCGCGAAACCGGCGGCCTGGTCACCGACGACGGTGCGGCATTCGTCCCACACCGCATCGTCGAGCCGTGATAAAACACCCCATCGCTGACCTCTTGGGAGAAAACTCGTGACCTCGACGCTTGCGCTGTCCGACACGTTCGGCTCCGACCTCGTGCGGGGGATCGGCGCGATCCTGCTGTACGGCGTCGTCGGCCTGCTGCTGATGTTCGCCGGGTTCTACGCGATCGACTGGACCACGCCCGGCAAGCTGTCGAAGCTGGTGACGCAGGGCCTGCCGAACGCCGTGATCGTGACGGCGTCCGGGATGCTCTCGATGGCGTTCATCGTCGTGGTGGCGATCTTCAACTCGGCGAGCGACCTCACGGAAGGCCTGATCACGTCGCTGGTCTACGGCCTGCTCGGGATCGTCGTCCAGGTGATCGCGGTCCGGCTCCTGGAGTGGGCAACGCGCATCGACGTGGCCTCGACCATCGAGAGCGAGAAGTTCGCCCCGGTGAGCATCGTCGTCGCGGCGGCGCACCTCGGCCTGGGTCTCGTGGTGGCGGTCGGCATTTCCTGACGTTCCCCATTAGCGTGGGTGACGTGCGCCTGCTGAGGACACCGGACGACCGGTTCACGGACCTGCCCGACTTCTCCTACGACCCTCGGTACGTCGAGCTGGCGGACCCCCACGGCGGCCGGATCAGAGTGGGGTACGTCGAGGCAGGCCCGGCCGACGGCCCGGTGGTGCTCCTGCTGCACGGCGAGCCGAGCTGGTCGTTCCTGTACCGCAAGATGCTGCCGGTGCTGGCGGCCGCCGGACTGCGCGCGATCGCACCGGACCTCGTGGGCTTCGGCCGATCCGACAAGCCGGGCACCGTGGCCGACCACTCGTATGCCCGGCACGTCGAGTGGATGCGCGGCTTCGCGTTCGACGCGCTGGATCTGCGGAACGTGACGCTGGTCGGCCAGGACTGGGGCGGCTTGATCGGGCTGCGGCTGGTGGCCGCGGAGCCGTCGCGTTTTTCGCGGGTGGTGGCTTCGAACACGGGCCTGCCGACGGGCGACGTCGACATGCCGGCGGTGTGGCATTCGTTCCGGGAAGCGATCCAGAAGGCTCAGGTGCTCGACGTCGGGCGGTCTGTCCAGGCGGGGTGCCGGTCCGCGTTGACTCCCGAGGTCCGGGCGGCATATGACGCGCCGTTCCCGAACGAGATGTACAAGGCGGGGCCCCGGGCGATGCCGGGACTGGTGCCGTACCGCCCGGACGACCCGGCATCGGAGGCGAACCGGGCGGCGTGGCAGACGCTGACGGAGCTGGAGATCCCGTTCCTGGTGGCGTTTTCGGACGGCGACCCGATCACGGGTGGAATGGCCCCGGTGCTGCAGAGCTCGATGAAGGGCGCGCAGGGGCTGGAGCACCCGGTGATCGCCGGGGCAGGGCATTTTCTGCAAGAGGACAAGGGCGAGGAGCTGGCCGACCACGTGGCCAGGTTCGTGCGAGGCTGAGCTGAGCACGCCGTACCGACTCCGACGACTCTCAGAGAGCTCTGAGATCCGGTCGTTAGCGTGAACCGCTACGTATTCGCGCCGGTTTCAGGAGGGATTCTGTGAGAGTGATGTTTCGGATCGGCAGATCGGTGCTCGTCCTCGCCTCGGTGCTCCTGTTGTCCCTGGTCGGTACATCCGCCGTCGCGTCTGCGCAGACGTGGCATCTGGAGCAGTTCGACCGGACCAGCCGGATGTGTGTTCTGCACGGTCCCGACGGGAGTACCCATGGCTCTTACTTCATCTTCGTGGTGAGCGGGGCGTGGACCACCGACCTCAAGTTCGGGATGCGCGACCTGCCTCCCGGCTGGACCGCCGGCGAGTACCACTTCCCGCCGGGCTCCAACTTCCGCAACCCTGACGGCTCGATCAGAGTCAACGGGTTCGTCGACGTGCGAGGACCCGCGTCGGTGCCGATGGCGACGTACCACGCACACATCTGGGTGTCGGACGGGACGGTGACCGAGACCTTGCCGACCGATATCGTTGTTTCCACCGATTCCTGGGTGGACTGCATGAATCGGAGGTGAATCCTCTTTCTGTCGCGGCAGAAAAGATTGTCCTCGCCGGGACGGGCAGGCTCCGGGATGGCCACCCTTTATCGCTGCCGTCTCACGTTTGTGAGGTGGGCCGCTGGGTGGTCATCCCGTCGCCTGAACGAGGCCTATCACTTTGAGCCGGGCCCGCAAGCTTGCGTCGTCCCCTCGCGTTGCGCTGTGGGTTGCGAGCCCGGCTCAAAGTGATTTGACGGCCTCAGGCGACGGGATGACCACTCCGCTCCTTTACTGGAGCGCCGCGTGCGTTGCCGCCAGGGAATCCACCAGGATGTCCAGGCCTTCCTGGGCTTCGTCGGCGGTGAGGGTCATCGGCGGGCCGAGCCGGAGCACGTTGCCGTGCAAGCCGCCCTTGCCGATCAGCAACCCGCGCTTCTTCGTCTCCTCCAGCATCCGGGCTGCCGCCGGGACGTTGGGCTCCGTTGTTCCCGGCTTGATCAGCTCCACGCCGATCATCAGGCCCTTGCCGCGGACCTCCGCCACCAGCGGGCTGTCAAAAGCACGCAAGCCGGACAGCAGCTGCTCGCCTCGGGCCGCGCAGTTCGCCTGCAGGTCGTGGTCCTTGATGTAGTCCAGGACCGCCGTTGCTCCCGCCATCGATACCGGGTTGCCGCCGAACGTCGAGAACGACTGGGCCTGGAAGCAGTCCAGTACGTCCCCTCGCGCCACCACGCCGCCCACCGCCAGGCCGTTGCCGAGGCCCTTGGCGAACGTCATCATGTCCGGGGTCACGCCGTGGGCCTCGATGCCCCAGAAGTGCTCGCCCGTGCGGCCCCAGCCCGTCTGGACCTCGTCCGAGATGAAGAGCACCCCGTACTCGTCCAGCACCTCCTTCATCGCCCGGAACAGGCCGTCCGGGGGGAGGCTGAAGCCGCCCACTCCCTGGATCGGCTCGGCTATCAGGCATGCCACGTCGCCCGCTGTTGCCGTGTTCAGGACGTCCACCAGGTCCGCCACGCAGGCGTTGATGTAGTCCGCGTCCGACATGGCGCGGAACGGGCTTCGATACCGGTAGCCGCCGTGGACGTAGTTGACCTTCACCGGGCTCAACGCTGATGCCGACCAGCCTCGGTTGCCCGTGATCGCCACCGTTCCGAACGAGCGGCCGTGGTAGGAGTTGCGCATCGCCAGTACCTGGTTGCTGCGGCGGTACTGCGTTGCCAGCATCAACGCCGTGTCGTTGGCCTCGCTGCCCGAGTTCGTGAAGAACACCTTGGCGTCGGGGATGCCGGACAACGCCGCGATCCGCTCGGCCAGCTCGACCTGGGACCGGATCAAGTACAACGTCGACGTGTGGAGGATGCCCGTGTCGAGCTGCTTGCGGACCGCGTCGCCGATCTCGGCGACGTCGTAGCCCATCGAGTTGGTCAGCACCCCCGCGAAGAAGTCCAGGTACGTGCGACCCTGGGAATCCGTCATCCTGCGGTCGTGCGCGTGGACGATCTCGATCGGCTCCTCGTACAACAACGACATCCAGGACGGCATGACTGCGCGGTGCCGGGCGAGCAGCTCATCGGTCATCGAACGCCTCCTCGGGGTCTCAAGCGAGTATGAGGAGGCCGTGAACTGCGCTTCAACGATCAGACTGTCGGGATAACCCAGTAGGGACGCACAGTCTGTACGGACTACCCTCTGACCCGTGATTGACCCCAGGACTCTGCGCGAAGACCCGGAAGCCGTGCGCGCGTCGCAGCGCGCCCGTGGTGAAGACGAGGGCGTGGTCGACAAGCTGCTCTCCCTCGACACCCGGCGCCGGTCTTCGATCGCGGCCGCCGACAAGCTGCGCAACGAGCAGAAGCTCCTGGGCAAGCAGATCCCGAAGGCGCCGCCGGAGGAAAAACAGCAGCTGCTGGCCACCGCCAAGGAGCTCGCCGCGCAGGTCAAGGCGGCCGAGGTGGAGCAGAACATCGCCTCCGAGGAGTTCGACACGCTCTTCCGGACCGTGCCGAACCTCGTCCACCCGAGCGCGCCGGTCGGCGGCGAGGACGACTACACCGTCGTCAAGCACGTCGGCGAGCCCACCAAGCTCGGCTTCACCCCGAAGGACCACCTCGAGCTGCTCGAAGCCCTCGGCGGCGTCGACATGGAACGCGGCGCGAAGGTCTCGGGCTCGCGGTTCTACTTCCTCACCGGCGTCGGCGCGCAGCTGCAGCTCGGCCTGCTGAACATGGCGATCGCGCAGGCGCTCGAGAACGGCTTCACGCCGATGATCACGCCGTCGCTGGTGCGCCCGGAGATCATGGCCGGCACCGGCTTCCTCGGGCAGCACTCGAGCGAGATCTACCACCTCGAAGACGACGACCTCTACCTCGTCGGCACGTCGGAGGTACCGCTGGCCGGCTTCCACTCCGACGAGATCCTCGACCTCACCGAAGCGAAGCGCTACGCGGGCTGGTCGTCCTGCTACCGCCGCGAGGCCGGCTCGTACGGCAAGGACACCCGCGGCATCATCCGCGTCCACCAGTTCGACAAGGTGGAGATGTTCGTCTACGCCAAGCCGGAGGACGCCGAGGCCGAGCACGAGCGGCTGCTCGGGTGGGAAGAGCAGATGCTCGCCAAGATCGAGGTGCCCTACCGGGTCATCGACACCGCGACCGGCGACCTCGGCACGTCCGCGCACCGCAAGTTCGACTGCGAGGCGTGGATCCCGACCCAGGAGACCTACCGCGAGCTGACCTCGACGTCGAACTGCACGACGTTCCAGGCCCGCCGCCTGGCGATCCGCTACCGCGACGAGAACGGCAAGCCGCAGATCGCCGCGACGCTCAACGGCACCCTGGCCACCACCCGGTGGATCGTCGCGATCGTCGAGAACCACCAGCAGGAGGACGGCTCGGTCCGCGTGCCGGAGGCGCTGCGCCCGTTCGTCGGCGGCAAGGAAGTCCTCACGCCTCGCTGAATCGGGCGGATCCGCGGTGCTGCTCCGTTCGTCCCAGTAAGGTCCGGGCCGAACGGGAGGACTCGCATGCGCAACAAGTGGCAGGTCGCGGCCGCGCTGGCGGCCGTGACCGTGGTGACCGGCTGCACGGTGACGGTCGGCGGCTCGGCGTCGCCGGTGCCCGGGCAGGGGCCGGTCGTCACGGCCGTCGACGCCTGCACCCTGCTCGACCAGGCCCAGGTCGACGCCCTCGGCTACGAGACGCCGGGCCGCTCGGTCAAGGAGAACAAGGACCGGCTCCAGCCGCCGATGTGCCTGTGGACCTCGAAGCCGGACGTCGAGCCGTCGGCGGTCCTCAACGTCGGCATCGCCTCGGACATGGACTTCAACGAGTACATCTCCGGCGCCGTCAAGAAGGGCGAGCCGCAGCCGATCAGCGGGCTGAACTGGACGCAGTACGCCTCCATCCTGCCCGACGACTGCGCGTTCTACGCCCTGCTCGGCTCCAAGTCCTTCGCCTTCGTCAGCGTCTCGACCAGCAAGCTCGACAAGTCCTGTGACCTGGCGAAGCTGGCGATCCCGCAGGTCGCGGCCCACCTGCCGGGCGGGCAGGACGCCCCGCCGGTCACGCCGTCGACCTCGGCGAAGCCCGAGCCGGGCGGCCCGCTGCTGTCGGCCGACCCGTGCGCGATGCTGAAGCCGGACCAGGTGGCGCAGCTGACGAACATCTCGCCGGACGGGAAGAAGGACAACTCGTCCACGGTGCCGAACGCGTCCTACTGCCTGTGGGACGACACCGACGGCGACGAGGGCCAGAAGGCGTTCGAGGTCTGGCTCGGTCCGAGCACGCCGGTCGGGGAGTGGCCGGGGGTGAAGGACGTCACGCCGACCGAAACCGTCGACGTCGGCGGCAAGAAGTGGGGCCTGTTCCCGAACATGAGCGGCCTGCGGGTGACCTGCGGCGCGACCCTGGCGATCACCGAGACGTCGTCGGTTCGGGTGGTCAGCGGCTTCATCGGCGACGACACGAAGACCTGCGACGTCGTGAAGCAGGGGCTGCCGCTGGTGACCGCGAACCTGCCGGGCTAGCCCTCGGAGACCTGGTCGGCGATGTGGCGCGCGATCTCCAGCGCGCTCGTCGCGGCCGGCGACGGCGCGTTCAGGACGTGCACCTGGTCGCGTGTGGTCTCGATGAGGAAGTCGTCGACGAGCGAGCCGTCGCGGCGCATGGCCTGGGCGCGCACGCCGGAGCCGTGGCGGACGATGTCGTCCTCGGTCACGGCGGGCACGAGCCGCGCGAGGCTCGCGGCGAACCGCTTCTTCGAGAACGAGCGGCGGACCTCGTCGAGCCCGGTCGGGAACGCGTACTTCTTCGCGAGCCGCCAGGCGCCGGGGAAGGCCGCGACCTCGGCGACGTCCTTCGGGGAGAAGTCGCGCCAGCGGTAGCCCTCGCGGCGCAGCGCGAGCACGGCGTTCGGGCCGGCGTGGACGCTGCCGTCGAGCATGCGCGTGAGGTGCACGCCGAGGAACGGCAGCGTCGGGTCCGGCACCGGGTAGATCAGGCCCTTGACCAGGTGCCGCCGGTCCGGCTTCAGCTCGTAGTACTCGCCGCGGAACGGCACGATCTTCGCCGACGGCGTCAGCCCCGCCAGCCGCGCGACGCGGTCGGAGTGCAGACCGGCGCAGTTCACGAGGGCGTCGGCCTGGACGACGTCGTCGCCGGTCGCGACCTCGACCCCGCCGGTGCGGCCGGCCCGGATGGCCAGCGCGGGCGAGTCCAGGCGAAGGTCGACGCCGGCTTCGTCGAGCAGCCGGACGAGCGTGTGGCAGACGGCGGGGAAGTCGATGACCCCGGTGGATTCGACGCGCAAGGCGGCCACGCAGGCGACTTCGGGCTCGTACTCGCGTGCTTCGGCGGGCGAGATCCGCTTGGCCGGGACGCCGTTGGCCTCGGCGCGTTCGGCGAGCGTGTCGAGGGCGGGAATTTCACTCTCCCGGGTGGCGACGACGAGCTTCCCGCACACCTCGACGGGCACGCCGTACTGCCGCGCGAAGTCCACGATGGACCGATTGCCGGCGACGGACATCCGCGCCTTGAAGGAGCCGGGCTTGTAGTAGAGCCCGGCGTGCACGACGTTGGAGTTGTGCCCCGTCTGGTGTGCCGCCCAGCGGGATTCCTTCTCCAGGACGGTGACGTCCAGCCCGCGCCTGGTCAGCTCCCAGGCCACGGCCAGACCGACGATCCCGCCCCCGACGACTACGACGTTGCGCACGGTCGATCAGGCTACGCGAGTCTTCGCAGGTGATGTTCCCTGGCGTTACCTAACGCCTGTCAGGTACGGTACCTAACCGATGTCAGGTAAGCGGTTGACACGGGAAGCGCGCCGCGAGCGAATCCTCGCGGCGGCCGGCGAGGTGTTCGCGTCGGCGGGCTACGACGCGGCCGGGATGCGCGAGGTCGCGGCGGCCGCCGGGATCAGCACACCGGTGCTGTACGACCACTTCCCGGCCAAGGCGCAGCTGTACGCGGCCCTGCTGGAGTCCGAAGTGGACGGACTGCTGGCCGGCTGGGCGGCGCTGCCGGCGTCGGACGATCCGGAAGTGCTGCTCCGCAGCCGTGTGTCGGCGATCTTCGCGTGGATCGAAGCGCACGAGCGCGGCTGGCGGATGATCTTCGCCGAGGCCCCGTCGGACCCGGCGGTCGCGGCCGTGCACCGCCGCGGCCAGGCCCGCGCGACGGCCAACCTGACGTCGCTGTTCCACGGGGTGCCGCTCGGCCTGACGTCCGGCATCCCGCGTCCGCTGGCCGACGAAGTGCTGGCGGAGGCGTGCAAGAGCGCCCTCAACTCGATCGCGACGTGGTGGTGGGCCCACCGCGAAATCCCTCGCGACGAGGTGGTGGCGCTGACGGTCGACCTGCTGTGGCGTGGGCTCGCCACGCTGATCAAGGGGGCACGATGAGCACGGAAACCTACCGCCGGGCCATGGAAACGCGCGACGTCGAGCTGGCGATGACGGCGTTCGCGCCGGACGCGGTGCTGTATTCGCCGCTGACGTCCCGGGTGCGCTTCACCGGCCACGCCGAGCTGCGGCCGTTGATCGAGGTGGCGTTCCGGCACCTGACGGACCTCGGCTTCCACACGGACACCGGCGACGCGCGGACCCGCGTCGTGGTCCACACCGCGCGGATCGGCGGCGAGCCGATCGAGGAGGCGGCGCTGCTGCGGCTGAACGACGACGGCCTGATCGAGGAGGCGACGCTGTTCGTGCGGACGTTGCCGGGGTTGGTGGCGTTGATGGACAGCTTCGGCCCGGACATCGCACGCGAGAACGGCCGGCCGGTGGTGGCGCGGGTGCTGAGCGTGCTGGTGAAGCCGCTGCTGGCGATGGTGCGGTCCGGCGACCGGCGAGCGGTCCCGCTCGTCAGCGGGCGAGCTGGGTGAGGTCCTCCAGTGCCTTCTGCGCACTCGTTCCCAGCCCTGTCCGGTAGGCCTGCTCGAACCCGGCCACCCCGAGCGACTCCACCAGCCGCCTCCGCACCGCGGCGACGTCCGGATCTCCGCTGATCGCCGTCCCGCGCACCGCCGCCGCGGCACCCAGGAGCACCGCCGCGTGCGGTGGCTCGGCCGCGCCTGCCAAGCCCTCCAGGGCGAACGCCACCACGTCGCCCGCGTTCCACTGCCGTCCGATCAGCAACGCCGAGCGGTGCAACGAGACGGCCGAGGACCGGTCGCCCTCCGCCAATGCCAGCCGGCCCAGCGAGATCGACGCCGTCGCGCGGACCGACTCCGCCGCGAACGAGCCGCCCGCGCACTCCGCCAGCGCGCGCTCGCACAGCGATCGGGCCGCCGCCAGATCCCCCGACAGCCGGGCCAGGTTCGCCAACCCGACGTACGCCGCCGCGCGGGATTCGGGCATCCCCGACCGGCCCGCCGTGGCCGCGGCCAGCTCGTAGTCCGCGCGCGCCCGCGCGTGGTCTCCCGCCAGCAGGTGCGTCCACGCGCGGCGGCAGATCAGGTCGGCCTCGTCGTCGGTGGCGCCGATCTCGTGCATCAGGCCCAGCGCCTCGTCCATCACCGGCAACGCGGCCGCGTACTCGCCGCGCCAGGTCAGCAGTTGGGACAGGTGGTCCAGCGCCGTCGACAGGCCCCACCGCTCGCCCAGCGCGCGGAACTGGGCCGCACCCTCGCGAAGCCCTTCCTCCGCGCTCGCCAGGTCGCCCGACATCATCGCCCGCAGGCCCATGCCCATCGGCAGCAGCGCCCAGCCCCACGCGTCGCCGGCCGCCAGGAGGCCGCGGCCGAGCAGCTCGGCGTCGTCGCCGGGGGGACCGGCCACCACCCCGAGCAGCATCACCAGCATCGGGTTCCGGGGCGTCCAGTCCTCCGTCGTCGCGTACCGGCGGACCAGCGGCAGGTACTGCTCCAGCGACTCGTGCGGCGGCCCGGCCAGCGCGCCGAGCACGCACACCAGGAACTCCTCGACGTACTCCTCGCGCACCTCCGGCGAGCACCGCGAGACCACGGCCAGCGACAACCCGGCGCCCTCGAACCGCCGCCCGCGCATCCACCAGTACATCGCCAGCAGCGGCACCAGCCGCAGGGCGAGCGTGACGTCGTGCTCGGTCGACCAGCGCAGGGCCGCCAGGATGTTGTCGTAGTCGGCGTCGAGCCGCGCCAGCCAGTCGAGCTGCTCGGCGGTCCGCAGCATCGGGTCCGCTTCCGCCGCGAACCGCAGGAAGTACTCGGCGTGCGCGCGGTGGACCCGCTCCGCCTCACCCGCCTCGGTGAGCTTCTCGCCGCCGAACGCGCGGATCGTCTCCAGCATCCGGAACCGGCCGCCGACGGCCTCGACCAGGGACTTGTCGGCCAGGTCCGGCAGCAGGTCGACGTCCGCGCCGCACACCTCGGCGGCGGCCGCCGCGGTCGCGCCACCGGAGAACACCGCGAGTCGTCTGGCCAGCGAACGCTCTTCGCCGGTCAGCAGGTCCCAGCTCCACTCGACGACCCCGCGCAGCGAGCGGTGCCGGGCCTCGGCCGTCCGGCTGCCGCGGGCCAGCAGCCGGAACCGGTCGTCGAGCCGGGCCGCGATCTCGCCGAGCCGCAGGGTCCGGACGCGGGCCGCGGCCAGCTCCAGGGCCAGCGGCAGCCCGTCGAGGGCCGCGCAGACGTGCTGGACGTCGCCGATCGTCGACTCGTCGAGCGCGAACGCCGGAAAACTCGCGGCCGCGCGTTCGGCGAACAGCCGGACCGCCGCGAACTCGTGAGCCTGCGCGGCGGAGGTCCCCGGCGGCGGGACGGCCAGCCGCGGCACCGGCGCCAGCTGCTCGCCGGTGATGCCGAGCGGCTCGCGGCTGGTGGCCAGCACCCGCAGCCCCGGGCACGCGGCGAGCAGGCGCGCGGCCAGCCGGGCCGTCACGTCGACGACGTGCTCGCAGTTGTCGAGCACCAGCAGCACCGGGCGGTCGCGTAACGCCGAGACCAGCCGCTCGACCGGGTCCTGCGGGCCGCCGCGGGAGCTTTCGCGCAGGCCGAGCGCGGCCAGCACCGCACTCGCGACGTCGGCGCCGCCGTGCGGGGCGAGCTCGGCGAACGCGACCGGCCCGGGCTGGGCCGCGGCGACCTCGACGGCCAGCCGGGTCTTGCCGGTGCCGCCCGGCCCGGTCAGCGTCACGAGCCGGGCGCGCGTGAGCAGCTCCGCGACCTGCCGCAGCTCGGCGTCCCGGCCGACGAAGCTCGTCAGCTGCGCGGGCAACGCCGGGAGCACCGGCTTCTCGGTTTCGCCGCGAAGCACCGCGAGGTGGGCTTCGGCGAGTTCCGGGCCGGGGTCGGCGCCCAGCTCGCCGGCCAGCGTGCGGCGGGCGTCCTCGAACGCGGCGAGCGCGTCGGCCGGCCGTCCCGCGGCGGCCAGCGCCCGGACCAGCTGCGCGCGCGGCCGTTCGCGCAGCGGCTGCGCGGCGACGGTCTCCCGCAGGCCGGCGAGGACGTCTTCGGCCTGCCCGAGTGCCAGCCGGGCCTCGACGTGGTCGGCCACGGCGGCCGCGCGCAGCTCGTCGAGCCGCGTGACCTGCGCGGCGGCGAACGGCGCGTCCGCCAGGTCGGTGAACGCGGGCCCGCGCCACAACGCCAGCGCGTCGCCCAGCACTTCCGCGGCCCGCGCGTGCTCGCCGTCCTTCAGCAGTGTGCGGCCTTCGCGGGTGAGCCGTCCGAAGCTGTGGACGTCCACTTCGTCCGGTGGGACGGCCAGCCGGTACCCGGCCGCGGTGAATTCGACCGGGGCGAGGTCCTTCAGCGCGGTCCGCAACCGGGACACCTGCGACTGGAGGGCGTTCGCGGCGCCGGCCGGCGGGTACTCGCCGTACATGCCGTCGATCAGCCGTTCGGCGGGCACGAACCGCCCCGCTTCGAGCGCGAGCAGCGCCAGCAACGTCCGCGACCGCGGGCCGCCCACCGCCACCTGCGTGCCGTCGGGGCGCCACGCGGCAACGGCCCCCAGCACCCCGAATCGCATGGGCCCAGCCTAAGACGTCCCCGACCTGGGTGAAGTGTCATTCCACAGGGGAGTTCGGCGTGGTCCTGTGAATCAGCTGAGCGTGCGTCTATACACTTCGCCGGGTCCCCACGCAATGGGAGAGGTATGTCGTCCGACAGCATTGCCCTCGGTCAGCCGACCGTCGGCGAAGAGGAGCTCGCGGCCGTCGCCGAAGTGTTCCGGTCCGGCTGGCTGGCCGGGGCGGGGCCGGCGTGCCGTCGCTTCGAGGAACGGTTCGCCCAGGTCACCGGCACGGCGCACGCGCTGACGACCGCGAACTGCGGCTCGGCGCTCTTCCTCGGCCTCAAGGTCCTCGGCGTCCGGCCGGGCGACGAGGTGATCGTCGGCGACTACACGTTTCCGGCGACCGGCCACGCCGTCGTGCAGGCCGGCGCGAAGCCGGTGTTCGCCGACATCCGCCCGGACGTCTTCAGTGCGGACCCGGCGCACGTCGAAGCCCTGATCACGCCGAAGACGGTCGGCATCCTCGCCGTCGACGTCGCCGGCCAGCCCGGTGACTTCGACGAGTACCGCGCGATCGCCGACAAGCACGGCCTCTGGCTCTTCGAGGACGCCGCCTGCGCCGCGGGCGCGACGTACAAGACGCGCCCGGCCGGCAGCCTCGCCGACCTCGCCGCGTTCTCCTTCCACGGCCGCAAGGGCATCACCGCGGGCGAAGGCGGCGCGCTGGTCTCCGACCGCGAAGACCTCATCGCCCGCGCCCGCAAGCTGCACACCTACGGCATCGAGCCGGCCATCAGCCGCGAAGGCTCGGACACGCTGCCCATCCCGGAGTTCCACGAGCTCGGCTACAACTTCCGGCTGTCGGACGTCCAGGCTGCGATCATGAACGTCCAGCTCGACCGCCTGCCCGACCTCCTCGCCGCCCGCCGCTCGGTCGCGAAGCGCTACCACGAGGCGTTCGCCGACGTCGACGCGCTGACCGTGCCGGTGGAGCTGCCCGACCGCGAGCACCCGTGGCAGGCCTACCTGCTCACGGTCGCGCCCGAGGTCAGCCGCGACACGCTCGCCCTGCGCATCCGCGCCCAGGGCGTCCAGTGCAACTTCGGCACCTACGCGTCGCACCTGCAGCCGATCTACGGGCCTCAGGCCCCGCTGCCCGTCTCGGCCGACGCGTTCGCGCGTCAGCTCGCCGTCCCGATGCACGCCAACCTCACCGACGCCGAGGTCACGCGCGTCGCCGAGGTCGTGCGCGAAGCCGTGCAGTCCCTGTCCTGAAGCCGCCGACCGAGGAGAAATTGGTGTCCGACAAGAAGGTGCTCTTCACCGGGGGCGGTGGCTTCATCGCCGCGCACGTCATCCCGCTCCTCATCGAGGGCGGCTACACGGTCCGGATCTTCGACAACATGACCCGCGGCGACCGCGCCCGCGTCAACGAGTTCGTGGCCACCGGCAAGGTCGAGCTGGTCGAGAAGGACGTCCGGTACGGCGGCGCGGTGCGCGAGGCGATGCGCGGCTGCACGCACGTCATCCACTTCGCCACGGTGTCGATCAACAAGTCGATCGCCGACCCGCACGAGTCGATCGACATCAACATGATCGGCAACCACAACGTCTTCGCGGCGGCCGCGGACGAGGGCGTCGAGCGGCTGGTGTTCGCCTCGACGGCGTCGGTCTACGGCGACCCGAAGCGGCTGCCGATGCACGAGGACGACGAGCTGCGCCCGCTCACGCCGTACTGCATCTCGAAGCGCGCCGGTGAGGACCTGCTCGGCTTCTACGAGCGCCAGAAGGGCCTGTCCTGGAACGCGCTGCGGTTCTTCAACGTGTACGGCCCGGGCCAGAAGATCGAGGCGTACTACACCTCGGTGATCAACCACTTCATCCAGCGCCTGCGCAACGGCCAGCCGCCGATCATCGACGGCCGCGGCGACCAGTCGATGGACTTCGTGCACGTCACCGACCTGGCGCACGCCGTCGTCGCGGCGCTGGAGTCGGAGAAGGCGAACGTGCCGATCAACATCGGCACCGGCATCGACACGTCGATCGCGGCGCTGGCGAAGATCCTCATCGAGGCCGTCGGCGTCGACGTCGAGCCGCTGTTCAACGAGCGTGACGTGCTGGTCTCGCGGCGCGCCGCCGACATCAGCCGGGCGCGGGACGTGCTGGGCTGGGAGCCGCGGATCACCGTCGAAGACGGCATGCGGGATCTGGTCAAGGAAACCGAGTGAGTACCACCGCCGGGCCCGCCCAAGGACGTGCGCTGCGCATCGCGGTGGTGAACAACTTCTTTCCGCCCCGCGTGGGCGGCAGCGCGCACATGGCGGCGTCGCTGGCGGGTCAGTTCGCCGCGGCCGGGCACGAGGTCCTCGCGATCACGGCCGCGTACGCCGACGCCCCGGCCGAGGAGGAGCGCGACGGCTACTGCGTCGTGCGGCTCCCGGCGGTGAAGATGCCGCAGATCGGCCTGTCGATCGACTTCGACATGAGCTTCGCGTCGCTGCGGCCGGGCAACTGGCGGCGGCTGTGGAAGCTGCTGGACGAGTTCAAGCCGGACGCGATTCATCTGCACGGCCAGTTCTTCGACCTGTCCTGGCTGGCCGGGATCTGGGCGCGGCGGCACGGCGTCCCGACGCTGCTGACCATCCACACCCTGCTGATCAGCGACAACAAGCTGTACGGCGGCGTGTTCCGGCTGCTCGACGCGGTGCTGGTGCGGCCGATCCTGGCGTACCTGAAGCCGCGGTACGTCATCCTCGACAAGCTCGGCGTCGACTACTGCGTCGACCGCTACGGCACGAGCGACGCGAACTCGGAGTACTTCCCGATCGCCGTCGACACCGGGCACTTCGCGAAGCCGGTGACGAAGGACGTCCGCGCGGAGCACGGGATCGGCGACGCACCGCTGATCGTGTCGCTGGGCCACGTCATCCCGCTGCGCAACCGGCTGCCGCTGATCGAGGCCCTGCCGTCCATTTTGGACAAGCACCCCGGCGTGCGCGTGGTCGTCGTCGGCCGCGTGTACCACGACGCGTTCCTGAAGCGGGCTGCCGAGCTGGGGGTGTCGGACGCGCTGATCGTCACGGGCGCGGTGCCGAAGGAGGATGTCCCGGCGTACTTCGCGGCAGCGGACATCGTCACGCACGACCTCAACGGCGGCTGCGGCACGGCGTCCCTCGAGGCGATGCTGTCGGGCACGGCGACGATCGCCTCGGTGACCGAGGACAACTACCCGGGCATCGAGCTGCGCAACGGCGAGAACGTGCTGCTGGTGCGGCCGGACGACGCGGAAGCCGTGGCCCGCACGGTGATCGAGCTGCTCGACGACCCGTCGCGGCGTGCGCTGATCGCCCAGCGCGAAAGCGAGCTGGTGCGGTCGAACTTCGGCCTCGACGTCGTCGCGGAAGAGCACCTCAGGACCTTCGAGAAGCTGGTGTCGGAAGCCGATGTTCTTCGATGACGAGCGCAGCCACCGGCTGCGCCCGCAGATCCTGACCGAGCTGGTCTCGCAGTACATGAACGACGCCGAGCGAGCTGCTTTTTACGGCTTGCCCTCGACGTGCCGCGTGCGCGAGCGCGTGAAGATCATCAGCCCCGAGAACCTGAAGATGGGCGACCACTGCTGGGTGGGCGAAGGAGCGGCCCTGGACGCCAGCGGCGGCCTGGAGATCGGCGAGCACACCAGCATCGGCTTGAACACGCTGATCTTCACGCATTCGAGCTGGCTGGCGAACATGACGCTGCAGAACCACTCGGGCAGCGACCTGATCGAGCGCAAGCCGGTGAAGATCGGCAAGGGCTGCTTCATCGGCGGCCTGGTGGTGATCATGGCCGGCGTGACGATCGGCGACTTCGCCACGGTCCAGCCGAACTCGGTGGTGGCGAAGGACGTCCCACCGCGGACGCTGGTGGCGGGTAACCCGGCCCGGGTGTTCCAGCGGTACGACGAGGAGTACATCCAGTCCGAAGTGGACCGGGTGCGGGCGGAGAACGCGCGCCGGCGGGAGATCGCGGAGGAACGCGGCGGAGATGCCTCGGGCTGGGGCGCGCCGTCGGGCGACTTCTCCGAGTAAGTGGATGACGGCGGCACCGGCGCCGAACGCCGGCGCCGCCGTCGTGAAACCGCCCGGTCCTCCCGGCGGCGAAGTCCTCCGCACGGAACCGCACGATCCGCGCGCAGCACACAATCTAGTACTCAGTGACCCAGCGCGAGATATCGGTTACGCAACGTTTCAGCCGTGCCCGACACCCGTGTCGCCCGCCGGCAGCTCCGTGCCCGCCGCGTCGAAGGCCTGGAGGTTCTCCGGGTCCGCCACGCCCGGGTCGAACCAGAACACCACCACGTTCGGGTCCTCGCTCCAGCGAGCCTGGTGCGCCACGCCCGTCGTGCCCCAGATGCGGCCGGTGATCTTCGCCGCCGGGCCGTAGTAGTAACCGAACGACGGGACCTCGTGGCCGTTGACGGTCATGCCGCCGGACACCGCGTGGAAGCCCGGGGCCTTGTCCGAGCCCGACGTCTCGTTCGTCGCCACCAAATTCGTCAGGCCGCCCGCCGCGTCGCGGGCGCCGGCCATGATGCCGAACGTCGTCTCCGGGAGCTGCGGGATCCGCACCGGCACGCCGTAGAACACCACGTCGCCGAAGCCCGACGGGATGACGTCGCCCAGCACCGGGGACGTGGCGACGGCGGACACCGGGGCCGCGACGGCCGTGGCCGGGACGGCGGTCAGCAGCATCGCGGCGGCCGCCGTGGCCGCCGCCAGAATGCGCTTGCTCATGGCTTTCTCCCTCAGTCGGCTCCCCGGCGTGGCCGGGGAGCAAGATCGTCCATTCCCCAGTACGCGCGTAACCTCGAAAAGGTTGAGAAGCAACCTTCCGGGCTTTCGGCCGTCGCTGGGAACGACGAAACGAGGTGACGCATGGCGCGCGGCGACGAGGAATTCGCGGAGTTCGTCCGCGCGTCTTCGGGCCGGCTCACGCACGCCGCGTTCCTGCTCACCGGCGACCGCCACCAGGCCGAGGACGCCGCCCAGACCGCCTTCACGCGCACCTACGCCGCCTGGTCGCGGGTCCGGCACAAGGACGCCTACGGCTACGCCCGCACGGTCCTGATGAACCACGTCATCGACGGCTGGCGACGCCCCATCCGCGAGTACGCCACCGAAACCATGCCCGAGCAGCAGGACCGCCTCGACGTCGACAAGGCCGTCACCCAGCGGGCCTGGCTCACGGCGGTGCTGAAGACGCTGACCGACCGCGAACGCGCCGTCGTCGTGCTGCGCCACTTCTTCGACCTGCCGGAAGCCGACGTGGCCCGTGAGCTCGGCGTTTCACTGGGTACCGTGAAGAGCACGAACTCGCGGGCGCTGGCCAAGCTGCGGGTCGAGGCGGACCCGGAAGACACGCTGATCGGGAGGAGCGGGCGGTGAACGATCTCGAAGACTTCCGCGCCGCGCTCCGGCAGCCGCCGGACGAGCCCTTCGCCGAACCCGACCTGGCCAAGATCATGGCCGGTGGCGCGCGCCTGCGCCGTCGCCGCCGCGTGCTGACCGGCACCGCCGGGGTCGCCGCCGCGGCCGCCGTCGTGCTCGTCGTGGTGTTCGCCGTCCAGCTGCGGCAGCCCGCGCCGGCGCCGGTCGCGCAGCCGCCGTCACCGGTGCTCTCCACGACGTCCCCGGCGCCGGCCACCGAGCAGCCGATCGGCGACGTCGTCGGCACCGGGATCCGGAATCCCGCCGGGGAGGTCGTGATCTACGCGCGGGCCGTCGACGTGCCGGAGGTGCCGGGGGTCAGCTTCGGCCTGGTGGCCGGCTTCCGGTCC
The DNA here is from genome assembly GCF_017308975.1 of Amycolatopsis sp. MtRt-6. Taxonomy (GTDB): domain Bacteria; phylum Actinomycetota; class Actinomycetes; order Mycobacteriales; family Pseudonocardiaceae; genus Amycolatopsis. The sequence continues at coordinate 138,618 of NZ_JADWPD010000001.1, read as the reverse complement.
GGGACGTCGCTGCGGCCGGTCCTGGCGACGAACGAGTACCGCGGCTCCGACCGCTCGTTCGGCTTCCACGCCACCGACGGCGGCGAGGTGGTCCAAAACCAGGTCATCCCGGTCTTCGGCTACTTCGCGGGCCCGGCGGCGAGGATCACGTCCACGGTCCACGGCCGGACCGTCGAGGCGCAGCTGGCCCGGTGGACCGCGGACCCGAACGTGGTCATCTTCTGGTTCCACCCGGACGTCGTCCCCAACTCCGCCGTCCTGAGCCCGCTGACCGCCTACGACGCCGACGGCAAGCGGCTCACCAAGTAGGCGGTACCCGCCCACCCGAAGCGGGCGTAAGACGTGAATCGTGACCTCACGACGAGCGTTCCTCACCGCATCGGCCGCGCTCGGCGTGGCAACGGCCGTCGGTACCCCGGCCGACGCCGCCGAACTCGGCGACCGCGGGCCTGGCGTTCCGGTCCGGCCCCAGCGTCCCGACGCGGAACTGCGGGCCCTGCTCCGCCAGGTCGACGAACGGCGGATCGAAGCGACCGTGCGACGGCTGGCCGCGTTCGGCACCCGGCACACGCTGTCCGCCCAAGACGACCCCGCCCGCGGCATCGGCGCCGCACGCGACTGGCTCTTCGCGCAGTTCCGGCAGGTCGCGGCGGCTTCCGGCGGACGGCTGAGTGCCGAGCTGCAGTCGTACGTCCAGCCGCCCGCCGACCGGATCCCGGTGCCGACGACGATCACCAACGTCGTCGCGACGCTGCGTGGGTCCACCGACCCCGGCCGCGTGTACGTCGTTTCGGGGCACTACGACTCGCGCCGCAGCGACGTCATGGACTTCACCGGCGACGCGCCGGGGGCGGACGACGACGCTTCGGGTGTCGCGGTCGCCCTGGAGCTGGCCCGGGTGCTCTCGACCCGGCAGCCGGCCGCGACGATCGTCTTCGCGGCCGTCGCGGGCGAAGAGCAGGGCCTGTACGGCTCGCGGTACATGGCGCAGCAGTTCAAGGCGGCGGCCACCGACGTCCAGGCGATGTTCACCGACGACATCGTCGGCTCGAGCCGCGCCGACGACGGGACGCGCGACCCCGTCACGATCCGCCTCTTCGCCGAAGGCGTCCCGACCGCGGAAACCCCGGCCGAGGCGAGCCTGCGGCGCAGCATCGGCGGCGAGAACGACTCCCCGCCGCGGCAGCTGGCGAGGTTCGTGAAGTCGGTGGCGGAGAACGACGCGACCGGCATGACTGTCCGGGTGGTCTACCGCCGCGACCGCTACCTGCGCGGCGGCGACCACATCGGCTTCCTGGAGCAGGGCTACCCGGCGGCGCGGTTCACCGAGCCGAACGAGGACTTCGCCCACCAGCACCAGGACGTCCGCGTCGAAAACGGCGTCCAGTACGGCGATCTGCCGGAGTTCTGCGACTTCCCGTTCATCGCGCGGGTCGCCAGGGTGAACGGCGCCGCGCTGTGGTCGCTCGCGACAGCGCCGGGTACGCCGAAGGGCGTCAAGATCCGCACGGCGGCGCTGACGAACGACTCCGAACTGCTCTGGACGGCCACGCCGGGCGCGTCGAGCTACGAAGTCGTCTGGCGCGAAACGACCGCCCCCGACTGGACGCACGCGATCGACGTCGGCCCGGCGCTGACGGCGAAGATCGACCTGTCCAAGGACAACGTCTTCTTCGGCGTCCGCGCGGTGGGCCCCGGCGGACGCCGGAGCCCGGCCGCGTTCCCGGCGCCGGTGAGCTAGGCCGCGGCCTGCGTCAGGACCTGCTCGACCACGTGGTGCGACGGCAGGATCAGGTCGCGCTCGGTGTCGGCGTCGATCTTGCCCTCGAGGAGGTCGCAGAACCGGTCCAGCTGCGTCGCGAGCGGCTCGCGGGCCGTGACCAGCTCCGGGATCTCGATGACCGTCTGCTGCCGGTAGCCGAGGCCGTCCGGGGTGACCGAGTCGTGCGAGACGTGCCGGTAGATCGTGACGTCGCGGCGCAGCAGGTCGATCTCGATCAGCCGGTCGAGCTCGGACACCACCAGCGAGCGGACCTTCTTCTGGCCCAGCCGGGACGCCGACACCGTGGCCAGGCCGGTCGGGAACGACAGCACCGTCTCGATGGTGTCCTCGGCGCCCTCGACCGACTGCGGGTGGAAGTAGCCCGCGCCGGACGTCACGCGCGCCGGCGTCGCGCCGCCGAAGAACTGGATCGCCAGGTCGACGTCGTGCACCAGCAGGTCCCACGCCACGCCGGTCTTGATGCGCGGCGCGTACGGGCCGTGGCGGCGGGCCATCAGGTGGATCGGCTCCTGCACCAGCGCCCGCGCGGTCATCACCGCCGGGTTGTAGCGCTCCAGCAGCCCGCACATCAGCGGGATGTCGTTCTTCGCCGACAGCGAAACGATTTCCTGCGACTTCTCGAAGCTGTTGCACACCGGCTTTTCGACCAGCATCGGCTTGCCCTGGCCGAGGATCTCCTGCGCCAGGTTGTAGTGCGCCTCGGTGGCCGAGGCCAGCACCACGGCGTCCACATCGGACAGATCGCCGATCTCCGGCGTCCACTGTGTCTCGTACCGCTCGGCGACGGCCTTGCCCGCTTCTTCGCGCGGATCGATCACGCGGACCAGGTCGACGCGCTCGTTGCCGGCGAGCACGCGGGCGTGGAGGGAACCCATGTTCCCGGTACCGACAAGAGCGATCCGATGCGTCATGCGCCCAGTACCTCGCGAACGGTTTCGATGATGGTGTCCAGGTCGGACTCGGTCAGGTGCGGGTGCACCGGCAGCGAAAGCGCCTGCTCGGCGACCGACTTCGCGACCGGGAAGTCCTCGACGCGCGCGCCCGGGATCAGGTCGTGACCCGCGTAGCAGTCGTAGTCGAAGACGATCTTGGGGTAGTAGATGCCGTTGCCGATGCCGCGTTCGGTGAGCGCCGCGGCCAGCTCGTCGCGCGAGAGGAACGCGTGCGGCCCGACCAGCACCGTGTACTGGTGCCATACGTGCTCGCGGCCCGGCAGCACCTGCGGGACGTCGAGGCCCGGCGTGCCGGCGAGGCCCTCCGACAGCCGCTTCGCGTTCGCCTGGCGGGCGGCGGTCAGCTGGTCGAGCTTCGCCAGCTGCGGAATGCCCACGGCCGCGTGCAGGTCGGTCATCCGGTAGTTGTGGCCGGCGACCTCGTACTGGTACCGGGCGCGCATGCCCTGGTTGCGCAGCACGCGCAGCTTGTCGGCCAGCGCGTCGTCGTCCGTCGTGATGACGCCGCCCTCGGCGGTGGTGATGTTCTTCGTCGCGTACAGCGAGAAGCAGCCGATACCGAACGAACCGGCCTGCTTGCCCTCGAACGACGCGCCGACGGCCTGCGCCGAGTCCTCGATCACCTGCAGGCCGCGCTCGGCGGCCAGGGGCGCGAGCTTGCCCATGTCCGCCGTCTGGCCGTAGAGGTGCACCGGCATGAGGACCTTGGTGCGATCGGTGACGGCGGCCGCGACGGCGTCCGGGTCGATCGCGAAGTCGTCGCGCCGGATGTCGGCGAAACGGACGGTCGCGCCGGCCTCGAGGATCGCGTTCAGCGTCGCCACGAAGGTGAACGGCGAGGTGATGACCTCGTCACCCGGCTGCAGGTCCAGCACCTGCAGCGCGGCGACCAGCGCGGTGGTCCCGTTGTTGACCGCGATCGCGTGCTTCGTCCCGGAGACCGCCGCGAAGGCGTCTTCGAAGCGCTTGACCATCGGTCCCTGTGCGATGGCGCCGGAGCGCAGCACCTCGACGACGAGGTCCTCCGCGTCGCGCACGTCGACCACAGTGATGGGGATCATGGGCAGTCTCTCTCGGCAGGCGATTTCGGTGCGTCCGGTACAGTGAGCCGCCGGTTCTGCGCCCGGCCGCCCTGCAGCAACGCGGGCCACACGTTACCGGGCGCGGCCGCGCGCCCAGTACCCAGCCGCCGACGAACGGACGACCACCCGTGGCCAACCGCATCCACCCGACCGCCGTCATCGGCGAAGGCGTCGAGCTCGGCGAGGACAACGTCATCGGGCCGTTCGCGGTGATCGCCGGACCGGCTCGCATCGGGGACGGCAACTGGATCGGCCCGCACGTGACGATCGGCACGCCCGGCGAGGACCGTAGCCGTCCGCATCCCGCTGCCTGGGAAGAGGCGCCGACCGGTGACCCGGATCACGACGGGCACGGCGTCGTCATCGGCAGCCGCAACCGGATCCGCGAGTACGTGAGTGTCCACCAAGGGACCTGGCGGACAACGACCGTCGGCAGCGACAGCTACTTCCTCCGCAACTCCCACATCGCGCACGACTGCCTGGTCGGCGACGGCGTCACGATCGCCTCGAACGCCGTCACCGGTGGCCACTGCCACATCTGGGACGGCGCGAACCTCGGCATGGGCGCGATCCTGCACCAGAAGGTCGTGATCGGGCCCGGCGCGATGATCGGGATGGGCTCGGCGGTGCGGCGCGAGATCGGCGCGTTCACCATCGCCGTCGGCAACCCGGCCCGCGTCACCGGCGTCAACGTGGTGGGCCTGTCCCGCCGCGGTCTCGACGAGGAGACGATCGAGGCCCTCGGGCCGTGGCTGAAGGGCAAGGAAGGTCTCCCGGACGTCACGCTGCCCGGCGACCTCTCTACCTTGGTAAAGGCGTGGGACGCTCGCCCGCGCGACGAGCACTAGGAGTCAACGCATGTCCGAAGTCGCCCCCAAGCTGCGCGAGGTTTTCGTCGAGGCGCTCGACCTCGACGGCGCCGTGGACGTCGAGAACCTGAAGTACCGCGACATCGAGGCGTGGGACTCGGTCGGCCACATGGCGCTGGTCGCGGCCATCGAGGACGAGTTCGACGTCGAGTTCGACACCGACCAGGTCATCGACATGTCGAGCTTCAAGGTCGCCGTGGACATGGTGACCGAGCTGCAGTCGAAGAATGACTGATTTGTCCGGTCGCGTCGCGCTTGTCACGGGCGGGACGCGGGGGATCGGCCTGGCCACCGCCCGCGCGCTCGTCGAGGCGGGCGCGACGGTCGTGCTCACCGGACGTGACGAGGCTCGCGCCAAGGAAGCGGCGGCCTCCGTGGGCGCCTCCGGGCTCGCGCTGGACGTCACCGACGCCAAGGCGGTGTCCTCGCTGGTCAGGGGTGTCGCCAAGGAGCACGGCAAGCTCGACATCGTCGTCGCGAACGCCGGGATCATGGAGGACGCGCTCCTCGGCATGATCAAGGAGGACCTGGTCGACACGACGCTGAGCACGAACGTGGCCGGCACGCTGCACACCGTCCAGGCCGCGGCCCGGGCGATGATGCGGAAGAAGTCCGGCGCGATCGTCGTGCTCGCCTCGATCGTCGGGGAGCACGGAAGCGCCGGTCAGACGGTGTACGCGGCGTCGAAGGCGGCGGTGGCGAACATCGCGCGGTCGGCGGCCAAGGAGCTCGGCCGGTCCGGCATCCGCGTCAACGCGGTCGCGCCGGGCGTCATCGAGACCGATCTCACGGCGGGCCTGAGCGAAGACGCGAAGGCCGAGAACGCCGGCAAGACGCCGCTCGGACGGCTGGGCCGGCCCGAAGAAGTGGCGAAGGCGATCCGGTTCCTGGTGAGCGACGAGGCGTCGTTCATCACCGGCCAGGTGCTGGGGATCGACGGAGGCTTGGTGCTGTGACGTTGCTGGGTGCGGGGGCTCGGCTGGTGGATGTGGCCGGGGGCCGCACGCTGGCGGGCGCGGAACTGTCGGCCGAGGTCGGCCGCGCGATGGAGAAGCTGGCGGCGCTGCCCACCGGCGTCGTGTTCGCGCGGATGTCGATCGACCTCGACAGCGTGCTGACCTACCTGGGCGCGTTCGAATCCCGGCGGGCGATCGCGCTGATCGACCCGGCTCTGGACGCCGACGTGCTGGCCGGGCTGGTCTCGCGCTTCCGCCCCGCGGCTGTGCTCTCGGCTTCGGGTGACGCGCCATCCGGTTACTCCGTGCGCGGCGCCGACTGGGTCCGCGACTCGGCCGACGGCGTCATCCCGCACCCCGACCTGGCCGTCCTGCTGCCGACCAGCGGCTCGACCGGCAACCCCAAGCTCGTCCGGCTCTCGCGGCAGGCGATCCTGGCCAACGCCGACGCCATCGCGCAGGTGCTGCACATCGACGCCGACGAGGTCGCACCCACTTGCCTGCCGCTGCACTACAGCTACGGCCTGTCGGTGCTGAACTCGCACCTGGTGCGGGACGCGACCGTCGTGATCGAGCCGTCCGGCGTGCTCGGCCGCGGCTTCTGGGACGCGGTGAACACCTACGGCGTCACTTCGCTTTCGGGTGTCCCGTACCACTACGAAATGCTGCGGCGGCTCAAGTTCGACCCCGCGAAGTACCCGACGCTGCGCACGTTGACGCAGGCCGGCGGGAAGCTGCGCGACGACCTGGTCGCCGAGTTCAACGAGAAGATGCTGGCCGTCGGCGGCCGGATGTACGTCATGTACGGCCAGACCGAGGCGGCGCCGCGGATGACGACGGTGCCCGCCGAAAAACTGGCCGAAAAGCTCGGTTCCGCCGGGCCGGCGCTGCCGGGCGGGAAGTTCGCCGTCCGTCGCGACGACGGTTCGGAGACCACGCACCCGAAAATTGTCGGTGAGGTCGTCTACCGTGGGCCCAACGTGATGATGGGCTATGCGGACGACGAGTCCGGACTGGCCAAGGGCGACGAATACGGCGGCGTGCTGGCCACCGGTGACCTCGGGTACCTCGACGAAGAGGGCTACCTGTTCATCACCGGGCGGCTCAAGCGCATCGGCAAAGTCTTCGGCAACCGCGTCAGCCTCGACGATCTCGAGCAGGCCGTCCGCACGGCGGCGGTCGGGATCGACGTGGTGGCCGCGGTCGCGGCCGGCGACAAGGTCGTGCTGTTCGCCGAAGGAGCGGACAAAGACATCTGCAAGGACGCGTCCCGGGCGCTGTCCGAGCGGCTGCACCTGCACGCCAGCGGGTTCGACGTCCGCCCGATCGACACCGTGCCGCTGCTGGCCAGCGGCAAGATCGACTACCGGACTTTGGAGGGGCAGGTATGAGTGTGTTCACGCGGTCGCAGGCCGACCGGGAAGCCTTGCTGCTGCCCGAGCTGGCTTCGCTCACCGCTCACCACCGGGCGAATTCCGAAGGCTACGAACGGATTCTGTCGTCGCTGGGGATCGAGCCTTCCGCGTCGTTCGGCTCGATCGCCGACCTGCCGTGGCTGCCGGTGCGGATGTTCAAGACGCACGACCTCAAGTCCGTCCCGGACAGCGAGGTCTTCAAGACGCTGACGTCGTCGGGCACCACCGGCGCCGGCGCGTCCCGGATCTACCTCGACAAGGAGGCGGCGGGCGCGCAGACCAAGCAGCTGGGCGCGACCCTGCAGGAGGTCCTCGGCGGCGAGCGGCTGCCGATGCTGATGGTCGACACGATCGGCATCATCAAGAACCGCCGGTCGTTCTCCGCCCGCGGCGCGGGTGTGCTGGGCATGGCGAACTTCGGCCGCAAGCACACGTACGTGCTCGACGAAAACGACCAGCCGGACGTCGAAGCGGTCAAGAAGTTCCTCGCCGAGTACGGCGACAAGCCCTTCCTGATCTTCGGCTTCACGTTCATGGTGTGGCTGTACCTGTACGAGGTCGCGCGCGACCACGGGCTCGACCTGTCGAACGGGATTCTCATCCACAGCGGTGGCTGGAAGAAGCTGATCGACCGCGCGGTCGACAACACCGAGTTCCGGCGGCGCTTCAAAGAGGACACCGGGCTCACCCGGGTCCACAACTACTACGGGATGATCGAGCAGATCGGCACGGTGTTCCTCGAGGGCCCGTCCGGCAACTCGCTGTACTGCCCGGACTTCGCCGACGTCGTCATCCGGAACCCGGAGACGTGGGAAGAGCAGCCGGTCGGGGAGCCGGGCGTGATCGAGGTCGTCTCGACGCTGCCGCGGTCCTACCCGGGGCACGTGCTGCTGACCGAAGACCTGGGCGTCTACAACGGCATCGACGACGGCGACTGGCCGGGCAAGCACTTCTCCGTGCTCGGGCGGCTGCCGAAGGCGGAGGCCCGCGGGTGCTCCGACACGTTCTCGGGAGCGGCGGCGTGACCTCTCTGACTCAGCGTTTCCCCTTGGGGGATTCGGTTCCGGTCGCTTCCCTGGTCGAGGAGCTGCGCGCCGAGCCACCGGGCGGCCGGCTGCGCGTGGGCGACCCGCGCGTCGTCGAGTTCGTCACGAAGTTCGCCCGCAAGCTGCTGGCCCCGGCCACCGCGCGCCGGTTCCCGGAGCTGGCGTCGCTCGGCTTCTTCCTGCGCAAGGGCGAAATCGCCAAGGCGCTGTCCACTCTGGACGCTTCGGGCAATGCGCTGCGGTTCCCGCGCGGGCTGGTGTTCCACGTGCCGCCGGCGAACGTCGACACGATCTTCGTCTACTCGTGGGCGCTGTCCGCGCTGGCCGGCAACCACAACGTCGTGCGGGTCTCGTCGCGCTCGGCCGGGGCCGCCGAGGCGGTGCTGGAGGCGCTGAACGCGGCACTGTCCGAAGTGGACTCCTCGGTGGCGGACGCCATCCGGGCGACCCAGCGCATGGTGACGTACGACCGCAGCGACGAGGTGAGCGGCGCCCTGTCGCTGGCCGCCGACCTGCGCGTCATCTGGGGCGGCGACGGCTCGGTCGCCGCGCTGCGGAAGTACCCGCTCGCGCCGCACGCGCGTGACCTGACGTTCCCGGACCGCTCGTCCTTCGCCGTCGCCTCGGTGGCGGGCTGGCAGCGCGCGTCCGCGGAAGAGCGTCGCGCGGCCGCCGAGGGCTTCTACAACGACTCGTACTGGTTCGACCAGGCCGCCTGCTCGTCCCCGCGCGCGGTGTTCTGGGTCGGCGACGAGGCCGGTGCGCAAGCCGCGGGCCAGGAATTCCGGACGCTGCTGGCCGCGGTGCTGGAGACGAAGCAGCACGTCACCGAGCCCGCGATGGCGGTCCAGAAGCGCGTCTCGGCGTACGGCGCGGCGGTCGACGGCCTGGTCAAGGAGATCGAGTTCCAGGGCAACGGCCTGGCGACGCTGGAGCTGGCCGACCCGGCGGTGCTGCCGCGCGAGTGGCTCGGCGCCGGCACGTTCGCGAACGCGCGGGTGTCCTCTTTGTCCGATCTGGTGCCGATCGTCCTCCGCAAGGACCAGACGGTCAGCCAGTTCGGCTTCACGGCCGAGGAGCTGACGGCGTTCGCGCACGAGCTCGCGGGCCGCGGCGTCGACCGGATCGTGCCCTTCGGCTCCGCCCTGACCTTCTCCGCGGTGTGGGACGGCTACGATCTGCTCTCCGAGTTCAGCCGCCTGGTCACGGTCCAGGCCTGAGGAGAGCCGTCGATGACGACAGTTGAGGACCTGCCGGCTGCGGGAAAGCAGCCGAAGTCCACCAGGGCGAAGATCCTCGACGTCGTCCGCTGGGTGGCGATCCTGCTGGTCCTCGGCTTCGCGGCGAAGCAGCTGGCGGCCAACTGGGGCGAGTTCTGGCACACCCTGCGGGACGTCGCCTGGGAGTCGTCCCTGCTGAGCCTGGTCGCCCTGGTCGCGGCGATCCTGGTGTCGACCTGGGGCTGGCAGGTGATGGTCGACGACCTCGGCGCGCCCATCGGCTACGCCCGCGGCGCCCAGATCTGCCTGGTCGGCTCGCTCGGCAAGTACGTGCCGGGCTCGGTCTGGGCGTACCTGCTGCAGATGGAGCTGGGCCGCAAGGCGGGCCTCGCCCGCGCCCGCATCTTCACCGGCTCCCTGATCCAGCTCGGCGTGGGCGTGGTGTCGGCGCTGGTGGTGTCGCTGCTGGCGGCGCCGGCGGTGTTCAGCAACAGCCCGCGGGCGCTGTGGCTGTTCGTGCTCATCCCGCTCGGCCTGGCGATGTTGCACCCGAAGATCCTCACCTGGGGCACCTCGCTCGTCCTGCGGATCCTCCGCCGCCCGCCGCTGGCCCACCCACTGGGCTGGGCGGTGATCGGCAAGGTCTTCGGCGCCTCGACGGCGGCCTGGTGCCTGCAGGGCGTCCACCTGTGGCTGCTGGCCAACTCGGTGGGCACCCCGGGCCTCGGCGGCTTCGTGCTGTGCGTGGGCGCGATGGCCGTGGCGATGACGGTGGGCACGTTCGCGTTCATCCTCCCCAGCGGCGTCGGTGTCCGCGAGGTGGCCCAGGTCGCGGTCCTGACGGCCAGCGGCCTCACGGTCGGCCAGGCCACGGCGTTCGCGGTGGCCTCCCGGGTGATGTTCACGGTGGCCGACCTCCTGACGGCCGGCTTCGCGGCGGTCGCCGCCCGCTCGGCCCGCCCGGTGGTCACCGCCTGAGCCGGTTGTCCACCGGTTGTCCACAGCCCTTACGCACATGTGGACAACCCTCGGCTCAGGGCGTCAGCCGGTAGATCACCGCGTCCGGGTTGCGGTAGACCTCCGTCAGGAACGGCTCGCCCGCCAAACCGGCCAGCCCCGACTGATAGGGCTTGCCCGGTTCGGTCGACGGCTTTCCCAGAATCACCCAATGAATGTTCAACCGCCGGACCGCCGCCCGCACCGCCGGGTCCGTCGAATAGTTTCGAAAGCGATCCGCCAGCAACACCGCGTCCCGCGGCGGTGAAGTTTCGTCGAAATGCGCGGCGACCGTTCGAATTCCCGTCAAGGCGTAAGTCCACGCGGTTCCGTCGAACCGGTCGTTCATCGCCCACTCGCCCGGCGCGGCCAGCGAGCCGAGGCGCTCCATCGCGGTCTGCTCGCCGGGTGTCACCCGCAAAGCGGACGGGTCCGCCGCCTGGTAGCCCTGGTACACCCAGGCCCCGTTGGACCGGACGTACAGCCCGTTCGAAAGCAGCACGAACCCGCCCAGCACCACCGCCGCGAGAGCCACCGGCGGCACCCGGGACGGCAGCCGGTCACGCAGCCACGCCTGTGTCGAGGCCAGGCCGTGGGCCGCCAGCACCGACAGCGGGACCGCCGCCATCGAGAAGAACCGGTACGGGTCGTCCCACCACGGCCGGGACAGCGCCATCACGATCGGCGTGTTCGACGACGCCACCGCCACGTAGGCCAGGCCCGTGACCAACGCCGTCAGGCCGATCCAGCGCAGCTCGCCGGCCCGCGCGAAGAACACGATCCCCAGGAACAACGCCACCGACAGCCACACCTGCGGGTGCGGCTCGAAGTGCTGGAACCCCAGCAGGGCACCCAACGCCGTCGACGCGCGGTACTCGCTCGGCCAGCCGTAGTACGGCAGCGAGCCCGTTGCCAGCCCCAGCGCGCCGAACAGCTGCAGCCACGCCACCAGCAGCGACACCGCCGCGATCGGCAGCAGCGCCAGCAGATCGCGGCCGAGCCGGCGCCACCCCGCGAGCCGGCGCTGGACCAGCAGGGGCCCGGCGAACAGGATCCCGCCGAACAACGTCGACGAGTGGATGCACAGCAACCCCACCGCGGCCAGCACCAGGACCAGCGCGGTGTCCGGCGCGGACCGCTCCAGGTACCGCCGCAGCGCCACCGCGGCCGGCGGCGTCAGCGCCACGCCCAGCGCGAACGGCAGCAGCGGCCCGCGGCCCATCGACTCGTAGACCCCCGTCACCGCCGCCACGGCCGTCAGCGCCACCGCGCCCGCCAGCACCGCCCGGCCGCGGAACTCCCGCACCAGCGTCACCAGCGACAACGCCAGCAGCCCCGGCAGCAGCAGGGTGTTCGCGTCCAGTGTCTCGGGGATCGACGCGCCGCCGAGCCGGTACGTCACCGACGCCAGCAGGTGGTAGGCGTTGGGGTAGAACACCGGCGCCGCGTCGCCGTACCAGTTCACGTGGCCCGTGCCGAACAGGCTGCCGTCGCCGGTGTCGGCGATGTAGCGGACGGCGTTGCCGTGGTAGACCGCGTCGAACCCCTGGGGCAACGCGCCGATGCGGCCCAGCCCGAGCAGCGTCGCCCAGCCGCCGATCAGCGCCGCCGCGAGGAGGCAGGCCAGTACGGCGAGATTCCCGCGTCTCGCCCACAGTGCCGGTTCGGGCTCGGGTGACCGTCGGCGCACCGTGAACCTCCGGACACCGAAGGCGGTCGCGGCGAACACGACGGTCGCGGCGGCGTAGATCAGCGGCGTGAACGGCAGCCCGGCCGCCGCGGCCCACGGGCCGGTCAGCCCGCCGGCGGCGTAGCTCAGCAACGGCGCCATCCCGGCCAGGACCCAGCCGCGCAAACCCGCGGCGGCACCGATGGCGAGGCCGGGCGCGGCGATGACGACAATGGCGATGCTGGCGGAGAGCACGCTGGAGACTAAGCCGGAAATGACCGGTGCGACGCGGCGGGCCGGTACCCCGATCGGCGTTTTTTCAAGACGTCACTTCAACCCGCAGCGGCAACACCCGATCGGGTTATTCTGGCAGGTGAATTTCCCTGCTTGACTGTCGCCGGCGAAGTGATCAACCCCCATTAGGGCCGAGTGGCCGGTCCACGGGAAACGCCTCGCCGCCGACGATCGATAACCTGCCCGAGAAGCCGGCCGAGTGGGCGCGGCGAAGAGCTGGAGGGGGCCGGGTGGTCTACGCGGTCGTGGTGGCGTGGCTGGTCGTCGCCGCGGTCGTGGTGCTGACCTGGCACAGCCTCGACGCCGACCGCGGCCGGCGCGCCTTCGTCCTCATCCTGACGCTCGGCCTTTCGCTGCTGCACCAGCTGCTGTTCGCGACCGTCACCGAGGACGCGCTCGTCACCTTCCGCTACGCGCAGAACATCGCCGACGGCAACGGCCCGGTCTTCAACCCCGGCGAACGCGTCGAGGGGTACACGAACTTCCTCTGGCTGGTGCTGATCGCCCTGCCGCGCGCCGCGTTCGGCGCCGACATCCGCACCACGGCCGTCGTCTTGAGCGTCCTCGCCGCGCTGGCCTGCGTGCTCCTGTCCTGCTTCCTGGTCAACCGGATCGTCGCCGCGGCCAGGCCGGAGGGCGCCGAGCCGCGGCCCGCGATCGGGGTGGCCGCCGCGGTGCTCACCGCGAGCGCCGGCGGCCTCGCCGTCTACGGGGCGTCGGGTTCCGAGGTCCCGCTGTTCGTGCTGCTCGTGCTGGCTGTCGGTTACGCGCTCGCCGCGCGCCGCCCGGTGGTCGCCGGGGTGCTCGTCGCCTTCGCCGTGATGACCAGCCCGGAAGGCCTGGTGGTCGCCGTGCTGGCCGGTCTGTGGCTGGTCGGCGCCGCGGTCAAGGAGAAGCACAGCTGGTGGGCCCCGGTCGCGTACGCGCTGGGCGCGCTCGTCTTCCTCGTCCCGCGGCTGGCCTGGCGCGCGACGTTCTACCAGCACTTCCTCCCCGCCCCGCTGGCCGCGAAGCTCGGCGGGCCGCTCGGCGGGCACCTCGCCGACGGCTGGCCGTACCTGTCCGGGTTCGCGCTGGCGCACCAGGGTTTCCTGCTGCTCGGCCTGGTCGCCGCGGTCGCGCTGCTGCTGCGCCGCCCCACGGCCCGCTTGGCAGAGGCCCCGGATGTGACAGCCGCGGCTCGGGGGTTGGGGGTGGCCGAGCCGCCGGTTGGCACAGCCCGCCTCGCGGGCGCTCGGGGCGAGACCCCCGGCACAACCCGCCTTTCGGGGCAGGGCGAAACCTCGGTCGGCACAGCCATCGAAGCCAGGGCCCTGCTCTGGCTGCTGTTCGCGATCGCCGCCGGGCTGGCCGCGGCCGCGGTGCTCGTCGGCGGCGACTCGGGCCCGTCGTGGCGGCTGCTGGCCCCGGTCCCGCCGCTGCTGGCCGTCGCCGCCGTTGGGGTCTACGGCGTGCTGACCGCGGGTGTCGTCGACAAACCGTCGCCGACGCCGAAGCCGGTCGCGCCGCGGCTGGTTCCGGTGGCCGCCTGCGGGCTGGCCGGCATCGCGGTCTTCGTGTCGGTGTTCAGCCCGGAAATGCTCGACCGCGTGCGCAACTGGCACGCGCACGGCACCGAGCTCGCCGAGATCGGCGGCTGGCTGGGCGACTACCTGCCGCCCGGGTCGGTGGTCAGCGGGGCCGCGCCCGGCGCGCTCGCCGCCCACGGTGGCCAGCTGCTCATCATCGACGTCCTCGGCCGCACCGACGACCACATCGCCCGCGAGGGACGGCACGTCGACGGCGTCGCGATCGACTACGACTACGTGGTCAACGGCCGCCGCCCGACCCTCGCCGTGCCCGCCGACGGTGGCTACGACGACCGCCAGCACTGCGCGATCGACCCGGTCTACGCGGGCAAGTACGAGGTCGCGACCTTCCGCCGCGTCGGCACGCCGTACTGGGTCTCGGTGTACCCGCGGGCGGAACAGGCGAAGTCCCTGGTCGCCGACCTCGACAAGGGCCCGGACTTCCGCTACGTACCCTGTCCTTCGTGAAGCTCGAGGCCCCGGACCGGCAGCTGGGCGCCGAAGCGCGGCTCGGGCTCGGGGTGTTCGGGACGTCGCTCGCGCTGTTCGTGGTGCGGTTCCTGGTGCCGCGCCCGATCGCGATGTCCAACAACGGCGACGGCGGCCGCGTGCTGTGCGGTGCCGGGATCACCTGGAAGGGCCTGCCCGAGCCGTTCGTCCACCTCGCCTACACCCCCGCGCCGGGCGCGCCGCCGTGCCGGCCGACGTACCTGCTCACGCAGAGCTGGCTTGCCGAGCTGGCCGTCCGGATCGGCCGGCTGATCGGCCTCCACGGCACGCTGAGCCTCGTCATCCTGGGCCTGCTCAGCAGCCTCATCGCCGCGGCCGCGGTCACCGCGATCGTGCTCGGCCTGCCGCACCCGCGCCGGACTCGGCTGTTCGTGACGGCCGGGCTCCTGCTGGTCGTCGCGGACTCGGCGTTCTTCGGCTACTTCGCCGCGATCCTCGGCGAAGGCGCGGCCTTCCTCGGCCTGCTGCTCGCCGCCGGCGGCCTGCTGCTGACCGCGCGCGAGGGCTGGTGGAGCTACGCGGGCATGGCCGTGACGTTCGCGGGTGGCGTCCTGGCGGTCAACGCCAAGGTCCAGACGCTGACCGTGCTGCCGATCCTCGCGCTGGCGATCCTGCTGGTCCGGCCGGGTGGGCTGCGCGGGGCCAAGCGGTGGGCGCCGGCGGTGCTGGTCATCGGCGCGATCGGTGCTGTCACGCTCGCCGCGCAGCAGAGCGTCGAGCCGGCGCGAGCGCCCGACGGCACGTACACCGAGTTCCCGGGCGACGACTCGCGCGAGATCAACGTCTTCAACTCGATCTTCCTGAACATCGTCGACGGGAAGCACGACACCCGGGCCGACCTGGCCGCGCTCGGGCTGCCGGCGTCGTTCGCGCAGTACGCGGGCAACGGCTGGTGGCACCCGCACCCGGCGACGATGGATCCGCTGTACCCGCGGTACCGCGACCAGATCAGCCGCCGGAACGTCGTGACGTACTTCGCGATCCACCCCGGCCGGACCCTCGAAGTGCTCGACCGGGCCGCCACCGACCAGCTCACCGCGCGCCCGGACTACCTCGGCAGCTTCGACCAGGAAGCCGGGTTCCCGCCGCACGCGCAGGAGTACCGGGTGCCGGTGGTGTCGTGGCTGACCGGCCTGATCGCCCCGCTCGGGCTGTTCGCCCTGGTGCCGATCTGGCTGCTCGCGGCGGTCCGGGCCTGGTCGCACCGGCGCACCGCGCTCGGCGTCACGACGGCCTTTCTGCTCGCCGTCTCGGTGACGCAGTTCGGCACCGCGGCGCTCGGCGACGGCATCGAGGGCATCAAGCACCAGTCCGTCGCCCTGTTCGCGCTCCTGATCGCGCTCGTACTGTGTTCTTCCCCGCTGAACCGCGGCCGGCAACCTACGGTCGCGTAACCTTGCCGGATGGCCGACCTGGTTTACCCGCCCGTGATCGCGGCGGCCCGGACGATGTTCCGGGTACTCGACAACCGCATCCGGGTGGAGGGCGCGGAGCACATCCCGCGCCGCGGTGGCGCGGTCATCGCGTGCAACCACATCAGCTACCTGGACTTCATCTTCTGCGGGCTCGGCGCGCGCCCGGCCAAGCGGCTGACGCGGTTCATGGCGAAGAAGGAGATCTTCGACAATAAGATCGCCGGGCCGCTGATGCGCGGGATGCACCACATCTCCGTCGACCGGTCCGCCGGTCTGGCCTCCTACCGTGAGGCGCTCGAGAAGCTGCAGGGCGGCGAGGTCGTCGGTGTCTTCCCCGAGGCCACGATCAGCCGGTCGTTCACCGTCAAGGAGATCAAGTCGGGTGCGGTCCGGATGGCCGCGGCCGCCGAGGTCCCGGTCGTGCCGATGGCGCTGTGGGGCACCCAGCGGCTCTGGACGAAGGGCCGTCCGAAGGACCTGACCCGCCGCCACGTGCCGATCTCGATCCTCATCGGCGAGCCGATGCACCCGGCCAAGGGCGACGACTGGGACGTCGTCACGAAGGAGCTGCGCACCCGGATGAGCGCGCTGCTCGACCGCGCCCAGGCCGAGTACCCCGAGCAGCCCGCGTCCGACGAGGAACGCTGGTGGCTGCCCGCGCACCTGGGCGGCACGGCACCGACGCCGGCCGAAGCGGCCGAACTCGACCGCCGCTAGCCACTTTCGAAACTCGTGTTGCGTAAATCCGCGACAGCGGGCTAACCTATATACGAAACTTGAGTATCGGATATAGGGGATCCCATGGAAACCTCCCGCGGCCGGCCCCGCGACAGCGACGCGGACCGGCGCATCCTGGAAGCCGCCCGGCACGCACTGCTCACCGCCGGTTACGCCGGACTGGCCATCGACGAGGTGGCCCAGCGCGCCGGGGTGGCCAAGACCACGCTCTACCGGCGCTGGCCGACCAAGGACCACCTCGCCATCGCCGTGTACGCCGACATGCTCGACCGCGACGTGCCGGTCACCGACACCGGTGACGTGCGGGCCGACCTGAGCGCCTACCTCAAGCAGATCGCCGCCGCACTCGAAAGCGTGCGCCGCGCCGGGCGCCCGGCGCACGACACCGACCCGTCCGCCGGCATCGTCGCGGAACTCGTGGCGGCCGCGGCCCGGCACGCCGACGTCGGGCAGGTCATGCGCGGCCTGTACCAGCGGCGGATCCGGCTCGCCATCGAACTCGTCGAGCGTGCCACCGAGCGCGGCGAACTGCGGTCCGGCACCGACCCGGTGCTGCTGCTCGACCAGCTGGCCGGCGCCCTCTACTACCGCGTGCTCATCACCGGCGCGCCGGTGAGCGACAGCTACCTCGAACGTCTCGTCAGCGCCGCCCTCGACGGCGCCATGTCCACAAAGGAGCAGAGATGACCCGCACCGAGCACCTCACCCGGGAAAGCAAGAAGCCGAGACGCAAGCGTTTGCTCCTGGTGGTGACCCTGGTGCTGGCCACGCTCGCCGGGTACGCCGTCTGGAGCAACGCCGTGCCGTACACCCTCAGCGCCTCGATCGAGATCGACGCCACGCCGGACGAGGTGTGGCCGGTGCTGACCGACCTGGACGCCTACGACGAATGGAACCCCTTCATCGTCTCCTCCAGCGGCACCGTCGCGGCCGGCGCCACCCTGACCAACACCATGCGCGACGCCACCGGGGAAACCACGTTCACGCCCACCGTGGTGACCGTGACGCCCGGCCGTGAGCTGCGCTGGCTGGGCAAGCTCGGGCCGGGCGCGGTGTTCGACGGCGAGCACGCGTTCCTGATCGAGCAGGTGCGGCCCGGCCGGGTCCGGCTCACCCAGACCGAACGCTTCTCGGGTGTCCTGGTGCCGTTCTTCCGGGGACAGCTGAACGACAACACGCTGCCCCAGTTCCGCGCCATGAACGAGGCACTGGCCCAGCGGGTCAGCCGCTAGAACCAGCGCTCGAGGACCTGCGCCACACCGTCCTCGCCGGCCGGGCCGGTGACCTCGTCGGCCACCGCGAGCAGCCGCGGGTGCCCGTTCTGCATCGCGACGCCGTGGCCGGCCCAGCGGAGCATCTCGACGTCGTTGGGCATGTCGCCGAACGCGATGACCTGCCCGGGGTCGACGTCCAGCCGCTCGGCGACGTCGGCCAGGCCGGTCGCCTTGGTGATTCCGTGCGCGGACACCTCGACGAGCCCGCCCGACGACGAGTACGTCACGTCGACGTCCCGGTCGAACAGCGCGTTGACCGCCGCCGCCATCTCCTCGGACGACATGCCGCGGTGGCTGACCAGCAGCTTGATCGCCGGGTGGCCGAGGACCTCGGCGCGCGGCCCGGTGCGGCCCTCGCCGTCGCCCCACGGGTTGTGGTAGTCCGGCTCGATCACGAAGTTGCGCATGTCGTGGTCCGGCGCGCCGATGCCGACGCGCTCGGTGGCCAGCCGGCAGCCGGGCAGGGCCTTGTCGAGCGCGTGCGCGATGTCGTGCAGCAGCGTCGGCTGGAGCAGGCCGTGGACCTCGACGACCTCTTCGCGGGCGCAGTCGTACAGGACCGCGCCGTTCGCGCACACCGCGTAGCCGGTGAGCTCGAGCGGCTTCGCGATCGGGGCGATCCACCGCGGCGGCCGCCCGCTGGCCAGCACGAACGGCACGCCCGCCTCGATCGCCCGGCGGACGGCGCCGATCGTGCGGCCGGTCAGGGATTCGGAGGGGCCGAGCAGGGTGCCGTCGACGTCGGACGCGATCAACTGGGGTCTCTCCACCCCGCCATTGTCCCTGACTCGTTCGGGGGAAGGCTTCCCCGTCCGTGCGACGGCCGGTGGTAACCGATAGCGTCCGGATTCGTGCGAGCAGGCATCGTCATTCTTCCGGAAGATCGTTGGTGGGCCGCCGAGCCGAAGTGGCGCGCCGCCGAGGAGTACGGCTTCGACCACGCGTGGACGTACGACCACCTGGGCTGGAGAAACCTGGTCGACGGACCGTGGTTCTCCGCGGTCCCGACCCTGACCGCGGCGGCGATGGTGACGTCCCGCATCCGGCTGGGCACGTTCGTGGCGTCCCCGGTCGCCCGGCACCCCGTGCCGTTCATGCGTGAGCTGAACACCCTCGACGACGTTTCGGACGGCCGGTTCGTCCTCGGCGTCGGCGCGGGCGTCGACCACACCCGCTACGACGGCGCGGTGCTCGACGCCCCCGAGCTGACGCCCAAGCAGCGCGCCGACCGCTTCACCGAGTTCGTCGAGGCGCTCGACGGGCTGCTGATGACCGACAAGTTCGACTTCGAGGGCGAGTACTACCGGGCCCGGGAGGCCCGCAACCTGCCCGGCCCGGTCCAGCGGCCGCGGCTGCCGTTCGTCGTCGCGGCGAACGGCCCGCGCACGATGACGCTCGCCGCGCGCTTCGGCGCGGGCTGGGTCACCACGGGCAAGGGTGGGGAGACCGCCGACGAGTGGTGGGCCGGCATCAAGCAGCTCACCGAGCTCTTCGACCGGCGGCTGGACGCGGCGGGCCGCGACCGGCCGAGCATCCAGCGGTTCCTCAGCCTGGACGCGTCGCCGGTGTTTTCGCTGAGCAGCGTGGAGGCGTTCCGCGACGCCGTGGGCCGGGCGCGGGAGCTGGGCTTCACCGACGTCATCTCGCACTGGCCGCGGTCGTCGTCGCCGTACGAGGGCCGGGAAGCCGTCCTGGAACAGGTCGCGAGCGACGTCCTGCCGGAGTTGCGCTAGTCCGAACGAGTGACATCGGGGAATCGGGAAACCGATTGCCGCTCCCCGGGCGTCGATACATGCAGACGACCGGGATCACCCCGGGGGTGCGGGGGCCCTCGTGGCCGCGGAGGGGAGCCGTGGCCACGAGGGCGTTCTACTTCACGATCCGGTAGATGACCGCACCCGGGTTCCGGTACACGACCTGCAGGAAGTCGTGCCCGTCGAGGTGCTGCAGGCCCCGCGCGATGGGCGTGTCCCGGCGGATGGTCCCGCTGCCGATCAGCACGTAGTGGATGTTCAGCCGCCGCACGGCGGCCCGCACTTGCGCGTCGCTGTCGTAGTCGGCGAAGTGCTGGGCCAGGTAGAGCGCGTCCGGCGGGGCCACGCCGGCGTCGTAGTGGCCGGCGACCGGGTGCACGCCGGTCAGGGCGTACATCCAGGCCGTGCCGTCGAGCCGGTCGTTGAGCACCTTCTGGTCGGCGGGGATGCCGAGCGTGCCGAGGTGGTCCATCGCGTCGATCTCGTCGCGGCTGACCGGCGGGACCACCTCGCCGGGCAGGCCGTTGTAGTAGAGCAGCGACACGGTCTTGGCGTTGGCCGCGCGGTAGAACCCGCCGGTCAGCACGCCCATGGCCACGACCAGCAGCACCGCCGTCGCCAGCCCGACGCGGCCGGTCAGCCACGGCCGCGCGCGCACCCACGCGCGTCCGCTCGCGAGCTTCGCCAGCCACCGCTGGGCCTCGCTCATGCCGTGCGCGGCGAGCAGGCACAGCGGGATCGACGCGAGCGCCATCAGCCGGAACCGGTCGTTCCACCAGGGCCGCGACAGGCTGATGACCCAGCCTTCGCCGCCGAAGCAGGCGACGACCACGAACAACGCCGAAAGCCCGAGCGCCGAGAGCACCAGCCAGCGCATCCGCCGCAGCGCGACGAGCGTCAGCACGCCGATCGCCAGGAACACCGTCAGCCAGATCTGCGGGACCGGCAGCACCTGCTTGAACGTCGCCAGCATGGCCAGTGCCTTCCACACCGGCATGTGCGAGCCCCACGCGTAGTACGGGTACGAGCCCGACGTGAAGCCGATCGCGCCGAGGATCATCGGCGCGGCCAGCAGCCCGGCCACCACCATCACCGGCAGCATCCGCAGGACGTCGCCGCCGGCCACCCGCCAGGCGGGCCTGCCCTCGGGAACGCCGTCGACGCGGCGGCCGCGCAGCGCCCGGTACCAGCGCTGCACCACCAGCGGGAACGCGAACAGGATCGCCCCGAACAGCGCGCTCGAGTGCGCGGCGAGCAGACCGGCCGCGCTCAGCGCGAGCACCGCGCCGGTGTCCACGCCCGGCCGCGCGAGGAACCGCTGCAGCGCGACCACCGCCAGCGGCGTCAGCACGATGCCGAGCGCGAACGGCAGCAGCCCGCTCGACACCGACTCGTACGCCCCCGTCGTCGCGCCGCCCGCGACCAGCGCGGCGCTGCCCGCGAACACCGCGCGGCCGCCGAGCTGGCGGACCAGCGCGGCCATGGCCAGCGCGAACAGCCCGGCGATCGGCATGGTGATCGCGTTGAGCGTGACCGGGATCGACGTCCCGGACAGCTCGTAGACCAGGGCGCCGGCCAGGTGGTAGGCGTTCGGGTAGAAGGAGCCCTGCGGGTACCAGTTGATGGTGCCCATGCCGGTCAGCGAGCCGTCGCCGGTCTCGGCGATGTAGCGGATGCCGTTCGCGTGGAACACGGTGTCCCAGCGCTGGAACACCGCGGTCGTCCCGCCGCGGCCGGAGACGACCACGGCGATCGACACCGCGACGGCGATCGCGACGCAGGCCGCGACGGCCAGGTGCGCCCGGCGCGTCCACGGCGGCCCGGGCTCCTCGCCCGGGCGCAGCCAGCCGCGCGCGATGGCGAAGCGGCGGAGGCCGTAGAGCACGGCGGCGAGCAGCAGGGTGACCGCGGCGACGCTGAGCGAGCCGTACGGGATGTGCGCGATGGCCAGCCAGGGCCCGGCGAGGCCGGTCACGGCGTAGCTGAGCAGCGGCGCGAGGCCGGCCAGGGCCCAGCCGCGCAGGCCGGCGGCCCACCCGACGACCCCGCCGGGGACCGCCAGCACGGCCAGGTAGGTGGCCACCGCGCCGAAGTAGCTCCAGAAGTCCTCGGGTGCAGGCACTGCTTTCCAGGTGTGTCGTAGGCCGAAATGTGATAGTCGGGTGCGGGCCGGGTGACCGACCCCCGTACCCTCGACGCCCGTGAGCGCGCACACGAACCCCGCCAAGATTACTGAAGACGATTTCGCAGGTTACGACCTCGTCGTCGTCGGGTCCGGTTTCTTCGGCCTGACCGTCGCCGAACGGGCCGCGGCCGAGCTGGGCAAGAAGGTCCTCGTCCTCGAGCGACGCAGCCACCTCGGCGGCAACGCGTACTCGGAGCCCGACCCGGAGACGGGCATCGAGGTGCACAAGTACGGGGCGCACCTGTTCCACACCTCGAACAAGCGCGTCTGGGAGTACGTCAACCGGTTCACCGAGTTCACGAACTACCAGCACCGCGTCTTCGCGCGGGTCAAGGACCAGGTCTACTCGTTCCCGATGAACCTGGCCCTGATCAACCAGTTCTTCGGCAAGTCGCACACCCCGGACGAAGCGCGCGAGCTGATCGCGAAGCAGGCGTCCGAGTTCGAGACCTCCGCCGCGCAGAACCTCGAGGAGAAGGCGATCTCGCTGATCGGCCGCCCGCTCTACGAGGCGTTCATCAAGGGCTACACGGCGAAGCAGTGGGAGAACGACCCCAAGAACCTGGGCGAGAACATCATCACGCGCCTGCCGGTCCGCTACAACTTCGACAACCGGTACTTCAACGACACCTACGAGGGCCTGCCCGTCAACGGGTACACCGCGTGGCTCGAGAAGATGGCCGAGCACGAGAACATCGAGATCCGGCTGAACGTCGACTACTTCGACGTCCGCGAGCACATCCCGGCGGGCACCCCGACCGTCTACACCGGGCCGCTGGACCGCTACTTCGGGTACTCGGCGGGCAAGTTCACCTGGCGCACCGTCGACTTCGAGTCCGAGGTCGCCCAGACCGGTGACTTCCAGGGCACGTCGGTCGTCAACTACAACGACCAGGAAGTCCCCTACACCCGGATCATCGAGTTCCGGCACTTCCACCCGGAGCGGGACTACCCCAAGGACAAGACGGTCATCTTCCGCGAGTACTCGCGCTTCGCGGGCGAGGACGACGAGCCGTACTACCCGATCAACACGCCGGAGAACCGCGAGAAACTCGAGGCCTACCGCGAACTGGCCAAGGCCGAGGCGCGCGAGAAGAACGTCCTGTTCGGCGGCCGGCTGGGCACGTACAAGTACCTCGACATGCACATGGCCATCGGCTCGGCGCTCTCGGCGTTCGACAACAAGATCGCCCCGCACCTGACCGACGGCGCGCCGCTCGACGGGTCCCTCGATGCTTGAGAAGGGGCAGCCCACCGGTGAGGTGGCGGTCCTGGCCAAGGCCCAGGGCTTTCTGAAGAGTGAAGCTTCGGTGAAGGCCGCGCGCGGCCTTTCCCACTTCGGCGAGCACAGTGCCGGGTGGTTCGCGCTCGGCCTGATCGGGGCCGCGGTCGACAAGAAGCGGCGCAAGGACTGGCTGGTCGCGTCGGCGGGTGTCGTCGGCGCGCACGCCGCCTCGATCGCGGTGAAACGCGTGGTCAGGCGGCCCCGACCGGACCACCCGAGCGTCGAGGTACTGGTCGGCACGCCGAGCAAGCTGAGCTTCCCGTCGTCGCACGCGACGTCCACTACGGCGGCGGCGGTGCTCTACTCCGGATTGACCGGGCGTAACCTGGTGCCCGCCCTGGTACCGCCGATGCTGGCCTCGAGGCTCGTGCTCGGCGTTCACTATCCGACAGACGTCTTGGCCGGTGCAGCTCTCGGGGGGCTCGTCGGTGGTCTGATTCGACGGAAGCTGAAGAAAAACGCATGAGCGAGACGACCGAGCAGCGCAACAGCGATGAAACTGCCGTGACTCCCGAGGCTGTCGAGCCGACTGCGTCACGTGGGCCGTTCGGCCTGGTGGGCGGCGTCATCAAGACGGCACGGCCCCGGCAGTGGGTGAAGAACGTCCTGGTCTTCGCGGCCCCGTTCTTCGCGTTCTCGAAGTCGACCGACCGCACCGGTCTCCTGATCGACGCGATCATCGCCTTCGTGGCCTTTTCGCTGGTGGCGAGCTCGGTCTACCTCATCAACGACGCCATCGACGTCGAGGCCGACCGCGCCCACCCGACCAAGCGCAACCGGCCGATCGCGGCCGGGATCGTGCCGGTCCCCGTCGCGTACGGGGCCGCGGTCGTGTTCTTCCTGGCCGGCCTCGGCGTGTCGTTCGCGGCGAGCTGGCAGCTCGCGGTCGTGCTGGGCGTCTACGAGGCCGTGCAGCTGGGCTACTGCTTCGGCTTGAAGCACCAGCCGGTGGTCGACCTGGCCATCGTCGGCTCGGGCTTCCTGATGCGCTCGATCGCCGGTGGTGTCGCGGGTGGCATCGCGCTTTCGCAGTGGTTCCTGCTGGTCACGGCGTTCGGCTCGCTGTTCATGGTGGCGGGCAAGCGCTACGCGGAGATCATGCTGTTCGAACGAACGGGCGCGAAGATCCGCTCGTCGCTGAAGAAGTACTCGGCGAGCTACCTGCGGTTCGTCTGGGCGACGTCGGCGGCGATCCTGATCATGTCGTACTGCCTGTGGGCGTTCGAGATCCGCCAGACCGAGCACAACTCGGTGTGGGCGGTCATCTCGATGGTCCCGTTCGTGGTGGCGGTGCTCCGCTACGCGGTCGACGTCGACGGCGGCAACGCGGGCGAGCCGGAGGAGATCGCGCTCAAGGACCGCATCCTGCAGGTGCTCGGCGGAACCTGGGTCATCACGCTGTTCCTGGCGTTCTACCTGTGACCCATTGCGGATCGACAGGTTCGCTACAGGTCACGCACAGCTGAGCGGCGCACCCTGAGGTGGTGGGGGCGGGCACTGCGCCCGTCCCCGTGACCACAGGAGCGACCATGAACGACCAGCCGCGCGAGGAGAAGGCCCCGACCGGGGCCGAGCAACCGACGGTCGAGCACCCCACAGCGGCCGATCACCCAACGGCGGTGCACGAGACCCCGGCCGCGGCCGCTTCCGGCCAGGGGGATGCCGCCACCGCGCCTGCCGCAGGCGCGACCGAGCCCGCGGACCCGAGCCCCGCTACCGCGCCTGCCGCAGGCGCGGCGCAGCCCGTGGAGCCGAGCCCCGCCGCCGCGCCTGCCGCAGGCGCGGCGCAGCCCGCGGAGCCGAGCCCGGCCGGCACCGCGCCCGCCGCAGGCGGGGCCGAGTCCGCCGCCCCCGGTGCCGCCCAAACCGCGGCCCACGGCCAGCAGCCGCCACCCACGCCCGGTCAGCCGTACGGCGCCTGGGCCCCGCCCCCGGCCGCCCCGCGACCATCCGGCGGCTTCCGGCGGTTCGTCGGCCACCGCGCCACCCAGCTCGTCGGCGTCGGCGTGCTCGGCATGCTGGTCGGCGGCGCCATCGTCGGCGGGATCGCCGCCGCCGCGAGCCACCACGGTCCCCGTGACGGCCGGCCCGGCATCCACCGCCAGTACAACGGCCCCGACCAGGGCTTCGACGGCCGCGGTCCCGGCTTCGGCGGCCGGGGCGACGCCGGCTCCGGCACCGGGTCCGGCGACGGCATCTGACCCCGGACTGTGGCCTCGGCCACCCATACCCCGCTCAGATCACAGAAGTATCACGAGCGGGGTACGGTGGCCGGGATGCGAAGCGCCTCCGCAGAACTCCCCAAAGCCGTCCGCGCGCTGCCGACGGCCATCCCCGTCGCCCGTTCGTGGGCCCTGCCGGTGGGCGCCGCGGCTGCCTCCGTGCTGGTGTTCGCCCTGGTCAGCGGCCATCTCATCGATGACACCTACATCACGCTGTCCTACGCGAAGAACCTCGCCTTCCACGGCCACTGGGGCCTGATCGAACAGGGGACGGCGAACACCGCGACGTCCCCGCTGAACGTCCTGGCCCTCGGTGCGGTGACGTTCGTCGTGCGCGACGCCGTGCTGGCCGCCGGCGTCGTGTTCGTCGTTGCGCAGGTGCTGCTCGTGCTGGGCCTGCGCCGCCTGGGCGAGCGCACCGGCCTGCCGGCGGCGTTCGCGCCGCTGACGTTCGCGTTGCTGCTGCTCAACCCGCTGCTGCTGTCCTCGATCGGCCTGGAGGTGGCGCTCGGCGCGACCGGCGTCGTGTGGACGCTGGTCTACGCGGGGGAGCGCCGCGCGGGCCGGCTGGGCGTGGTGATCGGGCTGCTCGCGCTCGTCCGGCTCGACCTGCTGCTGATCGCCGCGGTGCTGTTCGCCGCCCGCCGCGAGTTCTGGACCGGCATCTGGCGGACGGCCTTCGCGGCGCTCGCGGTGACGCTGCCCTGGTTCGGGTTCAGCTGGGTGGTGCTCGGCTCGGCGGTGCCGGACACGCTCGTCATCAAGATCAGCCAGCAGTCGTGGGGACCGTTCAGCTTCACCAACGGCCCGCTGCTGTACTGGCGCAACTTCCCGGCCGCGGCCGCGTTGTCGTTCCTGCCGCTGCTGCTCGCGGGCCTCGCCGGAACCGCCTGGATCATCCAGTACCGCCGCGGCTCCGAGACGGCCCGCCGCCTGACACCGTTCGCGGCGCTCGCCATCGCCGGCGCCCTGCACTACCTGGCCTACAGCCGGCTCGGCGTGCCGCCCTACCACTGGTACTACGCGCCGAGCATCATCGGCGCGACGATCTTCCTGGCCGCCTGCGCATCGGCGGTCCCGGAGCGCGTACGCCGCGCAACGTGGACGGCGGCCGGCGCGGCGCTCGTGGCGAGCGCGGTGGTGTACGCGCTCCCGGGCCTGCCCCGCCAGTTCGCCCCGATCACGAGCAACCACGCGTCGACGACGGAGTACCGCGAGATCGGCCACGAGCTGGCGGCCATCGCCCACGGCCGCAAGGTCGAGACGGCGGGCGAGGTCGGCGCACTGGCGTACGCGTGCGACTGCGAACTGGTCGACGAGTTCTCCGACCGCGGCGCGGTCGACCCGGCCATCACCGAGACGAAGCGCCGCAGCGGCGACCTCGGCCGGGCGCTGCTGGAGGCCAACTTCCACAACTTCGACCACAGCGTGGCCCCGATCAGCCCGGACCTGGTCCTGGCAACCACCCGCCGAGCCCCGCCGCCGGCCGCGCTGGCGAGCTGGCACATCGACTCACCCTGGGTGGGCAGCCAGAACCTCTACCTGGTACCCGCCCACGCCGTCGGCGGCTGAGCGCCGCGCGTCAGATCGGCAGCTTGCGGAAGATCGGCCGCGGCACGTGCCGCAGGACCGACATCACGAGCCGGAACTGCGCCGGCGCCCACACGAGGTCCTTGCCCGCGCGGGCCGCGCCGACCGCGGTCTCCGCGACCTGCTCGGCCGTCTGCGCCAGCGGAGCGTCCTTGAGCCCCTCGGTCATCTTCGTCTTGACGTGCCCGGGCCGAACGACCGTCACCTTCACGCCGTGCGGCGCCAAAGCCTCGCCGAGGCCGAGGTAGAACCCGTCGAAGCCGGCCTTCGTCGAGCCGTACACGAAGTTGGAGCGCCGGACCCGCTCGCCCGCCACCGACGACAGCGCGATCACCGTGCCGTGGCCCTGGGCCTTCAGCTTCTCCGACAGCGCCACCCCGACCGACACCGCGGCCGTGTAGTTCACCGTCGCCAGCTCGACGGCCTTCGCGTGGTCCTGCCAGACCTCTTCCGGGTCGCCGAGCAGGCCGAACGCCACGACCGCCACGTCGATGTCGCCGCCCTCGAACGCCTTCGCCAGCACGGCCGGGTGCGAGGCCGTGTCCGCGGCGTCGAAGTCCACTGTGGACACCTCGGCGCCGCGGTCCTTCAGGCGCTGCGCGGCCGCCTCCAGACGGGGCGACGGCCGGGCCGCGAGCACCACGCGCAGCGGCTTCTCGGCCAGGTACTTCTCGGCGATCGCCAGCGCGATGTCGGACGTGCCGCCGAGCAGGAGCAGGGACTGGGGGTTGCCCACCGCGTCGATCACAGTTCGAGCCTCCGGCTCATGTCAGAGGCGAAAACGCCTTCGGGGTCGATGGAAGCGCGCACCTTGCGCCACTCTTCGAGGCGCGGGTACATCTTCGCGAACGTCTCGGGCGAGGTGCGCGAGTCCTTCGCGGTGTACAGCCGCCCGCCCAGCTCCAGGACGTCTTCGTCGAGCTCCTGGCAGAACCGGCTCAGGCCGTCCTTGATCGGGAAGTCGACGCAGACCATCCAGCCGGGGTGCGGGAACGACAGCGGTGCCGCGTTGCCCTCGCCCATGCGCTTGAAGACGTTGAGGAAGGACACGTGCCCCGACTCGGCGATCTTCCGGACGATGTTCCGCAGCGGCTCGTGCGCGTTCAGCGGCGTCGAGAACTGGTACTGCAGGAAACCCTTCGAGCCGTAGGCCCGGTTCCACTCGCCGAACATGTCGAGCGGGTGGTAGAAGGCCGTCAGGTTCTGGATGACGCCGCGGGCGGCCTTCGGCGTCTTGCGGTAGTACAGCTCGCCGATGGCGCCGAAGGTCAGCTTGTTGGCCAGGCCGTTCGGGAAGACGTCCGGCAGCGTCGCCAGCTGCGGGGCGTCGAACTTGAGCGGGTTCGCGCGCAGCTTCGGCGGGAGTTCGTCCAGCTTGGCCAGCGAGCCGCGGCCGAAGGCGGCGCGGCCCAGCTTCGAGCCGGTGGAGATCGTGTCGAACCAGGCCGACGAGTACGTGTAGTTGTCGTCGGAACCGTTGCTGACCAGCTCGAGCGTCTCGTCGAGGTTGTTCGTGCGCTCGTTGTCCGCGAGGAAGTACGCGGTCTCGGTCTTCGTCATCCGGATCCTGGCCCGGACGATGATGCCGGTGAGGCCGATGCCGGCCACGGTCGCCCAGAACAGCTCGGCGTCCGGGCCCTCCGGCGTCAGCGTGCGGATCTGCCCGTCGGCGGTGACGAGGTCCATCGACACGACGTGGTTGCCGAAGCTGCCCGCGCTGTGGTGGTTCTTGCCGTGGATGTCGTTGGCGATCGCGCCGCCGATCGTCACCTGGCGCGTGCCCGGCAGCACCGGGACCCACAGGCCGTACGGCAGCGCCTCGCGCATCAGCTGGTCGAGGCTGACGCCGGCGTCGAGGTCGACGAGCGCGGTGTCGGGGTCGATCGAGTGGATCCGGTTGAGCGCCGTCATGTCGACGACGAGGCCGCCGGCGTTCTGCGCCGGGTCGCCGTAGGACCGGCCGAGGCCGCGGGCGATGACGCCGCGTTCACCGGCCTGGGCCACGGCGCGCGCGATGGTTTCGACGTCCGGCGTGCTCAGGACGTCGGCGGTGGTCGGTGCGGTCCGCGCCCAGCCCATGAGCGTGCGACGCTGTGTATTGGGTGCTTGGGTCACCCGACCAGGGTAGCCACGCCGAATACCGCCCGAGACGTGACCCTGAAGTGCTCATCTCTACACTTTGCGCATCAAGGCACAAGCGCCCGCGCGGGTGACCGTGACTCAGGTATCGAGGTAATGCAGTGGTGGCGACCGATCCGCAAGCCGACATAGCGGCTGCGCAGTCCTCTCCCGGACTGCTGGGCCAGCTCATCCGCTTCGCCCTGATCGGGGGCTTCTGCGCCCTCGTCGACCTGGGCACCTACACGCTGCTGACCCAGGCGGCCGGGATGGCCACCTCACCGTGGGTCGACATCGCCCGCGCTATCTCTTTCATCGTGGGCACGACCACGGCGTTCTTCCTGAACCGGAAGTTCACCTTCGCCGGCGGGCGCCGCGACGGGAAGGCGCAGATCGGCTCGTTCGTCCTGCTCTACACCGTGACGTTCTTCGTCGCGGTCGGGGTGAACCAGCTCATGTTGCAGGTGCTGCCGGAGTCCGCGTGGCAGCACACGCTGTGCTGGGCCGTGTCGCAGGCCACCGCCACCGTGATCAATTTCGTGATGCTCAAGTGGGTCGTTTTCCGCGAGCCGTCGACCAAGGAGAACTGAGGACTTCATGCCCGGTAAAACAGCAACCCCGGCGCCGAGCACCCAAGCCGGCGCGGCCGCCGAGACGCGGTTCACCGAGCACACTCCACAGGGCCGCCTGACGGCGCAGCGCGGGCTCTACGCCGGCCCCGCGCCGATCGTCAGCAAGGACCTGTACGCCGAGCTCGAGTGGGGTTCGGCCGTGCGGGAACGTGCGTCGATCACCCTCGAGCCCGCCTCCAAGGTGTCGGGCAACACGTACTTCGGCCGGTTCCCGGCCAGCTACTGGCAGCGCTGGACCACGGTGACCGAGGTCTCGGTCGAGGCGGTCGTCACCGGCACCGGCCTGCTGTCCATGGGCGCTTCCGACGTCGAGGGCGAGCCGCGTGTGGTGGCCGCCGAGCAGGTCAAGGACGCCAAGCAGGCGAAGGTGACGCTGACCGGCAAGCTCGACAAGTTCTACGACGGCGGCGCGCTCTGGCTCGACCTCGAGACCGAAGGGGGCCAGACGCTGCGCGTCGAGCAGGTCCGCTGGACGGTCGAGGCCCCGGAGAAGATCCGCCCGACCGCGGTCACCATCTGCACGATGAACCGCGCCGACGACTGCCTGAAGAACCTGCAGGCCCTCGCCGCGGACGTCTCCTCGCTGGACACCCTGGACGCGATCTACGTCGCCGACCAGGGCACCGACCTCGTCGAGTCGCGCGACGGCTTCGAGCAGGTCGCCAAGGACCTCGGCGAGAAGCTGCACTACATCAAGCAGCCGAACCTCGGCGGCGCCGGCGGCTTCACCCGCGGCCTGTTCGAGGTGGCCGGGCACACCGCGACCGAGCACGCGAACGTCCTGTTCATGGACGACGACGTGCTGCTCGAGCCGGACCTGGTGATCCGGATGACGGCGTTCTCCAACCGCGCCGCCAACCCGATCATCGTCGGCGGCCAGATGCTGAACCTGTTCCACCCGAACCAGCTGCACGTCGGCGCCGAGTACGCGCGGCTCAACACGCTCGAGCCGGGCCAGCCGGTCGAGCACTCGCTCTCCACCGCCGACCTGCTCGGCGTGGACGAGGAGACGCTGAAGCCGAACCGCCAGGAGCGCCGCCTCGACGCCGGCTACAACGGCTGGTGGTCGTGCCTGATCCCCTACGAGGTCGTCCAGGCCACCGGCTACCCGCTGCCGTTCTTCTTCCAGTGGGACGACGCCGAGTACTCGTACCGGGCCCGCGCGCACGGCTTCCCGACCGTCACCCTGCCGGGGGCGGGCGTGTGGCACGCGGACTTCCACATGAAGGACTGGGACGAGTGGCACCGGTACTTCAACCTGCGCAACTCGATCATCACCGCGGCCCTGCACTCGCCGTTCAACCTGAACCTGCTCTCGCGGGTGCTGATCGCCCAGCTGGTCCGCTACCTGCTCGGCATGCAGTACGGCCTGTCGGCGACGCTGATCAAGGCCGTCGAGGACTTCCTGAAGGGTCCCGAGGTCCTGCGTGACGGCGGCGTCGAGGCGATGCAGGAGATCCGCCGCATCCGCGACAACTACCCCGAGACCAAGCGCCACAAGGCGACCGACGTCCCGGGCATCGCGTCCAACGACATCGGCATCATCAACAGCGCGCCGCGGCCCAGCATGCAGCGCCTGGTGCTGATCAAGCGGGTCCTCGACCGGGTGCTCGGCCGCAGCCGCTTCGGGCTCGGCGCGGTGCCGATCGACGAGGCCAACTGGTGGCACATCGCGCTGTTCGACACCGCCGTCGTCACCGACGCGAGCCAGGAAGGCGTGCGCGTCCGGTCCTACGACCGGGTGAAGATGTTCGCGCTGGCCAAGCAGGGCGCGCGGGTCATCCAGCGGCTCCGCAAGGAGGGCGCGGCGGTGCAGGAGCAGTACAAGCGGGCCATGCCGGAGCTCACCTCGCGCGAGAACTGGAAGCGCCTGTACAAGCTCTGACGTGCTTCGCGAAGGCCGTCTCACGTACGTCGTGAGGCGGCCTTCGGATGTTTTGGATCGGCGCTGTCAGCTGTGCATGCCGAACACGGTGCTCTTCCGGGCGAGGTCGTCGACGTACGCGGCGGCGACGTGGGCGAAGTTGATCGCGACCGGCGAGTGGTCCTTGGTGGTCACCGTCTCGACGGCGCCGTCCTTGACGAGCTGGGCGAGCTTGCCCGCCAGCTTTCCGGACTCTTCGGTGGTCAGCGCGAACAGCAGTGGTTCGCCGCCGGTGGCGAGGTGCAGGACGAGGGCGGGTTTCGGGTCAGCCATGCGTCCATCGGACCAGCGGCGATCTTGCCCCGGCAAGTGGGTTCGCTGAGGGCGGAGCAGGCGGGTGGACTACCGTTTTCGGCGAAGGCCGGACTCATCCGCGGGGGGTTGGAAGCGAATGCCGCACTCGTTCTCGCTGTCACTGGCAGCGGTGGACATCCTGCTCGAACAGCTCGGTTTCGGCCGCGCGCCGACACCGTTCGAGGTCCCGCACGTCGGCACCACCATCGAGCAGCGCGCGATGATCCGCGACGCCGTGGTCCGCGACCTGACCGGCCGTGGATTGTGGAGCCGCGGCCGCCTGGACGCGGACGCCGAGCTGGCGCTGGCGACGTTCGTCCGCGGCAGCGTGACGATCAACGCGGCCGCCGAGCTGGGCGACCGCCACCTGTTCGCGCGGGTGGCGTCCGACGGCCAGTTCGCGGTGCTCGCCCGCCAGGAGGAGAACCTCATCGTCTTCGAGGAGGTCCGCCCCACGGGCATCGTCCCGGCGATCGTCGACCTGCTGCCGCTGACCCCGGCGGCACCAGGCCAGTCGGTGACGATTTCGAGGCCGGTCCAGCAGCCCCGCCACCAGCGCCGCGACGAGGCGTACGACCCGTTCGCCGGCGTCAGCGGCCCGCGGTCGCAGAGCGGCAGCGGCGGTCCCCAGGTCCGCATGATCGAGCGCGTCTTCCAGGAGCCGAAGAAGCGCGTGGGCCAGTTCACGGCCCAGACCCGCACCGGAACGCACCCCCCACTGGCCTGGTTCGACACCCCGAGCGGCCGCTGGCTGATGTCATCCCGTTCAGCCGCCGACGGCCAGCGCTGGATAACGTACGCCCCGGCCGACAACGCCCGCTTGGCCCAGCAGCTGTACGCCCAGCTCGAAGGCCAGTTCTGACGTTCCGGAACCGCCGGCCGCGCGGCTGCGTCGAAGGGGAAGATCGGTGAACGGCCGTGGCGGAGGGTGCCCGGCTAGTAGACTCCCGGGTGCACACGCACGGGCGAAGCGATTCGGGGTGGAACAGCGATGTTGATTGCGGACGGTGGTGGCGGAGGCTCGATCGCGGACATCGTCAACCCGCTTTCATCGGCGAGCATGGGTGCCGCGGTCCTGGCCGTCAAAGCTGAAACGGACAAGCTGGTCGCCGCGGCCGCCGGTGGTGGCTTCAAGATCACCCCGGAAGGTGTGAAGCCGCTCCGCGACGCGCTGAACGAGCTGGTCACCGACCTTCGCGGTCTGGAGCAGACCACCTACACGCTCAACCAGTCACCGCAACTGGGCAACCACCCCTACGGCCACACCGTCGCGGCCCACGACCAGAAGGGCGCGGCACAGGCGGAAGGCTCCGCCGGCGTCGTGCTGGCACAGCTCCGCGAGGTGGCCCAGCAGGCCGACGAGGCGCTTGCGCGTGCCGCCGGCCTCTACCACGAATCCGAGAACACTGCTCTCGACGCCATGAAGTCCAAGCCGTAGGGAACGATGAAACTCCTCGCACGCGCTGTTCTGCCCGTCGCCGCCGGCGCCTTCCTGCTGGCCGGCTGCACGACCACTCAGCCCGGAACCGCATCGCCCGCCAACTCGGAGCCGGCCGCGCCCACGTCCGGCAGTTCGGCTTCGGCGGATCCGGGCAGCGCCACGACCACATCGCTCGAACCGTGCACCCTGCTCACTGCCGCTGATATCAGCGCCTACAGCACGTTCGGCGACGCCAAGGAGCAGAAGCTCGGCACGGCGCGGGTCTGCGGCTACTTGAACAAGACCACCACGGCCAGCGAAGAAAGCATGGGCATCAACGTCGCGATCCGCGACGACGCCCCGCTCGATTCGGTCGTCGACACCGGGAACGGCGTCAAGGACCTCGAGATCAACGGCCGCAAGGCCAAGGAAGCGTCCAGTACCGCGCCGCTGGGTTGCACGGTCGCCCTCGGCGTGGGGGACAAGGCGCGCGTCGACGTGAACGTCACCTCGGTCAGAACCGTCGAGAAGGCCTGTCAGATCGCCGAGGACGTGGCCACGAAGGCCGTCGAGCCGAAACTGCCCAAGGCGTAGTGGGGGGAGTTCAGATGAGCACGCGACAGGGTCCAGCTCCGAAGACCCAGGACAAGACGCCCCAAGAGGTCCAGAACATGGCGCCCGCCGAGCGGGACGCCTACCTCCAGCAGAAGGCCGAAGAGGGCGTCGACCCCAGCAGCTGGCTGTTCGGGCCGGTTCAGCAGTGGATCGCCCAGGCCAAGGCCAAGAGCCAGTCGCAGCAGATGGGCGACAAGAACGTCGAGGAGGCCACCAAAGGCCGCGACGTCGAGTACGTCCAGGGGCTGAACGCCCCCAACGCCGACTACAAGGGCACCGACCACACGCAGCTCCAAGCGTTCCTGGCCAGCAACCTCAACGTCGACCAGGTGTCGGAAGTCTCGACCGCGTACCACGAAGTGCACAAGGTCTTCGACAAGTTCGCGCAGTCGATGAACACCGCCGTCAACGCGTCCAAGGGCACCTGGGAAGGCGCGGCCGCCGAGAACGCGCAGCAGTACTTCACCAGCCTCGGCAAGTGGTCCGACGCCAACTCCCAGAACGCCAAACTGGCCTCGGAAACCATCTACGACCAGGGGCAGGCCGCCGCCACGGCGAAGAACTCCATGCCTGCTCCCATTCCGTTCAGCTGGACCGACGAGTTCAAGGGCTGGGCGACCTCGAACCCCTTCAACCTGGCCGACAACGTCGACAAGTCGATCCAGAAGCAGAAGGACAGCCAGGCAGCGCACGACGAAGCCGCCGGCGTCATGGCGACCTACGACAAGAACCTCTACGAAGCCGCCTCCAAGCAGCCCGCCTTCGCCCCGCCGCCGAGCTTCAGCACCGGCGGGGGTAGTGGTGATCCCAACGGCAGCGGGGACAGGAACGGCATCAACAACCCGTCCGGCGTGAACATGCCCGGCTCGAACACGCCCAGTGGCTTCGCGCCCGGTGCCGTTCCCGGTACCGGTGGGCCGGCCCCGCAGTTCTCCGGGCCCGGCTCGACCACCGGGTCGGGGTTCATGCCCGCGGGCTCCACCACGCCGTCCGGCTTCACGCCCAGCTCGCTGCCGGCGGCCTCGACGCAGAACCCGAACCAGCAGTTCGGCGGGATGCCGCCGATGAGCCCGATGCCGATGGGCGGGATGAACTTCGGCGGCGACGAGGCCTACAACTCCAAGGTCGGCGGCGGTAGCGGACGCGGGGGCGGCGGTGGGTTCGGCCCCGGTGGCTCCAGTGCCGGCAACGCGACCGGCGCCGGCGCCGCGTCGGGTGCGGCCCGGCCGGGCGGGATCGGGGCCGCCGAAGCGGCCGCCGGACGCGGGATGGGTGGTCTCGGCGCGGGTGCCGCCGGTCGCGGGGGCATGGGCCCCGGTGGCGGCCTGGCGCGCGGCGCCAAGGGCGAGGGTGACGAGGACACCGAGCACTCGCGGCCGACCTACCTGGTCGAGGGTGACCCCGACGAGGTCTTCGGTACCGACATGCGCACCGCGCCGCCGGTCATCGGCGAATAGCACGAAAAAGGGGCCCCTGGCAAAGGGGCCCCTTTTCAGTAGCGGTAGAACTTCTCGGCGCGACCCTGCCGCACCAGCTTCAGCCACTGCAGGAACGCCTTCGGATCGCGCTTCACGCCCACGAAGTACAGTCCGAACCGGACGATCTCCAGCGCGCCGATCTTCCGCATCCCCGGCTGCGACAGCAGGTACCCGCGGTTGCGGTACGTGTAGTAGCGCTTGACCTCGTTCTCCGGGTCCTGCGCGTGGAACTTGCCGCCCAGCATCGGCTTGAACTCGTCCGAGCCGTCCGGGTGCAGGTACTTCGTCTTCAGCG
Organism: Amycolatopsis sp. MtRt-6; assembly: GCF_017308975.1. Taxonomy (GTDB): domain Bacteria; phylum Actinomycetota; class Actinomycetes; order Mycobacteriales; family Pseudonocardiaceae; genus Amycolatopsis. The sequence goes on along the minus strand of NZ_JADWPD010000001.1, from coordinate 103,018 downwards.
ACGTGCCGAACGGCAGCCCCGAGCGGGCCAGCCGCCGGTGCAGCTCGACCTCGTCGCCGCGGAAGAACAGGCGCAGGTCCGGCACGCCGACGACGTCCAAAGTGGACGCGCGGAACAACGCGCCGTTCATCAGGGACGCGATGCCGGGCAGGAAGTCCGTGCCCAGCTCGGCCTGCGACCGCTTCCAGGTCAGGCCGCGGCGCAGCGGGAACGCCAGCTTGTCCGGTGCGTCGATGTTGGACACCACCGGCGAAATCTCCGCCAGGTCCCGCTTTTCCGCTTCCTCCAGCAGGATGGCGAGCACGTTCTCGTCGGCCGGGCGGCCGTCGTCGTCGGCCAGCCAGATCCAGTCCGCGCCGAGCGACAGCGCGTGCAGCATGCCCAGCGCGAACCCGCCCGCGCCGCCCAGGTTGCGGTGCGACGGCAGGTACGTGTGCGGCAGCGGGTAGTTCTCGACGACCTCGCGAGCGGAGTCGTCCGGCCCGTTGTCCACCACGACCAGGTGGTCGACCGGCCGGGTCTGGGCCGCGATGATCTTCAGTGAGTCCGCGAGCAGCTCGCGCCGGTGCCGCGTGACGACCACGCCGACGACCGCGCCGTCGGGCAGCTGCCGGGTCTCGCTGGCCATCATTCTCCGCCGTTCGTCGTCGCTACCGGCTCGATACCCAGGCGCTGCAGCGTTTCCTTGCTCATGTCCTGGAACGGGTCGCGGCCCTTGTATCCGGTGAGGACGTCCCGCAGCGAGCCCTGCTGCTTGATGTGCCCCTCGTCCATCCAGAGCGCCGAGTCGCAGAGCTCGAAGAGGAACTCGTCGGCGTGGCTGGCGAACACCAGGATGCCGGAGCGCTTGACGAGGTCCTTGAGGCGGTCGCGCGCCTTGTTGAGGAACGCCGCGTCGACCGCGCCGATGCCCTCGTCGAGGATCAGGATCTCCGGGTCGATCGACGTGACGACACCCAGCGCCAGCCGCACGCGCATACCGGTGGAGTACGTCCGCAGCGGCATCTTCAGGTAGTCGCCGAGCTCGGTGAACTCCGCGATGTCGTCGACCCGCTTCTCCATCTCCTTGGCGGTCATGCCGAGGAAGAGGCCGCGGATGATGATGTTCTCTTCGCCGGAGATCTCCGGGTCCATGCCGACGCCGAGGTCGAAGACCGGCGCGATCTTCCCCTGGATCCGAGCCGACCCGCGGGTCGGCTCGTAGATCCCGGCGAGCAGCCGCAGCAGGGTGGACTTGCCGGCACCGTTGTGCCCGACCAGGCCGACGCGGTCGCCCTCGCGGAGGTTCAGGGTCACGTCGTGCAGGGCCTCGATGATCGGCACCTTGGTGTCGGTGCCGATCTTGCCCCCGACCTTGCCGAGGACCTTCTTCTTCATCGACCGGGTCTTCGCGTCGAAGATCGGGAAGTCGACGAAGGCGTTCTGGACGTCAATGCTGACCATTTTGTGTCACACCCAGTAGGAGACGCGGGCACGGTAGTTGCGCATCGCGACGAGCGCGAGCGCCCAGCCGACGACGGTGATGGAGCCGACCACGATCCAGTTGCCGGGGGTGAACGACTGGCCGATCAGCGGCGCCCGGACCACCTGCATGAAGTGGTACAGCGGGTTCGCCTGGATGATCGGCAGCACCCAGGAGATGCCCGCCCGCGCCCCACCGCCCATCAGCTGGTCGACCGGCCACACGATCGGCGTGCCGTAGAACAGCAGCTGGATGAGGGAGTTGATGACCTGCGGGATGTCGCGGAACCGGGTCGAGATGATGCCCAGCAGCAGCGTCACCCAGCCCGCGTTCAGCGCGAGCAGGAAGAAGCCCGGGATGGCCAGCAGGATGTTCCAGCTCAGGCCGGGGTGGCAGTACAGGCCCTGGTGGCACAGGCCGTCCGGGGCGCCCAGCGAATACGGGGTGTCCAGCGCCGAGAAGAAGATCACGAGGATCACGACGTAGACGATCATGTTGTGCGCCAGCAGCAGCGTCTGCCGCCACACCGTGCGCAGCATGTACACGCTCAGCGGCGCCGGGAGCTGCTTGATGAGCCCCTCGTTGGAGATGAACGTCTCCATGCCCTCGGCGAGGCAGCCGCTGATGAAGCCCCACAGGATGAACCCGGTGGACAGGTAGGGCAGGAACACCTCGATCGGCGCGTTGAACAGCTGCGAGTACAGCAGCCCGAGCCCGAGCGCGATGACGGCCTGGCTGATGGTGATCCAGAAGGGCCCGATCACCGAGCGGCGGTACCGCTGCTTGATGTCCTGCCAGCCGAGGTGACCCCAGAGCTCGCGGGCGCGGAAACCGGCCTTGATGTCGGCGAAGGCACGCGAGAACGTCTTGCTGTCCGACGCCGGCGGAGCGGGCGTCGCCACGGGTGAGTCTGCGGCCTGAACCGTGCTGGTGGCATGCACGTGGACGAGGGTACCGATGGGATCCGCGGCGTCCTTGACAGGGCACTGGGGCGGGACCGGCCCCGGCGGTCCACGGGATAGGGTCGGGGACGGACCGCAGCCACGCGACCCGGAGGTCTCCATGTTCATGCTCGGCGAGCACCCGGTCGGTGCCGACCACCCCCCTCTCGTGATCGCCGAGATCGGGATCAACCACGAAGGCGACCCCAAGAAGGCGCACAAGATGGTCGACGACGCCGCGGACGCCGGCGTCCAGGTCGTCAAGATCCAGACCCACGTGGTCGACGACGAGATGATCCCGAACGACGTCGTGCCCGGCAACGCCGACGAGCCGATCTGGGACATGATGAACCGCGTCGCGCTCACCGCCGAGGACGAGCGGGAGATCAAGGCGCACGCCGAGGAGCGCGGGCTCGTCTTCCTGTCGACGCCGTTCTCGCGCGCCGCCGCCGACAGGCTGGCCGAGCTGGGGGTCGAAGGCTTCAAGATCGGCTCGGGGGAGTGCAACAACTACCCGCTGATCCGCCACGTGGCCTCGTTCGGCAAGCCCGTCATCCTTTCGACCGGGATGAACGACATCGCGTCCATCACCCCGGCCGTCGAGATCCTGCGGGCCGCGGGTGTCGGCTTCGCGCTGCTGCACTGCACGTCGCTGTACCCGACGCCGCCGGAGCAGGTGCGGCTCGGCGCGATCGCGGAGCTGCACGCCGCCTTCCCGGACGCCGAACTCGGGCTTTCCGACCACACGACCACGATCTACCCGTGCCTGGGCGCGGTCGCGCTGGGCGCGTCGGTGCTCGAGCGGCACTTCACGTCGGACATGAGCTGGCCGGGGCCGGACATCCCGGTCTCGTCGACGCCCGCCGAGTTCAAGCAGCTCGTCGAGGGCTCGCGGCTGATCCACGCCTCTCGTGGCGGGTCGAAGCAGATCCTGGCCGAGGAACAGCCGACGATCGACTTCGCCTACGCCTGCGTCGTCACCACCAAGGACGTCGCCGAGGGTGAGGCCCTGACCACGGACAACATCTGGGTCAAGCGCCCGGGCACCGGCGAGATCAAGGCGAAGGACTACGACAGCCTGCTCGGCCGCACCGTCAGCAAGGCGCTGCCGGCGAACACGCAGGTGAGCTGGGCGGACCTTGGCTGAGTCCGGGCGGCGTGAGGTCCTCTTCCTCACCGGGACCCGCGCCGACTTCGGGAAGCTGCGGGACGTCATGCTCGCCGTGCAGAAGAGCTCGGTGCTGTCCGCCCGCATCGTCGTCACCGGCATGCACATGCTGCGCAGCTACGGCTACACGGTGCGCGAGATCGAGCTGGCCGGTCTCGAACGGCTGCACCTGATCCCGAACCAGATCGAGGACGAGCCGATGGCGCTCGTGCTGGCCAACACCGTGCAGGCGCTGGCCCGGCTGGTGCACGAGGAGCAGCCCGCCGCGATCGTCGTGCACGGCGACCGGGTCGAGGCCCTCGCCGGCGCGATCGTCGGCTCGCTGGCGAACGTGCGGGTCGTGCACATCGAGGGCGGCGAGGTCAGCGGCACGATCGACGACGTCATCCGGCACTCGCTGTCGAAGCACGCCCACGTGCACCTGGTCGCCAACGAGACGGCCCGGCGCCGTCTCCTGCAGCTCGGCGAGGAGGAGGAGCGGATCTTCGTCGTCGGCAGTCCCGAGGTGGACGTCCTGACGTCGGCGCGGCTGCCCGACCTCGACGAGGTCCGGCGCCACTACGAGATCCCGTTCACCGACTACGGCCTGCTCGCCCTGCACCCGGTGACCACGGAACGCGACCTCAACCGGCGCAACGCGGCGGCCGTCGTCGACGCGGTGCTCACCGACGGCAACTGGGTGGTCATCGATCCGAACAACGACGAAGGCTGCCGCGAGATCAGGAGCGAGCTCGACCGGCTCGCGGGCCCCCGGTTCGTGCGGCTGCCGTCGATGCGGTTCGAGTACTTCGTCACCTTGATGAAGAACGCGGCCGTCGTGCTGGGCAACTCGAGCGCCGGCGTGCGGGAGGCACCCGTCCTGGGCACGCCGTCGGTCACCGTCGGCACCCGGCAGCGCAACCGCGCGATGGCGCCCAGCGTGCTGTCGGTCGAACCCACCGCCGAGGCCGTCACCGCCGGGATCGGCAAGGCCCGCGCCATGGGCCGCTGCGAGCCGCACACCGAGTTCGGCGAGCCGGGCGCGCACCGCCGGATCATCGACCTCCTCGAAGGCGAGGAGATCTGGCGGCCCTCGCTGTACAAGGCCTTCGTGGACCGCTAGCCGGCCGCGTGCTGCTCGGCGAGGACGAGGTCGGCGGCCGAATCGATGTCGATCGCGCGCTCGGCCGGCACGAACTGGGGCCGTACCTCGGGGATGAAGAACCGCTCGTGCCGGCGCAGGTCGCCGGCGCGGACGAGGTAGATGCCGCCGGTGGGCCGCAGCACGACGGGCAGCGTCTGCCGGGGGGCTTCGAGGTCCGCCCAGTCCCGGACCGGGGCGATCCCGCCGTCCGGCGTTTCCAGGCATACCTTCAGCGGGTGGTGGTCGGTCGACCGGCACATCTGCACGACCGAGCCGGTGGGCCGGTCCGCGTGGATGTCGAGGCACTCGGCGATGTCCCCGGCCGTGCGCAACGGCGAAGTGGGCTGGAGCAGGAGGACGAGCGTCGAATCGGGGACGCCGAGCGTGTCGATCGCGTGCGTGACCGCGGGCAGGGTCCGGCTCGTCGCGTCCGCGAGGTGGGCGGGCCGGGCGACGGTTCGGGCGCCCTCGGCCTCGGCCGCGGCGGCGATTTCGGCGTCGTCGGTGGTGACGACGACGTCCGCGATCCCGGCCGTGACGGCGGTGTGCACGGTGTGCGCGACCAGCGGACGGCCCCGGAAGAGCGCCAGGTTCTTGCCCGGCAGCCCGACGGAGCCGCCCCTCGCCGGGACGATGGCCAGCGCGGTCACAGAGGACCCCTTCCGGGTGACGACAGTGGTCTGTCGGCTATTGTCCGTCTGCTCGGCTGCCCCCTGACGGCGGCCCCGGACACCGTTGCCATGGGGGAGCGATGAATCGGACTCAGTTCGCGGGCGAAGCGTCCGAGCAGCTCGACGAAGGTGACACCGGCCGTATGCTCCGTGACCTCCTCACCGCCTACGCCCGCGGTCAGCGGGTCGAGACGATCGCGGTGGTCGGGAACGCGCCGATGGCCCCCGACGCCGAGCGTGCCGCGCTGATCGACGGCAGCGACCTCGTCTTCCGCATGACGACCTTCGCGCTGGACGAGCCGGATGCCGAGCCGACCTACGGCCGCCGCACCGACGTCGTGGTGATCCACCGCGGGGTCATGGTCTCGCCGTACACGTTCGCCGACTACACCTCCCGCCTCTACCTGCTCGCCGAGCCGGGCCGGCTGTTCTGGGAACCGGAGACGCTGCCCGACTGGTGGCCCGCCGACCTGGGGTTCGTGCCGATTTCGAACCGGGAGTTCGTGCTGCCGCTGTCCAAGCTCCTCGGGCTTTCGGCGGACGAGAACGTCTGGGCCACGACCGGCACCCTGGTGACGTACCTGTGCCGGCAGCTGTTCCCGAAGGCGCGGGTGCGCCTCACCGGGGTGTCGATCGTCGAACGGCCGGACCAGACCGACTTCGAGCACGCCTGGGGCAGCAAGGTCGGGGTGACGGCGGAACACCGGCTGCACGCGGAATCGAAGCTGCTGAGCACTTGGCGTGACTCCGGAAGAATCGAGATCATACAGTGAGTGACATTCGCGGACTGGTGGTTCCCCGGGCGAAAGCGCTCGTCGGCATGGCCTGGCGACCGGTGATGGCGAGGCTGCGGCCGCGGATCGAGCAGATCGCGACCGACCGGATCCAGCCCGAGCTCGACCGGCTGCACGCGGGCATCGCCGAGCTGCGCCGGGATGTCGAGCGGACCACGCAGGAACTCGACGGCCACGTGAAGTGGCTCTACGACGAACAGCGCCGGCTGGCGCCGCACCTGGCCGCCCTGGAAACGCGCATCGCCGCCTTCGAACGGCCGGGCTCGGTGGCTCGCCTCGCGGAGCGGCTCGAGTACGCCCCGGACGAGGCCGAAGAGGTCCGCGCCGAGCACGCCCGCATCCGCGCGCGCCTGGCCGCGATCTCCAAGTACGAAGAGCGCCTGGCCCGCCTGGAAGCAGACGTCGCGGCCAGACACGAGGTGGCCGGCTGAGCCTCGCCGACGCCCCGAGACCCGCCGTGTTCCGGCGGGCTTCCTGGGCATGGCTGCTGCTCCTGGTCCCGCTGGCGCTGACGATCGCCTGGACCGGGCTCAACCACGACGTCCGGTTCGTCCTCGGCACGCTCCAGACGGCCGGCCGGGCCGGGCTGGCGCCGTCCGAAGTCTTCGTCCACCGGCCGATGGCCTACCGGCTGGTGCTGGCGGCCGGCGACGCCGGGAGCGCGCTGCCGCTGCCCGTCCGGGAAGCCGTCGTGCGGATCCTGGCGCTGGTCGCCGTCCTGCTGGTTTCGCTGCTGCTGCGTGCCGGCCTGCGGCGGTACCGCCCGGCCCGCGAGGCGACGGTCGTCGCCGCGGCCACGGGTGTCGCGCTGGCACTGGCCCCGAACTGGGACTTCCTGCAGCCGGAGTGGCTGGCCGCGGTGTTCGCGACCGGCGGTGTGGGTGCTGCCTTGCGGATCCCGCGGCTGGTCCCGGCCACGGTGGCCGGTGGGGTGTTCCTCGCCCTCGCCGTGCTGGTCAAGTACACGACGGCGCCGACCGCGCTGGTCGCGCTGGGTGTCGTCGCGGTGCTCGACCGGCGGCGCGCGGTGCTCACCGGTGTGCTCGGCGTGCCGATCTGCCTCGGGCTGTTCGGGCTGACGGTGCTGATCGAGCCACGGGAGTGGCGGTGGCTCGGCGAGCTGTCCTCCCTCAACGGCGGAAGCCCGCTCCGGCGCGGCTGGGCGCTGAGCGACGCGCAGGCGCTCGCCGGGACGATGCTGAACGAGGCCATGGTGGTCCCGGCGGTGGCGCTGCTGCCGGTGAGCGTCGCCGTGCTGGTGCGGCTGGCGGCGGGACGGCGTGCGCGCCTGGCGTGGCTCCTCCTGCCCGCGGCCGCGGTCCTCGTCGTGCTCGCGGCGGTCGTGCTGCAGGGACAGTGGTTCCAGTACCACCTGGCGGCCCTGGTGCCGTTCGCGGCCGCGCTCGGCGCACTCGCCGTGGCGCGCTGGTCAGCCGAGCACGGCGGGCCGTCCCGGGCGCTGGTGCTCGCGGCGATCGCGCTCGGCATCGGGGCGCCGATCGTCTCGGCGGCGACGACGGAGTGGCGCCTGGCGCACGGGACGCCCGTGTACGCCGCGCTGACGGTGCTGGTCGTCGCGGGTGTGCTGCTCGCGGCCAGGGATCGTGGCCGGACCTGGCCGGTGGTGGCCGTGCTCGCCGCGTCGGCGGTGTTCGCGGTCCCGGTGTGGCCGAGCGCGCCCTACTCGTTCGACGGGATCCACCCGGATTACACGAACTCGGAGCGGGTCGCGGCCGCCGATCTCGACGAGCGCCTGATCGCGCCGGTCCGCGCCCGCATCGGTGCCGGCACGCCCGTGGTGTACCTGGCCTTCGGCGACATGGCGTACTTCTTCGGCAACTCGGCCCACTGCCGGTACCCGGCGCCGGTGTTCGTGCAGCGCGGCACGTACATCCCGGCCGTGCGCGAGCTGGAGAGCTACCGGGAGAACCTCGACTGCCTCGAGCACGCGGACGCCGGGTACCTCGTGGTGCAGCCGTCCTGGCTGGCGCTGGACCGCCTGCCGGCCGAGGTCGCGGCCGGGGTGCACCGCCGCTTCGACTGCGAACGCGCCATGCCTGCGGGCCAGCTGACTGTCTGTCCCCGGCGCTGAGTTGTCCACAGGGGTTGTCCACAGGCCCTCCGGTCTGTGGACAACCGCCGTCAGAGGTACTGGCCTGTGCCCGAAATGCCCGGTCCGTGCTCGTGGCCGTGGCCGGCCGCGCCCGACGGGCCCGCCGGCAGCCCGCGCCGCATCTGTTCCAGCTGGACCCGGGCTGCCATCTGCTGGGCGAACAGTGCCGTCTGGATTCCGCTGAACAGGCCCTCCAGCCAGCCCACCAGCTGGGCCTGCGCGATCCGCAGCTCCGCGTCCGACGGCGTCGAGTCGTCGGTGAACGGGCGGACCAGCCGCTCCAGCTCGTCCTGCAGCTCCGGGGCCAGCGCCTTCTCCAGCTCGCGGATCGACGTCTGGTGGATCTCGCGGACCCTCGTCCGCGACGCGTCGTCCAGCGGGGCCGCGCGGACCTCCTCCAGAAGCTGCTTGATCATCGTGCCGATGCGCATCACCTTCGCCGGCTCTTCGACGAGGTCGCCCACCGACTCCGGGTGTTCGCCGTCGACGGGGGCGCTGCCCACCGGCGTGCCGTCCGGTCCGACGACCACCACGTGGGGTGAAGAATCGTGCGCCGGGTCACCCGCTGTGAAGTTCGGCTCGGTCATGTGCTCCATCCTGGCTTGCCTTCGACACGCTCCGCGACACCCACGGGGTGTCCGTCTCCGAGCGTAGCCGTAAACCGGGTTCCCGGTGGTTCTCCACCCAACCCCGGACGCACGGCGAAACCGCACGTCCGTACGGTGTCCCCATGGCGTTCGACGTCGCTCGTATCCGTGGGCTCTTTCCCGCGCTGGGTGACGGCTGGATTCACTTCGACGGCGCCGCCGGAATGCTGGTCCCGGAACAGGTCGCTTCGGCCGTTTCCACGGCGATGCGCGCCCCGGTGTCCGGGCCGGGTGGAGCGTTTCCGGCCTCACAGCGCGCGGAAAGCATCGTGACCGCGGCCCGCCGGGCCGTGGCCGACCTGGTCGGTGCCGACCCGGCTGCCGTCGTGCTCGGGCCGAGCGCGCCGGTCATGCTGCGCCGGCTCGTCGACGCGCTCGCCGAACGCTGGACCATCGGCGACGAACTCGTCGTGTCCCGGCTCGACGAGCAGGCGAACCTGGCGCCCTGGCAGCGCGCCGCCAAGCGCGTCGGCGCCGTCGTGCGCTGGGGCGAAATCGACATCGAGACCTGCGAGCTGCCCGCGTGGCAGTACGAGCAGCTCGTGTCGGCGCGCACCAAGGCCGTCGCCGTCACGCTCGCCTCCGGGTCCGTCGGCACCCGGCCGGACGTGCCCACGATCATCGAGTTCGCCAAGCGGGTCGGCGCGCTCGTCGTCGTCGACGCCACCTACGCGGCGCCCTTCCTGCCGCTCGACATCAACGCGCTGGGCGCCGACGTCATGGTCGTCTCGGCGCAGGCCTGGGGCGGTCCCTCGGTGGGCGCCCTCGTCTTCCGCGACCCCGAGCTCATCGAGCGGATCCCGTCGGCCTCGCTCGACCCGATGGCCCGCGGCGCCGCCCGCCTGGAGCTCGGCCCGCACGCCTACCCGCTGCTCGCCGGGCTGATCGCGTCGATCGACTACCTCTCCGGCCTCGACGACGCCGCCACCGGCTCCCGCCGCGAGCGGCTGGTCACCTCGCTCGGCTCGGCGAAGTCCTACCACGCCGGGCTGCTCGCGCAGCTGTCCACGGAACTGCTGTCGCTGCGGCACATCATGGTCATCGGCAACGCCATGCGCCGGATCCCCGCGCTCGCCTTCGCCGTCGCCGGCAAGAAGGCGCCCGAGGTCGCGGAGTACCTGGCGACGCAGGGGCTGTGCGCCTTCGCCGACGACGGCACGAGCGGCGTCTTCGCGTCACTCGGCGTCGGCGAAGTGGGCGGTGCCGTGCGGATCGGCCTCGCCCACTACTCCAACGTCTTCGAGATCAACCAGCTCGTGCGGGTCCTCGAAGAACTCCGCTAAGACTTCGCGGCCAGGAGGACCTTGCCGAACACGCTGCCCTCTTCCAGGGCGCGGTGCGCGGACGCGGCTTCGGCCATCGGCACGACCTGGCCGACGATCGGCTTGACCAGGCCGTCGGCGACCAGCGGCCACAGCTGCTCGCGGACGTCGGCGACGATCGCCGCCTTCTGGTCGAGCGGCCGGAAGCGCAGGCCCGCGGCGAACACCGAAGCCCGCTTGCCGAGCAGCGCGCCGACGTTCAACTCGCCCTTGACCCCGCCCTGCATGCCGATGATGACCAGCCGGCCGTCCTGCTTCAGCGCGTCGACGTTGCGGCCCAGGTAGGACGCGCCCATGTTGTCGAGGATGACGTCCGCGCCGCCGGTCTCCCCGCGGAGCACCTCGACGAAGTCCTGCTCCTTGTAGTTGATCGTGATGTCGGCGCCGAGCTGGCGGCAGCTTTCGAGCCGCTCCGGCGAGCCCGCGGTGACGGCGACGGTGGCGCCGAGCGCCTTGCCGACCTGGATGGCGTGCGTGCCGATGCCGCCGGCGCCGCCGTGGACCAGCAGTACCTCGCCCTCGGCCAGCTTCGCGTGCATCACGACGTTCGCCCACACCGTGCAGGCCACCTCGGGCAGCGCCGCCGCGGTGAGCAGGTCGATCTCGCCCGGCACGGGCAGCAGCTGCCCCGCCGGGACGACGGCCTGCTCCGCGTAGCCACCGCCGGCCAGCAGCGCACACACCTCGTCGCCGACCTGCCAGCCTTCCACGCCTTCGCCGAGTTCCGTGATCGTGCCGGAGCACTCGAGGCCGAGCGTTTCGCTCACCCCGGGCGGCGGCGGGTAGTGGCCCTGGCGCTGCAACAGGTCCGCGCGGTTCACCGCGCTCGCCGCGACCTCCAGCAGAACCTCGCCGGGACCGGGCCGCGGATCCGCGACCTCCGCCCACTCGAGAACGTCCGGGTCACCTGGTTCACGGATGGTGATCGCGTACATGTGTCGACTGTATACCGCCGCGAAAGGTCCCGCCGAAAGGCGCATTGACGGACTTCGCAAATCGAACAAAGGTGAGCAACCATGTCACTCTTCCGAAGTAGATTTCTCCCGCCGGTGGCTATCGCCGCCGGCGCGGCGCTGGTGCTCGGCCTGACCCCGGCCGCCGCCGCGAACACCCTCCCCGACGGTCCTGCCCTGGCCAAGCAGCTCGTCAACAAGGTCGGCGTCAACGGTGTCAACCGGCACCTGATCGCCCTCCAGCGGATCGCCGACGCCAACGGCGGCAACCGGGCGGCGAGCTCCGCGGGCCACGCGAAGTCCGCCGAGTACATCGCGACCAAGCTCGAGGCGGCCGGCTTCCAGGTCACCCGCCAGGAGTTCCCCTTCACCTTCTCCGAGACCCTCGCCGAGCGGCTGACCGCGGGCGGCGCAGACGTCCCGATCATCGCCATGTCGTACACGACGTCGACGCCGGTCGGCGGCATCACCGCGCCGCTCGCCGTGATCGCCGTGGACGACACCAGCGGTTGCGAGGCCACCGACTACACCGCGGACGTCGCGGGCAAGATCGCGCTGATCAAGCGTGGCGGCTGCTCGTTCGCGCAGAAGCAGCAGACCGCCGCGGCGGCGGGCGCGGTCGGCGCGGTCATCTACAACAACACCGACGGGCCCGTGAACGGGACACTGGGCGGCCCGGAGAACGCGAAGATCCCGACCGGGGGCGTGACGGCGGCCGCGGGGGCGCAGCTGGCCACGCTCGGCGGGCAGAACGTGACGCTGGAGCTGCGCACCATCCAGGAAGCGCGGACCAGCTACAACGTCGTCGCCGAGACCAAGACCGGCCGCAAGGACAACGTCGTGATGCTGGGGGCGCACCTCGACAGCGTCACGGAAGGCGCGGGCATCAACGACAACGGCACCGGCTCGGCCGCCCTGCTCGAGACGGCGCTGCAGCTGGGGAGCACCCCGAAGGTCAACAACGGCGTCCGCTTCGGCTTCTGGAGCGCGGAGGAGTTCGGCCTGGTCGGCTCGACCTACTACGTCGACCAGCTGAGCTTCGAGCAGCAGCTCGACATCGCGCTCTACCTGAACTTCGACATGATCGGCTCGCCGAACGCCGGCTACTTCGCCTACGACGGCGACAACTCCGACGGCGTCGGCGCGGGTGCCGGCCCGTACGGCTCGGCGCAGATCGAGAAGACCTTCGTCGACTTCATGCAGGCCGCGAAGGGCGTTCCGCTCGAAGGTTCCGACTTCACCGGCCGTTCGGACTACGGCGAGTTCATCGCCGTCGGCATCCCCGCCGGTGGCCTGTTCACCGGGGCCGAGGTCCTGAAGACCCCGGCGCAGGCGGCGAAGTGGGGCGGCACGGCCGGCGTCGCGTACGACCCGTGCTACCACCAGTCCTGCGACAACCTCGGCAACGTCGACCGGGTCGCGTTGGAGCGCAACTCCGACGGCGTCGCCTGGGCCCTCGGCGTCTACGCGACGAGCACCGAGAGCATTAACGGCGTGAAGCCCGGCCAGGCCGCGTCGAAGTCGCTGACGGCGCAGAAGCGCTCGGCCCAGCGCTCGTTCACGGCGTACGCCGCGGCCGGTGACCCGCAGGACCACTGACCGCCTGACCCAAGCGCCCCAAGCGCCCCAAGGCCACATTGGGTGCGTTGAACGCACCCAATGTGGCCTTCGGTGCGTTCAACGCAACCAAGGCCACATTGGGGCGCTGGTCAGTGCCCAGGCCTAGCCCAGGTTGTTCGTGCCGAAGGTGTCGCAGCGGGCGGGCTCGCCGGTCTGGAAGCCGGTGGTGAACCACTTCTTGCGCTGCGCGGACGTGCCGTGGGTGAACTGCGAGCGGTCGACCTGGCCGCCGCCGAGCTTCTCCTGGATGTAGTCGTCGCCGATGCGGGCCGCGGTGTCCAGCGCCGACGCGATGTCGTCCTGGGTGACGTCGGTGATCAGCGGCTTGCCGCTTTCGGTCGGCGTCGTCGAGGCGTGGTTGGCCCAGACGCCGGCGTAGCAGTCGGCCTGCAGCTCCAGGCGCACCGAGCCGGACGTCGGGCCGCTGCCGGTGCCCTTGCGGGACGTGCCGAGCAGGTTCTGCACGTGGTGGCCGTACTCGTGGGCGAGCACGTACGCCTCGGTGAAGAGGCCGCCCTGTGCGCCGAAGCGGGTCTTCAGCTCTTCGAAGAAGGAGAGGTCGATGTAGACGTCGGAGTCGGCCGGGCAGTAGAACGGGCCGGTGTCGGAGGTCGCGCTGCCGCAGCCGGTGCGCACGCCGCCGTTGAAGAACTTGGTGGGCGCCTTTTCATACGTCGAGCCGGAGCGCGCGAACTGCTGCGTCCAGTAGTCCTGGATGGAGTTGACGATCGCGACGATGGCGCAGTCGTGGTTCTTGTTGGCGTCCGCGCCGGTCTTGCACTCGCTGGCGAGCTTCGAGTTGTCGACCTGCTGGCCCGACCCGACGCTGCCGAGCCCGCTGCCCAGGCCGCTGCCGCTCGGCACGCTGACCCCGCCCAGCTGGGACAGCACGAGGTAGATGATCACCCCGACGACACCGAGCCCACCGCCGCCGAGCGCCACGCGGCCGCCGATCCCGCCGCCGCCTCCACCGCTTCCGCGCAGGTCCTGGACTTCGGAGGCGTCCAGGCCGGCGTCGTCGTCGAATCTCACCCGCAAATGTTAACGAGCCTGGGTGCGGCCGTCGCGCTGACGGCCGCACCCAGGCTTGTACCGAGGTATGTCATTGGTCGAGCGGTTGGCCGCTTCCGGGGCCGGCGTTCAGGCGCTGTCGGCACGGCTTCCGAGACCGTGCCGGGACCCAGGCCCGACCGACGCCGTATGCGTGACCGCATGGAAGCCCGCTCTCGGCTGTTCACAGTGAGGATTGTTCTGCCGTCGGCCGGCGCACTGCTACCAAGTCGCCTCGCGTTTGCGCGCGGGGCACGCCGGCCTAACCAGAACAACCCTCAATCGCGGCCGACCCGGTAGAAGTCCGTTCCGGTCGCGGGGACGCAGCTGGCGGTCAACCGCGAGAATCACCCGCCACACAACCACCTGACCTCTCCTGGCGAGGAGCCGGGCCGGCGCGTCGCCGTCGCCGCGCCACCTACCCTGGCCAACCATCCGCCGACAAGCAGAATGCGCCTTTCCCGGCCGAGTCTCAACCTTTTCGTAACCCCACCTTCGGGCGATGTTGCGACGGGGTTTTCACCGGCCGACGGATCGGACTCGGATCGCGCGGTCCTTTGATCAACGTTCTAACCTGCCTTATGACCGAGGAGCGTGCTGTGCGGTGGTTGAACGATGCCGAGATGGCGGCGTGGCGCTCCTACATCGTGGCGACTCTCCTGCTGCGGCAGCGGTTGCACCGCGAGCTGACCGAGTGCCACGAGGTGTCGCTGACCGACTACGAGGTGCTGGTCTGCCTGCAGGCGCAGCCCGGCCGCCGGATGCGGATGTCGGAGCTGGCGTTCATGATGGGCTCGACGAAGAGCCGCCTTTCGCACCAGGTGGCCAAGCTGGAGGACGCGGGCCTGGTCCGGCGGGTCCGCGACCCGGAGGACAAGCGGGGCGTCATCACCGAGCTGACCGACGAGGGCCTGGCGCTGCTGGAGAAGGCCGCGCCGACGCACGTCGAAGGCGTGCGCGAGCACCTCATCGACCTGCTGACCCCGCAAGAGCAGGCGACGATCGCCGCGGCGTTCGAACGCGTGCAGGCGCACCTGCTGGCGGCGGAAAGCTGAACCCGGGCGCTCGGCGCGCCCGGGTTCTCAGTGCGGTAGCGGTGGGATTCGAACCCACGGAGGAGTTGCCCCCTCGCATGTTTTCAAGACATGTTCCTTCGGCCGCTCGGACACGCTACCTCGCTCCACGAGCGTAGCCGACGGCCCGAGGCAACCCGGGCCGTGGCTCCGGCGTGCTCCCGGCATGAAGACGCGATGGGACCCGGACGGCCCTGGATGGCAACCGGCCGGCCAGGGCCCGCGGGTCACGGTGTTCTCGATGGCCTGCCTGGCGGTCGCGCTGGTGTCCTTCGGCGGCCTGATCTTCCTCGGGGTCACGTTCCGGGACCGGGCCGGCTCGGTGGTGGTTCCGGCGACCGTGGAGCGCGCGCTCGGCGTGGGCCGGTTCGTCGCGCGCGTCGGCGAACCCGGCGGCGGCCGGCCGATCGACGTGCGGACCGACACCAAGTACGACCGCCGCACGCGCAAGACGTCCGGTCCCGGCTACGTGCCGGGCCGCCGCATCGAGGTGCGCTACTGGCCCGGAACGCCCCGGATGGCGACCGATACCGCCGGCGAAGTCCGGCTGCCGGGTGCCTGGATCTTCGCGGTCCCGGCGGTGGGACTGCTGCTCGGGATCGCCGGGCTGCGGGTGCAGGCCCGCCGCCCGCTCAGGCCCAGGTCAGCGTGAGGGCCGCGCCCTGGGCGCGACCCGCTTCGGCGGCCGGCGTGCGGGTGGCCGGGTCCAGCGGGTTCTCGCCGATGGCCGCCTTCGAAGCCTCGTCCGGGGTGATCAGCGTGACTTCCGCGCCCGCCGCGCGCAGGTCGTCCAGCACCTCCAGCAGCGGCTTCTCCATCGGCAGCGGGCCGTCGACGCCCAGCGGCGCGACGACTGTCACGCGCTTGAATCCGGTCGCGTAGTCGGCGTTCTCGGCCGAGCGGACGCCGCCGTCGACGTACCGGCGGCCGTCGATGGTCACCGCGGGCCAGACGCCCGGGACCGCGCAGCTCGCCGCCACCGCGTCGACCAGGGAGACGCCGGACTCGCGGTCGAAGCGGCGGGGCTCGCCGGTCTCCGCGTCGACCGCCACGATCACCAGCCGCTGCCCGGGCCACTCGTGCACCGGCAGCCGAGCGGAGATCACCGCGCGCCTGTCCGCCTCGGACACCGTTTCGGCGGCCAGCGCCAGCTTCCCCACGGCCCGCCGCACCTCGGCCGGGTCGCTCGTGCCGGTGACCGCGCCGCCGAAGTCGGCGGCGAACTTCTCGAAGTCGATGTCGGCCGGGATCTCCGGTGCCTGCCGCGCCGGATCGGTCTGGCGCGCGAACAGCTCGTCGAGCGGAAGACCGCTGGTCACCTGGGCCGCGACGACCGAGCCCGCCGACGTGCCGACGAGCAGGTCCGCGCCCGTCAGGTCCTGGCCGTGGGACGCCAAGCCCGCCAGCAGCCCCGTCGTCCACGCGATCCCGGCGACCCCGCCGCCACCCAGAACCAAAGCCTGTCCGCCCATGCGGGCAGCCTAACGAGGTTTCGTTCGCCGCCGCCCTGGCTCAGGGCTGGCGCAGCGCCTTCGCGGCGATCCGTGCCCGCACCTCGGGCCGGCGCAGTGGTGGCACGGTGGCCGGCGGCTGGCGGCGCTCCGGCAGCTGCGCCAGCAGCCGGGCGGTGATCTCGGTGATTTCGGCGACCGCCGCCTCGAACGGCTCGCGCGTGGCGTCCGACAGCGACTGCACGCCGGTGACCTTGCGGACGTACTGGCGGGCGGCGGCCTCGATCTCCTCGCCCGTCGCGGCCGGCTGGAGCCCCCGCAGGGTGGTGATGTTTCGGCACATACCGCTCAGGGTAATGCTTTTCGCGGGCCCCGATCACACGGTCGGGTAGGCCCGGCCCGGCGTCGTTGACGCCCGAACCGGCGCTGGGCAAGGTCGGGGAAGTGCCCCTCAGACCGCGCCCGTTCCGCTCCGCCCGCCCCGAACCCGGCATCCTCGAAGAGGAAGTCCCGGAAACCCCAATCCCGGAACAGGCCTGGCCCCGCGTGCGGGCCGACGAACTGGTCACCCTCGTCGCACACGTCTTCGCCGCGCACGGTCTCCCCGAAGCGCGCGCCCGCACCGCCGCCGAAGCGCTCTGCCACGGCGATCTCACCGGCGCACCGGAGACCGGGGTCGCCGAGCTGACCCGCGTGCACCTGCCGCTGCTGAAGAACGGGCTGGTCGTGCCGCACGCCCAGCCGCTGATGATTGCCGACCGCGGGGCCGCCGCGCTGATCGACTACCGCCGCGCGCCCGGGCTCTGGGCCGTCGGCGACGCGATGGACAGGGCGGTGGCGCGGGCCGGCCGGTTCGGCGTCGGGCTCGTCTCGCTGCGCGGCGTCGGGCCGTTCGGCCGGGCCGGCCACCACGCCGCGCGGGCGCTGCCGCACGCCATGATCGGGCTGGTGCTGGCCGCGGGCGGCGAACCCGGCCAGCCGATGAACCCGCTGGGCATGGCGGCGCCTGGTGGCGCGTACCCGGAGTTCGTCTTCGACATGGACCGCCCCGGCGCCGAGGCGGCCGGGCTGACGCTGCTGGTCGAGGTGCTCGCCGGGGTGCTTTCCGGTGTCGCCGACCACGAGCACGACACCGGCCTGCTGGTGCTGGCGATCGCGCCGACGACGTTGCGCAGCGCTGACGGCTTTTATCGCGCTGCGAGTGCGTTGTTCGGGAGCATGCTCGGGTGGGAGGGTGGTGCGCCGATCCGGTATCCGGGGTGGCGGGAGGCGCAGCATCTTGAGCAGTGCCGGGCGCTGGGCGTGCCGCTGGCCGGGCCGGTGCGGCGTGAGCTGGACGCGCTTGCCGCGTCGCTCGGGCTGCCGTTGCTGACCAGCGTGGGGTGACTCCCGGACTTTCTGCTGCTCCTGAGGGCTCTGCCGCGGCTGGGCAGCGGGTCCGACCTCCCCCGCCCCTCCGTTCGGATTGTCAGTCGACGACCGGGTTTGTCAAGGCGGGAAAGCGTGCCTTGACAAACCCGGTCGTCGACTTGAAAGCGGCTGGGATGAGGGGCGGGGGAGGTCTGGTGACGTCGTTGGCCGGCTTGCGTTGCCGGCCGCCTGTCTGCGACGTCGCCCTTGGGAACCTGCCGTGTGGCCTGTGGACAACTGCGTCGCCGGCCGCCCGTTCTGTCGGTGCCCTCCGCTAGCGTGGAAGTCGGGGGCTGCTCAGTTCGCTCTGCGCTGCTCGGCGTTGGTCAGCGGACCAGGACGACCTTGCCGCTGTCGGGGCCCACCGCCACGATGTCGCCGTCGGTCAGCTGGCGGCCTCGGCGGGTCTCGATCTCGCCGTTGACCTTGACCTCCTCCGCGTCGAGCAGGTCCTTGGCGTGGGAGCCGTCTTCGGCCAGGCCGGCCAGCTTGAGGAACTGGCCGAGCCGGATCGGCTCTCCGGTGATGGGGACGTCCACGGGCTCGCTCATGCTCCGCATCATGCCGGTTCAGGTGCGGGCGGTCGTCTGCCGGTAGAGCGCCAGGACGTCCGTGTCGAAGTAGCTCGAGTACGACGTGTCGGCGTCGGCGCCGCCGAACTCGAAGCCGCCGATGACGCCGATGACCGTGCCGAGCCGGGTCTGCGGGTTCTGCTCGGTGACCCAGGGCCCGCCGCTGGTGCCGGTCGGGAAGCCCGCGCAGTCCACCCGCAGCTGGAAGGTGTCCTGCTTGGTCGTGGTGTTCTGGCAGACCGCGGGGACCTCGGAGTCGTCCGGGTAGCCGGTGAGCGTGATGGGCTGCTCGAACGCGGTGCCGGTGGCCAGCAGGTTCGCGCCGACCAGGCTCTCCAGGGACTTCGTGGTGCCCGCCTGGTGGGCGGTGGCGAAGCCGACGTCGAGGTCCGGGTCCGAGGACGCGCTCCAGCCCGGCGCGACCAGCTCGTCCGACACCGTCCAGTAGCCGAAGGGCGCGATCCCGTCGTGGTAGCCGGGCGCGAAGGTGAGACCGGTGAGGTAGCCGCCGCCCTCGCCGTTGTGGATGCAGTGGGCCGCGGTCAGCAGTACGTCACCCCGCTCGCTGTGCACCACGCTGGCCGTGCAGAAGTGGCCCCCTTCGGCGAACAGCGGGCCGACCGCGGGGCTCGACACGGCGGGCAGGGCGGCCACCGGGGCGGCCTCGGCCGTGGCGGGCTCCGGTGTCACCGCGCCGGCGGGCTCCGGCTGCCGGGCCTTGACGACCGCGACGACGGTCACCCCGAGCAGCACGATCGCGGCGAGGGTGAGCAGGACGGCCGGGCGCCGCACGGTCATCGCCTCCTCGTCTCTCGCGCTGTGTTGATGTTGCCGACCAGACCACCATAGGGCGGCGCACCGGCTCAATCAGCACACCCACAGCAAGCTCACAGCCGCTAACATTCCCTACTCGGGAGTAGCACCGCACGGTCGGGAGGACCGATGAAGCAGTTCGCGGACAAGGTCGTGGTGATCACCGGAGCGGGCTCGGGCATCGGCCGCGCGCTCGCGTGCGAGTTCGCCCGGCGCGGGGCCCGGGTCGCGCTCTCCGACGTCGTCACCGCGAACGCGGAGGAGACGGCGAAGCTGGCCGGTGCCAACGCCCGCGCGTACACCTTGGACGTCGCCGACCGCGGCGCCGTGCTCGCGCACGCCGGAGCGGTGGCCGACGAGTTCGGCGCGGTCAACGTCGTCGTGAACAACGCGGGCGTGGCGCTCGGCGCGACCGTCGAGGAAATGACGTTCGAGGACTACGACTGGCTGATGGGCATCAACCTCGGCGGTGTCGTGAACGGCACGAAGGCGTTCCTCCCGCACCTGATCGCTTCCGGCGACGGGCACGTCGTCAACATTTCCAGCGTCTTCGGCTTCGTCGGCGTGCCGACGCAGAGCGCCTACAACGCGGCGAAGTTCGCGGTTCGCGGATTCACCGAAGCACTGCGCGAGGAAATGCTGATCGCGCGGCACCCGGTCGCGGTGAGCTGCGTGCACCCCGGCGGGATCAAGACGAACATCGTGCGCAACTCCCGCAGTGCCGCCGACGACCAGGAGAAAGCCGCGCAAGGCTTCGAGCGGATCGCCCGCACGACACCGGAGAAGGCGGCGCAGACGATCCTGCGCGGCATCGAGCGGAAGTCGGCGCGGATCCTGATCGGGCCGGACGCCTACGTCATCGACGCCATTCCGCGGGTGCTCGGCTCGGCTTACCAACGGCCGCTGGCGGCACTCGCGCGGCTCGGGCTCAAGTCGTAACGCGAAAGCCGAATCGGTTTCACACCCCGTTGTCACCCAATGGAGTTGCGTTTCGGACAGCACCGTCCGAAATGGTCCAGAATGCGTGGGGTCCGCCAGCCCCGTCCCGGAGGTCCCCGATGCTTCGCGCCGCCCCGCGCAGTGCGACCCGTTCGTCCAGCGACCGCACCGCGGTGGAGCTGCTCGACCGCACCGGCATCGTCGCGGCCAGCCTGCCCCGGCGCCGCCGCACCGACGAGGAAGCGGCCCGGGCGGAGCCGCCGATCTTCACCCGGCCGCCGGTGTGCGACCAGGACCTGCGCCCGAAGTCGGTGGTGATCCGGCGGCGGGCCCGCGCGTGGCTCGGCGGTGGCGCCGCGGTGCTGCTCGTCGGGGCCGGCTGGCTGGGCGGCGGGCTGTTCACCGGCGGCCTGTTCGCCCCGGCGCCGGAACGCGACGTCGCCCAGCTCGACGCGCGCCCGGCGGTGGCCGCGGCACCCGCGCCGGAGCCGCAGCCGGTGGCTCCGCAGGCGCCGGTCGTCGTCACGCCCGCGCCGAAGACCGTGTACGTGCCGGTGCCCGCGAAGCCGGCGCCGAAGCAGGTGCAGGCGCAGGCCAAACCGCAGCCGAAGAAGCCGGTGCCGGACGAGGCGGGCGAGGCGCGGGCCGACCTGCCGCCGTCGGCACCCGCGCCGTCGACCCCCAACCCGGTCCAGGCGTGGTTCGACGTCGCCGAGAGCATGATGCAGCGCTACGGCGGCCGCTGAGTCAGGTCCCTGACCAGCGGTATTCGTGCTCGGGGCGGCCCGTGGCGCCGTAGCGCAATCGCATCTGGACCGTCCCCGACTCGGCCAGCGCGGTGAGGTACCGCTGCGCCGTGGCCCGCGCCATGCCCAGCTCGCCCGCGACCTCCGCGGCCGACAGCGGCCGCCCGGCGCGCCGCAGCTGCTCCGAGACCAGCCGGGACGTCGCCGTCGACTGGCCCTTCGGCGCGGTCGTGCGGTCCTGGTCGTGCAGCACGCGGTACGCGCGGTCGACGTCGTCCTGGGCGAGCGCCCGGTCTTCGGCGAGCAGGCCGCGGAACCGCGCGTACGACGTCAGCCGTTCCGCGAGCTGGCGGGTGGTGAACGGCTTGATCAGGTAGTTCAGCGCGCCGGCCCGGATCGCCGCGGCCACCGAGGCGCTGTCGGTCGCCGCGGACAGCACGATCGTGTCGGTCTGCAGCTCCGGGAGCACCGCGAGACCGGACTCGTCGGGCAGGTAGACGTCGAGCAGGACCAGGTCCGGCGTGAGCTCCCGGACGCGGGCGCGCGCCTCGGCGGCGGTGTGCGCGGTGCCGACCACCGCGAAGCCCTCGACCTCCTCGACGAACCCGGCGTGCACCCCGGCGACCCGGAAGTCGTCGTCGACGATCAGCGTGCGGATCATCCGTCCTCCGTCAGCATTCCGGGCAGTTTGGCGACGAACAGGGCACCCGTCTCGCCTTCACCGGGGTCGGCCAGCCAGACGTCGCCGCCGCGGGCGCGGGCGGCCTGCCGGGCAAGCGCGAGACCGAGGCCGTGCCCGGGCGCGATCTTCGTCGAGACGCCTTCGTCGAACAACGTCCGCCGCAGGTCGGCGGGGACGCCCGGCCCGCTGTCCACAACGGACACGTGCAGGGTGGTGCCCTCGGCGAGCAGGCTGATCTCCACGGTCGCCGGCCGCCGCGGGCCCATCCGGGCGGCGTGCAGGGCGTTGTCGACGAGGTTGCCGATCACGGTGTTCGCGGCGATCGGGTCGGTCACCGTCGTGGGCACCCAGGTGTCTTCGGCGAGCTTGAGCGTGAGGCCCTTTTCCTGCGCCTGCTCGGTTTTCGCGACGAGCAGCGCCTGCAGGTACGGGTCGGCGACCGCGTCGCCCAGCTCGCTCGGCCGCGCCGACGACGAGTCCGTCAGCGTCTGCAGGTACTCGACGGCCTCGGTGTGGTGGCCGAGCTGGAGCAGCCCGTAGAGCGTGTGCAGCCGGTTGGCGAACTCGTGCCGCTGGGCACGCAGGCCGTCGGACAACGCGCGGATGCCGTCGAGCTCGCGGGTGAGCGTGTCGAGGTCGGTGCGGTCGCGGAAGGTGAGCACGGTGCCGATCGGCCGGTCGTCCAGGCGCACGGCCCGCGAGTTGATCACCAGCACGCGGTTCCCGGCCACGGCGAGCAGGTTGTCGACCGGCCGTCCCTCTTCGACGGCCTTGTGGACCCGCGGGGAAAGCGGCAGTTCGGACATCGCCGCGCCGAGCGGGAGTTCGGTGCCGAGCAGGCGTTCGGCCTCGTCGTTGCGCACCGAGACGCGGTTCGCCTCGTCGACGGCGAGCACGCCTTCGCCGATCCCGTGCAGGACGGCTTCGCGTTCGTAGAGCAGCTCGGTGAGTTCGTGCGGTTCGAGGCCGTGCGTGACGCGCCGCAGCCGCCGGTTCAGCAGGGCCGACGCCCCCGCGCCGAGCAGCAGCGCGCCGCCGGCGAACAGCAGCGTGATCGTCAGGAGGTGGTTGAAGTCGCCGGTCGGGTCGGCTATTTCGAAGCCGACGCTCACTTCGCCGACCACCCGCCGGTGGTCCGGTGTCCAGATCGGCGTCTTGCTGCGGACCGACAGCCCGAGCGTGCCACTCGCGACGGTGTTGACGTCGTCGAACCCGGCGAGCGCCCGGTCGGCGGGGGTGCTGACCTTCTTGCCGATCTCGCCGGGCGTCGGGTGTGCCAGCCGGATGCTGTTGTCATCGGTGATCACGACGAACAACGCGTCGGTTCGCTCTCGCACGGCCAGCGCGCGTTGCTGGAGCGCGCCACCGGGGATCTTCGCGGCCGTGTCGGCCATGACGACGGGATCGACCGCCACCGACTTCGCGATGGCCAGCGCACGCTCGCTGTACTGCTCGTTGAGCGTGCGGGAGAGGAGGACGCTGACCAGCGCGACGCCGATCCCGACGACGAGGAGGACCACGCCGATCTGCAGCAGCAGGACCTGCCTGCTGAACCGCATCCGCGGGAAGAGCGCCCACTTTGGCATGGCGGGGACCATACCCCCAGGTCACGGCAGTGCGCTAAATGAGCAAAACATTCAGAACGCACAGCTCGCACGCAGAACGTCGACAAGCTTCACGCGGGCGCCACACGTACTTAACGTCCCTTCCCAACGTGAGCCCCACCACGTGACGAAGGAGTCACCTCCACCATGGTTCCCCCACTGATCGAACTCACCGGAGCCACCAAGCGGTTCCCGAGCGGGTCCGGTTCCGTGCACACGGCCGTCCGCGATCTGACCATGACCGTCCAGCCCGGCGAGTTCGTCGCGGTCGTCGGCCCCACCGGCTGCGGCAAGTCGACGACGCTCTCGCTGGTCTCCGGCCTGCAGCCGCCGTCGGCCGGCCGGGTGCGGGTGAACGGCGAGGACGTGAAGTCCATTCCGGACGGTGTCGGCTACATGTTCCAGACCGACGCGGTGATGCCGTGGCGCTCGGTGCTGGAGAACGTCGCTTCCGGCCCGCGGTTCCGCGGGGTGCCGAAGGCCGAGGCCCGCGCGCAGGCCGTCGACTGGATCGCCCGCGTCGGGCTCGCCGGGTTCGAGAAGTACTACCCGCACCAGCTCTCCGGCGGCATGCGCAAGCGCGTCGCGCTGGCCCAGACGCTCGTCACCAGGCCGAAGATCCTGCTGATGGACGAGCCGTTCTCCGCGCTCGACGTCCAGACGCGGGCGCTGATGCAGGACGAGCTGCTGCGGCTGTGGTCCGGGTCCGGCGCCGCGGTGATCTTCGTGACCCACGACCTCGACGAGGCCATCGCACTGGCGGACAAGGTCGTCGTGCTGACGACCGGGCCGGCCACCGTGAAGGACGTCTTCGAGATCCCGCTCGAGCGGCCGCGGAAGGTGGAGGAGCTGCGGCTCACCGAGGACTTCCGGAAGCTCTACGCCGACATCTGGGAATCACTGCGCAGCGAGGTCGACAAGGCCCGTGAGAAGGGAGCGAGCAATGTCGCTTGAGACCCCCGCGGCGCCGGCCGCGCCGCTCCCGGTCCTCGAGACCGAGCAGGACATCCTGGCCCGCGCGAAGCAGGCCACCGCGCGCCGCAAGCGCAACATCTGGCTGCTGCGCCTGGCGATCGTCGTCGTCTGGCTGGGCAGCTGGGAGCTGACCGCCACGTACTGGATCGACCCGTTCTTCTACTCGAAGCCGTCGAAGATCTGGGAACGGCTGGTCGAGTGGTTCAGCGCCGGGACCGACTTCGGTTCGATCTGGTACCAGATCCTGGTGACCGTCGAGGAGGCCGCGATCGGCTTCGTCATCGGCGCGATCGCCGGTGTCGTGTTCGGCGTGATCCTCGGCCGCAGCGCGTACCTCGCGCAGGTGCTGGCGCCGTTCATCAAGGCCGCCAACGCGTTGCCGCGCATCGTGCTCGCCGCGCTGTTCGTCATCTGGTTCGGGCTCGGGCTGTCGTCGAAGGTCGCGACCGTCGTCGTGCTCGTGTTCTTCGCGGTGTTCTTCAACGCCTTCACCGGCGCCCGCGAGGTGGACCGCAACCTGATCGACAACGCCCGCATCCTCGGCGCGACCCGCGGCCAGGTGCTCAAGTCGATCGTGCTGCCCAGCGCGACGTCGTGGATCCTGTCGTCGCTGCACGTGGCGTTCGGCTTCGCGCTGATCGGCGCGGTGGTCGGCGAGTACACCGGCGCCAAGGCCGGCATGGGCTTCCTGATCGCCAATGCGCAGGGCACGTTCGACACGGCGGGTGTGTACGCCGGGATGCTGATCATCACCGTCGTCGCGCTGCTGGCCGAGTGGGGGATCAGCACCCTTGAAGGCAGGCTGCTGCGGTGGCGCCCGCCGTCCGCCTCCGAAGCCGCGGTCAAGGCGGTCTGACATGCGTCTCAAGAGGACAATCGGGGTGGTGGCCGCGGTCGCGGTCGCCGCGGCCGGGCTCACCGCCTGCCGCGACTCGCGGGAGATCGCCCTCGGCACCACCGGGAAGCCGCACATCAAGATCATGGTCGGCGGCCTGTCGAAGGTGATCTACCTGCCCGGCCAGCTGGCCCAGCAGATCGGCGCCTACCAGCGGCAGGGCCTGGACGTCGAGCTCTTCGACCAGCCGTCCGGCGCCAACGCCGAGACGTCGCTGCTGGCCGGTGAGGTGCAGGCGGTCGTCGGGTTCTACGACCACACGATCGACCTGCAGGCCAAGGAACAGTGCATCGAAAGCGTGGTGCAGTTCGCGAACGTGCCGGGCGAGGCCGAGATGGTCGCGACGGCCAAGGCGGGCGAGGTCAGGTCGGGCGCGGACTTCAAGGGCCGCAACCTCGGCGTCACGTCGCTGGGTTCGTCGACGGACTTCCTCACGAAGGCGCTGGCCCTGCGCGGCGGCGTGACGTCGAAGGAGTACACGCCGGTCAAGGTCGGTGCCGGGCAGACGTTCATCTCGGCGATGAACCAGGGCTCGATCGACGCCGGCATGACGACCGACCCGACGATCGCGCAGCTGACGAACACGGGCCAGGCGAAGGTGCTTTACGACATGCGCACGGTCGAAGGCACGAAAGCCGCTTTGGGCGGTTTGTACCCGGCGAGTTCGCTGTACATGGGCTGCGAAATCGTGAAGCGTTATCCGGACATCGTGCAGAAACTGGCCAATGCGTACGTCGAGACCCTGAAGTGGATTTCGACGCACACACCGGAACAGGTCGCCGCGATGATGCCGCCGTCGTTCGCCGGCGGGGACAAGGCGCTGTACGTCAAGTCGCTCCAGGACAGCCTGCCGATGTTCACCAAGGACGGCCGGATGGACCCGGCCGGTGCCCAGAACGTGCTCAAGGTGCTGGGTGAGTCGTCGAGCAACGTGAAGCCGAAGAAGGACAAAATCGACCTGTCGAAGACATACACGACACAGTTCGTGGACGCGGCGCACGCGCAGGCGCAGCAGTAATGGTGACCCCGCTCACCTGACCGGGCGGTTGGTGAGCGATATGGACCCGTAAAGGCCTCTTTCCCCCGCGGAGGCCTTTACGGGTCTTTTCGCGCAATGGAAGACCATGCGAAAGTAGCTACTTTATTTTCGGTGGGGATCCAACACTTGAGGACACAGCTTTCCCGGTCCCCCTCGGTGAACGGAGTCCTCGCATGTCCAAAACCCTCCGCGTCCTCACGGTGGCCGCCGCCGCGGCGGCCTCGCTGGCTTTCTCGGGTACCGCTCACGCGGCCGTGTTCGGTGCCCACTTCCACGGGCACCAGTTCTCGGGCGGCAACTGGGGCGGTTACGTCAGCTTCGGCAGTTTCACCACGGCCACCGCGAGCTGGACCGAGCCGTCGGTGTCCTGCACGTCCACCAACGACCTGTTCGCGCCGTGGGTCGGCATCGACGGCGACGGATCGTCCACTGTGGAGCAGACCGGCGTGGCCACCGACTGCTCCAGCGGCCGCCCGGTTTACCAGGCCTGGTACGAAATGTACCCAGCCGCACCGGTGTACTACTCGAACACGGTCAGCGCCGGCGACCACATCACCGCCACGGTGACCCGGACGGCGACGAACACCTATCGCCTCGACATCAGCGACACGACCAAGGGCTGGTCGAAGTCGATCACCAAGTCACTGACCTCGCAGCACGCCTCGGCGGAGGCGATCATCGAGTCCCCGACGGATTCGTACCCGTCGATCTCCGGCGGCATCACGTTCACCGGCGTCAAGTTCAACGGGTCGAACCTGGCCTCGACGAGCCCGTCCGGCCTGAACGCCGACGACAAGGGCAGCTACACCTGGAGCCCGAGCGCGATCGGCTCGGACGGCCAGAGCTTCACGATGACCCGCCACTGACCTACTTCAGGTTGTTGATCGCCCAGGCGACGACCATCACCGCCAGCACCAGCGACACGGCGGCCTGCAGCATCATCGTCAGCTTCGCCCAGATCCGCAGGGGCATGACGTCGGTGGGGCTGAAGGCCGCCGCGTTGGTGAACGAGAAGTACAGGTAGTCCAAATAGGACGGCTCCCAGTCCTGGTGTGCCAGGCCCGGGTCGGCCATCTGCGGGAACTGCAGGTCGGGGTACTCGGCCCGGCCCGCGGCCCGGCGGCCCGGGCCGCCGCGGTCGAACTCCCAGTACCAGAGGGAGAAGGCGACGATGTTCGTCCAGTAGACGATCCCGCCGGTCACCAGCACGGCGCCGGCGCGGTCGCCGGTCGTCCCGGCCGCGATGCCGTAGACCAGGCTCGCCGCCGACCAGGCGTTCACCACGGTGACGAGGCCGACGATGAGCAGCGAGATGGCCCGCTCGACGGCGCTGAACTGCGTCATCCGCCCCGGGTTGACCAGCAGCAGCGCGACGACGAGCAGCACCGAGACGGCGGGCAGCAGCCACCACGGGCGCAGCGCCATGTCATCGGGCAGGGCGACCTGCAGGACGAGCGTCGCGACGACGACGCCCATCGCGGGCCAGCGGGTCTCGCCGGAGGTCCGCCGCCGCCACGCGGGAAGTGCCTCTTCTGTCACCGGCTCACGTTAGGTCGCCACCGCCCGCCCGGCCACCCGGCCCAAGCACCGAAGGCCACATTGGGTGCGTTGGGCGCAACGAAGGCCACATTGGGTGCTTGGACGCACCGAAGGCCACATTGGGGCGCTCGGGGTCAGCCGGCCGGTGCCGTGGTCACCTCGCCGGGGAGCTTGCGGGCCACGTCCGTGCGTGAGCGGGCCCCGAGTTTTCGGAGCACCTTCGCCACGTGCTGTTCCACCGTTCGCGGCGACAGGAACAGCCCGTCCGCGATCTCCCGGTTCGTCCGGCCCTCCGCGAGCATCCGCGCCACCTCGCGCTCCCGCGGCGACAGCTCGCTCCCGTACCCGCGCCGCCCGCGTTGCGATGGCGCCCAGGCGCCGTGCTCACGCAGCTGATGACGGCAGCGTCCCGCGTCCCGGGTCGCGCCGAGCCGCTCGTACGCCTCGGCCGCCGAGGTCAGCTCGTCGACGGCCGAACGGTTGCCCGCGGCCAGGCGGCACATCGACGCGCGTTCGCGCATGGCCGTCGCCGGGTAGGGCATCGGGAGGGCTGTGTAGCCGGACGCGGCTTCGTCGAACAACGCCGCCGCGGCCAGGTGCTTGCCGCGGGCTTCGAGCAGCACCGCGCGGCCGGCCACCAGCGCGGCCGCGGCCACCGGTGCGTCGCGGCCCTCGATGCCGCGCGCGAACGCCTCGACCACGTTGTCGGCCTCCGGCCAGCGCCCGGCCCGCGCGTACGCCTGCGCCGCCGCCGGGACCAGCGCGGCCGCCCAGATCCAGACGCCCTTGCGCCCGGCCGCGGCCACCGCCGTGTCGGCCGCCGCGCAGGCGCCGTCGACGTCGTCGGTCGCCAGGAGCACCGAGATCAGCACCCCGGCGGCCGAGAGCACCACCGGGATCGGGCCGCGGTCCGGCGCGTGCACGCTCGCCGCGGTCAGGTGCCGCTGGGCGGCCGCGAACTCGCCGCGCACGGCCGCGAGCCCGCCGAGCACCAGCGAGGACTCCATGACGATCGGGCCGAGTTCCGGGTAGCTGTCCCGCAGCTGCTCGGCGGCCTCGGCGAGCCCGGTCCAGCGCCCGCGCACCCAGTCCAGCCGGACGCGGGTGCCCTGGATCAGGCCGATCGCGTACAGCGCGCCCGCGTCGGTCGCGCGCCGGACGCCCTCGGTCACCAGCCGTTCCGCGCGGTCGAGGTGCCCGGCCCACGACTGGCCGTCGGCCAGGTTGCACCACAGCCGGGCCAGCTGGACGCGCTCGGCGACCGTGCCGACGGTGTCCGAAAGCGCTTCGAACTCCGTCCACGCCGAGCCGTCGCCGACGTGCGCGGCGGCCGCGATCCGGTCGGCGGTCAGCGCGAGCCGCAGTTCGGGGTCGTCGAGCCGCTCGTACACCTCGCCCGCGCGGGCGCGCCACGATTCGTGCCACGACAACGGCGTCAGCCCGTCGATCGGCTGGGCGAGCAGGGTGATCCCGCGGGCGGCGAGGTCCGGCCGGTCGGTCAGCTCGCCGATCGCCCGCTCGACCTCCAGGCGGCCGCGGCCGAGCCCGCCGATGGTCCGGACCAGCAGCATGCCGAGGCTCAGCCGGATCGACCCGCGGACCGACGGCGGCAGCGTCACCTCTTCGAGGACGCGCTCCAGTGTGCCGATGACGTCGGGGCGGAACCCCCGCAGCGCGACCTGGCTCAGCTTGCCCGCCACGCGCCCGATGTCGGCCTGCGCGGGAGCGGGTTCGGCGAGCACCGACTGCAGGAGGTCGATGGCGCGGGACGTCTCGCCGCGCGTGATCGCCTCGTCGGCGGCCGCTTCGGCGTAGTGCCGCCACTGGTCGACGCGACCGGCCGCGCGGCTGTGCCGGGCCAGCAGGGTGAGCGGCGGCGACGGCTGCGCGGCGAGCACGCGGATCGCCTGCGCGTGCAGCAGCGCGCGTTCGGGGCCGCTCACCGTGTCGTAGACCGCCTTGCGGGCCAGCGGGTGCCGGAAGCCGTACCTGCCGTCGCCGGCTTCGCCGAGCACCCCGCCGGAGAGGGCGGCGAGCAGTGCCGTGCGGAGGGCGTCGTCGGCGAGCCCGGCCAGCTCGCCGAGCACGGCGGCTTCGGCGCCGACGCCGAGCACCGCGGCCGCGCCGGCGAGCCGGACCGCGTGCTCGGGCAGCGCGGCGAGCCGTTCGGTGACGGCTTCGCGCAGCAGCACGGGGACTTCGAGGTTCTCCAGCAGGCGGTCGGACAGGACTTCGCCGACCGGGAGCCGTTCGGCCGCTTCCTTCAGCGCGCGCAGCGTTTCTTCGGCCACGAACGGAATCCCGGCGGTGCACTCGTGCAGCTTCGCCGCGAATTCGTCGGTGACCCTGGGCAGTTCGAGGATTTCGACGGCCAGCCCGCGCACGGCCGCGACGTCGAGCGCGCCGAGGGCGACGCGGGCGGAGTGCACGGCCGGATCGGTGCGAAAGGGGCTGCCGAGCGGGCCGGGGCGGACGTCGGTGGCCGACCGGTAGGTGGCGACCACCGCCAGCTCCGGCGGCATCGCGCCGGCGAGGAACCGCATGAGGTCGCGGGTGTCCTCGTCCGCCCACTGGAGGTCGTCGATCAGCACGAGCGTCGGGCCGCAGGCCTGGAGGAGCTCCCGCACCGCGCGGAACACGCGGTGGCGCTCGGCGACCGGGTCGGCGAGGGGTTCGGGGCGCGGAGGAAGCGCTTCCGCGAGCTCCGGCAGCAATGGCCGCAGCACGCCCGCGACCGGGCTGAGCGGCCCGAGCGGGGTGTCGCCCACGGCGCGAAGCGCTTCCAGGACGGGCCCGTAGGGGAAGGGTTCCCGCAGCGGCTGGCACGCGCCGGTGAGCACGCGGCCGCCGGCGAACTCCCGGCGCTTGCCGATCTCCGCGAGCAGCCGGGTGCGGCCCATCCCCGGCTCGCCCTCGATCAGGACCGCGGCCGGGCGCTTTCTCAGCACGTCGACGATGGCGTCGAGCTCGGCGTCGCGGCCGGTCAGCCGGGCGGGTCCGGACCGGACGGAAACCGAGGTGGGGCGGGGGGTGGTCAGCCACATTTGACCTCCTCGACGCGCACCGAAGACTGGTGCGCGGAGCCTAAGCAGCCTCGATCCGTCCGTAAACCTTTCACCGAATACGTGGTAGGTGCTGTTGTCACACGTCCGCCTACCCACCGTCACCGGTTTGCTGCGGGAACCGGGGGGATCGGGTCACCGTGCGTGCGAAACCTGGGACGATCGCACGTTCGAACGTCGCTTCACGCGTTCGAGTGCTGCCCGTGGCTACTCAAAGTAGTTCACGGAAACCCTACTTACGGACCTGTCCGACCGGGTGACATCGGGCGCTTGGGCCCGGCTGGAGCAGGGGATTCGTCCGCGGTGAATGCGTATACCCATTCGCCGGGCGCCCGGATTGCACCGTAACGCCCACTCCGGGGACGCTCACCCGGGGGAGTACCACTGCGTGGCCGGTGCGGAGCCGCGCGTAACCACCTAGGGAGAAGCATGAAGATCGCGAGACTTCTCGGTGCCGCTGCCACCGCGGTCATGGCGACGGGCGCGCTCGCCGCGACCGCCGTCCCCGCGTCGGGCCAGGACCTGCTGAACCCGGACATCGTGCCCGCCATGCAGCGGGACCTGGGCCTGACCCACGACCAGGCGCTCGCGCGGCTCAAGAGCGAGGACGTCGCGAACAAGGTCACCGAATCGCTCACCGCGGCGCTCGGCGACGCGTTCGGCGGCGCGACCTACAACGCCGTCACGGGCAAGGCACGCGTCACCACGACGAACGCCGCGCTGGCCGGCAAGATCCGCGAAGCCGGCGCCGAAGCGGAAGTCGTGCGGTTCAGCGCCCGCCAGCTCAATTCCACTGTGGACACGCTGAACGCGGCCGGCAAGGCTGCGCCCGCCGCGATCACCGGCTGGGGCGTCGACGACGCCACCAACCGCGTCACCCTGGACGTGCTGCAGGGCCAGCGCGCCGCCGCGGAGGCGTTCGTCGTCAAGTCCGGTGTGGACAAAGCCGTCGTGACGATCCGCGAGACGGCGTCGACGCCGACCACCTACGCCAACATCCGCGGTGGCGACGCCTACTACATCGGCGGCTCGTCCCGCTGCTCGGTCGGGTTCTCGACGACCACCGGCTTCATGACCGCCGGGCACTGCGCCGCACTCACCGGCGGCGGCCGGCTCACCGGCTCCAACGGCGCCGCGCTGGGTTCGTGGGGCACGTACCGGTTCCCGGGCGCCGACTACGCGCGGGTCAACACGAGCAGCGGCTGGACCCCGCTCGCCTCGATGAACAACGGGACCGCGGTGCGCGGCCAGTCGAACGCCGCGACCGGCACGTCGGTCTGCAAGGCCGGCTCGACCACCGGTTGGACCTGCGGCACCATCGGCGCCAAGAACCAGACCGTCCGCTACGCCGAGGGCACGGTCACCGGCATGACCGCGAGCAACGTCCGCTCTCAGCCCGGTGACTCGGGCGGCGGCTTCATCGCCGGCAACAACGCGCAGGGCATCCTGTCCGGCGGCAACTCGTCGGTGACGTACTTCTACCCGATCGGTGCCGCGCTTTCGGGCACCGGCCCCCGGCTGACCCCCCGGTTCGGCGGCGCAAACCCGCCACGGGGGGGGTTTCGGGCGCCTCCAGCGCGCCCGAAACCCGCCCTTGTTCCTCGCCGCGGGAATGGGAGGTTCGCGGGTCAGACGTTGCTGATCTCCTCGATCAGCCCGTCGACGTCGAAGTGCGCGCTCTCTTCGCCGAGCGGCACCAGTTCGATGGAGGCGTCCAGGAAGGTCCGGACGTCTTCGACTTCGAGCTCGAACGACGCATAGCCGTCCGGTGACTCGATTTCCAGGGTGAGGAAGTCTTCGTCTTCGGAGAGGTCCGGGCGGATCCGGACATCGCCGAGGCCGGCCGGCTCGTCGAGACCGGCGACCAGGAGGTCACGCGCGAAGGTCCACTCGATCCACCGGCCGCGCTCGGTCCGGAAGGCCACGGTCACCGCGAAGGGCTCGTGGGCGTGGTAGGACAGGCGCGACAGGACGGGCGTGGTGCTCTCGTTCAGCAGCACGAACTGGCTCTGGTGTACGGCGTCGGTGTGCACGGCCCCTCCTGGAGTCTCGCGGTGGTTCGCGCGGCGCGAACTGTTCGGCAAGGAGATGACCAGGGCCGACGGTCATGACGGAGAAAGTCTCACGTTCACTTGATCGGTTGCATCCGTCCATTGTGGTGTAACACCGGGCACATACGCCTTGCGCTCACGCGGCCACGGGTGGTGACGGTTCGCGCAGGGCGTGCGGCAGTTTCTTTCGCAGCACGAGCAGCGCGGGGACGGCGGATGCGCAGGTCAGGGCCAGAATCGACCAGGTGAGCGCGTTGCTCGCGCTGAGCAGGGCGGCCAGCAGCCCCGGCGCGAGCGCGACGGGCAGGCCCCAGGAGAGCTGGAAGATCGAGCTGGCCCGCCCTTCGGCCCCGGATGGTGCGGCCGCGGCGGCCGCCGCGGTGGCGGTCGGGCCGAAGAGGGCCTCGGCGATCGAGAAGCCGAGGCTGGTGAGCAGGATCAGCACGGTGGCCACGGACAGCGGGACGGCCTCCAGCGGGATCAGCAGCGCGAAGCAGATCGTGAAGAGAACGGCGGACCCGATGAGCCCGGCGGTCCGGCTCCGCCCGGCGAGCAGGCCGACGATCGGCCGCTGCGCGGTGACGACGACCACGGTCCCGACGGTGATGGCGGTCCCGGCGATCCACTGTGGACCGTGCAGCAGATCCCGGACGACGAGCGGCAGCACGGAGAACTTGCTGGCGCTGGCGAGGGTGAACGCCATGTGCGTGACGCAGAACCCGGTGAAGGCCCGGTCGCCGAGCACGGCCCGCCAGCTCCCGCGGCGAGCCGGCGGTGGGGTGGCGGCTCCCGCGGGCCTGCCCGCGGTCGTCTCCGAGCCGCGGACATCCGCTTCGGCGAGCACCGCCTCCGCCGGCACCGCCGAGACCGGCACCGCCGCCGCGCCCACCCGGCCCTCCCGCGGGAGGAGCCG
This sequence comes from Amycolatopsis sp. MtRt-6, assembly GCF_017308975.1. Lineage (GTDB taxonomy): Bacteria > Actinomycetota > Actinomycetes > Mycobacteriales > Pseudonocardiaceae > Amycolatopsis. The sequence goes on along the minus strand of NZ_JADWPD010000001.1, from coordinate 69,390 downwards.
GATCAGGACCGCCGCCACCGCGAAGCTCGCCGCGTTCACGTACGCCAGTGCGTGGAACGCCCACGGGCTCGTGATCGTCGGCAGCACCGCCATCGCCGCCGCTCCGATGCCCGCGCCCGCGAACCGGCCCACCGTCTGGGTCGCCAGGACCCGGTCCGTGTCCGCGCCGGAGGTGAGCCGGGTCACCATCGGCGCGTTGCACGTCCAGAACAGCCGGTCGCCGAAGCCGGCCACCGCCGACACCGCGATCACCTGCCAGCTCGTGTACGCCAGCGGATAGGCCGCGAAGGCGGCGAGCCGCACCAGGTTGCCCGCGATGAGCAGTGCTCGCGGCCCGAAGCGGTCCATCGCCACCCCGGTCGCCGGACCGGACACGAGCGCCAGCAGGGCGCCGGTGGTCAGCGACGCACCCGCGTCGACCAGGCCCATGCCCTGCCCGTGCACCAGGAACAACAGGGCGAACGGGACCCACAGCCCGCTGCCGAGCGCGTCGATCAGCGTCGCGGCCAGAAAGATCCGAAGCATGTTTCCCCCAGCGGGACAGCTTACGGGTCGAGCGGCAGCGTGAGCCCCACCTTCACGCGATCCATCGCCACGCTCGTCGTGAAGTGGCGGACGTTCGGGTTGTCGAAGAACATGCGCCGGGTGAACGCCTCGAAGCCCGCCATGTCCGGGCACGTGACGATCAGCACGAAGTCCGCCGCGCCGGTGACGTAGTAGCACTGCTGCACGGCGTCCTCGGCGAGCACCTGACGGCGGAACGCGTCGAGGACCGCGAGGTTCTCCCGCTCCATCTCGACCGTCACCACGAACGTCATGTCCAGCCCGAGCGCCTCCGGCGACAGCACCGCCACCTCGCGCTCGATCACGCCCGCTTCGCGCAGCCGCTTGATCCGCCGCTGCACCGCCGCGGCCGAGAGCCCGACCTTGGCGCCGATCGTCTCGGCGATCGTGCGGGCGTCCGCCTGGAGGCAGGCGAGGATGGCGATGTCCAGCTGGTCGAGGTCGGGTGTCCGCACCCCAGCAGGCTATCCGGCACCCCCGACAATTCGCCGCGTTTCACCCCTCCGTGACGTCGCTCACTACTCCGTCCGAGGCGAAGATGAAACAACTTTTTGAGTGAGGTGGAACACAACTGACCGGTCTACCAGGGGGTAGCCCATAGAAGTGGAAGACCAGCCGGTCGCTCCGCCAACCCGCCGGCGTGGGGAGGCTATCCCGTGCCCGCACCTGCCGCCGTGCTGACCGGTCTCGGTTCGTGGTTGCCGACGAAAGTCCTGGACAACCACGAAATCGCCGCCCGGCTCGACACCTCGGACGAGTGGATCCGGACCCGCACCGGGATCCGCGAGCGCCGCGTCGCCGGGCCTGAGGAGTCCACTGTGGACCTCGCCGTCGGGGCCGGCCGCGAAGCGCTCGCGGGCGGCAAGGCCGACGCCGTCGTCCTCGCCACCTCCACGCCCGACCAGCCCTGCCCGGCCAGCGCGCCGCAGGTCGCCGCCCGGCTCGGGCTCGGCACGGCCGCGGCGTTCGACGTCAACGCCGTCTGCAGCGGCTTCGTCTACGCGCTCGCCACGGCGGCCGGGTTCATCGCGGGCGGGCTGGCCGAGCGCGTGCTCGTGATCGGCGCCGACACCTTCACCACGCTCATCGACCCCGGCGACCGCACCACGGTGCCGATCTTCGGCGACGGCGCCGGCGCGGTCCTCCTGCGGGCGGGTGACGCCGACGAGCCCGGCGCGTTCGGCCCGTTCGACCTGCACAGCGAGGGCGAGCACGCCGAGCTGCTGTGGGTCGAGGCCGGTGGCGCCCGGCGGCGGCTCTCCGACCAGCCGAGCGACCGGTTCCTCGCCATGCAGGGCACGGCCGTGTTCCGGCACGCCTGCGCGCGGATGGCGGAGTCGTCGCGCACGGTCCTGGACCGCGCGGGCTGGATGGTCGGCGACGTCGACCGCTTCGTCGGGCACCAGGCGAACATCCGGATCCTCCAGGCGACGGCGAAGCAGCTCGGGATGCCCGCCGACGCCGTGGTCGCCAACATCGACCGGGTCGGCAACACCAGCGCCGCGTCCATCCCGCTCGCGCTGGCCGACGCCCGCGCCGATGGCACCCTCGCCCCCGGCCACCGCGTCCTGCTCAGCGCGTTCGGCGCCGGCCTGACCTGGGGATCGACGGTGCTGCGCTGGCCTGACCTGGATCAGCTCGCCTGAGGGGCCGTCGTCCAGGTCGGCGTGGCCTCCTGGCGGCCGCGCAGCTCCAGCTCGCCGTGCTTCTCCCAGTGCGCGGCCTCGCCCGGCAGCGCCGCGGAGACGACGGCGTCGCTGGCGAGGACCCGTGACGGCACGGCCTTGGCGAGCTCGGTGAGCCGCGCGGCCTCGTTGACCGCGTCGCCGATCACGGTGTACTCCAGCCGGCTGCTGGAGCCGAGCTGCCCGGCGAACACCGGGCCGCTCGAGACGCCGATGCCGAGGTCGAGCTCGCCGGTCTCGCGCACCGCGTCGCGGATCGCCCGGGCGGCGGCCAAGGCGGCCGTCGGGGCGTCCGAGAGCCGCGTCGGCGCGCCGAAGATGCACAGGGCGGCGTCGCCCTGGAACTTGTTGACCAGGCCGCCGCGCGCGTTGACCGCGGAGACGACCGCGGCGAACAGCCGGTTGAGCTTCCCGACCAGCTCCTCCGGCGGGGTGCGGTAGGCCAGCGCGGTCGAGTCGACGACGTCGACGAACAACGCCGTGACCTCGCGGACGTCGCCGGAGAGCGACGCGCCGTACTCCAGCGCGTGCCGGGCGACGTCGGCGCCGACGTGCCTGCCGAAGAGGTCCCGCATCCGCGCCTGCTCGCGCAGGCCCGCGGCGAGCAGGTTCACCGACGTCTGGAGCCTGCCGATCTCGCTGGAGTCGTCGACGTCCACGGTGACGTCGTTGTTGCCGCGCGCGATCTCGTCGAGCGCCACGCGCAGCCGGTGCAGCGGCGCGGCGACCGCTCTGGCCAGCAGTGCCGTGCTGATCGCGCCGACGCCGAGGCCGATCACCGACAGCATGATCAGGCTCGCCGTGTGGTCGCCCGAGCCCAGCTCCGGCGGCATGGCGATGAGCAGCACACCCACCAGCGGGACGCCGCCGGCCAGCGCCCAGGTGACGACCAGCCGGGTCAGCACGGTGACCGGCAGCGAGCCGCGCGGCGGCAGGACGTCCAGCGCGATCGTCATCACCGGCCGCGCCACCCACTCGGCCGCCAGGTAGGTGAGGCCGACCGTGGTGAGCCCGCCGAGCCCGATCACCGTGGCCATGCCGACGGCGTCGTCGGCGGAGCCGAGCGCCCCGGCGAGCACGGTGAGGACGATGGTGCCGATCAGCCAGAGCGTGCCGCTGACCACGGCCATGTCGACCGGCAGCCGCAGCGCACGCCGCGCCTCGCTCTCCGACGGTGGACGGCCGAGCACGAACCAGATCACGGTGCGGCGCTGCAGCCACGCCGTCCAGAGCGTCCCGGCGAGCAGGGCCGCGGCGACGATGCCGGCCGCGGTCAGGCCGAGCACCCAGCCGCGGTCGCCGACGTCACCCGGCAGGCCCTGCAGCACCAGCAGCAGGGCGACCACACCGGAGCCGGCGACGCTCGAGCCGAGGCCCAGCCCGGCGAAGCCCAGGCTGGTGCGCAACACCACGCGGACGTTCTTCACGGCGATCTTGCGCACGGCGTCGATCGTACGGCCGGAAATGCGTGGCCACTTGCTGCTGCCGGGGTCCCGTCAGAAGCGGTACCGCACGACGTGCGCGGTACGGGCCAGGGGTGGGAAGACCTTCAGCATCCGCAGCTGGAACCGGGTGAACGGCCCCACCTTGGCCAGCACGTCCGGCGTCGCCCAGTGTCCGGCGTCCAGTGCGGACTCCAACGTGAGGCCGCAGGACTCGAGGTCGCGCGGGTCGTCGACGCCCCAGTACAGCGTCGCGCCCGCCTTGCGCACCGGCGCGTTGAGCTTCTGGATCTTGATGGCCGTGCGGTTGAAGAGGTCGCAGATCAGCTCGCCGGACGGAAACTTCGCGGCCAGCCTGCGGAACAGTTCGGTGCCGGTCTCGGGCTTCAGGTACATCGTGAGGCCTTCGGCGACGATCAGTGCCGGCCGGTCCGACGGCACCTGGTCGAGCCACCCGAAGTCGGTCACCGACGAGCCGATGTGCGTCTGGTTCGGCGCCTTGTCGTAGAGCTTCTCCCGCAGCTCGATGACCTCGGGGTAGTCGACGTCGTACCAGTGGACGGTCTCCGGCGGCGCGAGGCGCTGGAACCGCGTGTCCATGCCGCAGCCGAGGTGCAGCACGATCGCGTCCGGGTGGTCGCGCAGGTACTCGGCGGCCCAGTCGTCGATCGGCTTCGCCCGCAGGACCACCGACACCGCGCGGTCGGGGGAGATGCCGATCTTCGTGAAGTCGTAGTCGATCCGGCGGACGGCCTCGTCCGCGGCCTTGTCGCCGAGGATCGGGTGGGCACTGCGGTAGTCGAGCGCGCGGCCGTACAGCGTGGCCAGGTTGGTGGCTTTCTCTTCAGTGAAGTGGACCTTCTCCATCACGCCCCCCAAAAGATTCACAACGTTGTGAAAAGTCTAGCGCGTTTCGGGGTGGGCGGCGTAGTCGTGCGCGTAGTTTTTGGCGTCCACCAGGTGCTTGAGGGTCAGCTCGCGGGCGGCGGCCGGGTCGGACCGGCGGATGGCGTCGAGGATGGCGCGGTGGTCGGCGACGGCCTTGCGGATCTGCCCGGGCAGCCGCAGCGCCAGCCGCCGCTCCTCGCCGACCAGGGCGAGCACCGACCGCAGCAGCCCGGCGACGTCGTCGTTGCCCGCGTTCTGGGCGATCACCCGGTGGAACTCGGCGTCGGCGGCGATGACGTGCAGCATGTCGCCGTCCTCGGCGGCCCGCGCCATCTCGGCGACGTTGTCCTCGAGCCGGCTCACGGTCTTCGCGGTCGCGTGCCGGGCCAGCCGTTCGGCGAGGGTCGGTTCGACGGTCGCCCGCAGGTCGAAGAGCTTCTCGACGAGCTGGTCGTGCTCGGTGAACCACGTCCGCAGCGGCTGTTCCTGCTGTTCGCGGACGTAGGTGCCGGAGCCGGCGCGGATCTGGACGTACCCGATGGAGTCGAGGACGCGCAGGGCCTGGCGCAGCGAACCCCGGCTGATGCCGAGCTCTTCGCACAGGACGCGTTCGGCGGGCAGCCGAGAGCCGGGCGGCAGGTCGCCGGAGTCGATCCGGGCCCGCAGCCGGTCGACGGTCGCGCTCCAGACCTGCTCGGTGTCCACGCGCTCATCTTCTCAGCTCACGGAATTGTCGGGGGTGCCTGCCATGATCACCGGCATGGACATCTTGGGGGCGTGGGTCCGCGGCTGGGCCGTGTCGCGGGCGGCACCGGCACCGGTCGCCGAGGTCGACGGCTACCGCGTCGACGTCGGCCTGCCGGGGCACCGGGTGCGCTACCTGCTGCGCTCGCCGTCCGCGGTTTCCGCGCGGGCCCGGACGGTGGCCGCGCCGGGCACGTGGCTGAAGGCGTGCGGCTCGCGGTCCTCGGTCTTGGCTTCGCTCACCCCGGCGTGGCGGGCGGGGGAGACCGAGTACCTGATGGCGTCCGACGGGCCCATGCCGCCGGTCGCGGTCCCGGAGCCGTACTCGGTGACGGTGACCGGCGACGGGCCGGTGTGGGAGGTACTGGTGTCGTCCGGTCCCGCCCCCGCGGCCCGCGGTCAGGTCGCGGTGGCCGGAGGGGTCGCGGTGTTCGACAAGATCGAGACGGAGCCGGAGCACCGCCGCCGCGGCCTCGGCCGGGTGGTGATGCACCGGCTGGCCGTCGCGGCCGGAGCCGGGTCGGGCGTGCTGCTGGCTTCGGCGGCCGGCCGCGGGCTGTACACCTCGCTCGGCTGGCGCGTCGTGTCCGACGTCGTCCCGGCGCACGTCCCGGAAGGAGCGGCATGACAGCACGGTTCAAGGACCTCGCCCTGGACGCGAACGACCACCAGGCCCTGGCGGACTGGTGGTGCCGCGCGCTCGGCTACGTCCGCCGCGACTCTCTGACGGGCGACACACGGCCGGACGACTGGCCGGTCCCGATCGTCGACCCGGCCGGGGCGGGCCCGCTGATCTGGTTCAACCCGGTTCCGGAGCCGAAGACGGTCAAGAACCGCATGCACTTGGACGTCTTCGGCGATCCGGCCGAGCTGCTCGCCCTGGGCGCGACCCTGATCCGCGAGCGGGGCGGTGATGTGGACTGGGACCAGCTGGCGGACCCGGAGGGCAACGAGTTCTGCGTCTTCACGCCGCGGTGACCGGCCGACCCGCCGGCGGCTCCGGCCCGGCGCGCTACAGGGTCAGCCCGGGATCAGTGGCCAAGGCGGTGAGCTGGTCCGCGGTCAGGGGCAGCGCGGCGCTGACCCCGGGCGAGTTCCCGACCGTGGCGAGGACGAAGCTGCCGTCCGCCCGGAAGTCGATCACCGTGGTGCGGTGCTGCTTCGTGTTCGCCCGGTCGAGGGTGTCCTCTTCCGTCGTCATCCGCACCCCGCCGGTGCCGACATCGGCGTAGCGGCAGGTGGTCGCCGGGGTGACCTGTTTCTTCAGCTCGGCGCACAGCTGCCAGGGCTGGAACCGGGTCACCGGTGCGGTCGGCACGGACACCTCGACCGTGACGAAGTACCCGCCACCCGCCGGCCCGCCGTGCTCCATGGCGTGTACCCCGAGCTGGCTGGTCGGCAGGAGGCCCGCGAACCGGCCGGAACTGTTGGACGTGCGACGGAGTTCCTCGGCGGGCAGCATCTTCTTCAGAGCCGCGTCGACGTGGTCGGCGATCTCGGGTGCCCGGGCGCTGAGCTGGGCATCGGTCGGCTGAGGGACCTCGACGCCGGCCGGCGGCCACCACCGCTCCCCGGTGGACGGCGAAATCGACGGCGCCGCCGGCTGGACCGGGACGCCGGCCCCGGTGCGGGTGACCGGGACGGCGACGGCGGCGAGTGCCGCGACGACGACACCGGCTGCCGCCAGCAGGACGTTCCGCCGGTTCCGGCGCCGCCGGGCCACCCGGGTGACGGCCTCGTCGGGGTCGAAGCCCAGCGGCGGTTCGGCGCGGACGGCCGCGGTGAACTCGTGGGCCAGGATCTGCTCGTTCATCACAGCTCGCTTTCTGCCAGGAAGCCGGAATCGACGGGGTAGCGGCCGCGGAGGGTTTTCAGCGCCCTCGTGGCCTGACTGCGGACCGTGCTTTCGGAACAGCGCAGCTCACGGGCCGTTTCGGCCACCGGCAGGTCGCAGAAGTACCGCAGCACCAGCACCGCGCGCTGCCGGGGCGCGAGCTCCGCCAGCGCCGCGGCCAATGCGGCGCTCAGGCCCGCGCGTTGCCGGAGCACGGCGGGGTCCGCAGCCCCGTCGGCGACCTCGGGCAGCGCGTCGGTGTGGTGCTCGGAGCGCCGCCACGGCCGCCGTCGTTCGTCGAGCCAGCACCGGGTCAGCGTCCGCCGCGCGTAGCTCATCGGCCGATCGGTTCCGCGAATGCGCGGCCACGCGCCGTACAGCTTGTACAACGTGGCCTGGACGAGGTCCTCGGCCAGTTGCCAGTCACCGCACAGCAGGTAGCCGTAGCGCCGCAGGGCGAGGGCGTTGTCCCTGGCGAACTCGCGAAACCGATCTTCGTCGGCTGCCCGCATCCGGCCTCCTTCATGTCACGTACCACTGCTTACGCACCCGACCGGCCGCGGCGCTGCACCGCGAATGTCTGACCTGACACATCTGCCGCCATTTGCGTCGCGGGCGCAGGCCGAGATGCTTAGGCTCCGCACGTGAATGCTTCATGACGTGGTGGCACGCGCTGATCGTCGTGGTCGCCGGGATCTGGGCCGGGACCATCAACGCCGTCGTGGGGTCGGGGACGCTCGTGACCTTCCCCGTCCTCGTCGCCCTCGGGTACCCGCCGGTGACGGCGACGACGTCCAACGCGATCGGCCTCGCGCCCGGCACGCTCAGCGGCGCCTGGGGTTACCGGCACGAGCTCAAGGGCTACTGGCCGCAGACCGCCAAGTTCGCCGTCGCGTCGTTCCTCGGCGCCATCGGCGGCACTGTCCTGCTGCTCTCACTGCCGAAAGACGCCTTTGAAGCCATCGTCCCCGCGCTCGTCGCCCTGGCGGTGGTCCTGGTGATCATCCAGCCGAAGGTGTCGAAGTGGGTCGCGGAGCGGCGCGAACAGAACGGCACCGAGCACAAGCCCGGGCCACTGCTGATGTTCTTCATCTTCCTCATCGGCATCTACGGCGGGTACTTCACCGCCGCGCAGGGCGTGATGCTGATGGCCGTCATGGGGATGCTGCTGTCGGAGCCGCTGCAGAAGCTCAACGGCGTCAAGAACGTCCTCGCCGCCGTCGTCAACCTCGTCGCCGGGGTGATCTACGCCTTCGTCGCGCCGGTCAGCTGGGCCGTCGTGCTGTGGCTCGCCGTCGGCAGCACCGCCGGCGGCTTCCTCGGCGCGAAGATCGGCCGGAAGCTGTCGCCGGCGGTGCTGCGGGGCGTGATCGTGGTGATCGGCGTCGCCGCCGTCATCGAGCTGGTCGTCAAGCAGGTCGCTGACTGACTGTGCCGATGGTTCCTGATCCGGCCTCAGTCACGGCCGGACGGCTTCGGAGCAAAGGTCACGTGCCGCTTCAGGGGCGGCCTGCTTCGGGCCGGATCAGGAACTCGCGGGCCGCGGCCAGGAAGAGGTCGTTCTCCTCGCGGGTCCCGATGGTCACGCGCACGCCTTCGCCGGCGAACGGGCGCACCACCAGCTTGCGGTCCAGGGCGTGCTCGGCGAACGGGACGGTCTGGTCACCGAGCGGGAGCCAGACGAAGTTCGCCTGGGTCTCCGGCACCCGGTAACCCGCTTCCAGCAACGCCGAGCGCACGCGGCCGCGCTCGGCGACGATGTCCTTGCAGCGGTCCAGCAGCTCGTCGGCCGCGTCGAGCGAGGCCAGCGCGGCCACCTGGGCCAGCATGTTCACCGAGAACGCCACGTACACCTGCCGAAGCGCGTCCGCGATCGGCTCGGGCGCGACCGCGTAACCGACGCGCAGGCCCGCGAGGCCGTACGCCTTCGAGAACGTGCGAAGCACCATGACGTTGGACTGGCTGCGCGTGTACTCGACGCCGTCGGGCACCTCGGGGTCGGTGACGAACTCCTTGTACGCCTCGTCGAGCACGACCAGCACGCGCTCGGGCACGGCGGCCAGGAACCGCTCCAGCTCCGCGCGGCGCACCGCCGTCCCGGTGGGGTTGTTCGGGTTGCAGACGAAGACCACGCGCGTCCGGTCGGTGATCGCCGCGAGCATCGCGTCGAGGTCGAGCTCCTGGCCCTCGGTGATCGGGACCTTCACCGAGACGGCGTTCGCGACCTGCGTGACGATCGGGTACGCCTCGAAGGAGCGCCAGCCGAAGATGACCTCGTCGCCGGGCGCGCACACCGCCTGGATCGTCTGCTGGCACAGCGACACCGAGCCGCAGCCGATCGAGACGTGCTCCACCGGCACGTCCAGCTCGCGCGCCAGCCGCTCGCGCAGCGCCTGCGAGCCGGTGTCCGGGTAGCGGTTGACCCCGGCCGCGGCCTCGGCGATCGCCTGCGCGACGCTCGGCAGCGCACCGCCGGGCACCTCGTTGCTCGCCAGCTTGATCGCGCCTTCGATCGTCCGGCCGGGGACGTATTTCGGCAACGATTCGAGATCGGCACGCGGGGACACGGACGGCATCTTCGGCGCTCCTGGAAATCGACGGGACGACCCGCTCACCGTATCTTTTCCGCCCGGCGCCCCGCGACTCCCTTCAAGCGGTCTTGCCGCGGCGACCTGCGTCACCGGGCTTCCTCCCGTTCACCTCCAGGTGGTTGGGTGAGGCAATGACGTCGACCTCCACCGTGGATTACCAGCGCACCGACGGCCATGCCCTGCGGCTGACCTTTTCGGAACCCGAAGGCGCGCTACGCGGCGGCTTGGTGGTGCTGCACGAGGCCGACGGCGTCACCGACGGCGTGAAGCTGCTGCTCGCCGGCCTGGCCACGGAGGGCTGGCTGACCGTCACCCCGCACCTGGAGAACGACGAGCTCACCCAGCAGGACCTGCTCGACGCGACCGACTTGACGCTGGCCTGGCTGGTCGAGCGGGGCGTGCAGGCCGACCTGCTCGGCGTGATGGGCTTCGACCTCGGCGGCACCGCGGCGCTCGTCGTCGCGTCGCACCGCAGGCTCGGCGCCGCCGTCAGCGTCGGCGGGCAGCGGGCCGCCGAGCTGCCCGCGCTGGTCGAGATCGCCGGGCGGCTCACCAGCCCGTGGCTCGGCATGTACGGCGACGCCGGCGACGAGGCGGGCGGGGCCGACGTCGAGCGCCTGCGCGACGCCGCCGCGTCGGCGAAGGTCGCCACGAACGTCGTGCACTACCCGGGCGCGAACCACCGCTTCGACGCCGACCCGGGCGCGGCCGCGGAAGCCTGGCAGCGCACGCTCGACTGGTTTGACGCACACCTGAGGTGAGTGTGGGCGGGCACCACCGCGAACCGGTTTTCCGTGTCGGTTCCGACCACGGTGACTTCCCGATCCGAAGGATTAGGCTCGGGGTGTGACGCACACCGCCGACGCCCCCGAAGTGCTCTGGCGCCCCGAGCCGGGCCACGTTGCCGACACCAAGATCGAAGCCTTCCGCCGGTGGCTGCGCGCCGAGCGCGGCGTCGAGGTGGACGACTACCGCTCGCTGTGGGAGTTCTCCGTCGAGCGCGGCCCGGACTTCTGGGGGGCGGTCGCGGACTTCCTCGGCGTCCGCTGGCACGACCGGCCCGGCGAGGTCCTCTCGGGCGAGATGCCGGACGCGGTCTGGTTCGAGGGCGGCACGCTGAACTACGCCGAGCACGCGCTCACCCCCGGCGTCGCGGGCGCGGCGAAGGCCGACGACGAGACGGCGGTGATCTTCCACCGCGAAGACGGCTTCGCGAGCCACCTGACGTACGGCCGGCTTCGCGCGCAGGTCGCCGCGGCCCGGGCCGCGTTCCTCGAACTGGGCGTCGGCAAGGGCGACCGGGTCGTCGCGCTGGCGCCGAACTGCCCGCAGACGCTGGTCGCGTTCCTCGCCGCGGCGAGCATCGGGGCCATCTGGTCGTCGTGCTCGCCGGACTTCGGCGTCCGCGCGGTCGCGGACCGCTTCGTCCAGATCGAGCCGAAGGTGCTCTTCGCGGTCAACGCCTACGCGTACAACGGCCGCCAGTTCGACATCCGGACGACGATCGCCGACCTCCAGGCGCAGCTGCCGTCGCTCGCCGCGACCGTGCTCGTCGAGTACGTCGGCGAAGGCCGGATGGACGGCACCCTCGACTGGGCCGAGCTGCTCGCGAAGCACGAGGGCGCGCCGCTGCTGTTCGAGCCGGTCGAGTTCGCGCACCCGCTGTGGGTGCTCTACTCGTCGGGCACCACCGGCCTGCCCAAGGGCATCGTGCACGGCCACGGCGGCATCACGCTCGAACACCTCAAGGCCCTGGCCCTGCAGACCGACCTCGGGCCCGGCGACCGGTTCTTCTGGTTCAGCACCACCGGCTGGATGATGTGGAACTTCCTCGTCTCCGGCCTGCTGGTCGGCACCACGATCGTGCTCTACGACGGCAGCCCGGGGTACCCGGACCTGAACGCGCTCTGGCACCTGGCCGAGCAGCACCGCGTCACCTACTTCGGCACGTCGGCGCCGTTCATCCAGAGCTGCCTCAAGGCCGGCCTCAAGCCCGCCGAGCGCTACGACCTGACCGGGCTGCGCGCGCTGGGCTCCACCGGCGCGCCGCTGAGCGTCGAGGGCTTCCGGTGGATCGTGAACGAGGTCGGTTCGCGGGTTCAGATCTGCTCGGTGTCCGGCGGCACCGACCTGTGCGCGGCGTTCGTCGCGTCGGCGCCCGACGTGCCGGTCTGGCTCGGCGAGCTGTCCTGCCCGGCGCTCGGGGCCGCGGTGAACGCGTTCGACGAGGCGGGCAACGCGGTCGTCGAGGAGGTCGGCGAGCTGGTCATCACGAAGCCGATGCCGTCGATGCCGGTGTTCTTCTGGAACGACCCCGACGGCTCGCGGCTGCGCGAGGCCTACTTCGAGATGTACCCGGGGCTGTGGCGCCACGGCGACTGGATCCGCGTCACGAACCGCGGCTCGGCGGTGATCTACGGCCGCAGCGACTCGACGCTCAACCGCGGGGGCGTCCGGATGGGCACGGCGGAGTTCTACCGGGTCGTCGAGGGCTACGACGAAATCGCGGACTCGCTGGTCGTGGACACCTCGGCGGCCGGGAACGAGGACGGCCAGCTCATCTGTTTCGTGGTGCTCGGCGGCGGTGTCGCGCTCGAAGACGTCGAACCGCGCCTCCGCAAGGAGCTTCGTAGCGCGCTGTCACCGCGGCATGTACCCGATCGGTTCGTCGTGGTTTCCGAGATTCCTCGTACCTTGAACGGTAAGAAGTGTGAGGTACCGGTGAAGAAGATCCTCGCCGGTGTGGCTCCCGACCGGGCCGTCAGCCGCGACGCGCTGGCCAACCCGGCGGCACTGGCGCCGTTCGTGGAGCTCGCCGGGGGGTAGACGGGGGAAGCATGATCAGCCACGGCGGGTTGAACGGGTGGTGACGGGGACTCGCGCGCAGATCACCTGGAAGGTGGCCGGTGCCACCACCGTGGGGGTGATCACCTGGGTGACCCGCCTCGCCGGGCTGCTGACGCTGGGGTCGATCCTGATCCCGGCGGGCCGGCGCAGCCTGCGCGGGCACCTGGCCGAATGGCTGGAGCTGCCGCAGGAGGCCACGGTCGCCGCGGCGACCGTGGCGCTGGTCATGGGTGTGCTGCTGGTGCTGCTGGCCGCGGGGCTGCGCCGCCGCAAGCGCCGGGCCTGGCAGCTGGCGGTCGGCGCGACGGTGCTGCTCACGGTGTCGCACCTCGGGCTCAAGCACGTCTTCGCCGCGGGCCTGGTGTCGGTCCTGCTGCTGGTGGGCCTGATCGCCAACCGGCGCTACTTCGTGGCGAAGCCGGACCCGGTGGTCGGGCACTGGCGGGCGGTGCGCGTGTTCGTCCAGCTGGCGCTGGCCGGTTTCGTGATCAACGTCATCCTGCTGTCGGTGGCCCCGCGGGCGGCCCTGGAGCCGATGGGCTTCGGCGACCGGCTCACGGAGTCCGCGTTCGCGCTGGCCGGGGTCAGCGGGCCCGCGGTGTTCCACCAGATGTGGCTGGAGGACCTGGTTGCCGCCGTCGGCCTGCTGTTCGGCCTGGCCGCGGTGCTGGTGTCGGCGTACTTCCTGCTGCGCTCGGCCGAGCCGGCGCCCCGGCTGACCGACGAGGAGGTCGCACGCCTGCGCCGGCTGCTCGACGAGCACGGCGAGCGCGACTCGCTGGGGTACTTCGCGCTGCGGCGGGACAAGTTCGCGGTGTTCTCGAAGACCGGCAAGGCCGCGGTGACCTACCGCGTGATCGCCGGCGTCGCGCTCTGTTCGGCCGACCCGCTGGGCGACCACGAGGCCTGGCCGGGCGCGATCGAGGAGTACCTGGAGGTCTGCCGCCGCGGCGGCTGGGTCCCGGCGGCGATGGGCGTCTCGGAGCTCGGCGCGACGGTCTGGGCCCGGTTCGGCCTGGAGGTCCTGGAGATCGGCGACGAAGCCGTCGTCGACGCGGCCGGCTTCACGCTGGAAGGCCGGATCATGCGCGGCGTCCGCCAGGCGGCGGCCCGCACGAAGCGCGCGGGCTACAAGGTGCTGGTGCGCCGGGCCGAGGACCTGCGCCCCGGCGAGCTGGCCGAGCTGGCGGTCCTGGCGGCCACCTGGCGCGGCACGGACACCGAGCGCGGCTTCTCGATGGCACTGGGCCGCCTGGGCGACCCGGGATCGGTACTGGTGACGGCCGAGCAGGGCGGCCGCGTCCGCGGGGTGCTCCAGTTCGTGCCGTGGGGCACGAAGGGCCTGTCACTGGACGTCATGCGCCGCGACCGCGCGGCCGACAACGGCGTCAACGAGCTGATGATCTCGGAGCTCCTGCTGGCGGCCCGCCGCCACGGCGTCGAGCAGGTGTCCCTGAACTTCGCGGCGTTCCGCGCCCTGATGGAGCAGGGGCAGCGGATAGGCGCGGGCCCGGTCGCGCGGATGTCGGCGAAGGCGCTGCACTTCTTCTCGCGCTGGATCCAGATCGAGACGCTGTACCGGTTCAACGCGAAGTTCCAGCCGCGCTGGGTGCCCCGGTACCTGGTGTATCCGGGAGTGCGCGAACTCCCGCGCGTCGGCATCGCGACGTTCGAGGCCGAAGGACTCGGCGGCCGCTCTCCGCGCCTGCTCAGGCTGCTGCAGCGGGCATAAGGGGGGCCCCGTTCGGGGGTGATCGAGGGGTGTGTAACCTATCTGAGCAGTGGTCGTTGGGCCCAGGAGGCTTCGCCTAGTCTGGTCTATGGCGCCGCACTGCTAATGCGGTTGGGGGTAACCCCCCCTCCCGGGTTCAAATCCCGGAGCCTCCGCTGGTACCCGGTTCGCCGGGTGCTAGGTTACAACTGAACACGCGCCCGTAGCTCAGCTGGATAGAGCATCTGACTACGGATCAGAAGGTCAGGGGTTCGAATCCCTTCGGGCGCACGTCTGGTTGAGACAGCAGTACAAGCAGGGCCTCGTTTCCCCCGGGAAACGAGGCCTTGCTTGCGTCCGGGGGCAGGTTGTCCCTCGGCTCCTGGCGGCGGCGCGTACGTGAGCGCGTCGGCGAGGATCGTGTGCCGCACGCTGCCTACTTCCCGGACGGGCACCTGCCGGCGGCCGAAGCGAGCGGGAGCGGCGGCCGGTGCCCACCGGCCGCCGCTCTTCGGGTGCGCTGCGTAACCGGTCTGGACCAGTACGGTGGCCGTACCGAGGACTGGTACTTGACCACTGGCCACGCTCCGTGGTGACGCTTCCCCTATTGGTCTGGACCACGTACCGTTTGCGCAAGCGGCGCAAAACACCGCCCTGGTCCCCGCCGGCGGTGCCGGTTTCCGCCGTCCTGAACCTGGCTCAAGGGAGAGCGATGTCCAGAAAGAGATGGCACCTCCTCGGTCTCTTCACCGCCGTCGGCGCGATCGCGGTCGGTCTCGTCACCGTGCCGGCCAACGCCGCCGGTGGTGTCGGCGCCGCCTTCAGCAAGGGGTCCGACTGGGGCACCGGGTACGAGGGCAAGTACACGATCAGCAACGGCTCGGGCTCGACGCTGCCGTCGTGGACCGTCGAGTTCGACCTGCCGGCCGGCGCGAAGATCTCGTCGCTGTGGGACGGCAGCTACACGGCGTCCGGCCAGCACGTCACCGTCAAGAACTCCTGGAACGGCAACGTCGGCAACGGTTCGACCGCGAGCTTCGGCTTCAACGTCAGCTACTCCGGCACCTACTCGGCCCCGGCGAACTGCAAGCTGAACGGCGGCTCCTGCGACCCCGGCGGCAGCACCCCGACCACCACGCCGACGACGCCGACCACCACCCCGACGACCCCCACGACCCCGCCGACGACCACCACGCCGCCGCAGCCGGGCGGCATGAAGAACGTCGGCTACTTCGTGCAGTGGGGCGTCTACGGCCGCAACTACCACGTCAAGAACATCGAGACGTCGGGCTCGGCCAGCAAGCTGACGCACATCAACTACGCGTTCGGCAACGTCAAGAACGGCCAGTGCACGGCGAACGACGACCCGTACGCCGACTACCAGAAGACCTACGACGCCGCGAGCAGCGTCGACGGCGTCGCCGACACCTGGGACCAGCCCGTCGCCGGCAACTTCAACCAGCTGCGCAAGCTGAAGAAGATGCACCCGGGCCTCAAGGTGATCTGGTCGTTCGGCGGCTGGACCTACTCGGGCGGCTTCGGCCAGGCCGCGCAGAACGCGGCCGCGTTCGCGCAGTCCTGCTACAACCTGCTCAAGGACCCGCGCTGGGCGGACGTCTGGGACGGCATCGACATCGACTGGGAGTACCCCAACGCGTGCGGCCTTTCCTGTGACACCAGCGGTGCCGCGGCCTACAAGAACCTGATGTCCGCGCTGCGGGCCAAGTTCGGTTCGTCCTTCCTGGTCACCTCGGCCATCTCCGCCGACGGCAGCAACGGCGGCAAGCTCGACGTCGCCGACTACGCCGGTGCCGCGCCGTACGTCGACTGGTTCAACGTCATGACCTACGACTACTTCGGCGCCTGGGCGGCGCAGGGCCCGACGGCTCCGCACTCGCCGCTGACGTCGTACTCCGGCATCCCGACCGCCGGCTTCTACTCCGACGCGGCCATCCAGAAGCTCAAGAGCAAGGGTGTCCCGGCGAGCAAGCTGCTGCTGGGCATCGGCTTCTACGGCCGCGGCTGGACCGGCGTCACGCAGAGCACGCCCGGTGGCACCGCGACCGGCGCCGCGCCGGGCACCTACGAGGCGGGCATCGAGGACTACAAGGTCCTCAAGAACACCTGCCCGGCGACCGGCACCATCGCCGGCACCGCGTACGCCAAGTGCGGCAGCAACTGGTGGAGCTACGACACCCCGGCGACCATCGGCGGGAAGATGTCCTACGCCAAGCAGCAGGGGCTCGGCGGCGCCTTCTTCTGGGAGCTGACCGGCGACACCACCGGCGGCGAGCTCATCACCGCGATGAAGAACGGCCTGTCATGAGGCGCCGGTGGAGGCCCGCGCTCGGGCTGGTGGCCGCGGCCGCCACGATCGGCGCGATGCTCGTGATCGCGCCCGCGAACGCGGCGGGCGGCGTCTCGGCGACCTTCGCCAAGGGGTCCGACTGGGGCACCGGGTACGAGGGCAAGTACACGATCAGCAACGGTTCGGGCTCGACGCTCGCGAGCTGGACGGTCGAGTTCGACCTGCCGTCCGGTGCGAAGATCTCGTCGCTGTGGGACGGCAGCTACACCGCGTCCGGCCAGCACGTCACGGTGAAGAACACCTGGAACGGCAACGTCGGCAACGGCGGTAGCGCCAGTTTCGG
This sequence comes from Amycolatopsis sp. MtRt-6, assembly GCF_017308975.1. Taxonomy (GTDB): domain Bacteria; phylum Actinomycetota; class Actinomycetes; order Mycobacteriales; family Pseudonocardiaceae; genus Amycolatopsis. The sequence continues at coordinate 52,433 of NZ_JADWPD010000001.1, read as the reverse complement.
GTTCAACGTGACGTACTCCGGCTCGTACGTCGCGCCGTCGAACTGCAAGCTGAACGGGGGTTCCTGCGACGCCGGGGGCACACCCCCCACGACCACGACGCCTCCTACGACGACGACCCCGCCGACGACGACCACGCCGCCCCCGCCAGGTGGCCGTGGCGCGCCGTACCTCTACATGGGCTGGGGCAGCCCGCCGAACCCGCAGACGGTGATGAACGCGACCGGGATCAAGTGGTTCACCATGGCGTTCATCAACGCCTCCGGTGGCTGCAACCCGGCGTGGGACAGCAGCCGTCCGCTCACCGGCAGCGCGGACGCGAACGCGATCGCGCAGATCAAGGCGGCGGGTGGCCAGATCGTGCCGTCGTTCGGCGGCTGGAGCGGCAACAAGCTGGGCCCGAACTGCTCGACGCCCGCCGCGCTGGCCGGCGCCTATCAGCAGGTGATCAACGCCTACGGGCTGAAGGCGATCGACATCGACATCGAGAACTCCGACGAGTTCGAGAACGAGGCCGTGCAGGACCGCATCCTGAACGCGCTGAAGATCGTCAAGCAGAACAACCCGGGGATCCAGACGATCCTGACCTTCGGCACGTCGACGACCGGCCCGAACTACTACGGCAACCGGCTCATCGACCAGTCGAAGGCCCTGGGCGCGAACGTGGACGTGTTCACGATCATGCCGTTCGACTTCGGCGGCGGCGCGAACATGTACAACAGCACGGTGAGCGCGGCGAACGGCCTGCGCGACAAGCTGAAGTCGACGTTCGGGTGGAACGACGCCGCGGCGTACGCCCACCTCGGGATCTCGGGCATGAACGGCCTGTCCGACCAGCAGGAGCTGACCGACCTGTCGACGTGGACCCAGATCACGAACTGGGCCAAGTCGAACAAGATCGCCCGCCTGGCGTTCTGGTCGGTCAACCGCGACCGGGGCTGTCCCGGCGGCGGCGTCCAGTCGGCGTGCAGCGGCATCGCCCAGAACGACTGGGACTTCACCAAGGTGACAGCGGGCTTCTGACGCTGTCCTGAACGGCCTCCTCGCCGTCCATCCATGCCCCCACCACCGCCCTCAACGGAGGCGCTTCGCGCCGCGGTGTTGGATTGACGGGCCGGCGAGGAGGCCGTTTCACAGCATCTTGACGGCGTCACCGATCGCCTGGTCCAAAATGGACACACCGAGCGAGATCTCCTCTTCGGACGCCGTCAGCGGCGGCGCGATCCGGAACACCCCGCCCATCCCGGGCAGCTGCACGATGTTCATGTGCAGCCCCAGTTCCAGGCAGCGCTGGGTGACCCGCGCGCCGAGCTCGTCCGAACTCCGCTTGGTCTCCCGGTCCACCACCAGTTCGACACCCGCGAGCAGCCCGCGGCCGCGGATGTCGCCGACGACGTCGTGGCGGGAAGCGATTTCCTCCAGACCCCGGCGCAGCACCGCGCCCAGCTCGAGCGCTCGTGCGTCGAGGCGGTCGCGGGTCAGCACGTCCAGCACCGTATTGCCGACCGCGGCCGGGAGCGGGTCCGACACGTGCGTCGTGAAGAACAGGAACCCGCGGTCGTGCGCCTCCTGCTCGATGGCCGCGCTCGTCAGCACCGCGGCCAGCGGCAGCCCGGCACCGAGCGTCTTCGACAGCGTCAGGATGTCGGGGACGACGCCGTCGCGCTCGAACGCGTACCAGTTCCCGGTGCGGCACAACCCCGTCTGGGCTTCGTCGAGGATCAGCAGCATCCCGCGTTCGCGGCACTTCCCGGCTAGCGCGGCGAAGTAGCCGGGCGGCGGCTCGATGATGCCGCCGGAACTCAAGATCGGCTCGACCAGGCACGCGGCCAGGCTGCCGACCGACTGCGCGTCGATCATCTCGAACCCGAAGTCCAGCTGACGACGCCAATCCAACGAACCGTCGGTGTTGGTGAAGTCGGGCCGGTACGCGTTGGGCGCCGGGATGGCGAAGTTGCCGGGCGCGGCCGGGCCGTAGCCGCGGCGGCCCGCGCTGTACGTCGCGCTCGCCGCCGCCTGCGTCATGCCGTGCCACGAGCGTGCGAACGAGACGATCTCGTGCTTGCCGGTGACGAGCTTCGCCATCCGGACGGCGGCCTCGTTCGACTCGGCGCCGGTCGTCAGCAGCAGCGCCTTCTCCAGCGGTGCCGGCAGCGTCTCGGCCAGCCGCCGCGCGAGGTCGACGACCGGGCGGCTGAGCATGCCGCTGAACAGGTGGTCGAGCTTGCCCACCTGCCGCCGGACGGTCTCGGCGATCTCCGGGTGCGCGTGCCCGAGGATCGCGCTCATCTGACCGGACGTGAAGTCGAGGATCCGGCGGCCGTCCTCGGTGAAGACGAAACTGCCTTCGGCGTGGTCGATGATCTCGCGGGTGAAGGCGCCGCCGTAACGCACGAGGTGCCGGTCGACGTCAGCCCAGAAGGTGTCAGCCATGCCTCGACGGTAGGTCCGCGGCGAGCGACACGTCCATCTCACGATTCCGGCTTCCTTGTTCGGTTTTGCCGAACAACAATGGCGGCATGCTGAACCCGTGGCGCCTGCGGTTGCTGAGCAGGCTCGACACCCTGGGCACGGTCCGCGCGGTGGCGCAGGACGCCAACCTGAGCGCGTCCAGCGTGTCGCAGCAGCTCGCCGTGCTCGAAGCGGAAACCCGCACCCAGCTGCTGGAACGCACCGGCCGCCGGGTCCGGCTCACCCCGGCGGGCCTGATGCTGGCCCGCCGCGCGCGGGTGATCCTCGACCACATGGACACGGTCGAGGCGGAGCTGCGCAGCCTCGGCGAGGAGCCGGTCGGCCTGGTCCGGCTCGGCGCGTTCCAGAGCGCGATCCACACCCTGGCCGTCCCGGCGGTGACGCGGCTGGCGCACCCGCACCTGGAGGTGCAGCTGCTGGAGCTGGAGCCGCACGAGAGCATCCCGGCCCTGCGCGGCGGCGACGCCGACGTCATCATCACCACGACCGACTTCGTCGAGCTCCCGCTGGGCCCCGACCTCGACATCGTCCCGCTCGCGACGGACCCGATCGTGCTGGTGACGCCGCCGGAGGCACCCCGCGGCCCGGCGGTGCTGTCGGCCTACGCGGACGCGCCGTGGGCGCTGGACATGCCGCAGTCGTACATGGCGAACCTGACGCTGCGCCTGTGCCGCGAGTCGGGCTTCGAGCCGCGGGTGGTGTGCCGCTTCAGCAACTACCTGATGACGCTGCAGCACGTCGAGGCCGGCTTGTCGATCGCCCTGCTGCCGGGCCTGGCGGTGGACCGCCGCTACCGCGTGGCAACCCGCGAACTGGCGACCCCGGTGACCCGCACGATCGCGGCGGTGGTCCGGCGGGGAACGCCGTTGCGCGCCGGGGTGAACGTCGTCCTCGACGCCCTGCGGCAGCCGCCGGACCTGCCGGAGTGGGTCACACTTCGGTCTTCTCCTTGACCGGCAGCTCCGGGCTCGCGCCCCACGCCAGCTCGGTGACCACGCGCGCCGCGGCCGGGACGGCGGCTCGGACCGCCGCGGACAGCCCGATGCCGCCGTCCACACGCGCCGGTTCGCAGGTCAGGACCAGCACCCGGCCCGCGTCGCCGCCCAGGAGGCGGAGGAGGCGGATGACCGCGTCGCCGTGGAGGTCGTGGGTGTCCGCCGCCGACGTCAGGGACAACGTGCCCGGTGTGACGCCGTGCGGGGTGGCGTCCAGGAGGATCGTCGTGTCGTAGCCACCCATCAGGTCGTACGCGAGGTGGACCGTCGCGATGTCGTAGTCCGCTATCTGCACCCACGGTGGCAGGCCGGCCCGGTCGAGCTCCCGGATCACTTCGACGCCGAAGCCGTCATCGCTCAGGAAGATGTTGCCGATGCCCGCGACCAGGACTCGTGGCCTCATCCGTCCAGGCTAGAACTGTGAATTGGCTCACACAATAGTCAGTGACATTCGGGGCTTCGCCCCGGCCGGGGGCTCCGCCACCCGGACCCCCGCAAGCGGTCAGAACTGGTGCTCGCGTTCCGCCTCCGCCCGGGCGAGCCACAGCTCCGCCTCGTGGGCCGCCCCACGCGCCCGCAGCATGCGGGCCAGGCTGAGCATGCCCTGGACGTCGCCGACCTCGGCGGCGCGGCGAAACCACTGCTCGGCCGCCGCCAGGTCCTCGCGGTGCTCGGCGAGGTGGCCGAGGTTGGTGAGCGCGGGGACGCTGCCGTGCTCGGCGGCCTTGCGGTACCAGGCGGCGGCTTCGCCCTCGTCGCCGCGGTTGCGGGCCAGCACGCCGAGGTTGGTCATCGCGGCCGGGTCGCCCTGCTCGGCGGCGTCGAGGTACCAGCGCTCCGCTTCTTCGAGGTCGCCGCGGCGGTGCAGCAGCAGTCCGAGCCGGACGATCGCCTCGCCGTGGCCGCCGGCCGCGCCCTCGCGGTACCACGACTCCGCGTCGGACGGCCGGCCCAGCCGTTCGGCCTGCCTGCCGAGCTGGCAGGTGGCCGCGAGGTCGCCCGCCCGCACGGCGGACCGCCACCAGCGGGCCGCCTCGGCGGCCTGGCCGCGGTCGCGCAGCACGATGCCGAGGTCGATCATCGCGCCGGTGAAGCCCGCTTCGGCGGCTTGGCGCAGCCACGACTCGGCCTCTTCGCTCTTGCCGTCCTCGCGCAGCAGCCGGCCCACCGCGGCCATCGACGGCAGGTCGCCGGCGCGGGCCGCCTCGCCGTACCAGCGCCGGGCGTCGTCGCGCTTGCCGCGCCGCTCGCAGGACCTGGCCAGGTACTGCATCCCGTGCGGCTCGCCGGCCAGTGCCGCCTCGTGGTACCAGCGCTCGGCCTCCTCGTGCGCGCCGCGTTCGGCGAGGAGGTGGGCCAGCGCCGTCATCGAAACGCGGTCGCCGCCCAGCGCGGCCTTGCGGTACCACGACTCGGCCTCGGCCGGCTCGCCGCGTTCGCGCATCGCCGAACCCATCCGGGCCATGGCGACGACGTTGCCGCCCTCGGCGGCTTTGCGCTGGAAGAACTCGTCGACTTTCTTGAGCCGGCCGGGCATCGGCTGCTCCCTCCGGATGGGTCCTGCTCCGGTAGTCGCAGAAGATCGGCTCCGTGTGACAGCTCCGCCGTGGGTGGGCGACGTCACATTCGCGCCAGGTCGTCGTGTCGGCGCGGTTGTCCCGCGTCGGCAGAGGTGAGACTACGCCGCGCGACGGCGCGGGTGAGAGGAGAAAATCGTGGCGGCCCGAAGCTTTCGGCTGAGCGTGACGCAGCGAATCCTGCTGGTAGTCGCGATCCTCGCGGTCGCCCTCTTCGGGTACTGGGCGACGAGCAGAGGCGCGGGCGCGGCCCCGCCCACCTCGGGTGCGCCGGTCCCGGTCGGCGCGGCCGACGCGCAGAAGCAGCTCGGCGAGCTGACCATCGCCGACCGGACGTCCATGGACGGCTACTCGCGCGAGAAGTTCCCGCACTGGGACAGCCAGGGGTCCGGTTGCGACACCCGCGAAGTCGTCCTCAAGCGCGACGGCAAGGACGTCAAGACCGACAAGGACTGCAAGGCCACGTCCGGGACGTGGACCAGCGTCTACGACGGCGAGACGTGGACCAAGGCGACCGACCTCGACATCGACCACATGGTCCCGCTCGGCCAGGCGTGGGCGAGCGGCGCGAAGTCGTGGACGACCGAGAAGCGCGAGCAGTTCGCCAACGACCTCACCCGGCCGCAGCTGTTCGCCGTCACCGACAACGTCAACCAGCAGAAGAGCGACAAGGCGCCCGACCAGTGGAAGCCGCCGCTGGTGTCCTTCTGGTGCACCTACGCGACGGACTGGATCGTCGTGAAGCACTACTACGGGCTGACGATCACGCAGGCCGAGAAAACCGCCTTGACGGACATGTTGCGCCGCTGCTGAGCTGGCCCGCGTGACGACTTTCGCGCTGATCCACGGGGGCGGCGGCAGCGGCTGGGACTTCCACCTGCTCGTCCCGGAGCTCGAGGCACGCGGGCACGACGCGGTCGCCCCGGACCTGCCGATCACGGACTCCGCGGCCGGGCTGGCGGAGTTCACCGAGACGGTGCTGGCGGCGCTGGGCGACCGTACGGACGTCGCCGTCGTCGGCCACTCGTACGGCGGGTTCACCGCGCCGCTGGTCGCGGCGAAGGTCCGGGCGCGGCTGCTGGTGTACCTGGCCGGGATGGTCCCGGCGCCGGGGGAGCAGCCGGGGCAGTGGTGGGGCAACACGGGTTTCGAGTCGCCGCAGGGGCTGACCGAGACCGAGCAGTTCTTCAACGGCGTCCCGGCGGCGCTCGCCGAGGCGTGCCAGGCGCACGGGCGCGAGCAGGTCAGCAAGGAGTGGGACGAGCCGTGGCCGCTGCCGGCCCACCCGGACGTCCCCACCCGGGTCCTCCTGGCCCGCGACGACCGGTTCTTCGTCCCGGACTTCCAGCGCCGGGTGGCACGCGAGCGCCTCGGCGTCGAGCCCGACGAGATCGACGGGCCGCACTGCGTGCCGCTCAGCCACCCGGCCCAGGTGGCCGACCGGCTGGTCGGCTACCTGTAGCCCGGGTTCACCAGCGGTCGAGGTGCAGGACCTCCTCGAGGGGCTGCCGCGCCGCCGGCTTGAACGTGTCGCCCGTGTAGAACGCCGTCGGGATCAACGCCGCCTGGTGCACGTTCTTCGGCAGGCCCAGCACCTCCGCCGCCTCCTGCTCGTACTTCAGGTGCAGCGTCGTCCACGCCGTGCCCAGCGTCACCGACCGGGCCGCCAGCATGTAGTTCCACACCGCCGGCAGCAACGACGCCCACAGCCCCGCCTGGTTGCCGGCCGGGAGTTCCGAGGACGCCGTCTCCAGGCAGGGGACCACCAGGACCGGGACGTCACCCATCCGGTCGGCCAGGTAGGCGACGCTGTCGCCGACCCGCCGCTGGACCGCGGCCCGCGCCGGGTCGTCCGCGAACAGCTTGCCCGCCGCGTTCGGGGACGCCAGGTACTCGTGGCACGCCCGGCGGTAGATCTCGCCGAGCGCCGCCCGCTGGGCCGCGTCGGTGACGACCAGCCACTGCCACCGCTGCGTGTTCGACCCGCTCGGCGCCTGGAGCGCCACCTGCACGCAGTGCTTGACCAGGTCGAGTGGCACCGGGCGCTCGAGGTCGAGGCGCTTGCGGACGGTCCTGGTCGTGGTCAGCAGCTCTTCGGGCGTCATCATCGGCCCATCATGCCGGGCTCACCAGCGGTCGTGCACCAGCGGCCGGATGAGCTCGTCGTAGGTTTCGCGGACGGCCGCCAGCGCCTCGGCGGACAACGGCGGAAGCGCCGCCGCCGCCGTGTTCGCCGAAGCCTGCTCCGCGTTGCGGGCGCCCGGGATCACCGTGCTGACGCCCGGCTGGTCGATGATCCAGCGCAGCGCGAACTGGGCGAGGGTCTGCCCGGACGGCACGAGCCCGCGCAGCCGCTCGACGGCTTCCAGGCCGACCTCGTACGGCACGCCGGAGAACGTCTCGCCGACGTCGAAGGCGTCGCCGTGGCGGTTGTAGTTGCGGTGGTCGTTCTCCGCGAACGTCGTCTGCGCGGTGTAGCGGCCGGACAGCAGGCCGGACGCCAGCGGCACCCGCGCGATGATCCCGGCGCCCGCCTCCGCCGCCGCGGGCAGCACGCGCTCCAGCGGCTTGAGCCGCAGGCAGTTGAGGATGATCTGGACGGAAGCCACGTGCGGCCGCGCCAGGGCCGTCAGCGCCTCTTCGCAGGTCTCGACGCTCACGCCGTACGCCTTGATGCGGCCTTCCTCGACCATCGCGTCGAGCGCGTCGAACACCGCGTCGGAGGAGTACACCGGGGTCGGCGGGCAGTGCAGCTGGACCAGGTCGAGCGTGTCGACGCCGAGGTTGCGGCGGGACCGGTCGTTCCACTCGCGGAAGTTCGCGGCGACGTAGTTCTCCGGCACCTGCTCGACCCGGCGGCCCATCTTGGTCGCCACGAAGACGTCCCCGCGCTCGGCGAGGAACCGGCCGACCAGCCGCTCGCTGCGGCCGTCGCCGTAGACGTCCGCGGTGTCGAAGAAGGTGACACCGTTGTCGGCTGCCGCGTGCAGCACGGCCAGCGCGTCGTTCTCGTCGACCTCGCCCCAGTCCGCCCCGAGCTGCCAGCAGCCGAGCCCGACGACGGACACCTCACGACCCAGACGGGCGATCTTCCGGTTCTCCATGTCGAGATCCAAGCACACGGCCGGCGCCTATGATCGGCGGTCATGGCCATGACTTCGGGTCCGGAGGGCCTGGGGACCCGGATGCGGCACGTCCTCGAGGTCCTCGACGGCGACATCGCGCGGTTCCTCGCCGACATCGGCCTCGACGACTACCGGCCGCGGTACTCGCCGGTGGTGCGGGCGCTGCTGGCGCGCGGCCCGCTCGCCATCCGCGACCTCGCGGAAGAGATGCGCGTGACGCACTCGGCGGCCAGCCAGACCGTCGCGCAGATGAACCGGGCGGGCTTCGTGACCCTGGAGCCGGGTGCCGACGCCCGGCAGCGGATCGTGTCGCTCACCGAAAAGACACGCGGCCTGCTGCCGCTGATCGAGGCGGAGTGGACGGCGACGACCGAAGCGACGGAAGCGCTGGAAGCCGAGCTGCCGTACTCGCTGCGCGCCCTGCTCGACGCGATCATGGAGGCGCTGGAGCGCAAGCCGTTCCGGCAGCGGATCGGGGAGACCGGCGCCGCCAGGGAGCTGAGCTGATCAGGCGTCCGGCAGCCGGAAGACCGCCCAGACGTACTTGCCGCCGGGGCAGCGTTCGAAGCCCCAGTCCAGCGACAGCGCCTGGACCAGGACCAGCCCGCGGCTGCGCGCCTCGGCCGGGGACGGCGCCCGCAGCTCGGGCAGCATCCGGCCGGTGTCGTGCACCCGCAGCGTCAGCTGCCCGCAGTCGAACTCCAGTTCCAGCCGCTGGGGCCGCTCGCCGTGCTCGAAGGCGTTGGTGACCAGCTCCGACGTCGCCAGCAGGACGTCGTCGAACTGCCCCTCCCGGACGCCGAACCGCAGCAGCGCCGCCCGGACCTCGTGCCGGGCCAGTGCCGGAGCCGTGACGTCCGCCGGGAGGAGCACCCGCAGCGGGGCGGCGGCCGCGGCCGGACGCTGCGGCATTCTCGACGTCGTCATCCGGTCCCCCTCCCAGTGAGTTCGGTCCCGCCCGCCAAGTACCCAAGCGGGTGTGCGGCTAATCAGGTGCCTTCGGCCAGCTCGGATTCGTCCAGCCCGGACCGCAGTTTCTTCAGCGTCGCGGCCAGCAGCCGCGACACCTGCATCTGGGACACCCCGACCCGGCGGGCGATGTCCGACTGGCTCATCCCCGAGCCGAACCGCAGCGCGACGATCTTGCGCTCCCGCTCCGGCAGGCTCTCCAGCATCGGGCGCAGCGCCTCGCGCAGCTCGGCCTGGCCCAGCTCGGCGTCCGGCGCCCCGAAGCGGGTGTGCGCCGCGTTCTCCAGCAAGTGGTCCAGCGAGGCACCATAGCGGCCTTGGCCGGCGCGGAGTCCTTCGTAGACGTCCTCGACGGGCACCCCGAGCCGCGCGGCGATCTCACTCGGCTTCGGGGCGCGCGAGAGCTGCACGGTGAGTTCCTCGCGCGCGGCGGAGATGTTCGCGTTCAGCTCCTTGAGCCGCCGCGGCACCCGTACCGACCAGCTGTTGTCCCGGAAGTGGTGCCGCAGCTCCCCGGAGATGGTGGGCACGGCGAAGGCCAGGAAGTCCGTGCCCTGCTCGGGGTCGAACCGGTCGACGGCGTGGATCAGCCCGACCGTGGCGATCTGGATCAGGTCCTCCATCGCCTCGTCGCGGTTGCGGAACTTCCGGGCCAGGTTCCGCGCCAGCTCCAGGTGCGCGCGCACGAGGGTGTCGCGGATGCGTTCCCGCTCCGGCGAGTCCGCCGGCTGGGCGGCGAGTTGCACGAACAGCGCGCCGACGTCGAGGTCGTCCCCGCTGCTCCCGGCGGGATCGGTCACGAGTCCGCCGCCTGGCTCTCCCGGACGAGGTCCACCCGGGACAGGTAGCGGCCGTTCTCCGGGGTGATGGTGCGCTCGGCCGTCGTCGCGAGGGCGGTCAGCAGCTGCCACGACAGGCCGGCGTCGTCCTCGTGGTCGGCGCTGTCGGCCAGCACCGACACGGAGACCTCGATGCGCGGCCCGCTCCAGGAGAAGACGCACGTCAGCCGGCCGTCCGCGCTCGCGGGCAGCAGCAGCGAGCACGCTTCGTCCACCGCCATCCGGAGGTCCTCGACGGCGTCGAGGTCGAAGTCCTGGCGCATCGCGATGTCGGCCACGATGGTCCGCAGCGTGGGCACGACGTGCGGGATCGCGGCCGTCCGCACCTCGATGACCTGCGCGCCTTCCGGGACGAGCGGGGCGTTGTCCTCCACGTTTGTTCCTTTCTCCGCACTCGCGCTGCCGGGGATCGGCGGTGTCTGCCACGCCCGGTCAGCGAGATGCCCGTGGTGTGAGCAAACCAAACCCGGGTTTGATCCGCTCCACCGGCGGGCATGTAGCTCCTCGACACGGGAGATCCGGGGAAAGGCAGGGACGACATGGCTGACGTGAGCCGGCTGCCCAACGTGGTTGCTGAAGAGTGGGAATGGCAGCTGCGCGGTTCGTGCCGGGGTGCGGACAGCAGCCTTTTCTTCCACACGGACAACGAGCGGGGTTCGGCGCGGGAGCGGCGCGAGTCGCGGGCCAAGGCCATCTGCCAGACCTGCCCGGTGCTGGCCCAGTGCCGCAAGCACGCGATGACCGTGCAGGAGCCCTACGGCATCTGGGGCGGCCTCGGCGAGATCGAGCGGCGGCAGCTCTTCCTGCGCCAGCGCAGGGCGGCGCGGAAGGCGATGAGTGCGCACTGAACAGCGCGCTGAGCAGGCAGGATTTGATCGCTGGTGAGCAGTACACGCGAAAGGGCGGCGGCCGTGGCGGGCGCGGTCGCTTCCTGGGTTAGGGTTGGCCCCGGAGTTGCCTTGACCGTGCCCGGCGCGAGCTTTGGGAAGGCACGGTGACACGGTTGCCGCTTGAGACAGCAGGCGCGTACCCGGCGCAGGAGCAGCGCCTGACGAGGAGAAACTGCATGCCCGCAGCCGACCAGAACGCCACCCCGCCCGGGTTCGGCATCACGCTGGACACCGACGGGACGGAACCCCGGGTGGTGGTCACCGGCGAGCTCGATCTGCTGACCAGCCCGCAGCTGCAAGAAGCCCTGGCGGGGCTGATCGCGGACAAGCGCGCGCAGCGGGTCGTGGCCGATCTGACCGGGGTGACCTTCTTCGATTCCTCCGCGCTGAACGTGGTGCTCCGCGCACAACGCCAGGCCGGCGAGCAGGACGTCGAACTCGCGGTCGTCCCGAGCCCCGCGGTGAGCCGGGTGATCGAGCTCACCGGCGTGGCCGAACACCTGAGCGTGTCGGAGGACCCCACAGCCTGACCGCCCGCTACGGTTCCGCGGACTGATTTTCCCGCGCGGACCTGGGGGCGGCACGATGATGGGGCGGACGCATGCCCTGACCGGCTGGTGCGCGGGCTTGGCCATCGCGCCCGCGGTGGGGGCGGGTTCGGTGCACCAGGCGGTCGTCTTCGCGGCGACCACGGCGGGGTTCGCCCTGCTGCCGGACCTCGACCACCCCGGCGCGAGCGCGTCCCGGCTGCTGGGCTGGCTGACGGGCGCGTTGTCCTGGGTGCTGCGGCGCGTCTCGGCGGGGTTCTACGCCCTGACGAAGGGGCCACGCGACGAGAAGGTTTCGGGCAAGCACCGCCACCTGTCCCACACGGTCCTGTTCGCGGCCGGCCTCGGCCTGCTGACGTCGTGGGGCACCGCCCAAGGCGGCCCGTGGGCGGTGGTGGGCGTGGTCGTCTTCGGGCTGATGCTGGCGGAAGGCGCACTGGGCGACTGGCTGCTGCCGGTGAGCGGCGCGGCCGTGGCCTGGTGGTTCTTCACCGCGCCACCCGATCGAGCGGGTGAACTGACGGCCATCTCGGGCTGGCTCGGCATCGCGGTCGCGGTCGGCTGCGTAACCCACTGCCTGGGCGACGCCCTGACCGAGTCCGGCTGCCCGTTCCTCTTCCCGCTCCCGATCGCGGGCGAGACGTGGTACGAGATCCGCCCGCCGAAGGTGCTGCGCTTCCGCACCGGCAAGAAGGTCGAGAAGCGGCTGATCTTCCCGGTGTTCGCGCTGCTCGGGGTGCTGCTGGTGCCGGGGGTGTGGGAGTACACGGTGAGCACGTTCGAGCGGCTGTTCATCCCGCCGTCGAGCCAGCAGGCGACCACGCCCTGAGCCGGTCCGCGGCCGCGGCGGTGGCTATCGGCCCTGGCCTGCAAAACGGCGGCTCCGCAAATCGGAATTCTCCTGGAACACTGGGCGTTGAATCGGAACGGCGGGCCCGCTTAGGACGATACGGAGCGTGCGTTCCGGTTGTCAACGAGGAGAACGTGATGGAGAAGATGCGCGCCGACGCGCGGCGCAACCGGGCCAAGGTGCTGGCCGCCGCCGAGGAGGCGTTCGCGCTGGACGGCCTGGCCGTGCCGCTCGATGACATCGCGCGGCTCGCCGGCGTCGGGGCCGGGACCGTCTACCGGCACTTCCCCAGCAAGGAGGCGCTCTTCCAGGCCGTCGTGCTCGAACGCATCCAGCAGTTCGCCGAGGAGGCCCGCGCACTCGCCGCCGCCGAGGATCCCGGTGCGGTCTTTTTCGACTACTTCGTCCGCGTCATCAGGCAGGCGTCGCTCAACCGGGCGATTTGCGACGCCCTCGCCGAGTCGAGCGGCCACGCTTTCAAGGCCGGCGCGGGCGCGGAGTTCCGGGCCGCGCTGGCCGAGCTGCTCGCCCGCGCCCAGGCCGAGGGCGCCGTCCGCGCGGACATCGACGGCGACGACCTGCGGGCGCTCATCGCCGGCTGCCTCGCCGTCGAGCGGTACGCGCCGGGGAGCGGGCACCTGATCCGCGTGGTCATCGACGGCCTGCGGGCGTCAAGTCCCGCAGCTTCCGCAGCGGCGACCACACCATGATCGCCGCCGAGGCCAGCACGCCGGCTGCCGCGATGTGGAGCGTCGCCCGCATCCCGAGGGCGCTCGCCAGCGCGCCACCGAGCAGGCTGCCGAGCGGGACGGCGCCGAAGATGAACGTGTGGGTGATCGAGTTGACCCGGCCCAGCAGCTCGGCCGGCGCGGCGGCCTGCTGAAAGCTCATGCCGAACACGTTGAGCACGATGACGCCGTAGGCCGTGCAGAACCCGGCGACGACGTAGCAGGTGAGCGCCCAGCCGGGGCCGGTGAACGGGTAGAGCTGGTAAGCGAGGCCGTACAGCACCGCCGCGCCCACCAGTGCCCGCGCCCCGCCGACCCGCGCGCCGACCCACCGTGCGGTGAGCCCGCCGGCGAGGGCGCCGGTCAGCGTCACCGTGCCGAGCAGTCCGATCGCCCACGGCGAGAGGCCGACATCACGGGCGAGGAACACGACGACGATGGCCAGGTGCACGGACTGGAAGAAGCTCGACACGGCACCGTGCAGGCTGATGGCCAGCAGGATCCGGTCGTCGCGGACCGCGCGGAGGCCGTCGCCGATTTCCCGGAGCAGCCGGCGGGGCCGGGGTTCGGGGCGCACGTCGGGCGTTTCGATCCGGCGCAGCCACAGCGCGGACCAGAGGTAGCTGACGGCGTCGGCGGCCAGCGCCGCGACGGTGCCGAACGCCTGCACGACCAGCCCGGCCAGGCCGGGCCCCGCGACCGCGGCCATCGACAGGTTGGTCTGGAGCCGGGAGTTCGCGTCCGGCAGCTGCTCGCGCGTGACCAGCCGGGGGACGTAGGTCTGGTGCGCGATGTCGAAGAACACGCCCAGCAGCCCGGTCCCGAGTACGACGACCAGCAGGTGCGTCAGCTCGAGCGCGCCGAACAGCGCGGCGACCGGGATCGACGCGATCAGCGCCGCGCGGCCGAGGTCGGCGGCGATCAGCACCGGGCGGTGGCGCATCCGGTCGCACCAGGCGCCGACCTGCAGGCCGAGCACCAGGTACGGCAGGCTTTCCGCCGCCCGCAGGAGGGACACCTCGAAGACCGACGCGCCGAGTGCGGTGACCGCGAGCAGCGGCACGGCCAGCACGTCGACCCGGCTGCCGAGCTGGCTCACCAGATCGGCGAGCCACAGCCGGCGGAAGTCGCGGTTCGCCAGTGCCCCCATGTCTTCAATCTGGCACGCTCAACAAAGTTGAGTCAACAAGACTCAAGTGGCACGGTCCGTAACACGACGTAAGATCAACGCGAGTCAGTCCTCGAACCCGCGCCGCGCGTGGGGAGGGGGTGCCCGGATGAATGGTCGTCCTACCTGGGGTTCCGCCGCGGTCACCGGGCTGGCGGGATTCGCCTCCGGGCTGCTCGTGGCCGCGCTGCTCATCGCCGGGCGCAGCACTCCGCGCACCGTCGACACCGTCACGCCGCCGACCAGGACCGTGGCCGCGGTGCCCGTTACCGTCACCTCGTCCGTGCCGCCGTCCACCGTCACGTCCGTCGAGACGTCGCCGCCGACGACCACCACCAGCTTCGTCGAGGTCACCGTCCAGCCGACGACGTCGGTCACGCCCACTTCGGAGACCCCCTCGTTGCCGTTCACCAGCGGATGGCGCGACTGACCGGTGCAACCCCGCGGCCGCCGGCTCCGTCTGGACGGCATGCGGTACGTAGTGGGATTCGCGATGCTCGCCGCCGTGACGACCGGGTGCGCCGGGGCTGGGGCCGGGCCGGAGCGGGCTTGCACGGCGATCGGCATGCCGGTCGGCATCAGCCTGTCGATCCCGTCGCCGAACGGCGTCTCGAAAGCGACGCTCGAAGCCTGCTGGCGCGGCCAGTGCGTGACGCGCGACGTCGGCCTCTATCCCGAGACGTCGGCGGGCGCGACGACCTGCACCGGCACCGGCCCGGACGCCTCGTGCGGGACGTCGATGCGGCCGACCGGCGGCCTGCAGGGCTTCGCAGACGTCCCGGGCCTACCCGCCGAACCGGTCAAGGTCACCGTCCGGTTCGACGACGGGAAACCGCACACCATCGAGGTGACGCCGGCCTTCGGCGAGCCGAACGGGCCCGGGTGCGGGACGGGCGGCCCGCAGGCGCAGCTCGTGGCCGGTCCCGACCACGAGCTGCGGGTGCGTTAGCCGACGTCCCGGCGCCGCCAGCCGGCCAGGCCGGCGACCAGGGCCACGGCGGTGACCGCCACCAGCCAGACCAGCGGTGTCGCGGTGAACTCCTGGCCCGGGATCTTCGGCGGGTGCTGGAACGGCGAGACGTCCAGCACCGCCTGCGGCAGGTCGACGACCGGGCCGAACAGGCTCAGCAGGAGTGCCAGCGCGCCGACCGCCCACGCCGCCGCGGAAAAGCCCGGCAGCAGCCCGAAGATCGTCACCGCCAGTGCGACCACCACCCAGGCCGCGGGCAGCTGGACGAGCATCCCGGCGAGGGTGTCGGCGAGCGAGCCGCCGACGTCGCCGGTGCGCAGCCCGTTGGCCAGGCCCATGAACACCCCACCGGACAGCAGCAGCGCCGCCGTGCCGAAGAAGGCGAACACCAGGTGGCCGCCCGCCCAGCGCAGCCGGCCGACGCTGGTCGCCAGCACCGGCTCGAGCCGGACCGCGGTCTCCTCGCCGCGCATCCGCAGCACCGCCTGGACGCCGTACAGCGACGCCACCATCGCGAACATCCCGGCCATCGCGGCGAGGAACGCCTGCGTCAGCGCGTGGCTGCCGCCCAGCCGTTCCATGATCTGCTGCGCCTGCGGGCTCGAGCCGACGAGGTCGCCGATGCCGCTGGCGATCGAGCCGAACACCGCGCCGACCACGGCCGTGCCGATCGTCCAGCCGAGCAGGGGCCCGCGGTGCAGCCGCCAGGCGAGCGCGAGCGGCGACCGCAGGCTCGGCGCGGCCGTCGCCGGGCCCGGGCGCGGGGGCAGGATGCCGACGCCGACGTCGCGACGGGGCAGCAGCCAGTAGCCGATTCCCCCGACGACCAGCGCGAACGCCACCGGCAGCAGGAGCACCCACCAGCGTTCGCCGGCGAACGCCCTGACCTGCTGCACCCAGCCGATCGGTGACAGCCACGACAGCCAGCGAGCGTCCACAGTGGAGTCCCCGGCCCCGCGGAGCAGGAAGGCGGCGCCGACCACGGCGGTGCCGATGCCGTTGGCCGTCCGGGAGTACTCGGCGAGCTGGACGGCGACCGCCGCGACCGCGGTGAACACCAGCCCGGCCAGCGCTTCCGCCGCGCCGAAGGCGAGCGAGCCCGCCGTGGGCAGGCCGGCGCCGATCAGCGTGACCGCCTGGATCAGCCCGATCAGCACGCTCGCGCCGCCGGCCACCAGCAGCGACGCCGTCAGCGCCGCGTATCGGCCGACCACGGCGGACGCGAGCAGTTCCGCGCGTCCGGTGTCCTCTTCGGCGCGGGTGTGCCGGGTGACGGTGAAGACGGCCATCAGCCCGGTGAGCAGCGCCAGGAACCCGCACATGCGCCAGGCGATGAACCCGCCGGCCGTGGTCAGGTCGAACGGCGGCCCGTAGAGCAGCGCGTACGACGGGTTGGCGTTCGCGCCCGCCTGCAGGGCGAGCCGGTCGGCGAGGGTCGGGTAGAACTGCGTGAACGTGTTGACCGTGCTCGCCGGGACGATGCTGAGCAGCACGATCCAGATCGGCAGCACGACGCGGTCGCGGCGCAGCGCGAGCCGGGTCAGGTGCCCGGTGCCGGCCAGCTCGTGGGCGGGCGCCACCGCGGCTTCGGCGCGGGAGAGCGTCGCGGTCATTTCGCGCTCGCCTCGGTCGTGTAGTGGCGCAGGAACAGCTCCTCCAGCGTCGGCGGCTGGCTGACCAGGCTGCGGACGCCGACCTCGGTGAGCTGCCGCAGGGCTTCGTCGAGCGAGCGCGTCTCGACGTCGAAGCGGACGCGGTTGCCGTCGACCTTGAGGTCGTGGACGTTCGCCAGCTTCGTGAGGCCGTTCGGCGGCCCGGCGAGCTCGGCGGTGATCGACGTCCGGGTCAGGTGGCGCAGCTCGGCCAGCGTGCCGGACTCGACCGCGCGGCCGTTGCGGATGATGCTGACCTTGTCGCACAGCGCCTCGACCTCGGCGAGGATGTGGCTGGAGAGCAGCACGGTCCGGCCCTGCTCGCGCTCCTCCTGGATGGCGTACTGGAACGTCGCCTCCATCAGCGGGTCGAGGCCGGACGTCGGCTCGTCGAGGATCAGCAGGTCGACGCGCGACGCGAGCGCGGCGACGATGGCGACCTTCTGCCGGTTGCCCTTCGAGTACGTCCGCCCCTTCTTCTTCGGGTCGAGGTCGAACCGCTCGATCAGGTCGTTGCGGCGCTTCTCGTCGAGCCCGCCGCGCAGGCGGCCGAGCAGGTCGATGACCTCGCCGCCGGAGAGGTTGGGCCAGAGGTTGACGTCGCCGGGCACGTAGGCCAGGCGGCGGTGCAGGCTCGCGGCGTCCTTCCAGGGGTCGCCGCCGAGCAGCCGGACGTCCCCCGAGTCAGCGTGGAGCAGGCCGAGCAGCACCCGGACGGTGGTCGACTTCCCCGCGCCGTTCGGACCGAGGAAGCCGTGCACCTCCCCAGCGGGTACCTGCAGGTCGAGGCCGTCGAGGGCCTTCGTCCGGCCGAACGACTTGTGCAGGTCGATGACCGAAATGGCGTTTTCCATGCTTCGGAAGCTACGCTCGCTTCATGAAGTTGTGAAGTTAAGAAAATGTCTAGATTGAGTGATCTTGGGGGACGGGTACGAAAGGATGGGCCGATGACGACGCCTGACACGAAACGAGATGAAGACGCCGTCCGCCGGTACGTCGAGAGCCTCGGGCTCGTGCTTTCGCAGATCGGCATGCAGCGCATGCCCGCGCGGGTGTTCGCCGCGCTGATGACCACCGACGAGGGCAGGCTGACCGCCGCCGACCTGGCCGCCCAGCTGTCGGTCAGCCCGGCCGCCGTCTCGGGCGCGGTGCGCTATCTCGAGCAGGTCGGCCTGGTTGCCAAGGAGCGCGAGCCCGGCGAGCGCCGCGACCACTACCGCCTCTACGACGACCTCTGGTACGCCACGTTCCTCAAGCGCGACCGCATGATCATCATGTGGCGCGACGCGGCCGGGAACGGCATCGAGGCGCTCGGCGAGGATTCCCCCGCCGGGAAGCGGCTGGCCGAGATGCGGGACTTCCTGTCGTTCATGCTCGAGGAGCTCAACGGCATGTACGAGCGCTGGCACAAGCTCCGCGAGGAGAAGAACGCCTAGAGGCCGGCGAGCAGGACGTCCGCGAGCCGCTCGGCGCGGTCGGCCGGCTCGGTCTCCTCGAACGTCGCCAGGAAGGCCTGCTGGAAGCACGCGCCGAGGAGCAGGGCGGCGGCCGCTTCGACGTCGGTGCCCGCCTTGACGCGACCCAGTCGCCGCTCGGCGCGCAGGTACGCCGCGACGCCGTCCAGCAGCAGGCGGGGGCCGTGCTCGCCCAGCCGCTCCCGGTGGGACCGCAGCAGCTCCCGCGAAGAGAAGACCGAGACCGCGATCGGGAACCCTTCGACGTAGAAGGCCAGGCTGAGCCGGGCGACGCGGACCAGGTTGTCCCGCAGCGGCGCCCGGCCGGGGTCGGCGGTCAGCTCCGCCAGGGTGGCGCCGAGCGCGGGCAACTCCTCGCCCATGACGCTGAGGAACAGGTCGGTCTTGTCGCGGAAGTGCTTGTAGAGCATCGCCTCCGAGTAGCCCGCGGTCTGCGCGATGACCTTCGTCGTCGCGTGGGCGTAGCCCTGCTCGCGCATCACCTTCGCCGCCGCGGCGACGATCTCTTCGCGGCTTCCCATGGCGGCTCCCTGAGTGCGTTCTCAGTCGGGTTAGTGAACACTCACCTTACTGGTAAGTGTTCACTAACCGAGGAGGAGACATGCGGATCACCGTTCTGGGCGCCACCGGCGGCGTCGGCGGCGAGGTCGTCAAGCAGGCCATGGACCGCGGCTGGGACGTCACGGCCGTCGTGCGCGACCCGGCCAAGCTGCGGCTGCCGGCGCGGGTCGTGGTCGCCGGGCTGCGGGAACACGACAAGCTGGCGGCCGCCATCGAAGGGCGCGACGCGGTGATCTCCGCGCTGGGTGCCCGCGACCGCAAGCCGACGACGGTCTGCGCCGACGGCGCCCGGGCGGCGCTCGCGGCCGGCGCCAAGCGCCTGCTGGTCGTCAGCGCCAGCGGGCTGGACACCGACGGCGACGGCTTCTTCACCCGCACGCTCGTGAAACCGCTGCTCGACGCGGTCCTCAAGCACGGCTACCGGGACATGCGCGCGATGGAGGACCTCGTCATGGCCAGCGCCGTCGACTGGACCGTCGTCCGCCCGCCGATGCTCCTCAACGGCCCGCGGACCGGGGCGGTGCGGAGCAGGCTCGACGGCAATGTCCGCGGCAGCTACACGATCCGGCGTGCCGACGTCGCCGCGTACCTGCTCGACGCCGTGGCGGACCCCACGCTGATCAGGCGGAAGGTTTCGATCGCACACGGCTAATCCGCCTTCCTCCCCGCCGCCGCCCTCAACGGAGGCGCTTCGCGCCGCTGTTCTAATTCCGGCATGGTGCTCCTCGCTCAGGCTGTCTACGTCAAGCGCAAGACCCCGCGGCTCCCCGGCGCGGCGGGACCCACCGAAGGACTCGTCCCCGGCGCGGGCGAACCCTTCCGGCTTGCCGTGCTCGGCGAGTCCACGGTGGACGGCGTCGGCGCGGCGAGCCACGAGGAAGCGCTCGCCGGCTGCCTCGCCCGCGAGCTGGCCCGCGACGGCCGGGCGGTGCGCTGGCAGGCGGTCGGCCGGACCGGCGCCAACGCCCGCGTCGCCCGTGCCGAGCTGGTCCCCTTTGTCCGGCCGGCCGACCTGGTCGTGGTCGCCCTCGGCGTCAACGACACCATCGAGCTGCGGACGGCCGCCGGCTACCGCCGTGACCTGCTGAACCTGGTGCTCGACCTGCGCCGTCGGCTGGGCCCGGTCGACGTCCTCCTGGCCGGCGTGCCGCCGATGTCCCGCTTCCCCGCTCTGCCGCGCCCGCTGCGCGACGTCCTTTCGGCCCGCTCGACCGCCCTCGACAAGGCGGCCGCCACCCTCGGCCGCCTGCCCGGTGTCCGGCACCTCCCGATGGACCCCGCCCTGCTCGACCCCGGCGCCTTCGCGAGCGACCGGTTCCACCCGGGGCCCGCCGGCTACGCCCGGTGGGCCGGGACGCTGGCACGCGCTGTGATCAGTTAGCCGCGCTGGGTGGATCTCAAAAAAATTCGCGGATTCGTGTATCTGGCGGTGTCCTCACTGCGTCCTGTGGAGCAGCCAAGCACGGAGGAACACGACAGGGGGTGTCGCGTTCGGAGTGAACGCGGTGGCCGGGAGCCGAGGGGGCTTCCGGACACCGTCGGCCGGGTGCCCTTCGGGGGAGGGGACATCCGGCGAGGGCCCGTTGGGGAGCGGGTCCTTGAGGGAGGGGAGTACCGGTCGGTGCGTGCCACGCGCGCCGGCCGGTACCTCCCTTGAGCCACCATTTGACCGGTAGTGCACGACCGACGAAGTAAGTGACTGATGTATCCGAGATCCACCTGCACGCTCCTTCCCCCCGAAGGAACCGCGATACTGCCATTGCCGACTCGAAGACTCTTCCGAAGAGGGGCAGATACGGTGACCGACGTGCAAACCACAGAGGTAGATCCGCCTTGGGAGGGCCTGTCCGGCGCCGAGCTGCACGCTGCGTGCATGCAGGCCGCCAGAGACGGCGACCGCCGGGCGATGGCCCGCCTCGTCGAAGAGCTGACCCCGCTCGTCTGGCACGTCGCCCGGGCCAACGGCCTCGACCGCGCGGTCGCCGAAGACGTCGTCCAGACCGTGTGGCTCGCGCTCTTCAGCCAGCTCGGCAAGCTGCGCGACCCCAAGGCCCTCGCCGCCTGGCTGATCACCACCACCCGCCGCGAGGCCACCCACCCGTTCGGCCGCCGCGTGCAGCCGGTGCCGCTGAGCGACGAAGTCGCCGAAGCCATGCCGAGCACCCAACCGGCACCCGAAGACGAAGCCGTCCGCGCCGACCGCGACCGCCGGGTCTGGCGCGCCTTCGTCCGGCTGCCCCACCGCTGTCAGGAACTGCTCCGGCTGACCGTGCTCGCCGGTCGCGCGGAGTACCAGCTCGTCGCCGAGGCGCTGCGCATGCCGCGCGGCAGTGTCGGCCCGACCAGGGGTCGCTGCCTCGACCAGATGCGCGATCTCCTCGCCAGTGAAGGGGGAAGCCGATGAACGACCTCGGGGCGCCGGGGGGCCAAGCCTCCTTCGGTGACGACGTGCTGCTGGCCGATATCGGCCGCTTCCTCGACGAGCTGGATCCGCCACCGGGTGACCTGGTGCAGCGGGTCCAGTTCGCGCTCGCCCTCGAGGACCTCGACGTCGAGGTCGCCCGGTGGGAGCGGGTGGACAACCTCGCCGGCGTCCGCGGCGGCGGCACCGGCACGATCACGTTCACCGTCAGCGACCTGACGGTGATGATCAACCTGACCAAGATGGGCAAGCTGCACCGCATCGACGGCTGGCTGGTCCCGGCGGGCCAGTACGGCGTCGAGGTCCGCGTCGCCGAGCACGGCACGTCGTCGACGACGGCCGACGAAGGCGGCCGGTTCGTGCTCGACAACGTGCCGCGCGGGACGACGCAGATCCTCGTGCACCTCGGCGACGTGTCGTGCCGCCGGACCGTCGTGACGCCGACGGTCGTGCTCTAACCCAGGAAGTCGGCCAGGGGGACGGGAATCAGCCCGTCCTTCTTGGCCTGCTCCACGAACGCCGTGTAGTCCTCTTTGAACGTCTTCCGGAAGTGCATCAGCACGATGTCGCCCGGCCGGAGCTTGTCGCCCACCTGGAACTGGACGTGCCCGTCGTTGACCGCGGCCGTCCACAGCACCGAGGCGCGCATCCCGCAGGCGGCCGCCGCTTTCAACGTGTTCTGGTCGTAGTTGCCGAACGGCGGCCGGAACAGCGACGGGCGGATGCCGAGGCTCTTCTGGAAGTCGTCGGCGTCGTCGCAGATCTCCTTGCGCTGGAACTCGTACGGCTTGCCCTTGAGGTTCGGGTGGTTCACCGTGTGGTCGCCGAGCGTCGCGCCCGTCGCGTCGAGGATCTGCTTGAAGTAGGCCTCGTGGCCCTTCACGTACTTCTGGTTCAGGAACAGCACCGGGTGGGTGCCGTTCTGCTGCATCAGCTTGAGCGCGTCGGGGTCCTGCACCGCGCCGTCGTCCATGGTGAGGAACACGTACGGCTTGTCCGTGGTGATCCGGCGGATGAGCGGGACCTGGCCGTTCTCGATCGGCGGCGCCTTCTGCTGGACCGTGCCGAACGGGTACGGCCCGGACGTCTTCACGCCGGGACTCCCGCCCTGGGGTGCCGGGTTCGGCTGGCTCGTGCCGGGCCCGGGCTCGTCCGGTCCGCCCGTCGAACAGGCCGTGAGCGCCAACACGGCCACGGCCAACCCCGCCACCACTCGCTTCATCCCGCGTCCCCTCTCTCGCGGTGATCACGAAGACCACCCGAAAGAGTGACGTCGAGGAGTTGGGGGAAGTTGCGCCGGACGATCTTCTGTGGCCCGGCGCACGCAGGTCAGCGCCCGGTTTCGGCCGCCTTGACCAGCATGCCGGAGATTAGCCGGATCACGACCCGGAGCGTCGCGGCCAGTGCCGGGCCGCTCCCGCGAACCGGCTCGGTGAACGTGCCCGTCCATCGCAGGTGCGTGCCGCCACCGGGAGCCGGCGTGAAGAGCACCTCGGCGCGGTAGTCCTTGAGCGGCTTGCCGGTGGCGAAGCCGTAGACGTGCTTGCGGCCGGGCTCGTACTCGAGCGTCTCCTCGCGGATCAGCACCGGCCACAGGCCGACCTCGCGGACGGCGCCGACGCCGTCCGGCTCGGTGGCGCCCCGGCGCGCCCAGCGGGCCTGGACGATCAGTGGCTTTCCCCACTCCGCCCAGCGCGGGCCGTCCGCTTCGAGCGCGAACAGCACCTCCGGCGGCGCGGTGCTCGTGCGGTTGACCTCGTACGAGTACTTGCGGCCCACTCGAACCTCCCGCGTTGTTGACGGACTGATAATTAATCGCGTCCGGGGGCGTAGGTCAAGATGAGGGGGTGAGCACGCCGCGCCCCGACCTCGCCGCGCCGCACTGGCTGGTGCAGCTCCTGCGCAGCTCGCCGGTACCGGTGCCGTGGAACATGGTCGCCCGGGCCGTGGTCGCGCTGGCCGTGCCGCTCGCGATCGCCTACGCGGCGGGTGACATCGCCGTCGGCGCGCTCATCTCGACCGGCGCGCTGCCCGCCGTGCTGTCCGAATCGGCCGGGCCCTACAGCTACCGCGCCCGGCGGCTCGGCGGGGCGACGCTCGCCGCGACCGCCGGCTACCTCGTCGGGCTGCTCACCGGCGGCACGCCGGCGCTGTCCGTGCCCGCGGTCGTCCTGATCGCCGCGGTGTCGGCGGTGATCAGCGCGGCCGGCAGCAACGCCTCGGTCGCCGGGCTGCAGATGCTCGTGTTCGGCGTGCTCGCCACCGGGCAGCACGCGACCGGCGTCCGCGTCGAGGTCCTGTTCGGGTACTTCTGCCTCGGCGCCGCCTGGAGCTTCCTGGTCGCGCTCGTCACCTGGACCGTCCGCGCGACCAGCCCCGAACGCACCGCCGTCGCGCACGTCTACGTCGAGCTGGCCGCGATGCTCTCGGCGACCGACGAAGCCGTCTCGCGGGTGGCCCGCCACCGGCTGACCACGGCGATGAACACCGCCTACGACCAGCTGCTGACCGCGCGTTCGTGGCTGTCCGGCCGAGACGCCGCCTACCGGCAGCTGCTCAACCTGCTCTCGGCGACGACGCCCGCCGTCGAGGCGTCGGTGGCGATGGTCAACGCGGGCCGCCGTCCGGCGCAGGAGGTCATCGACCACTTCGTCGCGCTCTCCGCGGCGGTGCTGGCCGGCCAGCCGCTGCCGCCCCCGCCGCCGGTGCCGCCGGGCGACCCAGACCCGGTCCTCGCCGCGCTCTACGCGGGTCTCGTCCGGATCGGCAAGGGCGACGACCGCAAGCGCCGGGAGCCGACGCCGTGGTACCGCCGCCTGCGGGAGTGGGCGGGCTCGCTCGCGTCCGGCCCGCTGACCTGGATCGCCGCGCTGCGGCTGACGTTGTGCGTCGCGATCGCCGAGGTCGTCGGCCTGCTCGTGCCGCTGGAGCGGTCGTACTGGATCACCCTGACCGTCGGGATCGTGCTCAAGCCCGACTTCGGGTCCGTGTTCGGCCGCGCGGTGCTGCGCGGCATCGGCACGGTCATCGGCGTCGGGATCGGCGCCGCCGTGCTCGGCCTCGGCGCTCAGGGGTGGGTGCTGGTGGCGCTCAGCGCGGTCTTCGCCGGCGGCATCGCGGTGGGGAAAGTGCGCAACTACGGCATCCAGAGCGCCTTCGTGACGCCGTTGATCATCCTGCAGATGGGCCTGGCCCACACCGGGAACTGGAGCGTGGTGCTGGCGCGGCTGGTCGACACCGTGCTGGGCTGCGTGATCGTGCTCGTCTTCGGCTACCTGCTGTGGCCGGGCAGCCGGCGCCCGCAGGTCGGCGGGCGGCTGGCCGACGGGCTGGACGCCGTCGCGAAGTACGTCTCCCACGCGCTGGTCGAGGCCACGTCGGGCGAGGCGCGGCTGGCGCGCTCGCGGGCACGGCGCGGGGCGTACCGGGCCCTGGCCGACCTGCGGACGGCGTTCCAGCAGGCCGTCGTCGAGCCGTCCGCGAACGGCCGCCAGGCGGTGGCGTGGTGGCCGGTGATCGCCGCGCAGGAGCGCGTCGCGGACGCCGTCACCGAGGTCGGCGTGACGATCGGGCGGGGCGTGCCGCCGCCGGACCCGGCCGACGTCGAGCTGCTCACGGCCGCGCTGGGCGAACTCGCGTCGGCCGTCCGGGAGCAGCGGGAGCCGCGGTCGATGCCGCTGCCGGACGCGGAGCAGCTGTCCGGCGTGGTCGACCAGCTGGAGTCGGCGTTCGACGCCGTCCGCGGCCCTGACCTGGTGGAACGCGCACCCCTGCGGCTCGTCCGGCGGTTCCTGCCCTACCACAGGCGCACGTGAGGATCGTGCGGTTCAATGCACCCATGGGAATCGACTTCGAAGCGTTGAAGGGCAAGGCCGAAGAGGCCCTGCGCGAGCACAACGACAAGATCGAGGAAGGCCTCGACAAGGCCGCCGACTTCGCGAAGTCGAAGTTCGCGGGCCACGACAGCCAGATCGACGGCGGCGTCGAGAAGGCGAAGGACTTCCTCAACAAGTTCGACACCACGCCGGACAACCCGCCGGCGCAGTAGTCACTGCACTTCGCCGGTCGCGATCCCGTCCGCCAGGCCGGTGATCCGGCCGCCGCGCTCGCCCAGTGCGATCAGGCCTTGCCGCGCGTCCGGCGCGGTGAGGCTGATCCGCACCCCGGCGCGTTCGACGTCCAGGCTGGCCGTCAGCGCTTGCGCGCCTTCGTAGCCCGCGTTGATGGTGGCCGCGAGCCCGCCGGTCGACGCGAGCGAGCCGCGCGCGGCGCCGAGCCGGCCGAGTGCCTCGTCGACGATCGGCAGCAGCGCGTCCCGGTTGCCTTCGGTCATCGCGCGCACGAGCTGCGGGTTCGAGCCCGCGACGCGCGTCCCGTCGCGGTAGGACCCGGCGGCCAGCGACATCGCCAGCGGGCCGCCCTCGGCACCGATGGTGGCCAGGATCGCCGCCAGCAGGTGCGGCAGGTGCGAAATCCGGGCGACGGCCTCGTCGTGCGACTCCGCGGGTAGCGGGACGACGTGCGCCCCGATGTCCAGCACGAGCTTCGCCACCTCGGCCCAGGCTTCGAGGTCGGTGTCCTCCTCGACGGCGACCACCCACGCGGCGCCCTGGAACAGCGACGCGTCCCCGGCCAGCCAGCCCGACTTCGACGTCCCCGCCATCGGGTGCCCGCCGACGTACCGCGTGTAGGGCACGCGGCGGCGGACCGCGTCCAGTACCGGCGCTTTCACGCTGGTCACGTCGGTGAGCAGGCAGTGCGACGCGTGCTGGTTGACCAGGCGCAGCAGGTCTTCCACGGCCGGGAGCGGCACGGCGAGCACGACCATGGCGTCCTCGGCCGCGGCCCGGTGCAGGGCCGCTTCGACGTCCGTCGTGACGTCGAAGCCCGCTCTGCTCGCCGCGTCGGCGTCCACTTCGGAAACGGCGGCACCCCACGCGGTGCGGCCGCTGGCGGCCGCCGCGCGCAGCAGTGATCCGCCGATCAGCCCGAGCCCGATCACGCATACGTCTCGCACGGGGCCCATCCTGCCAGTGCCGAGCCCGCTTCGGGCTACAGCGCGGCCGCGAGCCGCGTCCCCTGGTCGATCGCGCGCTTCGCGTCGAGCTCGGCGGCGACGTCGGCACCGCCGATCAGGTGCACCGGCAGCCCGGCCGCCCGGAGGTCGTCGGCGAGGTCCCGCACCGGCTCCTGCCCCGCGCAGACGACGACCGTGTCGACGTCGAGGAGCCGGGGCACGCCGTCGACGGTGATGTGCAGGCCGGCGTCGTCGATCCGCTCGTAGGTGACGCCGGGGAGCTGCTCGACGCGCTTGGCCTTGAGCGCGGCCCGGTGCACCCAGCCGGACGTCTTCCCGAGCCCGGCGCCGATCCCGGACTTCTTGCGCTGCAACAGGAACACCTGCCGCGGTGACGGCTCCGGCCGCGGCGTGCCGAGCCCGCCCGCGGCCTGTTCGGGGTCGGTGACACCCCATTCGGCCAGCCAGGTCTCGCGGTCGAGCGCCGGGGACGTGGTGTGCGTGAGGAACTCGCTGACGTCGACGCCGATGCCGCCGGCCCCGATCACCGCGACCCGCGCGCCGACCGGCTTGCCGTGCTTCACGACGTCCACATAGGACAGCACCTTCGGGTGGCCGATCCCGGGCAGCGACGGCACGCGCGGCGCGACGCCGGTGGCCAGCACGACCTCGTCGAAGCCGGTCAGTTCGGCCGCGGCCACGCGCTTCCCGAGGTGCAGTTTCACGCCGGTCACTTCGATCCGCCGCCGGTAGTAGCGGATGGTCTCGGCGAACTCCTCCTTGCCGGGGATCTTCCGCGCGATGCCGAACTGGCCGCCGATCTCGTCGTCGGCTTCGAACAGCTCGACGCTGTGTCCGCGGTCGGCCAGCGCGGTCGCGGCGGCGAGGCCCGCGGGACCGGCGCCGACGACCGCGATGTGCTTGGCCCGCCGGGTGGGCGCCAGCGTCAACGTCGTTTCGTGGCCCGCGCGCGGGTTGACCATGCAGGACACGAGCTTGCGCTGGAAAGCGTGGTCCAGGCAGGCCTGGTTGCACGCGATGCAGGTGTTGATCTCGTCCTCGCGGCCGCTCTCGGCCTTCCGGATCCACTCGGGGTCGGCGAGGAACGGCCGCGCCATCGACACGAGGTCGGCGTCGCCGCTGCTCAGGGCCTCCTCGGCGACCTGCGGCATGTTGATCCGGTTCGAGGTGACGACCGGGATGCCCACGTGCGGCTTGAGCTTCCCGGTGACCCAGGTGAACGCGGCGCGCGGCACCGACGTCACGATCGTCGGCACCCGGGCCTCGTGCCAGCCGATGCCGGTGTTGATGATCGTGGCGCCGGCGGCCTCGACCTCCTGGGCGAGCGCGACGACGTCGTCCCAGCGCTGGCCGCCCTGGACGAGGTCGAGCATCGAAAGCCGGTAGATGACGATGAAGTCGTCGCCGGCCTTTTCCCTGGTGCGCTTGACGATCTCGACGGCGAACCGGCGCCGCTTCTCCGGCGTGCCGCCCCAGGCGTCGGTGCGCTTGTTGGTGCGCTCGGCGAGGAACTGGTTGATCAGGTATCCCTCGGAGCCCATGATCTCGACGCCGTCGTAACCCGCTTCGCGCGCGAGAGCGGCGCAGTTCGCGAAGGCGTCGATCTGCTTGCGGACGCCGTAGCCGGTCAGCGCGCGCGGCCGGAACGGGTTGATCGGCGCCTTGATGCCCGACGCCGACACGCTGAGCGGGTGGTAGGCGTACCGGCCCGCGTGCAGGACCTGCAGCGCGATCTTGCCGCCGGCGTCGTGCACCGGCGCGGTGAGCTGCCGGTGCGCCTTCGCTTCGGCGGACGTCGTCAGCTTCGAGGCCAGCGGCAGCAGCCAGCCGGTGCGGTTCGGCGCGAAGCCGCCGGTGACGATCAGCCCGGCGCCGCCGCGGGCGCGCTCGGCGTAGTACTCGGCCAGCGCGGGGAAGTGCGCGGCCTTGTCTTCGAGGCCGGTGTGCATCGAGCCCATCAGGACGCGGTTGCGCAGGGTCGTGAAGCCGAGGTCGAGCGGCGACAGCAGGTGCGGGTACGGGCTCATCGGGCGTCCTTCGGGTGGGGGAGGGCGGCCAGGACTTCGTCGAACCACTCGACCTGGCCCTCTTCGGCGCGGATGCCGCCGCGCAGGACCAGGTACTGGTGCAGGTTCCGGCCGGTCAGCGCGGCCGGCGCGGGGAAGTCGCGCTTCTCGATCTGGCGGTAGACGTCGAGGCGTTCGGCGTGCTTCGCGCGGTGCCGGCCGATTTCCTCGGCGACCTTCGCCGGGTCGCCGAAGGTGGCGCCCCGGATCTTGACGGCCAGCTCGACCGGCCCGGCGGCCTGATTGGGCTCGGCCAGCCAGCGCACGAGCTCGGCGTGGCCGGTGTCGCTGACGGTGTAGACCTTCTTGTCCGGCCGTCCCGACTGCGCGACGACGTCGACGGCCACCCAGCCGGCCTCTTCCATCCGCTTCAGCACGCGGTAGATCTGCTGGTGGGTGGCGCTCCAGAAGAGCCCGATCGACTTCTCGAAGCGCCGCGTGAGCTCGTAGCCCGAACCCGCGCGCTCGGACAGCGAAACGAGGATCGCGTGCTCCAGTGCCATGCTGGCAGGGTCCTATGCAACGAGTTGCAGTGCAACGAGGCGCGCATCACTTCACCCGCCCGGGTGGGATAAATCGGGTCGACTTCACCCCGGAAAAGACCAGGATGGGAGGAGTGCACCCGGTACTCGAACTGATCTCCGAACGGATGGCGGCGGGCAGTGTCCCGGGAGAACGCACCGACGGCCGTCGCCTCGCGCTCGCCATCGAGGGCGGCAGCAGCCGCGGCACCTACTCCAGCGGCATGGTCCTGGCCCTCGACGAACTCGGCGTCACGCGAGCGTTCGACGCCGTCTACGGCTCGTCGGCCGGCGCGCTGAACGGCGCCTGGCTGCTCTGCGGCCGCTCCTCGACCGGCGTCCGCACGTGGTGGAACCCGGTCGTCATGCGCCGGATCATCAACCCGCTGCACACCTTGCGCGGCCGCGCGGTGATCGACCTCGAATACCTCGTCCACCAGGTCTACTCGGTCCTGGAACCGATGGACTTCCCGGCGATCCTCGCCAACCCGGTCACCTTCCACCCGCTGGCCACCGACGCCGACACCGGCGAGTCAACCGACCTGCACCCCTTCCTCGGCGACGTCGACGCGATCAAGGTCGCGCTCGCGGCGTCGTCCTGCATGCCGGTGCTGGCCGGCCCGCCGATCCCGATGGCCGGCCGCCGGTTCGTCGACGCCGGCGTGGCCGAGCCGATCCCGTACCGCACCGCGCTGGCCCAGGGCGCGACCGACGTCCTCGTGCTGCGCACCCGCCGCGCCGACGAGCTGCCGCTGCCGCCGCCGCGCGTGCACGACGTCGTCGTGCCGCGGTTCCTCCGTCGTCAGGCACCCGGCGCGATCCCGGCCTGGCAGGACACCTACCGCCGGGACGTCGAGGACGAAGAAACCCTGGCGGCCGACCCGCGGATCCTGAGCATCCGCCCACCGGCGGGCGCGCCGGACGTGGCCGTGCTGGAGCGCGACCCCGACGTGCTGCGCAAAGCCGTCGACCTGGGCAAAGGAGCTGTCCTCGACGTGCTGGACAGCCTGCGCGAAGCGTCTTAGGGCTTGCGCGCGATGCCGCCGATCACGCGTGACTCCGACGGCGAGCCGGCGAACACGGTGTGCTCGTCCGGGTGCCACGCCGGGGCGTAGACGAGTCCCGGCTCCAGCATCGGCCAGCCGCCGAAGAAGCGTTCGAACTCGGCCATCGTCCGCAGGAATCCCGGGTTCGTCGTGGTCTCGTAGTACTCGAGCAGGTCGAGCAGCGCCTGCCGCTCGTCGTCGTTCACCGGGTTCTCGTTGGTCATCTGCGACAGCACCAGCAGCGACCCGGGGGCGAGCCGGGAGCGGTAGAACTCGAGCAGCCGGTCCGGGTTCTGCTCGTCCTTGACGAAGTGCATGACCGCGTTGATCACCAGGGCGATCGGCTGGCGCACGTCGATGATCTCCGACGCCTTCACCCGCTCCCAGAGGTCGTCCGGCTGCAGGAAGTCCGCGGCGATGGCGTGGTGGCGCTCGGGGTCGGCGGTGTCGGCGAGCAGCAACGTCGAGTGGGCCAGCGCGATCGGCTCGTTGTCGATGTAGAGCACTCGCGTGTCCAGTTCGGGGCCGGCCTCGTCGGCGACCTCGTGCACGTTGCCCGCCGTGGGCAAACCGGAGCCGACGTCGACGAACTGCCGGATGCCTTCGCGGACGCACTGCCGGATGGCGCGGCCGAGGAACTGCCGGCTCGTCAGGCAGTACTCGCCGATGAGCGGCAGCCGGGCGCGGACCTTTTCGGCGAAGTCGCGGTCGATCGCGTAGTGGGTGTTGCCGCCGATGAAGTAGTCGTAGATCCGCGCGGCCGACGGCCGGTCGAGGCTGCTTTCGACGGCCTTCAGCGCGTCGTCGTGGTTGATCATGACCATCCCTTCGCGGCCCATGCTGCCACGGGCACGATCACGACGGCGACAACGCCTCCCGATAGCGGTTGACCGACTCCGTCAACCGGTCCAGCTCGGCGCGCATCCGGGCGAGCCCGGCTTCGTCCAGGTTCATCGCCGCGCCGATCACGTCCGGGATGTCTCGCGCCTTCTCGTGCAGCGCCTTCCCGCTCTCGCTCAGGCTGACGCGGACCGAGCGCTCGTCGTCGGCCTGCCGGTTCCGGACCACCAGGCCCGCGGTCTGCAGCCGCTTGAGCAGCGGCGAGAGCGTGCCCGAATCGAGGTTCAGCTCGGTGCCGAGCTCCTTGACCAGGCGGTGGTCCCGCTCCCAGAGCGCCAGCATGACGAGGTACTGGGGGTAGGTCAGGTCGAGGTCCTCCAGGACGACCCGGTACAGCGACGTCACCGCGCGCGACGCCGAGTACAGCCCGAAGCAGAGCTGGTCGTCCAGCCGCAGCGATGCCATGGGCGGCCTCCTTCTGTCGTACCCGTCGATCGTCCTCGACATCGTGCTTGACGGCAACTTAAGTGCCCTGCATCTCATTGGGCTCAAATTAGTTGCGCACAACTGAATTGCGAGCTACCTTCGTGACATCAGCTTCCACCCCCGAGGAGGACGAGATGACCGCCAACCCGCACAACCTGGCCCTCGAACCGGCCGCGCAGGCGTTCGCGGAGGCCACCGACCAGCCGCCGTACCTGTTCCAGCTGCCGCCGGAGGAGGGGCGCAAGGCCGTCGACGGCGTCCAGGACGGCGAGGTCGCCATGGCGCCGGCCGAGATCGAGGTGCTGACCGTCCCGGGCGGCCCGAACGGCGACGTCGAGACGCGAATCGTCCGCCCCGCCGGTGTCGAGGGTCCGCTGCCGGTGATCGTCTACATCCACGGCGCCGGCTGGGTGTTCGGCGACTTCCACACCCACGAGCGGCTGGTCCGCGAACTGGCGGCCGGCGTCGGCGCCGCCGTCGTCTTCCCCGAATACAGCCGTTCGCCCGAGGCGCGCTACCCGATCGCCATCGAAGAGAACTACGCCGTGGCGAAGTGGGTTGCCCAGCACGGCGCCGAGAAGGGGCTCGACACCGCGCGCATCGCGATCGCCGGTGACTCCGTCGGCGGGAACATGACCGCGGCGCTGACCATCCTGGCCAAGCAGCGCGGCGACGTCACCTTCAAGCAGCAGGTGCTCTTCTACCCGGTGACCGACGCGAACTTCGACACCGAGTCGTACCTGAAGTTCGCCGAGGGCTATTTCCTCGGCCGCGAAGGCATGAAGTGGTTCTGGGACCAGTACACGACGGATCCCGCCCAGCGCGCGGAAATCACGGCGTCGCCGCTGCGCGCGTCGCTCGACGAGCTCGCCGGGCTGCCGCCGGCCCTGGTGATCACCGGCGAAGCCGACGTGCTCCGCGACGAAGGTGAGGCGTACGCGGCGAAACTGCGTCAGGCCGGCGTTCCCGTCACCGCCGTCCGGTACCAGGGGATCATCCACGACTTCGTGATGGTGAACGCCCTCCGCGAGACGCACGCCGCCGAAGCCGCCGGCCGTCACGGTGCTGTCGCGGGCACTCGCGAAATAGCTGAGAAAACGCTGAGTGTGCCGCACGTTGCGGACCTATGAGCCAACTCACAGGTCCGCAACGTGCAAGCCGGGTCAAACGTGATAAGTACGCGAGTCCCGGGGGGTCGGGGAGCGCATTCGCTGCCCGCCCGGAAGGACCGTTGCCATGCACCTCAGCCGAATCCGGCTCGACTCGCCGATCACGATGATCATCGTGATCGCGGTGACCCTGCTCGCGATCATCGCCGTTCCGCTGTTCTGGGAGCGGTGGAAGCGCAAGCTCGTGGGGCGCACCGCCACGATCCTCTGCGCGGTCGTCGGCATCGTCGTCACCACCGGCCTGACCGGCAACATGATCGGCGGCTTCTTCCCGACGGTCGGCTCGCTGCTCGGCACCGGCGTGTACGCGGCCGACACCATCGACGCCGAGACGAGCCGGAACGGCGAGAACCTCGACCTCGTCCGCGACGTCGGCGTGGCGCGCGCCAAGGAGGGCAAGGGAACCGTCGTCCACATGAAGGTGACGGGCCGGCGCACCAAGCTCACCCGGGACGTGACGGTGTACCTCCCGCCGCAGTACTTCGAAGCGAGCTACCAGGGCCTGAAGTTCCCGGCGATCGAGTGGATCCCGAACTACCCGTCCGGGCCCGAGGTCGTCACCGACGGGTACAAGCTCCCCGAACAGCTCGACGCGGCGATCGCCAGGCACGCGCTGCCCCCGGTCGTCGTGCTCATGCCGGACCCGACGGGCGTCCCGAAGATCGGCCACGACACCGAGTGCGTCGACGAGGTCAACGGCACCGCGAA
Organism: Amycolatopsis sp. MtRt-6; assembly: GCF_017308975.1. Taxonomy (GTDB): domain Bacteria; phylum Actinomycetota; class Actinomycetes; order Mycobacteriales; family Pseudonocardiaceae; genus Amycolatopsis. The sequence continues at coordinate 19,320 of NZ_JADWPD010000001.1, read as the reverse complement.
CGACACGTACCTGACGGCGGACCTGCGCGAGTGGGCTCTGGAGAAGCTGGGCGTGTCGGCGGACCGCAAGGCCTGGACGTTCGCCGGCTGGTCGTCCGGCGGCTACTGCGCGATGAACCTCGTGACCCGCCACCCCCAGTGGTACGGCCAGGCGGTGAGCGTCAGCGGCTACGACCGCGCGCAGATGGACGCCGAAACCGAGAACCTCTACAAGGGCCGCCAGGACGTCGACGACGCCAACAACGTCGGCATCACGGTCCGCCTCCACCCGTCCCCGGTGGACATCCTGGCCATCTGGGGCGAGAAGGAGAAGTTCGAGAGCGCGGCGGCCGAGCTGATCCGCGCCGGCGTCCGGTCGCCGGTCCGGTTCCAGTCGTGGCAGGTCCCGGACGCGGGCCACAACATGAACACCTTCAAGTCCCAGATCCCCGACATCCTCACCTGGATCGGCGCCCACACGACGCCGCCGGCCCCGGCGGGCCGGAAGGTCGACACCACCGGCGGGGTGCAGCCGTGGCCGCTGCCCCGGACGGGCGCGGTCGGCGGGCTGACGGACACCGACCAGTAGCCGGCTCAGCGCCCGCCTTCGCCCAGCAGCGTCGAGACGATCTCCGTGACCCGCTTCGACCCGGTCGCGTAATCCACCTTGGCGGGGTGTTCGGACAGCACCACCACGATGGTGCTGCCGACCACACCCGACGTGTGCAGCATCCGCGTCGGCCGGCAGCACGACCAGCCCTGCTTCACCAGCCACTCCCGCCCCTTGGCGGCGTCCGGGATGCCGAAGTACTGCCGGAAGCCGTCGGACCCGCGCTCGGTCGCGTCGCGAAGGGCGTTCAGGATCGTCGTGGACTTGCGGTCCAGCAGGTACCGGTAGATCTTCACGACGTCCGCCGCGGTGATGCGCGTGTCGCCCCAGCGGCCGGCGTCCTCGGGCGGCCGGGTGCCGGTGAGGCCCAGCTTCCTGGCCCAGCGCGTGACGATCGCCGGCCCGCCGTAGGACGACCAGAACCGGCTCGCGAGGTCGTCGTCGCTGCGGGACAGCATCCGCTGCACATCCGCCGCGGGACCGCCCTGTTCGAGTGCGGAAAGCGCAATCAGCAGCTTCACGATCGACGCGGAGGTGTAGGCGCGGTCCGCGCGCACCGAGACGGTCGCCTTGCCGCTGTCCCGGTCGAAGACGACGGCACTGGCGGTGCCGTCGCGCATGATCTCGTCCAGCTTCCCGGCGTCCACCTCGACCGGCTCCGCTTTGACCGACGGCGTCGGCGTGGCGGACGTCGCCGGCGGCTCGGTCTTGGGTGCCGGAGCCGGCGTCGCGGACGTCGTCGTCGCGATCTCGGTGACCGCGATCGGCTGGGTTGCCGCGGCGTCGCCGTGACTCGCCGTCACCACCACCGCGCCGATCGCCCCCAGGCACAGCCCCACCAGGAAGATGCCGCTCAGCTTGCGCATGCTCCGGATTGCCGGGAAGGCCGCGCGCTGTTCGCCCGAACGGGTCAGTTTGTGGGATAGGTCTCGAAGCGGCCCCGATCCGGGAACGCACCGGGGCCCTGCGGGCAAGCGCCTTCGTTTCGCTCCCCGTGGTCGCGGGGTACTCCAGCGCGGTGACGGTCGTCACCACCCGCTGGGAAGGACTGGAGTCATGGTTCACGCGAAAGGCGCCCGCATCCGGGTACGCGGCCTGCAGCCGGCGCAGGTGCTGGCCGGACTGGCCGGGATCGCGTTCCTCGTCGTCGGCATCATCGGTTTTTCAAGGACGGGCTTCGGCAACTTCGCCGGCCACCACGAGACCGGCTTCTGGCGGTTCTCCGCCAACCCGCTCATGAGCCTGGTCCGCGTCGTGACCGGCGTGGTCGGCCTGCTGCTGGCGTTCGGCTCGGGCCGCGCGCGGACGTTCGGCTGGCTGCTGTTCATCGGCTACGGCCTGCTGTTCGTGTGGGGCCTGATGATCGACGGCCTCATCGCCACCAACCCGTTCGCCACCGCCGGCAACCCGATGGACCTCGGGCCCGCCGACACGTGGCTGCACCTCGGCGTCGCCGCGCTCGGCCTGCTGATCGCGGTGCTGCCGGCCCGCCGCACCATCCTGCTGCCCGAGGACGAGGAAGAGCCGGTCGTCGCCGAGCAGCGCACCGAGGTCATCGACCGCACCGACGGGGTCACCGAGGAACCGCGCCGCCGGTCGTTCCTGCGCCGTGACCACAAAGGGCGGGGCGTTCCCGCGTCGTGACCACAACGGGCGAGGCCCGGAGGCCGCTCGCGAAGAGCGTCCGCCGGGCCTCGCCCACCAGCACGTTCGGGGTGTTCAGTAGGTGGTGCCACCGGCACCGGAATCGTTGGACGCCGCACCGCTGCCGGCCGGAGCCTGCTGCTGCTGCTGGCCGAGGGCGGTCGCCGGGTTGCTGCCGACCTTGCAGCCGGCGGGCTCGATGACGAACCAGGTGCCGTTCACGCCCTGACCGTTCGCGTCGCCCGGCTTGGTGTCCTTCGAGAAGGTGTAGACGGGCCAGCCGCCGATGGTGACCTGCTCGCTGCCGTCCTGGCGCTTGATGCTGCCGAGCAGCTTCGAGTCGATGCCCTGCAGTTCGACCTTGCCGTTGGAGAGCACCGGCGGCCAGGTCTTGGCGCAGTCGCCGTTGCAGGCGGAGGTCTTCTTCTTGGTGTCCTTCTGGAACAGGTAGAGCGTCATCCCGTTCTGGTCGACGATCGCGTCGCCGAGGCCGTCGATCTTGCTGGCGCTGAGCTTGACGGCACCGGCTTCGGACTCACCCGCCGCGGCGGCCTGCCCGGCCTTCCCGCCGTTGGCGTTCGCCGCGTACCAGGCGCCACCGACGCCCTGGCCGGTCGCGTCGCCGGGCTTGGTGTCCTTGGCGTAGCGGTAGAGCGCCCACCCGCCGACGGTGACCTGCTCGGTCCCGTCGGTGCGGGTCACCTTCCCGACCATGCTCTTGTCGACGCCTTGAACTTGGACGTCCCCGGTGGCCAGCATCGGCGGCCAGGCCTTGGCGCAGTCACCGTCGCAGTTGGACTTCGGCGGCTTCGCGGTGTCCTTGTCGAAGCGGTAGAGGGTCATGCCGTTCTGGTCGGTGAGCACCTGCCCGACCTCGGCCACATCGGCGACGACCAGTTTGGTTTCGTTCGAAGCCGGAGCGGCGTTGCCGACCTGGCCGTTGTTGGCGCCGTTGAGGGCCTGGCCGCCCCCGGTGCCGCCGGCCGCCGCAGGAGCGACAACGGGCTGGGCAGTCTCGACACCCGAGCAAGCGGTGAGCACTGCCAGCCCGGCTGCCGCCGCGGCGACGGAGACGGCGATGCGCGTGCGAAGCATGGAAGTTCTCCTTGTGTCCGTTGGGGTTTCCCGCCGCTCGGTGCGGCTGCCTGATACCCACTACACGGACCCCCGGCGGAGGCGGTTCAAAGAATTTTCCGCTACTCCGAACGCCTCGGCTCCCGCACACCCGCGCCGCCGCCACCGAGGACACGGTCGACCAGCGCACCCGCCGCACCGGTGTACCCGGCGGGGTCGAGCAGCTCGTCCAGCGCGGCCGGCGTCAGCACGCCGGTGACGGCCGGCAGCTCGGCCAGCACGTCCCGCAGCGGCCGGTCCTCGCGCACCGCCCGCCGGGACGCCTCGCCCAGCAGCTCCTTCGCCTTCGCCTTGCCGAGCAGCGGCGCGAGCACGGCGGAGAGCCGTTCCGAGACGATCAGCCCGTGCGTCGACGCCGCGTTCGCCCGCATCCGCCCGGGCTCCGCGGTGAGCCCGCGCGCCAGCTCGGCGGCCGTGTGCGCGGCGCCGCCGGTCAGCCGGAGGCACTCGCGGACCAGCTGCCACTCGGCGTGCCAGACCCCCGCCGACCGTTCGTCCTCGGCGAGCATCGACTGCGTGACCCCCGCGGCCAGCACCGGCACCTGCAGCGCGGCCGAGCGGATCAGCGTCGCCAGCACCGGGTTGCGTTTGTGCGGCATCGCCGAGGAACCGCCCCGCCCATCGGCGGCGGGCTCGGCGACCTCGCCCAGCTCGGTCCGGCTGAGCGTCGCGACGTCGACGGCCAGCTTCCCCAGCGCCCCGGCGGTGAACGCCAGCGCGCCGGCGAGGTCGGCGACCGGCGTCCGCAGCGAGTGCCACGGCAGCGCGGCCACGGCCAGCCCGGTCTCCTCGGCGAACGCCGCGGTCAGCCGTTCGGCATAGTCGCCCCCGCCCCCGCCCCCGCCCCCGCCCCCGCCCCCGCTCGCCTCGCCGGCCAGGCTCGCGTACTCGAGGTACGCAGCCAGCGTCCCGGCCGCGCCGCCCAGCGAGACCGGCAGCCCGCCGTCGAGCACCCCACGGATGCGGACGGCCGCGTCCAGCACCAGCTGCCGCCAGCCCGCGGCCTTGAGCCCGAACGTCGTCGGCACCGCGTGCGCCGTCAGCGTCCGGCCGGCCATGGTCGTGTCCCGGTGCGCGCGGGCCAGCCCGGCCAGCGCCTCGGCCGTCGCGTCGAGGTCGGCCGCGAGCGGCCGCAACGTCCGGTCGGCGACCAGCATCATCGCGGTGTCGAAGATGTCCTGGCTGGTCGAGCCGCGGTGGACGTACTCGGCGGCACCGGGCGCGAGCTCGCCGACGGCCGACGTCAGCGCCTTCACCAGGCCGACGACCGGGTTCGCGGTCGCCCGCGCCCCGCGCGCCAGCTCGACGACGTCGATCCGCGCACTCCCGGCGGCTGCCGTGATCGCCTCCGCGGCCTCCGGCGGCACCGTCCCGAGCCGCGCCTGCGCCCGCGCGAGCGCAGCCTCGGCGTCGAGCATCGCGCGCAGCCAGGCCTCGTCTCCGGTCGACGCTTCGGCCGGCGTACCGGCCCGCACCGGGGACAGGAGTCCGGAATCGGGGTCGACGGTCATGGCGTCAGCATCGCACGCGACCGCCCTCGCCGACGGCCGCACGACCGGGTCCGCCACGCTCACCCGCCACGACCAGCGCCCCGTCCGCCGAGGACACTGCCGGTTCGCCGCCGAGCTGGTCGCAGGCCGGACGCCGTCGTCGCCATCGCGCTGCTCGCGCTGCCGCTGCCGGAGGGCGCCACCAGCGCCGAACTGCCGCGGTCACTCGGTGATCACCAGTCCGAATACGTCTCCTTTCTCTGACGCTGCGGTCGCCGCCGCACGGCAGCCGCCTGAGCGGTCATTCGCCGGTCGCGCCGTCGATCCGCTCCCGGATCAGGTCGGCGTGGCCGATGTGGCGTGCGTACTCGCCGATCATCCGCAGCATCAGCCAGCGCAGGGTGAACGGTTCGCCGGTGCTGCGGCGGATCCCGGTTCGCTCGAGTGAGCCGGCCGCGATGATCTCGCGTGCGCGCTCGCATTCCGCGCGCCACAACGAGAACGCCTCGTCGACGTCGCCGTCCAGGTCCGTGAAGTCCTGCTCCGGGTCGTCGTCGGAGTAGTAGAGGATCGGGACGTCCTCGCCCGCGAACTGCGTCCGGAACCACCAGCGTTCGCAGCCGGTGAGGTGCCGCAGCAGTCCGTGCAGGGTCAATGTGGACGGTGGTACCGAGCGTTCGGACAGCTGTGCCGGGTCCAGGCCGGCGCACTTCAGCTCGAAGGTGCGCCGGTAGTAGTCGAGGCTTTCGGTGAGCGCCTGGTGCTCGCCGGCGACCGGCGCCGGGTCGGTTCTGGGGCTGGTCAGGCGGGGCGGAGGCGCCGCCTGGAGGGTGTGTTCGGTCATGTGCGGAGCGTGCCACAGGGGTCTGACAATTTCGGGGCGATGCCGCGGTCGGTGACCGGGCAACTGGGGTGAAAGCCCAGTTCAGGCACGGTTTGGCGAACCCGGTAACGAATCCGGGGGAACGGCGATCTGATCTTCGTCACCCTGCTGCGCGCGCCCAGTTTCACCGGTCGGAGCGGCACCCCTCGGTTCGAACCAGGAGATCACGAATATGCAGCGAACCGGACGAAGAACCGCCGTGCTGGCCGCGCTGACGGCCGCGGCCCTGTGCGTAGCCCCCACCGTCGCGTCCGCGGCCACGCCGGCGAGCACGATCGACGTCGGCGCGACGACCGTGCGCGCGGGCACGACGTTCACGGTCACCGAGCACCTGACCAACCCGACGGACTTCACGGTCACGGGCGCGAAGGCGGCGCTCTACGTGAAGGAGAAGCCGATCGCCGAGGTGGTGGACCTGGTCTCCTGCACCGGGGCGATCGCGCCGTGCGCGCCGTACCTCAGCAGCTTCCGGGGCGGCGTCGGCGACCTGGGCGCGGGCGAGAGCCGGACGGTGAAGTTCACCCTGCGCGTCAAGGACGACGTCGCACCCGGCCAGTTCACGCTCCAGCACCAGTTCGCCGGCGACAACTACGCGTTCGCCGTCGAAGACGGCCCGGTCGTGACGATCGCCCCGCCGGACGAGGCCGACGTCAAGGTCGCGCTGACCGCAACCCCGCGCGCCGGCCTGGTCGCCCGCGTCGACTACGTGATCAAGGTGTCGAACACCGGCCCGGCCACCGCGACGGGCATCCGCGTGACGGCCAACGCGGGCTCGGGCCGCACGATCGTCTCGACGACGGGCTGCACCCGCTCGGGCGCAACCCTGAACTGCGCGATCGGCACCCTGGCCCCGGGCACGTCGGCCACGGCGAAGTTCACCTCGGAAGGCGGCTTCTTCGCCTGGGGCGCCTTCACGGCGACGGCACAGCGGTCGGCGAGCACACCGGCCGACCCCGAGGCGGCCAACGACAAGGCGTCGAAGAAGTGCACTGCTTACACGGGCTTGTTCGTGCAGTGCTGACGGCATGACGCGCGGGGCTCAGCCCGGGCCCCGCGCGTTCGTCCGCGTTCGTCCATAGAGGGATCAGAGCGCGAACGCCGCCGAGCGCGCGTGGCGCCGGACCGCGTCGGCGGTCTCGTCGAGGGACTGGGCGGTCGTGTCCACGACGTGGCGTTCCAGTTCGCCGAGCTCCCCGAACGCGGCGTGCATGTTCTTCAGCGGTTCCACCTCGGTGAGTTCCGCCGAGCCGCGGGCGGTCCCCCGCGCGAGGGTGACGTCGAGGCTCGGCCGGAGCACGACGTAGTAGAGGTCCAGACCGTCCCGCTTCGCGGCGTCCCGGAACGGCTCGAGCGCCCACGGACCGACAACACCGTCGAGCACGACGTCATAGTCCCCGCGGGCATAGCCACAGGCGGCCTCGGCGATCACCCCGAGCACGACGTTGTTCTGCCGGTCGGCCTCGGGCAGGTAGGGCGGCACGAGCCCGGTCCGGATCCAGGCGTAGAAGCTGTCGGTGTGCAGGTGCACGGCCGGCCGCGACGCACCTTCGGCGATCACCCGCGCAACGCTGGACTTCCCGGCGCCGGGCGGCCCGGTGAGGATCAGCAGTGAACCTGGCATGGGAGCATCATGGCCAGCCTGCCTGCGGGAAGCCAGTCTCGGCCAGCACGTGAGCGCCAGCCGGACCCGGTGTGCAAGCGCCCGACCGGTACCTGGCTAAACTGGGGGCACGGGCCGTTAGCTCAATTGGTAGAGCTGCGGACTTTTAATCCGTAGGTTCTGGGTTCGAGCCCCAGGCGGCCCACCACATCGACATCCCCGCTGACCAGCGGGGATGTTCTTGTTTGTGGATCTTGCAAGCCTTGATTGTGATCATGGGTGGGCTCCCGGTAAGCCCGTGATGGGCTCGGGGCCGCTGTGGCGGCGCTGAAGTGGTGTTGCAGCGGGGTGGGAATCGGTTTTCGGGCAGGTCGCAGCCAGGGCAGGTCTCGGCTGACCTGTCCTTCGCCGAGGCGGTGGCCGTCCTTTCGCGGGTTGCTGCGGACTACCCGGGGTGGAGTCGTTGTGGGCGGGTAGCCGCGTAGTGGGCAGTGACCAGCGGACTAAGCCGCTGCGGCGGTGGTGCCGCGTAGCCGCGCGCCGGTGACTTTCGCGGCGGCGAGGACGTGGTGGATGGTGGCTTCGGCTGCGCGGCAGGCCAGGTCGGGTAGGACGCTGACGTAGGTGTCGGCGGTCAGGACGATGCTGGAGTGCCCCAGCATGGCTTGCACGGTTTTGAGGTCGTTTCCGGCGGCGAGGGAAAGGCTGCCGGCGCCGTGCCGTAGGTCGTGCAACCGGATCGGTGGCAGGCCGGATTCGTCGTTCAGGGCGCGAAATAGGTGGGTCAGATGTTGCGGGGTGAGCAGGCCACCGGACCGGGTCGTGAAGATGAACTCTTCCGATGCGGGGTCGACGTCTCCGGCGGTGTATTCCCGGTATTGGCGGAGCAGGGCGATGGTCGCGCCGTCGAGACTGATGACGCGGTTGCTGGCTTCGCTTTTCGGTTTGCCGATTTCGAGGTGTCGGCCGTATTGGCGGATTTGGCGGGAGATGGTCAACAGGCCGTGTTCGAGGTCGATGTCGCACCATCTCAATCCGGCGGCTTCGCCGCGGCGGAGCCCGAACAGTGCGATGAGGTGAAACAGCGGGTAGAGCGGGTGGTCGCGGATGTGGTCGAGGAATGTGCGGGTTTGGCCGGCGGTCCAGACTGCGACCGGTGGTCGTTTTCCGGTGGCCTGCCATTGCGCGATCCGAGGTGTGGTCCAGACGACTGCGTGCGGGCGCCTGCCGGAGGGCACGTGGACGCGCCAGGCTGGATTGGCAGGGAGGAGGCCGTGCCGCACAGCGGAGTTCAGCGCCGCCCGCAATGTCGCGTGGACGTGCCGCAGCGTGCCCGGCCGTAGTGGTTGGCCGGACACGCCGCCGTTGCGGATGAGGTCGGCCAGCATCGCCTGGATCCGGCCCGCGGTGAGCTCTCGCACCAGGACGCCGCCCAGCGATGGGATGAGATAGGTTTCGACATTGGCGCGGTAGGAGCACAAGGTGGTACCCCTGAGGTGGACGAGGGTTGCCAGCCACAGGCGCAGCCATTGTTCCGTGGTCACCGTCGCGTCCGCTGGCCCGGGCCTACCGGTTGCGCCGAACTGGTCTCGTTCGCTGTGTGCGGCTTCCGCGGTGGCGAATCCGCCGCGCCGTAGCTGCCGTCGCCGACCGTCCGGCCAGGGTGCCACCTCGAGGCGGTAATACCAAGTCCCATGTCCTTCCTGTGCCACATCGGGACATGCCGCGCCCAATGGTCGTCCGGTTTCCCGGCTCCGGCACCCGCACCGTTTGAACACGCCCGCCAACGAATCCACGTCGACCCTTTCGAAATATCAATAGAACCCGGCTCGGCCATCCTCGTGCACAGGAACGGAGCGGGGGCCCCGGGTGGCGACGAATCGAGAGGCCGATGGCGGCCCGACGGATCATGGCCTCTGGCTTGTCGTTTATGCACGTGCTCGAGGGACCCTGGTTGAGTTCGGCGGCCGGCGTTCGACGGCGGACGAGATCGCGGAGCTGGCCGGAACGGCGGTTCAGGCCGGCGTGAAGGCGAGTGAACTGTTCGAAGCGTCCTGTTCCGCGGGCGAAGTGACACAGGGTCGTCGGAGCCGCGCCACCGCGCCTTGCGGCGTTCGCCGCCGTCTCGGAGTCGGGCGTCTCCGATCACCTCGAGATGCTGCGCGAAGCAGTGCCCAACCTTCGCTTTCACAGCCTCCATTCATCGTCTATCGTCGATTTACGATGGAAGGAGTGGCTGTGTTGGATCGGGACACTGCCCAGACCTACGCCGGTTGGTTCCGGACGCTTGCGGACCCGACGCGGGTGCAGATCCTTAACCTGCTCGCCGAGACCGGTACGCCGATGACGGTGGGGGAGATCGTTGAGCAGGTCAGCGTCGGGCAGTCGACCGTCTCCGCGCACCTGAAGGTCCTCGCCGAAACCGGGTTTGTGCTGGTCGAGCCGCGGGGGACCGCCCGGCTCTACCAGGTCAACGAAGAGTGCGTGTCCTGCTTCCCTAGCGCTGCGGACGTCGTCATGGGACGCGGGGTCCGGTCGTTCGCCGAGACGATCGACGAGGAGGCCCGATGAACCCCGACTGCGGCGCCGTCCACGACCGCTACGCCAACGCCGCCCGGCGGGCCCTGGCCGGGGAGGGAACAGGTCTACTGGCCGGCGAAGGGGATGCCGAGCGGCTGGGCGCCGTGCATTACGTCGGTGCGGAGCTTCCGGTCGAGGTGACCGCGACCAGCCTGGGTTGCGGCAACCCGCTCGCCGTCGCCGAGCTCAAGCCCGGCGAGACCGTGCTCGACCTCGGCTCCGGTGGCGGGCTGGACGTCCTGCTCTCCGCCCGCCGCGTCGGGCCGGACGGGCGGGCGATCGGCCTGGACATGACCGACGACATGCTCACCCTTGCCCGTCGGCACGCCGAGCAGGCCGGGGTGACCAACGCCGAGTTCCTCAACGGCACCATCGAACAGATCCCGCTGCCGGACGCCTCGGTCGACGTCGTCATCTCCAACTGCGTCATCGCCCTGTCGTTGGACAAGCCGGCTGTGTTCGGCGAGATCGCCCGTGTCCTGCGGCCTGGCGGCCGTCTCGGCGTCGCCGACATCCTCGCTGACGACAGCCTCACCGACGCCGAACGCGCGGCCCGTGCCGGTGCGGTCGAGTGCCTCGGCGGCGCGCTCACCGCCGACCGCTACCGGGCGCTCCTGCACGACGCGGGGCTCGTCGGCGTCGATGTCCAGGTCACTCACGAGGCTGGCGACAAGCTCCACTCCGCGATCATCCGTGCCACCAAGCCGGTCGAGGTCGTCACGATGACGGCCGAGCACGCGGACCAGGTGCTGGCGATCTACCAGGCCGGGTTGGACACCGGCCAGGCGAGCTTCGAGACCACCGCGCCCACCTGGGAGGCCTGGGACGCCGCCCACCTTCCGGAACACCGGCTGGTCGCCCTCGACCCGACCGGGCGGGTCATCGGCTGGGCCGCGGTCTCCGCAGTGTCCTCGCGGTGCGTGTACGCCGGGGTCGTCGAGCACAGCGTCTACGTGGACCCGGAGGCGCAGGGCCGCGGGGTTGGGCAGGCACTGCTGGCCGCGCTGATCGCCTCGACCGAGAACGCGGGCATCTGGACGATCCAGAGTGGCGTGTTTCCCGAGAACGCCGCCAGCCGGGAACTGCACCGCCGCGCCGGGTTTCGGGAGATCGGCGTCCGCGAACGCGTCGGCCGGCGCCACGGTGTCTGGCGGGACGTCGTCATGATCGAACGCCGCAGCTCGCGGATCGGCAGCTGAGCGGAGCCGGTGCACCCCTCGATTGCGCACCGGCTCCGCGCCGTCAGCTGCAGCAGCCCTCCGGCTTTGCCGTAGCGTCGATCTCGGCGTCCGGTGTGCAGCACGCCGCCGGAGGGACTGGTGCCGCGCTGAATGTCGCCGAATCGCCCTTCACCGTGTAGACCTCCCACGGCTCCTTGCCGGGCCCGTGCACCCACACCTTGTCCTGCACCGCGTAGCAGCACGTGGTGTCGTCCTCGGTCAGCGTCTCGAGCCCCTCGCCGGTCAGCCGCTGGGTCGCCGCGTTGACCTGGTCAGTCGATTCGACCTCGACGCCGAGGTGGTCCATCACCGTCTCCTGGCCCGGCTCGCCCTCCAGGAGCACCAGCTTCAGCGCGGGCTCCTCGATCGCGAAGTTCGCATAGCCCGGCCGAAGCTTCGCCGGCTCGGCGCCGAACAGCTTCGAGTAGAAATCGATCGACCCGGCCAGGTCCCCGACTCGCAGGGCCAGCTGTACCCGTGACATCGGATCCTCCTTGAATAGATGTTCATCTAATCAGTGAGCCTCAGCTTGCTCGCTGCTTAGGAGGCTGTCAAGATAGACGCATGTCGAAACAGCTGCCGGTCGTCGCGATGGACGCGTGCTGCTCCCCGCTCGCCCGCGAACCGCTGGACGAGGATCAGGCCGTTGAGCTGTCCAAGTTGTTCAAGGCGATGGCCGACCCCGTCCGGCTGCGGTTGCTCTCGCTGATCGCCTCCCACGCCGGGGGCGAGGCGTGCGTCTGCGACCTGACCGACGCCTTCGACCTGACCGGCCCGACCATCTCCCACCACCTGAAGGTGCTGCGCGAATCCGGGCTGATCACCGGCGACCGGCGCGGCACCTGGATCTACTACCGCGTACACCCCGAGGTGCTGGCGCGGCTGTCAGCGGTACTCACGACCACGGGCGACGCGGTCACCGCGTGACCACGACCGAGACGCCGCCACGGCTGTCCACCCTGGACAAGTTCCTGCCGGTCTGGATCGCGGCCGCGATGGTTGCCGGGCTGCTGGCCGGGCGCTGGGTGCCCGGCCTGAACACCGCGCTGTCCGCGGTGCAGATCGACGGCATCTCCTTACCGATCGCCCTCGGGCTGCTGGTGATGATGTACCCGGTGCTGGCGAAGGTCCGCTACGACCGGCTCGGCACGGTCACCCGTGATCGGCGGCTGCTGTGGCCGTCGCTGGTGCTGAACTGGCTGATCGGTCCGGCGTTGATGTTCGCGCTGGCCTGGCTGCTGCTGCCGGACCTGCCGGAGTACCGGACCGGGCTGATCATCGTCGGCCTCGCCCGCTGCATCGCCATGGTGATCATCTGGAACGACCTCGCCTGCGGCGACCGGGAGGCCGCCGCCGTGCTCGTCGCGCTGAACTCGGTGTTCCAGGTGATCGCGTTCGGGCTGCTCGGCTGGTTCTACCTCGCGGTCCTGCCGGGCTGGCTCGGTCTCCTGCAGGCCGACCTCGCCGTGTCCGGGTGGCAGATCGCCAAGAGCGTGCTGATCTTCCTCGGTGTCCCGCTGGTCGCCGGCTACCTGAGCCGTCGCTTCGGCGAACGCGCGAAGGGCCGCGATTGGTACGAGACGAGTTTCCTGCCGAAGGTCGGGCCCGTCGCGCTGTACGGGCTGCTGTTCACCATCGTGATCCTCTTCGCCTTGCAGGGCGACCAGATCACCGGCCGTCCGCTGGACGTCGCGCGCATCGCGGTTCCGCTGCTGGTCTACTTCGGACTGATGTGGGCCGGGTCCTACGCGCTCGGCAAAGCCGTGGGGCTGAGCTACGAGCGAACGACCACGCTGGCGTTCACCGCCGCGGGCAACAACTTCGAACTCGCCATCGCCGTGGCCATCGCGACCTTCGGAGCCGCGAGCGGGCAGGCGCTCGCGGGTGTCGTCGGCCCGCTGATCGAAGTTCCCGTGCTCGTCGCCCTCGTGTACGTCTCCCTCGCGCTGCGGCGCCGCTTCACCAGGAGTATCCGTGACTCGCAAACCTGAAGTCCTCTTCGTCTGCGTGCACAACGCCGGCCGCTCCCAGATGGCCGCCGCGCTGCTCGCCCACCACGCCGACGGCGCGGTCGACGTCCGCTCGGCAGGCTCCGCGCCCGCCGACAGCATCAACCCCGCCGTGCGTGAGGCGATGGCCGAGATCGGGCTCGACCTGTCCCGCGAGGTCCCGAAAAAGCTGACGACCGACGCGGTGGAAGCCGCCGACGTCGTGATCACGATGGGCTGCGGCGACGCTTGCCCGGTCTTCCCGGGCAAGCGGTACCTGGATTGGCAGCTCGAGGACCCCGCAGGCAAGGGTGTCGAGGACGTCCGGCCGATCAGGGACGAGATCGATCGGCGGGTGCGGGGACTGCTCGCCGAACTCCGTTGAGCCCGCGGTACTTACGATCTGATGCGCCACCCGAAAGCACCGTCTGGGGCGTGCTGTCTTACCTCTTCTTCCTGAACATACCGCCGTGCGGGCTCGCGTACCTGGCCATCGGAAGCCGAACGTCCGGAACTCGGTCAGCCGCCCGGGGTGTCGCGGAGGTAGGGCTTCAGCCGCTCGGCCAGTGACCTGCGCGTCGCGGTGGTCGCCGGGCCGGCCGGCGTCTGACCCATGGGACGCCCGGCCGCGGTGTCGGCGACGAACCGCGCCACCGCGGCCGGGGCGGGCACGACGTCGTCGCCGTGGTGCGCGAGGACGATCGGGGCCGCGGTGGGATCGGTTTCCACCGCGAGCGACCACCCCCGCCGTTCGTTCCACACCAGCATGACGTCGTGGTCGGGCCGGCCGGGCCCCGCCGCGGCAGGCCGAGGTAGGCGGTGGCCGTGTCGCTGACTTCGACCGTGGTGCTCTCGTGCGGGACACCGACCGCGGCCGCCACCGCCCGCACGTACTCGCCGAGAGCGCGCTCGAGGGTTCGGGTGTCGGGTTCGGCGTGTTCCATGTCCGCCACGCTAGAGGACCTCTCGGCGGCGTGTCGGACGGGTCGGCGGCCGAAGAGTCACCCGGACGGGAACCATTCCGACGGCTCGTTCGTTGTAACAAGTGGTTGCACGCTCTCTTCCGCCCAGCAGCGGCGAGGACATCTCGGCAGCCTCCACCATCCCCCGGGTTCAGACCGCCGTCAGCGGGTACCCGGAACTTGATCGCCCCAGACCCTGGCGGACAGGTACGTCACGGAAAGAGCGATCGACATGACACAAACACTGCAACGTCCACCCCAGGCCGCGGAACCGATGCTGGCGGGCGAAAAATCGGGCACCGAAACCTTCCTCGTCAAGCTGTTCGCGGTCGTGCCGCTGCTGGCGCTGGCCGCCGCGGTGCCCTTCGCGTGGGGCTGGGGCCTCGGCTGGACCGACATCAGCCTGGCCGTCGGGTTCTACTTCCTGACCGGCCTCGGGGTCACCATCGGGTTCCACCGCTACTTCACTCACGGCGCGTTCAAGGCCCACCGTGGCCTGCGGATCGCGCTCGCCGTCACCGGCAGCATGGCCATGCAGGGCCCGGTGATCGGCTGGGTCGCCGACCACCGCCGCCACCACGCCTTCGCCGACCGCGACGGCGACCCGCACTCCCCGTGGCGCTACGGCACTTCCGCCGCCGCGCTCGCCAAGGGGTTCTGGCACGCCCACATGGGCTGGCTGTTCGACCGGGAGAAGACCAACGCGCAGCGCTTCGCTCCCGACCTGCTCGCCGACCGCGACATCGCCCGGATCGACCGCTGGTTCCCCGCGCTGACCGTGGTCACCCTGCTCAGCCCCGCGCTGATCGGCGGGCTGGTGACGATGTCCTGGTGGGGCGCGCTGACCGCGTTCTTCTGGGCCAGCCTGGTCCGGGTGGCCGTGCTGCACCACGTCACCTGGTCGGTGAACTCGCTGTGCCACATGATCGGTGAGCGGCCCTACGCCGCTCGCGACAAGTCCGCGAACTTCTGGCCGCTGGCCATCGCCTCCATGGGCGAGTCCTGGCACAACTCCCACCACGCCGACCCCACCGGCGCCCGCCACGGCGTCCGCCGCGGCCAGCTCGACATGTCCGCGCGCCTGATCTGGCTGTTCGAAAAGCTCGGCTGGGCCACCGACGTCCGCTGGCCGAAGCCCGAACGACTGGCTCGCAAGCTCAACCCGGGATACTCCGCGGCACCCCGCGGGTTCGGCAAGCTGGAGCGCGGCCTGCTCACCGAGACCCCGGACCGGCAGCACGGGAGCCGGTCATGACCGCCGCACGTGACGAGGTCCGCCTGCAGCTGAAACCGGCTGCCGGCGGTGGGTGTGTCGACGGAGCGTGGTGGCCACGCTCCCGTGACGCCGGCGTCGAGTTCCCCGACGTTTTCGCGGCGGTGCGTGACCGGGTGGGCGAGGTCGAGCGGATCAGCTACCCGCTGGGCGACGGCTGGGAGATCGCCCACCGCAAGCTCGTGGTGGACGGCCGCCTCGTCCGGTTGGAAGGGTTCCACTCCATGCAGGCGGACACCCTCGCGCTCATCGGCACGCAGCAGCGGCGCCTGATTCTGCTCGTTGTGGCGCCGGACACCGCGCGCGACGCCGCCACCGCCGCCCTGCGGACGGCCGCGGACCCCGACGGCACGGCCAGTGCCGAGGACATCCTCGCCGCGCGCAGCGGGTCGCCGCGAGGATCCCGCTCCGTCCGCGGTGGCTGAGGTCGAGGTCCTGCGCGCGAGCGTGCTGGCCGCGCTGGGCGAGGACGGGACCGGCAGCGGGGTCGACGTCGTGGGCCGGGTGTGCCGGGAGTGTGTGCGCCTGCTGCCGGTGGATGGCGCGGCGGTGTCGGTGGTGGCGGGCGCCGGGCTCCGCGAGATCGTCTACGCCAGTGACGCGGTGAGCGCCGCGCTGGCGGAGCTGCAGGTTTCCCTTGGTGAAGGACCGTGTTTCGAGGCCCCGGCCGTGGGCGGGCCGGTCCTGGTGCCGGATCTGGCCGCCGGGCCGCCGCCGTCGTGGCCGGTGTTCGCTGCCGAGGCCACGGCGCAGCCGGTGGCCGCGTTGTTCACCGTCCCGCTCCAGATCGGGGCGGTGTGGGTGGCGACCCTCGACACCTACCGCTCGACGCCGGGCTCGCTCGGCGCCGCCGAACTGTCGACGGCGTTGCAGGTGGCCGACATCGCGGCGCTCGCCCTGTCGGGGCTGCGGGACGGGGGCGATCGCTGGCTCGACGGCGACGGGCGGTGGATGGCGGGCACGGCGATGCGGTTCCGGGAGGTGCACCAGGCCACCGGGATGCTGATCGCGCACCTGAACCTGCCCGCCCCGGCCGCGCTGGCCCGGCTGCGGGCCTACGCGTTCGGTCACGGACGTCCCCTGCTGGACGTCGCGGCCGACATCGTCGCCGGGCGGCTGCGATTGGACGAGGAGTTCCGGCAGGGGACACCCTGGAAGACGCCAGCACCTGCAGGCCGCCTCGCTCGTCGGCCAGCGTCAGCCCGGCCGCCGCGACGTCGAGCAGTTGCACGCACTGCTCCACCAGCGTGTGCAGCAGGTCGGCGACATCGTAGTCATCGACCAGCGTGTCCGCCAGCGCCACGAAGGCCCGGGTCACCTGTCGTTCACGGTCGGGCATGCCCACCCTCTCCTGAATCGTCGGCTGCCTTCATGCTGGCCGTCAGCGGGCAGTTGAGCATGGACGCGGCGTTCGCGGCCTTGCGCGCCTACGCCCGCCGCAACAACCTCCGGCTCGGCGACGTGGCCCGCGCTCTGGCCGACCGGAACCTCACCCCGGCGGGCGTGCTGGCCTCGTCGACGGTGCGCCACCCGCACTGAGCAATCCTTTGTGGACTGACGCACGAAAGGTGCCGAACGGTCCGCTTGTGGTGACCAACGGCCCTCACGCCCGCGGATGTGGTGCGGTCATGCTGGGAGACGGCCGAGCGGCTTCGACTCCCAGGAGTGCCCATGCGGTTCCGTGATCGCCGGGAGGCGGGCGAGCGACTGGCCCTCCGCCTGCGCCAGCTGCGCGGCGACCGCGCCGTGGTCCTCGGCCTGTCCGAGGGCGGGCTCGTGGTCGCCGCCGAGATCGCCGACGTCCTCGGGGCGCCGCTGGACATCCTGCTCACCTCCCGGATCGAG
Source organism: Amycolatopsis sp. MtRt-6 (assembly GCF_017308975.1). Classification (GTDB taxonomy): domain Bacteria; phylum Actinomycetota; class Actinomycetes; order Mycobacteriales; family Pseudonocardiaceae; genus Amycolatopsis. Next base: position 2,112 of record NZ_JADWPD010000001.1, on the reverse strand, counting down.
GCCGCCGGACCGCCGCCGGTGCTGCTCGGTGCCGTCGGTGAGGGCGGGCTGGTCGTCTGGGACCACGGCGCGATCCGCCGGTTCGACATCTCGGCGGACGGGCTCACCAGGCTCGCCGATGGAGCACGGCGCGGCTTGGCCCGGCAGGTCGCCGTCTACCGGCGAGACGTCGCGCCGGTGCCGATCGCCGGCCGCACGGTCGTGCTCGCCGACGACGGCGCCGCCACCGGCACGACCGCGCACACAGCCATCCGCGTCCTGCGCGCCCGCCAGGTGCGCCGGATCGTGCTGGCCGTCCCGGTCGCCCAGGCACCCGTCCTCGACCGGCTCGCCCGCGAGGTCGACCAGTTCGTCTGCCTGCGCCCGCTGCCCTGGCTGCACGCGGTCGGCAACAGCTACCGGAAGTTCCCGGCGGTCGCCGACACCGACGCGCTGGAACTGCTGCACCGCGAACCCCGCCGGCCGACCGAGGTTCCGCGCTGACGTCCACCGTGGACAAGCAAGTTCAGCCCGGCAGGAGCACGGCGATTTCGTGACCCAGGGTGGCGCCATTGGTCAGGTCGAGGTGGTCGCCGCTCCAGAAGCGGCCCGGGTCGTACCAGTTCGGTCGGCGGCCCGGTGGCAGCAGGCCCATGGCTTCGTAGGTCAGCGCGACGATCTCGGCGCAGTAGCCGGACTCGAGGCCGGTGTCCCGGGCGTTCCGTTTCCGGGACGGTAGCCGTCCGCCGAGCCAGCGGGACGCGAGGCGTGCGGTGGAGGGGAACGGTGTGCCGTCGAGCCGCGCGATCGTGCGCAGGGCGGCGTCCTCCATCTCACCGGTGATCGGGTGGTCGAGCTGGCGCAGCCAGACCCGCTGGTGGTACCGCTCGGCCCAGACGAGCACGGCTTGGCGCAGGTCGTGCAACTGGGCGCCTCGGTGGTGGGTACCCGACCACACGTCCGGCAGCGAGCGGCCCAGCTCCGCGTGCCACATCAGCGGCGGGAGGTCTTCGATCACCACGGCCATGCCGACGTGGTTGACCGGGCTGTTCGTGACGACGCGGATCGTGCGGTCGGCCGCGGACCGGCCCCGGAACAGCCACAGGTCGCCCGTGCGCGTCACGGCCACGGCTTCGTCGAGATCGAGCTCGGTCCCCGGCACGGCAGTAGCCTAGGCCCATGCGCTGGTGGAAGACACTGGGACTGGCCGGGCTTGTTGGGGTCGCCGCGACCGGGGTGGTGATCGCGCGCCAGGAGCGACGGCGGCGGGCCTACACGCCGGACGAGGTCCGGGAACGCCTGCACGCCCGCCTGGCCGCCATGCCACCGGGGCGTGAAACGGACTGAGCCTACCCGTCAACCGGGTCCACAGTGCCCTGTCCTTTTCGCACAGGACACTGCGGAGTTCCGGGGGCCGGCCGGCGGGCGAGGGCTCAGCCGGAGAGCTTCACCTGGTTGTCGACCGCGGTCACGCCGGAGGCGAACCACGCGGTCTGCTCGGCCGAACGGCGTTCGGCCGGGGTGAGGACGGCGCCGGTCAGGGTGACCTGGCCGTCGTCGACGGCGACCTCGACGTGCTGCGCGAACCCCGGCGCGTGCCGGGCCAGAGCCGCGAGGATCTGCGCTTTGGTCTCGGCCGCGGTGACCCCCGGTGCGGGCCGCAGCGTGATCAGGTTCCGCACGCCGCTGACGCCGGGGAGCGCGGCAACGGCCCGGCGGGCGGCTTCGCGCTCGTGGTGCCAGTCCACCGAGCCGCGTAGCGTGATCACCTGGTCGCGCACGTCGACCTGCACCGAGTTCTTGGGCACGAGAACCGTGCGGCGGTCGAACACGGCCATGGCTTCCCGGGCGAGATCGACGTCGGCCGGAACCGCGTGGCCGTGCCGGACGAGGATCCGGTCCACGGTCGTGGTCACGCCGTAGACGCGGGTCGCGGCGCGCAGGGCCGCTTCCTTCTCGGGGTAGGTGCCGACGTGCCCGGCGAGCGTCGCGGCACCGCCGTCGATGCTCACGGCGATTGCTTCGGCGTTGACACTGGGAGTCCAGGCGAGTTCGTCGGTGACGGCCGTCTTGAGGTGGTGGTCGGGCCGGTGCTGGATCTGTGTCATTCCTCCAGGGTGGTCCGCCCGCGCC